>PLZV01000062.1 GCA_003152315.1 Verrucomicrobiota bacterium
TCATTCGGCGGCACCGGGAAGTGCTGTGGGCGACGGATTTCTTCACGACAGAGATTTGGACGAGCTGTGGACTGACGACCTATTACGTGCTGTTCTTCATCCCCGTGCGAACCCGTCGGATCGTTCTCGGGGGAATGAGCCAGAATTCGAACGAACCGTGGATGAAGCAGACTGCACGGAATGTGACTGGCTGGGAGGGAGAACTTGGCGGAGCCGGCTATCTGATTCACGATCGCGACTCCAAATACACCCAGTCCTTCGACCAAATCCTGAACGCTGCCGGGACAGCGGTCGTGAAACTTCCGCCACATTCCCCGAACCTGAATGCGTTTGCGGAACGGTTCGTGAAGACCATCAAGACGGAATGCGTGGAGCAGTTCGTTCTTTTCGGCGAAAGCGCCTTGCAGCATGTGATCCGGGAGTACCTGGCGCATTACCACGCCGAACGCAATCATCAGGGAATCGACAATGCCATTCCGTTTCCCGACCTACGCATGGAGGCACGGGAAGGGACGATCGTGAAGGCGGAGCGTTTGGGTGGGCTGCTAAACTTCTACCACCGTCAAGCCGCCTGACGAAGCGAACGAACGGCGTCGTGGTTCGTCCGTTACATCGCGATCACGGCGCCTCGCGTCTGGTCAGGCCGCTGTTGGGTTACTTGACGACCTTCCGCTGAATCGAAACGGCGTTTTACGCCAGTCATCAACTGTGCCGGTCGCTTTGGTATGGCTGATCACAAACTCGACCACAAAAGTCAGATGAGTATTTTGACCTCACGGGATATTTTCGATTCGTCTTACAGCGTTGTTGAAAGAGAGGGGGCTGACGCAGACGGAGGCCGCCCTCGTCCTGGACGAAAGTCAGGCGAATATCAGCAGATGGCTATCTGGCGATAATGAACCAACGCTGACTAAAGCAGTGGAAGTCGCTACCCGGCTCGGTGTCCCCATCGCCGAATTCACCGTTCCTTCAAAGTTCAAAGCTGAAACTGGGCAGCATCTAGCTGCTGCCCACCAAATTGTTCAACTACCCACCGTCGCCCTCAAACACTTCAAAACCCGCTTCCGGACCACCGATCCGGACCTGCGCGAGTTTATGTCTGGCCAAGTCCGCGCACTGTTTGGCCGCGATGCGAAGAAGATTATGGCTTGGTTAAATGGCCCCTGAGATTTCCTCGACTAGAGAAGGTCGCTGTCCCAATCCATCACCGCTACAACGGTAGGCTGCGCGTGTCGCTCCAATGAGTTTGCCTGACGGGTCAAACCGCAACCCGCTTGCATTCGGCAAGACTCAAACGGCGGCCGCAGCGGGCCTGTGCCGTGGCAACGAGGTCGATAGACCGGCCGTCGGCCGTGAACGTCTTCCCGTCCCGCGTCTGGTAATTGAACGACTTGTGGCGCCTGCCCACAGTCGTCGCGTTGGTCGCGTGCTTCGGGTTCGCGTAATGGAATAACTCCGCGAACGGCTCCGGCTTCAGGACCCATTCCGACCAGTTGACCGTAGAGAGGTCGCGCACAAATACCGACCCGGCTTCGCGCCGGCTGAAACTCAAAGGGGTCAGGCAGTTCTTCGGCTTCGTGTTCGCGCCGGCAGGCCGGCGCCGCATCACCGGGAATTTGCACGGCTGGCGGTTCCAGTGGGGCGCGTACGTCACTTTGACGATGTCCGGGTGAAGGACGATTCGCTCGACCGACCGCCGCAGTGTCAGCCGTTTTTCGTCGGTCGACATATCCTCCCAAGCGACGAACGGCGCGGCCCCGGCCGGCGGAAGCGCCGCGATCCTCGCCTCGACCTTCGTGCGTTCCGCGACCGCCTCCTCGATAGTCTTCTGGAACTCGTCGGTGACCGACTTGCTTGCCGTGGCGATGGCCTTTCGAAGCGCGGCGAGGTTCTCGTTGATCGTATCAAGTTGGATTTGCAGTGCGGCTCGCTTGTCGTCCGGCTTCGGCGGCACTTCGGTGAACTGCGGCACGAGGAAGCACTCGACCCATTCTTGCCAGATCGATTCAGTCAGCCGGGCCGGGCAGCCAACGTGCATCTTCTGGCAGCGTGTGAAGGCTTCGCCTTTCCCGCCCTTGCGCGTCCAGTGAAGGCGCTCGCCGCAGGCGCAGTAGACCAAGCCCGATAGCAGCCGAGGCGATCCCGGGCCTGACTTGCGCCTCTGTCCCTGGCGCGCGCGCAGGAGTTCCTGAACCTTCCAGAACGTCGACGGATCGACGATGGCCTCGTAGACCGAAGTAGGCTCGATCCGTCCGTCGACTCGTCGCTGTCCGATGTAGTGCGGATTCGTGAGAATCCTCTTGATATGGGAGCCGCTGAACCGTTGTTTGCGCCGGCGGCCCGGCCATTCTTGGGCATCGAACCAGGCGGCGATCGCGTTGCAGCTTGCGCCGGTTGTGGCGCGGTCAAACGCCTCGCGGATGATTTTCGTCTCGCGCTCGTCCTTCACCACCTTGCCCTTCACCTCGCTGTCGCGGTAGCCGAGGTCCTTCGCCGGGCCATACTTCCGGTCGTGCTTCTTCAACGTCGCGAGGGCGCGCTTCGTCACTGCCTGCGTCGAACTGACTTCGTACTCGTGAGCCGCAGCCAAGACCATATAGGTGAACTTCGCCGAGCCATCCTCCGACCGCGGGAAGGACTGCGCCGTTCCGTAGAGTTGGACATCGTGCTCCTTGAGTAAGTCCCACAGTTGGTCAGCCCAACGCCCCTTCCGGGCCAGACGCTTCTGGTCACGCACGACCAGTGCCCCGACCTTGCCGGCCATGACATCCGCTATCAGTCGGTTGAAGTCCTTCCGGTACTTCTGCCGGCCTGTCGCCCACTGCTGCGGCGGTAACTTGCCGCTGACGCCGGGGTCGAAATAGACGACCACGTCGCCGGGGAAGTTGTCGCGATCTTTCGGGTTGGCGCGCGCCCGCGCGATCAGTTCCTTTGCGTCCTCGACCTGTTGGCGGATCGAAATCTTCTCGCCGAACCGTTCCGCATTGGCTTGCTCTTCATCCTTGGAGGTTCTAGCGTAGATGGCTGTATGGCGACGGACTTTAGTCATAGTCTTGCTCCGTTGTTTGAGTATACCATTGGTTCACAGGAAAGGATACTCAAAAACATCGCACGGAGACTCAATGCGGGGGATTTTTTGTCTCTAAATTCCCTGGCCGACGCTGGAAAACCGTTTGTCGCCTCCCTGCTCTCGCAAATTGCCGATCGTCCGGTCCTCGTCGTGACGGATGGGCTCAAGTCGCAGGAAGGTTTCTTCAACGATCTACAGACGCTCCTGCCGGGCGTCCAATTCTATCCCGCGTGGGAAACACTCCCGCACGAGGACGTTCTCCCCCATGCGGACACGATCGCGGACCGGCTCAAGGCGCTCACCAACCTGAATGCCCCCATCACCGTTGCCTCCGTGCAAGCCTTGATGCAACGGACGTTCGCTCCCGACTATTTCATGTCGCTGCGTATGGAAGTCCGCCTCGGTCAGGAAATTGAACTTCAGGACTTCCTCGACACGCTGGCGAAACTCGGCTACCACGCCGAATACCAGGTCAACGACCCCGGTGACATGGCCATGCGCGGCGGCATTGTCGATTTCTTCCCGCTCGACCGCGGCGAACCCGTCCGCGTCGAATTCTCCGGCAACGAGATCGAATCCATCCGCACCTTCGACCCCATCACCCAGCAGTCGCGTGAGAAACGCGATCATCTCGTTGTCACGCCCGCCGGTGAACTCGGCCTGCTGAAACAAGCGACCGATCATACCGCGCCGCTCGTCGATCTGCTGCCGCGCAACACGCTGCTCGTGCTCGACGAGCCGGACAAACTCGCCGTTGCCGCCGAGAATTACGCGCGCCAGATCCCCAAAGGCGACAAGTTTTTCGCGGAATGGCGTCACACGCTGGAGTCGGGGCTGACCATCGTGCAACTCACCGAAGCGCTCGCCATCGATCCGCCGGCGGCGTACATCAATCTGCACCTCGCCTCGCTCGATGCGTTTCGTCCCCTCGACACGCGGTCGCCCGAACCGGAAATCGCCGAGCAGATGCGCCGCTCCTTTTTCGAACAGATGCAGCGCTGGATCGCTGAGGGCTATTCGCTGCAGGTCTTTTGCAGCAACGACGGCGAGAAACAACGCTTCGAAGAACTCTGGCGCGAATACACGGAAGCTTCCAACACCGCGCGTTCGAAACTGGAGGCGTCGATCGCCACGCTGTCCCGCGGCTTTCTCTGGACGGACGCCAAACTCGCCGTCGTGACCGACTCCGAAATCTTCGGCCGCTACAAACTGGTTCGTCCCCGTCGCAAGTTCCATCAACTGGCGCAGGCAACGGACTGGACGGAGCTGCAGGAAGGCGACTTCGTCGTCCACGTGCAACACGGCATCGGAAAGTACCTTGGCCTGAAATCGCTCGACTTCAACGGCACGAAACAGGAAGTGCTCGCCATCGAGTATGCGGAGGAAGCGCGGCTCTACGTCCCCATCGACCAGGCGCATCTCGTCTCGAAATACCTGGGCGCGGGCAAACGCCAGCCGCCGTTGCACCAACTCGGCAGCGCACTCTGGCAAAAGCAAAAGTTCACCGCCGAGCGTGCCATCATGGACCTCGCAGCCGACCTGCTCGAAATCCAGGCCGCGCGTCATACCCTTGAGGGCCACGCCTTCGCACCTGACACCGCCTGGCAAACCGAGTTCGAGGCCGCGTTCATCTATGACGAAACGCCCGACCAACTCACCGCCATCAGCGAGGTGAAGGGCGACATGGAATCGTCCAAGCCGATGGACCGTCTCATTTGCGGCGACGTCGGCTATGGGAAGACAGAGGTCGCCATTCGCGCGGCATTCAAGGCGGTGATGGGCGGTTTTCAAGTCGCGATCCTCTGCCCGACCACGATTCTCGCTGAGCAACATTGGAACACGTTTCGCGAACGCATGTCGGGTTACCCGATCACCATCGAAATGCTCTCGCGCTTCCGCACGCCGCGCGAACAGAAGAAAGTCGCCAAACTCCTGCGCGAAGGCGGCGTGGACATCGTCATTGGCACGCACCGTTTGTTGAGCGGCGATGTGTTGTTTAAAAACCTCGGGCTTGTCGTCATTGATGAGGAGCAACGCTTCGGTGTGCTGCACAAGGAACGCTTCAAGCAGTTGCGCAAGCTGATCGACGTCCTGACGCTCAGCGCCACGCCGATCCCGCGCACGCTCTATCTCTCGTTGACCGGCGCGCGTGACATGAGCACCATCCAAACGCCGCCGCAGGACCGCTTGCCCGTGGAAACCATCGTCGCGCCGTACGACGAACGGCTCATCAAGCAGGCCATCCAGCGCGAACTCAACCGCGGCGGCCAGGTTTACTTCCTCCACAATCGCGTCCAGAGCATCGACGCTGTCGCCGAACGTTTGCGCGACCTGCTGCTGGAATCGAAAGTCCGCATTGATGTCGGCCACGGCCAGATGGACGAACATGAACTCGAGGAAGTGATGCATCGCTTCGTCAAAGGCCAGATTGACGTGCTCGTTTGCACCACCATCATTGAGAGCGGCCTCGACATCCCGAACGCCAACACCATTATTATCGACCGCGCTGATCGTTTTGGGTTGAGCGACCTGTATCAACTTCGCGGTCGCGTCGGCCGCTACAAACACCAGGCATACGCCTACATTCTCCTGCCACGCCACATGAACCTCGTCCAGAGCGCGCGCAAGCGGATCGGCGCCATCAAGCAATATTCGTCCCTCGGCAGCGGATTCAAAATCGCCATGCGCGACCTGGAGATTCGCGGCGCGGGCAACATCCTCGGCTCCGAGCAAAGCGGCCACATCACCGCCATCGGCTTCGACCTCTACTGTCAGTTGCTCAAGGAAAGTATCGCGCGCCTCAAGGGCGAGAAGCCAAAGCGTCGCACGCTGGTAACGCTCAAGCTCGATTTCCTCAACGACGAATCCGGTGAAGGGCTCGCGCGTATTCCGTCAAACTACATGGTGGACTCGCGCCTGCGCATCCAGTCCTACCGCAAAATCGCGCAAGCCGCGGACCTGGCGACGGTGAAATCCCTGCGCCGCGAGTTCCGCGATCGCTTCGGCAAAATCCCGCGCCAACTGGAACTCCTGTTGCAATGTGCCGAGGTGCGAATCCAAGCCAGCGACGCACACGTCGAAACCGTCGAAACGCGCGAAGACAAAATCATGCTTACGCAACGCGCCACACTCCTTCAGGTAGGGGGCAAATTCCCCCGCTTCACGGAAACCAAACCCGAAGGAAAGCTGGCAGAAATCAAAGCGCTATTGCATTCTTTGAGTGAGAGTGCGACGCCTGAAGCGGAAAGGAAGAGATGATATGAGTGACGTTGTCGTGGAGCAGAGGCCTGATCCCAGCCGACTCGCTCAGTTGGGTGTGTTCACCTGGCCCATTTGGGAAAAGGAAGTGTCGGAGTTTCCGTGGCGCTACGATGAGAAGGAAACGTGCTACTTGTTGGAAGGCGATGTCACGGTAACGCCAGCGGGTGGAAAGCCGGTGCGCTTCGGCAAGGGCGATTTGGTCACCTTCCCCGCGGGTATGTCGTGTACGTGGAAGGTCCACAAGGCCGTGCGGAAGCACTATAAGTTCGGCGAATGATTTGAGTCTCGGGGGTCGGCGTGCTAGGTTGAAAACAGTTACCTAACAAACTACAGGAGGCAATGTGATGAAGGCTGGCATTCTCGTGGTGGCGTCAATGATGGCGGTGGCAATCGTCTCCGCGCAAGCGGAGTCAGTGACCAAGGCGATAGCGGTGCTCTCGCCGACAAAGGGCAACAGTGTGTCCGGTACGGTGACGTTCACGAAAGTCGATGGCGGGGTGAAGATCGTGGCCGACGTGGCGGGCCTGACTCCCGGCCAGCACGGGTTTCACATTCATGAGTTCGGCGATTGCAGCGCGCCCGATGCGACCTCCGCGGGCGGTCATTTCAATCCTCATCACATGCAACACGGCGGGCCCGACGCGACCGCGCGGCACGCGGGTGACTTCGGCAATCTCGAAGCGGACGCTTCCGGCAAAGCCCACTATGAGCGCGTGGACGCCACGATTTCCCTCGATCGCGCGGATTCCATCATCGGCCACGGCGTGATTGTGCATGCGAGTCCGGATGACCTGAAGACGCAGCCGACAGGCAACGCGGGCGCGCGTGTGGCGTGCGGCGCCATTGGCGTGGCGAAACCATAGGGATTTGACTCAATGGATAGCAGTGCGCCGGCAAACCGGCCACCGCTATTACTTTGCAACTGCGTCTGGTGCGACAATCGCTGGAGAATTCGTTTGTGCCGAGCCGGTTGCTGTGCTCTGTTCCGTAATCTTTCGCTCGAGTAAGCGGCGCATGGACGTCTGCCCGTTATCCGTGAGCTTGGCGAGCCATTGCCTGGCCTCGTCAATGCGCCCCAGTCGAATGCACGTACGGGCAAGGTTCGCATACACCTGCTGTCGCTGCTCATCAGCCAGCGGCTGCTTGAGACAAAACTGCCAGCCGTCGTACGCTCCCTGCCAATCCGGCTTGGGCATCATGTAGAATGTGTCGGCGTAGGTACTGGCCATCCCGAAATCCTGCGGCACCAGGTCGCGCGCTTGCCGGAATTGTTCCAGTGCGTGCTGGAAAATCTCGTCCTTGTTCCACCCGTACACAGCTTTTGACTCGTTGCGGTACATCTGGCACGTCGTCGCCCAGTTGAATCGAAAGATCGGCTCCGTCGGCACCAGGTCGATGGCTTTTTGATAGTAAACCAGCGCTTTGTCCGCGTGTCCGTTGTGGCCGTAGTCATTGGCGAGGCTGTTGTACGCGTAGGCTTCGTTCGGATCGATCGCGATCGCCTTCTCCCACCAACGCACCCCCTCGTCTTCGATGTGCTGGTCGTACAACAGGCTGCCGTAGGCGACCATCGCGCGGGTGTGGCGCGGGTGATCGTTGAGAAAATGTTTGTAGTCGCCCTGAAGTCGGCGCACCTGCGCTTTCCAGCGTTCGATACCCGCGGGCGCAAGGGTTTCGCCTTGCGCCTGTAGTTCGTCGCCGCGCGACAAGAGGAAACGGAATTGTCGCTCCGCGTCGCGTGGGTCCTCCTCGGCCCGAACCGATGGCGTGAGCGCAACCAAAGCGAGGAAGCAAGTTACCAGCAAACGCCTCGTCATACCTCAGCGTCCCTTCCATTCCGCCGCGGGATTCTCGGCAGAAACACGCTTGTCGAGCGGGTCATACTTTTCCGCCAGGCCGAGTTCAAAAGGCTGGTTATCGGGATTCGGCGTGACCTGCCGGTACTGCGCGTAGCATTTGTAACAGATCGTCACATCGGACAGAAACTTGAAGAGCAACGCATCCGCCATGACAAACGCCGCCCACACCAGCGTGCCTTCCACGAGGCGGTTCTTCCACGCGCAAAGTAGAAACAACAACGCCCCCAGCAGGAAAATGCTGACGCCCAGCGTCCGGTTGAAGTCCTTCTGCACGTACACGGTGTTGCAGTCACAGATGGCGCAGCGATCCACCATGTTGTTCCGTCGCATCCGTTCCGAAATTCGCAGCCGAATCAGCTCGTTACACAACGGACACGGCGATTCCTTTCGCGACAAATCGTCGAACTCCAACTCGTGCTTGCAGTGGGGGCAGAGAAACTCAATCTTCACGATGTCAGCCTAACACAAGCGCACGTCCGTTCAAGACTGGACAACCCACCGTGCTTGGCGTATTCACCTCCGCGATGAAAGCCGTCGTGCAACGTGTCTCCCGCGCCTCCGTTCGGATCGATAACCAGACTGTTGGCGAAATCGCGCGCGGTCTACTGGTGCTGCTCGGCATCGGCAAGGATGATGTCGCGGCGGACGGGGACTGGATGATCAAGAAACTGCTCGCGCTGCGCATTTTCCCGGACGACGCCAAGAACATGAACCGCTCGGTGACAGATATTGGCGGCGGGCTGCTGATCGTGTCGCAGTTCACCCTGTACGGCGACTCCCGCAAGGGTACGCGCCCGAGTTTCACTGACGCGATGCCGGCCGCCGAAGCGGAGCAGTTTTACAACAGCTTCATGGTCAAATTGCGCGCGGATACGGCGTTGAAGGTCGCCGAAGGCAAGTTCGCCGCGATGATGGACGTCGAGTTGATTAACGACGGCCCGGTGACAATTGTTTTGGATTCGCATGCGTAAGCCCAATGAAAAAAATCCGGAGCCGCCGCTGACGTTTGGTGCGCCGCGGCATCTCGACAATGTGACCGTGATCCTTGTCGAGCCGGCGGTGCCGGGCAATATCGGCTCGGCGGCGCGCGCGATGACGACGATGGGATTGACCGACCTCGTCGTGTTGAATGGCCCGAAGGATTTCCGCACGCACATGCAAACGATCATGCTCGGCCATGGTGCGGGCGATTTGCTGAAAAAAGCTCGCGCCGTGTCGACGTGGGAGGAAGCGACGGAGGGGTTGCACTGGCTTGTGGGCACGACGCACCGCAAACGCCGTCCGCAATTTCCGCAGGTTGTCGAAGCGCGGGAAGCTGTGAAGAAGATCGTCGAGCTAACCCACAAACATCGCGTCGGTATCGTGTTCGGCCGCGAAGAGGCGGGACTTTCCGACACCGAGTTACGGCTCTGTCATGACGTCGTTAGCGTGCCGCAAGCCACCGAGCATCCGTCGCTGAACCTGTCGCAAGCGGTGATGCTGTTCGCCTACGAGATTTACCTCGCGAGCATGGGCGAAATCCCCAAGCCGAAATACAATCTCGCGACGGTGCATGAAGTGGAATCGCTATTAAAGCATCTGCAGACATCGCTGGCGAAAATCGGTTTCCGTCCGCATCAAGGCGACCCTCAATCATTCCTACGCTCCCTCCGCCGCGCCATCGCCCGCGCCCCGTTGGAGAAACGCGACTGCAATGTCCTCCACCGCATCTGCCAGCAAATCGATTTCTACGTGGACGAGCAACGATAAGGGCGAGGCGCAGTCGAGCCACGACGAGATTGACATTCCCCAGACGTGCACGCATTAATGTTCGTGGGTCGCAACGGAGAAGCCGTGTTCCGCAACCGCTGGAGCGTCATGAGAGCAATTGCCTGGCAGTTTCTATCGAGAGTGAGGATCTGTGGCGCGGTCGCCCTGCTTACGGTTGGGCTCACTTGCGTATTGCAAGTCAACGCGCAATCGGTTGAAGAGGGTGTCCAGATCCGCATTGAACAGCAGGAAATCACCTACCTGCAGCGAACCGGACAGATCAGCTCCGAGGAATACCAACAGCGATCCCGGGCCCTGCAGCAACGCGATCGCGACTACAAACAAAGTGTTGCTCGATTGCCAAAAGAGCAGCAGCAATCCCTGTGGCAGCAGCTGGACAACCGCTTTGCTGTCGTTTTTCCTCCGATCCAGCAGAAGTGGAACGCCGAGGCAACTCGTTTGCGGGACGAGGCCAATGCGTTATCAGCCAAGCGCTCCAAAGAAATGGAAGCCGACGCTCTGGCGGCGGCCCAGTTGCAGACCGAGCGCATATTTCGGCAACGACAACTCGAGCAAAACACAATCTCACCGCAGGAAGCCGCGGCGAAAGATGCGCCAGATACCGCAAGGATCACCGCCTTACAGGGCAAGTATGTCGGCTATGGGGGCAATTGGGCGGCGGCCTTCAACCAGCGGGTCCAGCGATTCACCAATTCGTTGGTTCAGGAGCGTGACCTTAAGGAAAGACTTTCGGACGCGACAAGTGCCGTCGGCAAGGACGCGCAACGGGCCGCGGAACTTTCCCTGGCGATGAATCGAAACCAGATGCGCCGGGCGCAGGGGGTGCTCAATTATTCGCAGGAAGAAAAGGAGGACGCGCCGTTTAAGGCGGAGTTGGACAGCATCCAGGCCAGGTACGCCGCAGGCGGTTCGCTGGCGGCATCAGCGCGGGATTTCAACGAACGCGTGAATACGCTCGTTCTCAAGGGCACCCGGGAAAAAAGGGACCAGTGGATCAATGAGGCCCGTACGGAATATGCGGCGGGCCAGCCCAAAACCGGCCCTCCGCCTGTGCCGGTGGAAATTCGCCAGGCGGCACAGAAGCCGCCCGCTGATACAACCTACCTCAAGGAGATGCCGGAAGTCGCCCGGGTGATCGGCGACGCTCGAGGTTCGGACAGCTCTGACACCGCCGCGCGGCAATGGGGAACGTTGTATCAACTGCGGGATATCATCGCGGTGATGTCGGATGGGCGGGTGTATCGCGGCCAGTTGACGCCCGACGAAGCCCAGATGCAGGCCACCTATTTCACCGCCATGCAGCGGCTAGAACAACCGAAATTCGACGAGGAGGAAACGCGTCGCCTGGGCATGAACTCCCCCCGCGCGAAATGGTTCGGATTGCGAACGCATTATGAACTCGACAAATCGGTTCGCACCGAACTGCTGCAGCGCTATTTCTCGGCGGAGTGGCAGGGGCGTTATCTGGCCCTTTACAACGCGCAAGAAACCCTGCGAGTGCAGCGCGAGCAACAGAAACACCAAGAGCAACAACAGGCAGTCGCGGCCGCGCAGCGCGCCGCACAGAATCCCTCCGTTCCGGCGGTGAACTTGCCCGCGCTCGACAAGGGGTTGGACGCTCCGTCCTGGTTGTGGATGACTGCGGTCGGCGCCGTGATTCTACTGATCATAGTCCGCAAAAGGATCCGCTGGGTAATCTTGACCTACAACACTTTGGTGCTCTTGCGCAACAAGACCCAGAACGCGTGGGCCCAGATTGACGTGCAATTGAAACGCCGCCACGATCTGATTCTCAACTTCGTCGAGGCCGTGAAGGGTTATACCAAACATGAACGAGGCACCCTTGACGAGGTCGCCCAAGCCCGGGCGATGGCCGCCGGTGCCACGACCGTGGTTGATCGGGCGGCGGCCGAAAACGCATTGACCGCTTCGATGAAGACGTTGTACGCGGTGGTCGAGGCCTATCCCGATTTGAAGGCCAACCAGAATTTCCTGGCGTTGGAGCACAACCTGACAGCAACCGAGGACCTGCTGGCCTCGAGCCGTCAAACGTATAACAACGTGGTTCTGGACTACAACACCCGGGTCCAATCCTTCCCGACCAATCTGCTGGCGTGGGTCTTTCGGTTCACCGTGCGCGATTATTTTGAGGTGAGCGCGGCGGGAGAGCGCGAAACTCCCATTGCGGCGTTTTAGCGGAATATGGCGCGACCCGGCGCCGTTATGACCGTGCGCGAATCAGAATCACCCAGGCTGCCAGGCGCTGTCTTGTTCATATGCTTGAAGCAAGGGACTGCCATCCCGTTTGCGCCCCGCTGGAAAAACGCGACTGCAACGTCCTCCACCGCATCTGCCAGCAAATCGATTTCTACGTGGACGTGCATCCGAAGAAGTAAGACGCCGAAATGGTTCGACTTGTCATGGCTTAAATGCTAGCCTCACTCCGTTGATCGGCGAGAGTCTCTCGGGTTCTGATCTAGTCAGAGAATGACTGGGAGAGGAACGTAGGCTGTGGATAAACGGATTGGGGTCGGGCTCTCGGCGGCAAGATTACTCCGCCTTATTATCGTATTTATCCTTTGCATCTTGTCTGGTCTGGTGTTCAAGGCCAAGGCACAGACGGTAACGATTCTTTACTCCTTTGGCAGCAACCCCGCGGATGGGACCGGTCCTGTCGCCGGTCTGGTACAGGGGAGCGACGGAAATTTCTACGGGACAACCGGTCACGGCGGAACGGGCACCAATTGCAGCAGCGGGTGCGGCACGGTGTTTCGGATGAGTCCCAGCGGCAGTTGTACGAGCCTTTATTCCTTTGTTGGTTCTCCCGATGGGGCGAATCCATTTGGAGGGCTGGTGCAGGGCAGGGATGGGAATTTCTATGGGACGACCTACTGGGGTGGGACCCACGGACTAGGCAGCGTGTTTCGGATCAGCCCCACCGGCAGCTACACTAATCTCCATTCCTTTGCCGGCCTTCCCAGTGATGGGGAGAAACCATTCGCCGGACTGGTTCAGGGGAGCGACGGTAACTTTTACGGTACAACCATTTTTGGCGGGCCTGACGAATCCGGCATTGTGTTTCGGATTGGTCCTAATGGGAGCTACTCGAATATTTATGCCCTCACCTTTTTTTCTTATGAGCCAGAAGCCGCGCTGGCTCAGGGCAGCGACGGTAATTTTTACGGAACCACTGCTCACGGCGCGGCGTACAGCCAGGGCAGCATATTTCGGATCAGTCCGAGCGGTAGCTTTACGAATCTTTACTCCTTCGGTGGCAACCCAAACGATGGGGCCAATCCAATTGCCAGCTTAGTACAAGGTAGCGACGGAAATTTCTACGGAACGGCCAGTCAAGGCGGGGTTAGCGGTAACAACGGCAGTGTATTTCGGATCACTCCGAACGGCAACTTTACAAGTCTGCACTCCTTTGTCACCTCCAAGGATGGGAGGCAACCAAACGGGCTGGTGCAGGCCAGCGATGGGAACTTCTATGGGACAACCGCCGGAGGGGGGAAGAGTACCAATTGCACCAGCGGGTGCGGCATCGTGTTTCAGATCAGTCCCAGTGGCAGTTACACGAATCTTTACTCCTTTGGCAGTCAACCGGGCGATGGGTTGGGTCCGCAAGCTGGGTTGGTACAGGGCAGCGATAGCAATTTCTACGGGACTACCGGAGGAGGCGGTGCGAACGGGTACGGCACTGTGTTTCGGTTTTCTGTTCCTCTCAGCGCTCCGCCGTATCCGATTAATCAAATAACCGGTGTCCAGGTGGCAAACACCAATGTCGTTCTCAATGTAGTTTCGATAGCCGGCGAAACGTATCAATTGCAGTTTAGCAGTTCGATGAATCCCACCAACTGGGTTAATGTCCCCGGCGTATCGGTCACCAACAGCATCGGGGCTCTGCTGACCTTAACCAACTTCGGCGGAGGCGTTGAGCCGCAGGGGTTCTACCGGTTTGCCATCACGCCGTGAGTCCTTAGCAGGGAAGACGTGGCGGGTTGATCTACCATATTTGGCAGGAATGAGCGGACGGGACGCCCGCTCTATCTCACGTGTTCCCACGCGTGGTAGGAGCTGCGGACGAGGGGGCCGGATTCGACGTGGCGGAAACCTTGTTGCAGGGCGTCTTCCTTGAAGAGGGCGAATTCTTCGGGGGTAACGTAGCGGGAGACGGTTAATTGGTCTTCGGTCGGGCGCAGGTACTGGCCGAGAGTGAGGATGTCGCAGCCGTGTTGGCGCAGGTCGTGGAAGACTTCCAGCAGTTCCTCGCGGGTCTCGCCCAGGCCGAGCATCAGACCCGACTTCGTAAGAATATCACTGCGAAATTCCTTCGCCATCTCCAGGACGCGCAGCGAACGCTCGTACACCGCGCCGGGGCGTACCTGCTTGTACAGGCGCGGGACGGTTTCCATGTTGTGCGCGAGCACGGTTAGCGGGGTCTTCACGACGCGCGCGATGCAGGCGGGCTCGCCGCGGAAATCGGGGATCAACATCTCGAGTTTGCAGTCGGGCAGCCGGGCACGAATCGCCTCGATCGTGCGACCGACGTGGTCGGCTCCCTGGTCGGGCAGATCGTCGCGGGTCACGGAGGTGAGCACGCAGTAGTCGAGCTTCATCGCGGCGACGACTTCGGCGACGTGCTCGGGTTCGGCGGCATCGAGAAAGCCGGGTCGCCCCTTGGCGACCGCGCAGAAATTGCAGCGGCGGGTGCAGACGTCGCCCATGAGCATGAACGTCGCCGCGCCGTGTTCCCAGCACTCGCCCATGTTCGGGCACTTGGCCTCTTCGCAAACGGTGTGCAGCTTGAACTCGCGGAGGACGTTCTTCAGGTAGGCGTAGCGTTCCCCGCCAGGCACGCGCTGCCGAATCCACGGCGGCAGACGACGGGGCGGCGTCGGCTCAATTGTAATAAGCGTTGCATCCATGCTATGCGGGAAACAATAAATCACACTGCGGCATTTGTCACGCGCCACCACCGTCCGATGGTGTCCTAATTTGAATAGGTACGGGCCTGTACCAGCTTCAGAAGGTCTTCAGCGAATTTATCGTGCGCATATCGCTTTTCTCCTGAAATTACGGTGATTTCGGCTTCGAGGATTCTGCGTCCAGTGGGCTTTGGGTTCAGGCCACCGCTCGGCTCAATACCGGGCTTCCTTTCCTCTCTATGAGAGAAATGGATGTCGCAAATAGCAGTCTCGGAGACATAAATGTCTTCGTGTGTACGGATAAACTTGGCACCGTTGGATTCTTCCAGGCTCATATTGTCCTCCTGTAGTGCGGGCGCTTATGCTTCCATCATATCCCCAAGCTCGCGCACCGTCCACGGGGAAATGGATCCTGCCGTTGTCAGGCCTCGCGGCAACGCGGCCCTACCATCCCCCTGCATATATATCGTTAATCAATAATTTTACTGGACATGGGGCGATGGGAGGGGTAAGGTGGGGACGTGAATTATGGAGAGAAGTGTAATACCGCCGGGCGGGCAAGCACGGACGGCTGGGCCAGCCGTCCCTACCATAGTGGTTGCGACGGTCCTGGTGGTATCGCTGCCTGGGTCCGCCTTCGCCAAGGCTTCCGCCGTCGCACTTCGTGCTATGGCGGACAAGTCGGCGCGAGCCTACTTCGCGAGGACGCTACGAAGGCCAGGCAACGCTGCTGTGCGCAGCTCGGGGCCCATATACGTTTCTGCGAAACGAACCCACCGTTTTTTGAAAGAATTTTTGGTGTAAGTGACTATGAATACATTTGTTGCGAAGGAAACATGCGCGGAAAATCGGTGGGTTCGTTTTGGAAAACGAACCCAAAATCGGGGGGTTTTGGCGGGTTCGGATGCCATATTTGGGTTCGATTTCAGAAAGCGAACCCAACGTTGCCGCACATGGCAGGGGGTATGAATTGCACCACATACGGCCAATTTTTTGAGTTGTTTTACGCGTTCCCGGGGGCTCTACTGTCCAATTGGCGAGTATTTTCCTGTCGGGCGAGATGAGCGAGCGAAACAAACTGCGGTTGACGGTCTTTGAGGTGGCGCTATTCCTGATAGTGTTGGCCATCGGGTGGGCTGCGCTTCGCGCTTTCCGCATTGCCCGACAGGTGGACCAGATTCCCGTGACGTTCCGCACCATGCCCGACGGGTATTTCCGCATCGCGGATTATCTCGAACCGTCGGTGGGCGAGTTGAATGACATCCTGCTGCGCTACACCCTACGGCACGATCGCGCCGATTGGGAGCGTTTCCTGCACAAGAGCCAAGAATTGAGGGAGTGGCTGACCGAAATGAAGGCGTCCTCCCCGAAAGCGAAGATCACGATGCTTCAGCCCGTGCAGATCACCACCGACATCGGCACGCTGCTCGACGAAATCGACACGGAGTACGAGGCCTACCTTGCGGAAGCCCGCCGTGTCGCGAAGGACCCGGCGACGGACAATTCGATCCAGGGCGCGGCCAGACTGGATAAGGTCCACCTGCAATCACGGAAGCTGGTGACGCTTGCCAGCCAGGCCCGCGCGCAGGGCCAGGCGATCCAGATATTCCTGTCGGGCTCGAGGTCGTGGTTCCCCTGGCTGCAACACGTGCTGGTGGCGGCCCTGCTCCTGTTGCTGGCGTTCGGTTTTTGGGTGATGCTGGTCGCCTACCGCCGCGTGGTCTCACCGTTGCGCCGCCGCCTGACCGAGAGCGACACCATTATCGAGCGCAACCTGAAGATGGCGCACTTCGGCGAACTCGCCGCCGGTGTCGCGCATGAAATCCGCAATCCCTTGACCGCGATCCGCGCGCGATTGTTCACCCTCCAGAAAACGCTTGTGGCCGGCACGCCCGCCCACGAAGACGCCCTGGTCATCCGCAACGAGATCGACCGCCTGAACCGTATCGTCACCGACTTTCTGCAACTCGCCCGCCCCGCGGAACCACGCCTGGTGCCCGTCACCGGCGAAACGCTGCTGCACGAGGTCCGCGACCTTTTTGCGCCGCAATGCGAGAGGCAGAACATCGAACTGAAGATCGACCCCGTGAATGGCGCGCAGTTCCTCGCCGACCCGCAGCAAATGAAGCAGGTGTTGATCAACCTCATCCAAAACGCCGCTGACAGCATCGAGGTCGATGGTGTGATTACCTTGCGGGCCCGCCACGACACGCGCCCGCTCCATGAGCGGACCGTGGAAGTGGTGATTCTTGAAGTCGACGACACCGGGTCGGGTATCCCCCCGGACGTGCAAAAACGTCTTTTTGACCCTTTTTTCAGCACAAAGAAGGGTGGAACTGGTCTCGGCCTGTCAATTGCTGCTCAGATCGTGGATAATCATCATGGCAAATTGGAATTCCATACGGAAGCGGGCCACGGCACAACGTTCGCCATAGTGTTACCCGCAACGCCGGAACAACCATGAAATCGGCCCCGAAAATCCTCATTGTTGAAGACGACACCTCGCTCGCCTGGTCGCTCAAGCACGTCTTGCAGGTGGAAGGCTATACCGTCGAGACCGCATTCAACACCGATGACGGACTGGCCCGCGCGCGGGATGATGCGTTCGACGTCGTAGTGACCGACCTGCAACTGCCCGGCGCAAGTTCTGTCGGCGACAAGGCCGGGCTGGAACTTATCAACCGGCTGCGCACGATCAAACCTCAACAACCCATCATCCTCATGACCGCGCACCACACCACGGAGACAGCCATCGAGGCGACCAAGCTCGGCGCGTACGATTATTTGTTGAAGCCGTTCGACCCCGCCGAACTACTCGACATGATCGACAAGGCCGTGGCCAGCAGTCGGCTCCTGTCCGAGCCTGTCGAGTTCGGCGAAACGGAGGCGCCCAGCGATGCCATCGTCGGCAACAGCCGCGCGATGCAATCCGTGTACAAGGAAATCGGCCGCCTCGCCGCCAAGCCCGTCACCGTCCTGATCCGCGGCGAAACCGGTACCGGCAAAGAGCTGGTGGCCCGCGCCCTCTACCAGCACAGCGACCGCGCCCAGCAACCGTTCATCGTGGTCAATTGCGTCGCCATCCCCGAGACGCTGCTCGAAAGCGAATTGTTCGGCCACGAACAAGGCTCGTTTACGGGCGCCACGACGCGGCGCATCGGCCGTTTCGAGCAGGCCAACAACGGCACGATCTTCCTCGACGAAATCGGCGACATGACGATGAGCACGCAGGGGAAGTTGCTGCGCGTGCTGCAGGAGAAAACCATTCAACGTCTCGGCGGCAAGGAAACGATCGCCGTCGACGTCCGCATCCTGGCCGCGACGCATCGCGACCTGGAAGCCGCCATCCGCGATAACCAGTTTCGCGAGGATCTCTACTATCGTCTCAATGTTGCGGTGGTCACGCTGCCGCCGCTGCGGGAACATCGCGAAGACATTCCGGCGCTCGTCCGCCATTTCCTGCATCGCCATGGCGAGGATCTCGGTACTTTCAACGCCTCCATGTCCGCGGAAGCCGTTCATTTTCTCCAACAGCAGCCATGGGCGGGCAATGCGCGGGAACTGGAGAACGTCGTCCGCAAGGCGCTGCTACTGGCGCGGGGTTTCACCATCGGCCCCGATGAAGTTCACGCGGCCATCGCGCAAGCCAGGCTCCCCCGCCCCGCCGTGGACCAGACGCTGGCCAGTTATATCTCCGACCTGCTCGCGCGCGCCGTGCGCGGCGAATTTGAGAATGTGTCCGATGCCGTAACCGAAGCGGCCGAGCGTGAATTGTATGCGCAGGCCATCCAACTCGCGCAGGGTAATCAGGTCAAAGCCGCCAAGTGGTTGGGCGTTTCCCGTCCGACGATGCGCGAGAAGCTGACGATCTACGGGTTACATGCGAAGCGCGATGCCCCAACCTCGGAATAGCGTTCCCTCACGCCTCGTTCTGCACGGGATTCGTCAGCGCGCCGATCTTTTCGATTTCGATGGTCACGCTATCGCCCGCGCGCAACCAACACGGCGGTTTCCGCGCCATGCCGACTCCTTGCGGCGTACCGGTCATGATCACGGTACCGGGCAACAACGTGGTGCTGCCGCTGAGAAACTCGATCAAGGTGGGCACGTCGAAAATCATGTCTCGCGTGTTCGATTCCTGCCTGACTTCGCCGTTGACGACGGTCTTGATCGCCAGGGTGTTCGGGTTCGGAATCTCATCGGCGGTGACGAGGCAGGGACCGAGTGGGCAGAAGGTGTCGAAGGTTTTGCCGCGGCACCACTGGCTGCCGCCGCGCTTGATCTGCCAATCGCGGGCGCTCACGTCGTTACCGCAAGCATAGCCGAGCACGTACTCGAGCGCGTTTTCCCGGGAAATGTTCTTGCCGGATTTGCCGATGACCACCGCCAACTCGCACTCGTAATCCACCTCCTCGCTCTTGAGGTGCGTCGGGATCAGGATCGGGTCGCCGGGATTCTGCACGGTGCCGACCCCTTTCGTGAACAGGACGGGATACTCCGGCAGTTTCGCGTTGGTCTCCTGCGCGTGACCGCGGTAGTTGAGCCCGATGCACAGGATTTGCACCGGCACGATCGGCGCGAGCAACTTCTTTACGTCGGCCTTCTCCGCCGTGATGGCAAACCGACCTAGGATGTCTCCCTTGATGCGCCGGCCGTCGGCCCCGTGGCAAATGCGCCCGTCCGAATCCTGATAGCGAATGATCTTCATCGTTTCCTTTCCGAAAGAAAGTGGTGACCCAGGTAATTTCCAACTGGAACCAGATTGTTGAATTTCTCAGGCCAATCGCCATGTTGCAAGCAGCAACTACCAATGGCGTTGGCTGGTTGATAACCCTACGGAGTCGTTGCGGTTGGCGCGAGATCGTACACAAGGAAAGTATCGGCCACGCAAGCCAGCGCGTGGTGGCTTTCACGCAACCAGTTCCAATCGGGTCCCATGACTTCGTGGACCGACACGACGAGGATGCCTTGCTGGAGCTGGCGAGCCTGGTCCGCAAAGACCCGGGTGTTGGAGATTTTATAATAGTCGAGGATCACGTCGCGGCCGCAATAGTACTGATAGATGTGGCCAATGTGATGATCTTCCAGGAATCTCTTCAACGGTTTCACATCCTGGCCCCAGTCAAGATTGGAATCGAGCAGGTAGCGATAACCATTGTGCGTGCCGCCGGCGAATTCGTTGAAGTACTTGAGATAACCAGGGTGATCAAGAAACGCCGTTACGACCAACCAACCGCAAAGCAACCAGGCGCCTATCCGCACGGTCCGTGGTTGCGAGCCGATCAGCGCCGCAATCCCAACGGTAAGCAGGGCGATCATCGGCAGCAAATGCCGAACCCCAATGTTGATCGAACTGCTCATGGCAAAACCCAGATATACGACGGCGGCGATCCAGGGCGCGCAAGACGAGGCAAGGCCTCTCCGCGCTGTTGTAAGGCCCAGGAACAAGCCAACCAGTAGCAAGATGAGCCAGGGGATGGGTGTCTTCAACGCCAGGGCAACGAGGTAGTAGTACCACCAGCCGGTTTGCCGGCCATCTTCCACACAAATAGGCCGAGTGCCCCACATGCGAGTGGCCGATCTGACAGGCCAACCCCTTGAAGAAGTCGGGCGGGATCAGGCAAAAACGGAAATGTTGGAACCACCACGGCACACCCATCCGCGCGGCCTGCTCAGCGGGCAACGACGGCGCGGGCGACCAGAACGGCTCGTATCCCAAGAGAATGGTGACCCAGGTGGCCAGCCCCGCCAGTGCAATAACCTTGCAGACGGTGCTCAACCGTTGCCGCTCCGGTGGCGACTTCCACCACCAAACCGCGGCCATGGTCGCGTAAATCGGCACCAACAGTACAGCCGTAAATTTCATCAACAAGGCGCCGCCGGTCGCCAGGCCGACGAGAACCGCACGAGACGATGTTGGTTGTTCGAGGAGTTTGCTGAAACTCCAGACCCCCAACAGAATGGTGAGCGCCGCGCCCATGTCGGTGAGGATCAAATGGCCGTAGGCCAGGGCAATCGGGTTGAACACCCAAAGGGCTGTCCCGAAAACCGCCGCTTCTCCTCCGGCCAATTGCCGTATCCAGAAAAAAATCGCGGCACCCGTCAATAAAGTCAGAACGACCTGCATTAGCCGGCCGGAGAAAAGGAGTTTTTCGGCGTCGTTTATCCCGTCATATAAAAGCAGGTTGCCGAATGCGATGCCTTCGGCCAGCGGTCGGAAATACCAGCTATCGCGACCGAGAGGAAATAGGGCCTGCACCGGGACGCGTTCATCACTCCAGGTTCGCGTCTCTGGATATCCCGATTGCGGGTCAAGATACCTCCCGGCCCGCTCGGATAATTTCACATCCATGAAAAGCAGTGGCAGTGCCGACCATTCCTTCGCCAGCGGCGGCTGTTCGGGATCGAGGTGCGACCCCATGCCTTTCAGATAGGTGTACCCTGCCGCCAGAAACACCGGCTCATCGCGCGTGGCCACCTCCTCTCGCATCGGTTGCCACATCATGGCGACCATCGCCGCCAGCAGCGCGAGCGGCGCCATAAACTCTCGGGGAATCCTGCGCATCAAAGGAGTCGAGACCCAGACGGTTGGTTTTCGGAGCGACCGGCGCGGCGGTCTGGGTCGATGTAGTCGAACCCATACTTGTCACACCATTCCGTGTAGAGCTGATGCCTCTTTGCGGAATTCGAACCGCTGTACCCTGTTCCGTCTTCAAGATGTCACAGCCAGAAATGACCGCTCATACATATATTGGCGACCCAGACCGTAGCGGGTTGATATCAATTTGTCCAGCGACTCGGGCCGAACACCTTGGAGGGGTAATTCTCGTGGGCATGAGCATCACGAATAGGCCCAAATCCCATCTCCCGAATTCGCCAATCCGTCCCAAACGAACCCGATTGTAATCACCACTATTTCTCGTTCTATCCATTTCCACCACAATGTTTTACCCTCTGTTTTCCGAGTGAAATAAATGGGGATTATATACTTGACTCTAAACCGTTCTCCTGTTAGATTCGCACCATGAAAGACAAACCTCTTTTTCCTGAGACGTTGAACGAGGCAATCAAATACTTCGCTAACCTCGACACCAGCACTCAATTCATGGCCGCAATCCGCTGGCCTGACGGCAGGGTGAGTTGCCCTCGCTGCAAATCTAGCGACATGGTGTTTATGCCTGAGCGTCGCCTCTGGCGGTGCCGCGCCTGTCAATGTCAACCTTCTGTGAAGGTCGGTACGATCTTTGAAGAGAGTCCCCTTGGTCTGGACAAGTGGCTGCCCGCTTTCTGGATGATCTGCAATGCCAAGAATGGAATTTCCTCTTGCGAGCTTGCCCGCGCTCTCGGTGTCACCCAAAAGACTGCGTGGTTCATGCTCCATCGAATCCGCATGGCGCTGCGGGACAATTCCGTTGGCAAGCTCTCTGGCGAAGTCGAGGTTGACGAAACCTTTGTGGGTGGTACGAAGGGCAAGATGAACAGCAAGCAACGAAAGAATCGCCCTCGCGGACGTGGCAGTGTCGGTAAGGCCGTTGTCATGGGATTGCTGGAACGTGATGGTCGAGTGATTGCACGCTCTGTTCCCAACCCTCGCCGTCGCACATTGACCGCACTTGTCCACCAGAACGTAGAGCATGGCTCTGCCGTTTATACGGACGCGCTCCACTCTTACGACAAGCTCAATTCGCATTTTGCCCATGAAGCCATTAATCATGCGGTGTGTTACGTGAAAGACCGCGTTCACACCAACGGGCTGGAAAACTTCTGGTCGTTGCTCAAGCGCACCATTCGTGGAACGTATGTCAGCGTGGAGCCTTTTCATTTGTTCCGATACCTCGATGAACAGGCGTTCCGGTTCAATGAGCGCAAGAACACCGATGCGGGCCGGTTCCTGATTGGCATTGTCGGTGTCATTGGTAAACGTCTCAAATACGTCAAGCTCATCAGCGAAGCCGGTTCCCATGAGGTTCCGACGACAGGGCCGGGGGAAGAGGAAGCCCACAAGCGTCACATGAAGCGCAAGCCCTTCGGTGGTATCGGCTGGGAGCCTTTGCCAGCATAATCAAGCCGTACCTTTAGCTTGGCGGCGTTTGCGCTTCCTAGCCGCTTGGTACTCCCGCTCCCGCTTGTCGATCTCCGACTTCGGGACAGAGACGACCCTCTTGGTGAAGGCTAGGAATTTATCAAAGGGTGTCGGCCCGTTTTTAGGTAGATTATTTCGCATCAATAGTCCCTATTCTATATCTTCCATTGTTGATTGAGTGCCGAATTTCTCCTGTAAACCTTTTGCGTCTAAACCGAGCGCCTTGAGTCCTGCATATTTTTTCCTGAGCGAATCAGCGGTGTCAATGTGGTATTTGATATGCGAACCTAGACCAAGATACCTGTCTAATTTTCGTACGCTTTTATCTTTTTTGGACACCATAGCCTGCGACTTCTGCCTTGCTGCATACGCCAAGAGGTCGGCAGCTTGTAGTCCTGGGTGTTCGCTGGTCGATGAAAACGCAATCGTATCCATTCTGTGGTCGGGATCACCAGAACGCTTAACGATTTCAAATATCAATGTAGAATCAGCCATAAGTTGATTGGCTCTGTCGAAAACAAAGACGATTTTCTCCCCTGGAAGTTTAAAGCGTCTTCGTATCTCTTCAAGAACGCCTCCATAGAACGGCAGCAGTGACACTAGGTAGGGATGTTTCCAAAAAACACGGTCCGCGATTGGAAAAATCCGATTATAGTCCCTCGTACTGACAAGCGAAATAACGCCAAACATTGTCCACCGCTGGGCGATAGGAGCCAGTTCAAATAAAAAAGCATCCAGCTTTTCAGCCGACCATTGATAATATGGTGATTTAGGATTGGTGGTTCTATCTTTTTTGTTCGCGTACTGTTTGAAGTGGAATGACGAAACGGCAAACTGGTTGAGAACAGCCTGCCATTGTCCGCACAGTTTCGCCCAGTCATCGGCCCAACCTACATATCCGGCTGCACCACACATCTCCGATCCGGGCAGTTTCCCGGTAGGGTCGTGCGTGCCTGTTTCGTCAGCGTAAACAACAACACTCACAAAAATCTTTTCGTGAAACGCCGATGCAAAGTCTTTAAACCTTTCACCCGCGCTTTTACTTCTAACATAATTCATAAACGAACCCAATCATTTGAGGCAAGTATATAATCCCCAAATAAATCGGGTTCGTTTCGCAGAAACGCATGTTCTTGCTCCCCCAAGCCGCGTAGCGGCGCAGTCGCGCCATAGCGTGAAGTGCCACGGCAGATTCCCCCTGACAAACTATCCCCTTGGCCGTTCCCTTGAAAGCCTGCCCCGAATTCATTTCGTGGTCCAACGTTCATTCTCACAAATACTACCCGCTCCACCCTGCCGTGTCGAGCACAATTATCGTTTTCCAATACTAATTTGTTCTCGTCTCGGGACGGGATTAAGGAGTGGGTTCATGGAGCGTCTCAACCATCGATCGTCCTTCGCCACTCGCACCAACCGCAGTCGCGCGATGCCATACATGTTGATTGCGGAAGCCGATTCCTGTTCAATCTGGTTGCATGGAGCCAAAGACAAGCCGACCCAAGCCGCACGAGTACTTCGAGGTTGACCGTACGCTCCAATGATTCAATCGAAATCTCCCGCCGCTATACCCATATCGAAAGCCCGCCCTCGTGGACGCCATGACGAAATTGCCGGAGATTACCGTGATGGCGAAGAAGTCCACGACGAGGGCCGCGAAGTGAGGAAGTTATCGGCGTCCGCGCTGGAGCGGATGCAGGCTAACGTCAACGCGAATCACATTAGACAACTCAGACGCGTTCTTATCCCCTTTCGGCAAATCTCCTACTAGAAAGCCATCTTCCCACCGATTGTGGTGAGACGGATCATTGGCAATAATGCGTGTGTGAGTATTGATCGATCTCACGCACCGGGCAAGGTCCCATTGCCATGGCGACGGGAATTGGGACAAGCAGGGGGGTTCGGGATATGTCGAAGGAAAACAAAAAGAAATCATTACGGATTGGTCTGGCGCTGCTAACCGGCGTCGTTCTCATCGCCGTCGCGAATTCGCGCGCGTTCAATGACTACTGCTCCAAGATCGTTTTCACTGAAAACAGTTATTGATTCGCAGTCCGTTGGCGAACGATTGCAAGGGCGAAGGGGATATTTCGGATCCCCCTCGCTTGCGACAATTCGGCAACATCAGAAAGGCGCGCTTCACCGGAGCGCAACTTCACTGGCCGACGACTTCGTTACCTGACGACGGTAGGTTGACATTCATCGCGCAAATGCCGAGTCAATATGGCGAACCGAATAAGGCGCTCCTGAGCAGTTCTTTTCGATTGCTTCCCATAGGGGCGCTGATTGGGCTTGCGAAGAAGAAGTTCGCTTTATCACGCCCAAAGACGTTTCAAACCTGTGGGACAATCGGTTTCTCAAGATTGAACCGAAGTTGATATTGTTCGTGACTTTCGGTTATCGCTGTCCTATTGAGCATCGGGGTGAAATTGGGAAATTGCTTAAACGCCCCGGATTTGAACACGTCAAGACCTTCGCCGCAGACATCAATCCGGCCAAATATAAACTGGACATCTACGAACTCGACAACACGTAATCAGTTTTCCGAAACAGCCGCCGCGCTTTCGGCAAGCCACTGACCGCGTTGGCGTGGCGAAAAATACCCGCCACTCGCGCCACGTTGACCGCTGAAAAGCGTTCTCTGTGACGTTTTCCCTTCCCCTTGTTCTCCCGACTCTCTCGCGCGTCCTACAGGCAAATGACACCGATGACACAAGTGACGTGTTATGCGGTCATAGTTATGCGGGCGCCTTACGGTCTTTTTTTTGCGATTTTGCTAAGGAAAAGAAGTTGGCGACCCAGGTAATTTCTAACTGGAACCAGATTGTCGAATTTCTCAGGCCAATCGCCATGTTGCAAGCAGCAACTACCCAGCGGCGCTGAGTTCGAACCAGAAGGCAGACAGGGTTTCCTTCTAACGATTTTCCGAGCCTTGGTCCCACCTGCCGAACGTCACCAAAGAAAGGGTCATCGCGAGACTCAAAATGCTGATCGCAAGCGATTGCCGCAGGATTGGAGGTGAAAAACGCATCACAATCTGCCCATGACCTGCTTCCGGAATTACGAGGCCTTGGAACGCGCCGAAAACCTCGACCAACTTTATCCGCTCATTATCAGTCACCCAGCCGGGGTAGAACGCCTGCGACACAAAAATAATGCCCCGACAGCTCGCACTGTACGTGATCGAATAGCTCTCCGGTGTAATGCTGGTAAACGTAACCACGTCGTTATTGCCTGACACCTGGTTCTGCTGATCCCAACGCGATATATCAGCAGCGGGCACCTCGCAAATGGCAGCTTCTTTGCTCCAATCTGTCTTGCCGGATTCCAACGCCTCCAATAAAGCGGGGGTCGAGCCGTAGCGGCGAACTCGCGCAAAAAAAATGCCGCGAGGGAGTGCGTACGAGCTTTCAACGAGCCGATAATGGCCTAGCCCGTCTGCGACCGCTAGGATTTTTATGTTTTGTATGGCTATTTTGGCTTCCTCGTTGGTGATTGTTCGAAATCTACCGACATTGTCCGATAAAAAACTGGTGTACCCTTCCGGAAATTCCAAAAAGTCATGAAAATAGGGCAGGTTTGGAGCCGTAGCCACTTCCTCAAGGATTCGATTTCCGCTGATCTGACCGAAACGGTATGGACCCCATCGCTGCCAGTTTTCCTTCAAGATCGCGAGTAAATCGCTGGTTTCTGGGAAATACTCGTCAGGGTTGAACTCACCGTACTGAAAACCTTCAAACGCATGGTAAAAATCGGCAATCGTGACGACCAGCAGGCAGCATAAACATAGTTGTTGCACCGATCGCCGGTGAGTGCGAACCGCGCCAATGGCCGCGCACGCACTGATGACACCCACCGCCAACACGAAGGACGTTTCGTGACGTGCCCAATTCAGCCTGTCAAGACGGTGCAGTCCGGCAGGCAGATGCTTCCCACCAAAGAACAATACCAGCGCAAGACCAGCACAGGCCGCGGCTGGAAGAAGCACTGGCCAGTAGCGCAATGTCCGTGCGCGGTGTCTCAGAAAGTCTATCGAACACGCACTGAGAACTGCCGCGGCAAAAGTGGTAACACAAGACATCTTAACCGGCCCACGGAACATGGATACGCCTGGGAGAATGTAGTATAGGACTTGGAACAAACCACCGTATCGTCCCAACATGAACCAGGTGGCCACAACCCAGGTCGCCAGGAAAAATCCCACCATCCGCTTGTCTTCAATGCTCTGCCAGTTGCAGAGGATCAACATGAGCGCCAGCCAGAAAATCTGTCCGGCGTAAGCGCCCGATTCCCAGTACTGCCAAAAGCCCGGCCCACCGCCTCCAAAATTGCTTCGGAGGACGCTCGGACTGCGCGGATCAAAGCCCCAGAACTCGGCCGGTGAGTTGGTGGATCGGGTCTCTCCGAAAAAATTGGGCACAAGCTGGGCCAGGAGTTGATCGTAAGGCAGCGACATGTCAGCCACATCTTCAAACGACTGGCGCGGTCGCCCCGTGTGCAACCAGTTCTCCGCCGCAGGAACCAACATGATGGCACTCAGGCCGAAAACAAGAATGCATGTTCCAACCAGTTTCGGCACATCCTTTCCCATTACTTGCCGGATCGCTAGCTTCCAACACGCCGACTGCTCATGGCGCAGGCAATAGCAGCGATACAACCAATACACTAGGACCAGATACCAGCAGTAAACGGTCGTCTGCTGATGTCCCGCCAGCAACGACAGGAGCATAACCCCGACAAGGCCCAGCCAGGCCCGGCGGCCTCCTTTGGAAGTGAGGCGGTGCACGCAGAGGAGTTGCAGCGGAAGCCACACGTATACCTGAATCACGACAAAGTTCACGATTCGCAGTGAAGCGAAACCTGAGAGACAAAAGACGACCGCGCCGGCCAGCGCCGCCAGCGGACCAAGCTTGATCCGTTTGAGAAACGCGTACATGAGCAGGCCGCCGAGTACGTAATGCAAGACGATGTATCGCTGATAAACCAGGAAGGGTAACCGTCCATCTTTGACGAAGGGAACCAGAAGCCATTGCGGTGGATAAAACGCAGTCGTTTGAGGATCAGAATAAAACGGTAAGCCGTCGCGAACCCCCGGAAACCACAGGGGAAAACGACCCGCTTGGATCGATTTCGCAAAGTAATTCACACTTGGATAGAACTCATCCAAAGTGTCATTCCACATGAATGATCGTCCGACCCAGAATCCCCAATAAAACAAACCGAGGACCAGCAGCAAGGCGGCAACGGCAATCCAATCCGGACTCCACCCCCTCCCAGGCTGCATTTGATTGTCAGAGTCCCCGGGGTTCATCATCGTAAATCCAGCTCGTGGGTGTTCAGGCCGGCGCAACGCGTCAGCGCAAGCAACAGTCTGCCAAACTTAAAACGGCAAAGGAAGTCAGCAGTTTGTGATGGGTTATTCGATGGCCCGAAAGCCGAGTCGCTCAAGACGCGGCCCAACCCCATCGGTAAAGAGGCCATCCGCACTATCGCCCATCGACGCAGGCTTGCCACCGCGGCTCGTAGCCACACCAAATCTGAGAGCCAGTTGCAACAAGGGTTAGGGGTCGCGCCGACCACAGCCCCGCCAAAAAATGGCGACCCCAGCGGGATTCGAACCCGCGTTACCGCCGTGAAAGGGCGATGTCCTGGGCCNNCTGGGCCGGGCTAGACGATGGGGTCGCCGGAAAATATGCCGCGCAGGCGGCCCGAATATAGCGGAACAAACGCGAATCGCAATGCGGAAGTTGGCCCCGGAGATCTTTGGGGCCACCCATCACACTTGCAGGATCTCTTTCTCCTTGTGACCCAGAACCGTGTCGATCTCCTTGATGTATTCGTCGGTCTTGTTCTGGATTTCCTTCTCGGAGTGCTTGAGATCGTCCTCGGTGATTTCCCCATCCTTTTGCAGCTTTTTGACCTGGTCGTGGGCGTGGCGGCGCTCGCTGCGAACGGCAATGCGGCCTTCCTCGGCCATCTTCTTGCAAACCTTGTCCAACTCAAGGCGCCGCTCCTGGTCGAGTTCCGGAATCGGGATGCGGAGGATTTTGCCGTCAATGCGCGGCGTGATGCCCAACTCGGACTTCATCAAGGCTTTCTCTACGGCCTGCACGAGGCTGACATCCCAGGGTTGGATAACGATGAGCCGCGGTTCGGGGGTGGAGATTCCCGCCAGTTCGCGCAACCGCATGTTCGCGCCATACGCCTCCACCTGGATGTTCTCCACGAGGGCTGTCGACGCTTTACCCGTGCGAACACTGGCGAATTCGCTGTGGACGAATTCGAGCGTTTTCATCATCTTTTCTTCCATCGAGTCGAGGACTTCTTGCAAGGTCATACCGCCGACTTTATGGGAGAATGCTGGGCAAATTCAACCACGAATTGTGCCGACCAAAAATTTCCTGCCAAGTTCTCGGTTCACGGTTCGCAGTTCATGGTTTAGAATGCACGACGCTTGAAGATCGAACGATTTGAAGACATCGAGGCGTGGAAGCTCGCTCGCGAGATTACGGCCGCCATCTACCGTGCGACTGACGTCGATGGTTTCAGTAAAGACTTCGGCCTGCATGACCAAATTCGCCGGGCGTCGGGTTCAATCATGCACAACATCGCCGAGGGTTTTGATGCCGGCAGTAACGCCGAGTTCATGCGCTTCCTAAACTACGCCAAGCACTCTTGTACCGAAGTCCAAAGCTAACTGTACGTGGCGTTCGACCGCCGCTACCTGACGCAGCAGCATTTCAATACTTTGTACGAGCAAGTCCGTCTCACGCGCGCCAAGATTGGCACTTTCATCAAGTGCCTTGCGCAATATGAATCCGAGAAAAAGGGAACACGCCGTACCCGCCAACCGTGAACCGAGAACCGAGCGAACCGCTCCTTACTCCGTGACCAGTGTGCCGATGGCTTCGCCGAGGAGGACGCGCTTGATGTTACCGCGCTTGAAAAGGTTGAAGACAACGATCGGGATCTTGTTGTCCATGCAAAGGGAGAACGCCGTGGAGTCCATCACATTCAGCCGACCCTTCAGGGCGTCCATGTAATTGAGTCTGTCGTATTTCGTCGCGGTCGGGTCCTTTTTCGGGTCAGCCGTGTACACGCCTTCGACCTTCGTCGCCTTGAGCAGGACATCTGCGCCGATCTCGCTGGCGCGCAGCGCGGCGGTCGTGTCGGTGGAAAAATACGGGTTGCCCGTGCCGGCGGCGAAAATGACCACGCGGCCCTTTTCGAGATGCCGCATCGCGCGACGGCGGATGAACGGTTCGGCCACCGCGCGCATTTCGATGGCGGATTGTACGCGGGTGTGGACGCCATTCTTTTCGAGCGCGTCCTGAAGCGCCAACGCATTGATCACCGTGGCGAGCATGCCCATGTAATCGCCGGTGGTGCGGTCCAGGCCGTGCTTCGTTCCCGCGAGTCCGCGGAAGATGTTGCCGCCGCCAATGACAACCGCCAGGCGGACATCAAGTTCCTTGACCTCCTTGATTTCCTGAGCGATGGAGTCGCAGGTTTCCGGTGAAATGCCGTACTCGCGCGGACCCAGTAGCGCTTCGCCACTCAACTTCAACATCACGCGCCGATATTTGGGGGGCGGTGCGGATGTCGTTGTCATCCTGGCAGTCTCCGTGACTCAGGTTGTCGGTGTCGAGTCCAAAACTTCCTCACCCAACTGCCAGCGGGTGAAGCGCCGAATGACGATGTTTTCCTTCAATTGCGCGATCTTCGCCGTGACGTGGTCCTTGACGGTGATTTCGGGATTCTTCACGAACGGCTGCTCCAGCAGGCAAACGGTAGAGTAAAACTTCTCCAGCTTGCCAGCGACGATCTTGTCGACCGCTTGAGGCGGTTTGTCCTTCACTTGAGCGCGGTAGATTTCCTTTTCGCTATCGAGGACGTTCGCGGGAACATCTTCGCGCTTCACGTAACTGGGGTTGGCAGCTGCAATGTGTTGTGTGATATCCTTGACCAGTTCGCGGAAGCTGTCGTTGCGCGCGACAAAGTCGGTCTCGCAGTTGATTTCCACCAGGACGCCGAGTTTGCTGCCGTGATGAATGTAGCTGGCGATGCACCCTTCGTTGGCCACACGCCCCGCCTTCTTGCCGGCGACGGCGATGCCCTTCTTGCGAAGGATCTTCTCGGCCTCGGCCAGGTCGCCCCTGGCTTCCTGCAGGGCCACTTTGCAGTCCATCATGCCCGCGCCGGTCTTATCGCGCAGTTCCTTCACGACCTTGGCGTCAATTGCTTGCGTGGTTGTTGTCGTCATTTTATTTTCTGGCGTCGTATAACTGCCTAGGCTGAGACGGCTGACTCCACGGGAGCCAACGCTGGCTCGGCGGGCGGCGGAGGGGCCTGCACGGGCACGGGTGCGGGATACTTCTTGCCCAGCTCGGCCTGTGCTTCGGCGATGGTGTTGGCGATCACGCTCGTGATCAGTTTAACCGCGCGAATGGCGTCGTCGTTCCCGGCAATCGGGTAGGTGGCGAGGTCGGGGTCACAATTGGTGTCCACCAGGGCAATGATCGGGATGCCGAGGCGCTTCGCCTCGTGGATCGCGATAGCTTCGCGCATGATATCGATCACGAACATCGCGGCAGGCGCCCGCTCCATCTTCACGATGCCGTCGAGGTTACGATGCAGTTTGTTTTGCTCACGACGAAGAGACGCGACTTCTTTTTTGGGCAGATGTTCGCCCTCGGGCGACAAGAGAAGACGGTCGATTTCCTGCATCCGCTTGACGCTGTTGCGAATGGTGCGCAAGTTCGTCAGGGTGCCCCCGAGCCAGCGATCCACGACGTACGGCATATTGGTGCGCGTGGCCGCTTCCTTGATTTCCTGTTGCGCTTGCTTTTTGGTGCCGACGAACAAAACAGAACCCCCGCTGAGCACGATATCGTGGAGAAAACCGCAGGCGATTTCGACCTGGGTGAGGGTCTTATTGAGGTCGATGACATGAATTCCGTTGCGCGCGGCAAAAATGAACTTTTTCATCTTGGGGTTCCACCGCTTGGTCTGGTGACCGAAATGAACCCCGGCTTCCAACAACTCTTCCACTGTTACGCTGGGCAATGTATCCTCCGTTGTTTCATCCCGCGACCGCACGACTTTTCATGGCGCGAGACATCCAGTCATTAAACGACTGGATTTTGGCTTAGTGTTTTTGTGTCCCGAATCCCTTCAGGACGGTTCGCTACTGCCTCGACCACTCGTGGCAGGACTTAGTACAGTACCGGCCAGACGGCGGCTTTGCAAGCGGAAAAGGCGCACTTGTTGGCGTCAGAATCTCGGGCCGGAAGCACCCAGATTGGGGAGGAAATTTCGCGAGGCGGAGTCATCGTATGAAAAAAGGACGAAACCCGGCGCGCCGAGTTGGCGGGTCATGGTAATCTGCGCCGACAACTGGCTCAGGCGGTCGAACTTCCAACTGCCGATGCCGACGACCACCTTGCTGCGCGGCGCCGACGTTTGTTCCTTTTGCACCTTGGATTCGAAATCGCGCAAATCGGGTGTGTACGTCATCGTGCAGACGTAATCCACGTACCCGCGGTCGAGCCAGAGCTTCCAGTCCTGCGCTTTTTCCTCACGCGCGCGATTGAGGTCGGAGAAGACGGCGGCCGACACCGCCAGGTTTGGCCGCGCCTGCCGCGCGCGGGCGGAGAGATCTTCGATCCAGGTATTGATGACGTGTTGCCGCCATTCGTTGAACTGCGTGACGTACGCACCCTGCAGCACGGCTTCCGGCCAACGTTTCACGTGGGTGCCGATGGTGCGCTCAAATTCGCGACGACAGTTGGCGCAGAAGCAGGATGGCTGTTCGCAGAAGCGGATGTAGTCGAATTGGATGCCATCGACAGGATACCTCTTCACCATTTCCGTCACGGACGAGGCAATCAACGCACGGTTCGCTTCCTGCGAGGGACACAACCACGCGAAACCCGCCTGCATGACCGGGTGGCCGTCGGGTCCCCGCATCACGCGGTCCGACGCGATCAATTCCCGTTGGAATTCAGGTGGCGCCTTGAACATGAACGTAACGATTTGCTTGGCGTGTACCGCCAGCCCGCGTCGGTGCGCCAGGTCGATGCCGTGCGCGACTAGATCAGGCGAACCACCCACGATGCTGGGGAGGGAATGGCTATTTGGGTAAAGCGCCGCTCCGCCCGAGGCAAGATTGGCAAAAATCGTGTTGAACCCCGCCCGCTGCAGGTTTGCCGTCGCGCTGTCCCAGTCCAGCTTCGTGGTGTCGCTGACCCAGACGCCGCGCAATTCGGCAGCACGCGTTGGCCGTGGCACCGGTACTGGTAGCGGTGGTGGTGGTGGTTTTGGCGGGCTCGTGACATACGTGGGATGCGAAACCGTGCACGAGCCAAACAATAAAATGACACCGTAGGCGACGATCAGTGCGCCTGCGGGAAAGTTCCCCAACCTCCTCATATTCCTCCCTGTGACCCGGGGAGCGCGGCGGCTAGTTCGCGCGCTCCAAAAGTCGCGGCACTATAAGTGGAATCCCGTGATGTTGCCAAATCAAATGTTTGCTGTTACAACGACCTTCGATGCTTGGCAAACTCTCCATTCTCGGCCCTGGCCTTCTGGGCGGTTCCATCGGCCTCGCGGCCCGACAACGCAAGGTCGCCAAGCGGGTCGTCATTTGGGCGCGCCGCCCCGATGCCGCGGACCAGGCCTACAAGCTCGGGGCGGCGGATGAAGCGGTGACCGATCTGGCGAAAGCTGTCGCAGACGCGGAACTGGTCGTGCTCGCCACGCCGATCGGGGCCATGCGCGGGCTCGTCGACCAGATTCGCCCGGTCCTGCCTGCGGGCTGCATCGTGACCGATGTCGGCAGCGTCAAATACACCATCGTGACCGCGCTTTCCGACGCGTTGGAGGGCCACGCCCGTTTTGTCGGCTCGCATCCGATGGCTGGTTCGGAACAATCCGGCATCGATGCCGCGCGGCGCGATCTATTCGACAATGCCGTCTGCATCGTCACCCCGCGCGAGGACACGGACAAGGCGGCGCTGAACATCGTTTACGATTTTTGGAAAGCGCTCGGCTGTTCGGTGAAGACGCTCGCGCCGCTGGAGCACGACGAGATTGTGGCGCGCATCAGCCATTTGCCGCACATCGTCGCCGCCACGGTCATCAACGTCGTCTGCAACGATGGCGCGCATCCGCTGAACTTCGTTGGCCCCGGCTTCAAGGATTTCACCCGCATCGCCAGCGGCCCCTTCGACATGTGGACGGAAATCTGCCTCGAAAACCGCGAGGAAATCGGCCGCGCGCTCGACCAGTTGATCGAAGAACTCGCCAAGGTCCGCGCCGCGGTCGAAAACTCCGACGCTGTCGAATTGCGCACGATGCTGAAGCGGGCCAAGCACTTTCGCGATGAATTGAGGTTCCGGACGTAAGGAGGAAGTCATGAGAACGATGAGTTGGATGATCGTTGGGCTGCTTGCGTGCAGTGTCATGTCGGACGCGCGCGCGGAAAAGCAAGTTGACCCGCGCTTGAAAGAGTTCGCCCGGCAAAAGCGCCAGCAGACGGAGGAGCTGGCGGCGAAGCTTCACCTCGATGTGCCACCGGAAGCTCGTGAGTTCTTCAAAGCGGCAGAAGCAGGTGATTGGATTGCCGTATCGAACGCCTTCGAACGAATCCGTCCCAGCCCGGCGGGGACGAACACGAGCGTAACGGTGCCGGGCTTGGACAATGCCTTGTTCATCCCGATTCACGAAACTTTTTGGACCTACGACGAGTTCAATCGTTGGGACGGGACGATGATGCAGAAGTTCGCCGACGGGATTCTGCGGCCGATTCCCCCCGGCAGCATCTACTTCGGAGGAACAGACGCGGGTCGGTTTGTCATCACGGCGGTTCGTGATGTCGCGAAATCACCCGACATCTTTATAGTGACACAAAACCTCATCGGGGCGGACGGTCACTACACGGATTATCTTCGGTCGTTGTATGGGAATCGCATTTGGGTCCCCGGCGAGAAGGACATTCAACGTGCCTTCCAGCAGAGCGCCGAAGACGTGAGGTCGATGACCGGCATCATGGGTATCATTGACAAGGTGACGAAGATGATCTTCGACAACAACAAGGACAAGCACGAGTTTTACGTCGAGGAGAGCTACACCATTGGCTGGATGTATCCGTACCTCGAGCCGCATGGACTGATTATGAAGTTGAACGCGCAACCGCTGCCGCAACTCGATCCAGCAATCGTAGCGAAAGACCGTCAGTTCTGGAGTGCGTTGACCAAAGAACTGCTGGCTGACAAGGGGTTTCTCGGCAACGAATGGGGACGGAACGCATTCGCCAAGCTGCGCTCGTCCATCGGCGGCCTCTACCAATACCGGCATCAGACAGACGAGGCCGAGGCAGTCTTTAAGCAATCGCTGGAGCTTGGCCCCACATGTCCCGAGCCTGCATTTCGGCTGGCACAACTCTATACGGAGGCGGAACGTTTCGATGACGGTGTGGCGGTTCTGGAGCAGCTTCAGGCCAATATGAGTTCGAACAATCCCCACCGGCCACTCGTGAGCAAGGGGATCGCGCAGATCCTCGAAATGAAACGACAAGCCAGCGAGAAGCAAACCAAGTGACGCCTTTGCCCGACATCTTGGAGATCAAACCGCTCACGAAGCCGCCGAATTGCACGATCACGGTGCCCGGCTCAAAGAGTATCACCAACCGCGCCTTGATTCTCGCGGCGCTTGCCAAAGGCAAATGCACGTTGCGTGGCGCATTGTGGGCCGACGACACGCAGGTGATGGTCGATTCACTGCAAAAACTCGGGTTCGACACGACGGTCGAGCCTGATCCAAACGAGGATTGCAATCGCACGATCACGGTCATTGGACGCGGTGGCGAAATCCCTGCGAAAAAGACAGAATTGTACGTCGGCAATGCCGGCACCGCGGCGCGATTCCTGACGGCGCTGGTTTGTCTCGGTCATGGGGAGTACAGCATTCGCGGGGACGAGCGGATGCATGAGCGACCGATGCACGACCTGTTTTATGCACTACAGCAACTGGGTGTGGAAGTCCAAGCCACACATGGCTGCCTGCCAGCCGTTATTCGAACGAAGGGACTAAAGGGCGGCCATGTCACAGTTAGCGCCAAGCAGAGCAGCCAGTTCGCCAGTGCGCTACTGCTGATCGCGGACAAGGCGCAATTCGAGTTGCAACTGGTGGAACCAGACGAGCCTTACAGCTACGTGGACATGACCCGCAAAATGGTGAAAAATTTCCGCCATGACTATCTGATTGAGCCCGATCTCTCGAGTGCATCCTACTTCGTGGCGGCAGCCCATTTGACAGCGGGGTGCGTGGAAATTGGTGGCCAACCTCGAAATTCCTTACAGGTCGATGGCAAATTTCCCCAGTTTCTCCCACCACCAACGACTGTGTCCCGGTTGCGGGACTTGGGCGATAGCGTGATGACGCTGGCCATCTGTGCGTTATTCGGAAAGTACCCGGTCAGCATTACGGACGCGGCAAGGATGCGTGAGCAGGAAAGTGATCGAATTCATGCAATGGTAAAGGAATTGCTGCGTGTTGGAGCGAAGGCTGAGGAGCGCAAGGGTGGTTTCACTGTCTGGCCCGCCGAACCCGGCCAACTGCACGGTGCGGACATCGAAACGTATAATGACCATCGGATAGCTATGTGTTTTTCTGTGTTGGGATTGAAAGTTCCGGGGATTCGTATTAAGAATCCACAGTGCGTGAGCAAAACGTTTCCAAATTTCTTCGAGAAGCTGGAGCAACTGCGACAGTGAGCAACCCATCGACAACCGACAACGTCGTCGTGGTGGCGGTGGACGGACCGGCCGCCAGCGGCAAGAGCACCGTGTCGCGGGCGCTGGCCCGGATGCTGGGCTACAACTATGTGGATACCGGCGCGATGTACCGCGCGATTACCTGGAAGGCGCTCGAGGAAGGGATCGACGTCGAAGACCCAATCGCGGTGATCGCGATGATCCACCGGATCAAGATTACCTTTGAGATCGTTGACCATCAGGCGCGGATGCTGATTGACGGTTTTTATCCGGGCGATGCCGTTCGCAAGCCGCACGTTACCGAGAAAGTCTCGACCATCGCGGCCATGCCCGAAGTGCGCCACGTCCTCGTGCAACATCAACGGTCGCTGACCAAGCTGGGCAGCCTGGTGATGGAAGGACGCGACATCGGCACGGTGGTGTTTCCCAACACGCCGTACAAATTCTATCTCGAAGCCAGCCCGGAAGTGCGGGCGCGGCGTCGCAAGCGGGATTTGGAGGCGATGAAGATCGATGCCAGCCAGGAGGGCGTGAAGGAATCACTCCAGCGCCGCGACAAAAAGGACACGGGCCGCAGCACGTCACCGCTGCAGATCGCGCTGGGCGCCACCGTGATCGAGAACTCGAATTTGTCGGTCGAAGAAAACGCCAAGGTGTTGCTGGACCACATTCGCCAGCAAGGCCAGCGCCGTGGCAGCTTCGGCGTCGGCGGCGCCTGAGCGCATGAGGCAACTCTGGTACCGGTTCTGCCGCTTCCTGTATCGCGTCTACTTCTATTTATATCATCGCGGCCGGGTCTATAACGCCGAGCGACTTCCCGCGCAGGGGGCGTTCATCCTGGCCGGGAACCACGTTAGTTTTCTCGATCCGCCCTTTTTCGGGCTGGCCTGCCAGCGCGAAGCGTTCTTCATGGCGCGTGACACCCTCTTTCGCAATCCGCTGGCCAACTGGGTTCTGCGGAGTTGGAACTGTGTGCCCATTAGCCGCGATCGTGGCGACATTGGCGCCATGCGGACCGTGTTGCGGATGCTCGGTGAAGGCAAGGCGGTGCTGATGTTTCCCGAAGGCACGCGTAGCGAGAACGGCGAGCTACAGGAGGCGCGCGCGGGCATCGGCATGATCGCGGCGCGGGCGAACGTTCCCATCGTCCCCATGCGCATCTTCGGCACGGACCGCGCGCTGCCGCGCGGCGCGAATTTCCCGCACCCCGCGCGGGTGGAAATCAAGTTCGGCGAGCCGTTCCTGTATCCGTTACCCGCGGAATTCGAGAAACTGCGCGGCGACGCGGTCAAGGCGGTCTACCTCGACATCGGGCGCGAAATCATGCAGCGGATCGCGGCCTTGAAGCCCCAAACCGAGTGAATTAGCGGCTTCCAGAAAGGTCTTGCTAACAACCCGCTCCACGCCTTATATTTGCCCGCCTTTTCAGCATTCCGCACCATCGTTGTGCCTTGCCAGAGGCAGGAGAAATAATCAGTCCAAATGTCGAATTCAATGGAGAAACTCTTTTCCGAGGTGAAGCAATTCACCGAGGGAATGCTTGTGAAAGGACGCATCCTCGAGGTGCGTCCGAACGAAGTGTTGGTGGATATTGGTTACAAGTCCGAGGGCTCGATTTCGCTCTCGGAGTTCGATGAACCAGAAGCGGTCAAGCAGGGCGACGAGATCGAGGTGCTGTTGGAAAGCCTCGAAGACGACGACGGCATGGTTGTGCTGTCCTACGCCCGGGCCGAGCAGAAGAAGAACTGGGACCGCATCGTCACGATTTGTACCGAAGGCGGCACCATCGATGGCAAGGTCCGCGGCAAGGTCAAAGGCGGCTTGATGGTCAATATCGGCGTCGACGCCTTCCTTCCCGCCTCGCAGATTGACGTCATCCCGCCCCGCAACCTCGACGACTACATGGGCAAGACGTTCAAGTTCAAGGTCGTCAAGATCAACCAAGAGCGTCACAACATCGTTCTCTCACGGCGCGAGTTGATCGAGCAGGAGCGCGAGGACAAGCGCCGCACGCTGCTCTCGAGCATGCAGGTCGGCCAAATCCGTTCCGGCGCGGTCAAGAACCTCACGGACTTCGGCGCCTTCATCGATCTCGACGGGCTCGACGGGTTGCTCCACATCACGGACATGAGTTGGGGCCGTATCAATCATCCCTCCGAATTGCTCAAGGTCGGTGAGACCATTGAAGTCATGATCCTGGAAGTTGACCGTGAGAAGGAACGCGTCTCGCTCGGTCTCAAACAACGGAACCGCAATCCCTGGGACAACGTCGAGGTCAAATATCCCGTGGGCAGCAAAGTACGCGGCAAGGTCGTCAGTGTTGTGCCGTACGGCGCCTTCGTGCAGTTGGAGGACGGTGTCGAGGGCATGGTGCACGTCTCCGAGCTTTCGTGGACCAAGCGGGTCGCGCGGGCCTCGGACGTCTTGAAGGTCGGCGAGGAAATTGACACGCTCGTGCTCGAAATCAAGCGTGAAGAGCAGAAAATATCCCTCGGCATCCGCCAGCTCGAAGCGAACCCGTGGTCGCAAGTCCCGAAGAAATATCCGCCGGGCACGAAGATCACCGGCAAGGTCCGCAACCTCACCAATTTCGGCGCGTTTGTCGAAATCGAGGAAGGCATCGACGGCATGGTGCACGTCTCCGACATGTCGTGGTCGCGCAAGGTCACGAATCCGGCCGAACTGTTGAAGAAGGGCCAGACCGTCGACGCCGTGGTGCTCGAAGTGGACAGCGCCAACCAGCGCGTTTCGCTCGGCATGAAACAACTGGAAGAAGATCCGTGGCGGTCCATCGAACAGCGTTACAAGATGGGCGACCTCGTGAAGGGCAAGGTCGTCAAACTCGCGTCGTTTGGCGCGTTTATTGAGTTACCCGACAAGCTCGAGGGTCTCGTCCACATCTCGCAGATCAGCGAAGATCATATCGACAAGATCAAGAGCGTGCTCAAGGTGGGCGACGAAGTTAGCGCGCGCGTCATCAAGGTGGATGCCCCGGAACGGCGCATCGGTCTCAGCATCAAGGCTGCGAATTACAGCAGCGAGCAATTAGAGGCCGAGAAGGAGCAGTACGAGGCCGCGCTCAAGCCGGGCGAGGCCATCGTCGATCTCGAGCATGCGTTCGAACAGGCTGAGGAGGAGAAAAACCAGTAGCCGTTTCACCTCGAATCTAGTACAAGAAACCCAGCCCGGAACGTTTTCGGGCTGGGTTTCTGTTTTTGCACTCAATGAAAACCGTCGATGAACAACTGAACCTCCTCGCCCAGGGTTGCGAGAGCGTTGTCACCCGCGATGAGTTGAAGAAGAAGCTGGAGCTGAAACGCCCGCTCCGCGTCAAACTCGGCTGCGATCCCACCGCGCCCGATTTACATCTGGGCCACAGCGTCGTGCTGCGCAAGCTCCGCCAGTTTCAAGACCTTGGCCACAAGGCCGTGCTCATCATCGGCGATTACACGGCGCTCGTGGGCGATCCGACGGGACAGAACAAGACGCGGCCCATGCTCAGCGAAGCTGATATCGAGCGCAACGCCACGACGTATTTTGAGCAAGCCGGCAAGGTTCTCGATACCGCTCCCGACAAGCTGGAAATTCGCCGCAACAGCGAATGGCTTGCGGGAATGCGTCTCGTCGACGTGCTCAAGCTGATGAGTCAGATGACCGTCGCGCGTATGTTGGAACGTGATACTTTCGAGAAACGCTACAAAGCGGATGTGCCGATCGGCTTGCACGAGTTCCTCTACCCCCTCATGCAAGGTCACGATTCAGTCATGATTCAGGCGGATATCGAATTGGGGGGAACGGATCAGCTGTTTAACAATCTTGTCGGACGCGACCTGCTACGCGACGCAGGCCAGGAGCCCCAGGTCGTCATGATTCTCCCCATCCTTGAGGGACTAGACGGCGTCGAGAAGATGTCCAAGAGCAAAGGCAACTACATCGGCATCAGCGACACGCCGAAAGACATGTTTGGCAAGACCATGAGCATTGGCGATGAGCTGATGTGGAAGTGGTACGCGCTCCTCTTCGGCAAGACTCCCGGCGAAATTGCTGATTTGAAAAAGGGCCACCCGATGGAGGCGAAGAAGGCCCTCGCCCACGCCATCGTCGCGCAATATCACGACGCAGCAGCAGCGGATCATGCGCGCGGGGATTTCGACAAGCAGTTTTCAAAGAAGGACCTCGCGGATATCGCCGAGAGCCTGAGCGTGCCGGCCGGGGAGACTTGGATTGTTGAGTTGGTGGAGAAGACCGGCAAGTTCAAGAGCCGTGGCGACATCCGCCGTCTTATCCAACAGGGCGGCGTCACCTTGGACGGACAGAAGATCACCGACGACAAGACTCGTGTCACTGTCAACAACGGTCAGATTCTCAAAGCCGGCAAGTTGGTCGTCGTCAAGCTGACGGTTGCCTAACGCCGTTCTTTCCCGTACACTCTTTCACTCGACCGGGACGTAGCTCAGCTTGGATTAGAGCGTCCCGAGCACGAAGTGTCTCGGGAAGGTCGCCGGCGGTTTCATAAGTATTGGTAAAGGGTACGGGACGTAGCTCAGCTTGGATTAGAGCGCCTGCCTTGGGCGCAGGAGGTCGCAGGTTCAAATCCTGTCGTCCCGACCATTTTTGACAGTGGCTTGGATTAGAGCGTCCCGAGCCGCAAGGCATCTCGGGAAGGTCTAGGTTCAAATCCTGTCGTCCCGACTATTCTTTCGTATGTATTTCGTTTACGTTCTCCAGAGCCTGAACACAGGTCGGTTTTACGTTGGTCAGTGCCACCATCTCATCGAACGTTTTTACGAGCATCAGCGCGGCGCCAACCTGGCAACTCGTAATCGCGGCCCATGGTGGGTGGCGATGGCACAGCTTTGATGTTGGCAGTGAGGGAGGACAAATCGGAAGCTGTCAAAACATTGCTGGAATCACGTGCAGACCCAGAACTTCGAGACGGATATTATGGAGGTATCAACACTGCTTTGATTGAAGCCTCTGAATGGGCACGCACCAACATCCTGGCCATTCTGATTGCTGGAGGTGCCAGAGTCGATGGTGCGAATTCCACCGGCCAGACGGCGCTTATGCGCGGAGCGTACCAAGGACAAGTTGCCAGTATGGAAATTCTTCTAAACAAAGGAGCAAATCTGGAGACCAAGGATATCGAAGGTCAAACAGTCTTACTGTTCGCGGCGGAGGCCGGTCAAGAGGCTGCTGTGCGTTTACTGCTGAGCAAAGGAGCAAAGGTCAATGCAAGAGACAAGAAAGGTCGAACTCCCTTGATGCTCGCTTGCAGGGGGTATGACCTGGCTGTGATCAAGATGCTGCTGGACAAAGGCGCTCTCATCAACGTCCAGGATAACGATGGTCGGACAGCCCTAATGTGGGCATCGTATGGACCGTTTATCGCCCAGACCATACTAGGAGAGCCTGAACGAAACTCACAAGCATATCAAGACCGGCTCAAACCTGCTCTTGCAAAGCAAGCCGCTGCCGTTAACTTCTTGCTCTCTCAAGGCGCAGATCCAAATATAAGAGCGAAGGATGGACGGACTGTCGTGCTACCGGCAACCGGCAGATGAAAAAGTCCCAGCTACTCAGTTTGAAATTGTGCGGAGGTTTCGGGATGAGCAATGAGTCCAACCAATCGGTGCAGCGAATGCTGCGTCGCCGCATCGCTGACCTCAAACGTTACCCCGGAGTCCATTCAGGAAGTTCCAAGCCAAGCTCGTGGCAACCGAATTGCATCACCGTTTCCCGATCTTTCCACGTCGGGTACCGCCTAACAGTGGCTTCTGATTCCTTAGGAAATCGCCCTTTTTCGGCAGGTTCAAATCCTGTCGTCTCGACCACCTTCAATCCTTCCGCTTGCCCTTCCCCACCCGAGACGCGTACATTACCAACAGGCGGATAACGGAGGATTCTTTCATGCACACGGTCAAGGAACTGTTGCGGGAGAAAGGCAGCGAGGTCTGGACCATTGCGCCCAAGGTCACGGTGTACGAAGCGCTGGAGTTGATGGCGACGAAGAACATCGGCGCGCTGGTGGTTGTCGAGCGGGGAGATGTCGTGGGGATATTCACGGAACGCGATTACGCCCGCAAAGTCATCCTCAAAGGCCGGTCGTCCAAGACCACGACAGTGAGCGAGTTGATGGTCACGGACGTTCTGTACGTCAGTCCCGATGACACGATCGAGAACTGCATGGCGCTCATGACTGAAAAGCGGCTGCGGCATTTACCCGTTATGCATAACGGCCAATTGGCGGGGATCGTCTCCATCGGCGACATTGTGCGGGTGATCATCTCCGATCGCGAATTCACGATCCGCGAACTCGAACACTACATCACCGGCGGCCATAGCTCTCGGGCGTAACACACCCAGTTGGAGCCTCCATCGATAAGTCTTGACGGTGCCGCAGCACGGCTGTAGTTGTTCTCCAGTAGCTCATCCCGAGCGAAAGGAGATAGTATGAAGTCAGCGCTTATTGTTGTGCTCTCAATTTGTTTGTTCTGCGGGCGGCCCGCTCCTGCCAGCGTGATTTACTTCGACAATTTCGACCAGTTCCCCAATGGCACGGTGCTGACACAAACGAACTATTTCCCCATCCTCGGCTTGAACGCCGAAATCGACACCAATGAGAATAGCGGGGGAAATTCTACAACGGTGGTGGCGTCGAATTTCCTGGGTAGCACGCGGGCGTTCTTCAATTTGGGGACGTTGCCGTACCAGCAGGATTATCGCGGCGACCAGATCGGCGGGACATTGACCAACCAGTTGATCGTGCTTTCCTTCAAGCTGTGGGTCGAGGCGACCAAGAGCGCGGCCCACATTGGCGGAGTCGCCGTCAACGTGCTGACGGTTGACACGAACCAGAACGAGAACCCGCTCATCTTCATCAACGATGGCGGACAGGTGTTCATGTTCACGAACAGCCCAGCGCCACCGATCCTCAACAATGTGGTCGTCGGCAATTGGGGGACCCTCGCCGGTCACTTTATGACGAACGTCCTGACGATGAACTACCCGGCCGGCACATATACATTCTCCATCAACGGGACGGTGTTGACCAATGCGCCGATCCCGTCATTTCTGACCAACCTCTTCGACCGCGTACGCATCCAGGTGTTCGAGGGTGTCAGCGGGGCCGGCACGCTGAATTCGCTCGGCAACCGTTTCGCGCTCGACGACGTGCAACTTACCAGCGGGGTGGCATCCACCAACCAGGACGTAAGGAGTTACATTGCGGCGGCCAAAGGGCAGAGTTTTGATCAGCTCAGCGCCGGTGTGCCCACGATTTCCACGACAGGTTTCCTGTTCCACGCCGACGTGGTGGGCGTGGACACGAGTTCGGTTGTCAGCGCCAGCGTCCAGGTGCCCGGCGGCGCCACCAAGACATTGCTGCGGTCTGATCCGAGCGACAGCCGACTTGAGTTCAATGACACCTTCACCACCAAGATCGGATTGGACAACACGTATCAGAGCAGCGGGACCTACACGATGAGTGTTGACACTTCGGACCAGGGGGCGTTCGTGCCCGCGTTGAATCTTTCCGCCGACAACTATCCGAACACGCCGCAAGTCTCCAATTTCACCGCCGCGCAGTCCGTCAACAGCACCACCAATTTCATTGTAACGTGGAATGCGTTTACGGGAGGAAGCAGTCTCGACTTCATTACACTAAGCGTCGATGACAGCCTGGGCAACACGGCCTTCAGCACGCCGGACATCGGTCAGGTGGGCGGGCTTGACGGGACCGCGACCTCGGTGGTCGTCACGGGCGGCATGCTTCAAGTGGGGATGACCTATACAGGCCAGCTCTTATTCGTGAAGCGAACGGCCACCGACACCAACAGCATCCCCGGTGCGGTCGGTATCACGGGATTCTTCAAGCAAACTGATTTTCCCATTACCACCCTCGCGGGAGCCGGGGCGATCTGCTCCCTCACACCGCAACTCGCGACCAACAATGTTGGGGCAACGCATACCGTCACGGCGACGATCACGACCAACGGCACCCCTGCCGTGGGTGTGACCGTGAATTTCGATGTGATTTCAGGGCCAAACGCGGGCACCAACGGCAACAATGCCACCGATGTCGGCGGACAGGCCAGTTTTAGTTACTCCAGCATAACGACCGGCACGGATACGATCCAAGCCAGCGGCACCATTAGCAGCATGTCGTTTACGTGCACTGCGACGAAGGTCTGGCTGTTGCCGAACGTGCCGCCCGTCGCCGTCTGTCAGGATGTTACCAACGCCGCGAACTCCTCCTGTCAGGCCAACGTGTCCGCTGCGCAAGTCGATCACGGCTCCTTTGATTCCGACGGCGTAATTGTCAGCCGCACCCTCAGCCCGCCCGGCCCATACGCTCTGGGCGTCACACCCGTCACGCTCACGGTCGTCGACGACCGCGGTGGCTCCAACTCTTGCGTGGCGGCCATCACCGTCATTGACCAGACACCGCCGACGATTACTTGCCCGTCCAATATCACCACCAACGTCCCCTTCGGACAGAATAGCGTGGTCGTGAACTACCCCGCACCAACAGTCGGCGACAATTGCTCGGTGGCCAGCACCACCAACACTCCGCCTTCAGGCTCGAGTTTTGCGCTGGGAACAAATCCGGTGACTTGCACCGCCGTTGACGGGGCGGGCAACAGTAATTCCTGCACCTTCAACGTCATCGTCACCCAGGCGCCGCCGTCGGCCGATCTGGCGCTGATCAAAGTCGCTTCGCCTAATCCCGTGTTTTTTGGCAGCAACCTGACCTATACAATCACTGTCACCAACCACGGCCCGAACGACGCCGCCAGCGTCACCGTCACCGACGCCTTGCCCAGCCGGGTGACGTTTGTGTCCGCGAGCGCGAGCCAGGGGAGTTGCACGCAAATCGCCGGCATCGTGACCTGTGACCTCGGTACGGTGGCCAACGGCTCGACCGCCACGGTGTCGGTCGTCGTCGTGGCTTCCCATCAGGGCATCGTAACCAACCGCGCCAGCGTCGCCAGCGTAACTACCGACCCGCTCTCCAGCAACAACACCGGGTCGGCCGTCACCGCCGTTGCGGTGCACGATTTTGCGGTCGTCGCCCTGAAAGTTCCAAGGACGATCACCCTCAGCGCGACGAAGTCCAACCTGACAAAGTCGGTCCGCGTCACAATCCAAAGCCGCAGCCCGGTGCCCGAGACGATTGCCGACGCGGCGACGCTCAACAATCTCGTGACGCTCGCGCTCACGTCATTGCACACGAATTCGACGTGCCAGGCGCCCGTGGCGGTGCTGCATGCCGGGCGACCCCAACGCCCGCTGCCCGTCACGCTCAAACCGAAACAGAAGTTCACCGCGATCTTCGACGTGACGTACACCTGCGCGACTGACCCGCTAAAGACGACCCGAACTGATCCGGGCCACGACGACTTCAGCTACACTGCCACTGTCCATGCCGGGGCGATTAGTGGTGAAGCCGACGCCGATCCGCTCGACGACAATTGCCCGCACAACGCCCTGCCCGGTGGAGTCGATCAGTTTCCCGATGGCAAGGTCAAGGACACGGGTTGTGGCGGCAGGAATCCCGACCACACGCTTGGCGCGCCGGTGACGACCGACGTGATTGTTAAATAGCAGCAGCGTCGGCGGATTAGTCGAGGTTTCGGGGTTTGAAGAACTTGTAATTGGGCAGCCGCGTATCATCGGGAACGAAGATCGCCGCGGATCGCGGTGGGATGTCCAGCTTCAGGTTACCCGCTTCCATGTTCACCACCTGCGACGGCTCGAGCAGGTTTTTCATGGGCAACGCGTGATAGAGATGCGAGTGCGGGGTGAAGACAATCTGGCGCAATGGCTGCGTCGCATTGTTGATCGCCACCAGCGCGACCTCATTGATCTTGTCCGTGTGGCGGAGGAAAACCAGGGCGTCCCCATCCAGTCTCTGTCCGAGGACGGTGAGTTTGCCCCGGCGCAGTGCCGGATGGGTTTGGCGGATTTCGATGATCCTCTTGTAAAACTCCAGCGTCTCCCTGTCCCAGCGTTTCTCATCCCAAATCATGGGGCGGCGGCAATCCGGGTCGTGCCCGCCATTCATGCCTATTTCCTCCCCGTAGTACAGGAACGGGACGCCCGGTAGCGTGAACTGCGCGATCACTGCGAGCCGTCGTTGGGCAGTATCCTCAATCGTCCAGCGCAACCGCGGTGTGTCGTGACTCGACAGCATGTTCCAGGATCGAATCGCACCGGCGTGGCTGTAACCGTCATGATATTCCCCGGCGTGGTTCATCTGCCGTGCGGAAACTTCCCCGCCCAACCAACCGAGCACCGCGTCGCGGAAGTAATAGTTCATCACGCCGTGGAAGACCTGGTCGTTATTGCACCAATCCCCCGCGTAGCACATCACTTCGCCCAGCAGCACCGCGTCCGGGAAACGCTGTTGGATCGCTTTTCGCATCTCACCTACCGTACGCAAACCGACGTCCACCGCCACGTCAAAACGCCAGCCGTCGATGCCCATTTCGAGGTACTTCTGCAGCACACTTTTTTTGCCACGATACAGCAGCTTCTGCAGCGCCACGTTGGACAGATTCAACTCGGGCATGTGCCGATGGCCGCGCCAGCATTCGTATTCGCCGGACTTGAGGAAGGTGAAAAAATCCTTGTACGGCTTCTCGCCGCGCCGCGCCGCCTGGAACCAGGGATGACTATCGCTGACGTGGTTGAGCACCGCGTCGAGAATGAGCCGCATCTTCCGCCGCTTCAATTCGCGGATCAACTGCTTGAGCGCCTTCTCGCCGCCAAACTGCGGGTCGACGGTGAAGAAGTCGGTGGTGTCGTACTTGTGGTTCGACGGCGCGATGAAGATCGGGGTGAGATACAAGGCCGTCACCCCGAGGTCCTGGATGTAGTCGAGATGGTCGATGATCCCCGGTAAATCGCCGCCGAAAAAATCCTTCCCGCGTGAGGGGTTCTCCGGCATCTCGTCCCAGCGCCGCCGCGTACACCCGTGGTTCTGGTAAATCGGCAGCGCCAGTTTCGACTCTGACGTGTGTGATTTCCCGATGGCGAATCGGTCGGGGAAAATCTGGTAGGTCACCTGGTCGGCCAGCCAAAGCGGATCGTTCTTCATGGCGCGGGATTCTAGGAGTTATGATAGGCTCGCGCAATGCGCGAATCGCTGCCTCAAACCGGGACACCCCCGCGCTGGCAGGTCGCGATGGCCTTCGGGGCGGTCTACCTCATTTGGGGATCGACGTATCTGGGCATCCGCCTGGCAGTTGAGACCATCCCGCCGTTTTCGATGGCGGGTTCGCGGGCACTGGCAGCGGGCGCACTGCTTTACGCTTGGGCGCGGGGGCGCGGCGCCGCGCGTCCCGAACGCATTCACTGGCGTGAAGCGGCCATCGTCGGCGGTTTCTTGCTGCTCGGCGGAAACGGATTGCTGAGTTGGGCCGAGCAACAAGTGCCGTCGGGAGTCAGCGCGCTGATCATCGGCTCCGTTCCCCTGTGGATGGTGCTGCTGGAATGGCTCTGGCACAGCGGGCCGCGGCCAACGGTGGGCATCGTCTTCGGGCTCGTCGTGGGATTTGCCGGCCTCGGTTTCCTCGTGGCCCCCGGCAATTTGGGGGACAGGACGCAGGTCAGTTTCTCCGGTGCGGTCACACTCCTGCTGGCGGCATTTTTCTGGGCGATCGGGTCATTGTACTCGCGACGGGCGCGATTGCCGGCGTCGCAGTTGCTGGGAGCGGCGATGGAGATGATCGCGGGTGGCGCGTTGCTGCTGGTGGTGGGCGCCGCGCTCGGCGAATGGAGGCACTTTGCGTTCGCCCGTGTGACCATGCACTCGGCAATTGCGTGGATCTATCTCACGACCTTTGGATCGCTGGTCGGCTTCACCGCGTATGTGTGACTCCTCAAAGCCACGACAACGGCGCGGGTCTCCACCTATGCGTATGTCAATCCGGTGGTCGCCGTGTTCCTCGGTTGGGCGGTAGCCAGTGAGCCGATTGCGCCCCGCATGATGTTCGCCGCCCTCGCGATCATCCTGGCGGTCGTGATCATCGTGACCCGTTCCAAGGAAGTGCCGTCCGAAACCTGAGTCAGTGCTTCTTGGTTGCGGCGGCAAGCTCTTCCGCCAACTGCTTCTCGACGGCGGTCCGCACGAGCGCATCGTCCTTCTTGTATTCTGATTTCGCCCAGGCCAACCCATGCTTGTCGCCGAGCTTCGCCAACGCTTCGAGAATGTGCGGTCGCGATCGGGGAGACGCTTTCGCAAAGGCCGCGCGCAAGGGGCCGACGCTTGGTTGGCCCAGCGCGACGAGCGAGTCCTCGGCGGCGTAGCGCACGTCCCACATTTCATCGTTGAGCGCGGTGATCAGCGTCGGAATCGCGCGTATATCGGCGATCCGTCCGAGCGCTTGCGCGGCGCGCAGGCGCACCAGCTCGCGTTCGTCTGTGAGCGCGGTCATGGCGAGTTCGAAGGCCGCGCGGGCCCGCAGGTGACCGAGCGTATAAAATGCGGTTGTCCTTGTTTTGTCCCGGTCAATCAGCGGCAGAATATCCGGGATGGCCGCGCTGGCCTTTTCGTCAAAACGAGCGAGGAAATAACAGCAGAGGCGGGCGATCTCATCATTCTTCGCGTGGTCGATTCCCTCGATGAGCAACGGGATGGAGTTGGTGCCGAGACTGTCGATCACCTCCTCGGTCTTGGCCCGGACGAGAACGTCCGGACTGTCCAGCCGCGTGATGAGCCAGGGTAGCGCTTTGACTCCGCGCTTCTTCAACTCCTCCGAAGCCGCTGCCGCGTCGGGCTTGTCGCTGTTCGCGCGGCGCAGCAACTGTTCGATGGGATGATGCGGGTCAACAGGGTCGATGGTGTAGAGGCGTTTTTGGGGAGTGCCGGTGAATGGTTTGGGATTATTTAATTCTGCGCTTCGCAGAAGCGCAGCTACAACATTTGTGCCTACGACATTCGTGCGGGCTTCACAATCCAGTCCGGCACCGTACAGCGGCTTGAGCCAGATGGCGTTGTTTGTCTGCCCTTGCGAATACTGGTCGTGGCCGCCGAGGTCGAGCAGGAGGCCGATGGAACCGTACTCGCGCTTACCCCCATCGTGACCGCCGCCTTGCGAGTTTGTATCAATACTGGTGTACGAATCATTGCCGTCGTGGTCGAGGAGCAGCGCGAACGAGTTATTGATCGCCGCGCCTTGCGCGGTCGTGTCGCCAGAGTATTTGTCCTTGCCGCCGCGGTCGATGAGCATGCCAACAGCATAATCGTGAGCCGCGCCCTGGCAGATGTGGCCCGCAGTATAGGTGTCGTTGCCACCCCAATCGATGAGAGCGCCGCTGCTGAGATGAATTCCCGCGCCCTGGCAATATTGGTAGGAGTCGTAGGTATCATTTCCTTCCGCATCGAGCAACAGGCCGACCGAGTACCAGTAGCTGGCGCCCTGACCGTAAACATCGGACACATAGTGGTCGTTGCCCTTCAAATCGCAGAGGATGCCGATTCCACCACCGGCGAATGGCCGCATCCCGTAACCGAACCCTTGTGACAACGTGAAGAAATGTTTCGGGAGCCAGCCGCAGGGATACTTGCCGCCGGCGTAGTACGAATCATCGCCACTTTCGTCCAGCAGCAGCCCGAGTCCGCTCGTGCCGCCAAATCCCTGCGCCATTTCGGCCGCCTTGTACGTGGTATCGCCGCCGCGCTGCCACAGAATGCCCGCGCCAAACTTCCCGGCTCCCTGACAGAACGTGTCCGCCTCGAAGGTCTGCTTCCCCTGCCCTGTCATCAGCAATCCGCAACCGAAGAAGCCGGCGCCCTGCGACAGATTTTTCGCCTGAAATGTGCAATTGCTGCCAAGCGCGGCGAGAATGCCAATGCCGAAGACTCCCGAACCTTGCGAGAAACTTTGTTTTGAGACGAATTGATCGTTGCCGCCGAGATCGATGACGATGGAAATGGGACGTCCAAGCAATCCATTCGCCCCGCCTGCGGAATTCAGGTAGGTGTCGTCGCCACCGGTATCAATGATGAGGAATGCTTCGTTCGAGTACACGTTGTGCCCTGCCCCGCCGACGATGATCTTGCCGAGGGGAGTGTCGGTCTCGACCTGGAATTCTTCGGTGAAGGTGTTGGTGCGAAGATCGGCAATTGCGGAATCGACGGCCGCGCTCAGGTTCTCGAAGGCGGTAAAGAGAAGCGATGAATCCAACTTGTCGCTGGCGCCAAGAATGTCACGCGCCAGTTCGTCGTCTTGAAGTTCAAGTTTATCGTTACGCTGCAGGATGTCCCGGAGGCTGTGAGTGTCGATGCCCATTCCGTCCCACGATTCCAACTCGGCCTTGTCCCTGTCGAGATCGAACGTGTCCGCTGCGAAAGCGGCAAACGGCGTATTCTTGTCTTGCGGCAGCGCCTGGGCGAGCAGGACTTTTGAGAGCGCCGCGGCCTCAGCGATTTTTCGAACCGCGCGGGCGATAGGTGGCGGCAGCCCATTCAAAAAGTCCGGGTCAATGGATATCGAAGCAAACGTGAAGTCTGAATAGCCCGGGAGGATTTCCAGTTGTTCGCGTGAGAATCGAGCGACCGCGGCCATCGACGAGACGGATTGCAGATTGGACATCACCGACTGGCCATAAGCCGGCAACGTAAGCGGTTGCTGCAGGAAGAGGCCGGCTTTGTGAAGCACCAGTTCCGACTCGACGTTCGTTTTCATGAACGAGAGATCGGCCGGGGTCATTTTGAGGGCGCGCAGGGCGAGTTCGATGGCATGTTCGTCCGCGGAGTCGAGAGCCGGAGGAGTTTCACCACGAAGAAACGAAGGGCACGAAGTCAGGAGACAAAGCGCCATGACGATTCGAATGGTGTGGGTCACGAGAGAGGAATAGCGGATAGCAGGCGCAGAGTCACGAGAATCTGTCGTCGGTCCACGGGTCGGCGGTGTTGGAATAGCCGCGGACTTCCCAAAACCCGGGGTTATCTTCTCCCAGGAAGATGATGTCTTTCACCCACTTCGCGCCCTTCCAAGCATAGACTTTCGAGACGACCACGCGGACGGGGCCGCCGTGTTCGCGTTCCAGCGGTTGGCCTTCCCAATGGTGGACGATCATCGCATCTTCGCGCGCCAGATCGAGCGGGAGGTTCGTCGAATAGCCATCGAAGCCGGTGAAGAGGACGAATTTCGCTTCCGGTTTCGGCTTCACGAGATCGCAGATGGCTTCGAAAGCAACGCCCTGCCAGTGATTGTCGAATCGGCTCCAGGTGGTGACGCAATGGAAATCGGCGGTTCGTTCGACCTGTGGCAGTGCCAGGAAATCCTGCCACGTGAGCAGCTTGGGATTTTCGACGAGACCTTCGATATTCAGCGACCATTTATCGAGCGGGATGTCGGGTTGGATGCCAAGGTCGAGAACGGGCCAGTTTTTCACCTCGTGCTGACCGGGCGGAAGACGCAATTTGCCGGCAGCAGGAGCGGGACCTTTACGAGAGTGACCGGCCTGAGCGATGCGCTCCTTACCCTTGATCAGCTTCTCGTTCCGTTCGTCCACAATTATCCTGTTAGCTGATTGGATGGAAAAAGACGAGGTTTGGTTTCGGGTAAAGCGTAAAGATCTGTCAGTAATAACGCAATATGCAATCATCGCAATGTGAATTGGACGAAGGTAACGAAAGTCTTAGTGGCCATTGGGATTTCGGGCGCCGTTCTTGTTTTTTGCTGGGTGGGCCTTTTCGGGGGCTACACGCAGGAGGAGAGCGGGCCAGAGGCGGCGTTTGAACTGGCATGAATTACACACATGCCGGCGTCAGCATTTAAGGACGCTCGCTATGCAATTCACTTGGGCGGAGTACTTAGTCGCGGTGGGCCAATGTACTATTCATTTGCATGCGACCGTAGATCGGTGGATACGGTAGCCGAAGCCCTGAAAATTCAATCTGGAGTAATAGAGCCGGTTCGGCTTCCGCCGGGTTATCCGCGATGGTGGTTAGAGGTGAGCCGCAAACAACCGACCGAGCTTGTGTATTACGGCCGGAGATCTGCGGGTAGGGAGATGTGGTTTGTTGAACGAGAGGGAGTCTGTTTTGTGCTCAATAATGAGGATTCATAAGTGTGACAATCAATATCATGCGTAATACAAAGAAGGACACTATTTATCGTTGATTAATACTTTTACTGGACAAGGCACTTTGGAAATGGTATTGTTGGCACAGTTCTTTGACAAGACACTGTGCCTTCTTCGCCAGAGCGCCACGAAGGCCAACGGGAGTCGTTTTTCGGGGAAGAAGGGATCTCAGAAACATCCATTTCTGCGAAACGAACCGGATTCAAAATGAGTGAAAATAGGCTCGGATTTCATTGATAGCGAGGTTGTTGCGACTGGCTAGATGAGGTTTTCCAATCCGGTTCGTTTGGCGAGAAATGCGAGGTTTGTACGAGGTTGACTTTGGACTATGATTCTGTTTTTCTTATTCACAGCTTCACGGGTTAAGGAAGGTCTTTGGCGTACGATTTCCTTCGGTTGCGCAATCCATTCGTTAACGGGTAGAGTCGCACTGCAATTCCAGGAGCTACGATGAAAGCCATTGCCGTTTTTCCCGCCAAGCAGGAACTCGCGTTGATCGCGCATCCCGAACCCGCGCTCACGTCACCGACCCAGGCAAAACTGCGCATGCTCGAAGTCGGCGTCTGCGGCACCGACAAGGAAATCTGTGCCTTCGAGTACGGCACGCCGCCGCGCGACTCCGACCACTTGGTCATCGGCCACGAATCGCTGGCGGAAGTTGTCGAGGTGGGCCAGGGCGTGTCGCGGGTTAAACGGGGCGATCTCATCGTAATGATGGTGCGGCGTCCCTGTTCCCATCCGGAGTGCGTGGCCTGCCGCTCGGATCGACAGGATTTCTGTTACACGGGTGATTTCACGGAACGCGGCATCAAGGAACAACACGGGTTCATGACCGAGTTGATCGTGGACGACGAGAAGTACATGAACGTCGTGCCCCGCGAGCTGCGCGACGTGGCGATCCTGGTCGAGCCGTTGACAATCGCGGAAAAAGGACTGACGCAATTGTGGCAGGTGCAACAGCGTCTGCCGTGGGCCTGTCCTCTGGAACCGGGGAAGGCGGCGGCTTCCTGTCATCGCGCGGTGGTGCTGGGGGCCGGGCCGGTGGGCCTGCTGGGAGCGATGGTACTGGTGAGCCAGGGCTTCCAGACATTCGTCTACTCGCAAGAACCCAAGCCCAGCCCTAAATCGTCAGTGGTGGAGTCGATCGGAGCGACGTACGTGTCCGGCCAAGATACCTCGCTGGAGCAACTCGCGGCGCTGGTTGGCAACATCGACATGGTGTACGAAGCGACGGGCGCAGCGAGCGTGTCGTTTCAGTTGATGGAATTGCTGGGGACGAACGGCGTGTTTCTTTTCACCGGCGTCCCCGGGCGCAAGGGGCCGATCGCGTTGGACGCTGATCTGATCATGCGCAACCTCGTACTCAAGAACCAGGTCGTGTTCGGCACGGTCAATGCCAACCGCGAGGCCTTCGAAGCTGCGATTGCCGACCTGGGAGTTTTCATGAAAAAATGGCCCCAGGCTGTGCGGGCACTGATTACCCAGCGCTACCCGATGGAGCGTTACCGGGACCTGTTGTTGGGCAAAGTGGGCGGAATCAAGAACGTCATATCCATCGGTTGAGGCGAGAAAGAGGAAACGATGACCCAGGAAGAGACCAGACTCGCCGAGGACAATCGCCGCGAGAAGAATTGGAAACGCTGGGGACCGTATCTCTCCGAACGGCAGTGGGGCACGGTTCGAGAGGATTATTCCGAGTTCGGCGATTGCTGGAATTATCTGCCACACGATCACGCCCGCCACCAGGCCTACCGATGGGGTGAGGATGGTTTGCTCGGCATTACCGACCGCGAATGCCGCCTGTGCCTGTCGCTCGCGTTGTGGAACGGGAAAGACCCGATTCTGAAGGAGCGCTTGTTTGGTCTCACCGGCCCCGAAGGCAATCACGGCGAGGATGTGAAGGAGTGTTACTTCCATCTCGACTCCACGCCGACGCATTCCTACATGAAGGCGCTCTACAAGTATCCGCAAGCCGAGTTTCCCTACGCGTGGCTGGTGGAGGAGAACCGACGCCGCGGCAAGAATGACCCCGAGTTTGAGTTGCTAGACACCGGCGTCTTTAACGACAATCGCTACTTCGACGTCTTCGCGGAGTATGCGAAAGCCGGTCCGGACGACGTTCTGATCCGGATTACTGTGGCCAATCGCGGCCCGGAGGCCGCGGCGCTGCATCTGCTGCCCACGCTTTGGTATCGCAACACCTGGATCTGGGGTTGCAAACACGAAGGTTGTTGGATCAAGCCGTGCATTTCCGCGGTTGGCGACTCCACGCTTCAGGGCGAGCATGTCAGCTTTGGAAAACACTGGCTGGTTGCGGGACCGGGACCGGATAGCAAGGCCCCGCAGTTTCTTTTTACGGACAATGAAACGAACACGAAGGAACTCTACGGCACGGATAACTACACTCCGTACGTCAAGGATGCCTTCCACGAGTACGTCATCCACGGCAAGACCGACGCCGTGAACCCAAAGCATGTCGGCACCAAAGTGGCCGCGTACTACAACTTGGAGATCCCCGCCGGCAAGGAAGTTGTCCTGCGCCTCCGTTTAGCCAGCCAAGAACTTTCTCCTCTAAGAAATCTGGGTCAAGAATTCGACGATATTTTCGCGGCTCGCCGGCGCGAGGCGGATGAATACTACGCCGCATTCATCCCCACCAACCTTTCCAGTACAGAAACCAATGTTGTGCGCCAGGCGTACGCAGGTCTGCTCTGGAGCAAACAATTCTATCACTACATTGTACGCGACTGGCTTGATGGCGATCCGCAACAGCCGCCTCCACCGGAAAGTCGCCAACTCGGCCGCAACTCGGATTGGCAGCATCTCTACAGCCGCGACGTCCTTTCGATGCCCGACACGTGGGAATACCCGTGGTTCGCGGCGTGGGATCTTTCGTTCCACATGATACCCTTTACAAAGCTGGACCCGCAGTTTGCCAAAGACCAGCTGGTGTTGATGCTGCGCGAGTGGTACATGCACCCGAATGGGCAGATCCCGGCCTATGAGTTTGCGTTTGGCGATGTGAACCCGCCGGTGCACGCGTGGTCGTGCTGGCGAACGTACAAGATGACGGGCGACCGCGGCGAGCGGGATCGCGTCTTCCTCTCGCGTACCTTCCAAAAGCTCGTAATCAACTTCACGTGGTGGGTCAACCGCAAGGACGCGGAAGGCAAGAACATCTTCGGCGGCGGCTTTCTCGGCCTGGATAACATCGGCGTCTTCGACCGCTCGAAACCTCTACCGACCGGCGGACGTCTCGAACAGGCCGACGGCACAGCGTGGATGGCGTTTTTTTGCAACACCATGCTCTCCATCGCACTGGAACTCGCGCAGGATAATCCCGCGACCGAGGACATGGCTTCAAAATTCTTTGAGCATTTCGTCGCCATCGCCGACGCAATCAATACGCACGGCGGCACAGGGTTGTGGGACGAGGAAGACGGATTCTATTACGACCAATTGTATCTGGACGGGCACACGACCCGGTTGAAGGTGCGTTCTTTGGTGGGGTTGCTGCCGCTCATCGCGGCCGAGGTGATCGAAGACGAGGTGGTCAAGAAGTTGCCCGGCTTCGCGAAGCGCTTGCAGTGGTTTTTGGACAATCGCAAGGACCTGGCAGAACACATCTCCTATATGGACTCCGATGGCCAGGAAGACGTCCACGGGCATCGGCTGCTGGCAATCCCGTCGCGCGAGCGGCTGGAGCGTGTGTTGCGTTACATGCTCGACGAAAGTGAGTTTCTCTCGCCGTACGGGATCCGTTCGGTATCCAAATACCACGAGCGCAATCCGTACGTGTTTCGCGTCAACGGCGAGGAGTACCGCGTCGATTATGTGCCCGGCGAATCTGATACGAGTCTGTTCGGCGGCAACTCCAACTGGCGCGGCCCCATCTGGTTCCCGATCAACTATCTGCTCATCGAGGCCCTGGAGCGGTACCACCACTTCTACGGCAACACACTGAAAGTGGAGTGCCCGACTGGCTCGGGTCACGTGATGAATCTCCAGCAAGTGGCCGATGATCTGCGCGCACGGCTGGCGCGCCTCTTCCTGCCCGACGCCAGTGGTCACCGCCCCTGCCACGGCACCGAGCCGCGCTACGCCGCCGACCCGTACTGGAAAGATCTGGTGTTGTTCTACGAGTATTTCCACGGCGACAATGGCTGCGGCCTCGGCGCCAATCACCAGACAGGCTGGACAGCTCTCGCCGCGTCGTGTGTCGAAGGCTCCGCTCGTACACGAGCAAAGAAATAGTGGTGACGGTTAGCAGGTTATCGCTGCAATAGGTGAGTTGCGTGCGACACTGGCGTTCGCGAAATATCTTCGGGGGTTCCGTGCAAGGCATGGATACCCGGGGCCAGACCGATGCTCGCCCGTGTGAACACGTACTGCACGAAGCCCGAGCAGTACATTGATTTCCTCCGGGCCAGCAGGTTACGGCGCGAGCGGAAGCTGGGATGCCGTAGCGCGAACGACGATAGTCTCGTTCATGTCGCCGCGAGAAAAACTACACGGTGTGCTTGACGGGAACCGTCACCGACGCCGTCTTCTTTGGCTGGGAGAATAATCCTTCCGCCTTCCGCCGTGCTTCTTCCATCTTCGGATAACGGACCTCGCGATAACCGCGGACTTCCTCGACACAACGCAGCGCCTTCACGTAGCGGTCGTAGCCGGCGCGATCTTCGTAGTGGAAGTTCTCGACGAGGCTGACATACCAGTCGCGGAACTCACGCTCGCGATGGTGCCAGGCCGGCATAACGCGCCGCAGCCAGCGCAGGTGCTTGAGCAGGTTGAGTTGCCACTTCTTCGGGCTCATCTTGAAACGGAAGTCGCGACCGAGGATGTTGAACTCGGGCCGGTTCAGGTGGTGATAGACGATCTGGTCGCCACGTTCCGTGTTCACGTGGTAGCGATGTTGATCGCGGCGGGTCTTCTCTTCGCTCGTGAGCAGATGCGCCACGTAAATCTCATCCTTGATGACCATCGCCTTGTGCAGATTCCAAATGACTGCCTTTGTCGCGGCATAATCGAACTGGGCGTTGTCCCGCGCGTAAACCCTCTCGACCAGGTCGAGGTAAAGCGGTGCGTAGGTGGCCACGCCACCGTACTCCAGCAAATCGTACAACCGCCAGACGATGTCGCGAGCCGTTTGTTCCCCGAGTCGGATCGACTCCTCACTGCGACGGATGAGCACTTCAAACTCGCGCGCCCAATGCTCGCCGGACCGATGGTTGCGCTGCAACACATCTTTGCGCTCAGCGATAAACTCCTCGTACGTCTCATGCAATTCATGTTTGTGGACGAGTTCCGGTTCAAAGACGAGCTTGCGTCCCAGATGCAACGCTTTGATATTGTCGACTGCGGCGGAGCCCATCGTCTCGCGCAGGCCCCACTCGATGTTTTCGAGTGACAGGGGTAACAGGCCTTTTTGAAACGCGATGCCGAGCATGACCACGTTCGCGTACAACTTCGTGCCGAAGAAGTACTCGGAGATACCGGCGACGTTCAGGCCGAAATACTCGTCCGACTTGGTGTAGCGGCGCAGTGTATCCTCGAGTTCCGCCACGTTGAAGTCGTCCTTGCCGAGCAGGGTGAGGATCGTCGGCGTCTTGTATGCATTCACGACCGCCACGGTGCGTTGCGGACTGCCGACGCGCACATTGCCCTTGGGCGACAGGCTGCGCGTCGCCTCCAGCGGGTCGATGCCGAGCAACAAATCCGCCTGACCGTACGGAATGATGTTGGAAGTGGCGCTCGCGCCCTTTGTGAAGATGAGCTGGGAAAACACGCCGCCGTTGCGAATCGCCAACCCCTTCTTGTCGCAGAACAAAACGTGGTAGCCCTGACGGAACCCCGCGCGCACAAGGGTCGCCGTGCTGACGCCAATGCCCTGCCCGCCCACACCGGCCAGATAGCAGCGCCAGGCGTCAGCAAAATCAGCAATCCTGGGGAGCGGAATATTGGTGAGATCAATTGCGTCGATCGGTGCGGGGGGCTTCTGTTTGCGGACGATGGTGACTTCCTCAAACGATGGACAGGCGTAAATCTTGGTGCACGCGGTGTCGGAAACGCACCACGACAGATCGGTCTGGATCTTTGCGCCGAACGGCGTTTCGGCGATGGTCAGGCCCGGACACCCGGTTGCCAGAGTACATTCGAGGCAGTACTCGCAGACGTCGGGGTTGATGTTGACGAAGCGTTTCTCGGCGAGGAAACCATGTTCACGGATGTCGCGTCGTTCTTCGCGCGACTCGCGGCGATGATAGGTAATGCCGCATTCTTTGTCGGCGACGATCACCTTCACGCCTTCGCGCAGGATGGTCTCCTCGAGCATATTCTTCCACGTCTCGCGGTAGGCGGGATTCGCGCGCACCACGTGCACGCCCTGCCCGATCATCGCGTCAACGATACCGTCAATGTTCTGCTTGTAAGTGTGCTCGCCAACAATGTCCACATCCATGGATGGCGTCGGTTGGTGGCCGGTCATCGCCGTGGTGGCGTTGTCGAGAATGATGTACGTGATGTCCTGGCCTTGCTTGAGCGCGTTGGAGATACCAAGCATTCCGCTATGGAAAAACGTCGAGTCACCAAGGAAGACCACCTGCTTGTTGGTAATAAACGGGTCGATGCCCGCGCCCGTGCCGCCGCCCAGGCCCATGCCGCTGTAGTTGTGCATGAGATCCTTGGTCGGCTCAAACATCAGCATCGTGTAGCAGCCCGTATCACCGTGGAAAACCAGGTCTACCGGGCCACGCCGGTGGTGCTGCTTCATGTAGCGCGGATCAATGAATTGTTTCTTCATCTCGATCAACACGCTGGCACTGTCGCGATGCGGGCAGCCGGGGCAGAATGTCGGGGTGCGTAGGGGAATCTGGATGTCAAACTTGTCCGTCTCGTGAATCAATTCGACGGCGCAGTCGATACGCTTCTGGTCGATGACCAGATTCGGGTCGTGAAAGAACCGGCCCAGAGGCGCGAGCCGTTCGATGAGAATGCTCGGATTCAAGCCCCGTGTCGCAGGGATTCCGATCAACCCGGCCGGGAACTCCTTACCCCAAACATTCGTGCGGTTGGCCGCAGTGCCGTTTTGGTTGAGGCGGTTGACGATTTCCGCGATCTGCTCTTCCATGAACCCGCGGCGCTCTTCGATGACGAAGACGCTGCGGACTTGCCGCGTGAATTCTGTGACCAACTCGGGATCGACCGGATAACTGATACCGAGTTTGAGGATCGGCACCTGGTCCGCAACACCAAGTTCCGCCAGCGCGTGTTCGAGGTAGCAAAACCCGAGACCCGAGGCTACAAAACCGATCTCGGCGCGCCAACGCGGGTTCTCGCGGGCATTGAAGATCCGGTTCACACCAATACGCCGGGCGATCTCAAATAAACGCGTATAGCGGCGCGGCAGGCCCTCTTCCTTGATCCATGTGCGCGGCGGCAGCAGGACGGTGTTCTCCAAATCGATCCGCGCGGTGTCGAGCGAATACTTGTTGACGCTGCTGATGTCGGGAAAACAATTCGGCCGCACTTGAACACTGCCACCACCATCCGCCTGGTTGGTGGTGATAATGTAGCCGATAAAAAGATTGGCCTCGCGAGAGAGTTTGAAACCGAGATCGATCCAGTCCTTCAACTCCTGGTTGCTGCTGGGTTCCATCACCGGCATGAAGATGTGCTTGCAGAGATAGCGCGAGTCGGCCGGAACTTGCGTCGAATCGCTCCACGGGTCGTCCCCAATGATCACCAGTGCGCCGCCTTGCGGATGAGCGCCCGCAAGATTGCCGAGTGCCAGCGCATCGGCGGCGACATGGAACCCGACCGATTTCATGGCACACAGGCCGCGCAACGGGCCCATTTGCGAGCCGTTGAGCATCGCCGCGCCCAGCGCCTCGTTGTTGGCGATCGTGGCGCGTATGCCTTTCTCCTTGTAAAGGGGCGCAACCAACTCCATCGCATCGAAAAAGCCCGCGATGGGTGAGCCGGGGTAGCCGGTCAAGAGATGGGTGCCGCCTTCGGCTTCAAGAGCGCCCTTGATCAGCAGCTCGTTCCCCGTAAAAACCTCGGCCCCCTCCTCCTTGAGGAATCGTGGATCGACTGTCATGATTTTGTTGTAGCGGCGAGAAGGCTACCATAGAATCCCCGTCCATGCAACGCCTTAAAATGGTGGGATGCCTTGCACTCGTCGCGGCGTGTTTCGTTGGCTGCTCCACGGCCGCCTCAAGGCAGAAAAAAGCCGAAGAAGAGGTAAGTTTGGGCATCCACGAGGAGTCCAATTCTTTGCTTCCAGCCGAGACCCAACGGACCATCGAAATCCCGCATACGGGCGTGAAACTCACGGTTAATCTCTTCCCTGCGCTTACCGAACGGGACGTGCAATCGGCGGAACTGTACGACACGGCTGGCGGCAAAGCGATTTTCCTGCGGTTCGACCCCCATGGCACGATCGTGCTCGACGAAATGACCACGCGCGACCGCGGCCAATATCTGGTGATTTTCCTCAACAAACGTCCCGTCGGCTCGTGGTCTGTGGATCAACGCATCACCAATGGCCAGTTCCTCGTGGAAGGCGATTTCACCGACGAAGAAGCCAAGAAAGCCGTCGAAGCGCTGAACAAGCTGAGTGAAAAGAATAATAGTCGATGAGTTGGCCGCGGCTTTTCCCCCTTATTATTTCCACCTTCATCCTCGCCGCCACCGCGCGCGCGCTGGACATCTGTCTGCCCACCTCCAACGACGCGCTCCTACGGCCCGGCGGTGACGCGGATTACTTTCAACCCACCGTCGAAGGCACCGTTGAGTCCGGCATGTTCGGCTGCGTCCGGAGCAAGGGTCGCCGTTTCCACGAGGGCATCGACATCAAGTGTCTCCAACGGAACCGGCGCGGTGAGCCGACCGATCCCGTTCATGCCGTAGCCGACGGAAAGGTCGCGTTCATCAACACCAAGCCCGGTCTCTCGAATTATGGACGGTACATCGTCCTCCAGCACAACTGGGACAATGTGTCAGTCTGCACGCTGTACGCGCACCTCAGTGAAGTCGCCGCCGGTCTCGTCGTCGACCAACCCGTAAAGAAAGGCCAGATCATTGCCACGATGGGACATTCCACAAACACGCGTGAAGGCATCGCGCGCGACCGCGCCCATCTCCATTTCGAGATCAATTTCCTGTTGAACCCAGATTTCCATATCTGGTACCCGAAACACGACCCGCAAGCGCCACCCTTCGGCAATTTCAACGGCAAGAATCTCATCGGCCTCGATCCTGCCGCCTTTCTCCGGGCCTACGCCGACAATCGCAAGGTGAATTTCGCCGAGTACGTCTCGAAGCAGCCCATTGCCTTTACGGCACTCGTTGGCGCACGCCCGTTACCGTGGCTCACGCTTCATCCCGAACAGGTTCAACCTGCCTCCGGCATTCCTGTCGCCTACGAAATCGCGATGACGACCTGGGGTTTGCCTGTCATGGTGTGGCCGCGCACGGCGCAGGAGCTTGGCGGACCGCAAAGGCGCCTGCTCCAACGCGGTCGGCCCCTCGTGCAGCGCGTCAACGAAGCGGAACTGGCGCAGGCTACTTGCCACGAACTCGTGAAGCGTAATTCACGCGGGAACGGTTGGATGCTGAGCGAGAGTGGCCGGGAGTGTTTCGAACTTCTGACCTACACCCCGTAGCAGTCGAGGACCGCCGCTGCCGCGCCCTTAGCGCAACACGGTCGCCGGCAAACCACGGAAAGAGAGCAGCGCCTGCTGCAGGTCGTCGAAAAACTCCATCAAGTCACCCATCGCAATCAGGTTGGCCACATGCTGGATCGTCGGCGCGATCCCGACGCACTTCACGTCACCGCCGCGCGCTTGCGCCAGATGGGCGAAATCGAGGAGTTCTTTCAACTGTGCGCTGCCGATGTAAGTGACACGGGAACATTCCAGGACGATGCAGGGAGTGACTTCCGCGATCATGCGTCCCAAAGTGGCGGACAGATCCGCGAAAGCCAGCGCGTCGATCGCCCCCGTCATCTCCACGACCTCGACACCGGAAACCTGGTGCATTTTGATTTGCAAATCGTGCATGGTTATCATCAGGTGCTTAGAGCATCGGTTGTGCCCCACCAGGGAAAAGGTGCTCTCGGTGGCAGAACTGCGAGGGGAGTCCAATTCTGTCAGGCCGTGGCGGACGATTCTGTGCATCCCTTTTCGGCGGGGGCTTATCCAGCCCCCCGCCGAAACCCAGTTTTGCGGTTATCCCGGCCAAGTGCCGCGCAACGCGCGAGTTTGGGCATTACAACCACTCCGGAAGACGGCTGCATAGCGGGGGATCGACCACAACGCGGCCACTTCCTGAACGAACTGCTACAGCACCCGGTTTACGGCACCGCAACCCTTAAACTGACTGACTCGCTTTCCTACGACAAATGCGATGCACACCGAACGGTTTTGTTCCCGGTTGTTTTTCCTGTTGCAGGCGAGTCCAACATTCGTGACAATCAAAGCATTCACCTGTAACGGGGAACAATTACGGGCGCTGCGCCTCTTATGGCTACGGACAAACAAATCGGAGCTTCGCCCCCGATGGATTTTGAATCGTTGGTGGAGCAGTACTATAGAGGACTGTACCAGTTTGCCTATAATCTCGCGCGTGATGAGGCGGAAGCTTGTGACCTTACCCAGCAAACCTTTCTCATCTGGGCGCGCAAAGGACACCAATTGCGGGATCCACTAAAAGTGAAAACGTGGCTCTTCACCACCTTGCACCGGGAGTTCCTCCAGGCGCGCCGCAAACACCTGCGCTTTCCGCATTATGAACTCGACGAGGTCGCCGGTGAATTGCCGTCCGTCCCGCCCACGATGGTTGACCAATTGGACGCGGTGGCGGTGGTCACTTCCCTCGCGCAAGTCAACGAACTTTATCGCGCACCGCTCACACTTTTTTACCTTGAGGATTACTCATACAAGGAAATTGCCGAGATCCTCGATGTGCCCATCGGCACCGTCCAGTCACGCATTGCCCGCGGCAAGGGCCAACTCTATAAGACTCTTACCGACGGTCAGTCACATCCGGCCATCAGAGTGAAGGAATCGCGTGAATAGTCAGGAAGCCAAAGAGATTTTGCTCAGCTATCGACCCGGCGTCGATGATGCAAAGAATCCGTCGATTGTGGCAGCCCTGCAACAACTGGAGCACGACTCCGAGTTGTCCCGATGGTTCCAGCAGTTACAGGAGACTGACAATGCGATCCGCCGCCAGCTTCGTGAAACGCCCGTGCCCTTCGGCCTCAAGCAGCGCATTCTCGCCGAACAGAAGGTCGTCCGTCCGGATTTTGGCTGGCGAAGACTCGCGGTCATTGCCGCGGCCGCAGCCATCATCGTGCTCTGCGTACTCTCCGCGTGGATCTTCCAGCGAAGCACCCGCAATGGATTAAACGCCTATCGTGCGGACATGGTCCGCTACGTCTCCAGCAGCTACAGCAGTACCTTCATCAAAGCCACGAGTTTCGACGAATTGCGGCAAGTTCTTGCCAAGAGACAATGGCCGACTGACTTCGTCATTCCCGACCGTCTCAAGTCCGTCACCGTCATCGGTGGCAGCGCCGTAGAATGGAATGGCCACAAAGTCGCTCTCGCTTGCATGAAGGAAGGCCGTCACGGCCTCTGGCTGTTCGTCATCGAGAAGTCCGCGTTACCCGATGCTCCCAAGGCTGAAACACCACAGGTCAAGGAAGTCGAAAGCGCGCCCACTGCTGCCTGGAGTCAGGACGGTAAGGCCTACCTCTTCACGGTCCAGGGCGACGAGGCCTTTCTCAGGAAATATCTCCCGCCGACCGGTAGTTAGCCCTCTCCCAGAGAAAAGATGATCACTCTGCGGCGGGCTTCTCGGCAGCCGGTGCGGCAGGCTTCTCAGTGGCCGGTGTGGCGGGCGCTTCAGCCTTGGGTTTCTTGGGCGTCTTCGGAACTCCCGACGAAAGATCGACCAGCTGCACTAACAACGCATCCGCTTGTTTATCCGATAGACTAAACAGACCCTCTTTCTCAACTCCGGTCATAAACTTACCACTCGACGTTTGAAATGCATACTTGGTGTCCACCACCTTGATCTTGAATACGCTCCCCTCCGAATTACGCTTAATCCCCTCGGGAGTTTCCATCCAATAATTGCTCTTGGCTTTATCTCCCTTAAGCCCGCCCGGGGTATACCGGACCTTCACCGGATCTCCATCCACCAGATCGGTCCCGTTGAGATCAACGATGGTAAAGGTTTGCTTGGAGCCTATCTTTTCTCCGCCCAGGGTGAGAAAACCACCCGTGACCGTTGTGATGCATTTATTGTCAGCCGTCCGAAACGCGACTGGCTTCTCCAACGGTTCCGGCGCGGTGGTTACTTTAACACCCGCCTGCAGAGGAACAGCGACCAGTATCCCGAGAGCGGTAGCGATGAGCGAGAGAGTTGCCTTTTTCATAGTCCAAATTCCAAAATATCCCGTATTCTTCGACGTTGCTTCTCTAAAGTTATTCGGCGCCTGTGTCAAGGTGCATCGAATAGCGTCGTTTAACACCTTGGCGATTCTCACAGACGGCACGCGACCTTTGTGCTAGGATGGTTGCGCACTTAAAACCAAAGAAAGACCAAACACGATGTATCGACCAAAAGAAGGACCACGCTTCGATTACCGCGCGCAAGAAAGCCAGCGCGTTGGCAGCTCGCCCACCCTCACGGACAGATTTCCCCAGTTGAAATCTCTGATCGTGAACCTCGGCTATTACAATTCCAAAGGCGTTGCCAAGAACAGCCAGATCAAGTACTCGCCGAATCTCGACCGTGCCAAATCCGTCTTCCGTGTGGACTGTCCCAATGCCGGCTGTATTCGGGGCGATTTTGATCTGACGGAGCCGATCGCCAAAGCGGTTAAGGAGCACCGCACCACGGTCAGCGCCGAAATGTGCTGCCAGGGCTGGCAAAGCAAGACCACCATCGACACCGTCCCTTGCCACAATATCCTGCGCTACACGCTCAGCCTCGGTTATTGAGTAGACAGCGGGCCGACCAACTCGGCGGCCCGCCCGTCGATGCCGTGAATCGAAGTAAGCCGAGATCATTGCGATGCCTGCTTATCGACCCCACCGCGACCGGGCTTTTGTACCTTGATGACCGCCGCCCTGTCCTCGATGCTGCTTGTGGCCTGAACCACCACTGTGTCCTGAGTGCCCGTGACCTGCCGGACTCAACTGCTTGGACCGATACGGTCGCTCGTCCCCGTCACCGGGCTGCGCCACGGCGCCTTGATAGTCAAAACCCTCCGCCCTCTTCCGTACAATTCCGCGGCCGATGAATCGCTCCAGCGCCCGTAACGCCCCGTAGTCCGCCGCCGTCACGAAACTGATCGCGTCCCCGACCGCATGCGCCCGACCCGTCCGGCCAATCCGATGGACGTAATCCTCGGAGTGCATCGGGAAATCGTAGTTCACCACATGCGAGATACCATCCACATCAATCCCCCGCGCCGCGATGTCCGTCGCCACCAGCACCCGCACCGCGCCGGACTTGAAATCCTTCAACGCCCGCAAACGCTGGCTCTGCGACCGATTCGAGTGGATCGTCGCCGTCCGTATCCCCTTATGGTCCAGGTGGTCCGCGAGATGATCCGCCGCGTGCTTCATGCGAACAAAAATCAGCACCATGTTCATCTGCGGCTCCTTGAGCAAATGCAATAGGAGCGACGCCTTCAAATGCTTCGGCACCTCATAAACAAACTGCGTCACCGTCTCCGCGGGATTTGCGCGCTTACCGATCTGAACAATCTTCGGCGCATGCTGAAACTCCCGCGTTACCTGCTCGATGTCCCGCGACAGCGACGCCGAGAACAGCAGCGTCTGCCGCTTCGTCGGCAGCGCTTTCACGATCCGCCGGATGTCCGGCAAAAATCCCATGTCCAGCATCCGGTCCGCTTCATCGAGCACCAGGAATTGTATGCCGGAGAAATCCCCGTTCTTCCGCCCCATCAAATCCAACAACCGCCCCGGCGTTGCCACCACGATGTCCACCCCCGACCGCAACGCCTGGATCTGCGGATGTTCGCCCACGCCCCCATACACCGTCGCCATCCGCACCGACATATACCGCCCGTACGCCCGCACATTTTCCTCGATCTGCACCACCAACTCCCGCGTCGGCGCCACCACCAACACCCGGATCCCCCGCTTCTGCCCCGCGCCGATCAGCGCCGCCAACTTCGCCAAAATCGGCAACACAAACGCCGCCGTCTTCCCCGTCCCCGTCTGCGCGATGCCGATCACATCATGCCCCGCCAAAATCAACGGGATCGCCGCCGTCTGGATGGGTGTAGGTTCCGTATACCCGGCAGCATCAACAGCTCTCAGGACATTAGTATCAAGACCAAGTGCGCGAAATGACATAGCCGTCCAGTATGGGGTCGTTCCAACTCAATAGCACGCCGCAATTACCAACAGTTTCTAGGTGTAGCCGCACGGCTTTAGCCTGCGCCGTAGGATGTCCCCAAAAATCGTAGGGCGACCGGTCCGGTCGCCGCCGTTGTAGGCTCGCCGTGTCTCCGCGCCGTACCGCATTCCGTTCCAAACGAACCGGATTGAAAAACCGCATCCCGCCAGTCGTAACAACCGCGTTATCAATGATATACAAGGCCATATTCGCTCATTTTGAATCCGGTTCGTTTCGCAGAAACACGTGTTTTGCGCACCCTTCCCTCGCCATGTTTCCACCATCAATCGCGCAGCATGCCGTGATTGTAGGGCGCGATGCCTGTCGTGTAGGTATCGCGCCGTGCCGTTCATTAAAACTCTGCCCTTGTAGCGGCGCTCGGCGCCTGCCCTGAGTCGGATCGAAGGGACCGTCGTCACGTCCTTCACCCAAACGCTTCTTCTCCGGGCTACCGATCATGACCGCACTATACCACTATCGTAACACGATGTCTAGAAGAAATATTAATCTCCGATTCCGCCTTCGTCACCCTACCCGGTAGTGTCCTAATATAGAGGGCCACGCTCCGTCGTGGCCGCATTGAACGAACAGACGCGACTGAGCGCGTCCCTCCAAACGGCAAAGCAGGACATTCCTCTCTGCCCCCACCCATTGAGAAATGGGGAATCTCGCCTACAATCCCCCCGGATGATTCCTCAGGAACAACGAATGAGCGACTGTATGCGCAAGGTTCTCGAAAGCAAATGCGCGATGCGCCAGCACCTCGCTACCCTTTCCTTTTCCGAAAGCCGAGTCTGACGGAGCGGAGTCTGACGACACGCCGCACGCTGTACTTCCGCGGCAAACGCCGCTGTCATTTGCGGCAACCTCAAGATTCTCGAGGACCTTCGCAACCGCAGCCTCGTCATCGCCGCCAGCCCCCTGCGACAACAACAGTCGCCGAAGAACTGATCGATTCACAATTCTCCCGGTCTGTCACCCTGCTCCTAGTCCGCCATAGCTTTAGCGACGGCGGAAGCTTGTCGAAGGGTCTCTGTCGTTCACTTCGTGGATCAGCATTGCCGCCCGACAGCTTGCCCACTTCCTCATTGAGCGTTGAGTGTTGTGCGTTGAACGTTGAGCGTTAAGGCGTTCTCCCTCCGCCATCGGCGCCCCTTCCCGCCCAGCCCACGAATCACCAATCACCAATCACGAATCCGCAATCCCCCCCGCCACCTTCTTCACAAACGGAAATGGGGTCAGGTCTCAACATCAAACAATCCGGTAGTCCCCTAATCTGAAATTTCTAGCCTCAGCTTGACGCTCCGCAGTTACGCAGTGTAACTCTACGGCGTGAGTGGTTTCTCCACGCCTCCGAAGGACGCACGAAGTCCAGCCATGCGCTGGTACTGGTATCCAAAGGGCAACTCATTCAAGAACTGGTACCGGGTGATCTGGCCCAAACAGCCGTTGCGGATAGTCTCACAGTAAGACGAATCATCGGGCTCAACTCAGCACCCGTGACATTTTCACGCGCTTCTCGCTCGTAATGGACGCTGTACAGAACTGACCCTGGTCACGCCGCAAGAGAGGAATAGGGTCAGGTCTCAACATCAAACAATCCGGTAGTCCGCCGATCTTAGATTTCCAGCCCCGTCTTGAGGCTTCACAGTCACGATCTCGGCAAAAAACGATTTTTGGAGTCCGGCAACGGCAGCCACATTCCGCATGATTTTGCATTCTCTTTCATCAGCCACTTGATACCGGGAAAACAACATAATCGTCGCTTTCCCGAAGCAAGCATGTCGCAAGCTTTCTCGATCCGACGCCGGCGCGTTTCCGCTTGCTTGGCGGTGGTGATCGAGAAAATCCAGTCCCGGCGCGCCATCGGCGTAATGTCCGTCCACGCTGCCTGCGCCCGCGGGGCAGCGGCAAGGGCTTGGCGTAGATCCATTGGCACCCGGATCTCCGGTTCTTCCCCGACCCGCGTAATCTCCACCGTTACCGTGTCTCCAGCGTCCGCGCCGGCCGCATCGTGCAGGGCTTTGGTAACCCGGAGCCAGTGACTTCCTTTGCCGTTTGGTTCGAGAGCGGCTCGAAAAGGAAAGCCGTTGATAGTTGCCTCAACCATCGTCATTCCTCGTGATGGAAGCTTCGCACTCGCGTTCCTGGGCAGAGTGAGCAGCGTCCACGATCCAATCTTTCCGGTTGCCTTGGCCCGAACCAACCTGCCACGAAAGCGAATCGTTACCGGGGTTTCTTGCCGCTTGGCCAGCTTCATATATTGTTATACTACTCACTCGTAATGGACGCTGTACAGAACTGACCCTGGTCACGAGTTCTTTGATCGCGCGACGCGGGTCCAGGCGAGACGACCCCGCCTACAGGACAGCGTCGGTGCGATGTGATCTGTCGATTGCACATTTGCCTTGCGCGAGGTGGCTGCCGATTTCATCATGCACGGGTTATGTCCTATCGCGCCTGGTTTCAATGCATCAATGAAGGATGTCGGGCCACCTACCCGCTCAACGAAATCATCTACCGTTGCCGGAACTGCGGATCGTTGCTGGAAGTGACCCACGACCTTGCCGCGTTGCGCCAACGCGACGCGAAAGCGTGGATGAAGTTATTCGAGGAGCGCTACAAGTCCAACACCTGGCCCTACGGCTCCGGCGTCTGGGGCAAGAAGGAATGGATCCTGCCGCAGATCGCCGACGACAATATTGTGTCGATGTACGAGGGTGGGACGAATCTGTTCTGGGCCGAACGTTTCGGCAAGGTGATCGGCGTGGACGATCTGTGGGTAAAACTTTGCGGCAACACGCACAGCGGTTCGTTCAAGGACCTCGGCATGACCGTGCTGGTGTCGCAGGTCAAACAAATGATCAGTGAAGGCGCGCCCATCAAGGCGGTCGCGTGTGCTTCCACGGGCGACACGTCGGCCGCACTGGCCGTCTACTGCGCGGGGGCCGGCATCCCGGCGATTGTGTTGCTGCCGAAAAACAAGATTTCCATCGCCCAACTCGTGCAGCCCATCGCCAACGGCGCGCTGGTGCTCTCGTTGGATACGGATTTTGACGGCTGCATGAAGGTGGTGCAGGAGATCACCAAGGACGACACGATTTACCTCGCGAACTCGATGAACTCGTTGCGCATCGAGGGACAAAAGACGGTCGGTATCGAGATCGTCCAACAGTTCGACTGGGAGTGTCCGGATGTGATCGTGATCCCGGGCGGCAATCTCGGCAACGTGTCGGCGCTGGGCAGCGGCTTGTTGATGATGCGTGATCTCGGGTTGATCACCTCCCTTCCCCGCATCGTCGTCGCACAGGCCGAGCGAGCGAATCCTCTGTACCGGTCGTATCTGAAACACTTCGACAGCTTCGAGCCGATGCAGGCGCAGAAAACGCTGGCCAGCGCGATCCAGATTGGCAACCCGGTCAGCTACGAAAAAGCCGTGCGCACACTCCGGCAGTTCAACGGCATCGTCGAACAAGCGACCGAACAGGAACTGGCCGACGCCGCGGCGCTGGGAGACCGCACCGGCATGTTCACCTGTCCGCATACCGGCGTGGCGCTGGCGGTGTTGATCAAGCTGCTCAAGGCCGACAAGATCGACAAGTCGGAGCGCGTCGTGGTGATTTCAACCGCCCACGGCTTGAAGTTTGCCGATTTCAAGGTGCGCTACCACGAGGGCAACCTGGAGTTTCCGTCCCAATACGCCAACCAGCCCATCGAACTGCCGCCCAGTGTGGCGGCCGTCAAGGAAGCGCTCGCGCACGCGTTGCAGAAGAGGAACAAGACCGATGCCTAAGAAATCCCCCAAACCAAAACATTACCAGCCGGCCACGCTCGCTATCCATGGACCCGGCCGCGAGCCGAAGGCACACTTCGCCGTCACCACCCCCATCGTCCAGACCTCGAACTACTACTTCGACTCCACGGAAGATGTGCTGAAGTTCATGAAAGGCAAGAGCGAGGGACACGTGCTTCGCGAGCACGAATACGGCCGCTATGGCAACCCGACCCAACAGGAATGCGAGCGCAAACTCGCCGCCGTCGAAGGCGCCGAGCGTGCCCTGCTCTTCTCCACCGGCATGAGCGCGGTCGTCATGACGTTGCTGGCCTACCTGCGCCACAACACCCACATTATCTTCACCAAGGACTGCTATCGTCAAACCCGCGATTTCGCCACCAACATCCTGACCGGGTTCGGCATGCAGGTCTCCATCGTTGACCCAACGGCGCGGGAAATCGCCAGGGCCATCCGGCCCAATACCACCATCATCTTCACCGAGTCACCCACCAATCCCTACCTGCGCGTGCTCGACATCCCGGCAGTCGTCAAAGTCGCCCGACAACGCAAGGTGAAGACCATCATCGACGCCACCCTGGCCACTCCCTACAACATCCAACCGCTCGCCATGGGCGTGGATATCGTCATCCACTCCGCCACCAAATACCTGGGCGGTCACAACGACCTGCTGGCCGGCGTGGCCCTCGGGAAAAACAAAATGCTCGATGAGCTCTACCGGTTGCAACGCATGATCGGCGCAACACCGGGACCGTTCACTTGTTTCCTGCTCGAACGCGGACTGAAAACCTTCGCGCTGCGGATGGAACAACACAACCGGGCCGGCCTCGCCATCGCCCGCCTGTTGGAGTCACATCCCAAAATCGAAAAGGTCTGGTACCCCGGCCTGACCTCCCATCCCGACTACCAGATCGCCCGCGAACAGATGCGCGGATTCGGGAGCGTCATCACCTTCCTCGTCAAAGGCGGCGAAAAAGAAACACGGAAATTCATCGACGCACTGGAGTTGTTCCTCATCACGCCCAGCCTCGGCGGCAGCGAAAGTTTGGTCACCCAGATGTCCACGATGTCGTTCTTTGACTACCCCGAAACCTACCGGCGCTCGATCGGCATAGTGGACAACCTCGTCCGTATCGCCCTCGGCCTCGAAGACACGGACGACCTTATCGCTGATCTCCAGCAGGCGTTGGGAAGAATCTGACCCCGTTCACGGGTTTGACGTACGCAACACGAACGCTTTCTGTGCTTGCTTCGGTGCTCCTGGCAAGCTAGCCTGCGGGTGAGCGCGAGGTTCGGTTTCACCCCCAAGTGATTTGCGGCCACCGGCGGCTGCGAGGTAAATCATGCACCGAATGCGACGCGGTTGTCTGATTGCGGAATTCCTCATCGGGTTCGCGCTGGCCTCTCGACCCTCCGAAGCGCAGTACGGCGCTAACTTCCAAACCAACACCATCAGCGGCGTGACCAGCAATTGGTCGGGTGACTACTGCGTTGGGTCCAACACCTTCGCCAATGCCTTGTTGATTCGGAACGGCGGGGTGCTCACCAACGCCGCTGGGTATGTGGGCTATCTGCAGACCAGCAGCAGCAACCGTGTCCTGGTCGCCGGCACCAATTCGGTCTGGAACTGCGCCAACAATCTGCAGTTGGGAGTTTCGGGCTCCGGCAACAGCTTGGTCATCAGCAATGGTGGCCGGGTCATCGACAGCTCTGGTTTCGTGGGGGCGAACCCCGGCAGCGACAGCAACAGCCTGCTGGTTGTGGGCGCCAATTCTATCTGGACCAACACGGCCGACGTGTATGTCGGAACTTTCGGCGCAGGCAACAGCCTGTGATCAGCAACGGCGGCCGGGTCTTCAACAACTGGGGCCACATCGGATATGACACCAACAGCTTCAACAATCAGGCGCTGGTTACCGGCGCCGGTTCGATCTGGAGCAACGCCACGGTGGTGCTGGTTGGCGATTCCGGTTCCAGCAACAGTCTGGCGATTCGCGATGGGGGATTGGTGGACGATTACTGGGGTATTGTCGGCGAGGGAGAGTCGGGCAGCAACAACAGCGTGTATGTTGAATCCGGTGGCGTTTGGCGCAGCCAGCAGCTCGCGGTTGGCGACATGGGCTCGCACAACGCCTTGTTCGTAGATGGCGGGTCGGTTTTCGTCTCCACTTCCATGGTCGTTGGATACAATCCGCTCTACTGTAACAATCTCGTCCAGTTGGAGAGCGGACAGGTGATCGTCACGAACGCGGCTGGCAACGCTACGCTGGAAGTGTATGGCGGCTCATTCGTGCTACTGGGCGGCACGCTGCGCGTGGACACGCTGGTCGTGACCAATGACTGTGCTCAATTCATGCACCTCGGTGGCACGCTGGTTTACAAAACCCTCATGCTCGACCCGAATCTGAGCGCCGTTGGCGACGGCATCCTCAACGGTTGGAAGCAGCATTATGGTCTTGATCCTTTCGATCCCAACCTGGCCAATGAGGACCCTGATGGGGACGGATTCACGAGCTTGCAAAAATTCTTGGCGGGCTTCAATCCGACCAACGCTGCGGCGTACCCCCACATCATCAGCGTTGCCAGACAGGGTGCCAACATAAACGTGACGTATCGGGGAGCAAACGGCGACAACACGTGGTCACCCGGCACCGCGTCGCTCACCAACGTGCTGGAGTTCACGACGGGCACGGTCAACGGTGGCTACTCGAATAACTTCGTGAGCGCTAACGTAACCAACATTCTCAGTGGCGGGACCGGAACCGGCATCGTGACCAACATGATCGATAGCGGCGCCGCGACCAACAGCTCGTCACGTTACTACCGGGTCCGCGTACTGGTGCCATGAACACGATTGGCGGAGAAGAGGGAAATGGCGTCAGGTCCCATCATCAAACAATCCGGCCTCCAGCTCGCCGACAACGGGCCGCACCTCCTGCTCGTGCCGCGTTCGACAACCCGCCCCAGTTTCGCCTCTTCCAGTTTCGGTAACGCACGCGTCAGCCAAAGGGGAATTCCCATCGATTCACCAGCTCGAAAAACAAACGGAGAGGCCAACTCGGTCTCTCCGATTGCCAGGCCTTCGAGAGCATCGAAGACCTGTGTCTGTTGGATCGCCTCGACCGCGTTAGCGGTGGGCTGCGGCGTGCTCCGGCGCGTGTCCGGGCAGACCAAACGCCTGTTCGGCGTTGATCTGGAAGTACTCGTTCTTCGCCGCCTTCGACGTCAGTGGTTCGAGGAACCGCTTCAGATTGTCCAGCGAATCCGCTTCCCACAGGCAATCGGCCCGCCGACCGTCCGTGCTGGGCAAATAAGAAAGCGCCTTCAGACCTTTCGGCAATTTCCCCTGTTCGACCATCGGGCCGATCTGGCTCGTGGTCTCCTCCCACTTCTTGGGATCCGTGATGTTGTGATGAATCGCGACAAACATGACCCATACTCCTTTCGGTTGGTGTTAACTGCTTTTGCCATCGCGGTACGATTCCGACCGCCCCTGGCATCCTAAAAACGCTAGCACACGTCCCGGCAATTGCAAAAAATTATTTGTGACATTTTCGAGCTAGGGCGACGCTTTCCCTGGACTATTGCCTGGGCGCATATACGGTCTACTGCGTATTGCGGAAACCGGCCATCACGCGCATGTTTCTATGTGCAGTGATCGCTAAAACTCGGGATCAAAGCACTGCTGAAACAACTGTGAGCCTGAAAAATGTGGAGGATTAGGTCATGATTATCGCATCGTTTACACCGGTTATTGGCGCCATTGGATATTCGCTCGTCTACCTTCTTTTCGGAGGTGGGATTGGCGGCGCATTCCTTATCTTCGTCATCGCCAAAATGTTCGGTAAATAGGGCGTACCCCGTCTTGCCGATACCGACGGCGGATTGAATCCGACCGTAGGTCACGCAGAGCATCATAATATATGGGAATCTCACTCAAGCCGCAGCATCTGAAGCGCTACAAGGACATCGCCTTTTTGCTCATCAAGCATGGGCGCGCGGACATCCTCGCCAATACCGGCTTGCGCGAAACTCTCGGAGCCGAGCCGTTTGACAAAACATTGCCAGCCGAGCCTCGCGCCGATGAATTGGCCCGCGATCTGGAAAAGATGGGGCCGACCTTCATCAAGCTCGGCCAACTGCTGTCCACACGGGCGGATTTTCTTCCCCCCGCTTACATCCAGGCCTTGACCCGCCTGCAGGACAACGTCGACCCCTTCCCTTTCGGGGAAGTCGACACCATTGTCTCTCATGAGTTGGGCGTGCGCATCTCGAAGGCCTTCTCCAACTTTGAATCCACACCTCTCGCCGCAGCGTCGTTGGGACAGGTCCACCGCGCGTGGTTACGGGATGGCCGGGACGTGGTGGTCAAGGTGCAGCGACCCGGCATTCGCGAGATCATCGCCGAGGATTTGGACGCCCTGGAAGACATCGCCGAGTTCCTCGACAAACATACCGACTGGGGAAAACGCTACCGCTTCGTGGAAATGCTGGAAGAGCTTCGCCGGAGTTTATGGCGGGAATTGGACTATCGTCAGGAAGCGCGCAACCTCCTCACGCTCAATGCCAATCTGAAAAATTTCACCCGGATCGTCGTGCCCACGCCCATCGAGGACTTCACCACCTCGCGGGTGTTGACCATGGAGTATATCTCCGGCAAAAAAATCACGGCCCTGAGCCCCTTGGCGCGTATGGAATTGATGGGCGCGGAACTGGCCGAGGAGTTGTTTCAAGCCTATCTGCAACAAATCCTCGTCGATGGTTTTTTTCACGCCGATCCCCACCCCGGCAACGTCTTCATCACCGACGATCAACGCGTGGCCCTGCTGGACCTGGGAATGACCGGGCAGATCGCCCCGCGCTTGCAGGAGAATCTATTGCAATTGCTGCTCTCGGTAAGTGAAGGCCGCAGTGATGATGCCGCCACCGTCGCCATCAAGATTGGCGAGGTCACGGAGCAGTTTCAAGAGATCTCCTTTCGCAACCGCATTGCCGCCCTGGTCGGCGCACAGCAGGCCGCGACCCTGGAACAGATGCAGGTCGGCCGCGTCGTCCTGGAAATTACCCAGGCCTCGGGGGAGAGTGGATTGCGAGTGCCGGCAGAATTGACCATGTTGGGCAAGACGTTGCTGAATCTTGATGTGGTCGGTCGGACACTGGATCCGCAGTTTGATCCCAACGCTTCGATTCGACGCAACGGCGCAAAAATTCTTCAAGAGCGCTTGTGGAAGGCTCTCTCACCGGGCAACCTCTTCGGCGGCATCCTCGAACTAAAAGACCTGCTCATGCGTCTGCCCGGCCGCGTGAATCAAATCCTCGATGTCGTGGCGCGTAATGACCTGAAGGTCAAAGTGGATGCCATTGACGAGCTGGTCCTGATTGAGGGCATGCAAAAAGTCGCCAACCGCATCACCGTCGGGCTGATCCTGGCGTCTTTGATCGTCGGCGCCGCCCTGCTGATGCGGATCGATTCTTCGTTCCGTCTGTTTGGCTATCCCGGCCTCGCGATCCTCTGTTTCATGGGCGCCGGCGGCGGCGGTTTGCTCCTGGTCATCACCATTCTGTTGCACGATCGCTCGGCGAAGAAGTAAGCCAGCGAATACGATCTCAACCCTTACGCCGTGGTCTCAATTGTCGCCGATCTCCCACTTGCCGCCGTCAACGGTGTTCGTCAATTGCGCCACCATTTACCCCGCGACGCACATGCGCGTTGAAAAACTCACGAAGCAGGCGGGCGCCGAGACACTGGAAGCCTGCCTGGCGTCCAGCATCACACAGGCCCGCGAGGGCACGCTCTACCTGATGTGCGGTGGCAAAGAGAGCACCTTCCGCAAAGTGGAACCGGTCCTGATGGGCCTCAGCCAGTCGCTCCGCCATATCGGATCAACCGGTCAGGCGGCGCCAGTGAAGGCGATCGTGAATATGGTGATGAACATCAATACCGCCGGTCTCGCCGAGGGCCTGGCGCTCGGCGATGCGCTCGGACTGGATTTGACCTTGCTGCGGGAAGTCTTCTCACAGACAGGCGCGAACTCCCGCGTGTTGCAGACCGATGGCGAGGACATGCAGAACCGCGAACACTCCTGCTTCTTCAGTGCCGCCCACGCCGCCAAGGATGGCGCTATCGCCCTCGCTCTTTCCAAAAAGGCGAAGCTCAACCTCCCCTTGGCCGCCGCCCACAAGCAATTCCGCCGCATGCTCCAGGCCGGCCTCGGCGAACTCGACAAGTCCGGTATCGCCGAACTCACCTTCAAAGGCCGCGCCCCGCGCCGGAAGAAATGAGCAGTCCCCCTACCGCCGTTTCGTCTCCGCCAGAATTATCTGCGGAATCGCGGCGTAGAAGATCGTCGCCTTGATCAGCGCGTCCACGGGCACCACCTCGTTGGTCTGGTGGGCGTAGATTTCGTGTTGGGGGCCGAAACCGATGGTGGGGATGTTGTGGCGACCGGCCGTGGCGACGCCGTTGGTGGAAAATGTCCAGCGATCGACGCGCGGCTTCTTGCCAAGCGCGATGGTCCCGGCCTTCACGCCGGCGCGCACGAGTGGATGTTTCTCGTCGAGCACCCACGTCGGGAAGTATTTCTGCTGGCCAACCTTCAGGCCGGTCCAGGCAACGGCGTCATAATTCAAGATCTCGACTTTGCCTTTCGCCTTCTTCACGGAAGGCAATGCCTGAATTTCTTTCACGGACGATTGCGGCGTTTCGCCCTTGGTCATGCGCCGATCAAGGTAGATCGTGCATTCATCCGCCACGGCGTTGAACGACGGCGTCTTGGCTTCAATACACGTGACGGCCACGGTGCCGATGCCGAGGAATTTGTCGTACTTCAGTCCGCGCCGGTTGAGCTTGTCGATGTCCTTGATGATCTCCGCCATCTTGGTGATGGGATTATCGCCTCGCTCTGGTGCGGAAGCATGGCAGGAACGGCCTTTGACGGTGACCTTGATTTCCATGCGGCCACGATGTCCGCGATAGACGCCAAGATGCGTCGGCTCGGTGATGACCACGTAGTCCGGCACCATTTTCTCTTTTTCGATGACGTGCAACAGGCACAAGCCGTCGCAATCCTCTTCCATCACGCTGCCGACTACCCACAGCGTGTAGTCGCCGCCGAGACCGAGCTGCTGAATCGCCTTCCCCGCGTACACCATCGACGCCACCGACGTCTTCTGGTCGCACGCGCCGCGTCCGTAAATCTTGCCGTTCTCGAACTTGCCCTTGAACGGGTCCCACTTCCACTGGCTGCGGTCGCCGACGTGCACCGTATCGACATGGGAATCGATCATGATCTTCGTCTTGCCCTTGCCGATCCGGCCGATCACATTGCCCATCTTGTCGAACCACACCTTGTCGAACCCCACCTTGCGCATTTCCTGAGCGATGCGCTTGCAAACATTCCCTTCCGTCCCGCTGAAACCAGGGATGGCAATGAGGTCGCGGGAGAACTTGATGATGTCCTTCTCATAGGACTTTACGGTACGGCGCAACAAATCGGCGGAAGCTGTCATGATAATTCAATTCCCTTTCGTGCGCCCTGCCCTGTCATGCCGAGTCCCGTCATACGACGGGATCCCGCAGCATTGCGGGACTTGTCGAGGCATCTCTGTCGTTATGGCGAGAAACCGTCAGCTCCTCTCAGGATGACAAATCGGAAGAACGCAAGGCGACTTGTACAATTTTGACTCTTGCCCGTCAACAAATTCGTTGACATAATGCAGCCGTGTTCTACCAGCCGAAGGACATCCAAAAGGCTCTCGGGCTCAAAGCCGAACTAAAGGAACGAGGCGCTTTCCTTGCCGGGGGCACCGACCTCGTGGTCTTGATGAACCACGGCAAAGCCGCGCCCGAAAACTTCATCGACCTCACGCACATCCCCGAGTTACGCGCGATTCACAAGCACAACGGCACGCTCGAACTGGCCGGCAACGTCACGTACGCGCAAATGGGGAAACTACCAATCCGCTGTCTGGCAAGGGCTTCGCTGAGTGTCGGCGGCCCGGGAATTCGCGAACTCGGGACCATTGCCGGTAATCTCGCGACCGCCTCGCCCGCTGGCGACGGTTCCACCGCCCTGCTGGCGCTCGATGCGGAAGTGGAATTGACCAGCGTGCGCGGGACGCGACGGCTGCCGCTCGAGGAGTTTTTCCTCGGCTATCGCAAAACCGCACTAGCGCCCGATGAGATGATCACGAAGATCTTCATCCCGACGAACTACCAGACCGACTGGGCCAAGAACGGCAAGCGCGGCGCAATGAACATCTCGATTGTGGCGGTGGCCGTGGCAATTACCCCGAAAAAAGAAGTGCGCATCGCTTTGGCGTCCGTCGCCGCTACGCCGATCCGTTGTTACCAAGCGGAGAAGTTCCTGGCAAAAAACGGCCTGACTACAGAGACGATTCGCCAGGCCGTCCAGTCGGTTCGCGGTGAGATCAAACCCATCACCGATCATCGCGCCAGCGCGGATTACAAAGTTCACGTGTCCGGCGTGATGGTGCGCAGACTACTTGAGAGTTTGGTGAAACAATGAAAACAAAAGCCTGTCACCCTGAGCGCAGCGAAGGGTCTCAGTCGTTCGGGAGGAGACGAAAGACGGCAGAGATTCTTCGCTCCGCTCAGAATGACAAGTCAGGAAAGGGGCGTCTTTGGTCGTTGAAGTTTACCCTGAACGGCAAGAAGGTCTCGGCGCAGGTCCCGCCAACGCGGACTTTGCTGGACTTTCTGCGGCTGGACATGCGCCTGACGGGCACCAAGGGCGCCTGTCTCGAAGGCGAATGTGGAAGCTGCTACGTGTTGGTGGACGGCAAACCGATGAACTCCTGCCTGATGCTCGCGCCACAGGTTCAGGACCGCGACGTCACAACCATTGAGGGACTGGCGCATAGCAAAAAGCTCGATGTAATTCAGCAAAAGTTCATCGACTGCGGCGCGGTGCAGTGCGGCTATTGCACGCCCGGCTTGATCCTGGCGGCAAAGGCGCTGCTTGCTGAAAACTCGCACCCCACCCGCGAAGAGTTTCTGGCCGGCATGGAGGGCAACATCTGCCGCTGCACGGGCTACAACAAGATCCTCCGCGCTTGCGAGCAGGCCGCGGATGCAATGGGGCTGAAGAAATGAGCCGACCGACCGACGACACTCTCGAAGAGAGCGCGGCCCGTCTTCATGTGACCTCCAAGAGTTCGGGGGCTTACGAGACCGGGCCTATGAAAGTTGTCGGCAAATCAGCGCTCCGCCTGGACGCGGTTGGCAAGGCGACCGGCGCGACGAAATACGGGCAGGATCTGTTCGACAAGAAATTCCTCTTCGCGAAAGTGCTGCGGGCCGCCCATCCGCACGCGGAAATCCTCGGGATTGACACGCGTGAGGCGAAGCGATTGTCCGGCGTCGTCGCGGTGCTTATCCACAAGGACGTGCCGGGCACCAACCTCCACGGCTTGATCCGCCGCGACCAGGAAGTGTTGTGCAGCAAGAAAGTCCGCTACCGGGGCGATGCCCTCGCGATCGTCGTCGCCAAAACGGAAGAGATTGCGGTCGCCGCACTGGAAAAAATCCACGTGGACTACAAGCCCCTGCCATCCGTGCTCACGATGGAAGACGCGCTCAAGGTCGATGCGCCCAAGATCCACGCCGAGGGAAATGTGCTCGGTGAGAAACACCTCCGCCGGGGCGATGCGCCGAGGGCCATGCGCGAAGCTGATGTTGTGGTGGAGGATATCATCCAGACACAGACGGTTGACCACGCGTTTCTCGACCTGGAAGCCGGCCGCGCGCGCTACGACGGGAAAATGCTGACCATTGAGGTGTCGGGCCAGTGGCTGCACGAGGAACGCCGCTTGATCGCGCTTGCGCTGGGGTTGCCGCTGGAGAAACTGCGGATCATTCAACCGGCCACCGGCGGCGCGTTCGGCGGACGCGAAGACATCTCGATCCAAATCTACCTCGGCGTAGCGGCGTTGAAGTTAAAAGGCAAAATGATCTGCCTGCGTTATTCGCGCAGCGAATCAACGATCGTGCGGCATAAACGGCATCCGATCCGGGTTCATTACAAGCTGGGCGCAAAGAAGGATGGCACACTCGTCGCCGCGCAGGTCACATTCTATGTGGACAAAGGCGCGTATGCCTCGACGGGCATCGCCGTGATGCGCAAGGCGTCGAGCCATGCGACCGGGCCCTACAAGGTGCCGAACGTGTGGGTCGATGTGCTCGGCGTGTTCACCAATAACAACCCGTGTGGCGCCATGCGCGGCTTCGGCGCCGCGCAAACCGCCATCGCCTACGAGGGGTTGATGGACCGGCTCGCGGTGAAGCTGGGCATGGACCAGGCCGAGTTGCGCCGAAAAAACCTGGTGAAATCCGGCGATGAGGTCACGACGGGACAAGTGGTGCCGTACGCGACTGCCACCGAATGTTTCGACGCGGTGTTGAAGCGGATCGACTGGAAGAACCGCAGCTATGAGACCCCCGCCCCGCACCTGAAGCGCGGTTACGGCATCAGCATCGTCTGTTTCGGCCTCGGCTACGGCGATGGATTCCCCGACGCGTCGCGCGCGCGCTGCCGGCTCACTCCCGACGGCCTCCTGGAGGTTTACTCGGGTGCCTGCGATGTCGGGCAGGGGCTCACTAATATGATAGCGCAGATCGCCGCGGAGGAAGTCGGCGTGCCGCTGGAGAAAGTGCGGCCAATTCTTTCGGACACGGCGTTGACACCCGAGTCCGGCAGCACGTCGGCGACACGGCAAACTTACTTCACCGGCTCGGCCGTGCACATCGCGGCGTCGGAATTGAAGAAGCAATTGCAGGACATCGCCGCCAGCCACCTCCAAGAGCTGGTTTACGAAATCAAAATCGAGAACGGCGCGGCCTTCAACGTCCACCGGCCGGAAAGGCGCATGACGTTGAAGGAAATCGCGCGCGTGGGAAAGAAGCGCGGCTTTTCGCTGGAAGCGATGGGCGTGTACAAACCGCCGACCATGCCGGAGAACACGCAGACCGGGCAGAGCATGCGAGCGTTTGTCACGTATCTTTTCGGGAGCCACGCCTGCCAGTTGCTGGTCGATACGGAGACCGGCGAGGTGAAGATCGAGCGCTACATCGCCTGCCATGATGTTGGCAAGGCCATCAATCCCGACCAGGTCATTGGCCAGATCCAGGGTGGCGTCGCGCAGGGCATCGGCATGGCCTTGATGGAAGAAGTGGTGATGAAGGACGGCAAGATCATGAATCCGGGTTTCACGGATTACATTCTGCCGACGATTCGCGATGTGCCCGAGATCGAATGCATTGTCTTGGAGAATCCCGACCCGGGCGGCCCGTTCGGCGCGCGTGGCGTCGGGGAACCGCCTCTGATCGGGACGGGGCCCGCCATTCTCTCGGCCATCTACGACGCCATCGGAACGCCTATTCGCGAACTTCCGGCCACCCCGGAACGCGTCTGGCGCGCTCTTTTGGACCACTAATTCAACGGGGCCGGCGGCGGCATGGGCGTTGCTCTATGAAGCCTTGTTTTGCGAAATCACAAGGCGATTGACAGGATACATTTGCTGTGTTAAAAATGTTCAGTCTTAATTGAACGATGCATAAAGACTCTCCATCCGCCACCTGGCCGGCCGTGCGTCGCAAGTTCATCGAAGCGGGCGGCAGCACCACGCAATCGTTTGGGCTCGGGCGCATTCTCGGCCAGATGTACGCCCTGCTGTATCTCAGTCCCACTCCCCTTTGTCTCGACGACATCGTCAGGGAACTGAGCGTCAGCAAAGCCAGCGTCAGCACCACCGTGCGCCAACTCGAGCGTTGGTCCGCCGTCAAGCGCGTCTGGGTCCAGGGCGATCGCAAGGACTACTACGAAGCTGAAACCGATTTTCATGCGGTCCTGCGTCACGGACTACTCACGACGGTGCGCAAGAAGCTCGATACCGCCGGCTCACAAATCAACCGCGCGGAGAGTTCACTCCGCGAGACTCGCGCCAGGGGCAACGGCAAGAGTCACGACGACCTGGCGGTCGTCATGCAGCGCCTCGATCACGCAAAACAATTTCACAGCAAGATCCAGGGGCTCCTGAGCAATCCCCTGCTGGATCATCTGCTATAAATCGCCAAGACAAACAACTCCTTCGGAGAGTTGGAAACGAAACAACGAAGCATGGACCTTCGATGGGTCGAAGGAAGAACGAACAGGCATTCGCACAGAATGCACCTGGATGGCGGCAGCATGGTTTTGAAACGTTTTTACACATCCCTCGTCGGTCGACCTGGGCATTTCTGACATGACTCCCCTTTCCACAACGGTTATTTCGGCAGATCGGCAGGAGCGGCTGCGCCAGTTCCTCAAGGACCTTTGGGATTTCCGCGAACTGTTCTATACCTTCCTCCAGCGCGACTTGAAGGTGCGGTACAAGCAAACGGCGCTGGGAGCGGTTTGGGTGGTGCTCCAACCCGTGACGACCACTCTGGCCTACGTGCTGGTCTTTGGCAAAATTGCCCGCATGCCCACCGACGGGCTCCCCTTGGTGCTGTTCTATTTTGCGTCGAACGTGCCCTGGAACGCATTCTCTCGCGAGCTGACCGGCTGCGCCCTCAGCATCGAGGGGAACGCGCAGTTGGTTACCAAAGTGTATTTTCCCCGCATCGTGATCCCCGGGGCGATTATCTCCGCCTCGCTGGTCGACTTTGCCATCGGTTGGTTCATCCTGAACCTGATCGCGGCCTGGATGGGTTACTGGCATTGGCAACTGGTGGCGATGACGCCCCTGTTGTTGCTCATTCAATGGTGCACAGCCCTCGGCATCGGCCTGGCCATGGCAGCACTGAACGCCCAGTATCGCGATGTCAAGAATGTGATCGGCTTTTTCATACAGATCCTGATGCTCGCCACACCGGTGATTTACCCTATTTCCCGGCTGCCGCTGGGTCTTCAACCGTATCTGTTTCTCAACCCCATGGCCGCCGTCGTCACGGCGTACCGCGATTGCCTCAAAGGCGGCCCCTTCAACGCGCACCTCCTCGGCTTGTCACTGCTGATGGGCCTGTTTTATCTCTGCCTAGGTTTCTGGTTCTTCCGCAAACAAGAGTCGCGACTGGCCGACATCCTCTAGGCGCATGATGAGCGAGATCGCGATCAATATCCAGAACCTCGGTAAGCGCTATCGCTACGGCGGGATAGCTCCCTTGAGCGATAGCCTGCGGACGGACCTCACGGATTGGGCGAAGGGTCTGCTCCATTTGCGCGGAGAGAAACGGCCGCCCGGCACGCCACACCACGAGTCCTTTCGCCAGGTGCAGGCTCACCGCTTGGACGCCGATCCCAACTACTTCTGGGCGCTCCGCGATGTGAATCTTGAAATCAACCAGGGCGAAGTCGTCGCCATCATCGGTCGTAACGGCTCCGGCAAGAGCACGCTGCNNCGCTGCTGAAGATCCTTTCCCGCATCACGCCGCCCACGACCGGCACGATTACCTACCATGGTCGCGTGGCCAGCCTCCTCGAAGTTGGCACGGGCTTTCACCGAGAGCTGACAGGACGGGAGAATGTTTTCCTCAATGGCTCGATCCTCGGCATGAAACGTGCCGAGATTACCAGAAGATTTGACGAAATCGTCGCCTTCGCCGAAGNNCGACGAAGTGCTGGCCGTCGGCGATGCGTCCTTCCAGAAGAAGTGCTTGGGGAAAATGGGGGAAGTTGCCCAACAGGGACGCACCGTGCTTTTGGTAAGTCATAACATGAGCGCTGTTGAAAACCTCTGCGGTAAGAGTGCCGTCCTGAACGAGGGCCGATTGGCTTTTTGGGGCGATACAGCGGGTGCCATTTCACACTATGTAAGTTTGACCGCCCAAAAGGCGTTGGCAGACACCGATTTGACCTCCCATTCCGGGCGCACAGGTAGCTCCAAAACAATCTTTCGCCGTCTCCGCTTCCTGCAGCGAGATGGCACTCCGTGCTCCTCAGTCCGGCTGGGCGAAGAGCTTGTTCTGGAGGTCACCCTTAATTCGTGTGAGTCAATTCGCGATGCCAATTTGGGAATTGCCGTCAACACGGATTTCGGTTTGCGTGTCTTGACACTTACAACCCGGCTCAGTGGGCGGGCGATGGATCTACAAGCCGGACAACCGATTATCATCCGCTGTTCCGTACCGGAGTTGCTTCTTTCTCCCGGCCAGTACCGTCTGAAACTGGTGTTCGATCGATCGAGTGGCGAATCGTATGATGTAATCAATGATGCCGCAACGCTGATCGTGGAGGCAGCCGATTTCTATGGTAGTGGCCTCCTTCCTTCCGCATCCCAAGGACTGATCGTTAGCAAGGTTCATTGGTCATTTGCAGAGGACACGTTCACGGGGCCGGTACCGAAATGATTACGCTCCAAGTCGCGTCCAGTCACTACGCCCCGCTTCGGTACGATTCGCCCGAACGCCTGTACAGTTACGGTCGCCAGATTGAGATAATCCTGGAGATTAAGCCGCAACATGTCTTGGAAATCGGGATCGGAAACGGATTTGTCAGCCGCTATTTGCGGGACTGCGGTGTGCGCGTCACCACGTTGGATCTGGATGCCAAGCTCAAGCCATCTGTTTACGGTTCTGTGATTGATTTGCCGTTTGCCGGTAACTGCTTTGACACCATCAGTTGCTGTGAGGTGTTGGAGCATCTGCCTTATGAGATCGTCCCCCATGCGCTGGCGGAACTGGCGAGAGTAGCGGCAAAGCAAATCGTGCTTTCCGTCCCCGATGTCAGTCCGTACTTCCAGTGGAAGTACGATCTGTCGGTCCTGGGGCAAAGCTACGGACTACGCAGCCTCCAGTTCTGGTCGTGGGGCAAGCAACACACCTTCGACGGGGAGCACTACTGGGAATTGGGTAAAAGGGGCCACAGCCTTCGTAATTTTATATCGGCTCTACAAAGTGCGGGATTGGCGGCGTATTCATGGCAGCGCGCCGTGGGCAACCCTTACCACCGCTTCTTTGTGACTACAAAGGATTTGTAGTGTCTAACACAAGCACCGCGCGCGTGTCCTGCCCCATGCGTGTTGCCTTCATTACCCACTATGCCGAGATGTTCGGAGCCAATCGCTCCCTTCTCAACCTGATCGATGGCTTGCGCCCGTACGGCGTGGAGAGTTTTGTCATAACACCCGATTTGGGCGACTTTACCAAAGCGCTCGAAGAACGTGGGGTCGCATTTCGCCAACTCGCCATCCAGGAATGGATGGTGACTTCCCCTGCGGTGCGAAACCGCTGGCAAAGATTGTATCTCAATTTGCGCAGCCTGCCCCACTTGTTATCACAGCTTCGCAAGTGGCAAATTCAAATCGTGTACTCTAATTCTTCGGTGTTTGCCGTCGGCCAGGTGGCTGCGTTGTTGCTCAGGACACCGCACATCTGGCATTTCCGTGAATTTGGAGAGTTGCACTACGGCATGCGTCTGGACTGGGGAAGAAGATCGTTCGATTTCCTCGTTTCGAAGTCTGATGCTCGGATTGCCGTATCCAACTGCATCCGAGAGCGCCTGCTTTATGCGCAGCTAAACGGAAAAGTCCACGTGATCTACAACGGCGTGGCGACGGAAGCAGAGTTTGACCAACTGTGTCGCGAGGCTGAAGGGCGAGAGTGGACACATCGGGCGTTCACCTTCTTGATGGTCGGGCTTTTTCACCCGGCCAAGAGGCAAGAGCAGGCTATCCGGGCTTTTGCCCGAGTGGCGCAGCAATTCCCAAATACACGCCTCCTGCTAGTCGGCTCCGCTGACACTCCGTATGCGGATACCTGTCGAAATTTGGTTGCCAGACTGGGATTGGGTGGCAAGGTCGCTTTCCCGGGGTGGGTATCCGATCCATTTCCTCTCTACTTGAAGGCAAATGCCTTGTTGATGTGCTCCCAGTATGAGGCCATGGGGCGAGTCACAGCGGAGGCGATGGCCGCCTGCCTGCCTGTGATTGGCTCCGATAGCGACGGGACGCCTGAGCTGGTTGAACATGAACGAACCGGTTTGCTCTACCATGATGGCGAGGAGGGACTGGCGCGTTGCATGGCGCGATTCATTGAAAACCCCATGTGGGCCCGGGAACTTGGCCAGCAGGGCTGGCAGGTGGCCAGATCCAAATTCACGTCGGAACTCTACGCTCGTCAAGTATACGACGTCCTGCAGAGCGTCCGGAAATGAAACCGCGCCACCTTATGCGCACTGGTAACGCATGCAGGTCGCTTCTCACTTTTTTCCTCTTGTTGGACTTATGGCAGAAGCACTCGCCTCTCGATCGAGGAGTGTTGGCCGCAGAGCCTGCTCAACAGGCCGTGATTTCGATACAGGCCGAGTTTTTCGTCGCACCAACCGGCGATGATTCCAGCCCCGGCACGCGAGAGCGGCCCATCGCCACCCTGGACCATGTACGTGAACTTATCGCCCGAGAGGTGGCGGCGGGATTGCGCACGAACATAACGGTCTTTCTGCGTGGCGGGACTTACTACCTTGGACGACCACTGGTTTTTGGTCCAAAACTTTCCGGAACGGACCGCTTCTCGATCACGTTCGCTGCCTATCAAGAGGAGAGACCTGTCATCAGTGGCGGTCGAAGAATTGCCGGGTGGAAGCCAGGAGCAGGCGGCCTATGGACCGCAGAAATTCCCGACGTGAAGGCTGGCAAATGGTATTTTCGCCAACTCTTCGTAAACGAAAAGCGGGCCGTTCGGGCGCGCGCGCCCAACACGGACGCACCCGTGCCGTATTTCAAGTTAAAGGGGTCTCAGGTGGCGGAGAACAATGGGATCATCGGAAGCATGAATATTACATTGTCTCCCCAGGAACTCGGTTCCTGGCAGCGGCCCTACGATGTCGAAGTTACCATTTTGGGCGAGTGGGCTCCCTATCGAAAGCGACTCCAGGCGATCGACGCCAAGAACGGCATTGTATGGCTCGCCTCGCCGCATGGGTCAGTGAATTCGCTAAATATGCCCAAGCAAGAGAGTCGCTGCTACTTCGAAAATGCCTTGGAACTGCTCGACCAACCAAACGAATGGTATCTCGACCGCAAGACCGGCACGCTCTACTACTGGCCGGAGGCGCAGGTCGAGATGGGTTCTGCCGAGATCGTCGCCCCAGTATTGACAAGTCTCATGGAGATCCACGGAACGCCAAAGTTTCACGTTAAGAACTTGCATTTCAAAGGCCTCACGTTTACCTGTTGCGATTGGCCGCTGCCGCCGGTTGGGTTTCTGGGCCGCCAGGCGGCCTACTACTTTACCAAGGGGAAAAACATCGATGGCACCAGTCGCATTGTCGATGCGGCATTGTCTTGGTGGGATGCCGAATTCTGCAGCTTTGAAGATGGGCAAATTGCCGGGGCGGGCGGTTCGGGTCTGTGGCTCGAAGCCGGCTGCTCCCATAATTTGGTTCGAGGAAATGTCATTTGCGACGTGGGTGCCAACGGTGTCATGGTTGGGACTCAAAATAACCCCGTCGTTCTGCAAGAAGCTGTCAAAGCCAATCGTATCGCCAACAATATTCTTTATAATTGCGGCGTTGATTATCAGAGTGGTGTTGGCATTTGGGTGGGACTGTCGGCGGGGTCGGTCGTGTCGCACAACGAATTGTACGACCTCCCCTATACTGGCATCTCCCTTGGGTGGAAGTGGGACACCACGCCAACAATCTGCAGGGATAACCTCGTCGAGTACAACAACGTTCATCACTTCATGAAGACCCTGAGTGACGGTGCGGGTATTTATACTTTGGGATTTCAACCGGGCACAATCATCCGCGGCAATTTGGTGCATGACAATGCGTATCATGGTCAGGGGACGTACGGTGCCAATTCCTTGCAATTAGATGATGGCAGCAAGGGTTTCTACATCGAAAACAATATAACGTGCGACGGGGCGGGTCGGGTTCACATCAATGGCACGCCAGGTTTGGCCTCTACTCCCTCAGAATGGTACACGTGGGGCACTAATTATTTTGAGGTTAATTCGTCCGACACAAACTTCCCGAAGGAGTTGGCTGGCAGGGCGGGATTGGAGCCAGAATACCGGAAGCGCTTGGCTGAAACGCGATGAGGAAACATCAACTCCAATCAAACCATTCCAACTGCTCCAGCCGTTCGGAATCGAACGGATGCTTTCCCTTGGCGGAATGAAACCCCCTTTGATTTCCATCTGCCTGCCGAATTTGAACACCCGCCCGTTCCTGGAAGAGCGCATGGAAACGATCCTGGCGCAAACTTTCACGGACTGGGAACTGATAGTCTGCGACAGCCATTCGGACGATGGCTCCTGGGAGTTTTTCCAAAAGTTTGCCGATGATCCTCGGGTTCGTCTGCATCAGGTACCCCGCGAGGGGATCTATGCTGGCTGGAATGAATGCCTGAAACGCGCCCGGGGGCGTTATCTCTACATCGCGACGAGCGACGACACCGCCAAGCCCCAACTTCTCGAACGATTGCTGGCCCCGTTGACCAGGGATCCGGGCATCCGCGTCGCCGTGTGTGATTACCAGGTAATCGACGGTGGCAGCCGGCCTATTGAACCACTGGCGCAAGATAAACCCCGCCTCTTCATCGGCAAATGGATGAAGCAACCATGCTTGCGGCCGCGCCTTACGGAATTCGTGTTGCACTGCTGCTTCGGAACCATTTGGGGAACCATGACCGCTGTGCTCTTTCAGCATTCGCTGCTGAAACAGGTGGGCCTGTTCCGTACCGACCGTGGTTCGGTGGCGGACATCGAGTGGACGCTGCGCGCGACGCTCGCCAGCGACGTGGCCTTCATACCCGAGCGCCTGGCGACGTGGCGGATGCGTCCCGACCAGGCCACACAACACGGAAGTCTTTCGTGGCGCTTGCTGCGCACGACGCTGGCCTGTTTCGACGCCGTGCTGCATGATCCGAACGCGGAGCTTCCCGCGGACTGGCGGAGCATCCCCCATTGGGACCGGGAGTTGACAAAAATCTGGCGGCTCGAGTACCTCGACAGTTTCCACCTCGACCGCCGCGCCGCGCGGGAGAACCCGACGCAGTTCCTCATGAACTGCTGGGCGGGACTCCGTCTCAAGCCCGATTTGTTCTTTTCCCAACTGGCCCGCGGTTTTGCCTGGCGCAAGGAGTTCAGCCCGGACCGCATCGCGCGCGCGCAGGAGTTGATCGATTTATTCCAGGTTCCGTGGCCGCCCCGGGAAGCAGCATGGTAAAGGCGCTGCAGAGTGAGCCCATGAGAGTCGTCTTCTGCTCCAAATACATTCCGAAGACCGGTGATGGCGCCAGTGCCTACCTGCTGGCGATGATGGATTATTTTCGGCAGGCCGGTGTCACGGTCGAATGGATTTGTATCAATGACTCGCCAAGCGGTGGCCGGACCCCGTGGTATGTAATCGGTCTCCGGTTCTACGGGCTCGCGCGCCTCAGCGTTTGGCGAAACATCCAGATTGGACGGCTCTGCATTCGCCCGCTGCCCTTGTACGATTGGCTTTATTCGAGTGCCGCGGTGGTTGTTCGCTTCCTCTCTCGGAGCATCGGGGGAACCCACGCGTTGAATCGAAACCGTGATGCCCGTGCCAGGGAGAAGAACGCGGCCCCGCGGTCGGCCTTGCCCGCGGCCAAAGCGATGCACTTTGCCGCCAGGAAGTTACAGACCAGCCCGCCGGATGCCCTGCTGGCGAACTATATTTGGGTGGCGGACGTGCTGGATGCCGCCAGCCCCGAGACGCTGAAGCTTATCATCACTCACGACGTGCAGCATGAGCGGACCGCTTCCTTCAAGGGACACAATCTGGACTCTCAGATCGAAACCTGGGATGCGGAAACCGAGTCGCGTCTTCTCGAGAAGGCACAGGTTCTCCTGGCTATCCAGGAGGAAGAGGCTGTCTCCTTAAGAAAGCTCGCGCCGACCTGCGAGGTGATCACGGTTCCTTTTCCGGTCATACTGCAAGAATGCCACACTTCCCAGGTGACGGGTCGTTGTCTCTTCGTTGGCAGTGACCAATTACACAATGTCCACGGGCTTTATTGGTTCCTGGGGGAAGTCTGGCCGCGGATTCTGGAGACGGTGCCGCAGGCCACCTTGCACGTGTGCGGATCCATCTGCTCCGTCTTCTCCGATTCGTCCGGTCAGTTCCAGAATGTTCGATTCGTGGGACGTGTCAAGGAGGTGGGGCCGGAATATGCAGCGGCCGAGGTCTGCGTCGTACCCAACCACGTGGGTAGCGGGTTAAAAATCAAGCTCGTGGAAGCGCTTTCTTATGGACGCGCTTGCGTCACGACCCGAATTGGGTTGCAAGGCCTGATGCAGTTGGAGAACAAAGCCGTTCGACTCGCCAACACGCCCGAGTTGTTCGCCGCTGCAGTCGGTGAGTTATTGACGCACCCGGCGACGCGACGCGACATGGAGCAAGCCGCGCGGGCCTATGTCGTGAACCATCTTTCACCAGAAACGGTTTGTCAGCCCCTGGTGGATCGCATCCGGCAACACGCCGCGACGGTGCAACTGGCCCGATCCCGCCTGAAAATATCTCCGCCAAGTCCCTGGTTCCACGTCAAGGCTAGAGCGAAACGGCTCCTGTCGCTGGCGTCACCGGTGGGACGCCTCTCCTACAAAATGGGTCGCCACCTGGAAACGGGCGGGTTACCGGACTGCGGTGTTCCCGAGCCAGCCGGCAGATTTCTCTTTTCGATTGCCGAAACGACACCGGGAAACGGTGGAATCGTGGAAATCGGCTCGTGCTTCGGGCGCTCCACGATTTACCTCGCCAAGGGGGCCTGTCGTTCCGACTGCGGAACGGTCTGGGCCGTGGATCCGCATACCGGCGACATCGCCTGGGATCTGGGGCGCGTCTCCACGTACGAGGTCTTTCTGCGAAACATCCGCAAGTTCGGGGTGGAGAGTTGCGTCAAGCCGCTCAAAATGACCTCCCAAGAGGCTGCCAAAGCCTGGAATGGCACTCCCATTCGCATCTTGTTCATCGACGGCTGGCACAGCTACGCAGCCGTGACTGAAGACATTCTCCTGTGGTTCCCGCATGTAGTACCCGGCGGATTGATTATTTTCGATGACTACTCCAACCCGGAATTCCCCGGCGTTCGCCAAGCCGTGGACGAGCAAATGCAGAAGCTACCGGTCGAAAGGCCTCTCCGCATGGCCACGTCCCTGGCTTGGACGAGAAAGCTCTAACGCGGCAGCGAGCGTCGTGAACAATCCTGACATAAAACGGTCGGTCACCGTCGTGGTCCCCAGCTTCAATTGCGGCCGGTTCATTCGGGAGGCGGTGGACAGTGCTCTCGCACAGACCGTCCCGCCGATGGAAGTCATCGTCATCGACGACGGCTCGACGGACAACACCCCGGAAGTAATGGCCGCCTACGCGCCAGATCCGCGGGTGCGCTACATCCGCCAGAAAAACGCTGGCCAGTCCTCGGCGCGCAATAACGGCATCCGTGCCGCGCAAGGCGAATTCATCGCGCTACTCGACGCGGACGATCGCTGGAAACCCGACAAGCTGGAGAAGCAACTGGGTAAATTCTCGGACGACAGCATCGGGGTGGTGTTCAGTGGTTCGCGGGTTTTCGACGAGCATGACGTCCGGAGCGAAAACCGCGCGGATGAGTCCTCCTGCGCCGACATGCTGCAGAGCCTGATAACCAGCACGACATTTATTCCATCAAGCGTGGTCGTCCGCAAACGATGTTTCGATACCTGCGGACTGTTCGACGAATCCTTGAAGAAGGTGGAAGATCGCGAGATGTGGATACGGCTCGCCAAACGATACCGCTTTGGCTGCACGCCCGACTGTCTGGTGGACTACCGGTTACACACCAGCGCCCTTAACCTGCAGACCGACGGCATGGAAGAGGCCTTCCATGAAACATTGCGCCGCGCTTTTGCCGACGGTCCGTTACAACGACGGTGGCTACTCCGGGACAAAGCCCGGGCCTTCATGCACTTTGACTTTTCGTGGGTCTACCACATGGCGCGTCGACACCGCGAGGCCTGGTTTCATACGCTGCTGGCGCTGGTGCTGTATCCCCTCCCCGACTGGGGTGGGCAACTATTTCAGCATCGGTTTGCCCGTTGGCGGCGACTGTTGCGTTACACGTTCACACCCAACACACCCTAGGAGAACCGAGATATGAAAATCCTGATCACCGGCGGTGCCGGATTCATCGCGTCAAACGTTGCTGACGAATACCTTCAGCAAGGCCACGAGGTCGCCGTGCTCGACAATCTGAGCACCGGCTTCCGTCACAACCTCAACCCCAAGGCGCGCTTCTACGAGGTGGACATCCGCGACGCCGCCGGCGTGGACCGGGTCTTTGACGAGTTCAAACCCGAGGTCGTCAACCATCACGCCGCGCAAATGGACGTTCGCAAATCCACGCGGGACCCGGTCTTCGATGCGCAATGCAACATCCTCGGCAGCCTCAACGTGATCCTGGCCGCCGTGCGAACGAGCGTGAAACGCTTCATCTACATCTCCACGGGCGGCGCCGTGTACGGCGATGTCCCGAAGAAGGACCTGCCCGCCGCCGAGAGCTACCCCATCAACCCGATCAGCCAGTATGGCATCAGCAAGCACACCGTGGAGCACTATCTCTACCTGTACAACCGCCTCCAGAGCCTTTCCTACATCGTCCTGCGGTATCCGAATGTCTTCGGCCCGCGGCAGACGCCACATGGCGAGGCGGGCGTCGTCGCCATTTTCAGCGGTCTACTGCTGGATGGCAAACCATGCACGATTTTCGGCGACGGCAGCAAAACCCGTGACTACGTCTTTATCGGCGACATCGTGCGCGCCAACGTGCTGGCGCTCCAAACGGACTTCTGCGGCATCGTCAACATCGGCAGTGGCATCGGCACCAGCGACCGACAGGTTTATGACGCCGTCGCCGCCGCCGTCGGGACGAAATTACAACCTGCCTATACCACGGTGCGTCCCGGTGAAGTGGAACACATCTACCTCAACGCAGCGCGAGCGACCAAGATTCTCGGCTGGAAACAAGGCGTCCCCTTCCCCGAAGGCGTGCGCCGCACCGTCGAATACATCCGCACCGTCGAGCGCCAACGCGCGGAGAAATCCTAACTCATTTTTTGTCGATGCGGATCGCTGATGCAAGACCAGGCACTGAAAGACAAAGCCGTTCGCGGAGTCGTTTGGTACGGTGGGTCACGCGCGGCCCTCCAGCTCCTGAGTTGGGTGTTGACCATCGCGGTGGCGCGAGTGCTGGTGCCGGGAGATTACGGGTTGTTTGGCATGTGCAGCGTGTACACGGGACTGGTGGACTTTCTCAACGAACTCGGCTTCGGCGCCGCGATCGTCCAGCGCAAGGAAGTCAGCGAGGACGATCTGCACACGCTGTTTTGGTTCAGTGTGATTGTCAGCGTACTGATTTACGGCCTTACCTACCTGGCGGCGCCGCTTGTCGCGGCCTTCTACCGGCACGAACACGTGACGGAGGTGCTGCGGGTATTGGGCCTGGTCTTCATTCTGACGAACCTGCGGTTGGTGCCGTGGAACCTATTGACGCGCGCGGTGGATTTCAAGCGGCGTTCGATTATCGAAGTCGTTAGCAACATGCTGGGCGTCGTGTCAACGTTCCTGCTGGCGCGCGGCGGCTGGGGCGTCTGGTCGCTGGTGTTGGGAGTATTGGTCCGCGAAGGTGTCTTGTGCGTCCTGGTGTTTGCCCAATCCCACTGGCGACCGCAACTTAGATTTGCGTGGGTCAACCTCCGCAAGCTTTCGTCGTTCAGCCTCAATCTATCCGGCGCACGCATCGCCTGGTATCTGTATGACAATTCCGACCGCCTGATTATCGGCCGCTATCTCGGCGAACAGACGCTGGGCTACTACACACTGGCCCTGCGGCTGACGACGGAGTTGAGCGGGCGAGTGCTGTCGATCATCAATCAAGTGGCGTTCCCCGTGTACTCCCGATTGCAGGACGACCACGAACGATTGAAGAGCTACTTCCTGATGTCGGTGCAACTGGCGTGTCTCATAATCATCCCGTTCCTGGCCGGCTTGTCGCTGGTGAGCGCGGATGTCATTCCGCTGTTGCTGAAGCCGAAGTGGGCGCCGATGATCCCGTCGCTGAATATCATGTGTTGGGCGGCCATGGCGATGATGATCAATTCACTCTCCGCTCCCCTGGTCCTGGCCAAAGGAAGGACCGCGCTGCTGCTGAAGTTCAATCTGCTCAACCTCGCGGTCATGCCGGCTGCCTTCTATCTGGCGACCCGGTTCGGCCTGCAGGCAATTTGCCTGATGTGGCTGCTGGTGTTCCCGGTGCTGGCCATTCTGTGGATCGCGGCCGTCAAACGATGCGTCGTGTTTGAATGGACGGAGCTGGGACAATCCCTGCGGCCGGCGTTTGTGTCCACTGCGGTGCTGGTGCTCGCCGTTTTCCTGCCCCAAGTCACCATCCTCAAGAGCCTGGGGCCCGTCCTGCGAACCGCCGTTGAGGTGACGCTGGGCATCGCCAGCTATCTGGGCTGTCTGTTGGCTTTTTACCCACAACCGCTACAGCAACTGTTGCAGTTTGTGCGACGTGAGAAGTCGGAAGTCGTTACGGTAGCCGTCTGAATGCCGCAGGGCCGAACCATGCAAGATGTTACCAAGATGAAGTAATTATCCATGGCCTTTGGATTTCTCGTTATTTACGTGCTCGTATTGCTGGTGCGACCGCAGGAGTGGTACGAGCCGGTCCGCGGCTTCGAATTGGTCAACGTGGCCGCCATTCTGACCATCTTCGCGGCCTTCATCAACCCCTCACCCGACCAGAGGTTGATCGGGACGGTCTGGCGCAACAAGCATGGGCGTCTGATGTGGGGCTTGCTACTGGGCGTCGTGCTCTCGCAACTCGTGTATGGTCGTATCCATGACGGGGTCGATGCGTTTACGGAATTCGGCAAGTGCTGCGTGTTGCTGTTCTTGACGATGACGCTGGTGGACAATCCCAAGCGCCTGCGCCGGATGATGTGGGTAATCGTAATGAGCGGCACGATTTTTTGCATCCACGGCATCATGCAAGTAAGAACCGGCTACGGTTTTGCGAACGTCGAACCCTTTGGATCATTCTTCGACGGGGACTTCCGCGTCCAGGGCACCGGGATGTTTCAGGATCCCAACGACTTTGCGATGTTGTACGTCGTGGGCATTCCCTTCGTCTTCACGTTCCTGCAAACGGACACGATGATATTGGCAAAGTTCTTTGTGGTCGCCTCGTTCCCGGCAATGCTGTACGTGCTTTACTACACGCAGTCGCGCGGCGGCCTGGTGGGACTGGGCGCCATGTTGCTGGCCTACGTCTAGTTTTCAACGCGGACCGCCATCCTGCGCATCCTGGTAATAAGCGCAGTGCTCGGTGCGGTCGTGGCACTCGGCCCGAAGCGCGCCCGCGAAACAATCTATGAAGGTTCCGCCGGCGGACGCATCATGCAGTGGGGTTACGGCAACCAGTTCCTCAAGCAAAACCCGTTGTTCGGCATCGGCTACCAGCGCTGGCTCGATTACTCCGACCAGGTCGCCCATAATTCCTTCGTCACTTGCTACGGCGAACTGGGATTGTTCGGCTATTCGTTCTGGTTCAGTCTCTTGTGGCTGGTGTTGCGGTCCGTCTATAAGATCGTGCGCCTAGAACCGCTGGATCGCGGCACACGACGGCTGGCCATCGGCTTATTCGCCGCCTTGGTGGGGTTCTATGCCTCCGCGTTTTTTCTCACGCGCACTTATAATCCATTTCTCTACCTGATGTTGGGGTTGGGCATCGGCCTGATCCGTTACGTTGACCGTCAACCGTATTGTCCAGCAGGCTATCTGGATATCACCAACCGCAACATCGGCCAATCCGTACTCATGGCGGTCGCTAGTATTCCCGCGATCTGGGTCGTGGTAAGATTGTATTGGGCGGCGGGCGGTGGTGGCTAGCACGAAATCTATCAAACCCAGTTGGATCGAAAAGCTGCATGACCATTCAGTCCCCTAAACACGACTCTCAACCGGTCGAAGTGAGTGTCGTTATGCCCTGCCTCAATGAGGCCGATACACTGGAGATATGCATCCAGAAGGCCCAACGCTCACTTGAGGAGCACAAGATCTGCGGAGAGATTATTGTGGCTGATAACGGCAGCACCGATGGTTCGCAAGCCATCGCAGAGAAAGCGGGCGCGCGAGTGATCCTCGTTTCCGCCAAAGGTTATGGGAACGCGCTCATGGGAGGCATTGCCGCGGCGAGGGGCAAGTTCGTGATTATGGGCGACGCGGATGACAGCTACGATTTCCTTGAAGTTCCCAAGTTCGTGTCCGAACTGCGCAAAGGATATGATCTGGCGCAAGGGTGCCGGCTGCCATCCGGCGGTGGACAGGTGATGGATGGCGCGATGCCATTTCTCCATCGCTGGTGGGGTAACCCCATGCTTTCATTCCTTGCTCGCTGGTGGTTTCACACCCCGATTCACGATATCTACTGTGGGATGAGAGGCTTCACCAAGGACTGGTACGAAAAGCTGAAGCAACAATGCACCGGCATGGAGTTCGCCACCGAGATGATCATCAAGTCGAGCTTCTACGGGGCCAAGACTGCAGAAGTCCCAATTACTCTTCATCCCGACGGTCGGAAGGCGCACGCGCCACACTTGAAAACTTTCCGGGACGGCTGGCGGACGATTCGATTTTTCCTCATGCTGACACCGCGGTGGCTATTTTTGGCACCCGGACTGTTGCTGATAGCGGTCGGATTGATCAGCTACGGGCTGGCGATACCGGCGGTGCGCATTGGCAATGCGATCTTCGATGCACACACGTTGCTGTTCGCAAGTCTGGCGATTTTGTGCGGCTACCAGTCGATTGTATTCGCGATTTTCACCAAGACCTTTGCCGTCAACGAGGGACTGATGCCGGAGGACGAACGCTACCGGCAGTTCTACCGGTGGATGAATCTGGAACGCGGCCTGATTGCCGCGCTGGTGATGTTGGTGGTGGGAGTGACGCTCCTGCTCATCGCGGTTAACCATTGGCGGCTGGCGGGTTTCGGCCGGCTGGATTACGCGCAAACGATGCGGCTTGTCGTACCGGGCGCCACGCTAACAGCGTTGGGATGCCAGACCATGCTGTCGAGTTTCTTCGTCAGCATCCTCGGGATGCACCGGCGATGAACAAGCCTTCGTCGTTCGACGAGTACGCGGTCGATTACGACGCGGCGTTGGCGCAGGGGATCAAGGTTTCCGGCGAAGACAAGACCTATTTCGCGCATGGCCGTGTCGCGTGGTTGGCGCGGCGACTGGAAACCCTTCAGGCGCGTCCAGCAAGCGTCCTGGATTTTGGCTGCGGTACCGGTTCAGCGACCCCATACTTTTACAAACTGCTCTCCGTGACAGCGTCGCTCGGTTTGGACACCTCCGCGAAGTCCATTGAGGTCGCTCGCCAGCAACACGGTAGCGACCGGGCCCGGTTTGATACCCTCGCGGCGTACAAACCTGCGAGTTCTATGGATTTGGCATTCTGCAATGGCGTGTTTCATCATATCCCGCTCGCGGAACGGGCGGGGGCGGCAACTATTATATATCAGTCACTGCGACCGGGCGGCTGGCTTGCTTTCTGGGAGAACAACCCATGGAATCCCGGCACCCGGCTCGTGATGCGCCGCATTCCCTTCGACCGCGACGCGATCCCATTGACGCCACCGGCTGCGGGCAGGCTCATGCGCGCCGTTGGTTTTGAAGTTGTCCGTACGGACTTTCTCTTTGTCTTTCCCCGCCTGCTCGGCTGGTTCCGACCGCTGGAGCGGCTACTTTGCCGGCTGCCCTTGGGCGCGCAGTATCAATTGTTGTGTCGGAAATCGCAGAATGACAGGTAGAACTTCCATGAGCATCCGCTGGTTGCTACTCGCAATAGTTGTCATTGCCATCAGCTTGCGGCTTGGTGTTGCGGTAAAGATGGGACTGAATACGGGGCCACGCCCTGGCTCAGACCAATACGAATATGACACGTATGCATGGAATTTGGCCCAAGGGCGAGGATACCGGGGGCCGAGTCCTGATGTCATTGACCACGACCATCTCACCGCGTATCGTCCGCCGGTCACGTCCGTCACGTGGGCTGGATTGTATTATATTTTTGGCCACCGCTACGATCTCGTGCGCGTGTTTCACTGCGTTCTGGACGGAATCTCTGCCGTAATCATTTTTGCAATTGGCCGGCGCTGTTTTAACGAACGAATTGGCCTGATCAGCGCCGCAATCTGGGCAGTGTGGCCTCTCGGATTGTTGTATTCGTGTGAATTGCTCTCTGAACTGATCGCGACATTCGTCTATCTGTTTTTTCTGCTGGCATGTCTTTGGTTTGCTCAACACCCAACGGGACTGCGCGCCCTAACGAGTGGGATTCTTCTCGGCATAGCCCTGATGGCTCGGTCGAACTACGTTGTGATGCTGCCGCTTGTGTTGCCGTGGGTGATGTGGCAATTCCGTCGCCAACCGCGGGCACTGGCGTGGGGATTAACAATCCTTGCGGTTTCGCTTCTCTGTCTTGCGCCGTGGACGGCACGCAACTACCACATCTTTGGCAAGCTTATCCCGCTTTCGACAACGGCAGGATCCGCGCTATTGCAGGGCAACAACGATATTGTGGCAACAAACCCCGCCTACTACGGCTTCTCAATCTGGGACACGAAAATCAACGACGAGGTCACTCGCCAGCTCAAGGCTCCCAATGACGAGTATGAGCGCGACCGCATCGCGAGGCGGTTGGCGATCGTTTGGCTAAAGTCACATCGTGACAAATGGTTTTTTCTGGTGCAGGCAAAGTTTCGGCGCTCGCTAACTCCGTTCCTCCAGCAACCTTCTAAATCAAGGCGGTTGATTTATTTCGTAACATGGGGTCCAATTCTTGTATTGGCTGGACTGGCCTTTTTCCCAACGCTCCTTGATTTTCTGCAACGAGGTCACCCTGGCTGGCTCATTCACCTCGCCATTGCTCATTACATCATCAACTCGATCGTCTTCTATGCTCTTAGTCGATACCGGTATCCCATCGAAGGACTGTGCATCATTCTGGCCTGTGTCAGCGCGCTTTGGTTGTGGGACAAACTGCGGGGTGTGCATGCTGCCAGCACTTGAACAATTCGCCGAACGACTGAAGCCGCACCTCTATTTGTGGGTGGCGTTGGCGGTCGCCATCCCGCGTCTGGCGTTTGTCGCGATCGCGCCGAACCGCAATGCTTACGGAAATGCCCCGGGCTTGTTGGCACTTGCGAAGAACATGGCCGAAGGCCGCGGTTATCTCGATGAAGAAGGCAATCCCGACAGCTATTTCAATCCCGGGTATCCCTGTCTCCTGGCAGGCTGTCGATTGCTATCGGGTGATTTGCTGCTGGCGGTGAAAATTGCCCACATCCTTCTTGATATCACAACGGCTGTGGTCTTGAGCTGGCTGCTCCTGAGAACCAGCTCGGCACTCACGGCGCTTTTTTTTGCGACCGCCTTCGCGCTGCATCCCTTGTTCATCCATCTGGGCAATAACGTGAACGATGAACCCCTTCTCATCTTCTTCGTCGTCACCAGCTTCGTCGCCTTGCACCAGGCCATCGACCGTCCCGTCGCGTGGCGTTTCGCACTCGCGGGGCTCCTCTTGGGACTCGCGATCTTCACCAAGAGCACCCCGATTTTTCTGCCCTTTGTCGTTACGGGCGTGATATTCCTTGTCATTAGAAGGATGAAAGCCAACCGTGTGACTCACTGGCTCGCGTACTTGCTCGCCTCCATCATCGTGCTGTTGCCATGGGCGTACCGTAACTACCTCGTCTTTGGCCATTTCTCGTTCAGCACCCGCGGCATTGGCACGAACTTGTGGTGGGGTTCCAATCCCCGCATCTTCGCCACGTACGGCAAAGCCCAGCGCGTTGCTGCGAATGAAATCGAACTTGAGATGGTTGCCAAGGGGATTCAACCTCCGGCAGAGAACAATGTCTTCGATCGGGAGCACTGGCGTTTGCGTATGGCCATCCAGCAGTACAAAGAGCTGTTGCATCAACCCGGCTTCCTTGCCAAGGTCCTGTTTCTCAAGGCCACGCGAACTCTGTATGCCACCGAAGACCGTCCGTCCGCACACCTGCCACTAATTCTACTGCAAATTCCCACGATTCTTCTGGCCACCTATGGGATGGTTCGATTGTGGAAGCGGGCAGAAACCAGGGTGCTGGCGTGGCTGTTGGTGCTCTACATCGGCTACTATTACGGCATAGTCACCGCGGGAATGCCGATGGTCCGGTACTTTGCGCCGGCTATCCCCTTACTGCTGGCCGCGGCGGCCGTCGGCCTGGTCGCGCTGTTGTCCACAATGTGCGCAATCGAAAAAACCAAACTCCTGGCGCAACCTTGAGCCCACTAAAACATGCCCTGCTCAATCCCGAGGTGCGCCCGCTCTGGGGTAACGGCGATGAAGCGCAATTGCTGGCGGCGTATGAGCGCGTTTGGAGCCGCAAGACAATCATCCGTCAACTGTACGAGACCTGGTACGAAAGAATCGCCACTGAACTGCAACCGGGCTCGATCATCGAGGTCGGCGCCGGCACGGGTAACCTCAAACGTTGGCTTAAGGCGCGTGGACGCGCGTGCTGGACACTGGACATTCTGCCAGGCAAATATGTGGACGTGCAGGCTGACGCATTGCAAATGCCCCTGGCGGCAGGAAGCGTGGATAACATCGTGATGGTGGATGCACTGCACCACTTCGCCCGTCCGCTGGCGTTCCTGAAACATGCCGCCGAAGTGTTGCGCCCGCGCGGACGTATCTTGCTGATCGAGCCGTACGTCTCGGTCTGGGGTCGGTTCGTGTACCGCTACTTGCACCACGAGCGTGTGGATTTCGATTTTGGGGAATCCACCGCCTCGAAGGAGGCCTGGGACGGCAATGCCGCCATTCCGCGTCTCACCCTGGCCCGCGTCGAACAGGAGATCCACGACCTGCGGATCCGGCGCATCAACTATTGCGAGTTTCTCGCCTACCCGCTCTCGGGCGGATTCTCGTACCGCTCTTTGTTACCCGGCCCCGTGCTACTGGCACTCCATCGCCTCGAACAAGCGCGCCTGTTCCAGAATCGGACATTATCTTTGCGAGTGATTGCCGTGTTGGAGAAATCCGCGTGAACGCCGCTGCTTCCATGCCCGATCGCAGTTCCCTCGTCAAATACTTCGACGCCCTCGCGCCCACGCGCGTGCGCTGGGTGGAGAAGAACCGCTACTACCACCAACAATTGGGGAGGACGTTTTCCTTTTTCATCCCACCCAACCGTTCCGTGCTGGAGATCGGCTGCGGCGCCGGCCAGTTGCTGGCCTCGCTGAAACCGGCGCGCGGCGTGGGGATCGACCTCAGCCCGAACATGGTTCAGGTCGCTCGTGAACGCTATCCACACCTCGAGTTCCGCGTGGACGATCTCGAGGCACTCCAACTCGACGAGAAATTCGACTATGTTGTGGTTTCCGACGTGCTCGGCTTCCTCTACGATGTCCAGCGCAGCCTGGAAAATCTGCGCCGCGTCTGCTCGCCGCGCACCCGCGTCGTGATCTCGTACTACAATTTCCTCTGGGAACCCGTCCTCAACGCTGGGGAGCGCCTTGGGATAAAGGCCCGTCAGCCCACCCAAAACTGGTTGGGCACCGCCGACGTGGCCAATCTCCTCGACCTAGCCGGCTTTGAAGTCATCCGCGAAGCGTCCCGCCTGCTCTTGCCCAAACGCGTGCCGTTATTGTCCCTGCTCTGCAACCGCTTTCTGGTAAACCTGCCGGTGTTCCGTCACTTGGCCCTAACGTTTGTGATCGTCGCGCGCCCGAAGCCCATGTCGCGTCAAGACCAACCGAGTTGCTCCGTGGTCATTCCCGCCCGCAACGAGCGCGGGAATGTCGAGGAAGCCGTTCGCCGCATCCCGCAACTCGGTCGTCACACGGAGATCATCTTTGTGGAAGGCAATTCCAACGATGGGACTGCGGAGGAAATCCGGCGCGTAATTGCCGCCCATCCCGAAGGTGACATTAAGTTCATCTCGCAGGGCAGCGGACGCGGTAAAGGCGATGCTGTGCGCAAAGGCTTCACCGCCGCGACCGGCGACGTGTTGATGGTCCTCGATGCCGACCTCACTGTACCGCCGGAAGAACTGCCCAAGTTCTACGACGCCTTGATTTCCGGCCAGGGGGATTTCATCCACGGTTCTCGGCTCGTCTACCCGATGCAGGACCAGGCGATGCGCTTTCTCAACATCCTTGGCAACAAGTTTTTCAGCCTCGCGTTCACCTACCTGCTCGACCAGCGGTTTAAAGACACGCTCTGCGGCACCAAAGTCCTCTATCGTGCGGACTACAATCAAATCGCCGCCAACCGTACTTACTTCGGTGATTTCGATCCGTTCGGTGATTTCGATTTGATCTTCGGGGCGGCGAAACTGAATCTGAAGATCATCGAAGTTCCCATCCATTATTTCGCTCGAACCTATGGCGCCACAAACATCAGTCGTTTCAAACACGGCTGGCTCCTGCTGCGCATGTCTGTGTTTGCCATGCGCAAAATGAAATTTGTCGAATAACGTGTGCCCTTCGTGCAGCCGCCCAAAACCGTCATGCAAGTCGTACTCAGTCTGCGCGTGGGCGGACTGGAACGCGTTGTCCTGGACCTGGTCCGGAACGCCTCCGAGGAATTCCGCCTCATCGTTTGTTGTTTGGAGGAGTCGGGGGCGTGGGCTGGCGAAGCGCCGCGTGTTGTCGCGCTCAACAAGAGACCCGGCGTGGATTGGCGGCTCTTCTGGAAGGTTGCGCGCCTCGCGCGCACCGAAAAAGTCGATGTGATCCACACGCATAATTCCGCCGCCCATATTTACGGGGCAATCGGCGGCAAACTCGCCGGTATCAAGGTTCTGCACACGGAACACGGCAAGAACCTTGGTGAAGAAGCCCGCTCGTTCCGTCTGAATCGCCGGGCCGGACGTTTCACCGACCTCACTGTTGCCGTTTCGGAGAAAATTGGCCGGGAGGCGCGCGACTTTGAAGGCGTTCCGTCTGACCGTCTCGCGATTATCGCCAACGGCATCTGTGTCGAGCGCTTCGACTTGCCACGCCACGCGCCCAACCGACGCATCGGCACGGTCGGTCGCCTTGTACGCGAAAAAAACTACCCGTTGTTGCTGCGCGCCGTCACCGCGATCCCCAACACGGAACTCGTTTTCGTCGGCGATGGCCCGCTGCGCGGAGAATTGGAAGGCGAAGCGGGTCCGCAGGTCCAATTCCTTGGTCAACGGGCTGATATCGCAGAGTTGTTGGCTGGATTTGATGTCTTTGCGCTCTCGTCGAGCACGGAAGGCATGAGCATCGCCCTGTTGGAAGCCATGGCCGCCGCTTGCCCGACCGTCGTCACGGCGGTCGGCGGCAACACGGAATTGATCCAACATGAGGTCACGGGACTCGTTGTTCCACCCGATGACGCGGCGGCATTGCGCGCAGCGATCGAACGGCTCTTAGATGATCGCGGGCTGGCCAACCGCCTCGGCGCGGCAGCGCGCGAGGTCGCCCGCCAACGCTACAGTGTCGCGGTGATGACCCAACGCTACGAAGAACTGTGGCGACGGCTGGCAGCATGAGACTGTTGTTCGTATCCAACCTGTTTCCCAATGCCGCGGAACCGGTGCGCGGCATCTTCAATGCCCAGCAGATCGCGGCGTTGTCGAAGCTGTGCGAAGTGACGGTGATTGCGCCGACCAGCCAAACCATGCCCGACGAAAACCTCGCGGGCGTGAGGGTAATTCACCCACGTTGTTTTCATGTGCCTGTCTTATCGCGTTCATTTAACGGCTGGCTATTCGCCAGGGCAGTCGAACCGGTAATCCACCGCGAACGATTTGACATGGTGCTGGCCAGTTGGGCTTACCCCGATGCGTACGGCGTGATGCTCGTGGCCGAGAAGGTGAAGTTTCCATTTGCCACCGCCGTGCTCGGAAGCGATGTGAACGCTTTCTTCGACAACCCGACGCGCAAACAACAGATCCTGCGCGCGTTGCGGGCCAGCCGCGTGGTCTTTGCCAAAAGCAAGGCCCTCCAATCGCGTCTGACTTCAGAAGGGATCGAATCGGTAATCGACTACAATGGCATTGACCGCGAGAAGTTCCGGCCGCGCGACCGCGGCGACGCCTGTCGCCAGTTGGGGCTCGATCCAAAACGTCGCCGAGTTCTCTACGTCGGCAATCTCTTGCCAGTGAAGGGCCCAACCGTGCTGGCACGCGCTGCTGAGCAATTGCAGGACGTCGACATAATCTTTGTTGGCAGCGGCCCGGAAACAATTACTGCGGGCCGATGCGTCGGCGCGCGGCCACACGAGGAAATCCCGTCGTGGATGAATGCCTCTGACGTGCTCTGCCTGCCAAGTTTGAATGAAGGCCTCCCCAACGTCGCGCTCGAAGCCATGGCCTGTGGGTTGCCCGTCGTCGCGTCGCGCGTCGGCGGCGTGCCTGAAATTGTGCGAGAGGGTGTGAACGGTTTTCTCGTGCCGCCTTCCGATCCAAATGCGCTGGTCGAAGCGCTACGACGCGCGCTCGCCACGAAATGGGATCGCGAAGCGATCCGCGCTTCCGTCTCACAATTCGACTGGGACGTGAATGCTCGCGCCGTGTTGGACGCCTTGGACAAAGGGGTTGTCGCATGAGTGGATCACTCCTCAATCCCCTGCGTCGCGCCACCATTCGTTGGATGGATGCCGTGAAGTATTCGCCGCGGACAACGGACCTGCGGTTGGCAAGCACCAAAGCTCGACTCGGTTTCACCCGCAATGAAGCACGGCGCGCGAACCTGCTCATGCGCGCCTATCGGCTTGCGGAAGCGCAGCCAACTCGGGAGGCATTGCGCGCCCAGGCGGAGCCCTACTTGAATGGCTCGAACGGCATGGTTTGGCGCGAAAAGCACATCGGCTGGGACCGGTATCCGCGTGTCAGGGAAAGTTCGCTCATCAACCGCACGATCATCTTGAAGGCGCCGCGGCCAAATGGTGAAAAGGGCGTCATGCTCGTCATGTTCGAGTACAACTGGCTGCGGCTGCTCGCAAATGTGAAGGACTTGGGCTACCTCGCCGAAAAGTTCGACATCATCCTTTCCACAAGCTGGTCGCCAACGGACTATGCGTTGCTCGCGCTGGCGCTGCAATCTCTGCGCGGCACGATCTTTGTGCAAGCCTGTAACCACATCGAGATTCCCTGGATTGAAGGGTTTAGTCCCCGGTTGAAGTGCCTGCCCTGTATCGCTTGTGATTGGATCAACCCGGACTGCTATCAGCCAAAACCCTGTGCGCAGCGACAAACCGACATCCTGATGGTTGCCAACTGGGCGCCGTTCAAGCGGCATTGGCAATTTTTTGACGCTTTGCGCCGAATGCCTCGTCACCTGCGGATTACGATGATCGGACAGGCAGAAGGGCCTCATACGTTAGCGATGGTTCGGGATCAAGCTGTCCGGTTCGGCGTCAAACAGGACATCGACTTTGTGGAGAACATCGCCATTGAAGACGTCACCCGCCATCAATGCGACAGCAAGGTCTCGCTCATCCTGTCGCGTCGCGAAGGCTGTTGTGTGGCGGCGGTCGAGTCCTTGTTTGCCGACTCCCCGCTGGGCATGATGCGTGACGCGCACGTCGGCCCCAAGGCGTATATTAACGATCAGACCGGCATGTTGCTGACCCCGGCTCGAATGGATTTACAGCTGCAGGAATTTCTTGAGAACGCCGAGGGCTTCCGCGCACGTGCCTGGGCGACGAAGAATATTTCGTGTCATGAATCGATTGCCAAAGTGAACGCCTTGTTGCGTTCCCACGCGAAACAGCGCAACGTGCCATGGACAACGGACTTGAAAACTCCCTACTGGCGACCGTATCCGAAATTCCTAAGCTCGAACGATTGCGAGGAAATGCGGCCCGTCTACGAGGATTTGTCCGCGCGTTTCCCCGAGGTTTTCGGACCCGACCTTCTGAAGAAGGGCTCGGCTTGATATAACCGGTACGGTGTTCTTTCGGAGAGATCATTCCATGTGGATCTACGGAGCCCTATCCAAGCTGTTGCCGGACTCGAAACTTAAAACCCGTGTTCGCGATTTCTGTTTCGGGAACATCCTCTACAAGGTGACGCGTGGCACAGCCGAGCATCCCCTGAAGGACGGTCTGCGGGGTAAATTCCACAAACTTGTATTTCTGCCGAATGGCGAGTACACCTGCGAACTCATCGGTTACGAGAAGCATTATTCCATCCGGGAGGGCGATGTCGTCATCGATGCGGGTGCGTACCTTGGCCACTTTACCGTGTATGCCGCCATGAAGGTGGGAAGGACCGGCAAGGTGGTGGCTTTCGAGGCCGACCCGTACATCTATCGGCTGCTGCTTCGCAACATTGAACTCAACCATCTGACCAATGTCCTGGCCATCAACAAAGGCGTCTGGAGCCATGATACCGAATTGACTTTCGACAGTCGTGGCAACGCCTCGCAGATCGTCACCGAAGGTACCCAGGTGAAAACACTCGTGAAAAAGATTCTCGTCATCGGGTTGGATTCCGAAATGCAGCGCCTTGGCCTGCCCAAGGTCGACCTTGTAAAAATGGATATTGAAGGCGCGGAACTCGAAGCCGTCCAGGGGGCGCGCCGCCTCATGCAGCATCAGAATTGTCACTTCGCCATCGCGTCGTACCACATCGTCCATGGTGTGCAAACCTCGGTAACACTGGAAAAGTTCTTCCAGGGCAGCGGATATAAGGTCGTCACGGAGTACCCCGCGCACACGACCACCTATGCCGCCAGGACCCTGTGACTTTCACGACGAACCGGCATCGATCAACTGAGAGAATCGCCTCATGAAAATTAGCATCTTTGGCCTTGGTTATGTTGGTTCCGTCACGGCGGCCTGTTTCGCGGACAAGGGCCACGACGTCATCGGCGTCGAGGTAAATCCTGATAAATTGGCGTTGTTCCGCGCGGGCCAGACGCCGCTGTTCGAGCCGGGTTTGGCCGAACTTTTGGCGAAAGTCCACGGTGCCGGCCGCTTCGATGCGACCGCGGACGCCGCCGAAGCGATTCGCGGCTCCAGCATCTCGTTCATTTGCGTGGGCACACCCAGCAAGAAAGGCGGACACGCGGACCTGTCGCACGTTGAGCATGTCTCGCAGGAAATTGGCGAAGCCTTGCGCGGTAAACAAGGAACGCACACGGTGGTTGTCCGCAGCACGATGCTGCCGGGCAGCATCGAGGGCGTTGTCATCCCGCAAATCGAGTCGGCGTCCGGTAAACGCGAGGGCCAGGACTTCCATGTCGTTGCCAACCCGGAATTCATGCGCGAAGGCTCGGCGATTCGCGATTTTTACGAACCGCCATTCGTTGTGATCGGTGAGCGCCGGGCCGGGGTTGGCGAGGCGCTTGCCGAGTTGTACCACTGCGTCGATGCGCCACAGGTGCGCATAACCATTCGCGCGGCGGAGGCCATCAAGTTTGCGTGCAACGCATTTCACGCGCTGAAAATCACCTTCGCCAACGAGATCGGGCAATTCTGCAAAGCCCACGGCATCGATAGCCATGAAGTGATGGACATTGTTTGCCGCGATACGAAGCTCAACATTTCCAAAACCTATCTCCAGCCGGGTCTGGCGTACGGCGGTTCCTGCCTGCCGAAGGATTTGCGCGCTCTTGTCGGGCGGGCTCGCGAAAACGATGTCGAACTGCCCATGCTGGAGGCCATCGCCAAGAGCAACCTCAACCAGATTCAGCGGACGATCGATTTCATTACCGAGGTCGGCCACCGTGAGGTTGGCATCCTGGGATTGAGTTTCAAAGTCGGCACCGACGATTTGCGGGAGAGTCCCCTCGTCATCATGGCCGAGACGCTTCTGGGTAAAGGCTTCAAATTGGCGATACGCGATTCCGATGTTGAACTGACCCGTTTGACCGGCGCCAACAAGCGCTTCCTTGAGGAAAAACTGCCGCACATTAATTCGCTTTTGTCGGCCTCGTTGGAGGAAGTTGTTGTGCGGAGCAAGGTGCTCGTCGTCTGCAAGAATGCTCCCGAGTACCGCGAGTTGCCGCGATTAATTTCTCCGCATCATCATATCGTCGATCTGGTTGCTGCGCTGAAGAGCGCCAAAATCCCCACCGCGCAATATCACGGTTTGTACTGGTGAGAATTCTTACACTGATCTCGAAATTCCCGTGGCCGCTCACGGATGGCGCGGTCATTCGCGATTTCAACCTCCTGCGCGAAGCGGCGAAGCGCCATGAGGTCTCCCTGCTTTGCTTCCTGTTCAAACCCAGCGACCGTGAGCAGTTCGATGCGCTGCGGCCATTCTGCAAGAAAATTGTCGGACTCGACCTCGTGCGAACGAAAGGACGCGCCCTTATCAACGCCGCCCAAAGCCTCGTCACCCCTGACCCTTTCATCCTCCGCGAATACTGGCGGCCGGAGATGGCGCGCGCGCTGGAAAAGTTCGTGGATGAAGAGCGCATCGACGTGATCCACTCGCATTTCCTGCACATGAGCCAGTATGTCGGCCACAAACGCGGTGCCGCCTTCGTGCACGACGCGCATAATCTCGAACACATTCTCTGGCAGCGGATGGGACGCACCACCAGCAATCCCCTCAAGAAAGCGTTCATTCAGACGCAGTACGGCAAGCTGGTGCGACGGCAGCAGGACGTGGCTCGTGCCAGCGAGAAATGCGTCGTGCTTTCGGACGAAGATCGCGCGGAATATCGACGCATCTGCCCCGAGGCCGATGTGACGACGGTTCCCAACGGCGCGGACGTGGAATACTGGACGCCACGCGACGGCGTCTCCGAGCCAGCGTCGATCCTTTACTTCGGCAACCTCAGTTGGCCACCGCAGGCCGACGCCGCCATCTACTTTCACGACAAAATCCTTCCCCTCATTCGCCGGCAGGTGCCCGACGCGAAGTTCTACATTGTGGGGCAAAACCCGCCCGAGAGCGTGAAAGCGCTCGCGAGCGACCACGTCATTGTCACTGGGTTTGTGCCGGACATGCGCGAGTACGTCGCCCGGGCCACCGTCGTCGTCATGCCGTTGCGCGCGGGCGCGGGCACGAAGCATCGGGTGTTTCAGGCGTTGTGCATGAAGAAGCCGGTGGTCTGCACGGCCGTGGCCGCCGAAGGGATTGCGCTGACGCACGGCGAAACGGCGCTGCTGGCGGATGATCCTGAAAGATTTGCCAGCGCGACCGTTTCCCTGCTACAAGATGAAGCGTTGCGTCAGCGGCTCGGCGAACGAGGCCGTCAGCTTGTCCTCGATCGCTATGACTGGCGCGCGATCTACGAACGTCTGGAGGAGGCTTTTCAGGAGGCGGTCCGCAAACGAAAATGACCAACGGCAAGAACTATCGTGTCGGTCTCGTCGGCGCAGGTTACGTCAGCGAGTTTCACATCAAGGCGCTGAAGCGCTTGCCTAATGTGCGCCTGGTTGGCATTACCGACCTCGATGCCGCGCGCGCCAAGGCCACGGCCCAGAGTTTCGGCATCGCCGCCTTTCCATCGCTCAAGGTGATGGCCGCCGAAGGTCTTGACGTTGTCCACGTGCTCACGCCGCCAAGCATCCACGTCACCGTCGCCCTCGAAGCGCTGTCGCTGGGCTGTCATGTGCTCGTGGAAAAGCCACTCGCCACGAGTGTCGAGGATTGCGATCGGCTTATTGCGGAAAGCCAGGCGCGCGGCCTGCGGGTCTGCGTGAATCACTCGTTGCTCGGTGATCCGTTTGTGAAACGCGCGCTGGCATTGGTAAGGGCCGGGGCGATTGGTGATGTGTTGACCGTCGACTATCTGCGCAGTTCGAATTACCCGCCCTATCGCGGCGGTCCGCTGCCGCTGCATTACCGCGAGGGCGGCTATCCGTTTCGCGATCTCGGCGTGCACGCGTTGTATCTGCTGCAAGAGTTTCTCGGGAACGTCGAAGATGTCCACGCTGAATTTCGCACTTCGGGCGTGAACGATAGCGATCCCGATCTCCACTTCGATGAGTGGCGCGCGCTGGCGCGCTGCGCCAAGGGCACCGCCAATATCCAGCTTTCCTGGAACGTCAAGCCGTTGCAGCACCAGCTCATCATCCAAGGTACTCGCGGTTCGCTCCGCGCCGACCTCTTCGCGATGTACCTAACGCGCCGCCGCCATACGCCGTTGCCAAAAGCCATCGAGCGCGTCGTCAATGCGTTGACCGAATCGATTTCGTCGGCAGCCCAATTGATTTGGAACGCCGCGCTCTTCATCGCTGGCCAGGTCCAGCCCTACCAGGGACTTCACAATTTCGTGCAGGCGTTTTACGAATCGCTTTCCACCAGCGCGTTGATGCCCGCGAGCCTGGAGCAGGGCCGCGAGGTTGTCCGCTGGACGGAGCGGGTCGCGCGCGATGCCGATCACGCCAAGGCGAAGCTCTACAGCCAATATCAACCGAGCGGACGTCCGGCCGTTGTTGTTACGGGCGCGAATGGCCTGCTCGGTCGCGCGTTCGTCAATCGTCTCATCAAGGAGGACGAGTTCGTCCGCCTGTTCGTGCGCCGACTGCCTCCGCCTGAAATCCTGCATCACCCGCAAGTCGAGGTGGTCCTCGGCGACCTGGGCGATCCGGCGGCCGTTGATCGCGCCCTGGAGGACGCCACGGCGGTGTTTCACATCGGCGCGGCGATGGGCGGCGGTTGGGCGGCGCATGAGGCCGCGACGATCACCGGTACGCAAAACGTCGTCGATGCATGCCTCAAGCATCAGATGCCGAAGATGGTTTATCTTAGCTCCCTCTCGGTGATCGATTGGGCGGGACATCCAGCCAACCAACCCGTCACCGAGTCCGCGACACTCGAGCCCGCCCCGCAACAACGCGGCTACTATACGCAAGCCAAGCTCGAAGCAGAACGTATCGTGCGCGCCGCCGTGCAGGAGCGCGGCTTGGCGGCGGTCATTCTGCGTCCCGGCCAGATTTGGAGCGAGAAGAGTCCGCTGATTTCCCCCGCCGTTGGCATTCGCGTTGGTAATCGGCTCGTGGTAATCGGCGACGGTTCGAATCTGTTGCCACTGGTGCACGTGGATGACGTCGTGGAGGCCATCGTGCTGGCGACGCAAAGCACCTTTCACGGCGGTGAGGTTTTTCAATTTGTGGACAACGAACTGATGAGCCGCGAAGAACTCGTGCGCTTGTACACCCTCAAACGTGAGCCACGATTGCGAGTGTCGCGAGTTTCGCTGAAGCTGGCCTGCTTCCTTGCGAGCGGTGTCGAGGGGCTTGCCAACCTGCTGAAACTTCCCGCGCCAATCTCGCCCTATCGCCTGCGCTCCGCCGTCGCGCCGCTCGTGTTCGATTGCACCAAAGCGCGGGAGCGACTGGGCTGGCAACCACGCGTCCACACCCGCGAAACGCTGCGGAAGCTGCTGACATAGGCAGTCACCCTTCGCTTTGCTCAGAATGACGACTCTCTGGGTCACAGTCTTTTTTGTATCTGCCGGCGTGATCGTTTATTCCTATGCGATCTATCCGCTGCTGCTGGCGCTGGTGCCGGTGCGTCGGCGCGGACAGCTTCCCGAACCTGCCGAGTGGCCGTTCGTTTCCGTGTTGATCAGCGTGTACAACGAGGAAAAGCATATCACCCAGCGCATCGGGAATTTGCTGGCACTCGATTATCCGCCTGAAAAACTCGAGATTCTGATTGGTTCGGACGGCTCGACCGACCGCACGGATGAATTGGTGCGCCGATTCAGCGATCCGCGCGTGCGACTGCACGAATTCGATCAGCGTAGCGGAAAGCCCAGCATGCTGAATCGGCTCATCCCGCAAACACGCGGTGAGCTACTTGCCTTCAGCGACGCGAATGCGCTGTTTGCGCCTGATGCCCTGCGCAAACTCGCGCGACATTTCCGCGATCCGCGCATCGGCGGCGTCTGCGGGCGGTTGGTGTTCCACGGGGACAAGAGTGAAACCGATGAAGAGCGCTACTGGGAGTTGGAAACGTATCTCAAGACGCGTGAGAGCGCGCTGGACTCGTGTCTCGGCGCGAATGGGGCCATCTACGCGATCCGCAAGTCGTGTTGGCCCGGTATTCCCGACAATACGTTCGTGGACGACTTCGTCATTGGCATGCGGGTTCGTGAACAGGGCCTGCGAGTCGTGTATGACCGCGACGCCATGGCCACGGAAGAATTGCCCCAATCCGTCAGCCACGAAATGACGCGGCGCATCCGTATTGGCGCGGGTGATTTTCAGGCCTTGTTTCTTTGCTGGCGCTCACTGCTCCCGTGGCGCGGGTTTCATTCGCTGGCGTTCTGGTCCCATAAAGTCCTGCGCTGGCTGGCGCCCTTTTTCATGGTGGCGACCTTGATCTCAAACATCGCGCTGCTTCCCCGCCCGCTTTTCATGGTACTGCTGGCGCTGCAACTGGCCTTTTACGCGTTGGCGATCGTCGGCGCGTTACGGAAGGGGCGGAAGAGCATTTTGTTCAGCGCACCGCACTATTTTGTGACGATCAACCTGGCCCTGTTGCTCGGGTTCTTCCGTTTCATAACGGGCACGCAACAAGCTGCGTGGAAACGTACTGCGCGGTAGGATCCGTTGGGCCATCATATTGATGTCGAAGAACATCCAGCTCTGGCTGCCGAGCTATCTCTCGCGGCGACCGCCGCAAGCGGTCACGTCGACGCACGTTTTCTTTTGCTTTGTGGACCACTACGAACCCTTGTGGAACAAGGCGTCGCGCCATCAGGGATTGGAGCGAGTGGAGCATTGGTTCGAGAATTACCCGCGGATGGCGGACAATTTTCGCGATGCGGATGGTCGTCCGCCGCAGCATACGTTCTTTTATCCCACCGAGGAATATGTGCCCGAGTACCTGGAGTTGCTGGCGCGGCTTTGTGGTCAGGGTTACGGCGAAACTGAAATCCACCTGCACCACGACAACGATACTGCGGAAAACCTCAAAGCCACGCTCAACGATTTCAAAGCGAAACTGGAACATCACGGTTTTCTTTCCAACGGTCGCTATGGGTTCATCCACGGCAATTGGTCGCTGGACAATTCGCGCGCCGATGGACGGTGGTGCGGGGTAAACAACGAACTGCAGGTTTTGCGCGATACTGGTTGCTACGCCGACTTCACGCTGCCGAGCGCACCGAGCGAGTGCCAGACGCGCAAGATCAATTCGATTTACTACGCGACCGACGATCCGCAGCTTCCGAAATCACATGACACCGGCGTGGATGTCTGCGTCGGAGGCGAAGCCAGCGGCGATCTGATGATCGTGCAAGGCCCGCTGGCGTTGAACTGGAGCAGCCGTAAATTCGGCTTGCTGCCACGCATCGAGAATGGCGAGGTGGCCCACAATGCGCCAGCCGTCGCCGACCGCATCGACAACTGGGTGGCGCAACGGATCAGCGTCGTTGACAAACCTGATTGGGTTTTCGTAAAAGTTCATACACACGGCTGCCAGGAAATGAATCTCAATGCGGCGCTGGGGCCATCCGTCACGGAAATGCACCAGCATCTGCAAGACAAGTACAATGATGGCACGGCCTTTGTGCTGCACTACGTAACGGCCCGGGAGGTTTTCAATTTGATCAAGGCCGCTGAGGCGGGTCAGACGGGCGACCCGAATCGGTACCGCGATTACGTCCTGCCTCCCCCACCTGTTATCGGGGCACCACGACAAGGTGCCAAGCCTTGAACGACAAGATTTACAAGTGCGCAGGTTTGGCCGACCGGATTTTAGCCTTCATCGCGATTGTCGTTTTCCTGCTCCAAATTCTCCTGGCGGTGACCGGGCCGCCACAGGGTATTGTTGACTGGCTGGAAATGCCCGAACTCGCACCGCGCGAAACACCGCGCAACATTGTGGTTCTGGGAGGCGGCGGCATTCCGAGTGGTTCCAGTTTGCTGCGCACATATTATGCGGCGCAGTATGGGAAGAACCTGACCGGCACAATTTTTGTTGTCGCGCTGCCGGCTGATGGTAATCCGGAAACGAGCAGTGTGGGACGAATGCGGGATGAGCTGGTGTTTCGGGGAGTCTCCGTGTCGGCGATCCGAATGGAGTATCATGGGTTAAACACCCACGAGCAGGCCGTCAACGTTCAACACTTGCTCGGGCCCGAAGCGCTCAAACAGCCGATCTTGATCGTCACGTCGGGATACCACATGCGGCGGGCAGTCCTATGTTTCCGCAAACTGGGATTTACGAAGGTCGAGGGCCTGCTGGCGTCCGAAATCGGGGCGGAAGCGGGGATTGGCCCATGGGGCTGGTTGCGCTATGGGGCGTGGGCGAACCTGGAGCGGGGAATTCGCGTTTCCAGGGAGTTGGCGGCTTTGGCGGCCTACAAATTTGAAGGCTGGATTTAGCGTTACGATCTCTTCAATGAAGGCCCGGCAACAAATCCGTCCAGTTCTCTTCTGCGCGGTCGTCTGCCTGCTGGCAAACGGGGCCTCGGCGAGGCAGGAAGCCCCCGTCATCACCAAACCAACACTGTTCAATGCGCCTGAAGCGGATGTGATTCTGGGAGCGCTGGAAGTTTTTCCGCCGGACAATGCGTGGAACCAAATCGTTTCCGGATGGCCGGTCCATCCCAACTCACGGAACATCGTCGCGTCGATTGGGAACGACAAGCCGCTGCGGTACAACGCCGACATGGCGTTCATCCTCGTGCCGCCAGATCAGAAACGGGTCGAGGTCAAGATCACGGATTACGCGGCGGAGTCTGACAAGGGGCCGTATCCGGTTCCCGACCAACTGCCGATTGAGGGCTGGCCGGTGTGGTTCCGTCGCGATTCCGGACATCCGAACGTGACGCTGGAAGGCGTGCAGCGCGACAAACTCAATCTTGGCGGCGACCGCCACGCCATCGTTGTTGATCCCATCAATCGGATGCTTTACGAATTCTACGGGATGCGGCGGACCAGCAGCGGTTGGCAGGCAGCCCAGGCTTCCATCTTCGATCTAAGGACAAACAAACTACGACCAACAGGCTGGACTTCGGCAGACGCGGCGGGCTTGCCCATTTTCCCCGCTGTCGTGCGGTATGATGAGCTGAAGCGTGGAGAGATCAATCATGCGTTGCGGGTAACGGTCCGCAAGACGCGAAAAGACTTCATCGCCCCGGCTACGCACTACGCCAGCCGGCTGACGGACGAAAACCTCCCGCGTATGGGCGAGCGGTTGCGCCTGCGACAGGACTTCGATGCTTCCGGGTTTTCACCGGAAGTTCGCACGATCCTGGTGGCGCTGAAGCGTTACGGCATGTTCGTCGCGGACAATGGTATTGAATGGGCAATTTCAGTGGCCCCGGACGAACGCATTCCTGTCCTTCACGAGGAACTGCGGCGGGTGAAAGGTTCTGACTTTGAGGTGGTCGTCCCTCCGTGACCAGTTCCTCACACAAGGGTGATAAACATCGAAGGCCATTTACAGAAAGAAGGGATGTGAACCCGTTTCCATCTCGCTGCACGTGATGGCTCGCCAGCAGTTTGAAAGGCGTCCATTCCCGATCAGGCTCCACAGCAAGCATTGACGCAGGTGTGGACGTTGTGGGTCTGCTTCAAATCCGTGGCCACCTTCGTACCGCAGCCGGGGCATTGGTCCACGTTGACCGTGGCTTGGACTGTGCCATGGCCCGGTTTGGTCGCGGTTTGTTCGTTGATCGTCACCGGAACCTTGCAGGCGGCGCACATCCGCTGGGCTGGGTAGACGTTCGCCTGAATGTTGGTGGCCGGGACCTGCTTCGCGCTGAACCACGGCTTGGTGCTGAGGGCGTTACCGCCCTTGTCGGCATTCGCGTTGATGGCGGTGAGGGCGATTACTGCGATGATGCTGAGTACTTTGTTCATGACTACTTCCTTCTTTCGTTTAGCCGACGGGGTGGTGCGGCTTCACTAGGTACTACGTCAGCCGTCGGAAAACCCCTCGCGTGAAAGGACAGACCATTGGATATCAGCGACTTGCCGTGGTTGGGCAAACATGCGAGATTGTGTGGGACTGACGTTTAATGCTTCTGAGTCAATGCCGCGCCCTTGAGTTTTTGCGCGGTGATGCTGTTGCTCTGCAACGTGGCCAGGGCCGCCAGTTGTGGCGGGGTCAGAAAACTGGCGGCCTGATCCAGGATGCGCTGGTTGCTCTCGGTCACCTGTTGCAGATATTTGTCGATTTCCTCCTGTGAACCGAAGAAGGCCATGTCCAACACACCCGAGATGCCGTGCGTGAGGGTATAGGGCTCAGCTTTTACCAGTTGGAACAGGCGCGCGCTTTGATCATCGGTCAGGGGGTTGTCACCCAACTGATTGTTCAGCATGTTGACGGTGGTCTGGGCAGGGACTTCCTGATTGAATTCATTGTAGCGCGCGTAGCCGGCCGGGCCCAACAACGATTGCAGCTCGCCTTCGATTTCCTTTGGGGCGTCGGCCATGGCCTGACGTGCCGCAGCCAGATCCGTTTTTCCCTCCGCCATCGATGATCCCAAGTCGGTAAATTTCTGCCACTCGCCGCCGATCAACTGGGTGAACTTCTCGGTATCCTCGGGCGTGAGTTTCAACTTTTGGAACAAGGGACCGTAGCGTTCCTTGATTTTTTCCAATTGCTCCTGGTGGATATATTCTTTCATCTTCGGGTCATTCATCATTTGGGCCAGTGCAGTAGAAGGCGAACCAGTCGGGCTCCCGCTCGAAACCGATTGCTGCGGAAGTCCTCCCGCTTCGCCCCGCGAACTTGAAAGGGCCGCCAACTTTTGATCGGCCTTCCGTTGTTCGTTTTCCCCCTGCGCGGCGGCCAATTGGGTTTTTGCTTCATCACGCTCATGCTGCAACTGCTGGATTTGCTCGTTCAGCGGCGCCTGCTGTTGTTGGAAGGCTTGGATCTGTTCATGGAGAGTTTGTGCCTGCTCGCGCAGGGTTGAAGCCTGGCGGGCTTCGTAGATTCCTGCGCCAGCGGTGACGACGATGGTGGCGGTGATCAGGGCTTTTTGGAGTGCGGTCATGGCGATGGCCTTGGTGATGGTGGCAGTTGTGGTGGCGGCGACGGTTGTTCCGGCAAGAACGGCGGCGGTTGAAATCGCGGCGGCCAGTCCGGCCGGCGCGGCTTGGACGGCGTTGGCGGAGATCACGACCACGAGGCCGCTGGCGCCGACGGTGACGCCGCGTTTGGCGAAGAATTCGCGGAGGCGTTCGACGGCGCGGCTGACGCGTTTTTGCGCGGCATCATCGGACGTACCGAGCGTCGCGCCGACTTCGCGCAGGGATTTGTTTTCGAAATAGCGAAGGACGATGACGCTGCGGTCCGTCTCATCGAGCGTGTCCATTCCCTCGTCCAGTAGATCCTCAATAAGCGACCAGTCCGAAGACACTGAATCCATGGCAGCCATCTCCATCGCTTTCTGCTCCCGAGCCTGACGTCGTGATTCGCCGCGCACGACATCGATCGCCGTCCGGTACGCGACGCTGTGCAGCCAGGCTCCCAGAACGGTGTCGGGCCTCAACTTGTCGGCATTTCGCGCTAGATCCGTGAACACCGATTGGGACACTTCCTCGGCCAAATGCGACGAGCCCACGCGGCGCAGCGCCACGGAATACACCAAATTCACATGACGGCGGACCAACGTGGCAAAGGCCTCTTCCGAGTGCCGTTCGGCATACTGGCGCAGCAGATTTCGGTCATCGGTTTCCATCTTTGTTGAGTATATCGCCGCTGCTAACTGGAATCCGACACGATTTCCGCCGTTGCGGCTCGTTTTTCCTGTCACCTTTTCGTAGGCTGAGCGTCGTATCCGGTGACATGAGAACAATCGTAGCAACCGAACCACTGGATGATGTGCGGCTGGTCGAACTCTCGCGCGAGGGCGACCGCGAGGCTTTCGGGCGGATCGTGGAACGATACCAGTCGCTCATCTGCGCGTTGACCTACAGCGCCTGCGGCAATTTCCAGGCCAGTGAAGACCTGGCACAGGTGACCTTCATCACCGCGTGGTGCCAACTGCGCAGTCTCCGCGAGCCGGCCAAGCTCAAATCATGGCTGTGCAGCATCGCGCGTAACGCCACTGTCAATTCCTTCCGCCAACAGCGCCGCACTCCCACGGCGAATGCCGAAGCACTGGATTCAAGCGCGGAGGTTTCTGCGGATACACCCACGCCGCGTGACCACGTCATCAGCAAAGAAGAGGAAGCGATCCTGTGGCGTTCGTTGGGTGAATTACCGCCGACGTATCGGGAACCGCTGGTGTTGTTCTACCGCCAACAGCAGTCCGTCGCTGAAGTCGCCGACGCGCTGGAGTTGAGTGAGGACGCGGTGAAGCAACGGCTCTCACGCGGGCGGACGATGTTGACGGAGAAGGTCACGGCGTTCGTGGAAGGCGCGTTGCGGCAGACGACTCCCGGCAGGGCCTTTACGCTGGGCGTGCTGGCGGCGCTCCCGGTGATGGCGACTTCGACCAAGGCAGCAGTCGTGGGGGCCACGGCAGCAGGAGGGGTAGCGAAAGCTGCTGCGTCCATCGGTATCGCAGGCGCGATTTTCGGGCCGATCATCGGGATAATGGGGGGTTGGTTTGGCGCGAAGATGAGCATCGAGAATACACAATCGGCGCGCGAGCGGCAGTTCATGATCCAGATGGTGCGGAAAATCGTGGTGCTTGTGGGAGTTTTTTGCCTCGCCATGCTCGGACTCGTCTTGCTGGCCTTTTTTTGGTGGAAGATGCATCCGGTCCTGATCGCAACCGCGTTCATCGGCGCGCTACTGGGATATTGCATCGTACTCATGGTGCTCGTTTTTTGGGGCAATCGCACCCAGCAACGCATCCGGCGGGAGGAAGCGGCGAAGCTGCCGTCGGGGACAGCGCTTCCCGGCCTGCAGATGTCCTGGCCCTGTGGCGTGTCCTACCGCCCGCTGGAGTATCGTAGCCGTTGGACGCTGCTGGGACTTCCGCTCATTCATGTCCGGTTGTTTTGTGGGCAAAACGGCAAGATGCGCCCCGCCAGAGGATGGATCGCCGTGGGTGACATCGCGTACGGCGCACTGTTCGCATTCGGCTCAATGTGGGCGGTTGCTCCCATCAGCTTGGGCGGCGGGTTCGCCGTGGGAGGGTTGGCAGTTGGCGGTGGGTTCGCCGCAGGGCTGCTGTCGCTCGGCGGAGGATTCAGTTTCGGCGTGTGGGCGCTGGGCGGGGGATTGGCGATGGGCCTGCTGGCGTACAGCGCGTGCGCGGTCGGCTGGACGGCGGCGCTGGGCGGGGCGGCGTTTGCTCACGAGTTTGCGCGCGGTGGTTTGGCGCTGGCAAAGCACGCCAATGATGCGGCGGCTAATGCCTTCATCCAGAACAATCCCTTCCTTCGAAATGCACCGGCGGTGATGCGCTACATTTACCGGGCGAGTTTGGCTTTTTTGCTGCTGCCGGTGCTGGTGGTATGGAAGGCCTTCAAAGCGCGGCGACGTTTTCCAATGTAACTTGACGAGCCCGGACCTTGCCGCAGTGGTTCGGATTGCGGCAAGGCCCGTCTAAATGTCCACCAAAGCCCCCCAAAAACTGGCTCCGGCGTGCAGCACGGCCATGGTTACGACCGGCGACGACGGAGGGCGAAGAAGCCCAACAGGCCGGTGCCGACCAACAGGAAGCTGGATGGCTCGGGAACCGCAGTGATCGAGTACGGGATGAGCTCCGGGGTGGTACCGCTGAAAACGTTCATCAGTCCAAGAATGTTAACCGGTCCAGTCGGGACCGTGTTGCCAATCATCGCCCCATCAGAGGAGTAAGACGTTACCTGGAAAAACATCGTCATGGTATTGCCGCTGCCGTCCTTGAGAATGTAACTGAAGTTGCCATTCGGGAAGAGACCGCCATTGGCGCTGGCGTTGGTGATCGTGACGTTATCCAGCTCCACGAGGTGGCCCGCAACGTTCTGCGGGAGCGTCGTCAAGTTGAGCTGCGGCACCGTAAAGACGGGAGGTGGGGGTACCGCATTGCCCGAGGAGATGTTGGTAAGTGAGGTCATCGACCCGATCTCCGGAATCTGGTTAAATGGAGAAAAGGTACCCGTAGCGCCGATGGCATCGCCAACCGTCGGGTTGGACTCACTGGTACCGCTGGGCAGCGCGCCAAAGAGGTCAATCGACCCACCTGAATCCTGAGCTAGAATCGCCCAGTTGTTGTAGGTATGCCCATTCACTGAAAAGCCACCGCCATGGGACATGACGGCGGTGATGATGGGATTCGAGTCGAGCGTCACGAGAGTGCCGCTAGTATTAGTTTCGATGCTGGCGATATTGTCGGCCATAACGCTTGTGCCGACCAAAACCATTGCGGCTGCAATCGCACTCGCCACCAATACGCGCTTCTTCATACTACCAACTGCTGCATTAAGTATCGCTTTCATACTGCCTCCCCTGGTTGATTTTTTTCCTGGAACTTTGAATGGGAGACTGGTTCTCCTGTGCGTGGATCGCCAATTTGCCAACACTCACCGTTCCCTGTTTAAAGAACTACCGAACTCGCTTGCGGCAGAGTCTGCTTGTTACGAAAGGCATAACCAGTGCGGAGTCGTTACAATTCAGTGACAGGCGACGGATGCGAATGGGGCCGGGACTGTACAATGTTTAGTTCCGCCGCGAAGAGTGTGAGAACATCATGAGTGCGGATCTAAGCCTCTTCACAGCCCCGTTTGCTACCATCCCTCGTGCGTAAACGTGATCGGTATTGCCCCACCACCTTCTGGACTTGGTGCATGCTAGAAATGTGGCGCTCAAAGCGAGATCCTCTGGGGCAAATACGGCTATTATTGGAAGTGTCCCCAATGCCAGACGAATATGCGCATCAATGAGTATTGTCCCACCTGCAAGACCAAGCTGAGGTTGCGTAAGGAAAAGCAACGGTTCTTCAAATACTGCGAGCCGTGCAAGTCGGGCGAGTCGTTGTATTACGAAGCTAAGGGCTGATTTTCTACGACCGGAGGCACGCCTCGCCCACTATACGGAACAGCTCGATTAAATCTCTTTACATCGTATTCCGATAATGGTATAGTTCGGACGTGGATTATGAATTGAAGCGTGGCAGTCACGGTCAAACGGTGAAAAAGTACAGGCGGGAGCCTACTTCGCGAGGACGCTTCCTCCTTCGCCAAGGCTACGGCGGACAAGACGGAGGCGACGCTGCCCGCGCTACTACGGCAGGCCGACTCGCTGACTGCGAGCGGCATTGCGAGTGAGGATGGAATCTCAAAACATGTGTTTTTGCGAAACGAACCCACCGTTTTCCGAGGATGTTTTTGGTGCAACTGCCACTGCACACGTGGCTTGCGACGGAAATGTGCGGAGAATTTCGGTGGGTTCGTTTTGGAAAACGAACCCACCGGGAGGAGGTAAATGAGGTCGGACGAGGCGTTTTGGGCCGGTTGGAGACGTTTATTACCCGTGAAAGAGGAACGGCGAGCGGGCCGCTCGCCCTACAAATCGGGCAGAGCAGAGCGGTGCGCCCGGCGGACGAGTCCGTCTTCGCCAAGGTTGCGCCGTTGGCACGAATTCGGCGCGTCTCGTCGGACTCGGCTTCGAGGCGACAGGGAGACCCTCGAAACATGTAGTTCTGCGAAACGAACCGGATTGGGAATCGACGGTTTTTATGTGGAACAAACCAAGCGTCAATGAGTTAGGAAGCGAGAGCGGAAAATTCCAATCCGGTTCGTTTGGAATGGAATTGAGGGTTCGCAACACGAACGACGGCAACCGGAGCGGTTGCCCTACAAATCAGTGCGGCCACGATGGAACGTGGCCCTCCGAATTATCGGGACATTATGGATCCGGGGTTTTGGTTGAAATATGTCCCTTTATACGGTAGAAAGGTAGTGAATGAGTATCTCAAGTGTCGCAGAAGTGCCTAAACCGAAGCGTGTTAACCTGCGTCGGCCAGACATTATGGAGGCCGTCCGCGAAGAGGTGGAGCTGCATTATCGCAGCCAGATCGTCGAAAAGCTGCGGCAGCGCGGCGGCGAACTGGAGGCGGGCGGGCTGAAGGTCCGATTGGCGAAGGAATTCGGGTTCTGCTACGGCGTGGAACGCGCCATCGACCTCGCATACGCGGCGCGGAAGGTGTTCCCCAACCAACCGATCTACATTCTCGGCGAGATCATCCACAATCCCGAGGTCAACGAGCAGCTTGTCGCGATGAGCATCAAGTTTCTCTCGGGGCCGATCAAGAGCGCGAGCATCGACGACCTCAAGGAAGACGACGTGGTGATCATCCCCGCGTTCGGCGCAGAAGTGGCGACGATGGAGAAATTGAAGGCGAAGGGCTGCCAGCTTGTGGACACGACCTGCGGCGACGTGATGAGCGTCTGGAAACGCGTCACGCAAAACGCGAAGGAAAGTTTCACCTCCATCATCCACGGCAAATCGAAGCACGAGGAAACGAAGGCGACCAGTTCACGCGCCACGTCCAATAATGCCGGCCATTATCTCGTGGTGCTCAACATCGCGGAGACCGATTACGCTTGTGACTATATCCGCCACAACGGCAACAAGGCGGAATTCCTGGCGAAATTTGCCGGCGCGATGTCGCCGGATTTTGATCCCGACCTGCACCTGGCTTCCATCGGCGTGGCCAACCAAACCACGATGTTGCGGAGCGAGACCGAGGAGATCCAGCGGCGGCTGCGACGGGCGATGGTTGACCGTTATGGCGAGGCGGAGATCGACCGCCATTACCGGATGTTCGATACGATCTGCGGCGCCACCCAGGAACGGCAGGATGCGTTGATCCAACTGCTGCAGGAGCCGCTCGACATGATGATCGTCGTCGGCGGATACAACTCCAGCAATACCTCGCACCTCGCCGAAATGAGCGAGGAACGCATGCCCACTTTCTTCATCCGCAACGCCAGCAAGATTCTCTCGGACAAGGCAATTTTGCACTTCAACCTGCACAAACAGGAGGAAGTTCTTGCCGAGAACTGGCTGCCGGCGGGCAAGCTCTACGTCGGCATTACCGCGGGCGCGTCCTGTCCGAATAATTTGATCGATGACACCGTCCGCCGACTTTTCAACCTGCGTGGCGTCAACGTGGATGGCATGATCGCCGCCAGTGAAGCTGCTGCGGCGAATTCGTGATGGCTGCATGTTCCCCGCGCTGATTTTTCACCGCATGGCATCCAGAATGCTCAAGCGAACCTGAATTTTATGGATAAAGCCCCATTCCGATTCCGTTCCACATCGATGGCCGACATCGAACTGCCCAAGGAAGTTTCGGGGCTGCGCGAACTGGCGTACAACCTGTGGTGGACGTGGAATCCCCATGCACGCCGAATGTTCGCGCACATCCAGCCCGGACTGTGGGCGATTTATCGCAACCCGGTCGAGTTGCTGATCAACATCGAGCCGGCGCACTGGGAAACGCTGCTGGAGGACGAGGTGTTCCTCAGCATGTACAAGTCCGTGCTGCGCGATTTCGAGACCTACATGAGGTCGCTCAACGACACCTGGTTCGCCAAGAACCATCCCGGCTACCAGGGCGGTCCGTTTGTTTATTTCTCGACCGAATTCGGCTTTCACGAATGCCTGCGCATTTATTCCGGCGGCCTCGGCGTACTCTCCGGCGATCACTGCAAGTCCGCGAGCGATCTCGGGATCCCGTTCATCGGCATCGGCCCGCTCTACAAGCATGGGTACTTCGAGCAGGAGATTGAGCCCGACGGCCGGCAGCAACACTTTTATCCGGCGTATGATTTTTCGCGTCTGCCGATCCAGCCATTGCTGGGTGACGATGGCCGCCACCTCACGATTAGCGTCGATTTCCCCGACCGCGCCGTGTTCGCGCGCGTCTGGTTGGCGCAGGTGGGTCGCGTGCCGGTGCTGCTGCTGGACACCGATAACAACAAGAATAATCCCGCCGACCGCCCGATTACGGGCCAGCTTTATGTGAGTGGCCGCGAGATGCGCATCTGCCAGGAAATTGTCATCGGTGTCGGCGGTGTGCGCGCGCTGCAGTCGCTGGGCATCGAGCCGGCCTGTTGGCACATGAACGAGGGCCATTGCGCGTTCCTCGGACTCGAACGGGTTCGCAATGCCGTCAAAGGCGGGGCGAGCTTTGCCGATGCGTGCCAGCAGGTCGCCAAGAATGCCGTCTTTACGACCCACACGCCAGTGCCGGCCGGCAACGAAGCCTTCGACATCGGGTTGATCCGCAAATACTACAAGAACTACTGTAAAGACATCGGCATCAAACTGGATCAGCTCATCGACCTCGGGCTTTCCAGTCCCGGCCAGGGAAATCAGCCATTTAGCCTGACCGTGCTGGCGCTGCATCTCTCAACTTTCTGCAATGGTGTCAGCCAGCTTCACGGCCACGTCAGCAATGACATGTGGCGACATGTTTTCAAGGATCTGAAACCGGGGGAGAATCGAATTCAGGCCATCACGAACGGCATTCACACCTTCACGTGGATGGGCTACCAGATGGCCGAGCTTTACGACAAGTATCTGACCCCGGCCTGGCGCGAGAATCTCATGGACGAACTCTTCTGGAAGCGGGGCGTCGTCAACATTCCCGACAAGGAGGTGTGGGCCGTCCACAACCTGCAAAAGGAGAGCTTGATTCGCTTCACGCGCAGCCGCGAACGCGCCCATCTGGCCCGGCACGGCGCCTCACCCGACGACCTGCGCAGTGTCGAGGAGTTGCTCGATCCGCAAGCGTTGACGATTGGTTTTGCCCGTCGCTTTGCGACCTACAAACGCGCCGATTTGCTGTTCCGCGATTTTAATCGGCTGCGCGCGATCCTCAAGGACCCCGAGCGTCCGGTGCAGTTTATTTTTGCCGGCAAAGCGCATCCGGCAGATAAGCCGGGCCAGGAATTGATTCGCCGGATCTTCGACATCTCGAGAAACACAGATTTGCACGGCCACATCGTCTTTATCGAGAACTACAACATGCGAGTCGCGCGCATGCTTGTACAGGGCGTCGACGTCTGGCTCAATAACCCGCGCCGTCCCCACGAGGCGAGCGGTACCAGTGGCATGAAAGCTCCCGTCAATGGCGGCATCAACTTTTCCGTTGCGGACGGCTGGTGGTGTGAAGTGCAAAACCCGGACGCGGGTTGGACCATCGGCAAGGCGGAGGAAAACGGCAATCCTGACGCACAGGACCACGAGGATAGTGAGTCGTTCTACGATATCCTCGAAGGACAGATTGTCCCGCTCTACTATGAGCGCGATGCCAATAACCTGCCGCTTGAGTGGATCAAGATGATGAAGGCTTCGATTGCCGCCGTCACCCCGCGGTTCTCGACCGCGCGCATGGTGCGCGACTACACGGAGCAGGCCTACCTGCCGGCGGCGAAACGTGGTGGAGCGGTCACGACGACGGCGGAACAGATCTGGTAGAGACCACCCCCGTCGACTGGGAATTGAGAGTTTCCGTGGCGAAGAACGCGCCCAGCAACAGTAGCCCATACAGTGGAATATAGCTGACGACAAATTCCAACCATGGGCTCCGGAAGTCGCCCATCAAGTTCAGCATCACGAGCGCAATCCCGAGCGTGAAGATCCGGCCAAGGGTCGGTTTTCGCCCCACGCGCGCCACGGCCATTGCGGCCGGAAAAACGAGCAGCACAAAGTAGTGACCCCACGCCTCCGAAATCCCGGCCAGCATCGCGGCGCTCATCAAACAAAACTCGGACTCAAGATCCGCGCCCGTCGCGCCCCGCCCGTTCTTCCAGCAGATGCCGTACACGAGGACGATGAGTGCCAGACCGATGATGGCGCCGACATTGGCCCATGCGTGTAACTCGTTCCATTGGGGATCGAACCCCTGGAAGGACCACGCCGCATTCTTCACGAAGGCTGGCACGGTAAAGTTGAAGTGACGCTGCCACGTGATCCAGTCGTCCACCACCTTCATTCCATGCGTCCAAAACTGCTGCCAGTTCCCCAAGCCACTGGCCAGAACCAGCACCGCGCTCCACGCCAGAACCGCACCCGCGCATTTCCAGCGAGTGTTCCACTCACGCGAGGAGCGCCACAAGAACCATGGAACCAGCACCGCCGGAAAGAGCTTGAGCCACACCGTAGTTGTCACGGCTACACAGGCGCTCACCGGCCGGCCATTCCGCAGATACCAGTAGGCCTGGAGAATGACCGCGGCGATTAGCAACTGGCATTGCGAAAAGAAGAAATGCCAATACACCGGCGCCGAAGCGATCACAGCCCCACAGACCAGCCATCGTACCGGCAGCGAAAGCCGATTGGCTGACAGCCGCCATGTAAGCATTAAGATCCAGCCCAGGCTGAAGATCTCCAACACTGCCCAGGCCCAAAATGCCTCGATCGGCGGAAGCAGTGCAAACGGCGCGAAGATGGCGACAAGCAGCGGCGGATTTGTAGCCGTGGGGATCGCATGTGTGTAGCGGAATCCCCAACGCTGATACTCCGGCTCTAACGGTGTGGAATAGAGATCGCCGCCGGTGAGGAGCAGACGGCTGGTGATATAGTAGTGCGCGAAATCGTTCCCCCGCGCGCGCGCTGGCAGATCGCGAACGATATGCACGACTCCAAACAGGGCAAGACACAGTGCGAGCGTCTGCAGCAGCCACGAACGCCATTTTCGATCTTTCGTCACCGTGTTTGATCTCAAGATTTGGGAGGTGATGGCACCCGCCAGTAATCTTTCAGGAAATAGTTCTGCCACTCTTCAATCCCACGCGTGCGCGTCGTTTCGTCGCCCGCGGGATCAAACGCCACCTGCTTGCCGGTGAGTTTGCGCAACTTTTCGTCCGCTCCGCGCCGCTGGGTCGCCGCGCTCGACGATAGCTCCCTGACCAACGCCGTGATAATTTTGAACTCGACAAACCTTCCCCGTACGCTTTCCACGTTGGATAGGTTCTTCTCGCCGAAACTACCACTGTTCTGCTGCAGCACCGATGCCACATCCACGTCATGCCGCAGGCATATCGTCGCCAGCGAGTACAAACATGAATAGCGGAACTTGCCGCTCGACGTCCCAAAGAATAGCTTCGCGATCGGCAACACCTCCATCTCGCCTCCACTCGTCCCGAGCGCCAGCACGGCCTGTTCCTGCACGAAATCTGGCCCGCCCAGCAAGAGCTGCAGCGGGGGCACCAGTCGCGCATCGTCCACAAATCGCGCGGCGAAAGCCGCCGAGCGTTGTACGCGCGGCTCCTTGTCATCCAGCGCCTGAAGCAGTACCGGAACCACGAGATTGTTCCTTGCGCCGGGACGCTCGCGAAACACGGCCTTCTTTAGAGTGTTCCCCAACACGATCAAAATCAAATCCCGTGCTTCGACGGGCAAGGTGTTGTCGCCCGCTTTTCGTAGGCAGGCTGGAATTGCCACGATTCCCATGTCCGCGACCCAGGATAGATTAAGATTGGCGACAGAACCGCGCAGCAGCGTATCGAGACGCGCCAGCTGGTTACTCTGGAGTTCCGTTGGGGGAGGAAAGAATGCCTCGGGTTTGACCGATGACGACATTGGTCCTGCCGGCGGCACTTTGTCCGTACTGCAACCCAGAAGCAGAAACACCGCCAGCAACAGCACACCGAATTTTCTCAAGCGATGCCGTGCCTCATCTTGGCCGCGCGGAGCGTGTTGTGCATGAGCATGGCAATGGTCATCGGACCAACGCCACCCGGCACGGGCGTGATCAGCGATGCCTTCGGCGCGACCGCGTCGAAGGCCACGTCTCCCACAATGCGGTATCCTTTTTCGACCACCTTGTCCTCGATGCGATTGATGCCCACGTCGATGACGACGGCGCCCTCGCGCACCATGTCGGCCTTCACAAAGTGCGGCGCTCCGATTGCCGCGATCAAAATATCGGCCGACCGGCAGATCTCCGCGAGCTTCCGGCTCCCCGAGTGGCACACCGTGACCGTGGCGTTGGCCCTCGGGGTCTTCTGCGAAAGAATCAGGGACAATGGGCGACCCACAAGGAGGCTGCGGCCAAGGATCACGACGTGCGCGCCGTCCGTAGCCACTCCACTGCGAATGAGCAGCTCATGGACACCGGCCGGTGTACACGGGGTAAAGCCGGTTGGATCACCCAGCGCGACTTTTCCCACGTTAAGCGGGTGAAAACCATCGACGTCCTTGCTGGGATCGATCGCAACGAGAATGTTTCCCGCCGAAATCTGCAGTGGCAAGGGTGATTGAACAAGGATTCCGTGGATCTCCCGCTTGAAGTTCAGATCGTTGAGGATGGCGAGCAATTCGCCTACGCTCGTGGATGACGGAAGATTGACGCGCTCGGAGTGCAGTCCGAGGCGCGCGCACATCTTGTCCTTCATCGAAACGTACGTGGCGCTGGCGGGATTATCGCCAACAAGGACAACGGCGAGACCCGGAGTCAGGCCATGCTGCTCCTTCAGGCGCGCGATCTCAGCGACAGTCTCGGCGTTGATCTGCTCGGCGATGGCCTTGCCGTCGATGAGTTTCCCAGGCATCGCAAGACGATTACCAAACCATGTCGACGCGTTCGATGGCGATCACCGGATAGCGTTCGCCCTTGCGCCAGCGTTGCGTGCCGACGATGCGAACGTGTTTCCCCTCGAACCTCTTCAGGTTCGTCTCGGAGGTTTCCAGATACGCGATGCGAAAGCTGAGGCGGTCCGCTTCCATTGTCCGCAACTCAAAAGCGGCCGGCGCATTCGGCTCATTGACCGCACCCACGTATCCGTCCTTCACAACGTACGTGACCAGGATATCAGGATCGGCATTCACGATGCTGACGGCTGGCGCCGACGGTGCCGGCGTTGGTGACACAGCAACGGGTGGCGTTACGATCTCCGGCGTACCGGCTGATGGCGCGAGCGCGCGCGGGGCCGCTTCGACGTCCACTAACTCGGCCGCGATCCAACCGCTGCAGTCTGGCGTCGGCCGGATTTGCACCCACTCACCCTTCTTCTCCACCACCTCGACCCTCGCGCCTTTCGACAACTTTCCAATGTCGCGGTAATTCGCGCCGGGACCGCAGCGTACGTTTAGGTTCTCGACATTGGCGGCACCGTCCGTGACACGCTTGGCGTTGACGAAACATTTCGCCGTCGTCGGCAGGGTAATGCGCAGCCAGTCCAACGACTTTTCCCGCTCGGTCACCGTCTTGCGCTCGAGCACGTCCACGGTCTCGCCCTTGTGAAGCTGGGTGACGACCTCCGAACTCAGGCTCGGGCGCGAGCGGACGTTGCTGTGCTGGCCCTTGACGGTGCCGCGGCCCATTTGGACTGACGGAGCAGCAGTGGGCGGGACGGCCCCGCCGGAATCGGCGCGAACGGCGGACACGATCCAGAGAGCCGTGCCGGCGAGCGTGCTAAGGACGAGAAGCTGCTGACGAAAATTGCGTAAGTTTGTCCACTTCCTCATGAGTAAGATGCCTCCATTGTGATGTTGCCAGATTCCCCAATTCGATTGGCCCGACCGCGAGTCGCACGAGGCGCTTCACGGGGTGCCCCACTACTGCCATCATCCTGCGAATTTGTCGTTTCTTTCCTTCGCTGAGAATCAGCCGCAGTTCGGTATCGTGGACCTGCGCGCGCACCTGGAAGATTTTTTCGGCGCGCAACAACTCGCCGTCACTACGAACCCCCTTCAGCAGGCGTGCGATCTCAGTATTCTTCAGTTCCCCTTCGACCTCCACGAAATAGGTCTTCCGCATCTTGTAACGGGGGTGCGTGAGCCGCAAGCTAAAAGTGCCGTCATTGGTCAGGAACAACAGGCCCTCGGAATCCTTGTCGAGCCGTCCAACGGTGTACAATCGCGGCAGCGAACGCGGCAGCAAATCGACCGCGCGCTTGCGGCCATGGGTATCAGAATTGGTGCACACGCAGCCGGCAGGTTTGTGAAGCGCAATGTAAACCTTGCGCTCGAGGGCGACCGGCTTGCCACCCACGGTCACGGAATCGCGCTCAGGATCAACCTTGGTACCGAGAACGTAGACCGGTTGGCCATTGACCGAGACCCGGCCGTCTTCGATGAATTGCTCGCAACGACGCCGCGAGGCGATGCCTGCTTCCGCCAGGTACTTTTGCAGACGGACGAGCACGGGGGGGTGGCCGATTACTCGGGTTTGGTTTTGGGCAGGCCGAAAACGCGATCGCCGTCTTTCCACCGACCCTGCTTCTTGAGCACCTCAACTCGCTCGAAGCGCTTGAGAACGTTGCGGCGCGCCTGGATCTTGTTGGCCCCTTTGAGACTTTGATGTTGTGACATGGTGTACTTCCTGATTTAAGGCTTGATTGTCAGTTTCAGTGCTTCAATTTTCGCGGCGACTTCATCACGATACTCGACAGTTCTACCAGATTGCAGGTACTTTTCAAAGTTTTTTATCGCCTCGGCGGGATTGTTGTCCTCGTAGAAAAGGCCGAGCTTGTAATACACCAGCGTGTAGTCCGGCCGCAATTCCAGCGCTTTGCGGTACGAGGTCAACGCCTTGTCGCGTTCCTTGAGTTGCGCGTAGGCGTCCCCGAGTCCGCTGTAGGCCAGTGCGTACTTCGGATCTTTTTCGATGGCTTTCTTGTAATAAACAATCGACTCATCCGGCCGCTTTTCCACGAGATAGGTGTCACCCATGGCGTTGTTGTAGTGCGGAATACTCGGATCGGTGTCGATCGCCTTCTGCAACAGCAGCTTGGCTTCCTTGTCCCGTGATTCCTGCAAATAAAGAATGCCGAGGCTGTAGTAGGCATCGCCGTTCTGCCGTCCCGCTTCGTCTTCGAGCTTCACAAATGTCGCCAGTTGCTGCTCGGCACCCTTGAGGTCCCCCTCCTCTTTCAACAACACACCGAGGTTGTGGTGCGCCCGCCCGTATTTCGGGTTAATGGCCAGCGCTTTCTCATACGCGTTGCGCCCTTCCTTCTTGCTGCCGGTCTCATCGTAAAGCACGCCCATCTGGTTCCAAACGTCTGCATCATCCGGCTTGATCTCCAGATAATGTTTGTACTGGTCGATCGCCCCGCCCTTTTCTCCGAGTTTCTCACAGACGACGCCGAGATTGTAAAACGCGTCGAGATATTTGGGGTAGAGTTTGATGGCTTTCGCGTACTCCAGCTTCGCGCGCGGCAGCGAACCGGCCTCGACGAATTTGTTGGCTCGCTCAAAATATTTGGTCGCCTCGGCAATCGCCCCATTCTCCTGCGCCCCGCCGTCCGCGGCCCGCGCCGGCGTCAGCAACACTGTCGCCAGCGCAATCACGATCAGGAATCGTTCAATTGCTCTTTTCACTGTTCCCCTCCTTCGCCTTCAACTTATCCAGGGCCGCCTGCGCGCTCTTGGCGATGGAATTATTGGGAAACTCCTGCAGCAATTGCTCCAACCGCGCCCGCCCCTTTTCCTTCTGCCCCACCGCCAACTGGCTCAGGCCGAGACAATACAACGCCTTGTCCTTGTCCTTGTACTCCGGCCAGCGCCCCAGCAGCTTCTCGAAACTGTACGCCGCTTGCGCGTATTCGCCGCGCTTGCCGAGGGCGAACCCCAGCGCAAACATCGCCTTGTCCGTGTACCCGTATTGATTCTCTTCATCGTGCTCGATGACGTTGCGCAGATGCGGCTCCGCCAAATCCTCCCGCCCTTCCTCCAAATACGTCTCCGCCACCTTCCAGTTCGCCTGCACGTCTGCCGGGCTCTGTATGGCCAGCCGCCGCGCCTCGCGGAACGTCAACTTGCTGCGCTTCGCCTCATCCAGCTTGGCCAGCAACTGCTCCTTCCCGACCAACCCCGCCACGCGCGACATTTCGTTTCCCGCGCCATCCAACAACAAAATCGTCGGCGCGCCGCGCACGTCCAGCTTGCGGGCGTCGTCCCCCTGCTTCGTCGCATCGATCCGCACGCACACAAATTCCTCGGCCACATCGATGACCGCCTTGTCCGCCAGCAAACCTTCCTCCAACTTCTGGCAGAACTCCGAGTCGCGTAGGAAGAAATACGCCAGCACCGGCTTGTTCAACTGCCGCGCCTGCTTCTCCGCGTCGGGCAACGACCGCAGCCAGTGAATGCTCGACCGCAATTTCCCCAACGCCTCCGTCGCGGCTTCACGGACGGAATCCGTCGTGTCGGATTTCTCGACCTCCACCAACCACGGAATGGCCTCGGCCCGCCCGCTGGTCTGCAACGCCGTCACCGCGGACCATCGCACAATAGAGTTTTCGTCCTTCAACAATGTGTGCGCCCTTTCGAGGTCTTCCGCCGCATCACTCACTTGCAGCAAACCGATCACCGCCTCCTGTCGTTTCTCGGGACTCGACGAAGTCAGCATCTCACGGAACTGCTTCTCCACTCGCGACCCACCGATGTGCGTCAACGCATCCGCAGCATCCGCCCGCTCCTCGTCATTCGTGCTCCCCAGTTGCTTCACCAAATCATCGATGCGATCCGCGCGTGCCGTTCCGACAAACGCAAACACAAGCAAAGTCACAGCGACTTTCGCAATGGATGAACGCAACCAGGTCAAATAATTCCGTTCGCCCGCAACCACCGGCAAAAAGATCACTTCCGGCACCTCATAGCTGTGCGCGGCCTTGACCGCATTCACAACACTGCTGACCCGCGCCCGCGTCGTCTTGATGAGCAGCAGACACTCGCGCGCGGTTTCGAGTTTGCCCCGCCACCAGTAATGCGATTCCAGGCCGCCGATGATGTTCACACACGCGGCCAACTTCTTTTTCAAAATTGTCCGGGCCACCTTGCGCGCCTCTGTCCGCGACGAGCAGGTCACCAGTCCCACCACAGCATTTGTCATCGTTTCTTCCCCTCGATTATCTCGATCACTTCGCTCAAGGTCGTGATGATATACGTCGCGTCGCTGGCCCAATCGGGTATTGCCTCACCGTTCGTCAGCATCGCGCTCGGCGCACCCGCGTTCTTCGCGCAGAGCACATCCCATTTGTAATCACCGACCATCAATACCTCACCCGGTTCCGCGCCCCAATGCCGCGCGATCTCCCAGATCGGCTCGGGCGCGGGCTTGTGCGGCCCGTCCTCCCTTGTGACAGTGATCGCGAACTTCAGGTTCAATTTCCGGCAAACCCCGTCCACCGACCGCCGCGTATTCCGCGTCAACAACGCCGTCGGCATCTTGCGCCGGACCAGCTCGTCCAACAACTCGCGCGCCCCATGGTTCAACTTCGCTTCCGCCACGCCCGCGTCCTCGAACTTCGTCATGACCGCCTGCACCCGCGCGTGTTCCGCGCCAGTCGCCGTCGCCAAATAGTCCAGCATATCCACATCGCCGATCCCCGCCTCCTCCTTGATCGTCGTAAAGTCGAAGTACGGCGCCGTGATCGTGCCATCCATATCAAATATAACGCCCTTGATCTTCATGGGAACCGCGATGAAACCATATCTGGGCAAGAATTCCAATCCCGAACGCTGTCCGTCATTCGCGTCACCAACTCTCAATTCCATGCCAAACGAACCCGAATGTAATTTTTCGCTCTCGCGTCTTAACTCACTGGTATTCTGCTTGTTCCACATAAATTCAGGTGCTTCCAATTCGGGTTCGTTTCGCAGAAATACATGTTTTTTAGGTCCATCTCCTCCTGCCAAACCGCGCCGCCTTTCCACCCTACGAATCGTTGACCGTAATAGTTCACAGCCCAATACTACCACTATCGGAATACGATGTCCAGAGAGAATTACCAGGTTCCGCGCCCCGGCCCTTCGTGCTCTTCGTGACTTCGTGGTGAACTCCTGCCGCTCCCCCACCCTTCTCTTCTTCGGATTTCATTCCCCTTTGTTTCGAATTTCGAGATTCGGATTTCGGATTTGCCCCCATCCTGCACGGTAGGGTTACACCCCATACCGCCCGCACGGTTACCCGGATTATCTTCGATTACATCAAGAAAGTAACACAGCGATGAAACCAACCAAATACATGTTGATCCCCGCGCTGGCCAAGGGCGTATGCGCGACAATTGCGAAGGAGTGTTCGTCATGAACGTGAGGCGAAATATTGTATTCACCATGTGGGCGATGCTCGCCATCGCCATCCTCGCGGTCGCGCTCGCGATTCGTGTTACCGCCGACGAGCCGACGCCCGCACCGACGCCCGCGCCGACGGGGCAACTGTTCATCTACAGCGGCATCCTCCGGTCGGTGGATCTGCATGCGCGGACGATTATCGTCGATGGGTCACCTGCCCAGCAGACGTTCACGGTCCCGACTGACGCGGAGATTATCGTAAAAAGCAAACCGCGGGGCACGCTCAGCGATCTCATGGTCGGCGACGGACTTCAGGTAAAGTACACCGACGATGATGGGGTTCACGTCGCGCACCAAATTTCCCTTCTGAGTCTCAAAGTTCCGTAGCTCCACCGGTGCGGTTCATCGGTAAATGTCCGCTAAAAGAAAAGGAATCACGAATATGAAATCGTTACGAAAGATCCAGATCACTGCGGCCAGTACGCTGGTGAGTTTGTCACTGTACGGATGCAACCAACAGGTGCCGACGACCACCGCGCCACAGGCGACCCAGGAGCCAGTTACCCAATCGACGCCACAGATGACGCCATCGGCATCCACCAACAACCTGCCGGTCCCCACGACGGATTCGTCAGCGACTTCCACCAACAACCCACTGTCCCCCACGGGTGTTTCGACACCGACCGTCACCAACGAACCGCCGACCCCCGTGTCGTCTGAGTCTGCGAATCCCATTAATACCCCGCCGTCCTCCACGATGCCTACGTCATCGCTGCCTGACTCCACGATACCGGTTTCCACGAATGATTTGCCGACGGCCCCACCCATGCGGGTTTCGCCACAATAAATCCGCTTTTCGCCCTCGTTGAACGGCCCGCCCCGAACCCCTTTCGGGGTTGAGGAGTCAACCCCTCGTGTTCTTCGCGCTCTTCGTGGTGAACTCCTACGCCGCCTCCGCCCTTTCCGCTTTCCGCTCTCCGCTCTCTTTTGCTACATTTGGCCTCGGCCAACATAAGGAGCCAACATGTCCATTCGACCCGTCCACAAGGTGATCAAATCCAAACCCACCCTCGAAGGCGCGGGCGTCCACCTCCGCCGCGCGTTCGGCTTCGGCAACACCACCGACTTCGACCCCTTCCTGTTGTTGGACGATTTCCGCAACGACATCCCCGCCGATTACCTCGCCGGCTTCCCCTGGCATCCCCATCGCGGCATCGAAACCATCACCTACGTCCTCGCCGGCAACGTCGACCACGCCGACAGCATCGGCAACAACGGCTCCATCGAAGCGGGCGACATCCAGTGGATGACCGCCGGCCGCGGCATCATCCACCAGGAAATGCCCAAGGGCGACAAAGCCGGCAGAATGCACGGCTTCCAATTGTGGGCGAATCTGCCCTCCTCGCTCAAGATGACCGCCCCGCATTACCAGGAAGTCAAAGCGCCCGAAATCGCCGTCGCCACCGAAGACGACGGCACCCAGGCCCGCATCATCTGCGGCACGTTCTGGGGCAAAAAAGGTCCCGTCACCGGCATCGCCGCCGACCCGATCTACCTCGACGTCACCGTCCCGCCCGGCAAATGCAAACGCCTGCCCGTCGACACCTCGCGCAACGCCTTCGCCTACGTCTTCGCCGGCTCCGGCAAATTCTGCAACGCCTCCGGCCCCCTCGCCGTCCCCACCGAAAGCGTCAACTGGCTCGACACCACCCCGCCCGCCGAAGCCGAAGACCGTAGTTTGATCCTCTTCGACAGCGGCGACGAAGTAGTAGTCCAAGCCGGCGACCAAGGCATCCGCTTCCTACTCGTGTCGGGCAAACCCCTAAAAGAACCGGTCGCCTGGTACGGCCCCATAGTCATGAACACCCAGGAACAGCTACGCAAAGCCTTCGATCAGCTGAACGAGGGTACGTTCCTGGAAATGACAAAGATAGATTGAACAACTTTGAAGGTGGCCCCTAGCCAAGTCCTTCCAACTAGCTGCATCGACGATGAGCACACCTCCGATCCTCTACAAGTATATTAGGACAGAGCATGCGTTGACTGTTCTTCAGAATCTTAAGCTGAAGCTGACCCCGCCAATTGAATTTGACGATCCATTTGAGTTTTTGATGCGCGTAGAGGGCTCCATGAATCGTCGTCGAGTGGGGAAAATGATGGATCGGAACAGTCACATAAGACTGGTATACGAATTGGCCCTCGCAAAGGGTTTGTGCAGTGGAGACTTCAAAACATTTAGGCGAGATTTCAAGGCCAACCGAGAGAAACACCTCCGAGACGCAATTCGATTTGCTGAACCGGTACTTGGCAATCATCTGAAGGGTCAGTTTCTTGTAAATCTTTCAAAAATGTACGCTGTACTTTGCTTATCCGAAGTGCGAGACAGCATTCTAATGTGGTCACACTACGCTAGCGGTCATAGGGGCATAGTGCTGGGAATCGAAATTCCTCCGTCATGGAAAATACATCAAGTGGAATACGGTAACCAACGAGTCGCCATTGATCTTGCTTGGAATCCGAATGATGAACGGTGTCAAGATATGCTGAGGGCACTTGTGAAAGCGAAGGGTGAAGACTGGAAGTACGAACGCGAGTGGCGCGCACTTGGACAGCTAGATCGGTTAGAGCAAATTCAGCGAGAAGGAAAAGTGCAGTACTTCGCAAAAATGCAGCCTAAATTCGTCAAAGAAATCCTCCTTGGGTGGCGTTTCCCCGAAGGAGATATGGCCGAGATAATCACACTGCACAAACAATGGCTACCTCAGGCGCGACTCCTAAAAGCATCCCTTCACGATAGTGAGTATAGGATGATCATAAGCGATCTCCAATCCTCGGACCCACCTCCGGCCACACGCTAATGTACAAGCGTCTCGGGGTACGGCCTGACCTTCGAGAGATTCCGCGTGACGACCCGAACCGCCCTCACTTCCACGATGCGTTTCGTGTGATGGGAAACGAGAAACCCCCTCCCGTTACCGGGAGCGGGGCAATGAAAAATAACCCGGCTTACTTCCGCCGCCGAAGGAACAATAACAAAGACAACCCGCTAAAACCCGCCAGTGCCAGCGTGGTCGGCTCGGGAATCACCGCGATGCCCCATGGTTGATGCAACCCTGAAACCAGCGAGGCGTTGACCGCCACACCGTTGGTCGTGTATTCGCCTATCGTGTTGACGGTCGCGGGCGAGCCGCCAATGCTCGAAACAAAGAGATCTCCTCCCAACACTGCGATCCCAACCGGTTCACCCAACCCGGAGACCAGCGAGGCGTTGACCGTCACACCGTTGGTCGTGTATTCGCCAATCGTAGCGCTGAAAGCGTTCGCGACAAAAAGATTTCCTCCAGACACCACGAGGCCAAATGGTCCACTCAACCCTGAGACCAGCGAGGCATTGACCGTCACACCGTTGGTCGTATATTCGCCTATCGTGCCGCCGTTAGCGTTCGCGACAAAGAGATCTCCTCCAGACACCACGAGGCCAGCTGGGTCCAACAATCCTGAGACCAGCGAGGCGTTGACCGTCACACCGTTGGTCGTGTATTCGCCAATGATGCCGCTGCCCTCGTTCGCGACAAAGAGATTTCCTCCAGACACCGCCATCCCTACTGGTTCATTTAACCCTGAGACCAGCGAGGTGCTGACTGTCCCACCCGAGGTGGTGTACTCGCCAATCGTGCCTGGAGTGGTAAAATTCGCGGAATAGATATCTCCTCCAAACACCGCGATGTCGTGTATTCCGGGCACTGACACCAGCGAAGCGTTGACCGTCGTCCCATCGAAGTTGTATTCGCCAATCGCTCCGCCATTGATGGTAAAGATTTGTGCGTGAGCGGTTCCTGGCATAGCCCAAAGCGCGGCACAGATCGTCAGGCCAGTAACTACAAGTAGTCGAATATGTTTTTTCATTTCTGTTTTCCTGGCCGTTCGTTAACCGCGTCACCCCGGTGTCCTCAGGAATGGAAGTTCACGGCCAGGGGACCAAGATACCTGCGACAGGAGTTCCTTTACTAAGTTCCCCGACTAATAGCAAGAACATTCACAGCTTGTTCCGCCCCGGAAACCAACAAAATACTTGCCCCTGAGAGGTCTATTCAAGCGGCCAGAAGTGGAAATTACACCACACCTTGCACGCGCACACACGCCTGCGCGCTCGCCGTCTTCCCAACTCTCTCGCCCTGCCAGAAGAAAAACTACTTCACGTCACGAATGGCAGCCTTCACCTTCGCCACCAATTCGGGGGGAATGTCCTTGAACCCGTGCGCCGTCCGCGCGTGTTCCGCCAACTTCTTCATCAACTCCGCCTCGTTCTCCGCGCGCGCCTCAAAATCACAGGCCACGCCAACATCCGAACATTTCATGCTCTTCGCCATGACTGCCTCCGGGGTGATTGATTGCCGCCCCACCATCTACCCCGAAAGGCCCAGACCTTCAACGAAGAAATTGCCCATTTTCAGGTAATAACGCTTCTTGATTTCGTTGCGAATTTCCTCCGCCGCCTCGTTGGACGTTGAGCGTTCAGCAGCCTGCCCCGAATCCTTTTCGGGGTTGAATGTTGAACGTTGACTTCGTTGTGTTTCCGTTACGGTTCCGCAACCAGCACGCTACCATTGGGAGTGTCATTCACGCCCGCCGTCGACGGCAGACTGTTCGCCCACGATGCGTGCCCGTCATTGAAAAGCACGTTCCCGCCGGCGTCCTTGTGGGGCGCGTAAGGGGAACTCCCGCTGGCCGACCATCGCGCGCCCTTCGTGTACCCCGCCGCGGTCACGGACTTGCCCATCCGATCCAACGCGATGACCGAATCCGGCTGGTCCTGCCAGTTCAGGCCAACCGAATACGAATAACTGATCGTCATGTTGGCAACCGTGTTCGTCAACGGATAGACGGTCTGAGACTTCGCCGCATTATCACTCGGGCACGTGAATATCTTCGCCGTAGTGAGGACGTTGCTTAACAGATTGTACGAACCCGGCAACGTCGGATTGCTCGCAAGGTCCAAGGGCATCCGCCCATTGTAACCGTCCGCGTACATCGCGATGCCCAGGCCGATTTGCTTGAGGTTGTTCAGGCAGGCCGTGCGCCGCCCTTTTTCGCGGGCCATGCCAAGCGCGGGCAACAGCATCGCCGCCAGAATCCCAATGATCGCGATGACCACCAACAGTTCAATGAGGGTGAACCCGATTCTGTCTCTCGTGGAACGTTTCATGGCTCGGTCCTCCGCACGGTTGCGTCAGGACTGTGTGCCCGTCACTGCGTAACACTACAGCCGCACCCCACGCGAGTCATGTAAACACCCTGTAAAAAAGCCCGCGTATGTGATTGGGTTCAGATCGCATTGTTAGGAGTCCGCACCCCTGCTTCCTCCACTTGCCCGACCACTCCCGACCTGTTAAACTGCGAACACTTTGCAAGAGATACTAAACGGCATCTTTACCTGGGGTGGGTCCTATCCCGACATGCCCTGGGAACTGAACGGCTTCGCGATCCGGCTGGACGACGGGGCCATCCTGATTGACCCGCCCATACCCGGTGCCGACGACTGGCCGCAACTCGATGCCTTGAAGCCGATCCGGAAGATCATCGTGACCAATCGCGATCACGACCGCGAGGCGCAACAGTTTCACGAACGCTATCAGGCGCCAATCGTGACCGGCGTCAACGAGGCCGGCGGTTTCGCTACGCTGATGGTGGATGAGACCGTCAAGGATGGCGACATTTTGCCCGGTGGGTTACGAGTGATTGATCTGCCCGGCAAATCACCCGGCGAAATCGGGCTGTACTTCGACCCGTTGCGGAGCAAACTTTCCCGGGAACTCGGCGGCATCGTGCTCTTGGGCGACGCCCTCATCGGTCATCCGCCCGGCCTCTTGCGATTCGTCCCCAGTCGCAAACTCGACGACGCGCCGCAACTGCGAACGTCCCTGCGAAAGCTGCTCGACCTGGAGTTCGAAGTCCTGCTCCTCTGCGACGGCCATTCAATCCTCAAAGACGCCCACAAAAAAGTGGAACAATTCCTCGCCACCCAACCGTGACGTTGCAGACAGTCGCTGGGTTCCGGTCTCATTTTCAGACAGTAACGCTTCGTGCTCTTCGTGACTCTTGTCCGCCATAGCCTTGGCGACGGCGGATCGTGGTGAATTTCCTTGCCGCCCCCGTTGGACGTTGAGCGTTCAGCGTTGAACGTTGAAAGTTAATTCTTTCCCCCTACCACGTATACCTCACCGTATAAGTAATCACCTGCTCGCCGTCCTTGTCCACCTTCACAGGAAAGTGAATCGTATTGGAATCGTGCTTCGTCCACTTCTGGTTGGACTCGGTGATCTCCCAGTTGTTCCAACGGTAGAGCGTCTCCTTCACCAGCACTTCGACCGGCTCGGTCTTGTGGTTACGGACACGGATCTCAAAACTCTCGGTGATGACATGGCTGCTGGCATCCACATGGAAGTCCGTGCGCTTGCGTTCGCCCACGATGTCAAACGCGTCGCCGATGTGCAGCTTGACGGTCTCGTCCTTCGGCGTGTGGTCGATCTCGTCCTCGCCGATGAACTCCAGCGAGCCGTCGGCTTCATCGCGCTTGTAGAGCCGCATCTTGCCTTTCGGCAACGCCATGCCCAGGTTGTTCTCCTTGGAATTCTTGACCTCGACAACCACATTGACCTTCTTGTTGGAAGAATCGCTGCCATAGTTGGCATCGTTGTTCAACCCGCCATAAAACCGATACTGCGGCGCGCCATCATAAAGAAAAAACTTCTTCACCGGCACATCCGCCGCCTTGAGCAACTCGATCTGCTTGGTCTGGTTCTGCGCCACCGTCGCCGGCCGCCCCAGCGTGTAGAGGTGATACTCAAAGAAGGCTTTCTCCTCGAAGCCGCTCTGCGCTGCGGCTCTGCGCGCCCCAAACGCCATCGGTGCGGTCATCTCTAGCGGCTGCACCCGCCGCACATCTCCCGCAATCAGCTTGAGCTTCGCATCCTTGTACGTCGCGCCCGACTGATTATTGATCGTGACCCAACCACCCAGATCGAGCTTCGTGTCGTTGGGATTCAAAGTGGCGTTGTAGTCCGCCTGCCAGTTGATGCCTGCCGTCTGGTAAGCTACTTCGATAAGTTGCTGGCCCACCTTCTCCGTCGCCAGCTTCCATACCAGCGTCGGCTTCGTGATCAATCCCTCCGGCAACGCGCCAAACTGGATGTCCTTCACATTGTCGCCGCGCTGCACCATCACAATCTCCGGTTGTACAACCTCCGCTTTATCACCCTCCTGCCGAATCACCAACTGGTTCGCGTCAAAGCTGAGCAAACTGCCCGAATACCGCGAACCGTCCTTCGTCAGTACAGCAATCTGTTTGTCGATGTACTTCCCGAGCAGCTTGTCGGCGGAAACCAGGTCGTACTCATAATTCTGCTCCAGCACTGTCGCACCGGGATCGGTGAGCGACTTGAATTGCACGCTGGTCCCGTCGATCTGCGACGCCACATCGGTAAACTGAATCGTGCCCGTCTTCTCTTTGACGTCCACAGTGCGCTTCTCGCGCACCACGCCAAAATTCTGGTTGTAGATGGTCAGCGCAATGCCTTCTTCCTGTTTTTCGGGGGCGGCAAGGGCGGCGGCGGTCAGTCCGAACGCCAGTGGAATCATCGTCAGGTTGCGTAGCTTCATAACCGTTCCTCCGTGGATGTCCGACACCGCCTACTCTACAAGAGTTCCGCGTGGTGTGCGATATTTTCCTGGTCGGGCTTTCAAAATGAAGCGGACTCCCTATAATGCGCGCATGGCCTCCTGGAAATACGACGTCATTATCGTGGGAGCGGGCCCCGCCGGCATCACGGCGGCCATTGCCTTGGCCAGGGCGAACGTCCCCGTGCTCGTCATCGAGGCGGGCGTCTTCCCGGGCGCAGAGAACTGGTCAGGTGCCGTCTATTTCACGGAAAACCTCGCGCAGCCGGATGTCCTCGGCGAACAAGCCGTCCGCGATTCCGCCTACGAACGTCCCGTCACCAAACGCGGCTTCTACATCTATAACGGCCACTCGCTCGTCGGCCTCAATTACCGCAACCCGGCCACGTTCGCCAACTGCTACACCGTCCTGCGCCCGACGTACGACCACTATCTGGCCGAACTCGCCAAGTCGTTCGGAGCGGAGATCCTCACGGAAACCACGGTGGACGGCCTGCTCCGCGACGATAACGGCCACATCGTCGGCGTCCACACCGACCGCGGCTCGATCCATGCCGATGTCGTGTTCCTCGCCGAGGGCGACGCGTCGCAACTCGTCACAAAAGAAGGTTACGAGCGCAACATCGAAGCCGGCACGCCGCATTTCCTGCAAGGCATCAAGGAAGTCATCGAGGTCGATCCCGATTACATCGAGCACACCTTTAAGCTGTCGCAAGGCGAAGGCGCGGCCTTCGAAATCCTCTTGCGCAACGGCTCGATCCACAATCGCACCGCCAACCTCAACATGGGCGGCTTCCTCTATACGAACAAGGCCAGCCTCTCGCTCGGCCTCGTCCTGCCGCTCGACAATCTCAGCAAAGAGTTCGGCGGCGACCACAACCGCCTCATGGAATGGTTCAAGGGACTGCCCGAAGTCCGCCGTTGGACGAACCACAGTCGGTCGTCCGCTTACGGCGCAAAGATCATCCGCGGTGGCGGCTTCCGCGAATTGCCGCAACTCGTCGACAACGGCCTCGCCATCGGCGGCGCCGCCACCGGCATCGGCCTCGATTTCCCCTACCCCAATTTTACCGGCCCCGCCACCGCGATGGGACGCCTCTTCGCCAACGCCGTCAAGCAGGCGCGCGCCGCCAACAAATCTTTCTCCCGGCCGGTCCTCGAAGAACTCTACGAACGCCCGCTGCGCGACACGCACTACTTCAAGAACGTCGAGTTTCTCGAAAAATGGCCGCATTACGTCGAGCACACCCGCGTCTTCTTCGGTCGCGCCGCCGACCTCGCGACCGGTTCGCTTTACATCGCGAGCAACACAACGTTGCGCCCCCGCCAAAGGCTCTGGCCGCTCGCCAAGTTTACTCGCGAGACTCTCCCATTGAAACATTGGGGCGAGTTCTTCCACGACCTGCGCGAACAACGCGCCGCCCTTGGTCTCACCCATACAAGCAAACCAGTCGCAGGAGCCTCGACGAATTCGTCCGGGCGACCAGGCGAAGGCGAAGCTCATCTGGAATTCCGCGTGGACGGCGAACCTTGCAACAATTTCCCCTGGCCCCTTTCCCTCATCTTCGCCAATGCCTCCGTGATGCTGTCAGCGGCTTCCGATCATCTTTACCGGAATGACGCCACGCCCTTGCCCGACAAACTTCGCAACGCCATCGCCTCCGCAAAACGCAACACAAGTGTTGCCGCGTACCTGGGTCTGACGGGAATGTTCGTGCTCCTGCTGGTGCTGATGCCCATTCAGTGGATCTGCGAATTGATCCACCTCGTCATCACGCGTCCGTCGCCGGAAAAATTCCTGTCCAGCTTCTTCCAAAAGAATCTGGCCCTCGTCCGCCAACGCCTCAAGCTCGATCCGGACGCCGTCAAAATCGAACAACCGTGGGAAGAGAAACTCTCGCTCATCCGCTACTTCTCCGAGGACCACACGCACATCAAAGTGTTCCGCCCCGAGAATTTCGAGAATCGCGCGAAGATCGCCGACTCTCCCCTCTGGCACGTCTGCCCCGCGAAAGTTTACGAGTGCCACACCGACGACCTCGGCCAGTCCCAACTCGTCGTGAACTTCGAGAACTGCATCAAGTGCGAGACCTGCTGGCGCTCCGCCACCAACGACGTCGATTGGACCCGCCAGCGCCACCAGCGATTGATCTTCAACGCCTCAACCGAGGCCAACCGAAAACTCCTCGCCATTCTGAAGTCTGTCACCCTGAACGAACCGAAGGGGCTTGCCTCGCAGTCACCCCGGATACTTCAATTCACCCAGTACGACATTCGCCAGAAGGCTCTCGCCCTCACCGCCAAGCTCCACCAATTCTGCGACACCGTTTATGCCGGCCCGCGTTATGTCGATGCCGGCCGCACGCGCTGGCTACAATCATTGTTAACTGAAGCGCAGTCCATTGCCGCCGCCATCAAAGACCCGTGCATCGACCGGCAACTCGTCCGCATTCTCGCCCACGCCAAGCGCCGCAAGTTCTTCTGGGCCGAAGCCGACACGCGACAATTGTTGGAGCAACTTCCTCCGCTTCCCCCGCTGGCGACCGCGACACCACAACAAGCGCGCGTCGCGATGGTTTCGCGTCTCGATAAACTCTTCCCGAAACAGGCCGTCAAGGACCTCGAACACAATAAGCCGCTGTCAAAGGAACAGAAAAACTTCCTGCACGTCCTCTCCGACACTGTTTCGCCGCCGCGCCCCGTCATCTTGCGCGAACTGGCGCGCCGCGATCCGTCGCTGGCCGCGCTCGTTTCGGGAATTTATTCCGCGCAAGTTGCCGCGCGCCCGGAACTCGCCGACCAGCCATGGATCGGCCTCACCGCCGCGCGCAACGCCTGGAAGGAATTCGTGCCCGAGCAGACACCGACGTTGTCACAGGTTGCCGCCGACGTTTGCGCCATCGCCCTGGGCGCGGGCGAGATGTTGTTGGAACGCTGCCACCAACACGCAACCAATCGCGTCCAATTCCCCGGGCTGTTCAAGGACGAAGACGGCCGCGACGGCATCGCCAAGTTCGGATCCGTGAAGAAGCTGCTGAGCGAGATGGAAGCACAGGTGTATCTCTTGGAGGCCCTGCTTCCGTACGCCGACAAGGAGCCGGCCTTGGTGAAGATACTCGCTGCCACGGCTTTCGGCCCCGACTCCGGCAGTCTGGCCTACAACGCCGGCCAAATTTTCGGCGGCACCGCTTACAGCGAAGACGACGTCCTCTCGAAATTCTACCGTGACAGCGTGTGCTTCTCCCACATGTTGATGGATGATACCGAACTGAAACGGCAACTCGGTCCAGACGCAGAAGTAAAACTCCGCCGTCTCGCCCTCGAAGCCGTCAAGCAACGCGCCGTTGATCCGACAGAACTCGAAGCCGAGATCGTCAAATTCTTCGAGGCCCTACAGGGCGCGCCACAGCCCGCATCCGGACCTGCCGCCGAGACCATCGAACACGGTTACATCGAAGCACCACTGCAACGACCACCGTCATTCAATTATCGCGAAGCATTGAATACGGATCAGGAATACGATTACGGGGATTTCCTCGTAAAACCCTTCGATCCGAATGGCTGGCGGTTCACGCCCGAAATGTTGCACGCGGACACCGAGCTTCAGGCCTATTACAATCAACAGTACCAATACTTCACCGAGAAGTTTTGGAATGCCCGCTTCGACGGCCTGCCGTACCACCGACTCGTCGAAAAACTGCACATGATTCCACTTGCCGATATCCACGACATGATCGCTCGCGGCTTCATGCGCATGTACATCCCCACGGAATTCGGCGGCCAGGGTTTGCTCAAGGCGCACTACTACATCCTCTGCCCGCTCTCAATGCGATACGCCGACCCGTCGTACGCGCTGACCATCATGGCCCACTCAAGTATCGGCACGACGCCAATACTGCTCGGCCTCAACCAGGATTTACCGCGCGCCAAGGAGGACCTGCAGCAGTTCCTCTCGGACCAATCCCAAATTGAAAACCTCAAATCCGAAATTGCTCGCATTCTCCGCATGCTCGAGTCGCCGGAAGCGCTCAAGGTGAAGAAGGTCTTCACCGCCCTGGGCGAACAAGTGAAGACGAACATCGGCAAGAAACCGATGCTCCGCGCCATCGCCAGCGAGTTCCTCACTCACTTCATGGACGCCGGCCGCGCCGGCTTGCGCACCGACCTGGTGGTTTTCAAGAGCGAACTGCAACGGTCGCTTGCTATGCTGGATACTCTCCGCCCCCGCGCCGAAGCCGTCATCGCCGAACTCGATCGCCGCGCCGAAGCTCACAAACTCTTCTTACGGCTCGTCTCGGCAGGCCAGATCAGCGCGTTCGCGTTGACCGAACCGAACGCCGGCAGCGACTCCGGCGGCGTCCAGACCCGCGCGGACTTGAAAAAGGTCGAAGTGCTCACCGACGCCGACGGCGTGAAGTATTTCCTGCTTGGGAAAGACCGCAAAAACATCATCGATGCAGCCACGATCGATCTCACGAAGATCGATTACAGCGAGTACGACTACAAGACCGATGACCCCGCAAAATTCCGTTACTACCAGCATAACGGCAAGCGCATTCCCATCCACGACATCGCCCAAGTCCGCCGCGAAGGCGACAAGGAATTCTACGAGTACTACGAGGTCAACGGCGCCAAGATGTGGATCACCAACGGCCATGTGGCCGGCATCTTCTGCCTCTATGCTCGCACGAAGGAAGGCCCAACAGGCTTCATGGTGGATCGCCACGCCGAAGGCCTGATCGTCGGCAAAGACGAGGAAAAGATGGGACAGCGCGGTTCGCCGACGAACGAACTCGGCCTCACCAGTGTTCGCGTCCCGCGCGAGAACGTCATCGGCATCGAAGGACGGGGACAGGTCAATGCGCTGGAGACATTGAACGTCGGCCGCCTGGGCCTCTGCGTCAGCGCCGTGTCGATGATGGCGAAAATCGTCGAGCAGACGCGCGCCTTCATCAAAGAACATGAGTTGGACAAGGAAGAGTGGGTGTCGCAGATCCTCGGCGGTATGGCCACCGAATTATACGCCACCGAATCGCTCGCCTACGAACTCATCGGTCGCGCCGACCACCACGGCACGAAATCCGTTCGCACCGAATCCGCCATCGGCAAGTATTACGCCAGCGAAGCCCTCCATCGTACCATTCGCGCCGCCGAGAAAATCATGGGCATCGAAGCTTGCACCCAGATGCACGAGTTGGAAAAGCACCGCCGCGACGCCCGCGTTCTCAACATCTACGAAGGTACCAACGAAGTGCAACGCTTCCTCATCCTCCGCGACCTCGTGGACCACGTGCTGCCGCAATGCGCGAAGTGGGAAGGAGAACCACCCGTCGACCCACTCGGGGCCGAGAAGTTCGCATTGGCGCGCGCTCTCAAGCGCGCGGTCGACACCTTCGGCGCACACGTTTGGCAGAACGCAAGTTTCCAACCTACGATGTTCAAATTGGTGGATGTTGCCGGTTACATCAAGACGATGGACTCAACGCTGTGGCGCACCCAATGGCTCAAGCAGAATTGCGCGGAAACCGACACCGCTCACCACGCTTTTGCCGAGCGCGCCTGCCAGGCCTATCTGGATCACGCCAAGAGTGAAATTGAGCGTCTCCACACCGGGTTCGACCGTGATTTCACCCTGCTGAAACAAGGTTTCTATCCGCCGGAAGTACGCACGGCCTTTCTCGCATTGGAGACTGCCGATGACCAATCGGAGCCATTACGACCAACGCCCGGGCACAAGGTCACCAGGGCATTGCACGTGCTGGTCGTCCTGAATATTGTACCCGCCCTCTCGCCGCTTCCGCGTATCGTGAATGGCGAACTGCTGGAGACGCATTTCGATATCGATGGCGCGAGTCGCACGGCACTGGAACGCGCCCTCGAACTGAAGTCCGCTTCCGAAGAAGTTGCCGTCACGGCCATCGCGGTTGCGCCGGGCTATGCGATGGAAGTATTGCACCGCGCCCTGGCGCTCGGCGCTGACGGCGCGGCGTTGATCAAGACCGACGACCTTCCCGATAATCCGCACGACACCGCCAGATTGATTGCCGACCTAGCGGGGCAGAAACAATTGCCCTGCGATCTCGTTCTGTGCGGTGACGCAATCCTGGCCGCCGTGCTGGCTGGCAACCTGGGTTCATCCCATTTCTCCGGTGTGAAAGAATTCGTCGTCAACGGCGAACAGTCGATCGTCCATCTCCTGAAGCCGGCTACATCCATTACGAACGACGGCTCGGTCGTTCTGGCGATGGTGGAAGGCGAGAGCGATTTGGATTTCCACGTCGACGATTACTTCGATGCGCTCAACAAACCGCTGGAAGTCATCGACGCCTTGAAACTCGCTACTGCACCACGGCCCGGCTTGCGTTATCAATTGCCAGAGAAACCGGGCGTGGAAGAAAAATCCGAATCGACGCCCGAAGCGGTCGCCGCCCTGGTACGCAAGATTGCCGGCATAGAAACCGTCACCCAAGGCCGTGCTGGTTCTTACAAAGGCAAAGTGGAATCGGTCACAAAGGATCAGCTGCCGGGACGCGACACCGCCGTGTTCCTGGCCACGCCCGACAAACTGGAAGGCATCGAGACCGCTGCCACATGCGCCACGGCATTGGCGCTGCCATTCCACGTCCTCGTGCTGGGACATTTCGACGAGCGCGCTGTGCGTTCGACCGCGGCCCGTGTGAATGCCCGCTCCATTTCCTTCGCGAGCAGCCCGCATCTGACTGACGCGACGCCGGCCGCGTTGCTCGCGGCGCTACAGACCGTGTGGAAAGACACCTTGCCAATGGTCCTCGCCGCCGGGACGTGGGCCAACGAACTTCTCGCGCAATTCGCCCGGACTTTCCCGCGCGTACAGGCCTGTTACAACGTCTCTAACATTGCGCCGCAAAACGGAGCGGTTGAACTCGTCATGCCCGCGTTCGGCGGCAAGGTGCAACGCGTTGCGACCGTCACCGAAATAACCGAACACCCACTGGTAATGACCATCGCGACAGGCGCTGGCGGAGAGCCCAAAGCGGAGGGCAACAAACAGGTTTCTCTCGTCCCCTTGGAATTCGAGTACGACCCGGAAACTGACGATCTGGCGCGTGCGTTGCGTGCGGCACACGAGGAAGCGGGCGTGAAGTCCATCGCCGATGCCGAGTTCATCATCGACGTCGGTTACGCAGTACGCAACAAGGAGAATTTTGACCTGGTCATCGTCCCGCTAAAGAAGCGGCTGGAGGAAATCGGCGTAAAAAATGTACTGCTCGGCGGAACCCGCAAGGTCGTGGAAGAGTTGAAACTACTCGCGCCCGACCAGCAAATCGGCCAGACAGGCACCGCCGTCAACCCCAAGCTGATCATCTCCATCGGCGTCAGCGGCGCGCCGCAGCATGTGGATTACATCGGCGAGCGCGCAACTATCATCGCCTTCAACAAGGACGCCGACGCGCCCCTGATGACCTTGAACAAGCGCCGCGCCCGGCCCAAAGTCGTGCCCATCGTCGGCGACTTGTTCGAGACGGTGCCGAAGTTCACAGCCGCACTGAAACCCCAATCGTGATCACATGACCGCACTCTCACAAAATATCAGCGTTACGGTCCCCGTGAGCCAGGCCATCGAACGGGTGAAGATGATGTTGTTTCGGCCGTTCGACCCGAGCAAATGGTTTACTATTGGCTTCTGCGCGTGGCTGGCCGGTTTGGGCAGCCGGGGGTTCTCCTTTAACTACGGCGGCGGATCACAACACAAGGGAGGAAGCGGCGGAAGAACGGCGCAGGAAGTATTCCAGCAAGCACGAGGATTCGTGATGAACAATCTCTTCTGGATCCTGCCGCTGGTCGTAGTGCTGGTGTTCTTTTGCCTCGCTGTGGGGGTGGTGCTGTTGTGGCTCCGGAGTCGCGGGCAATTCATGTTTCTTCATTGCGTGGCGCTTAACAAGGCGGAGATCGATGTGCCCTGGCGCAAGTTCGTCGCCGAGGGAAACAGTCTGTTTATATTCCGCCTCGTCCTCGGGTTGGTCTGGATGATCCCCATGGTCCCGTTCGTCATCGTCGTAGCCGTATTGGTCATCAGGATGATAAATCGTGGCGCGCCCGATATGCACGTCATTATACCGTTAATTGGTGTCGGTCTGATTGTCATGGTATTGGGCATTGTATTCTTGGTCGTCGGAAAGCTGACGACTGACTTCGTGGTTCCGATCATGTTCTTGCGACGCTATAAATGTCTCGATGGCTGGAGGGAATTGTGTCACCTCCTTTCGACCCATGCTGCCAAGTTCGTCGTGTATCTGCTATTTCAGATCGTGTTGGGATTGGCGATTGGTGTGATCGTCTTGACCGCTATCATCGCCACGTGCTGCATCGCCGGCTGCGTGATGCTAATGCCCTATCTGGGGACCGTCGTGCTGCTACCCGTTCTGACATTCAAGAGGTCGTACTCACTGCATTATCTCGCGCAGTATGGACGGGAGTACGACGTGTTTCCCCCACCAATTGTGACAACGATTCCGGGCACCGTGCCGCCGGCGGCTGCCGCCTAATCAGGATGGTTCCGGCCCTTGGCGTGAACTACTTCTCCGCGCTGGACTCGAGCAATTGCCAGAATTTGGGATTGTCCTGCAGAAGCTGGTCTTCGGAAATCGGCAGTTTGCTGCGGAAGAAGAAATCTTTGAGCGAGTTCTTGCTGAGAATGCAACGGACATTGATGATCTCGGCGTTCCGCTCGAAATAGATGCGGTAGTCTTTCACCCGATAACGGTAGATCTTCTTTCCGCCGCGCGTAAGCTGGCCAAACTTCTCGTCGTCCTTCTCGAAGTCGTGCGGAAAAAGTTGGAAACCGTCGATGATCTCCAACTGCAGCTTGCGCGGGAGATCGGCCAGTTCCTTGGCGCTCACGGGGTTGAAGATGATCTGCAGCATGCGCTGAGAATAGCCGAAGCCTAGGGCCGCGCAAGACAAGATTTGGCGCGGTCGGGATAATTGGTGATGATGCCGTCTACTCCCCAACTCGCGAGCTTCTTCATCTTGGCTTCGCGGTTGACCGTCCACACGAAAACCTTCCAGCCGCGTCGGTGAATCTGCCGGACGACGCGCGGCGACGTGACCAGTCGGCGGCTGATGCCGAGCCCCTCAATGTTCACCACGGCTTTCAGCCGCGCCATCGCCCACAACGGATTCCGCGCGATGAGGCCGAAACACGGAACACCGGGAGCGGCCGCGGCAAACCGCTTCATCCGTGCCACCGAAAGCGCAAAGACGATGACCTCACGTTCCATGCGCAGCGTCGCAATCAGTTCGGCGACCTTGCGCGGGTCCGCCCGTTTGATTTCAATGAGCACCCGGGCCCTTCCGCGACAAGCGCTGAGCACTTCGCGAAGAGTCGGCACTTGCGGGTTCAGCCGCTGGATCTCCGCCAGCGTTTTGTGGCGGACGCGACCGCGCACGCCGCAAATCCGATTGAGCCGGTAGTCGTGGAACACGATCAACTCGCCGTCGCGCGTCTCTTGCACGTCGATCTCCACGAAATCGACGCCGAGTTGGAGCGCGGCGTCCACAGAGGCCAGCGTGTTCTCCAGATAGCGACTGCTGAAGCCACGGTGGGCAATAATCAAAGGCCGCCGGCTCATGGGAGATTTCGATTCCATTCTTCGGCATAACGTTCAAATTGCGCGCGTTCCTCGTCCGAACTCCAGCCGAGCAAGGGCGCCATCACGCGCGCCACTTGCAGGGCAATCTCCGGCCCTCCTGCCCGGCTCAACGCGAGTTGGGTGCGTCGTCGCATGACATCGCTGAGCGTGACGGCCATTTCCTGCTCGCAAGCGTGGGTGATGTCGCTGACGTAGACGACTGGCGAATCGGAGATCTTCTCGCCGGTGGGCGCGGGACGGTGATTCGGCAACAGGACTTCCGCAGTACGGCAAGGCTGTGCCGTCACACTGAGAATCTTGACGGCCGCATCGACCGCCTGCTGTGCGATGGCGCGGTAAGTCGTGTACTTGCCGCCCACAATGCTCAGCAGGTTGCGGCCATGCCGCACGACGCGATGCTCGCGCGAGCGTGCCGAGGGCGAAGAGACATCCGAGGCCAGCAACGAGCGTACGCCAGTAAAGGTCGTGGCAACTTCCGCTTCGGACAAAGGAGCATCGGGAAACAGCGCCCGAACTTCGGCCAGTAAATACTCAACATCGGCCCGCTCGGCGTGAGCGTGGTCGGGATCGCCGTGAAATTCCGTGTCCGTGGTCCCCACGAGTGAGTAGTCGCCCCAGGGGATCACAAAGAGCACGCGCCCATCGCTGCGGGATTGAAATGCGACTGCGTGATCCTGAGTGAGTCGCGGGAGGACCAGGTGGACTCCCTTCGTCGGGCTGAGGCGCGTAGCGTCGCCATCAAACGGTGAGAGCGCCCGCACCTGCTCAACCCATGGTCCTGTCGCATTGATAAACATCCGCGCGGTCACTTCGGACGTACAGGAACCGACCTCGTCACGCACCCGGGCGGCAACGATGCGGTCTTCGCGGGTTACAAAGCCCGTGAGCGCACAATAGTTGAGACAGACCGCACCGAGTTCCCCGGCGTGGAGGATGTGGTCGACACAGAAGCGCGCGTCATCTTCCTGGCAATCGTAAAACATGACCGCGCCTCGCAAACCGTGGCGGGAAAGCGACGGCTCCTTTTCCAGGGCACGTTTTGCCGAGAGCGTGCGGTGCGGGGCGATGTTGCGGTACAGCGCGAGCCAATCGTACAGGGTCATGCCGAGGCGCAGTTTGGCCAACGAAAGGGAGCCACCCTTGTAAATCGGGAAGAGAAACGGGAGCGGTCGCACGTGGTGAGGGGCGATCCGTTGCAGGATACGGCGCTCGCCGCATGACTCGAAGACCAGCTTGAAATCGCGTTGCTGGAGATAGCGGAATCCCCCGTGGATCAGCTTGGAGGAACGGCTGGAGGTGCCGCTGGCGAAATCCGACTTTTCGATCAGCCCCACGTGGAGTCCGCGGAGCGCCGCATCACGGACGACACCCGCCCCAAAAATGCCGCCGCCAATGACCAAGATGTCAAAGTACTGGTCCGACAGGGCCGAAATGTCGCGATTCATTCCAAGTGCTTGAAATATAGCATGTAAGAGTAGTTCTGTCTCCCAAAAGCGGCTTGCTTTCCCTCGAAAACCGCGTATCATACCGCTAGTTTTCCTGGATGGGCTCATCAAGGAAATCATCATCATCAAAGCGCGCCGCAGAACAAACAGACAATGATCGTTTCCCGCTCCAGTCGTCTGCCGCGAAAGAAGCTCCTCCTTGCTGCGGGAGATGCTATTTGCACAGCGCTGGCCATGGTGGCAGCGGTGATGTTGCGACTGGGTTGGGTTAGCGGCCTCGATTACCTGCATGCGCGCCACACGGCGATTCTGATTTCCTGGGCCGTGTTTATCCTGGCGTTCTACATCGGCGGTCTCTACGAATCCGAAAGACTCCAAAGCCTGGGCAAAACTGTGGCTGCGGCGATGCTTTCTGTGTTCCTGGGCACACTGCTCATCACGGGCGTTTTCTTCGCCGCGTTATCCATCGAGATCGGGCGCGGCATTTTCCTTGGCTTTGCCGCCTTCGTCCTCGTGGCCGTCGTGTGCATGCGGCTTGTGTACGTTGCCGCCAGCCGCCACGGATTCATGTCGCAACGGTGTCTGATCATCGGCACGACGAGTGAAGCCCGCAAGGCCATCGAGCTGATCCGCCTGAATGCCCACGCGAATCTTCGCATCCTCGGCCTCATCCACTGCGGCAATGACCGCGACCGGGTCGGCAAATTCTTTGACGATTATCCCGTGCTCGGAACGCTCGACACGCTGGAGAGGTTCGTCGAGTTGTATGACATCGAACGCCTCGTCCTCGCCGCAGGTCAGGAGGCAGAACCAGTCCTGCTGCGGCAATTGCGCTCGTTCCGCTATCGCGGGATTGAGTTGGTCGATTTCGTCGCGCTCAGTGAGGAACTCGCGCAGGAGATTCCCCTCGATCATATCGATGACGAATGGTTGTTCATGGCGTCGATGAACAACTCCCGCTTTCATGTCCGCCGACTGAAACGGTTGACGGACATCCTCGTCTCATCCGTCGGCCTGCTGGTCTCGGCGCTGCCGGCCGCTATGGCGGCGATCCTGGTGAAATTGGACTCGCCGGGCCCGATCTTTTACCGGCAGGAACGCCTCGGACGCGAAAGCATCCCGTTCACCCTCTACAAATTTCGCACGATGCGTGCGGATGCGGAAAGCGCCACCGGCCCCGTGTGGGCCATTGAAGACGATCCCCGCGTCACGCGCGTGGGCAAGTGGCTGCGCAAATTCCGCATCGACGAGATTCCGCAACTCTTCAACGTGCTCTCTGGCAACATGAGCCTGGTCGGCCCACGGCCCGAGCGCGACATGTTCATCGCCAAGCTTTCGGAGAAAATTCCGTTTTATGCGGAACGACTGCTCGTGCCGCCGGGCATCACGGGCTGGGCGCAGGTCATGTACCCCTATGCCGCCAGCATCGAGGAATCACGACGGAAACTTCAATTTGACCTCTACTACATCAAGCACATGTCGTTCTTTCTCGACATGTATGTTCTCCTGAAAACCTCCAAGACGATCCTCTTCGGGCACGAGCGCGCGCGCCAGCCGAAATCTCTCTCCGAGACCAGATCGCGCCATGCTGACGTCAAGACCGAGACACTGATTTTCGACCCCGCGACGGGATCCGTTGCACCCGAAGGCAGCGAGCCCGAACACCGTCTGCGAAACCAACGCCTTACCTGACGCTCCGCGGGTATTGTTCTTCCGGTGCTGTCGGCTACAATCGTCTGGATTTTCTCCGTACGCCCGTTAGAATCCGTCGCGGCGAAGGAGGTGTCTTTCGGGCTGCGCAACCAGCCGCACCGTTCCACACACCGTTAATCGATATGAAAGAGTATTTGGATTTGGTGAGGCTTGTTCTCGACCATGGCAAACTCAAGAAGAGCCGTACGGGGATCGACACGATTTCCCACTTCGGCGCCCATTACACCGTCGATCTGTCCCAAGGGTTTCCCCTGTTGACCACCAAGGAAGTCAACTGGGCGGCCGTGCTGCGCGAGTTGCTTTGGTATCTCTCCGGAGAAGATCATATTCGCAACCTTCGCCAGCACACGAAGATTTGGGATGCCTGGGCCGATGCCGACGGCAATCTCGAAACCGCCTACGGCCGTTACTGGCGGCGGTTCCCCCACCCTTATCAGGACGCCGGCGGTCAATGGCAGGTGCGCGAAGTGGATCAAATCCAATTCGTCATCGACACGCTCCGCAAGGAGCCTTACAGCCGCCGCATGGTCGTCACCGCTTGGGAACCGGGCAACGCCGAGACCAGCAAACTTCCGCCCTGCCATTACAGTTTTGTGTTCAACGTGCAAGCGGACCGTCTTAACTGCCACCTCACGCAACGTTCCGGCGACATCGCCCTCGGCATCCCGTTCAACCTGGCCTGCTACGCCGCCCTCACGCAAATGATCGCCCAGGAAACCGGGCTCGCGCTCGGCTCTTTCAGCCACACCATCGTCGATGCCCACATCTACACCGCCGCGCCGGACAGCGGCCTTACCGAATACGACCACGTACCGGGACTTCGCGAGCAGCTTAAGCGCGAACCGCGCGCCCTGCCCCGTTTAGTGATCGCCAAAAAGCCATTTAACCAACTGCAGTTCGAGGATTTTCAGTTGGCTGATTATCACCCGCAACCCAGGATCAAATTCAAAGTGGCCGTATGAAAGTCTCCCTGATCGCCGCCATAAGCGAAGATGGTACGATAGGCGACAAGGGCAAAATCCCCTGGCACATCCGTGAGGATCTGCAGCGCTTCAAACGACTCACCATGGGCCACCCCATCATCATGGGACGAAAGACGTATGAGTCCATCGGCAAGCCGCTGCGGGGCCGCACCAATATCGTCCTCACCCAGAACCCAACCTTCACCGCGCCGCCCGAAGTGCTCAACTTTACCAGCCTCGATGCCGCTCTCGACCATTGCCGCGGGCAAAATCACGACTCTGTATTCATTATCGGCGGCAGCAAAGTTTATCAACAGGCCCTGCCACTGGTTGACAGGTTGTTTGTCACCGAAGTGCACCAACGCGTCAACGGGGACACAAAGTTTCCCGATTACGATCATCGTGAATGGACAGAAATCGCGCGGGAGGACGGGACGGGGTGTTCATTCGTCGAATATGCGCGGCGTTAGTCGGCATTCGGCGAATCATCTGGAAAACAATGTCGAGAGTGCGTAAAGCCCGAACGCAAAGAGGACGCCACCCGAGAGCCGGTTCACGGTCTGCATCCAACCGGACCCGACTCGTGACCGCAACAGAGCAGCAGCCACCAGAGAGCCGAACCAAGGAACACGCCCGCGACCAATGCACTCGCGGCCAGATAGTCCGGGGTCGCCCCCAACCCGAAACCCGCAAACACCGCTGCAAAAGACAGGATGGTCATCGGATTGGTGAGGGTCAGGAGCAGGGTGGAAAAGTAAGCCGAAAGCAACCCACTACCGCGAACCTCCGCCGCCTCCACTGCCGGTTTGCTGATGAAAGTGCGAACACCGAGGTAACACAGGAATAAACCGCCAAGAAAAGCGAGCCACCATCGTTGGCCGACGAGAAAGCCCGACACAGTCGCGAGGCCGAACGCCGCAACGCAACCATAGGCAGCGTCGGCGGTCGCTGCGCCCAGTCCCGTGGCCAACCCAATCTGTCGCCCCTCCGCCAAAGACCGGCGGATACAGAGAATACCAATCGGCCCGACAGGTGCCGCGATGGCGAACCCGATGGCCATACCTTTGAGCATGAAGTTCAGAGTCATACAAACACGGGATACGTGAAGTGCCGCCCAACATAATCGCAGACCTCATTAATTAGGCAATCAACTACCTCACCATTTCGATCGCAGGCGTTGCGCGCGCACCCGTGACAAATTACAAATCCTCTGTTGAAAAAACAGCGGGTGATGCGTATAAGTTCCACAGGCATATGAAACCGACTGATCTTCGTGGCATCCTGCATTACGTCCCGCAATTCCGGGAACGGGTCTTCCTCATTGCCGTCGATGGTTCCGTGGTGGCCGATGAGAATTTCGGCAACCTGCTGCTCGATATCGCCGTGTTGCGCAGCCTGAACATCCATATCGTGCTCGTTCACGGTGCGGGCTACCAGATCAAGCTGTTGTCGGAACGCCTGCACGAGCCGATCTCCAACCACGACGGCACGGGCGTGACCGATGCCGCGACGCTCAGCATCGCCATCACAGCGGCCACGAATGTCACCCACGAGATCCTCGAGGGACTGAAACTGAACGACATTCGCGCCGCGCAGACCAACGCGATCGAATCCATTCCACTGGGGATCATCAAGGGCATCGACCACCAGCACACGGGCAAAGTACATCAAATCGATGTCGAGCTGTTGCGCACCCTCCTCGACAAGGGCATCGTGCCCGTCATCCCCCCACTCGGCTTCGACGGCAACGGGCACACCTACCGATTGAACTCCGACGCCGTCGCCGTCGAAGTGGCGCGCGAGCTGGGCGCAGTGAAATTGATGTTTATCGGCAGCACGAACGGCCTGGAGATCGACGGCAAGTTGGTCTCGCAAATGGCCGTCAAGGAACTCGAAGCGGCCTTGAAGAATTCCGGCGACAAGTTTGTGCCGGAAATGATTTCCAAGGCGCAACATGCGCTGCGCGCCAGCCAGGGCGGCGTCCCGCGCGTCCACATCATCAATGGCCAGGTCGATGAAGGGCTGCTGGCTGAGGTCTTCTCCAACGAAGGCATCGGTACGTTGATTTACGCGGACGAGTATCAGGCGGTTCGCAAAGCGATGCGCAAGGACATTCGCCACATTATGGCGTTGATCAAGCCGTCCATTCAGGGTGAGCAACTCGTCAAGCGCACCCGCAGCAGTATCGACAAGCACGTCAGCGAATACTACGTCTTCGAGATCGACAACAACATCGTCGGCCTCATTGCGCTTCATTCCCAGCCCGATCCGAAACTGGCCGAACTGGCGAGCCTGGCCGTCAACCCCGCGCACGAGCATCGCGGCATTGGCACCAAGCTGGCGTTGTTCGTCGAGAATCTGGCGCGCGAGCAGGGTGTCGAGAGGATCTTTTGTCTTTCAACTCAGGCCTTCACCTTCTTCCAGCACAAGCTCGGCTATACCGAAGGCACGCCCGAGGATTTGCCGCCCGCGCGTCGCGAGAAATACGAACAGAGTGGTCGCAATTCAAAGGTGTTGATCAAGATCCTGGCGCCGGCGACCGCTTCGTCCGGTATACCGCCGCGCGAGCCGGCGCTTACGCCCACAGCAAGCTGAGCGTCACTCACCAACCGGAATGCGCGTCCGGCTGCCCTTGTCCACGCTCGCCCCAATGACGACCGGCTTGGAGGCATCGACGTCATCCGCGTGCGAGTCTGTCGAGACTTTCTCGACAAGCTGGTTCCATTCGCTGAGGATTTGTTGCTGCGAAGTTTCCAGGCGCGCCAGCATTACGAGGTCCCGGTTGACATCATTCAGACGGGCGGCGATGCGGCCCGTGACTTCGCTGCGTTGCGCCTGGATTTCCTTGAGTTGGCCAGCCAGAACGGCGAGACGCTTTTGAGCGGGAATGTCTATTGCGCCCGATCGGGCTTCTTCCGCGAGTTTGGCGTCTTCTTTTGACGGCGCAGCCCGCGTGACCGACGCTGGCGGCTCGGAGCGGCTGGCCGATCGCGGCGGCACGATGACATTCGTGCGGCACTGCGGGCAATCGACGATCATTCCCTCCGCGCTCACGTCCACCACGAGACTCTTCCCGCAGGCGGGACAATCGAAAAGTATGTCCTGGTTCGTCACCACAATCTCATCTGACTTGGTCTATCGCTGGCTGCTTGCTCATGCGGTTCCCATCTGACTCCAAGGATGCCGTCAGCACTCGAGCTTTGCAAGTCCGAACATTCCTGCTAGCATCCGCCGCCGTGCCCACCAAGCGTCTGCATGTGAGGGTCGGTTGCTGTGGCTTTGCGACGGCACAGGAGAAGTATTTCCAGAATTTCTCGTGCGTGGAGATCGACTCCAGCTTTTATCAATTGCCCAAGGTCGAAACCGCCGCGCGCTGGCGCGCCGCGGCGCCGCCCGACTTTGAGTTCGCCATCAAGGCCTGGCAGGTCATCACCCATCGCGCCACCAGCCCGACCTACAAACGCACGCGTCTCGATGCGGGCGATCGCGAACACTGCGGTCACTTCGGGTTCAACCCGACGATTCGTTGGGCGTGGAATGAAACTTTCAACGTCGCCAGGGCGCTCGGTGCGCGCGTGGTGCTCTTCCAGTGCTCGCAAAGTTTCCGTCCGACGAAAGAAAATATCGCCAACCTGCGGCGCTTCTTCGAGCACGCCAAGCGTGGCAAATTCCACATGGGCTGGGAACCGCGCGGCGAATGGGATGCGGAGCTCATCGCTTCGCTGTGCAAGGAACTCGATTTGATCCCCGTGCTCGATCCATTCAAAACCGAACCGATTCCCGTCGGCAAGGTCCGCTACTTCCGTCTTCACGGCATCACGGGTCCGCGCCACCGCTACACCGCCGAGGAGTTCGCCCGGTTGCGGACGATCTGCGCGGGCCGACAGCCCACCTACTGCCTGTTCAACAACCTGGCCATGACCGATGACGGACAGCGTTTTCAAAAACTACTGGGTCCTCTGGCCCGTTGAATGAGGGATGACGACTGCCGGTAGGTAATTGCGCAGACCTTCGGAAGTGGCGTGACTGATCTCCAGCGTGATCTCGGCAAACTGTTTTTCCGTTCCGGTAGGCGCAGTCTCGAAGCGGACAAACTCCAGGGGCCGCAGCACCAGGTCCCTGGCGATTTGTCGATCCAACTGGGTGCCGCTCTGGTCCTGAAACGTGCACATCACCAGGCACTGTGAGAGTGTCTGCGAAGTGCTGTTGCGCAACCAACCCGTCACCATCATCTTCGGCGCGGGCGTTTCGGCAGCGTGCACGAGACGGACATCGGAAAGCTCGACCGTGTCGCCCAACATCAACGGCAAGTACCGCTCGAGAAAGGAGGAGTGAATCTTGACCGACTCCTTGCGCGGCCCGCTCTGCACCAACCCGTTGACCCATAAATCCCCTCTCTCTGCCGACGTGCTGGCAACCTGCAGGACCGTGCCCGCCGCCAAGCCGCTCCATTTTCCGCCGCTCCCTTGTGCGACCGCGAACGAAGCGACCCGCGTCAGGTCCTTAGCCACATAGGGAATCTCCGGCATTCGTCCGCGTGCCTTGGCGCCCAAACGCAACACTTCATCGGGAGCAGTTTCAGAAGCGGCTCGCGGCCGGGCTTCGATCTTCTGTCGGAAATACCACGTGGCAAGAATGACGACGATTCCGGCCAAACCGGTAATGGTTAGAATAAGAATGCCCCTGCCGCCGCCCAGACCGCGTGTGATCTTCACGAGCACGTTGAACTCTCACCGAAGTCAAACGCCGTGAACACCTGCAATCGCACCGCGGGATCGCGCCACGCATCCATCGGCAGGCCCGCTTTCTCGCAAACCATCTCCAGGGTCTTCGTCGCGTCCCAATCCTGTTCCTGCGCAACTTTCGGCAGCAGCAACGCATGCCGCCAGCCTTTCTGCACGATGATCCCATGCCGCCGCACATCGAACCCCCCGGGCTCCGGCAACTCTTCCGGCTGGTCCAGGATCGAAATCTCAATCGTGATCTCGTCAAGCTCCGCGGGCGCGACCGGCGAGAATCGGGAATCTTCCAACGCCGACGCAACCGCCGCGTCCACTGCGTTCGTCCAGAGCGGCCGCTCGAAATCCATCTTCCCGATGCAGCCGCGCAACTCACCCTGCTTTTTCAGCGTCACGAACACGCCGCGTAGCGCGCGCAGCCCGTCGGTCACTTCAACCTCGGGGATTTCCTCGGGCCGCTCCCCGCGCACCGCGGCCTCGATTGTTGCGCGCACCCACTGCAGGAGTTTCTCCTGCTCGTCACGGCTGATCGGTGGATTGTCCATGTTGCCCCGTCGTCCCTCACCCGTCGCTCCATAATAATACGACCGCGCCTGCAGCCCGTCAAATACAGGCTTCGCGAGGATCACATTAGGCCCTCAAATAATTTCTCCCCATCAGCCGTGGCCGGATCCGGCAGAAAATCCAGCGCCGCATCCTTCATCGCGGCGACGTTCATCGGGACTTGTTTGCACATGGCGCGCGCATAAACCTTGCCGTGCTCATCGCGCAACTCCGCCTCTGATTCCCAGAGCCGGCCACGATTCGCCTTCAATCGCGCGACACAAACAAGTTTCTGCCCCACGGTGACTTTCTCAATAAAGCGCACGTTGAGTTCTGCCGCCAGGCAGAATTGTTTCTGTGTCGAGGCGGCCGCCCAAAACATCGCTTCATCGAGCACGGTCGAAAGAATCCCGCCGTGAACGATCCCGCGGAAACCCGCATGCTGCGCTTGCGGCGTGAAGTCGGCGTGCACTTCGTCCCCCTCGCGGTGGAAGCGGAGGTGAAGTCCATGCGGATTGTGCGCGCCGCAAACGAAACAGTCGCGCGTGTAGGGAAGTGGCACCTTGCTCATTTCATGAAGACCCTCAGCAGCCGGCCGACCAGATAAATGAAAAACCACGCGGGCAACGCGAAGATCAGGATCGATTCCAGCGATGGCCAGTTCCACGTCACCAACCCAACCTGCATCGGGTACAACGTGATCAAGAAATAGCCCGAAAACCGCGTGTGCCCCAGCACCTGGCACAGCGTCCGGTCCTTCTTGCGAAACCCCAGGATGATCGTGAAGATGCCGAGCCCAACCGCGCCAGCCGCGACGATCCACGCGACCGCCGTGTGGTCCTTGGCGCCACCCAGGTAAGAGAAAAACCCGAGATTCGAGAGATGCATCGCCCAGTTCACTCCCGCCCACAGCATGATGAACCCGTTGCCCACCGCATGCCCAAACGACACCTTGCTCCGATACAGTTCGCCCAGCACCAACGAAACGTACAACGGCACAATGCCCAGCCAAACCGCGCCGAAATCCCGAAACGGCGCCGCCAGCAAATTGAGAAGCCCAACCAAATGTCCCTCCAATGGCACGAACCGCACCTCCTTCCCCCGCTTTCTAGCACACGAATGAATTCGTCGGCAAGCAGCCTCTGCCCCCCGCTCCGCCGGTCTGTCATGCTGAGGTTGTCGAAGCATCTCCCACGTCACCAGCAACCCTTCTAACAACCGGCGTAACTCCACTATCCCAACTAGCCCACGTCTCATAGCGCCAGCGTCCGCATCTTCCGCCCCCAAACGCATCAATTCGCAGTTTCTCCTCTTTCTCCACACAAGCCATTCTAACTCAAAAGGATACATGCTGTTTTCGGAACGCTTGTGATTTGGCTTCGTTCTCATGAAATGAACCCACTTTTCCATGAAGACGCCCTAAAAATATCCCTCCGGTGGGTTCGTTTTCCAAAACGAACCCACCGAAATCTTCCGCTCATTTCCGATGTAACAAACTTATTCATAGCATGTTACATTAAAGAATCCTTCCAAAAACGGTGGGTTCGTTTCGTAGAAACGTATATGGGGCCCGAGCTGCGCACAGCAGCGAGTCGCGCCGTAGCCTTGGCGAAGGCGGAAACTGCGCACAGCACCGAAGCTCGGCCTTCGTAGCGTCCCGCGAAGTAGGCTCGCGCCAACTTGTCGTGCCGTAGCGGTCTCGCGAAGGCGTATAGCTTTAGCGACGGCGGATTGCCTTCTACCTTTCATGCCGGCCCCGACTATACCCGCTCCGCCGCACCGAGTCGAGCAGAATTATTATTTTACGATAGGCGGTTCGCGGAAGCTATTGCACCCCCGTAGATCTGAGTTGGTAGCATCAGGATCCCGCTTCGTGTCTCCTTCGTGCAATTCGTGGCTCTTCCACTTTGACGCCTCCCCTCTCTGCGGTTATACTCAACGCGTGGTTTTGGAAGTCACCAAATACGGTCATCCCGTGTTGCGCGCGAAAGGCAAACGCATCGAACGCGTCACGCCGGAGATCCGTGAACTCGCTGCCAGCATGCTGGAGACCATGCACGCCGAGGACGGGGTTGGCCTGGCCGCACAGCAGGTCGGCCATGCGCTGATGCTCACCGTCATCGATGTCTCCAGTTCCGAGCGGCCCTCGCAGTTGATTATCGACGGCGAATCTCTCGACATTGCCACGTCCATGCCGCTGGTGCTACTCAATCCCCGACTGAGCAAGCCCGAAGGCGAGCAGATCGCCTCGGAAGGTTGCCTCAGCATCCCCGATGTCAACGCCGAGATCCGTCGCGCTGAAAAAGTGACCGTCCGCGCCACGGGCCTTGACGGCAAGGAATTGGTTTTCGATTGCACGGGTTTGCTCGCTCGCGCCGCGCAACACGAGGTCGATCATCTCAACGGTATCCTCTTCGTCGATCGCATGGACGCCGCAACGCGCGTCAGCCTCGCCGGCAAGTTAAAGAAAATGCAGAAAGAAACGCTGGCCAAGCTAGCCAAGACCCCAAAACCGCGGCGTACGCTTGCCCCGACGAAATCGGGGCTGGTGCGCTCGTGAGCCGTTCGAGGCCGTCATCCTGAACGAAGTCCAGCTTTACCCATGAACTTCCTGCGCTCTGTCATCGTGTTGTGCAGCGGCTTCGCCACCTATCGCCCGTACCGCGACCTGGCGGTCACCACCTCCTTGAAACACCTGCTCAAGCTGATCACCCTCCTGGCACTGGTGCTGACCATCAGCGCCATCCCCGCCGCGCGGGACGGAATGGATTGGTTCGCGCACCACTTTGATCAGGGCCGTCCCGATTTCTCCCTTCACGACGGCAAGATCGTGACCCAGGCCCAACAGCCCGCTTCGTGGGGCAACGACAAGCTGCGCTTCATCCTCGATACCACGGGCACGAACACCACCCCCGACTCCAACGCCATGTACGGCGTGCTCTTCACGGCCGATAGCTTTCTCTACTGGATGACCTTCACCAACGGGCCCACGCCCGTCGTCAGCACCCGACTGCAAAGCCTGAGCGGATTTCCCGACGGCGCGGTCAACGGCGAGTATTTCCACAATCTGTCACGGGCATTGCTGTGGCTGTTGGTGCCGCTGGGCTGGTTGCTGATCGTGCTGCTGGGGATGCTCAGTTGCCTGCTGCAGGCGTACATGTTCTCGATGGTGGCCTCGTTCATGGAACGTTCGATGCCGTCGCCGCTGCAATTGCCGCAGTTGCTCAACATCGCCATCCACGCCTGCACGCCCGCCGCCATCGTCGTGACCGTCTACACCGCCATGCGGCTCCACAACCTCAACCTCTGGCTGGTGTACCTGATCGTCTACGGAATCTTCCTGATCGGCGCCACCAGCGCCTGCCGTGATCCCGCGGAAAGAAAAAAAGAGCCCGACGTCGATCCGTTCCAGCAATTGTAGCCACGCGTCTGGGAAGCGCCGCTACACCGAAAAACTCTCGCCACACGAACACGTCGCCGTTGCATTGGGATTGTGGATCTTGAACCCCCCGCCAATCATCTTGTCCTGAAAATCGATCTCCGACGCGCTCACGTACAACGCGCTCTTCACATCCACCAGCACCCGCACGCCCGCCGACTCGACGAGAATGTCCTTCGGCGTCGGCGGATTCTTGTCGAAATCCATTTTGTACTCCAACCCCGCGCACCCGCCGCCCACGATCTTCACGCGCAACGCCCCATTCGCAACCCCGTCCCGCTGCATCAACTGCGCAACCTTCCGCCCCGCCGATTCCGTCAGCTTAATCAGCTTCTCCGAACCAATGCGCGGTGCGGCTTGTATTGGTGCTTCCGTACTCATTGCCGTTACTCTACCCCAGTTCCCGCCCCAAGTGAAGCCTGCTTCTCACGGTCACCTTTTCTAAATTTGTCACCCCTGAGTCACGTCGTGCGACCGGATCCCGCAGAATTGCGGGACTTGTCGAAGGATCTCTGTCGTTTCCGGTTGTGCAAGGGTCTGGAATTCTTCACCTGTATTACGACTGATCAAACCTCAAACCCTCAAGCCAATATTTTATCGAACTTCACGCCGAACGCCTCACTCAAATATGAAACGGTTTCTGGCTGTCGATCCAAGGATGCTCGAATATGCGTGGTGGTATAGATGCCCGCCTTCCATTTCATTTTTGCCTTCTCTGCCGGGACCTCCTTAATCCATTCCACCTTCGCCACGTATTCGGACTTTTCCGCCGATTCGCAATTCAGAGACATATTCGGGCACAAAGCAACGAGTGGCTTGCTATTGATCACAACCTGATTGATTCTTAGTGCTGACTCCTTGATTCGGCCAATCCCAACAAATCCATGCCCTTTCAAATATGCTGCGAACACGTCACCGGTATGAAAGCCGAGAATGGCATTTCGCCATCGCACACCCTGCCCCGCAGAAATGAATTTATACTTGCGATAATCTTCCCATTTCCTGTATGGACGTTCGCCCACGTTGAAATAGTAGAGACGATTTTGGAAATCGAAACCTGGTAATTCTCGATGAAGTGTATCACGTGGCCTAAACTTCTCCTGGAAATGACCTGCGACCTGATTGGTTGTAAATTTCCCGAGCTTCCACAGAAGCGTCGCTTCAATCAAGTACGCCTGTTCTTCTTCCAAGCCACGGGCGATGACGCGAATGATTGGCTTTTCCCCCGCTTTGCGAATCGCAGCAATTCGCTTTGCTTTGGACGAATTGCCAGCAGCATCTATATGCACGTCCTTTCGGCTACCGCACCCCTTGCCATAGTAGAACTCCTCGAGATTTCGAGGATCAATATAAACATAGACGTAGTAGTCTGCCCCTTGAATCATCTTACTCCCCGCCCTTCCCTCGTATCCCCGGCTCGGTCAACGCGTGCAGATTAAAAATCTTGTTCAATTGTTGCTCGCTCAATCCCGACACTTCCCGCGCCACTTCGCGGACGGTCTTGCCTTCTTTGTAGGCTTTCTTGGCAATTTCGGCGGCTTTGTCGTAGCCGATGACGGGCGCAAGCGGTGTGCACATCGCAAGGCTCTGCTCGACCAGCGATTCGCAGCGTTCGCGGTCGGCTTCGATGCCTTTGACACAGGCATCGGCGAAATTGCGCGACGCGGTCGCCAGCAGGTGCACGCTCTCCAGCATTTGCGCGGCAATCAGCGGCATGGCGACGTTCAATTCAAAGAAGCTCTGTAGTCCGCCCAGTGTAACGGCGAGATCCGCGCCGATCACCCACAGGCAAACCTGTATCAGGCTCTCAGCGATGACGGGGTTCACTTTGCCGGGCATGATCGAACTGCCGGGTTGCACGGGCGGGATCCGCAACTCACCGATGCCGCAGCGCGGGCCGCTGCCCAGCAACCGAAAGTCATTCGCGATTTTCGCCAGGCTAACCGCGATGGTCTTCAATTGCCCGCTCGCCTCAACGCAGGCATCGCGCGCCGCCGCCGCCTCGAAGTGGTTACTCTCTTCGTGGAGTGGGACGCCCAACTCCTTGGAAAGTGTGGCAATCGTTCGCCTGGCGAATTCAGGATGAGCGTTCAGCCCGGTGCCCACTGCCGTGCCGCCCAAGGGGAGCACGTCGAGCGTCTCAATGGCTCCCTCGGCGCGACCCTGCGCGTACTTGATCTGTGTCGCATAACCCGAAAACTCCTGACCGAGACGAATCGGCGTGGCATCCTGCAAATGCGTGCGCCCGATTTTCATCACACCGTCGAAGTCGCGCGCCTTCTGCGCAAGCGTGGCCTCCAGATGCTGGAGCGACGGCAGCAACTCCTCACGAATCGCCCCGATGACGCTAATGTGAATCGCCGTCGGAAAGACATCGTTGCTGGACTGGCAAAGATTGACGTGGTCGTTCGGGTGCACGGGCGATTTATCGCCGCGTTTGCCGCCGAGAATCTCGTTGGCCCGGCTCGCAATCACTTCGTTCGTGTTCATGTTCGTCGAAGTGCCGGAGCCGGTCTGGAAAATATCCACGGGAAACTGCGCGTCGAGTTTGCCCTCCACAACTTCCGTCGCCGCCTGCACGATGGCGTCCGAGACTTTCTTGTCAATGAGGCCGAGTTCGAGGTTGGTCTTCGCGGCGGCGCGTTTGATGCGGCCCATCGCATGGATAAAGCGCGGCGGCAACGGCCAGCCGCTGATCGGGAAATTCGTCACCGCCCGCTGCGTCTGCACGCCGTAGTAAGCGTCCGCTGGAACTTCCAGCGGTCCCATGGAATCTTTTTCAATGCGTGTTGCCATAAACTCCTCAACTCTCCACGGTCATGTTTTCGTTACTTTTTCGTAAAGCCGAACGCAGTTGCCTTCGGGGTCTTCGAACTCGGCGAGGTGGAAACCGTATTCCAGCCGCGGGCCATAGTGAAACGTCGCGCCGAGATCGGTCAGCTTCTTGATGAAATGCTCTATGTCATTGACGTCGACGCTGAACTTGACAGTGTTCTTCTGGCGGTTGGTGCCCTCGAAATGCGCCGCGTCGGCCTGGTGCAACGCGAGATGCGAGCCGTCCCCCAACGCGTATTCCACCCACCACTTCGCATCGACCAACGGCTTGGCGAGATCAAACGCCTGTTCATAAAAGGAGCGCAGTTTCGCCAGTTCCTGCGCGTAAAGGAACACGACGTTAATTCGATTGACCTTCGGGTGCATGGGCCGATGTTAATGCAAGCCAAAGACCTTTGCAGCCATTATCGAGGCGTTGACCAGCGGGAGCTGGTAAATCCCCAACCCAATCATTGCCACCATGCACACGTACAACGCCAACCGCATCGGTTTACTTACTGGGATCGGCGACGGATCTTCCGCCTCCTGCATGTAAATCGCCCGCCCAACTCCGAGGTAGAAGTACAAGGAGATCACCACCGCCACCGCGCCGATGACCGCCAGCACATAGTAATGCCCATCGGTCTGCGCCCGTCGAATGACCGCGGCAAACAACTGAAACTTTCCAAAAAAACCGCTCAGCGGCGGCACGCCCGCCAGCGACATCATCGACAGGAACAGCGCCAACCCAAGAATCGGCGAGCGTTTACCCAAGCCCGAGAAACTGGCGATTTCATCGCTACCCGTCACCGCGGTCACGGCGATGATCGCAAGAAACGCGCACAGGTTCGTGAACGCGTATTGTCCGAGATAGAACAACACCGCGCTCACGCCAAGCGCATTCCCGGCCGCGATACCCATCAACATGTACCCGGCATGGCCGATGGACGAATAGCCCAGCAGCCGTTTGATGTTGTGCTGCGGAATCGCTCCCAGATTGCCATAGAGGAGCGTCGCGCCAGCCAACACCAGCAGTAATGGTCCCCAAATGTATTGCACCGGCATCAGTCCGGTAAACAACACGCGCAGCAGCAGCGCGAATCCCGCCGCCTTACTGCCCACCGCGAGAAACGCCGTCACCGGCGTCGGCGCGCCCTGATAGACATCGGGCGCCCAAATCTGGAACGGCACGCTGGCGATCTTGAAGCCAAGTCCCGTCAGCACCAGCAGCATCCCAAACGTGAAGGCCAAGGGCGGTTGCGCGCCCAGGGCTGAGAGGTGCCTGCTGAGTGTGTCGAAGTTCGTCGTGCCGGTCGTCCCGAAAATATACGCAATGCCGTACACCGTAAACCCGCTGGACAGCGCGCCGAGGATCAAATACTTCGTGCCCGCCTCCAGCGATGGAATCTGCCGCCGCAGATAACTGGCGAGCACGTAAAACGTGATCGTGACCAGTTCGAGGGCCACGAACAACAAAATGAAATCGTTCACCGAGGCGATCAGCAGCATTCCCACCGCGCAAAACATCAGCAACGCGTAAAACTCCGCCACCCCCGATTCGATGCGCGGCGAAAATTCCGCCGCCATCACCAGCACCATCGTCAACGCCAGCAGGAACAGCCGCTTGAAATACAGGGCAAACGTGTCTAGCCGATACATCCCGTTAAACAACGAACCCTGGAGTGGCACCAGGAAGAAACTGTACAGGAGCGCCGCCGCCACAAATCCGGCGGTCATGTAACCAATGGTCCGTCTGTTGGAAGTCGGAGCGAATGCGTCCGAGAGAAGAATCAGGATTCCCCAAATCGCCAGGAGACATTCCAACTGGACTGCGTACAGGTTCCATATCCATGCGTTTCCGATGAATCCGGTCATTCCTGCACCTTTGCCAAATCCGGAGCCGACGGGGTGGCGGCGATACTGGGTTCGCTATCCGCCGGCACAAACGTCGCCACGCTTTGCTTGATGATATCCGTCAGCAAGCGGGGATAAAACCCGACCGTCAGCAGGACCGCGAGCAGCAAGGCATACGGGAATTTCTGCTTGAACGTGACCGCGTCCTTGAGCATCGACCACTTCTCATCGAACGGGCCGAAGAAACTCATCCGCACTGCCCACAGCAAATAGGTTGCGGTCACAACAATCCCCCACACTGCGCAGATGGTCGCCACGCGAAACAACGTTGACCCCTGGTGCCACGCGCCAAGGAAGACCATCAACTCGCTCACAAAGTTCGCGAACCCCGGCAATCCGCTCGACGCCATCACCGCCATGACCATGCACACGCCAATGAACGGGATCTTTCTCGCGAGGCCGCTCAGGTCGGGCACAAAACGATTATGCGTCTGGTGGTAAAAAAAGCCGATCAACCCGAAAGTCAGCGCCGCCATGATGCCGTGCGCAAACATCAACAACACCGCGCCGCTGACGCCCACGACGTTCAGCGCCGCGATACCAAGAAAAATGTAGCCCATGTGGCTCACCGAACTGTAACCGATGACGAACTTCCAGTCCTTCTGCGTCAACGCCACCCAGCCCGCGTAGAGAATGTTGAAGCAGGCGAGAATCGCCAGCAGGTTCGCCCAGTGCCGCGCGCCTTGCGGCAGCAGCGGCAACGCCAGCCGGATGATACCGTACGCCCCCAGTTTCTTCAGCACGCCCGCGTGCATCATCGACGCCGCCGTCGGCGCCGCTGCGTATCCGAGTGGCGACCACGTGTGAAACGGCCACATCGAGGCGAGAAAACCGAACCCAAACAACAAACACGGGAACACCCACATCTGCGTGTTCGTCGCCACCCAGTTGTGTTGCAGCTTCTCGATGTCCGTCGTTCCGCTGATCGAGTAGATCGCCAACAGCCCGATCAACGCCAGCACCGCGCCCGCCGTCAGGTACAGCGTCAACTTCATCGTCGCATACTCTTTCGTGCGCCCGTGCTTGCCCGGCGGCAGCGAACCCCACACGCCGATCAGCAGATACATCGGGATCACCGCCATCTCGTAGAAAAAGTAGAAGAAGAACAAATCCAGCGTGCAAAACGTCCCGCTAATCCCCGACGTTAGCGCAAGAAACAAAATGTAATATTCCTTCTCCCGCTCATGGATTTCGCTGGAGACAAACGCCCCGCAGAACGACACGAACCCGACCAGCAACAGCAACGTCATCGAAATGCCGTCCACGCCGAACTTCAGCGAGCACCCATACGTCGGCAGCCAGCTAATACCATGGACAAACTGATACCCGCTCTCATGCCGATTGAAATTCGCAAACAACACCAGGGTAATCAGCAGCGACACCCCCGTCGCAAACATCGCCAGCGCCCGAATCGCCTTCGGCTTGTTCGCCGGAAACAGAAAAGCCAGAAACGCCGCCGCGAGCGGGAGCAGGACTGCGATGCCTAGAAGAATGTCCATATCAGCAATCGAGTTTCATCGGCAAATGGTTAGCCATCGAGTTTTCCATTTTCCTAGCTTGTCATTCTGAGCGCAGCGAAGAATCTCTGTCGTTCTCATCGCGTCTAAACCACTTCAAAAAGGGAGGGAATTTCTTCTTGTCGATCACGTCCCTGACGTCCAACGTCCAAAGGTACCCGAAACGAGAGTAGTAAACGCCGAATCTCAGAATCTTGTGATTCTTCGGAGCTCCTCTTATACGTCCAATCTGGTGCAGACAGTAGTAGCCAATTAGCTGATTGAAATGCTTTCTCTGCAATTCGTGCCTTTTCGTCGTTTTTAGTTCAATCAGCATGTCGTCAATGACAAAGTCCGCATCCGCTCCACCCACGAGAATAGACGCATTGCCAAATGTCGGATTCAGGATGCACACTCGTTTTGCGTGGAACGTGTTTGACGGCAATGACGGCAATAATGAAACCAATCGGCGTAGGTCCGCCACATCTTGATCATCGACTTGCAAGAATTTCTTCCTGAACTTGGTTCCCTCCGGCCCCACGCGAAAAACAGGATGGAACATTGGGACGCGGTAAACTGAATCCATCTTGGCAAGAAAAATCGCGGAACAAATCAATTCGTCGCCAAACTTTCCCTTTTTAAGGTAGATCGCGTAATCGCGTTTCGCTTGCCGCATCTTGTCGCACGCTGGTGTGTAAAGGTTACCCTCTCCTTCCAAATATGTGATTCCGACTTCGGCAATCCATTCCTGAGTCCGTGCACCCGGATTCAAGCGTTTGAGATAGAAACGCAGCAAATAATCGAACGCAATTCCAACCGTGCTGTAGTTCTTGGTCAGAGGCGGCGCAAGCATCTCTCGGTTTCCTACAAGCCGAGGCTTCTGAAATTCCTTGGCAAATCTCTCCCGAACCTTCTTCGTCTCGACAAATGAAGTAAGGCTCATCTGCCTCCTAATAACGGGCGCCACATTGGCTCACAAAGAGAGGTGTTCATGCTAATCCGTTCCAACGACAGAGATTCTTCGCTGCGCTCAGAATGACAGATGAAGAGGCGAGTAAATGAATGGTGATTTGATATCGCAAATTGCGATTTCAAACTTGAAACGCCAATTTGGCACCTCAAGTTCTCGACCTTCTTTCTCGCCAAAGCCGTGCTCATCACCTCACCACCACGCAATAGATGATCACCGTCACGCCGAGGCCGACGAGGAAGGCGTAACCGGAGATGCTGCCGGTTTGGAGCAGGCGCACGGTGCGACCGAGCAGGCCCGTGCCGACCGAGAGGCCGCCGATGCCTAGCCGCTGAAGAATCCAACGGTCGAACAGATCGCAAATCGTCGCAATGGTGCCCTGCACGTACTTCACAATCCACGCGTATAGTTCATCGAAGTAGTACTTGTTCTCGACCCACGTCCAGAGTTGGCCGAGTGCGGCTTTTACCGGCGCATCGCTCGGTTCCGGTTTCCAATAAATCGTCGCGGCCACGAGGAATCCGAAAAGCGGCACGGCAATCAGTCCGCCCGTCAGCAACACGGAATGATGCCCGGTTTCGGGCAGAGCCCCCAGAAAGTCGGGCACCCGACCGTGCCAGCCAGCGACAATCGAGAGCAGCGCCAGGAATATCAGCGGCAACGTCATCACCAGGGGCGATTCGTGCGCGTGATCGTAGGAGTGACGGTCGCGAGGCTGGCCGAAGAACACCACGAATACCTCGCGTCCCATGTAGTAGGCCGTCAGAAACGCCGTCGTGATCGCCATGATGAACAGCGGCGTGCTCTTCTCGAAAGCGAGCAGGAGGATTTCATCCTTACTGTAAAACCCGCTCAACGGCGGTACACCCGCCAGCGCCAGCGTGCCGATGAGAAACGTCCAGAACGTGATCGGCATCTTCTTCCACAAGCCGCCCATTTTCCAGATGTCTTGTTCGTGGTGGAGCGCGACAATCACGCTCCCCGCGCCGAGGAACAGCAGCGCCTTGAAAAACGCGTGCGTGGTGAGGTGAAACATCGCTTGTGTCGGTCCACCAAGGCCAACGGTCATTACCATGTAACCAAGTTGCGAAAGCGTCGAGTACGCGAGGATGCGTTTGATGTCATTCTGCGCGATGGCGATCGTCGCGGCCATGATGGCCGTGATCCCGCCGATCCACGCGATGAGATGCAGCGCCGTCGCGCTCGGCAGAATCAGCCACGAAACCCGGCAGAGCATGTACACGCCCGCGGCCACCATCGTCGCGGCATGAATCAATGCCGACACCGGCGTGGGGCCTTCCATCGCGTCGGGCAACCAGACGTGCAACGGCACCTGCGCGCTCTTGCCGACCGCACCGGTAAAGATCAGCACACCAATCAACGCCAGAATTCCCGGCGAGAGTCCCAGTGACGGCAGTTTGGCCTGCAGTTCCGCGAAATTGAATGTCCCGGCACGCGACCACAATAAAAGAATGCCAAGCATCATCCCGACGTCACCGATGCGCGTGGTCAGGAACGCTTTCTTCCCCGCCTCCGCTGCGCTGGGCTTCTCAAACCAGAACCCGATCAGCAGATAGCTGCTCGCGCCCACCAGTTCCCAGAAGATGAAAATCTGGATGAAATTATTCGAGAGGACGATCCCGAGCATCGAGAAAGTGAACAACGACAGGCACGCAAAAAAGCGCGAGAACCCCGGGTCGCCCTTCATGTAGCCGAGGGAGTAAACGTGAATCGCCAACCCGACGCCCGTGACGACCAAAAGCATCAGCATGGCCAGCGGGTCCGTGATCATCCCGAACTCAATGCGCACGGCATCACCGACGACGAGCCATTGAATCGTGTGGGGTTGGTGCGCGATGTGTTTCACGGCAAACACCAGGAACAGTCCCATGGAGAGCGCAAAGCTCAGCGCAATCGCGCCGATGGACAGGGCCGCGCTCACTCCCTTCCACTTGGGCGTGACGAGCGCGATCAAGGCCGCGGCCACAAGGGGAGCAAAGAGAATGATCCACACGGAGCAGATCGGTGTATGGCCATTCCGCATCCCCCAATCGACGCTATAATTGAGAAGCCAGTGGTTCATAGCCGCATGGTCGTCAGTTCATCGACGCTGATCGATTGTTTGCGGCGATACAGCGCGACGATGATCGCCAGACCGACGGCCACCTCGGCCGCGGCGATGGCGATAATGAAAAACACCAGGATTTGGCCATCGATGATCCTGTTGAACTTGGAGAACGCGATCAGGGCCAGGTTGGCGGCATTGAGGTTCATTTCCAGCGCCATGTAAATCACCAGTGCATTGCGGCGAATGATCACGCCCGCGATGCCGAGCGCAAACAGCAGGCCGCTGACAATCAAATAGTGATTGAGCGTGAGCGCGCTGGTCATTTGAGCTCCTTTTTCGAGAGCAGCACCACCCCGACCATCGCCACCAGCAGCAAAAGAGCGGTCACTTCAAACGGCAGCATGTAATGCGCGAAGAACGGTTTGACCACTTCCTCCAAACCGCCGTGCAATTCCGCACCGCCGCCGGCGAGTGGTTCTATGGGCTGGCTGAGGATGATCACCAGCTCCCAGACGAACGCCAGACCCACGGCAATTCCACCGACCACGCCGAGGATTTTAAATTTCCGGCGCTCGCTGGCCTTGATGTCGAGCAGCATGATCACAAACAGGAAAAGCACCATGACGGCGCCCGCATAAACCAGCACCTGAATGGCAGCGATAAATATGGCCTCCAACAAGAGGAAGAGCCCGGCCATAAACACAAACAGCAGGACCAGAAACATCGCGCTGGTGACGGGATTCCGGTTGGCAATTACCAACAGCCCGCACGCCAGCATCGCGATGCTGAAAAACCAAAATAATGCGTCGTGTATGTTCATCTAGCCTATGAACGACAGGGACGTTTGATCCTACGAAACTTTTGCCTCCCGCTTCGGCGCCGCCGGCGCGTCGGGTGGCGGCGCGCCCTTGTATTTCCACTTCCAAATCGAATCCTCCTGGACGCCGCCCAATTCCAGCAACTTCTCCATATTAAATTGCAACTCCTCGCGCTTGTAACCCGCGATCGCAAAATCACGTTTCAGGAAAATCGCCTCTTCGGGGCAAACCTCTTCGCAGTACCCGCAGTAAATGCACCGCAGCATGTCGATCACGAACTCTTTGGGTTCTTTCTCGACGTTCGCGTCGGGCGAACCGTCCGGGCGCGTGCCGGGCGTAATCCGAATGGCCTTCGGTGGACACACGAACTCGCACAACTGGCACGAGACGCACTTGATGCGGCCCTCGGGATCTTTCACGAGCGTCGGCGCGCCGCGATACGCGCCGTACAGTGGCGGCTTCTCTTCCGGATATTGACGCGTGAACTTCCTCCTCGGAATGTGCTTCAACGTCAGCCACAGTCCGTGAAGGATTTGCGGGAGGTACGTTCGCTCCCAAATTGTCAGTTTTGGACGTTCAACCTGCATCGTTACTTACTCATCAACGTTAACACGACACCCGAAATCAAGATATTCAAGAGCGTTAGCGGTATAAACAACTTCCATCCCAGCGCCATCAACTGGTCATAGCGAAATCGCGGAATCGTCCACCGCACCCAGATGTAGAAAAACAGGAAGCCGCACACTTTCACCAGGAAAATCCCGATGTGCGCCAGGCCCACGCCCAGCGTCTGCGCCGGCACATTGAACGGCGCAAAGGGCAACGACCAGCCACCGAAAAACAACGTCACCATCAGCGCCGAGGCCACGAACATGGCCGCGTATTCGCCCATGAAAAACATGGCGAACTTCATCGAGCTGTACTCAGTGTGGTAACCGCCGACGAGTTCCTGTTCCGCCTCGGGCAAATCGAACGGCAGGCGATTGGTCTCGGCAAACGCGCTGACGACAAAAATAAAAAACGACAGCGGCTGACATAACCCCAGCCACACGTGGTGGGCCTGATACTCGACCACTTGCGACAAATTGAGGGAGCCCACCTGCATGAATACCGGCACCACGCTGAGCCCGAGACAAACTTCGTACGATATCATCTGCGCGCTGGAGCGAATGCTGCCCAGAAATGGATACTTCGAGTTGCTCGACCACCCCGCCAACACAATGCCGTAGACACCCAATGATGAAATGGCGAACACGAAGAGGATGCCGACATTCAAATCTGCGATCACGCCCTTGACGGGTTCCGCCAGCCCGGGAATCATCAACTGGCTTCCCCATGGCACCACCGCGATGGTGATCAGCGCAGGCACCAATGCGATCATCGGTGCCAGTGTGAAGTACACCTTGTTGACATGATGCGACAACACGTCTTCCTTGAACACAAACTTCAGTCCGTCGGCCAGCGGTTGCAGCAAACCCATCGGCCCGACGCGATTTGGCCCGATACGGTCCTGCATCCACGCGCACACCTTGCGCTCCGCCAACACGGTGTATGCCACGACAGTCAGCATCACCCCGATCACGCACGCGATCTTGACGAGATTGATGAGGAGGAACGGGATCATGCCTTCGCCTCCACGGTTGCCGCGGGCTTCTCCGCCGACGCGGCTGGTGGCGTGACCGTTCCCAACTTCAGTTCCACGCCCTGGTCGCCAATCTTGGAAAGATTCAATCCCGCCAGCGGCGCGAGAGTACGCGTCATGTCGGCGAAAACGTCTTCAATCGCCAGGTACTTGCCATCGGCGCCCAATTCATTGAGCAGCGCGGCGAATGTCTGCCACTCCGGTCGCGCAATTCCGGGCGACGGAATCGCCGCGTTCAACCGTTGCAGGCGCGCCTTGCCATTGATGAAGGTGCCACGCTTTTCCGCAAAAGTAGCGCCAGCCAGAACGAAGTGGGCCAGTTCCGTCACCTTATTCGGCAACGTATCGATCACGACCAGCAGTTCGAGCTTTCCGAGCAAATCTTCCGCGATTCCGTGCTTCGCCACATTCTCGCCATGAATGATGAGCGTCTTGATCCTGCCGGACTTGATGGCTTCGGCAATAACCGGAATTCGGCTACCGACGGGATCGGCAGTGACGCCCGCGAGCTTTGCGCCGTTCATGTTCGGACTCCGGTCCGCGTTGAGCAGGAATTTGTCGCCTTCGCCGACGTGCGGAACGCAATCGACCAACTCCGCGCCGAGGACTTCGCGCACCAATTTGTTGAACAGGAAAAGCTCTTCTGTTGTGGCGCGCGTGGTCCCGATTGCGGCAATCGTCGCGCCCTTGCCTTTCAGCGCCTTCAGCCTCTCGCCAATCTGCCGCGTCGCCTCGGGCCACGTCAGGTTGAACCGCTCGCCCATCGCGCCCGATTTCACCGTCGGTGCCACGAAGCGATTCGGGTCGTTGATGAACTGGTAATGCAGGCGGCCATGGTCGCACATCCAACACTGGTTGACCGCGTCATTGTCGCGGGGCGTCTGCCGATGCACCACGCCTTCGCGCGACCACAGCACGGTGTTGCAGCCCGTCGCGCAGTTCGGGCAGATGCTCTTCGTTTCCTTGAGAAACCACACCCGCTGCTTGAAACGGAAATCGTTCGACGTCAGCGCGCCAACGGGACAGATGTCGACGATGTTGAGATCGTAGTTCGTATTCGGCTCCATGCCGGGATAGCAGGTCAGCGTGGAATAACTGCCGCGTTCCACGAACCCGAGGCAATCCTGTCCCGCGACTTCCTTCATAAAGCGAACGCAGCGCGAACAGAGAATGCAACGTTCGTCATCGAGCATGATCTTCGGGCCGATTTCCGTCTTCTTCGGCTTGTGGACTTTCTCCTCGATGAAACGGCTTTGACCCTTGCCGTAATCCACGCTGAATTCCTGCAGACGACACTCGCCCGCCTGATCACAGATCGGGCAATCGAGCGGATGATTGACCAACAAGAATTCCATCACGCCTTCGCGCGCCTTGATGACCTTTGCGGAACGCGTGTGCACGACCATGCCCTCGGCAACGGTCGTGTTACAGCCTATGGAAAGTTTCGGGCCGAACAGGATCACGGGCTTGCCATCGGGTCCCAGCTCCGGCTTCTTGTCCGCTCCCAACTTCGGCATGCCGACATCGACAAGGCACATACGGCAGTTGCCCGCGATGGTCAGTTTCGGATGATAGCAATAGTGCGGCACTTCCACGCCAACAAGCTTCGCCGCCTCAATCAGGTTCATCCCCTTCGGCGCCGCGGCCTCCTTGCCATCAATCGTCAGTTTGACAGGGTCAGTCATGGCTAATGCTTCTTGCTCCCATTGCCGTTCTTGCATGCGGCTTCAAACTCACTGCGGTATTTTGTGACGAACGCCTTCACGGGCCACGCGGCGGCTTCGCCGAGCGGGCAAATCGTCTTGCCGTCGATGTTGTCGGCAACATCCCAGAGCAAATCCACGTCTTCGGGACGACCATGGCCTTGTCGGATGCGGTGGAGCATCTTTTCCATCCACAACGTGCCTTCACGGCAGGGCGTGCATTGGCCGCACGACTCGTGCGCGTAAAACTGCGCCACATTGAGCGTGCTCTGCACGATGTCGACCGTATCATCGAGCACGATGATGCCGCCTGAACCGGCCATTGTGCCGGCCTTGCGGAGCGACTCGAAATCCAGCGCCACGTCAATTTGATCGGCCTTCAACACGGGCATTGAACTGCCACCCGGAATGACGCCCTTCAGCTTGCGCCCCTCTTTCAATCCGCCGCAGAGGTCTTCAATCAACTGCCGCATCGTCAGTTTGCCCATCTCGAACTCGTAATAGCCCGGCCGTTTCACCGCGCCGCTGACACACACGAGCCGCGTCCCGCGCGAGCCGGGCACGCCGAGTTCCTTGAACCACGCCGCGCCGTTGTTGATGATGTGCGGGATATTCGAGAGCGTCTCGACATTGTTCACGACCGTTGGGCAGCCGAACAGGCCGACCACCGCCGGAAACGGCGGCTTGATGCGCGGATAGGCGCGCTTGCCTTCCAGCGATTCGATCAGACCGGTTTCCTCGCCGCAGATATACGCACCGGCACCGCGGTGAACGTAAATCTCGCAATCGAATCCCTTACCGAGAATGTTCTTGCCGAGGAAATTCTTCGCCCGCGCTTCCTCAATCGCCCTGGCGAGGATTTTCGCGCCATACGGCATCTCGCCGCGGATATAGATGTACGCGACGTGCGCGCCAACGGCGTAGCACGAGACGACGATGCCTTCGATGAGCTGATGAGGTTCGTAATGGAGGAGCTGGCGGTCCTTGAACGTACCGGGCTCGGATTCATCGGCGTTGCAAACGAGGTAAATCGGCTTGCCAGTACCCTTGGCAAGAAAACTCCATTTCATCCCGCACGGAAAACCCGCGCCACCACGCCCACGAACCTCACTATTCTTGACCTCGGCGACAATATCGTCGGGTTTCATGCCGAGCGCTTTCGGCAGCGAGCGGTAGCCGCCTTCGCGAACATAGTCATCCATCGAGCCCGTGTAATTGGGTTTCGTGAGGTTCGCGAGCAGGACACGCTTTTCCAGTGGATGCGGCGCAACGGGTTTCGGCAACGGTTGCTGCTCAAGCTTCCCAGTGGCTTTAACGCGATCGATGATTGTTTCGGCGGCGTCGGGAGTGAGGTTCTCGAACAATTCGTCGTTGACCATCATCACCGGGCCGGTCCCGCAGGCGGCGAGACATTCAACCGTGGAAATTGTAAAGAGTCCATCGCTCGTTTTCTCGTCAAGCCCGACCCCAAGCTTCTTCTTCAGCCGTTCGAGAATCCCGCCGCAACCGCACAACTCGCAGCTGAGTGTGCGGCAGACTTTGATGTGGAACTTCCCGCGCGGCTTGGCGGTGAACATTGGGTAGAACGTGATCAGTTCCCAGACATTGATCGGCTGGAGCCCGAGCTTCGTCGCCGTCCATTCCACCTGCTCCTTGCCAAGATGACCGAATTGCTCCTGCAAGAGATGCAGCAACCACAGCACCGCCGCCCGCTTGTGTTGCGGCGGGTAGTGCGTGACGATTTCGTCAACGTGTTTCTCTAAGTCTGCTGCAACGTTCAGTGCCATTGGAAATCCAAAAATCTCAGCGGTCGCATTCCCCCATCACGAAATCGATGCTGGCCAGGATGGTGACCATGTCGCTCATCATGTGGCCCTTCGCCATCACGGGCAGTGCCTGTAAATTTACAAAGGACGGGGCGCGAATCTTTAGCCGGTGCGGCGTGCCGCCTCCCTTGCTGACAATGTAGAATCCCAGTTCGCCCTTCGGGTTCTCCGCCGAGAAATAAATCTCGCCCGGCGGCGCATTGATGCCTTCGGTGACGTTGATGAAGTGGTGGATCAACTCCTCCATTTTCGTCAACACGGCTTCCTTGTCCGGGAGCAGGATTTTTGCGTCCGGTGAATTCACGGGGCCGTCCGGCAGATTGTCGACGGCCTGGTGCAAAATACGGACGCTCTGGCGCATCTCTTCCATGCGGCAGAGGTAGCGGTCGTAACTGTCGCCCACGGTGCCTACCGGCACCTCAAAATCGAAATCCTCGTAGGAACTGTACGGGTGCGATTTGCGAATGTCCCAATCGACGCCCGAGCCGCGCAAACATGGGCCCGTAACGCCGAGGTCGATCGCGTCCGCCTTCGTGAGCACGCCGATGCCACGCGTGCGATCGCAGAAAATGCGGTTACGCGTCAGTAGTTTGTCGGTTTCATCGACGGTCGCCGGGAATTCCTTGAGGAACTTGCGCAGCATCGGGAGAAACTCCGGCGTCAGATCCCTCGCCAAACCGCCGATACGGGTGTAACTGGTCGTGAACCGCGCGCCGCTGATGCATTCGGCCATGTCGTAAATCTTTTCGCGCTCGCGAAACAGGTAGAGAAAAACCGTCATCGCGCCGATGTCCATCGCGAAGGAACCAAGACCGAGCAGATGTGAACTGATGCGCGCCAGCTCGGCGCAAATCACGCGGATATACTTGCAGCGCGGCGGCACGTCCATACCAAGCAGTTTTTCGACCGCGTACGCGTAGGTCACGTTATTCGCCAGCGGCGCGAGATAATCGAGGCGGTCGGTGTAGGGGATGAACTGCGTGTAGGTCATGTTCTCGGCGATTTTCTCGTCGCCGCGGTGCAGGTAGCCGATATCGGGCCAGACGTTGACGACTTCCTCGCCATCCAACTCCAGCACCACGCGCAAGACCCCGTGCGTGCTGGGATGCTGCGGCCCCATGTTGATGATCATCTTCTCGCTGCCTAGCGCTTCGTCCATCGCCACTTGCGCGCGGGAGGCGGAATCGATCAACTCCATTTCGTGTCGTGTCGTCATGTTTCGCGGCGGTAAATCAAACCGATTCCTTCTTCGTCGGGTTCGCCAGGTTATCCTGCTGCTCGGAAATGGTGTCGGTCTGGCGCGGCTCGCGGCGAATCGAACTGCGTGTCCCGCTCGCGGCCACGAACGGGCCGCCCAACATGGGCGCCGAGCGCACCGTGTCGGCATTCACTGCCGTTTCAGGCAATTCCGCCGGAAGACCGGCCAGTGGGAAATCCTTTCGGAGCGGATGATACGGATACCCTTCCCACATCAGGATCCGCTTGAGGTTCGGGTGATTGCGGAAACGGATGCCGAACATGTCGAACGCTTCCCGCTCGTGCCAGTTCGCCGTGCCCCAGACGCCGGTGACACTGTCTACGATCATGTCCTCCTCGGAGACGGGTACCTTCAGCCGCAACCGGCAACGGTGCTCGAGCGAGTACAAAAGGTAGTCGACCTCGTACCGGGGGTCTTCGCCGTAATTGTCCACGCCGGAAAGATCCGTCAGCATGTCAAAATCACATTCCTTCTTCAGATATTGGCAGATGGCCGCGATCTTCTCGCGCGGCACGGTAATGGAGAACTCGCCGCGAAATTCGACGGGCGCGGAAATCGCGTCGCGGTATTGCGCTTTCAATCTATCGATAGCTGTTTGCGGTGTCATCGGATCATCAGCCCTTCAACTTCGGCGCGTACTCACCGCGCACGATGATCGGCCCTTTCACGGGCGACCACAATCCGGGTGTGCCCTCGGTCTGCTTCATGTTCCCGGTCGCTCTTTCCTGCGCGATCTTGCGCTGGATTGCCATCAACCCTTCCAACAATGCTTCCGGCCGTGGCGGGCAACCGGAGATATACACGTCCACGGGCAAAAAATGGTCGACTCCTTGCACGACCGCGTAGCTGCGATACATGCCACCGCTGCTGGCGCAGGCACCCATCGCGATGCACCATTTTGGATTGGGCATCTGGTCCCAGACGCGTTTGACCACGCCGGCCATTTTGTACACGCAGGTTCCGGCCACGATCATCAGGTCGGATTGCCGTGGCGAGAAACGCATCACTTCTGCGCCGAACCGTGCGATGTCGAACCGGCTCGCGCCCACGGCCATCAATTCAATGGCGCAACAGGCCAGGCCCATCGGCATGGGCCAGCAGGAGTTCTTGCGGACCCAGCCAATGGCGGCATCCGCGCGTGTGACAATGAAGTCGCGGCCCTCCACCTTGGGGTCAAATCCAGTTTCAATTCGCTGAATCATGAAGTCACCGGCACCGCTTTCTTCTTCGACTTCGGAGCTGTAATTTCCGGCTCACGGGGTCGGTCCTTCTGCGGAGCCCAATCGAGCGCGCCTTTTTTCCAGGCGTAAATGTGACCGACCTCCAGAATCCCCAGGAACAGCATCGCGCCGAGCAGCATCTCGATTCCGATTCCGCCTTCCGCCACGGGCCGGATCATATCGCGAAAAACCGCTCCCCAGCCGAGCATAAAGACCACTTCGATGTCGAACAGGATGAACAGCATCGCGATCACGTAGAATTTCACGCTGAAGCGGGTGCGCGCCTCGGTCATGGCCGGCAGGCCGCACTCGTAAGCGCTGTCCTTGACCGCGTCATGGACGCGCGGCTTGCCGAAAATCAGCGGCGTCACCATCATCCCGACCGCGAGTCCAATCGCGACCAGTAATAAAAGCCCGACCGGGACGTATTGTTGTAATTGCTCGACCATTAAAAGAGCCACCTCCACCCCTCACGCCTGAGGGCAGACTTTGTGACATATTTCACAAGGAAATTACCAAAACTCGTCCGTCTTGCAAGCGTTCTTTCGTCTTCAGCAATGACCGCCGCTCGGCTATCGTTGGCGCGTGGATGGTCAACCCGATTTACTTCGTGAAATTCGGCGCGAAATAGAGGCGCGCGGCGGACGGATCACGTTCGCGCGGTTCATGGAACTGGCGCTGTATCATCCGCAACACGGGTACTACACCGGCCGTCGTGAACGCATTGGCAAACAAGGCGATTATTTCACCAGCGTGAGCGTCGGGTCGCTTTTTGGGAAGATTCTCGCGAAACAATTTCTGAAGTTTCGAGAGGAACTGGGCAATCCGCCGGAATTTGAGGTCGTGGAGTTCGGCGGGCACCGGGGCCAGTTGCGTGCCGATGTCCTCGCGGCAGCGCCGGATTTGTCTTACCGCATCGTCGAAACCGGCGATCCACTGCCCGACTCGACTGTTGGGTGCGTGTTCTCGAATGAATTCCTGGATGCGCTGCCGATCCATCTCGTGCAGGTGAAGGATGGGATCTGGCAGGAAGTATATGTCCGCGCGGCTATCCCCTCACCCGAACCCTCTCCCCCAAGGGGAGAGGGGCAACACGGTCGGAAAGCGAACGGAGGCGAGTTCATACCCAAATCATCTCCATTGATGAGAGAGGGGCAACGCGGTCAAAGCCCTCAACTTCACTCCTCTCCCCTTGGGGGAGAGGATCAAGGTGAGGGGATGTTTGAAGAATCTCTTGGCCCGCTTTCCAACCCACGTCTCGCCGACTACCTGCGCGATCTGCCCGTCCAACATATGGAGGGCTACCGGTCTGAGGTGAATTTGCGGGCACTCGATTGGCTTTCCGACATGGCGCGACGGTTGAAACGCGGGTGGATCATCACCATCGACTACGGCTACGAGCACAACGAGTATTTCGCGCCACACCATCGCGACGGCACGTTGCTTTGTTATTTCCAACACACGAAGAGCGCGAATCCCTATGTGAACATCGGCGAGCAGGACATCACTACGCACGTCGAGTTCACTTCGCTAATGGAACACGGCAAAAATCTTGGGCTGGAAACGGTGCTGTTCACCGACCAATCGCACTATCTCTTGCAGATCGGCGAATCCGAGATTGCCGAAATCGTCGAACGCACCGCCGGCCAACCGAGTAAGGAACGCGCGGCCATCCATCAACTCATCCATCCCGAGTTGATGGGGCGCACCTTCAAGGTGCTGGTGCAGAGGAAAGCATAGCTGCGAGCAAAACCGCGTGCTATCATAAGTTTAGCTTTAATACTTGGGCTTTACCGTGAACGAACAGCTTCCTCCCATTAGGACAAGAAACGCTCCAACTCGAAAGACCAGTGTATTACTCCTTGCAGGTTTCGTCATCGGGGCATTTCTGGCTATCGGCGTCATATTGCCGTCGTTGGGCAACTCACGGGAATACGCTCGGAGGATCAATTGCATGTCGAACCTGAAGCAAATTGGCCGGACTATCTCAATGTATGCGAATGAGCACGATGGGAAGATCCCAGAAAAACTCGAGGATTTGCGGCCGTACAATGCGAACTTGGATAAGATACTTGTTTGCCTCTCGGCAAAAGATAGGAGCAAACCTAGTTATCAAATCCTGCTCGGCGGAAAACAGTGGAATAGCGCTGAAACCTCCAACACAGTCGTCATGACAGAGGCACTATCCAATCATCGAACCGGCCGAAACGCTTTGTATGGAGACAACCACGGCGCGTGGTTGTCGAACTAGTGGGAACAAACCGCCAAGCTTGGCGGACAGCGTCCCGTGAGGTAGTGTAGCTCCCATGTTCGTCGACAAAGTCAAAATTCGCGTCAAGGCGGGGGATGGGGGGAACGGGTGCGTTTCGTTTCGGCGCGAGAAATATGTCGATCGCGGCGGGCCGGATGGCGGGGATGGCGGCAAGGGCGGTGACATTGTGTTGATGGCGGACAAGAACCTCTCTGATCTTTCCGATTTCTATTATCAGCCGCGGGTCATCGCCAAACATGGCGTCCATGGACGCGGGAAGAACTGTTTCGGGCGCAGCGCGAAGGACATCCTCGTGAGAGTGCCCATTGGCACGCAGGTGTTTCGCCTGACGGTGCCGGTCAAGAAACGCGCGCCGTCGAATTATCACCCGGCGGCGGCGACGGAAGAGTTTGACCCGAGCCAGACCGTCGGGATGCCGTTCACACCGGGACGGGCGAAACAACTTGCCGAGGCGATGGAGGCCGCACCGCCTACACCCATTGAGACCATCGACGTCGATGATCTTCCGCCTTTGGATGAGGGACGGGAGTTGATCGTCGACCTCGTGGAGGACGGACAACGTTTCATCCTGGCGAAGGGCGGACGCGGCGGACGCGGCAACGCGGTGTTTAAGAGCTCGACCCACCAGGCGCCACGCGAGTTCGAGTACGGCGAACCGGGCGAACAACTGGGCGCCGAACTGGAATTGAAGACGCTGGCCGACGTTGGGTTGGTTGGTTTTCCCAACGCGGGCAAGTCGACGTTGATCTCCCAAATCACCAACGCGCATCCCAAGGTTGCGCCGTATCCCTTTACGACGCTGACGCCCAACGTGGGGATCCTCAACTACGACAACTACACGCGTATCCGCATTGCGGACATTCCGGGATTGATCGAAGGAGCGCACAACGGGCGGGGACTCGGCCACGATTTTCTGCGGCATATCGAGCGCTGCCAACTGCTGGTGGTGCTGCTGGACATGGCGGGCGTCGATGGCCGCAGCCCGTACGATGATTACCGGCAATTGCTGGCGGAACTGAAAATGTACAATCCGGAGATCCTTGAGAAGAAGCGGCTCATTGTCGCCAACAAGATGGACCTGCCGGAAGCGAAGAAAAACCTCGCCGCGTTCAAACGCAAGGCGACCACCGCACCGCGCTCCGGCAAGAAGAAGCCTTCTACAAAAAAACCAGCCAGGGCGGCCCGGCCCGGCATTCGCGTGCTTGAGATTTCGGCGTTGGAAGCAACCGGTTTGGAGAAATTAAAGCTGGAGTTGCACAAGGCGCTCACGTAGCCTGACATTCGTTTCCTGTCAGAAGTCGGCACCGAGTAAGGAGAAAACAAATGGTTCCCCAAAGATTCCACGCGTTGATTGCCGCTGTCGGCGTGCTGGGAGTTCTCGTATTCATTGCGATTGCGCTGACCGTGAAGGTCTTCTATTTGTTGACGCTGTATCGCGCCCTGAATCGTTGTTCGCCCGAATCCCGCGCCATGGACCCAACGCTGGTCTGGCTGAACTTCATCCCTTGTTTCAGCCTCGTCTGGCAATTTTTCGTGGTGATTAACGTGGCCAAATCTTTGGGTGCCGAATTCAAGAAGCGTGGCATCGTCGCCGAGGAACAGCCGGGTCAGGCAATCGGCCTGGCCACATGCATTCTCTCGGTCCTGTGCGTCATCCCGTATGTCAACTGCCTCATGAGCCCGGCGGCGCTGGTGTGCTGGATCATTTATTGGGTGAAGATTGCCGAGTACTCGAAGAAACTGGTCGCACCACCGCTGCCAGCGTGATGGCTCGCCAGTGATTGTCCCATGTCGACAACGTCACAACTGATCGCAGTCGATACCGCGCGAACGCGCCGCCAAATTGCGGTGGCCGTGATACTGACGACCCTTGGAGTGGCGGGAGCGGCGTTTTTCTTTTTGGTTGATCCGTCCTCCGTCGTGTTCCTGCCACGTTGTCCACTCTACACGACGACGGGAATCTACTGTCCCGGCTGCGGCGCCACGCGGGCGCTTCACGAACTACTCCGTGGCCACTGGCTGGGGGCACTGCGATTGAATGCCCTTTTCACTTTGTCGCTGCCGTGGCTTGGGGTATTTGGAATTTATCGATGGGCCATGCCAGATCGTGAAAGGAACACGTGGAAACCCCAATGGACGTGGGTATTGCTGGGGATGGTCGTGGCGTTTGGCGTGTTGCGTAACATCCCGGTCTATCCGTTCACCCTATTGGCGCCGTAAAACAAGCGCAGGCACAATTCGAAGGAGACCATATGTACAAAATCATCGGAGCGGATGGTCGCGGGTACGGCCCGGTCACGGTCGAGCAAGTGCATCAATGGATTCATGAAGGCCGCGCCAACGCGCAGACCAAGGTGCAACCCGAAGGCAGTACCGACTGGAAAACCCTGGCGGAAATTCCTGAGTTCGCCGCCACGCTCAGCAGCGCCGACGCGCGCCCCGTGACGCCGCCGGTGGTGGGCGCGGTCGATGCGGAAGCGCTCGCCGCGCAGATCCTGGCGCGAGACTACAACATCGACATCGGAGGATGTATCAGCCGCGGCTGGGAACTTGTGAAGAAGGATTTCTGGCTATTGGTCGGCGCCTCGTTCGTGGGCGGGATCATTGCCAGCGGATGCTGTATCCCGTACCTGGGGATACTCATCGCACTGATCATCGGCGGCCCGATGATGGGCGGTTTGTACGCGCTTTACCTGAAAAAGATCCGGGGGCAGCCGGCCGTTTTTGGCGATGCGTTCCTTGGATTCAGTACGGCCTTTGTGCCGCTGATGCTTGCCAAGCTCGTTTCCGGACTGTTGACCGGTCTCGGGTTCGTGCTCTGCATCCTGCCCGGCATCTACCTGGCAGTTTGCTGGGTATTTGTCCTGCCATTGGTGATGGATAAGAAGATCGATTTCTGGCCGGCGATGGAGTTGAGCCGCAAGGTCGTCACCAAACACTGGTGGCTGATGTTTGGGTTCCTGATTGTCTGCGCCCTGGTGGTGGTGGCCGGCCTCATTGCCTGTTGCGTTGGTCTGTTCGTGACTTCGGCAATCGCCCAGGCTGCGCTGATGTACGTGTACGAGGATATCTTTGGCGCCCAACCTCCCGCCCAAAATACCTGAGCAACCCGCCGGCGGTGGACGCGGTCGCCAGGCGGCCTGGGGTTTTGTCCTGAGCAATCTCGTGCTGCCGGGACTGGGCACGTTCGCGGCCGGGCGCCGGCTGGAAGGCGCGCTGCAGTTGGTCGTCTCGCAAACCGGTTTCGCGCTGATGATGGTGTGGACGACTTCTTTTGTGCGCATGTGGAAGCGACTGGGAAGCCTTCCCGAAGACTTCGGCTCGTACGCCGGCCTCTGCGCGCTCGGTCTGGCGCTCTTTTTCCTGGGGTGGATCTGGTCGCTGGCCAGCAGTTACGGCATCCTGCAAGATTCCCGCACGAGCGGTTTGTAATCCTACCCATCCGCGAATAGGATTCACCCCGTACATGGAAACAGAAACAACGCCCATTTTGCAGCCCGGCCAGCGCGTCGAACTCGACATCACCACGGTCGCGTTCGGCGGCGACGGGATCGGGCGCGTGGACAACTTCGTGGTGTTCGTGCCGTTCGTCGTGGAGGGCGAGCGGGTCGAGGTGGAGATTGTTGAGGTGAAGCGCCGCTACGCCACGGCGGACCTCGTGCGCGTGATTACGCCGTCAGCGCGGCGTGTTGAACCGCGGTGTCCGTATTACATGAAGTGCGCGGGCTGTCAGTACCAACACATCGACTATGCGTTCCAGTTGGAGATAAAGCGCAAACAGATTAGTGATGTATTCGGACGCATCGGGAAGATCCAGAACGCGCCCATTGAGGCCGTTGTCGGATCGCCGCGCGCTTATCACTACCGCAACAAGATCGTCGTCCACGGTCCCGGCAAACCTGGTTTCTGGAGCCCGCGCGGTCGGTCCATCCTCGCCATTGATCAGTGTCCCATCGCTCGCGAGGAAGTGAACGCGAAACTCGCGGAGATCAGCCAGCAATCGCTGGAGAATGTCCACGTCACCATCCGCACCAACTCTGAGCGCGAGGTTTGGACGTATTCGGAAGTTCGCCGAGAACATGCCGACTCGTTGGACGAAGATCCCGCCGCCGAACTGCCCATCACACACAAGATGATTGAGGAAACGATTCTGCGGAAGACGTTGCAAGTCCCGCTGGGTTCGTTCTTCCAGGTCAACCGCGAGGTTATCGAGTTGGCGCTGCAACACGCGCGCGATGTTTTCACCGCCAGCGGCTGCAAGGTTCTGGTCGATGCGTATTGCGGCGTGGGCCTCTTCGCCCTGATGCTGGCGGATCGCGCCCAGCACGTTTACGGAATCGAGGAAGACCCGAAAGCGATCAAGGCAGCCAATGAGAATGCCAAGCGACTCGGCCTGACGAGTTATGATTTTTATCCGGGGAAAACCGAGCGGCTGCTGTTTTACACGCTACGACAATGCAAACTCGACGAGACCTGCCTGATCCTCGATCCGCCGCGTTCCGGCTGCGCCCCGGTCGTGCTCAAGACCCTGCGCGAACAAAAGCCACGGAAGATAATTTATGTTTCATGCGCGCCCGCGATGCTCGCGCGAGACATCAAAGAGTTGATCAAGTCCGGCTATAAACTGGAGCGCGTCACCCCATTCGACATGTTCCCTCAAACCGCGCATTGCGAAGCCGTGGCGGAACTAACGCTGTGAGACTAAGGAGTCATGCCTTTCTCTTTGCGTAAACGTCCGATAATCGTGTGAAAGGTCAGATAGTTCGTTTCAAGGATGCTGCAAGCATTATCCGTAAACTCTTCCATCGCGATCATCTTGCCGTCTCGCTCCTCGGTAATCTTAATCCGGTCATTGACGGTACATACGTTGTCATGTTTGGTGTGATAGAATTCCATCAATCTGTCCAAGCCAGCAAGGTCTGCCTCAGATAGGCGCAGCTGTCCTAAGTCGATTCGGTTTGTATCAACCACAAGAGCGCCACCCCGAACGGCTCCATGCTCCATTTCAGTGACAACAACCTGTGCGTGCGGCTCACCTTCAAATCGTAACAAGTAGGTTGCATCAAGAGGAAGGCAACAACTGGTTGTCATACGTACCTTGATTACATCCTGTTTTTGAAGGCCCGCGAATAATCGAAGTTTCTCCTCAGCGGCTACCACCACCAGAAAGCAACCGATGAGAAGAAATACTGCAAGATATAGAGCGCGCATATCTTTTAATCCCAAAGAGCATCAATCATGCCCCCAGTTAAGAAATACACCCGGCACATACGAACCATCTCGTCGACCTCTGGATTTCCAATGGCTGAGAGCTTGTGCAAGCCGCGCGGGTTTCACAGGCGCAACCGAATGTGAGTTGTTAGCATCACGGTCAGTGCGATGAGTACGTGATGGATGGTAATGTGATGTTGTCTTTCAGGTCGGTGCTGATCCACGCCACCATCGTCTCGGGCCCGGAAACGACGGTTGCTGTTGCTTCCGGAAAGTAGCGCAGCAGCGTTGCGTGGGGAGGCAACAGGACACCGCAGGCCTCGACCATCTCCGGGACGCGCCTGAGATAGCCCAGTCCAATTGTTCGCTCGCCGCCCGAGTCCGGTCCCATGAAAACGGCCCCGTTTTCACGGCTGATCAGGAATCTGCCTGCGGCGGGGGCGAGCGGTTTATCGAGATGTATCGTGACCAGAACCTGTTGGTCATTGTGTGGATATTTGCTCGTCGCGAAGGCTAGCGGTGAGCCTTCACTCGTGTAGTACCCGAGCAAGTGTGACGGATCCGTCCCCAGTCGGCGCTCGATCTTCGGCAACGGATCGAACCCCTGGTTGTGAACAGTTTCCCCCGACCAAACAACCGTACCATTGCGGCCTGACGCCAGTTCGATGAACTGCACCGTGCATTCGCCGGCACACTGGAGTTCCGCCGCGGCGCTGACGGTCCGCACCAGATCCTTGAATTGATGCCACGCGGGATCCGGGTGGAAGACGCCTTCGATAGGTTGGCTTTCGTGTTCGCGCACCTGCATCCAGTCAGGAGGACGTGACCCAAACGTGGATTGGTACTGATGTGTGGCAAAGCCGGTCGCCAGTATGAAGACGGCCACGGTCACCCACAGTTTCCACGTGTTGTCGCCAAACACAGGTGTTCCCTTACGGTAACGAGGTTTGCCAGTTCGCCATGGCGCGATACCAGTAGGTCATTTGCGTGGTATCGAAACGACTAAAGGCCGCCACGTGGCCATCCGCAAACAGGAAATTCGCCGCGCCACCGTTGTGGAAGGGCGAGTACGTGTTCGACCCCGTGCCGAATCCAGTACGGTCGGTCACTTCATTGGAAGGGTCGATCTCTTGCAGCGGATTGGCCCAGAGATCGCAACTAAGAACGATGAACGCGGACGGGTTTTGGATGGCGCGCGAATCCAACGTGTAGGCCCCGGGGGTCCCCGTGCCCGCGTCCAAGAATGGCTGGACGATGTTGATGTAGTAATCCACCTGCTCGGACGCCATCCAGATTGGCCGACCCGGATCACGAAATACTTTGGTGGTTTTCAAATAGGGATAAATCGCCGCCGACCATGCCAGGGGAGAGTTTGTACTCCCCCAGATCGGAAACATGGCGTACAGGCCGTTGATCCGGCCATTATTGTCGTCCCAATACATTTGCACGGCGACACCCAATTGCCGGAGATTATTGACGCAACTAATGTCCCGTGCCTTATTGCGCGCACTACCAAGGCTGGGCAGAAGCATTCCGGCCAGAATCGCAATGATGGAAATGACGACCAGAAGTTCAATCAATGTGAAACCGCTTCGACAGCGGCTCTGAACCCTTCCCGCGCGTGGCTCTGGATGGCGGTTCATTGGGAATACGGCTCCCTTTTATGATGGTGCGAAAAAAGGCGATGATTTGCGAGTCAAAACTGAGCGGCTGTTATTCTCACGCTGCGGTAATGCAAACTCGATGAGACGTGTTACAAACTGGAGCGCGTCACCCCGTTCGACATGTTCCCGCAAACGGCGCATTGCGAAGCCGTGGCGGAACTGACGCGAATGTAAATGCTGGCCGCGCCGACCGGAAAGTCACTGGCTCCCCGCTTTGGACGGTTTGCGAACCTTGAGGTTTGAAGCGCCGAGGGCGTGGCCGCTGGCTGAAGCTTAGTCCGCTCTATTTCCTCCCCTTTGCGAAGAGGATATCATCAAAATCGCCATTGAATATTGAAAATCCGAGACGAAGCGATCTGCCCTTCATCAGATGGACATCGAGGCTTTGGGGTGCCGCTCTGCTCTCCTGAAAAACTGCGCGGGCTTGCTTGGGCGGCTGGTCTGATATTTGCGCAGTCGAGAGTTGGAGCCGCACGACATATACGTCGGACTGGTTAGCAACCTGCCATGTACCAGACATTGTGTAATATCCACCCGAAAACGGATAGGTCGTTTCATCCCAGCCATGAATACAACAGGCTGGGATCTGCGTCGCTGCAAAGGTCCCTTCCGGGTTCAGGGTGATCTCCCCTTCAAAATTGCCGTATCCCATTTTACGGAGGCGGCTCTGAGAGGAATGCAAATCGAGGAAGTAGGTACCTGCGACACTCTCGACTGCGACGGGTTTGCGCAAATACGGATCGCCAAGCACAAGCAGAAAGATAATGCAGGAAAAGCCTGCAACCAGTGCGCTAACAGTGCCAACCGCGAGCTTCCACCGTTTCTTAATGCATGCGAAAATGGTTACGGCAAGCCCACAGAATGTGGCTCCCAAGAAGAACAATACAAGCATGTCCCCTACGATATTCATAGGACTCCGCTCGCCTATTAGACCTCTGATGGAACCGTGAGGAAAGCATAAAGAGTGTCCCCAAGCTAGGACCCGAACCATCTCGTCAACGTCTGGATTTTCGACGGCGGAGAGTTTGTGCAAGCCGAGCGGATTTCGGGTGGTGTCCTCATTTGGAGGGCCACGCTCTGTCGTGGCCGCATCGAGCGAACGGACGCGACGGAGCGCGTCCCTCCACGCGGGGAATCAGGACACTGCCGGATTTCGCAAGCGCGGCCGAGAGGGATTTGTTAACATTACGAGCGCACATGGCGATGCCTTCAAATGAACCGCTGGAGACGGTCGAGGGGACACTCGAACGGATCATTTATTCCAATGAGGAGAACCATTACACGGTTGCGCAACTCCTGCCGGAAAGCGGCGCGCGACGCGCTGAGCCTATTACCATCGTTGGCAATCTCGCGGCGCTCAACGTCGGGGAAACCTTGCGCGCGCAGGGGCGATGGATCAATCATAAGCAATTTGGGAGACAGTTTGCCATCGAGCGCTTTGAGTCGGTGTTGCCTCGTACCATCGTTGGCATCAAGCGCTACCTCGGCAGCGGGTTGATCAAGGGGATTGGCGATGCGTTTGCCGACCGCATCGTGGAGAAATTCGGCGAGAAGACGCTGGAGGTGATCGATTCTTTCTCGGGGCGGCTGCGCGAAGTGGAGGGCATCGGGCCGGAGCGGGCCAAGCGCATCAAGGAAGCGTGGTCAGCGCAGAAGAGTGTGCGCGATATCATGATTTTCCTGCAAGGCCACGGCATCGGCAGTTCACACGCGGCGAAGATTTTCAAGCAGTACGGGGAAAATGCCATCGAGGTGGTCCGCGAAAACCCGTACCGACTTGCGAAGGACATTACTGGCATCGGCTTCCGTACGGCAGATGGTATCGCTGCGAAAGTGGGCATCGAAAAGGATTCGGTCCATCGGCTGAAAGCGGGGGTGGTCCACACGTTGGTGCGAGCAACGGACGAGGGTCATACCTGCCTGCCGCGCGAGCAACTCATTGAACACGCGCGGGAGTTGCTCGACGTTGAGATGAAGCCGGTAGAGAACGCGATCAACCTGCTGGCGCTGGGCGGCGATGTCATTGTCGAGGACGACTATGTTTATTTGACCGGGCTCTACAAATCCGAGCGTGGCGTGGCGAGCAAGGTCCAGGAATTGCGCGCCGCACCGATCACGCTTCCCAGCATCGACATCGACAAGGCACTGGTTTGGGTGCAGCAGAAGACGGACGTGGAACTCGCCGCCGCGCAACGCAATGCCATCAAGACCGCGCTCACGTCGAAACTTTCGGTCATTACCGGCGGCCCGGGCGTCGGCAAGACCACCATCGTCAACAGCATCGTCAAAATCCTGCAGGCCAAGAACAGCAAGGTGTTGCTGGCCGCGCCCACGGGCCGGGCCGCCAAGAGAATGAGCGAAGCGACAGGCGCCGCGGCCCAGACGATCCATCGCCTGCTCAAATACGAGCCGCACGAGGGCGGTTTCACGCACAACGAGCGGCGTCCGCTCAAGGGCGACATGATCATCATCGACGAAACATCGATGCTCGACATTCCCCTCGCCTATCACCTGTTGAAAGCCATCCCGCTCACGGCGTCGGTCGTGTTTGTCGGCGACGTGGACCAGTTGCCGTCGGTGGGGCCGGGGAATTTCCTCCGTGACCTCATCGATTCCGACCGGGTTCCTGTCGTGAGGCTGACGGAAATTTTTCGGCAGGCGAAGAACAGTTTTATCATCACGAACGCTCATCTCGTGAACGAAGGGCAAATGCCCGTTCTCGACGCGCCGGAGGAGAGCGACTTCTTTTTCATCGCCGAGGAAGACCCGGAGAAGGTGTTGGCGACCATTAAGACGCTTTGCAGCGAGCGCGTGCCGAAGAAATTCGGGTTCGACCCGATGCGTGATGTCCAGGTGCTCACGCCGATGCACAAAGGAGTGTGCGGGTCGGAGAATCTCAATCGGGAATTGCAGGCCACGCTGAACCCCAGCGGGCCGAACGTCCAGCGGCTTGGCCGCACGTACCGCGTCGGCGACCGCGTGATGCAGGTCCGCAACAACTACGACAAGGATGTGTTCAATGGCGACCTCGGCCGGGTGAAACACCTGGACCTGATCGAACAGCAGGTAGTCGTGCAGGTGGATGAGCGGGAGGTTCCGTATGAATTTACCGACATGGACGAACTGCTGCCCGCCTATGCCATCAGCGTCCACAAATCGCAGGGCAACGAGTATCCGTGCGTCATCGTGCCACTGCTGACGCAGCATTTCATACTGCTACAGCGCAACCTGCTGTACACGGCCATCACGCGCGGTAAGAAATTGGTCATCCTCGTCGGTTCCAAGAAAGCGCTGGCTATCGCTATTCGCAACAACAAGACGGCGGCCCGCTTCAGCCGCCTGCGGGAACGGCTGCAGGGTTCGGTCGGCCCGCCAGCATCGTGAATTTGACTGGTCTAGGTTGTCCGATCTACGATATAAGACGCTTGGGGGGGAAATGAGACGACCGGTATCAGCAGTTTTTGAGGGCGATGAGGCGTTCACGCTGATTGAACTCCTCGTCGTGATTGCGATCATCGGAACCCTGGCTGGACTCCTGTTACCGGCGCTGGGAAATGCCAAAAAGACGGCGCTGCGGGCGCAATGCATCGATCACGAGCGGCAGTTATTTCTCGCGGCGCGGATGTTTGCGGATGACCATGACGGGTGGCTGCCCGCGCGCGGCCTGGGAGGGGACGATCGCTGGCCGGCGGCGTTTCGTCCGTATGTCGGCGGCAACACGGGTATTTATTACTGCCCGGCGTCAAAGGACGTCACCGAGCAAAGCGCCGATCCCTATTCCAACACCCATAACAACACCGCCTACATCATCAACGGATTCAACGACATCATTCCCTACAATACGCCCAACTCCGTTTTGCTGGACAGCTTACCCAACCCCAGCGACACGATTTTGTTCGGTGAGGAACTGGATGGGAATGGGGAATTCTACATGGACCTGGTGGAGAACAACCAGAACACGATTCTCGATTACATGCGGCACAACAACGGCGCGTGCTACGCGTTTGCCGACGGCCACGGCGAATGGATCGCCAATCCGCGGACGGTAACGGAGAACATGTGGCTGGTGAACAAGCCGCAGCCCTCATGAGCTACTGGTTCCCGCCCGGCTCGCCCTTCCTGTCCTTCTCGTCCTTGCGCTCTTCCTGACGAGATTCCTCGCGTTTCTCGCGTGGCGGCTCCTTTTCCGTTGGCTGCGGAACGACGCGCAGTTTCTCGGGTTCCTTCCTTTCCGGTTCGCCCTTTGGTTCTGGCGGTTGCCGCGAAGTATCCGCGCCACCGCGAATGATCTCCGGCTCGCGCTTCCCGGCCTTCTCTTCATTCGCCGGCTGATGAGATGGCCCGTCGGATGATGGTTTCAGAGTCCTCGGTGGCGTCTCGCGGGACGGCTCCACGCCGCGATGTTCGACCGCGACACGTACCGGCGCGACAGTCAACTTGCGCGAGCTAACCTTCTCCATTGCCTCGACCTTCGGGCCATTATTGACGACCACGTTGTTGACGCGGGTGATCTTTGTGATGTTGACGGTCTTGTTGATGATCGTGACGTTGTTCACGATCACGGCGCGGCGATGAATCGGTTCCGCAAAATGACCCACTTCGACAAACACGAAGGCGCGCGGCGGCAACGCCTCCTCCCGGAACTCCAAATAACCCCGCGGGCCGAAAGAGGCCCCGGGCGGCAGCGGCGCCCAGCCGACGTATCCGTCTCCCTCGCGCCAGGACACCCATGACGGGGCCCATTCCGTGTCCGGCACCCAAACCCAGCCGTAGTATGGATCGTCAACCCAGCGGCCGTAGTGATATGTGGCCCAGGCCCACTGTTCGTCGCTGACCCAATACCAACCTCCGTCCGTCCACAGCCAGTAGCCTTCGCAATACGGACGCCAATCCGACGACACGTACGCGGGATGCCAGCACCGTCCGTATCCCGGCCGGTCAACCCAGTGACCACAATTCCCCAAGGGGCCGTCAAATACACTGATTGAAAAACTTACGTTGCCGGCGACCGACTTGTTGACCGCCAGCGACGAAAGTCCCACAACCGCGCAGAGCAAAATCAATAATCGCATTTTCATTTTAGTCAGGCCTTTCCATGGTCATCGGAATACATTGACGACAGGATCCCGTCATTATTCAACACCAAGAATCCAGCTTCATCTCGTCGCCAAGCAATTACAGGAGAATCTGCCCGGGCAGGCGCTTAACTATTACGCGCCGCTTTTATCCGCGTGGATGATGACTCCCATCGCATGCGACTGGCCGGGCGCGATGGTGACGGCGTTTTCGCGGACGTTGCAGGTTTCGATGCAGAGCATGAATGGCCATTCGTCATCGCCGAAATCGGGCATCGCCTTGGCCTTGACAATCCACGGGTTCCAGACCACGGTCGCATTTGAACCGGTTTTCTTCACCACCAACTTCCGCTGCCAACCGGGATCATGGGCAACGCAGGTGGCCTGCGTGTTCAGATAAACACGATCCGTCTCGGCCGTGATGCGAATGGGAGCAGCGGCTTCGATTTCCGTGCGCGGAGTGCCGACCACCGTAAAATAGGACACGCCCGCCAATCCTTCAATGCTCACTTCCCGCGCGTCGCTCACCGCCAGATAGGTGTGCAGCGCTTCCTCGATACGCAGCGGTTGGCTGCCGGTATTTCGCACCTGCAATTCCAACCCGAGTGTCGCGCCGACCCGGACCCGATAATCCGCAACAAATTCCCCGGGCCATAGCGCGCGCGTCGCTTCGCTGGATACCAGACGCAACCGAATCTCCAAAACCCCATCGCTCGTTTGCTCCGCAGATACAAGTTCCCACTCGACCAACCGGGCGAATCCGTGCGGGGAGCCCGGTTGTCCGTCCTGTCGCGCCCCGAACCATGGAAAACAAATCGGCACACCACCGCGAAGCGGTTTGCCCGGCTCGAACCAACTCTTGCCGCTCATGAACAGCACCGGTTTTTGTCCCTTCGGTTGGAACCGAGTCACGTGCGCGCCGTGCAGGTAGATTTCCGCGTCGGCCTGCGTCGTCCGAATCACCAAACGCTTCAGTCCGCCCTGTCCCTCCTCCATCCGAACGCCGTCCGGTAGCTTTTGCATTGCGACATGCTACCCAGCTTGGCCGGGACTGCCAATGTTTTTCACAATTCATGCGGCCACGACGGAGCGTGGCCCTCCAAACTACCCTGGAAGCGCTTCATTGCCTTTCCAGCGCACGCCGGATACGCTGTTGTTATGAGTGCGTTTCCCGTCAGCCCGGAAAAGGAAAGTCAGCTCACCCAGCGCATGGTCGCGCTCGGGGTGCGCGAAGCGGATATTGACGAGACGTTTGTCCGTTCGGGCGGTCACGGCGGCCAGAATGTCAATAAGACGTCCACGTGCGTGATGTTGGTCCATCGTCCGACGCGCATTCAGGTCAAATGCCAGGACACCCGCCAACAGGCGCTCAACCGTTTTCTCGCTCGCCGTCTGTTGCTCGACAAGATCGAAGCGTTCAAGAAGGGCTATGTCGATGCCGAGCGTTCCCGCGTTGAGAAAATCCGCCGCCAGAAACGCAAACGCAGTCGCCGCGCCAAACAACGCATGCTGGATAACAAGTCCCACCATGGCGCGAAGAAAGAATCGCGGCGGTCGGTTCGGCTGGAATAGGAGTTGGGGACGACCTGCCAAGTCCTATTTGGGCAGTCGCTGTGTCGAATGGCGTCCGCGAGGCTCGGCGACTCGGGTTGTGGACGGCACACGGTTGGGATCATGCGAGTGCAGTCCAGCGCGGAAACCCGCTTGAGCCAGACGCCGAGACAAATCGCGCAGATTGCTGATGCGCCAAATGATTTTCTGGGCTGGGGTCATGGAGGTTGGACGCTTCATTGCTTGTCCAGTTCGTCGTTATAATCAGTGTCCCTCGATGATGCGTAGACTATTCCCGGCGGAGATTCCTCGACAAGCTCGGAATG
>PLZV01000004.1 GCA_003152315.1 Verrucomicrobiota bacterium
CGCGCTTTCATATATTCATTCTGAGTCCCGTCATGCAACGGGATCCCGCAGGATTGCGGGACTTGTCGAGGAATCTCGTCGTTCTTACACTCCCTGCATGGCGAAGACAGCGACTACTCCAGTGGCGAGAATGTCATTGCAAAACGAATCTGGTGTTTTCGCCGGTCGGATTGAATCATTGAAAATGTGACCGGCGAGGCAACTGCCAGATCAAAGGAGTACCTTATGGACGTCGCGTTCTACTGTTTCAAGTGCGGCCAGCGCATTGTGATTGAAGAGGCGGGTGCTGGGCTTTCTGTCGCGTGTCCAAAATGCGGCGAAAATCTCGCAGTTCCAAATGCGGTCGCTCCGAACTCAATTTCAAGCTCTGCACAATCGCCCATACTATCGCCTGTTCCGACTGTTCTGCCGCCTGTTGTATCGCCATCGGTCGCGCCTCCGATCTCCAAGCCGGCAGCCTCCAAATCCCGCGCGACGCACGAAACTGATCGTCGCAATTGGGTGCTTAGGCTTCCTTGTGCTTTTGGCTCTAGTCTATGTTTTCGGTACGACTTTCGGCTCTGCTGCATCGCGACGAGTTGATAAGTACGAGGACGAGTGTCTGAAGAATCTGTCTGATCCGATCTCGGTTCGCTTCACCACGGCGCTGTGGAACTGCAGGAATGAGGGTATCTTCTCAGAAAACCGTATCCAAGCAGCAGCGCGATACAAACAGGAAAGAGCGAACACCTTTATCGGGATTACCGAGCAGGAACTAATTCGTAGACTTGGTCAACCCGAAAAGGTCACGTTTAATCCAAACACTCCAGATGGACCGGCTAAAATACTTTTACACGACAACACGGAGAATCAGGTCACTCTCTTTGCCATTTTTGAAAGCGACGGTAGAGACTGGTGGGGAACATACCGAGAGTGTTCGTTTTCACATAGATAGACGCCCCCGTTCGCTGCCCCGTATTGTCCGCTAACCGCCTAATTTGTAGCAACAGCCCCCCCGACGAACGGTGTCTCAGCATCAATGCACCAGCCACCTCGCCGCCTACTTCGCATCCCGCAACGAATCGAGCTTGCTCTTGGCCTGCTGGATCAGGTTTTGAAACTCGGCCAGCTGGTCCGACGAAAGCAATATCCGGGTCCGGCTGGCATGACCGCTCTGCAAGGCGACTTGTATAATGAATATCCGGGAAAACACTCGCGATTTACGAGGCGATCCGTATTTACCCTTGATTCCTCTCTCGATTCTCCAGATAATGTTTTCCTGAAAAGGTACCGGTTCCCCGTTACGCATGAAATTCAACGTCAATATATTGTTCTATTTGCTTCTCGAGAGGTTTCGACCGGAGCTCGTCTGTGACATCGGCTCGTGCGATGGTCGTAACTCCCTGAGGTTTCGAAATTTTCTTCCCAACGCGCGCATTTTCGCCTTCGAGGCTAATCCCCACAACTACAATGCGATGCGGAACGACGTGAATCTCGCGCAGAACAAAATAGAGATTATCCACAAGGCCGTAACAAACAGCGCCGGCAAGCTCACCTTCAACATCTTGCAGTTGGAGAACGGCGCCGATGAAGCCTGGCGCACGGGCGGCAGTTCGGTTCGTAGTCGAAACGATGGTCTTCCGACGGTGCAGGTAGAGATCGAATCAATCCGCTTGGATGAGTTCATTGAGGGTTTGGATCGCGCACCACAAAGTCTTGCGTTATGGATCGACGTAGAAGGTGCGGCTTACGAAGTCTTTGAAGGCATTGAACGGATTGCCAATCGGGTGCAGTTTTTGCACGTGGAAGTGGAAGCGAAAGAGACCTGGTCTGGACAGAAGTTGGTGACCGATATCGACGCGTTGTTGAAACGTCTGGGATTTTGCTTTGTCGGGAGAGGATTCGGCTACAAGAAGATTCAGTATGATGTCGTGTACATTAACCGTCGTACGTTTAAGAACTCACGTCTGAAGGTGATGTGGATAATCGGGCTGGCGGTGCTGGTTACCTATCTCGAGCGTTTTGGGGGTGGTGCTTATCTTCGCTTGAAGGCAAGCTATCTGAAAAGCAGAAGCCGCGGTAAATAGCCAGGAACGCAAAAACCAAAGTCCCATTCCTTGGTGCAGAAACATAGCCGTCGGTGACCGGGTATTCCAGCGTCAATGCGCCAGGCACCGCGATTCCTACTTACCAGAGCGCAAGGAATCGAGCTTGGTCTTGGCTTGCTGGATCAGGTTCTGAAACTCGGCCAACTGGTCCAACGAAAGCACTATCCGGGTCCGGTTGGCATGACCGCTCTGTAAGGCGGTTTGTGTGGTGCCGGGCCGCTTGATGCTGGTGTAAACAACGAGTCGCAGCCAGCCGGCCGTCGTATAACCCATGTCATACTCGGGCAGTGGTGTCATCGAGGGATTGGCTTTGCTGATGTAGTCAATGCCGCTCAGGAACGAATCCAACTCGTCATAATCGACCATGGTCGCGTCCTCGATCCGACCGCCTTCCTGTAACCCAACCGCGATCCATATGCCTTCCGCCCGCTGCCCGGCTCGCTGGATTCCTTGGCCCTCACCGACACGGTCCCCGTTTGCGCCGACATCGTACCGATGAGCACGCTGCCCCTGACAATGACGGTCCCGGTCCGGGCTTCGAAAATCTCGATCTTCGTCAGCGGCGCGTTTGTGTCCTGCGCCCAAACCGTGCCCGCCACAAGTGACCCACCCACAATCACCAAAAGGACGACATTGATTCCACGCATAGATGTACCTCGCTCCAGACCTCTCAATAACAATTCTGGTCCAGCCACGTCAAGAGGGCTCGCAATCTGTCTGTCAATCCCTCTTCGCTAGGTTCAACCCGACTACGCAGATCATAGGTGACAGGACGACGAATTGCCTTGAATCCCGAGGGCCTACTATTTCTGGGCGCTAGCTGTATATTGCCACGAACAAGAGTCCGCATAAGTCTTGCCAGCTTGGGTGCCGCTGACCTCGATGCGGTTCTCGCCGGGTGCGAGCAGCCTGTCATTCCACAGGAAGATGTGATTTGCGGAATGGACCGCACCCTGGCTGACGCCGTTGATCTTCAATTCCACCGTCTCACAGTTGGAGTAAATCTTTACCGGCGTTTTGGGTTCGGTGCGGCTGGTGAAACGCCGGCTGGTGATGTAAACGAACGGGGTCGTCGTCCAGTTGGCCTTGTACCAAAAGAACGCGTCCTTTTTCACTTTGCGGTCGTAGGTGACCAGTCCCTTGTCATTACGGCCCGGCGTGTCCCCCTCATTACGCTGGCCGACGGCGAAATCAAACATGTTCCACACCAAGGCACACCAGAGCCAGGGGCGCTCCTTCATCGCCGACCACGCCTGCTCGTGCAACGCATCCTGGTATTCTTCGGGATGCCAGTGCGAGCCGGCAACCGGTTGGTTCGTGGAGATTTCGTGCTGACTAATGGCGGCCCCCGCGCCGTATTCACTGATGCCAATGCCGCGGTTGGGCCATTCCTGGTGAAAAGTATCCAACGCCTTGGGCCAGTCTGACGCCTTGCCGTTGTACCACCCGTAATACCGATTGAAGGCCATGACATCCGTGACGGCATTCATCGGGTCGACTGATCGGATACAACTCGCGGCCGTGGTGAGCCGCGTCGAATCGAGGTCCTTCACCAGTTGGTTGAGCTGCTTGACCAGGTCCCATTTGGGCGGCGCGTCGTACCACTGGTTTTTCATATGCAGCTCGTTGAAAATTCCCCAGAAGACGATCGACGGGTGGTTGTAGTTCTGCTTGATCAATTCCGTCAATTGCTGGCGCGCGTTGTCCGTGAAGGCCTCGGTATCGGTCAGTTCGTTCACGAGGCTCAATTCCGTCCAGAGCACCAACCCGTTGCGGTCGCACAAGTCATAAACGCTCTGGTCCTGCTGGTAGTGCGCGAGCCGCACGCACGTCACGCCCATCTCCGTAATCAACTGGAAATCCTCTTCCTGTTCGGCTCGGCCGATCGCCCAACCCTTGTCGATACGATCTTGATGACGGCTGACACCATGCAACGGATACGAAGCGCCGTTCAGGAAGAAGCCCTGATCGGGGTCAACTCGAAACGTCCGCACACCCAGCGGCTGCGTGACAAAGTCCGTGACCTTGTCACCATCACTGACTTGGACTGCCACACTATACAAATAAGGATCGATCCTCCCGTTCCACAGATGGGGTTTGGCAATCTTGATGTGTTGGACGACATCCGCGACTGCGTTGGATCCAACTGTCTCCTGGGAACGTGCTTGTTGGACCTGTTTTCCCCCCAAGTCACCGACGATGCAACGTACTGTGGCTTTCTTGGCGGAGTCGTTCGCATTGCGCAGTTTGGTGGTGACATCGAACTCGGCGGAATCCTTGGTCACGCTTGTTTGTTTGATGTAAACACCGGGCGAGGCATAGTCCAGCGGTGTGACCGAGAGTTTGTTGAGCACCAGCAAATGGACGTCGCGATACAGACCACCGAAGACAGTGAAATCACCGCTCAATGGCAGGACATTGCTGTCTTTCGCGTTGTTCACTTTGACGGCAATCACGTTGTCCTGGCCGACCCGCAGGAACGGGGTGGCGTCAAAGCAGAACGCCGCGAAGTTCCCCTTGTGGGTACCGACAGGGCTGCCGTTGACGAGGACTTCGGCCACAGTGGCGGCCCCATCGAATTTTAGAAATAAACTCTTGCCGGCGTATTGCGCGTCCACCAGCAAATGACGACGATACCAGCCAATGCCGCGGTAGTAAGGGGTGCCGCTGGTCTGGCCATCCAGGTTGTTCCACGTGTGCGGCAGGGTCACGGCCTGCCACGCCGCGTCGTCGAAATTCGTCGCCGCCGCATCAGCTACGTCCTGGCGAATAAACTTCCATTGTTCATCGAGTCGGATATCCCATCGCGGCCCAGCCACCGAGCGCAGTTCAGCCACCGTGCGGCCTACCAGGGTTGTGAGCTGAATCATGACGAGGAGGATGAGTAGCTGGACTTTTTGTTTGTTCATGGTCGCAAATCCGTTCGTGGCACAAAGACAGTGAGACGCGAGATCTTACCACTGCGAGTGAAGACCGCAACGCTGTCGGCAACCCCGAGCGCGTTGCCGCGGACAGTTTCCTGGGTTCCGTCGGCGCGTTCTACGACGATGCTGGCGGCATCGGCCAACTGGTAGCTGACCGCCACCTGACAGTAGGTAAAGCCAAGGCTGTTGGCGGGCAATTCCCAGGCCTTCTCCCGGCTTTGCACATCAAGATACGGGAAGCGTTGTGCCGACGGGAAGAACTCCGCTTGATGCAGCAGCCGGGGCGCGAAATGCAGCCGCCCGTCCTCGACCGCGATACCCAGTTCGCCCCAGCGCGTCAGGATTTCCTCCTTCACCTGGCCGGTCATGCCCGGCTGTTGCGCGCCGCGATGCCGTGGGGAATGCGAATACGGATCGGTTGGAAACGCACCGTAGACATCCGGCGTCTTACAGAAACCGAGCCCCCGCCGCACGTCGTCGTACGCCTCGGCCAACGCCTTTGTTACGTCGGAATCACTTCCCTCTTTGAGCGCTTCGTGATGGCATTCCTGCGCGGCCAAAAGGAGTTTCGCAATCATGTGCCAGTAAATGCTGCCGAGTCCTTCAAAGGCGAAGAAGGTGCCGCTGCGCCCCGTGAATTCGCTATGTCGGAAAGTGGCTTCCCACAATTCCAACACCGTTTTCCGCTCGTCCTCGTCGGTTTGAAGACGGTCAAGGCGTTTGGCAACATCGCTGGCGCTGCGCAGGTCCGCTTGGAAATGCCAGTGTCCTTGTTCGTCAGCCACGAAGAGTGAAGGATCTTCCAGCGGCGGAAGTCCCCGCAGCGTGTTGCGGGCAAGAAACGAAGGCAACTCGCGGTCGGGGTAAAGCAGGTAACTGTGCTGGTCGGCGCGATAAAGTGCGCTGGCGCGTAATGCGCGCAACACGGCCAACGCTTGGGCGGGCTTCAGCAGGCCAGAACTCAACACGGCGACCTGGCCTTCCAGCATCGGGTACAGATGGGCCACACACGCGCGCGCGCCGTCGAGATGAAGCACATTGTAGCTATGGAAGAGACCGTCGCGGCGACGGTTGACACGAATGGTCGATTCAATCACCGGCAACGCCGCCTCAACCAGCCCGCGCAAGGCGCCGAGCGGCACGATCTTGCGGTTGTGCTTGCCGCCGGTGTAAATGGCGTGTCGATGTTTTTCACCGGCGCGACCCAGCGCGGCCATCACCCGGAAACGCGACGCATCATCGAACCCCTGCTCCGCCGGTTTGGCAGCGTCGCGCAGGATGGTGGTTATGTCCGCGAGCAACCGGGCGACGGGCGCCGAGAGCGGGACTGGTTTGTTTCCACTCGCGGCAAAAATCCGGTCGCAGAACGCCAGGTAACGGCGGACGTGGCACACCGTGACCATTGACAGGCCCCAGCCGGCGAGCGCGTTGTTGGCGTCGTTCCATTCAGGTCGCTGCGTGTTGAGCCAGATGCCACCACCGGGCACGAAGTTGCTGAGCTTGACCAACAGCGGGACCAGCAGTTTCTCCGCGAGCGAGACCAGGACGATCTCGCCGCGATCGTCCGTCAACAGCTTGCCATCGGCGCCCAGTTGCCGGGCCCGCGACATCAGGAGTTGGTGAAGCGAATGGTTAAAGGTGATCGTGTGCTGCGGGTCCGCCACGATCTCGTCGAAGCCGTCGATTTCATACGGCACGTGCGTGTAAACGCACGCCTCGGTGCGGAGTTGGCTGGCCAATTGGCCGGGTTGGAATCGCTCCTGGCTTTCGAGCAAGCGCAGCAGGTAAATAATCTGATGGTCGCCCCAATAACCGATGTGGCTCCAGGGATCCTTGGGGTCGCTGATCTCCCAGTCAACACCGTTACGCGCTATGCGGTATGGGTTGTAACCATCAGCTGTTGAGGAATTTAGGAACACGCTGATCATTTGTTCGAGCCAGCCGGGATAGCTCTGCGCCAGGCTCTCCCAATTCTGGAAGATGTCGCGCCAGTTGCCCTGGTAGGCGAAAAGCGGTCGGCCTTGTTCGTCCTTGAGATGGATGTCAAATCGATTCCAGGGCCGGCTCGGATCGCCGTGGCGACGGCTGAAGCTCAACGGCAAATACTCGTGCGCCAGCCGCGAGAGGTGGATGTCGTTGCGTTTCGCAACCCCTTGGTGCAATTGATCCAGCGCCAGTGATTCCGGCAATTCTCCCAGCCATTGTTCATGGCTCGCGTACACCGTGGTGCTGTGCGCACGAACGAACGCCGCGAAATCCTCGCCGGGGAAACGGTACGAATCGTTGAAGGTACCGCCGCGCATGCAATTGAACAGGACGTTGGCAAAATGATGGACGCTCGCCGATTGATCGGCGGTTTGCTGCAAACCGTCGGCGGCAGCGATGCGGCGACGCAGGCCGCTGCGGTTGGCCGCGAGACTTTGGCGCAGGGAGTGTTCGAGGGCCGTCGGCTCCTTCAGTTCATCCTGAAGACGCACGAGCGCCGGGGCGTCAAGTCGGGTATCGGCGACGGTGAACCAACGATGCGGGCGGCCGGGCGCGACTGTTACGCTGTCCGCCACAAGGTAGGCGCCGAATTCGCCGCGAACCTCACGTTCGGATTGGACGAATTCTCCGCGACAAAAAGCCGCCACTTGCCGTTCTGATAACAGGACGACAGGATGGGCGTGGCCGATTGACCAGGCACAGGCCGCGCGCAGGGATTCACAGGCTTCGGCCCGGTCGGTGATGGTCGCATTGAGCGTGAAGATGCCGAGAGACTCCTCGTTCCCGCATTCGTGGCGCATATAGGCTTCGGCCAGATAACTGAAGCGGCCGAAAGTTTCCTGATCAACCCCCGGCGGAAGTAGTTGGTGCCAGCCGTCGAGATATCGCACCTCGACGGGTGCGGCATCCCCCAGCCGCTCGAGCAAGCATTCACGAACAAATCCGTACGGCTCGCAGACACTGAGACTCCAGCGGAAGCGCAGGCCGAGGTCGTGATTGATTTCCTCGAAGATCACGCTGGCGCCGTGGATATGTTTGTAAAGATGACGGTCGATGCGATACATGCGTCCGCTCGCCTGCCACGGTTCCCACAGCGCCCAGCGCTCGCCCGTGCGAACGAGCAGGATCGACAGCGCGCCGCTGGTGTCGGGATGTCGCAGGATCTTGTCCACGGTCTGGTAGGGGAAGAGCGCGTTGTCGGGATCAATGCGCCCGGCGGTGAATGGTGAGTTGCTGCCGACGAACAGCCAGTGATCGCTGTCGCTGACCACGCTCATCAGAAAGGGATTGAGTTCGTCGACATGGCGAATGCAGGTGTAGGGCTCACCATCGACTGTTACAAACTCACTCCGCACCGCTGGCTCGGAAGTTGTGTTCACGACGAAGAGGGATTTTGGAATTGTCATTTGCCCCATCTTGCAATCATTTGCATTATACCCTTTTCTTTCGCCGATATCCGTGCTATAAGCAATACTGATTTTAGGGTAGTGACGTATGATAACAGGTAGATTCCTCCATCATTATATGACCGCCAGGGCCAGCAAGGATCGCATGGCCGAAAAGAGTCCTGTTCTTCTGGACGAAACTCCTGACATGTGCCTGCCATCCATTTCAGTTGATCCCAGCAAACGTTTTCAAACCATTGAAGGCTTTGGGGGAGCCTTCACTGAAGCCAGCGCTGTCAGCTTATCACGGATGAGCAAAGAGCATCGAGAACAGCTTTTTAAGGCGTATTTTCACCCCACCGAAGGGCACGGCTACTCCCTCTGTCGCACTCACATGAATAGTTGCGACTTCTCACTGGGCAACTATGCCTGTACGGAGGTGGACGGTGATGTGGAGTTGAAGCATTTTTCCATCGATCGGGACCGTCGAGCACTGCTTCCCATGATCAAGGAGGCCCAGGAAGTGGCGGGCGAACCACTCAAGATTCTCGTCTCTCCCTGGAGTCCGCCCGCGTGGATGAAAACCAATGGCCAGTTCAATGGCGGTGGAAAGTTGAAACCGGAATACCGGTGTGCGTGGGCCAACTACTTCGTCCGGTTCATCCGCGAGTACGAGAAGGAAGGCGTGCCGATCTGGGGGGTGACCGTTCAGAATGAACCCGCGGCCGCGCAGGTTTGGGACTCTTGCCTCTATAGCGCCGAGGAGGAACGGGACTTCGTCCGCGATCACCTGGGGCCGGCGTTCAAGAACGCCGGCTTGGAGCGCGTCAAGATTATCATTTGGGACCATAACCGCGATCTGCTCATCGAACGTGTCCAGGTGGCTTACAATGATCCCGAGACCAGTCCGTACATCTGGGGTGCGGCCTTTCACTGGTACGGCCCGGAGAAATTCGAAAACCTTCAATTGGCCCACGAAGCCTGGCCGGATAAGAAACTCATCTTCACCGAAGGCTGCCAGGAGGGCGGCCCACATCTCGGTTCCTGGGATGTCGGGGAGCGCTACGGTCACGAGATCATCAACGACCTGAACCGCTGGACTGTTGGCTGGATTGATTGGAACCTGTTGCTGGATGAAACCGGCGGCCCCAACCACGTTGGCAATCTCTGTAGCGCGGCGGTCATTGCGGACACGGTCAACGACCGGCTCATTTTCCAGAGTTCGTATTATTATCTCGGACACTTCTGCCGATTCATTCGTCCCGGCGCCGCGCGGGTTCTCTGCGCCAGCACCCGGGAGGACCTCCAGGTCACCGCGTTCCAGAATCCCGACGAGAGTGTCGCCGTGGTGGTGTTGAACCGGACCGATGAAGAACGCAAATTCAGCCTGAAGCTTCCGGATCGCGCCGGCTGCAGCGCGACTCCCGCCCATTCGATTTCGACCTACCTTTGGCAGCCTTCCTGAGGCCGCCGTCTTCAGCCCTTGATGCCCGTCATTGAGATCCCCTCGATGAATGTCTTCTGGGTGAAGAAGAATAGCACGATAATCGGCAACGCCACGAGAGTGCTCGCGGCCATCAGGTAATGCCATTCCGTGCCGCCGTGCTGGCTCTGGAAGAATTGCAGGCCCAGTGCCAGCGTGTAGTCTTCCTGCTTCGTCAGAAAAATCAACGGTCCGAGGAAATCGTTCCACGTGTACATAAACTGAAACAGCGCCACGACCATCAGCGCCGGCCGGCACAGCGGCAGGATGATTTGCCAGAAAATGCGGAACTCGCTGCAACCGTCGATCCGCGCCGCTTCCGAAAGGTCTTTCGGAATCGTCATGAAAAACTGGCGCAGGAGAAACACATTGAACGCCCCCGCAAAGAACGAGCCCACCCACAGCGGTTTCAATGTGCCAATCCAGCCCAGCCAGCGGAACAGGCAGTAGACCGGCACCATCACCACGGGAAATGGCACCATCATTGTGGCCAGGCAAACCAGGAACATCTTGTCGCGTCCACGCCAGTCGATTCGCGAGAACCCGTAGGCGGCGAGCGCGCTGGATGAGACAGCGCCAATAACGGTGAGCACGCAGAGGATCAATGTGTTTTGGAGATACGTCCCGAACATTCTCATGGCCAGGATGGCATTCTTGAAATTCTCCCACCGCGGCGCCGTCTTTCTCACGATTTGTGCCGCAGGATACTTGTCCACATCGGCTGGCTGGATCTCCGTGAGCACACCGTCCTTTTGAACATACGACCGGTACGGGATCCACGTGGGTGGCATGGACATGGTTTGCTCGATGGGTTTCAACCCCGTGGAGATCATCCACAGCAGCGGGATCAAACAGGTGATCGCGCCGAGCGCGAGCAGGGCATAGATCAGTAGTCGTTGCAGGAAACGCATGTGGTTACTCTCCCCCGTAATGAATCAGCTGGCGTGTGGAACGCGTCGCGACCCACGTGAGAAACAGGATGATCAGGAACAGGATCCACGCCATCGCGCTGGCGTAGCCCATTTGGTGATAGTCAAAAGCGCATTGGTACAGGTACATGACGTAGAAGAGCACGGACCGATTTGGCCCGCCACCCCCAAACATAATGTAGGCCTGGGCAAAAACCTGGAGTGAGCCAATGATGCCCATAATGAGATTGAAATAGATGACCGGAGAAATCATGGGCACGGTGACGTGATAGAATTTCACCCACGCGCCCGCCCCGTCAATCTCCGCAGACTCGTACAGCGCCCGTGGCACATCCTGCAAGGCCGCGAGATAGATGACCATCGTGTTGCCGCAACCCCAGATGGACATGAGGATCAAGGATGGCTTGGTCCATTTCTCATCGGTGATCCACTGCGGGCCCTTGATGTGGAACCACTCGAGCATGTGGTTCAAGATGCCGAAATTGCCATTGAGGAGCCACAGCCAGACCATCGCGCTGGCCACGACGGGAATTAAGGAAGGCAGGAAATAAACAGCGCGAAACAGCGAACGGCCGTGCAACTTTTGATTCAGCAGCACGGCGATGATCAGGGCGATCACCAGGCCCAGCGGCAGGGAAAACATCGTGTAATACAGCGTGTTGTACAGCGATTTCCAGAATACGCTGTCCGTGAACATGTCGCGGTAATTCAGCGTGCCGACCCACACCGGCTTGGTGAGCACGTCGTAGTCGCAGAAAGAGAAAAACATCGAGGCGCAGACGGGAAATACCGTGAATACCAGGAAACCAGCAAGCCAGGGACTGATGAATGCCAGACCGACCCACAGTTTGCGCTTCTCACCTTGGGTCATAGTCGCTCCATTCCTTGAGGCGGTCGTCTTTCACCGCATCCCAACGCTTCAGCACGCGATCCAGTTTCCACTGCAACCGCCCCTGCACGGCGTCCAGCGCCTGCTGCGGTGTCGCTGACAAGGCCATGATGCGATCGATGGCGACGTTCATCTCGTCGTTGTATTCGCCCCAAATCGACAGGCGCGGAGCATATTGCGCGTCCGGACTCTTGGCCAGTTCTATGAAGGTCTTGATGTATGGGTTCGGATGGCTCTTCATAAACTCGTCGCTGACCTTGAGTAACGGGCTGAACTTGCGCTGGCCCAGGCACAGCTTCTCCATGGGGCCCTGTTGGTTGACGTAGCGGATAAACTCAAAGGCCTCGCGTGGATGATGCGCGCCTTTCGGAATGGCCAGCACATCCGTGTCAACAATGGTCACCAAGGGATGAGCCCGAGGGTCCTTCGCCGGAAATGGCGCGGCACCCCATTCCATTTGCGGCGTATATTTATCGATGAAATTGTACATCCACACGCCCTGCAGTGTCATCGCGATTTGGTCGGAGAAAAACGGGTTCTGCGGCGATTGGAAATTGCCGAACGACGCGCCGAAACCCCGACGATTATCGACGCCGTATTTCTCCGATTGCTCCCGCAGCCACTGGAATGTCTGGATAAATTCGGGACTGTTGGCGGTGATATGCCGCTGGCCGTCCCAGAGGTTCCCGCCAAACCAAAACACCCACATCGGCATCCACCAACCCGGCTGCTGCGGATCATGGCCGACCTGCACCAGCTTGAAATCCTTCGCCTTCTGCTCGTCGGTCGTCAGATCCGGATAGCGGACACGAACCAACTTGCCGCCGCGCTTGATTTCAACGATCGTCAACCGCTCCGACATTTTTTCCAAATCATCCAGGCTCTGCGGGGGACGGTTGGGATCGAGACCCGCCTCGCGAAAGAGTTTCTTGTTCCAGTGTAGGGCAAGCGAGGTGGGCGTCGAGGGCAGGGCCCACTGGAACCCGTGATGCGAGCACAAGTCCCAAAACACGGGAATGTAGTCCCCCCGGTGGATGCCGGCCTCCTTGATGAATTTGTCCAGAGGCGTCAATGCGCCCTTTTCGGAAAAGCTGGGAATGGTGGACGGCCAGATTCCCGCAATGTCCGGCGGATCGCCGCCAGCCGTGGCCAGCATTAACTTGCGCTCGACCTCGCCGAGGCCGGTGAGTTTTTTGACGAAGACACGCTTCTGCGAGCGGTTGTAGTCGTCCACCACCGCCTGCATCGCATCATCCTCGAACCCCGTCCACTTTTCCCAATACTGAAGAACAATCCGACCGTCAGCAGTCTTCTCCTCGATCGATCGACCGCAGCCGCAAAAAGAAAGGAGGCAAAGCCCGGCCAGAAGGGCCGGCAGCGTGGCGAACAAGTGTCTCCGGGGCGAACTTGCGTGGAAATGAATCCGCGATCTCAGAAAAGCCATCCGTTAATCCTGTCCAGCGCCGACAAAGCCAACGCGGTAGATTCGCAACTGTCCCTTTCCCTGTCCGCTGCGAATGAGGAAACTTATCGCCCTCAACCCCTGAGTGTCGAGAATCATGTTGCCACCTTGATTGCCCCAGTAGATCCGGCGCTCTGCGTCAGCCAGGCGAAGACGCACTACCTGGCGGGCACCGGTGGCAGTGAATTGTGGGAGCTCATATGACTCACCGTCGGCACCACGATTTCCTTCGTAGACCTGATGGCCGGGCGGCCCGTCGCCGGTTTCCTGGAGCAACACCTGAATCTGCAGGCCGGCAGGAGCCTCCAGTTCGACCTCCAGAGTTTGTGCTCCCTGTATATCAAGTTGTTCCAAGGGCAGATCGCCGTGCAACCCCCAACCGCTTGCCGTTTCGTAAGCGAGGATCCACGCTTCCTTCGTCTGTTCCCACGAGCCTTTGTTCCCTTGGGCATCATCCTGATGAATCACCAGTTGGGCGGGCGGCAAGGGGCCCCGGCCGGGTTCCATCTGCACGGGAGCCGCCAGAAGGCCCGGAGAAACACGGGCAGTTAAAAATTCTCCCCAAGCCTCCTCGTCGAACGAAACCGGCAGGCTGTTGGTGCGATTGGCCAGGATCGACGGCAGCAGTTTGTGGGTTTTCGTCATGGCTTCGACCAATCTCTTGTAGGGCCGGTCATGGATGTCGACGATCCCATAATCGGAGTCCTCGCCGTCAATCCAGCGGCCTCCGGGCGGTTGGTCCAGATACTGGAACCAATGCGTTCCCATGACGTACGGCTCATGGGCAACCTTGCTGACGAAAGCGCGGTAGTGTTCGGCGCGTTCCGCTTGCGTATCCACGGTGACTTCGGCCCCTTCGGTATTTGGATCACCCGAACTGTTTTGCGTGGCACGCCACGAAAATTCGGTGATCAAGACGGGCTTCTTTGTCAGCGCGTAAATATCGCGCAGATACCCGAGATCCACCTTGCCGCTCTTCGAATAGATGTTGACGCTGACAACGTCGGTGTACTTCGCGATCGCCTCCATGACCGCCCGTGGCGGTTTGACGGCAAAGCGGCAGCCGAGAATCAGGTGATTCGGGTCATGACGCCGCACGCTCGTAACGCAAATGGAGAAATAGCGGTCCGCGACTCGTCCGGCCCAGGCATATTTCAGACGCTTGGCCGTGCGGTTTTTCGGCGATAACACCGGTTGCTTCTCCAATTCCTCCCACGTGTTGGCTGCCGTGTCCCAATCGACCCGCAGCGCGGCAATGTCTGCGTACTGTTCGTGAAGGAAACGGAACAACTCCAGCCGACCCGGCGCACTGACGGGCAGAGCCAGATAGCGGTCAAACAAGGAATGGTTGGGATCTTCCGGCCAGCCGTGCTCGCCGTACCAGGGCAATTCATTGTTGAGGAAGTAGCCGATCAACCAGGGATCGTCTTTGTATGGGGAAACCTGCTGGTTGGCCACTTGTTCGACAGCCTGTTCATAATCGGGGGTGAAGACGTCGATAAGCCGGTCTTCATTCCGCGAGGGACCACACAACCACAAGGCGCGCGTGTGGTAAATGGGCTGCTGGTACAAATCCTCGCTGCTCCATGCGCCGGCCGTATTGAAACCCCACGACTCCAACCGCGTGACAGTGGCGCGCGCCCACGCCTTGGTGTCGGATCCGAACCGGCTCAAGCCGTCGTAGGAACCCAGGGCCTTTCTCTTCGCGAATTCCGGCCGGTCCGGCCAGGTCTCTTCGGGGATGACCACGCAGACGCCCAGCGAATAAAAGAGGTTTGTGCCACGCTGAAAAAAGTATCCGTTGCTCGTGCGGGCGACCTTGATGAAAGGCACCGCGGGCTCGGGTCGCGTTGATCCCGGGGTCGGGGCGCTAGCACAGCCTGACAGAATCATCACCGCCAGGGAAACGACCGAAAGGAGGATCAACTCGGAATGCGACTTCCTGCACTTCGCAAGGATGGTCATGATGGATGGTAACGCACAGTTCGAAAATAACTCAATGGCGAACTTCCGGGCACAACGCACCCGGCCCTCATTCCTCCGACACTTTCACGACCGAGGCGTCGTCCGCAAAAAAAACGCAGTTGGCCACCGGTTGGCCCTGGCCCTTCTCGACAATCACACAATGCGCCTTTGCGGAATTGGGCGGGGCGGCGCCAGTCACCTCAAATCTCGTCCACTCCGTTGCTGACAGTGATGCACCCCACGCGGGGCTCCACAGTCGACCAACTTCAGCGCCATTGGTACCGTGCCATTCAAGGGATAACTGGCCGATGACCGAGCCCTTGAGCGGATGGGTGGAATCATTCTTGACGTACACGCTAAAGTGATAGGTCTCGCCGGGCGTCACGGGCACTGCCTGATACAGCCCTTGATAAAAATTAGGAATTCCGTGTGACACAAACCTGACGGCTTGATTGCCAGAGTGCGCTGCGCCAGCCCAGAGCGTCATCAAATCAGCCGCGCCGCTTGTGAAAGTTTGCCAGCCAGCCTGGCGGATCAACGCCCAGCCTTCAGGGGGAAGAACTGGTGTTTCAAAACCGGGATTCGAAAGAAGCTCGGGGGCGGCCGCCTTGCTTAAAACCTTTACGCCGGACAACCCGGTATGGACAAAAAGTCCCGTGAGCGCAAAGGTGACGAGCAGGCCGACTTTGACTGACCTCTCCATTGGCTTCCGAAATCTCAACCTCCCAATCACTCTCAAAACAAGGCAGTAGACGCAATTTGATCGCCGCCTCTTCGCTGTCGGAAACCCTCGGCCGAATCGGCCACCCAAAGATTGATCCCCCGCCTATCCAGATTGTGCTGGATAAGCGGGGGAAATCCTGTACGTCGACAACGAATACTATACGCGACGCTTCTTGGCGAACGCGACGAGACCCAGCAGACCCGTCAGCGCCATCGCGACGGTGCTCGGCTCAGGAACCAGACTCGCATTGTCCCAGTAGAACGTCGCGGTCGTGTCGGAATTGATGTCCAGAATGTACACGCCTATCGACTCTACGTTAGTGCCACCTACACTAACCGGTATCGTTTCGGTTACGCTTATGGGCGTCCACACACCCGTGGCAAGGGGTATTGCGCCGCCAGGGGGATTACCATAATTCGCCGACGACGCGGTGGACAATGAGTTGCTCCCAGCATCGTTATTGAGACCGCCCGAATAGTTCGCGAACTGCAACAATACGAATGCATTGTTGGCCGGGGCAAGCGGCGCAGGCAAATAGACGTTGCATGAGAATGTATACGTCTGGCCTGCCGTCAAAGTACCTCCAGCTGTGCTAAGCTTGAACGTTTGGAACGCTCCTGGTACGGTGTAACCGCCGCCACCAGCGGGGGTGTCCATGACGTTTGGAGCACTTAACGGAACCACTGGCAAACTTGCCGCTGGCACTATAGCCGCCCCGCCAAACTCCGACCAACCGGGTACGGCGAGGTAGTTCGGATTGGGGGCTGTGATCCCCAAATCAAAGTTGGGGTCTGTGAGCAGGTCCGCCCTGCTCGTTGTTGACATAGCCAGTGTGCATATCGCAACGCACACCAGTACAATACTAACTCGCTTCTCCATAACCTTATCTCCCTTCGGTTTGCTGCCCTACGGTTTTACTAAACCAATACTTTACTCGCTTGATGCAAATGATTGCAGATTTCTGTAAAGATGTCAACAGCATTTTGTAACAGAATCGTCACGGGGACCAAATCCACACCCGGCTTACGGTGCAATTCAATACGTTTGGTGTGCGTGGGATAAACTCTTTTACTACTCGGTCAACCAATAGGCCACATTCTGCAATCGTTTGCCGGTGGGGTATTTGGCTTGGGCCGGGTCTGGCACTCTTGTGCCTGTTGGAGTCGATTTAACGTTTTCTTCGGAGTTAGCCCCAATTCTCATGTCGAGGCCCCGACCAGCCGAAGCAATCACCTGAACGAGTGCCTCGACGGGAGCCGAGCCCTCCAGAAACGAAGCCGGGTGGCGTAAGAGCACCCAGTGAAGGGAGGCGCACGGAAAGCACTACCAAGAAGGAAAGAATCAGGGTGCAGTCGCCGGTAGATTCATCCAGTCGTGAACGAGAGCGGTTTTGTTTCTTGTCTGCCCTGATTCATTACGACTGCACCCTGTAATCGTTACTCAGCTCAAATTGAAAATGATTCGAGCACCTCGCCCACGCCACAATAGCCCCTCTTCCTTGCCACTCACGCCAACGCTCGTCATTGCAGGGCGCGTATGAGGCAGATTTGAGCTCGGTCACGGATCGTAATAGAGGTTGCCGCGCAAGAGCTGCCCGGCGAGCAGCGATTCCACGTGCCCGTCCACGTAAAGAAAATTGGCGCCGTTGTTGGCGTAATGGCGCCAGCGAATGAGGCCTTTACCATTGGCATTATCGACATTTTTTGACTGGTCTATTTGCTCAGCCTGGGTTGCTTTGTAGCCGGAGCCGAAGGCGGGGCCGGGGTAAGCGACTTGGGTGTCACCGACGCCATTCAAGCAGGCTAAGGCGTCGAACGTGGTGGGGTCGTCACCAATTTGCTGGCAGCCATCCGTGATCATGACCACTTCAGTGGGGCGAACGCACTGGCCTCGACGATACTGGCATGGAAGAGCGCCGCCGGGAGTACAAGGCAGATCAGGGAACATCCACCGATGCGCGGTGTAGGTCAATGTTGTTGTTAAGCCCGGTCCTGGTACTGCGTAAGACGGGCAGATAAACGTCTTGCTGGTGTCACCGGCTCCATAACTGGTTTTGCTTTTGGCCAGATACGGCTGAATCAGCAGGTGCCAATCCGTATTCTGGGGCTTATCGTAGCCGTCGGGAAAGGCATCCTCATAGTCATCGCAATACATCAAGATGCCGATTCCGATTTGTTTCAGGTTGGACACACAGAGGGCGGTCTTGGCTTTGTTGCGCGCCTTGTTCAGCGCGGGCAACAGCATGGCCGCGAGAATTCCGATGATCGCGATGACCACCAGCAACTCAATCAAGGTGAACGCCGCTGCAACTCCACTTCTGCCATGCGCTCTCACGATTCTGCTCCTTTGATGCTTCGTGTATTTCGTCTGGGCCATTATTTCTTTCCGACACCGGAACCCACCGGGCCATATCCCGACCACCATCAATTCCATCGGTTACACCATCCGCGACATTTTGCTTAGGGAGTAATAATGCGGTAGAACTTTGTCGCGTTTGTCCCAATCAGGTCGACCACCTGATTGGTGTTGCTGTTCCCGAGCCAGACGGGCCCAAGGTTCGCCCATCCTGCAAACCCTACCGGTTGAAACGCGATGACATCGTCGAAGTACACTGTTTCCGTCGGGCCCGAGGAGCCGGTGACCAAAATACAGAACGCTTGTATCTGCGTAGCGCCTGCGGGGCAAGTCGCCCTGGATTCCATGAATGTCCAGGCATTCTGGGGAGACGCGCCGCTCATCTCTATTTGTGATACAACGCCACCATACTGGCCTGTTTCAACAGAGCCAACCAGATTGGTATCTTGGTTCGCTGGTACAGGATTGATGGTAACCCCGCTGCTGTTAAGCCAAACTATTTTCAACAATGCCCGGGTGCCAGCCAGATGCATCGGCAGGGATGACCAGTTGTATCCGTAGCCTTGCAAATCCCAGACAGAACCCGGAGTAATCCCGCTAAACGCTTGATAGGCAACCGGAACGGTCCCAGTGCTGGCGGTGGTCTCTTTCACAGTATTGGAACCCGAGTGGGCGGGAACCGCAGTCGAAAAAGAAGAGCCGACTTGCAGTATCCACGGCGCATTACCCGTTTCGGGCGTTTCAAAATTGCTGTTAGTGAGCACGTCCACGGTGGGCAGATTAGTGAACACCAGATTCGGTATGTCCTGAACCTGATAGTCGGTGCCGTTGGTCTGACTGGATGTGGGAAAGGAGACTTGAATGGCCGGCTGGGTGGTGACCGAAGCTGTGTTGGATGAGCCCGGTTGATATAGGTTCAGATCATCAAAAAAGAAGTCGCCGGCATCCTGACTGTCTCCCACGGCCAGAACATATGTCAGGACGGTAGCAGTGTTCGCGGGGGCAGTGGCATCGACCTCAAAGGGCACCCAGGTATTGACCGGCATATTCCCGTCCGTGCCGTAGCGCACGCTCTCGGAGACCTGAAGCACGTTGCTGCCGGAATCAAGGAATACGAGTTGTCCTTCGCCGTACCCGTCCGGTCCTACCAACCTGGCATTTTGCCAGGTCAGCAGATAACCCGTCAACCGCCAGTTCTGACCCGCGCCTGCCGGAACAGCCTGGTACGCTCCCGAGCCGGCGGGGGAGTTCGTGGCGGTAAAGCCTGCCTCCATCGAATACAGACCAGTGCGAATCGTGAGCAGCGTAGCGTTGGTCCCACTCCGGGCACAGTTGCCAAACTGGTTCCAACTGGCAGCGGTGGTGTCATTTGTCCCCGTCGTTTCGAAACCCGGGTTCGACAATGAATTTGCGTGCGCGGCACTGACAGTCAACGCAGCGATAATGAACACGGCGCCCAGGCGACAAATGTTCGTGACGATGTGCTTCTCCATACCTCGTAATCTCCCTTCTGCTTGCATGATCGGTATTCCCAAATGCTTGTTATTTACGGCGATACATACACACGGTAGAACTTGTGGGGGACGGCAAAAACGCAATCCGTATTGCCATCACCCGGCGTCAGGGCGGTAATGTTCGACCACGTCGAACCATCGTCGCTCGATTGCGGCTGGTAGGACGCCGTGCTGATCGTGGGCCAACAAACCTGATTGCCGGTTTGGATCGCAGCTTCGAATTGGTTGGTCACAACTGGCGGAGGAGGAAGGGCGGTGCCGATGTAGGTGAGCGTTATGTCATCCCAAAATACGGAACCGTAGGCTCCTTCCATCCCGACGTGCAGTGCCCAGGCCCCGACCGAAACAGTTCCCTCAGGCGCGGTTCCCGTCACCGTGCAGCTGATCCAAGTGTTCTGTACGGTGCCCGTGTCAAGATGTCCGCTGTCGATCGCCGCACCAATGAGAGTGTTCGTAACATCGTAAAAGGCGACTTGGAGCGTTCCGTACCGTACTATGCCTATCCCGTGGTTGGTCATCGGATCGCCCGACCAATTCAGGCCATATCCACTCACCACCCATTTGGTGTTGTTGCTGACCGCCGGCACGGTGTTGCTGGAGATAAGCTGGCTCGCCCCGGACCCGGTGCAGCAGGTGGTGGGGAATGGGCCGAAGGTTCGCAGCGAATACCCACCGGACCGGGCGGTAATATTAGTGCCCGACTGGTTAATACCGTACCAGTCCTGGCCAATCCCTCCTGTTTCCTCATAGCTGCCTTGCTGTGGGCCGTTGGTTGCCGTTCGGGCAACGTACGACCCGTTCGGTGTCCAACCAGCGGCGAAAATGTTCGTGATGGGGAAGTTGCCGAAAGCGTTATCCCCCGCATCTGGGAATATGTAGTTCGTTCCCGCCGTTTCAAAATCGCCGTTGATGAGTTGTGCGTGGGCTCCGGATGCAGCAAAAGAAAGTGCGATAATTATTACGTAGCAGCGGCAAACGTTTGCCATAATGCGCTTCTCCATACGTTCCATTCCTTCCCGTTTGGTTCCTATGATTCCTACTTATCCCGAATGTGCAAATGATTGCACAGCGCCGGAGAACTGTCAACATCAATCGCAATTTTCCTCAAACTCGTCAGGTGCTACGGCTTCTTCTGCATCATATATTACGCGGGTTCATAGCGTGCCCACACGTCTGCAAATCCTCCACTGCAAACAGAAAGTTATGCTTGCAATCGTTTGTCGCATGAGTAATACTCTACCCCCATCGGAGCCCTATGAAAGAGTTTGGAACCATGAGACTCAAGGACATCGCTGAGAAACTTAACGTTTCGATTTCTACCGTGTCGCGAGCGCTCGGCAAGGAGACGAGCGACAAGGTGGCACCCGACTTGCGAGCCAAGATTTGTGAGACGGCTCGCCAGGTTAACTATGTGCCGCATCCGGCCGCGCAGTTGATGCGCAAGCCGAAGGTCCACTTAATCACGGCGCTGCTGCCGTTCGAGACGGGCGCCTTCGTCAGCGAGTTTTACGGTGCTGTTTTGTCGGGCGTGGTGGCGGCGTCCCGGGAATGGGAAACCGAAACCCGGGTGGCCCTCGTCGATCCGAACGATGTCGATATCCTTGAAGAAATGCGCCGCGTGGCCATCGGCGCCGGGGCGATATTTTACATGGCCAAACCGCTGTCCGTCCGTCAACTCGTCAAACTGGAAGACCTGGCCCGGCCAATCGTCGTCATGGGAGGCAGCCTCCCGGCGCACGTCGATCTATCGGAGGTTCACGTCAGCACCGTCGGCGTCAACAATTTACTGGCCTCCCACGACGTAACCGTCCGCCTTCTGGAACTGGGCCATCGACGTTTGGCCTTGATCAACGGTCCAACGAGCGTTCGCGATGCTTGGGAGCGGGAACAGGGATTCGTCAAGGCGCTGAAAGAGTATAATGTCCCCCTCGATCCGAACGCGGTGGTTCATGGAACATTTACGACCGACGGAGGAGTCCAGGGCTGGGCACAACTGACGTCATGTTCCGAGCGTCCCACGGCCATTGTTTGCGGGGATGATGAGATCGCCTTCGGCGTTTTGGATGCGCTGGCGAAGGATAAAATTGATTGCCCGCATGAAGTGTCCGTTGTGGGATTCGATGATTCGCGCTGGGCGCCGCGCGTTTCGCCGGCCCTGACGACCATGCGCCAACCCACGGCGGAAATGGGACGCGCGGCGGTCGAAATACTCGCCACGCATTTGCAGAATCTTTCCGATGGGGCCCATGTCGAACACCGCGTTTTCCCAGTGGAAATCGTGAACCGCCAATCGGTCGCACCGCCGCCGTAAGGCTCGGTTTCATAAGCGATGGTGTTGGGGAGCGTCATATAGACGGGTAATTGATGTCTCTACGTAGTACCTTCCGAGTTCGGTTGGCTTGGGCCTGTCTTGCAGGCATCATCGTTACGCCTGCTGGCGTGACCACTGTACTCGCCGCATCCAGTATCGTCTTCACCTCGGTGCCCCCGTACGGATCCTTCAACAGCCTCCAAGGAGTCGTCCATGGCGTCAATCCCACCAACTATCGCGTGGCCGTGTTTATCAATGTTAATGGCGCGGGCTGGTTCACCAAGCCCACCTGTGCCGCGCCGTTGACCACGATCCAGCCGGACGGGACGTGGACCGCCGATATCACCACCGGCGGCAGCGATCAGGACGCGACACAGATTGCCGCGTACGTGGTGCCGGCCAACTTCAATCAACCTTGCGTCACCAACCTCTTTTGCATTCCCGACGCGGTCACGTCGCCGGCGATCGCCAATACTCTCGTCACGCGACTCGACCCGGCCACGCGCGGCTTTCACTGGTCCGGCTTCGACTGGCGGGTCAAGGCCAGCACATACCCGGTCGGCCCCGGCCCGAATTATTTCTCCGACAGCACCAACAATGTTTTCGTCGACGCCCAGGGCCGATTGCACCTGCGCATCACTCATGTCGCCGGTCTCTGGCAATGCGCTGAAATCGTTCTGCAACGGACCCTGGGTTATGGCACCTACGCCTATCACATCGCATCCCCGGTGGACGCGCTCGATCCCCATCTGGTCCTCGGCCTTTTTACGTGGAGCGATCAGCCGGCCTACACGAATCGCGAGATGGACTTCGAAGGTGGCCGCTGGAGTTACCCCGGCGATTATCAGGACGCGCAGTTTGTCCGGCAACCGTACTATCTGCCCGGCTACCTCGTGCGCTATCGCATCCCACCGTTCGCTACGAATGCCATCCCGTCCATGAACTGGCAGACGAACGTCATCACCTTCCTCTGCACCACGGGAACGACGGCGGCTGTCCCGGTCCCGACCAACGCGTTGCTCAACCCGGGCTTCGAACTGGGGACCGGGTCGATCGCCAGCAACTGGACCCAATTCGGCTCCGTCTACCGCAGTTCGACCAATGACATCGTCTCGCCGCTTATTGCCCTGGCCGGCTCGTATTCCCTGAAAATGTTCGGGCCGTTTAACGCTACTCCGGGCTCCTCGGGCGCGTTCCAAAACCTCAGCGCCAGTCCCGGCCAGATTTGGCGAACCACGGGGTTCGCGTTCAATTGGTCCGGCGACCCGATGACGCAGACCGGCGGGTACGGCGTCGCCCAATTGATCTTCCTCGATGCGGGGAACAGCCAACTGCAGGTCAACGAATCGCAACATTTCGATCCCACCACCCAGCAGGATGCGTGGCAGTATTTTCAGGTGACGGCGACCGCGCCCGCCGGGACGACGACCGTCCGCGTCCAGTTGTTGCACGTCGGCCAGGCGGGCATCAGCGGGTCCGTCTGGTGGGACAGCATTTCGGCGGCGGTCACGCCCGACACCCGCAGCATCGCGCAATGGACTTTCACGCGCGATGTGCCCCCCAGTTGCGACGAGAATGTCGACTGGAATTTGTGGCTCATCAACGGGTATACCAACGCCCCGGCAAACGGACAGGAGGCCGAAATCATTATGGACCGTTTCGAGTTCATCCCCAACGACACCGATGGCGACGGAATGCCCGATGCGTGGGAACTCGCCCACGGCCTCAACCCGAATGATCCCTCGGACGCAACTCGCGACGACGACGGCGACGGCTTCTCGAATCTTCAGGAGTTCCTGGCCGGCACCGACCCCGCCGACCCTGCCAGCGCTCCCAAAATCACCGCCATCGCCGTCACGGGAACGAACACCCTCATCACCTTCACGACCGCGCTGGACAAAAACTACGCGATTGAATCCGCAAGTAAGCTGCCGTCGGCGAGCTGGACCACCGTGACCCAGAACGTCGCCGGCACCGGCAACAACCTGCAAATTATCACCACGACCAACACCCCTGCCCTCTACTACCGCGTGCGCTTGCTGCCGTAGTTGCCGAGAGAAGCGACCCGCCCCAATGCCGTTTTCGTTCCAAACGAACCGGATTGAAATTTCCACTCCCTTGCTATGTATCTAGCTCCACCTCAACATATTATACCATGTTTTCACGCTAAAACCAATCCGGTTCGTTTCGCAGAATGGCATGTTTCTTTCGCCCCTCCTCTTCATAGTGACGCGGGCCGCTTGGCCTTCGTAGCTTCTTCGCGAAGTAGGCTCTCGCCCGTGTTCTTTCTGGCTTTCCGCTCTGCGCTTTCCGCCTTTGCCAATGTCAAAGAACCGCGCCAACTATACCCATTCCACCACACCTTGTCCAGCAAAAACTATTAATTAACGATAGCAGGCGGGCGCCACCTTTCCTCTTGGCCGCTATGCTTACGTGCTTGTGAAATTTGTCACAATACTGTTCTTGCTATCGAGAGGCACTTTTGCTATCAGCGCTCCAGTTGTTTGGTGAGGTGTCCGGGTGGCTAGTTGGTCTGGGTTCGGTCGCTTTTCGGCGTAGCAAGAACCCAGTTACGTGAGGCTCGGTGCACTACGAACAGTAAGCGAGATACTCTTCGGGTGGTGGAAGTCACGGCGCAGCTTGCAGCCGTGATCTACTCCAATACCACGTTTAATCCGCAAGGCCATACTCTGCCCGTCCAGGCCGGTAACGGTTCACTCGAGAACAATGATTTTGAAATCGAACAATAGAAGGAGCCGAACGGAGGATTCCATGAAACGTCTTTTCCAAGCAGCCATCATCATTGCATTGATCATCAGCACAATCCGCCCGTCGGCAGGCCAGTTGACCATAAATGGGGACGTGAGTGTGGCCAATAATCTTACGGCCCAGACCATCAGCACCACCCCCGGAGGCACGTGTACTCTAGGTGGGTGTACTGTGAGGGGTGGGCTCGACATTCACCAGGGTTTCGGTCTCGGTTATTTGTACGGGAGAATGTGGGGGTCTGAGATCGGCTTTTTGCAAGCATACGCGAACATCGACGGAAGGCCCTATACCCAATTGGGATTGAATCCGTATGGCGGCCCAATAAGCATCGGTACGTTCGACCCGATCGATGAAGACGGCACGTATGGCTACGGTTTGACAGTGGGGCCGAACGCAAAATTCGAAAGCGATGTGGAAGTGGACGGCAAGCTCAGCGTGTGTGGTGGAATGGACCCGCCGATAAAGGGGTCAAGGCTTGACTCTTGACATTGTGCGTCTCGCGAGTCAACGTGTCGAGCATGGCGCGACCGATTCGAGTGGAGTTTGCCGGGGCGGTGTACCACGTGATGGCGCGCGGCAATGAGCGGCGCGACATCTTCCGAGATGATCGAGATCGAGAGCGATTCCTCGACACACTGGCCGGGGCAGTCGAGCAATACGGCTGGCGGCTACATGCCTACTGTCTCATGGGTAATCACTATCACGCGCTGGTGGGTACGCCGCGCGGAAACCTCAGCTGCGGGATGGGCTGGTTACAGGCCACCTACACGGCGCGATTCAATGCGCGGCATCGGCGACGGGGCCACCTGTTTGCCGGCCGTTATAAGGCCCAGCTCATTGAGGCGGATGAATATGCGCGCTGGTTGGTAGAATACGTGCACCTTAATCCGATCCGTCCCACCAACAAAAGGCAACGCTTGGAGCCCGCACGCCAGGAGGAATTGCGACACTACCGCTGGAGTAGTCATCAGGATTATGCGGGCCTGCGTCGTCGCCCGCCCGCCTGGCTATGCCTCGAATGGCAGCGCTATTGGGGTCGGACCAAACGGGAAGCAATCGCGGAATATCGAAAGGCCATGCGCCAGGCCTTTGGGCGTGTCGTCAGTAGCCCCTGGGAGCAAGTGCGACGCGGATTGATCCTCGGAAGTGATGCATTGTATGATCAGATCCGACGACGAATCGAACAGCAGGACGGCTTGCAAGAGGCACGCTGGACAATTACTGAAGATCAGCAGCGTGTGAGCAACGAGATCAAGAAACTCGTAGCGAATGAACCGGACCGACGAATCCAGATTTGGGCGCGGGTGTGCCTGGGAGCCGAACGCAGCATCGAGGTGGCGCGGGAACGCGGTTACCGAGACGGAAGCGCCGTGCGGCAGGTCATCAAGCGCCTCGAAGCCGCCGCACAAACCGACCGCAAGATACGAAACCAACTGGACCATCTCCGAAAACTGTCAAGAGTCAAGCCTTGACCCCTTTTCTCAATTGATCTTCCTCGATGCCGGTAACAACCAACTGCAGGTCAGCGAATCGCAATATTTCGACCCCACGACCCAGCTGGATGCGTGGCAGTATTTTCAAGTGACGGCGACCGCGCCCGCCGGGACGACGACCGTCCGCGTCCAATTATTGCATGTCGGCCAGGCTGGCATCAGCGGCTCCATCTGGTGGGACAGCGTTTCGGCGGCGGTCACGCCCGACACTCGCAGCATCGCGCAATGGACTTTCACGCGCGATGTGCCCCCCAGTTGCGACGAAAATGTCGACTGGAATTTGTGGCTCATCAATGGCTGGACGAACTCCCCGGCGAACGGACTGGAAGCCGAGATCATTATGGACAGTTTCGAGTTCATCCCCAACGACACCGATGGCGACGGAATGTCCGATGCGTGGGAACTCGCCCACGGCCTCAATCCGAACGATCTGACGGACGCCACGAGAGACGACGATGGCGACGGCTTCTCGAATCTTCAGGAGTTTCTCGCCGGCACCGATCCCGCTGATCCTGCCAGCGCTCCCAAAATCACCGCCATCGCCGTCACCGGATCGAACACCCTCATCACCTTCTCGACCGCGCTGGACAAAAACTACGCGATCGAAACCGCGAACAACCTGCATTCGGCGAACTGGACCATCGTGACCCAGAACGTCGCCGGCACCGGCAACAACCTGCAAATCACCACCACGACCAACGCCCCCGCCCTCTACTACCGCGTGCGGTTGCTGCCGTAAACGATAACCCGGTGACATCACAATCCGTCACCTCTAGCCAGCCGCGGTCTCCCAGAAACCCTCCTCGCTCGTGGATACGCGCGCCATTTACTGCGGCTCCGCCAAAAAACAACGATGACGTTGAAATGGATCGCGGCGCGCCTTACGATGGGCACGTGGACCCATGTCAGCAATCGTCTGGCACAGAGAAAGAGGCTTTCAAGTGTCAATAACTAAGGACTGACCCCTTTAGGCGATCCAGCAGATATCACGTGGTTGGATACACAGGTAGCTCCATGAAGATGATATTCGTTTTGCTTTCTTTTCTTCTCATGGCGGCTCGAAACAGCGTGCGTGCTGCCTCGCCGCCGCTGGAAAAGCTCGGACGGCCATGCGCGCTTGGCGATACGCCAATCCGCTGGGAAGCTCCGATGGATCAAATGCAAAAATCGGCGGCGGTTTATCGCGTCGTTTCCGCTTCGTTTTCGCCCACGATCATTTCAAATCTGCTTGATTTGGCCGGGATGACGGAAACAAATCGGGGCACGCCGACATTGGACGATGCGCAACCTGGTAACCTCTGGTTTACCGCCGATGAAGGGATTCGCACTTTGGGTATCCACCCCGATAGAGGTTACTTCAATATCCACAATCGGAAGATAATCGCTCTGCCCGGCCAGCCAGTCGAAGGCGTCCCCGATTGGCCGGAGGCATTGCGATTGGCCGAAGAGATATTGCCGAAGATCGGGATTGCCCCGACACAACTGGCGCACAAACGGGGATCAGGTGAATTAGAATACCTGAAAGTCTTCCAAAGCATGAACAGGTTTGACAGACAACAGGGCAAACGTGTTGTCACCGTGATTGCCCGCGAGATAACTCTGTACCGTTCCTTCGACGGCATTTCGTCGATTGGTTTGGGCGGTGCCGGCGGCATTCGGTTCAACTTCGGCAATCACGGCCAACTGGCAGAACTTGAAACGTCTTGGCGCAACGTCGAGCCGATGCGCCGTTATGTGGTGGCGACGAAAGAACAATTCCTTGAGTGGCTCAAAGACGGGAAATGCGTTTGCGACCGCTTTGTACCCGGGGACATGCAAGCGTTGACCGTTAAGGAAATCACTCCCTACTACTTGGAACTGCGCGGTGGGGACCCGCAGCAGGAGATTCATCCGGTAGCCGGCTTCTTTGGCTACGCCCAACTGCCTTCAACCAACATGCCCCTTATGCTCTACTGCCCGTTGCTTGATTACCGGTAACATCCATGAAAAAGACATCGTGTCCATCGTGTAACCCCAATAGCGGTTCAGGACGTAAAGGGGTCAGGGATGAATATTGACAGATTTCGTCGGCGTGGGAGAACGCGGAGTCGTGCTCAGGAAGTGTGATTAGAATACGCCGCCGCCCTCCTGCTCTGCCCCCTCCTCAAACGCAAACGCGCGTAGCTCGTTTTCGTCGGAGCGGAACGGTGAACCTACATCGGATTGAATGCCGGGTTTTACTTTCCCCGGATTCTTGGTAAGCTGAAGCTCTGCCGCGTGAATGGCGCGCAGAGTTGTCGCACAATAACGTGACGAAAAACCGGGTTGCTCCCGGGAGATGATATGGCAGTCGAATTCAAAGACTATTACGAGATTCTGGGTGTGCCACGGACGGCAAGCCACGAGGATATTCACCGCGCCTTCCGCAAGTTGGCGCTGAAGTACCATCCCGATGTCGCCAAGGACAAGAAGAATGCCGAGGAACGGTTCAAGGAGGTCAACGAAGCCAATGAGGTGCTGAGCGACCCCGAGAACCGCAAGAAGTACGACGCGTTGGGCGCGAATTGGAAGCAAGGGGAGCAATTCCGTCCGCCGCCGAACTGGCAGGAGCAGTTCGGTGGACGGCCCCCGGGCGCGGACACGGACGGCGGTTACGAATTCCATTTTGACGGAACTGGCTTCAGCGATTTCTTTGAAAATATCTTCGGCATGCACGGCGGAGGAATGGGATCTTCACGCCGCGGGGGCGTTGACGACGAGGCGTTCTCCCAACGCGGGCGCGATGTCGAGGCTGATCTCCTGGTCACGATGGAAGAAGCCCTGCGCGGTTCCACCCGGGCCGTTTCCTTTCGGCGGCTTGTTCCCTGCGACCAATGCGGCGGGACCGGCCACGTCAACAAAAGGATCTGTCCCAAATGTGGCGGAAGGCGGCAGATCGAGCGCACGGAAACCTATCAGGTGAAAATCCCCGCCGGCGTTTACGAAGGACAACTCCTGCGATTGGGTGGCCAGGGTGAACGCGGGGCGCGCGATGGACAGTCCGGGGACTTGTTTCTGCGTCTCCGCTTCGCGAAACATCTCCGTTACCGGGTTGAGGAGAACGACCTGTATTCCGACCTGAATATTGCGCCCTGGGATGCCGTGCTGGGGACCACCGTCTCGGTGCCGCTGCTTGACGGGCAGGCGAATCTGAAGATCCCCGCCGGCGCGCGAAACGGCCAGCGCTTCCGCTTGCGTGGAAAAGGTATCCCGCAACGAGGCGGACTACGGGGCGACCTGTTCGTCGTCCTGCACGTCCAGGTTCCCGAACGCGTCGGGGAACACGAGCGCACCTTGTGGGAACAACTCCGTCGCGAATCGACTTCTGATCGGAAAGGGTAACATCATGAATGGATCCAACTCGACTCAGCTGACCATCGTCCGACTCCACATCCACTACCCTTCCCGCGACACCGTTTACGATTTGGAAACGCTGGCTCGCTTGGCCGGCGTGCATCCCGCGCTCATTTCCCAATATGTCCAGCACGGGCTGCTCGACCCTGTGGAAGATCGCGGCGAGGGCGGCTGGTGGTTTGACGATGGCTCCTTGCTCCACCTCCGCAAAATCCAGCGACTGCGCCATCAGCTCGGCGTCAACATCAACGGCGTCGCCGTCGTCCTGGAACTGCTGCGCCAGATTGATGACCTTCGGCAGAAAACCGACCGGCTCCACGACGAATGACGAAGGCCGATCCGTCTCTTGCCCCCTGACTCGCTCCCGCCCCTTACTTCGCGCTTTCGCTCATCTCCCAAAGCGCGAACACGTTGTTCTCCGTGTCCTGGCAAACGGCGAAGTAGCCCATCTCCGGCACCGCCGTCTTCGGCATGAAGACTTTGCCGCCGAGTTTTTGGACCTTGGCTGTGAACTCGTCCACCGACGGCACGCTGATGTAGTTGGTGATGCCCTGCTGCGGGACCTGACGCTTCATCATCCCGCCATCGGGCGAGTCGTCGCTGCCGCCCGTGTCCACATGCCAGTATTCCTTCGGCCCCGGCATTCTCTCGATTTTCCAACCGAACAACGACCCGTAAAACGTCTTCGCCCGCGCCAGCCGGTGACGTCTGCGCCATTCTGTTGTAACCCGCGTGCGCGCGCGCAGGCGAAAACTCAGGAGTTTTAATCGGCCTCCTGAGATCCGACCCCGCCTCTTGCCACTTCTCCCTCAGGAGACCTGTCCTCACGCCCAATCTTGGAACAGCACGGTGGACAGGTACCGCTCGCCCGCGTCAGGCAGCACGGTGACAATGGTTCGGCCCGCGAACTCCGGTAGCTGCGCCAGCCGCACCGCCACGGCCGCGGCCGCGCCGGACGAAATCCCGCCCAGGATGCCTTCTTCGCGGATCAGCCGCCGTGCAAAGGCAATCGCCCCGGCGCTGTCCACCTGTTCGACGCGATCCACGATGGACAGATCAAGCGTATCGGGGATAAACCCCGCGCCGATGCCCTGAATCTTGTGCGGGCCGGGTTTCAGTTCCTGCCCTGCGAGTTTCTGGGTGATGATCGGGCTCTCCTTCGGTTCGACTGCGACCGAGAGGATTTTTCGTTTCTTGGCGCCTTTGATGTACCGCGACACGCCGGTAATCGTCCCGCCCGTGCCGACACCCGACACAAAGACATCGATTGTCCCGCCCGACTGTTCCCAAATCTCGGGTCCGGTTGTCTTCTCGTGGATCGCGGGATTCGCCGGATTCTTAAACTGCTGGGGAAGGAAATACTTCTCCGGATCGGAGGCCGCAATTTCCTCGGCCTTCGCCACCGCGCCCTTCATTCCTTTCGACCCCTCGGTCAACACCAGTTCCGCCCCGAACGCGGCGAGCACGCGCCGCCGCTCAATGCTCATCGTCTCCGGCATCGTAAGGATGATCTTGTATCCGCGGGCCGCGGCGACAAACGCCAGCGCGATACCGGTATTGCCGCTGGTCGGTTCGACGATGGTGATACCGGGTTTGAGTAATCCTCGTTTTTCTGCGTCCCAAATCAACGCCGCGCCGATGCGGCATTTGACCGAATACGACGGATTGCGGCCTTCAATCTTGGCCAACACGGTGGCTTTTGCGCCATTGGTGACGCGATTCAAACGCACCAGCGGCGTGTTCCCGATGGAAAGCGAGTTGTCTTCAAAATAATGTTGGTTGCTCATGTTTCCTTTGTTGCCGCCGCGGGGGGAGGAAGGCCTCCCGCCGCGACGACGGGTTGGTTTCGTTTATGTTAGAACTCCCATTTCGTGGTGATGCCCCAGACCCCGTTGGCCTCGTGATTTAACACGTTGCCGAAGTGCCGTAACCGACCGCCACCGTCAGGCGGTTGTTCACCACATAGGCGGCGTCGAGCGTCCACCAATCGCTCTCGGCTTTCACCAAATTGCCGACAGGTTTGTATTCGTTCGGCTGCTGCCGGTATTCGGCGGCCAACGCCAGGTTGCCGGTAACGAACACCACTACGTTGCCCTCGAAGAGGAAGTCGTAACGTGATGTGAACCCACCCAGGCCGTTCCACACCGCTTCGGTGGCGCGACCGCCGAGTTCGACCAGAACCGGTCGCGGCGTTTGCGTGAATATCTTGGAAGCGTAGAGGGTGAAGTCCGTGCCGTCATGGTGCGTCAGGCCAGCCGTACTCAAGGCCCCGCCGAGGTCTTTGTCGATTTGGTGGATGCCGTCGTTGTACTTGTAATGGGCGCCGAGGGTCAGCGCTGGAATCCATTTTTGATCGAACTCGCCCTCCGTCAATAATTGCAGCCGCGCGTTGAAGTTGTGCAATTGCACATCACTGCGGCTGATGCTCACCGCCGTGGCATTCTTGATCGCCAATGGCAGATCGCCCAGGCCCAGGCGGTCCCAGGCGTACCCAAGCTCAAGGCGCTTCCACGGCGATTCGGTCGCCGTCAGCGCCTCCAGGTTGTCTCCGTGTCCGATATTGACGTACGCGAAGCCGATGCTCGGGCGTCCCAGCAGTTCACCGTTGCGCGGTGGGTTGACGATATAGGCGGACAAGGTCGAGAAAATCCCGCCGTTGCCTTCAATTTGATGCAAGGGTAACGGGGCGGCCTTCTCCGCAGGTTGGGCTGCTGCCGTTAGCGTGTTGGTGCCGATATCATCGGCGCGCGTGGCGCGCAGGCTCATGAACAATGGGCTGGCAGCAACCAATGCCGCCAGTACGACGCGACTGGATTTCATAACAGTGCAATTCTCCTCTGTCAGAACCTCCAGTTACCTGGTCAGCCCCGCGATCATCTGTTTGGTGATGTGCCTCCAGTGAATCTGGCCGGCGTTAAATACCTTCCAGGGGCCCCAGGCTGCCTTCGCTTTCAAGACGGCTGGCTTCGTTGAGGCGCAGCTTCTCCGTTCGCTCAATCTGCACGACTTGCGCGTTGTGAACCACGATCTGCACAACACCGAAGTGTAATGACCGAACCTGCCGCCGCACGATCGAGAGCCAGGTGCGCTCTTCCTCGGTCAGCCGAGGGTCTTCTTTCATGTTCTCCCAGGGCAACGCAGGCGTCTACGACACGCCTCGCTCCTAATCAGACAAACGGGGTAAAAAGTCTACTGTCTTGATAGACAATATAACTCTACTAGTTTGATAGATTTATGCAAGAACTTTCTTTGGGGCCAATGCGCTGTGTGATCGAACAACCCGACCGCGCTGGGTTTCCTGGGGCATCGCGGGTATGCACATCTCACGCCCTGGACGCGAAAGTCGCCAGACTTTCAGTGGTCGCCGATTCGCCGGCAAGTAAGTTTACCGGGCACTAGAATCCTTCACGAGTGGCGAAACGACTCCCGCTGACTATCATCCAAAATCGCGGAGGGCGGAGGGACGAAATGACGAAGAAAACTACCGGCACAGTTGCGTTGGTCACGGGCGGGTCGAGTGGGATCGGGACCGCGATTGCAAAGCGATTGGCGGAGGACGGCGCGGCTGTCGCCCTCACGTACACCACTGGGCAACCGAAAGCCAACACAGACCTTCGCGAGAATGGCGAGGGCGGGGCAAGTAAAATGGGGTGAATACCCCATGGCGCCCCAATCTTTACCCTTCTTATCATCACGCCATGAAACGTTCCTCCGGAAGGAAGTTTTTCGCCATCTCGGCGGTTTGCCTGGCGCCAGGGTTGATTTCTTTTCTGACCGCCGCGCCGTGCGCGCGGGCGCAGATGACGGACGTGCTGACCTTCCACAACGACAACGCGCGGACGGGACAGGCCTTGCACGAGGAGGTTCTGAAGCCGGCCAACCTCAACACCAATCATTTCGGCAAGCTGTGGGTCCTCACTACCGATGGCAAAGTGGACGCACAACCGCTTTACGCTGCCGGTGTTTCGATTCCGGGCAATGGAAACCACAATGTGTTGGTAGTCGCCACCGAGCACGGCAGCGTGTATGCGTTCGATGCCGACGCCACCAACATCCTTTGGAGCGTTTCGCTGCTTGGCCTCGGTGAAATACCCTCTGATGACCATGGTTGTGGTCAGGTAACACCGGAAATTGGCGTGACGGCCACCCCGGTCATTGACCGTCAGCTTGGTTCCAACGGCACGGTTTTCGTGGTTGCGATGAGCAAGAACGGGGCGACCTGTTTTCATCGGTTACACGCGTTGGATCTCGCCACCGGTGCCGACAGTGTTGCCGCCGTGACGGTCACCGCCAGCTACCCCGGCACCGGGGACAATAGCAGTGGCGGCAACGTCATCTTCGATCCCGCCCGATATAAGGAACGTCCCGGCTTGTTGCTATTGAACGGCGTGATTTACACCGCGTGGTCGTCGCATTGCGACGCCCGGCCCTATACGGGCTGGATCATGACGTATAATGAACAAACGCTGGCGCAAATCAGTGTGATCAATGTCACCCCGAATGGCAATGAAGGCGCGATTTGGATGGCCGGCGACGGTTTGGCAGCCGATGCCAGCGCCAACATTTATTTCCTGGATGCCAACGGACTTTTTGACACGAATCTCACTGTCACCGGTTTCCCCATTACCAGCAATTACGGCAACGCATTCATCAAGCTCTCCACGACCAGTAATACGCTGGCGGTGACCGATTATTTCAACATGTCCAACGCCACCGCTGAGAATACTTCGGACGAGGACCTGGGCTCCGGCGGCGAACTTCTCCTGCCGGATATGCTCGACGCGCAAAACAACACGCGCCAACTCGTGGTGGGAGCCGGCAAAGACCAGATCATCTACCTTGTCGACCGGACGAATATGGGCAAATTCAGCCCGAGCACGAATGCCATTTACCAGCAAGTCAGTGGCGTACTCGGGGGCCAGGTGTTCTCCACGCCCGCCTACTTCAACGGCACTCTTTACTACGGCGCTGTCGGCGACCCCATCAAGGCGCTTCCATTCCAAAGTGCCCGACTGGCTGCCGTATCATCGCAAACGCCCGGCACATTCGCCTTCCCGGGCGCGACGCCGGGTATTTCAGCCAACGGCACCTCCAATGGTATCGTGTGGGCCACCGAGAACAACTCCACAGCTGTCTTGCACGCCTATGACGCCACCAATCTCGCCAGCGAACTCTACAACAGCAACCAAGCTTCCGGCAGCCGCGACCACTTTGGCATCGGCAACAAGTTCATCACGCCGACGATCGCCAGCGCCCGCGTGTATGTCGGCACAACGAGTGGCGTCGGCGTCTTCGGCCTGCTCGACCAGTCCACACTGACCCCGCTACAAACGTGGCGTGCCAACCACTTTGGCAACCCGTCGAACGTCGGTGCGGGCGCCGATACCGCAAGCCCGGCTGGTGACGGCGTGCCGAACTTGATCAAATACGCCCTCGGGCTGGATCCGTCCACGCCGGCAGCCGCCAGCCAGTTGCCGACCGGAAACATCCAGCCGGATGGTGGCCAGAGTTATCTCACCTTGACCGCCAACCCTGTCGCGCAGGCTCCTGATGTCACGTACGCGGTCGAAGTTTCCGGCGATCTGCGGAGTTGGACTTCCGGCCCGCCCTTTACCGTGACGCTCACCAATATCCCGACGCAACTCATCGTGCGTGACAATATCCCGATTGGTAGCGCGCTAATGCGCTTCATACATTTGCGGATTTCCGATCCCTAGCGTGCCCAATACCGGCTTGGCTGAAGTCGGATCATAATCTTCCTCTTCCCGCCGCCTAGAGCCGCCATCAAGCCGATCACTGCCTACGGTGTTTACCCCATTGTCGTTGTTGCGCGGCGAGACTTACCTTGCACCAGCATCGCAGATACGAGTCTTCACCTGGGTTTGGCTGGCCGTATGCGGCGGTGCCGAAGTGTAACTGAAAAGAAGCCAAGCCACAGCCGAGGTAAGTATATGGAAACGAACGCAACGAAACAAACACCCCGCGTGTATTTTCTTGGGCTTGTCGTCGTATTTGCAGCGCTGATCCTCTGGGCCTTCCTGAAACTGGTAGGGCAGTCCTGACACGCCGGCACCACGAGACAGCAATCGACGACGCCTGGAAGAGGTACACCTGAGCCTGGGCAGTATTACCAGCAAGCGAGATCTGGCAACTCTGGGAGTGTTTGCCGGCTTGTTCGCGGCGTTGCTCCTGTTCCACACGAATGTTTGGGTCATCATCGTCATTGCGGCGTTGTTTATCGGCTACCTTTCCTGGGCTGGCACCGCGTTCCTCGTAAGTCAGCACACCTACAACGGGAGAAGTATTACCGCCTGGGCCTTGCCGGTGGGCATGGCAATTTTCAAGGTCCTGGTTTGCCTGGGCTTGGTCTGGCTGGTTGTGGGGTCCGCTCGCCACTTGTTTGGGTCTTAACTTTCTGCGGAGGCGGAAACCCATGCAATCTGGATGGGGAACGGGCAAAACGGGTCGGAGCAAGAAATAAGTCCTGCCAACGGTACGTCACTTGCCAAACGGGATGATTATCCGCACACCCACATACGGGGTGCTGCCCCGCCACATTTCGAGGTCGAGCTTCACGCGCGGATTGCCCAGCAACTCTCCAGAAGAAGTTGCCCGCGTACGGTGCAAGCTGCCCCCATCAAGGCTGAAGTCGGCCTGGTTCTCGACGTTCTTGATGAAGCGATCGACGGCAAACACCGCTGTGTCCAGACCGTATTTGCCGGTCTCGATCTGCCGCTTGATGGACGACGGGGATTTCTGCGACGGGCTGTATTCTGTTTCAAAATGCTCCCACGCCTCGGCGCTCGTTGGCTTGCGGTCAGACATCAGCATCGGCTGAGGCTCACGCACGGTAAGCACCGCACGGTCAGTCCGTTCGCTGATGTTGGTCCGACTGGACGCCGCGGTAGTTGTGGGAACTGACAGGAATGCCATCAAGGACCGGGACTCGGATTCTTGCGCAGTAGCGGAAGGAACGGCGGACCAGCAGGAAAGACACACGACCGTCCCCGATATGATTGAGTGCCCGTGACTGAGGATGCTACGTTTGCTGGAACGACTCACGACGATCTCCCATATTACCTTGGCCCGCTAATCCTTCTTTTCATCGTCTTTCCCGCCCCTTTGCTCGGTTGGTTCTCTGGTCTCCGCGGGCCGCTCGGCCACAGGTTTGGACTCAACCTTCGATTCCGGCTTGCTCTCCGGCTTGGCTTCCACAGCGGTGGGCTTCGGCTCGTCGGCTTGGCGGACTTCCTTCTTCGTTACCGGTGGCTGTGGCTCAGCCGTCGTCACGGCTGGCTTCTCAACCTGACGTGGCTCAACCGCGGGAAGTGCCTTCTCAACCTGGCTGCGAGCCGGCGCCGGGACTGCTTTCTCACTGGTCGGTGTTGGTGTCGGGTGCTTGGCGACGGCCTTCGCTTCCTCTTTGCTGCGCAGTTCGCGAACTGGCGTCGCTTGAATCTTTCGTCCACTGGCGCTTTCGATGACGCCAGTATCCGGGCCTTTGTTGATCACGGTCTTGTTGATGGCGGGATTATTCACGACCACCACCTTGAGGCTGACAGGTTCCAAAAACCGGCGTTCCTCTACAAACACGTATCCTCTCGGCACGCCGCCTCCCACGTTAACCTCCACGACGCCCCTCCCCGATGGACCCAATGGGCACCAGCCGATGTATCCGCCGCCTTCTCGCCAGGAGACCCACGCGGGTGCCCATTGTGTCTGCGGCACCCAATACCAGCCAAATTGCGGGTCCGAATCCCAGCGACCATAATGGTAAGTGGCCCAGCCCCACGGCTCATCGCTGGCCCAGTACCAACCAGCGTCGGTTTGTTGCCAGTAACCGTTGCAATACGGACTCCAGCCAGCTTCCACTCCGCCCGGGATCCAGCAGCGTCCGTAGGATCCAACAACCTCCCATCGCCCGTACGGGCTGAGCGGCTCATAGAAATCGCTTTCGGTGCGAATCGCCACGACCGAGACCCCCACCGATACCTCGGCTGCGTAGGTTGCGTGCCCTGTCAGCGTCCCGAAAAGCGCAACGCAGAAAACAAACCCGACTTCCCGTGCCAGGCGTTTGATTCCATTCATGGAGTTACCCTTCGGTTCAATAAATCAAAAACGCGTTGTTGTTCTCGGAACACCACGACGTGGGCGTCAATGGCGAGTCGGATAATTCCTCCAGCCCTGCGATTCCCGCAGACGCCGCAAACGGTCTCGACGAGTTTGCCAAACGTCAACGCCCCCTTCTGGTGACTGGCTTTCATGTTATGACGATAAGCTGGGAGGTCGTGTGAGCGCTATGGGGTGTTGACCCCATTGGAGACTTCACGGACTCAGGCACGTTCCAGGACGTGACCGGATAGTCTCCATACGGATGACAACTGATTGTCGAGCAGGAGTCCCATAATCATTTTCGCTCAGGGAACGGTTGTCCAAAACAGAATAGGGTCAGGTCTCCGATTGAATAATTCGGCCCGCACCACTTTACCGGCCGCTGCGATTACCATTTCGAGCAAGTCTGTGAAACCATCGCGCCAGCATCAGCCGGCCAAATCAATTGTTGGATGATGAGGTCTGGCCCTGTTTCCTCTGCGACCTGACCCAAGTCCACGCGTCCTTTGTGATTTCAAGCGCCCTTTGTTAGATGGCTTGACGTGGAACCAATGGCTGGAGCCTCTTTATGAAAGTATTCGCGAACCTTAGCCGTAATCTGGCGGTCGGTCATCTTGTCGACGGCTTCAATGGCGATGATGTGTCCACCGAGCTAGTCTCTCTCGAGGCGCTTTTTCAGTTCGCCCTTGGCCTCCCCGGGACCAAACAGCAAAAGTGACTCGGCATCGCGAATCTCCGCGATCACCTCATCATAGTACTTGTTCAAATGGCCCGTAAACTCCCGCTCGTGGCTATCATCGGTCGGCGCCCTTTGTGATTCGTAGGCAGTCGTCGAACGCGCGCCGGCAAGGCGTCCCGACTGTTTTTCAACATTCGACAGAATCTCCAGGGTTTCTACGCCGTCCTCCGAGATAATCGCGATTACAGCCTTCCGATGGTCAATCCACAACCCCGCTGTCGTCTTCATAGAATCTTCCTTGGTTGAAGCGCACCGTGTTAAGAGCTCGCGCGATCGTCGGCTTCGAGCCAGTCGAACGTAGTGCTCGTTTCGGGATTAATCCCAAGTTTCTTGCAGTTCTCAATGAAGTAAGCGCGCTTCTCTGGATCTTTGTACAAACTGCCGGCTTCCACGCCATCCGACCACGCCTTGATTTCCGTGGCCGTTTTTGCCGTGCCGTTCATCTGCAACCAGTCGCCAATCTCCTCATAATCCGAAGCGGTCGTAACCGCCGCCGTGAATTGCTTGGCAGTAATGCCCTTGAAACTGAAAAGCACATTGTCCAACGGACAATCGTAATGGTACTCCCCGAGTTTTCCCGCCAGGTGGGCGCGGCATTTGTCAACCGTCCGAGCCATAATAACAAATCCGTTAATGCGTTCGCGGGGGCTGTGGGGTGCTTGTTTGTTCAGGTCTCTGGCAACAATAGTTGTGCTCATAATTTTAAGACTTCTGTAATCTGGATTGACGCAATCGTTTTATTCACGGGTTGAATCAGGCGGCCGCCCGAGCGAATAGGTTCTTTGTCTTTCACAGTATGACGATAGGCTGGGAAACCCTGCGGGCGCCATGGGGTGTTGACCCCATCGGAGACTTCATGACCTCCGGCTCAGCGAACGGTTGCCAAAGACAAGGTAGCTGAGGGCACCGGCCTCACACAGGATTTGCGATCATTGTCCACCAAAACGCCGATGGCATCTTCGGCTTCATCCTCCCGCCCAACCTCCAAGCCCGTTCTTCCCTCCGAGTGGCTATTGCCGACGCGATCTCGGCAGTCAATGAGCGCCACGATTTCGACCCGCGTTCCGACGCCAGGCTCGCTCGCCAGTGTTAGCCGCGCGCCGACATGTGCCAGGCGCTGTTGGATACTGAACAATCCAAGCCTTTCTCCGCTGGCCATGCTGGTGCTCAGCGCCTTGGGATCAAAGCCCTTTCCCGCATCTTCCACCACCACCCGCACCCAATCATTCTGTTCCCGCGATGTTTTCACCCGGACACTCCCGCAACCGGAATGCTTGCACGAATTGAAGACCAACTCCCGCACCGTCTCGAAGAGCAAGATGCGCAAGCTTTCCGTCCGCGGCTCTGCGCGGCGGTCGATGCTGAGGTTCACCGTAAAGCAGTGCAGCTCGGCCATTCGCCCGGCCAGCCACTCCAATGCCGCGCCCAGACCGGCCCCGTGCAGGATTGGGGGACTCAGATCCACCGTCAGCGTGTGCGAATCGGCAATCGCCTGGCGGATGATTTCGTTCGCCATGGAGAGCGCGTTGCGCTCCTTAACCGGGAGGAGGACATCACTCACCATGCTTATTTGAATACGCGCGGCCACCAGAAGCTGCTGCAGGTTGTCGTGCAAGATCGCCGCCAGCCGCCCCCGCTCGCGCTGCTCCACTTGCGCCAGTTTGGAGGCCATCGCTCGCAATTGATCGGTCTGCTTCCGCATTTCGACGGTGCGCTCCGCCAGCCGTTGCTCGAGCCCCTCGTTCAACCTGACGACCTGGGACTCCAATTCTTCGTCCCACGGATATCCATTGCGATGACCTTCATTTTGGACGAGCAGTTTCCCTTTCATTGGAGCACACAGTAAGCTGGTAAACCATGCGGACGCCATGGGGTGTTGACCTTATGGAGATTCCAGCCAGCCAGCCGCTCTCTGAGTGCCGCCTTTGGTGCGGGTGAGATGGCGAACCTGCGGGTGCAACCGTCAAGCGTCTCGCCCACGTTCGAAATTCAAACTTGAGCCGACTGCTGGTGGACGGTCAGCCATTGAATCAGTTCGGACGATTGAACATCCACAGGTGACTGAGGAAGACTATAAACCAGCCAACAATCAGGCCCTTCTGGGAGCGAATGTACACAGTCGGTGTTGGGCTTGGAAAACGCGCGGCAAGCGGTTGTATCCGGCTCTCTCGGATTTGCCTGGCACTCCGTTCATTTCCACTCTGTCCGTGCGCATCACACTCACAATGGCGCTGCTCATAGTCTGTTCACGGAATTCTTGCGTAAGCGTTCACTCATTTTTCGTCATTTATTGGGCCGCACCCGATGGTGACTGGCTTCGCCATCGGGGCAGGGACTCAACCGGTATGACCACTTCGGCCAGAACAGGGGAAGCAAAGTTCCATCCCGACGACGCCATGGCCGTCGTGCCCAGGACCGCTTTCACCGTCTCCAACAACTCGTCAACGGTGAAAGGTTTCCATAGAGTGGCGGCAAGCTGGAGCCACGGATTCTGGTTCAACTCCTCCGTGGGCAGCGTTGCCGAGGCCAGAATAACCGGGAGTTTCATGTGCGCGGAACGCAGCTTTTTGACGAGCTCAACGCCTGTCAGCTTCGGCATCTTGCAATCGGTGATCAAGAGATCATAGCGGGCGGCCTGCAGGGCCTCCCAGCCGGCTGCGCCGTCTTCGGCAACGTCCACGTGGTAGCCGGAGTGTATCAACACTTTGGCGGTTGCTTCGCGAACGCCGACGTCGTCATCGACAAAAAGGATGCGATTGGAAGGATTCGTTTGGCCTCGAGTCGGCGCGCCGACGGCTTTGTTGCAAGGAGGTTTAAGGAGCCTGTTCATAGCTTGGTTTTCGCCTCATGAGGATAAGCCAGGAAGCGGAGCGGACGCTATGGGGTATTAACCCCATACGGGATTCAGTGAATCCAGAAGCTTGCTTGGCCCCGGTCGGGTTCCGGAGCGAGAACCGCGGGAGGCGCTGGCGGATTGTCACTGGACACTAGGAGACTCCGCGGCGCTTCTCTATCGTTTGGATGCTAATGCCCACAATTCCGTTGCCGTTCTCTCACGAGTTTCTGTCGGGGGTGTGTTTTGCTTTAGCCAGAAGTCCTTGATTGATTTGGCTATCTCAGTGAGTTGGCTCACATCGTGCGGCTTGACCAGATACCCGTTGGCTCCCAAGCGGTAGGCGGTCGCGATGTCCGCTTCCTCCTGGGATGAACTGAGGATGACCACAATCGGCGCCACTCCGAGCTGTTGACGAATCCATTTGAGGACGTCCAGCCCCATCACGCGGGGCAACTTCAAATCCAGCAGTACCAGGCATGGCAGCGGAAACTCCGCGCGATTGGCGAATTTGCCAGTGCCTTTGAAATAGTCGATGGCCATCTGGCCATCGCTCGCGACCTGAAGGGGATTTAACACGCCCGCCTTTTGCATGGCCTGTTGCATGAAGAACACGTCACCCTCTTCGTCTTCCACCAATAGGATGGTTCTCGTCACCGGGTCTTATCCTTTCTTGAGTTGAATCCAAAATCTACTTCCCTTACTCAATTCCGATTCGAATCCGACCTGCGCGCCCATGCGCTCGGCCGCTTTACGCACGATGGTGAGTCCAATGCCCGTCCCGTCGTATTCCTTGGCCAGGTTGATCCGCTCGAACATTCGGAAAATTCGCTTGTGGTTTTCGGGGGCGATGCCAATCCCATTGTCCTTAATCCACACGCGAACCATCGATGGCTCCCGGTCTTCCGCTCCAATCTCGATGCGCGGGGTGGTTCCCGCCGCGACAAATTTCGAGGCATTGGCCAACAAGTTCGAAAAACATTGTGTGAGGAACGCTTCATTCCCCAGGACCGTCGGCAGCTTTCCTTGAATGTGAAACTCCGCCTTCTGTCCGTTCGGGTAGGTCGCGATAATGTCGCGCATGAGTCCGTCCAACTCTACCGGCTGCACCAGGCCTTTCGCATGGAGGACGCCGGAGTAGCTCAAGACATCCTGAATCAGGCGGTCGAGACGGGAAGAGGAACGGACAATTCGTTGCAGGTGACTAACTCCTCGCTCATCGAGTTTGCTGCTGTAGTCATCCACCAGAATTTGGGCGAAGCCCTGCATCGACCGCAACGGCGCGCGCAGGTCGTGCGATACGCTGTAGGAGAAGGCCTGCAGTTCGGCGACCGTTTCCTGAAGCTTGGCCGTGCGCTCCACCACCAGAACTTCCAGATTGGCGGCTTGATCGGCCAGTTGGTCTTTGGCCTGGCGCAAGGCATCGGCCACCCGTTTACGCTCGGTGATATCGCGGACGTTGCATTGAATGACGTTCCGTCTGTCTTCCTTGTAGATGTTGCTGACGAACTCCACGTCCCGGCGTTGGCCCGCTTTGGTCTGAAGTGGCAGGTCTTCGTACCGGATGAAATGTTTCTCCTTCAACTCCCGAAATGCCGCCCGACTGGCTTCTTCATCCTTGAGCAGGCCGATTTCCCAGAGTTCTTTGCCCAGCAACTCCTCGTGAGGGTAGCCCAACAACTCCGACATAAACGGATTGGCGTCGGTGATTTTTCGTGTGGCGGGGTCGAGAATGAGTATGCCGTCACGGGCTGCTTCAAACAGGCGGCGGTAACGAATCTAGGATTCCCGTGTGCCCACTGCTGGCTCGGGTCGCTTCGCTTCGGCCCTGGCGTACAATTCCTGGTCTTCCCTTTCGCTCCGTTCGGGTCCGGCGACGTCCATCAGCGCGATGCCCTCAAACTTGCGCCCATGGTCTTCTCGATGGATTTTCATAAGAGGACGGTAAGCCGGCAAGTCCGCGCGCGCCATGGGGTGTTGACCCCACTCGGGGGAATGCACGAATCCTGACCCGATACGAAGGGGCGGGGCTAGGTTGTGGACTGTTGGCGCTGCGTGATGAGCAGTCCTTTGATCCGGTTGGGTTGCGGAACGCCGCCGGCCGCTTCCGCGGCGTCAACGGTCGCGGCGGTGTAAATGGTAACGTGGCGCTGATACCAACCAGTTGGCCCCAGACGCCCCGTCGCGCGTCGATGGAGCGAACATCTTTGATGAAAAACTCGGGCGTCAACGGCGCTGGTTTGATTTGCTGGCGGCAGAGCTACATGGTCGCTGCACCACCGGATACCCGCAAGAGGGACAAGCTTCGGCTTTGATGGAAACCTGATTGCCGTACTCGGGGCAAGTGATCAACGTCACGCGCCACCTCGATGAATTGGTGTTGTATTGAAGACTTGGTGGAACATGGCGAACCCTGAATTATGTGTGGGTCATTGGAAAAGTCACGGGGACCGGGTCTCCACCCTGGGAATGTGCGAGCGGCTCCGTTTCGCTTACCGCCATAACCCCGCGACGAGATCCCGTTACTTTCGCTGGTAGTTATACGAGTAACGATAGGGATAGTAGTAGTGCGCGTGGCTCTGCAAATCGATGTTGTTGAGGACAATGCCGAGCATGGGCGCTTCGCATTCGCGCAGCCTTTGCATGGTGCGGGTGACGATTTCCCGCCGAATCTTGCCGAATCCGACAACGAAGATGACCCCTTGGGCGAGCGGCAACAGGACAAGGGGGTCACTGACACCCGTCACAGGAGGGCTGTCGATCACGATGTGCTGGTACTGTTCGCCGGCTTCCTGCAAAAGTCTTAGCAGACGCGAAGAACCTAGCAGTTCGGCTGGATTGTTCGGGATGTCGCCGACCGTGATGACGTCCAGATTGGAAATATCGGTCTTATGGACAACCTCTCCCAGCGGTGTCGAGCCCGTCAGAAACAGGGAGAGCCCTTTCTCGACGCGCGCGTTGAATAACTGGTGCTGGACCGGGTGGTACATGTCAGCGTCAATCAACAATGTCCGTTCGTTGTTGGAGGCAAACGCAATGCTGAGGTTGGCCGCGACCAGGGATTTGCCTTCGCCGGGCGCGGTGCTGGTCACCAACAGCGTTGTGGCCGTCCGAGCGCGCGGCTGCAGGTTCAGACTGGCGCGCAAATTGCGAAACGCCTCCGCGCCGATCGAGTGGGGATCCGCGTGAACCACAGGCGTGCTTTGGCGGCCGGTGCCGAGTTTCATATGCGGCACGCCGCACAACAACGGCAAACCCAGCGCATCCACATCTTCATAGGTCCGGATCCGGCCATCAGCTGAATGCGCCAGCAAACTCAGTCCGATGCCACTGATGAGTCCGAGAAAGACACTGGTCATCACGTTGCGCTTCTTGTCCGGCTTGTATGGTTTCGCGGGCGGTCGTACGGGATCAACCAACTGGATGTTGCCGCTTTCCATCTTCGAAGCCAGCAAGAAAGTGGCCTTGATGCCTTCCAGGCCTTCGTTGCAGGCGATGGTGAGTTTTTGTTGGGTCTCGTCCAATTCGGTCTGCAGGGCCACCATGGCCGGGTGCTGCGGTTTGTATCGCTCCCGCAACACCGCCATCTGAATCTGCTTTTCCTTCAACCGCTGCCGCAAGGTGGCCACTTCAGGATTGTTGGCAATGGCGGGAATCAGGGCGGGGTTGGTGACCGAATCCAATTTCGTTTTCGAGCTATTGATATCACCGGCTGTCTCGGACGACTGCGGATGGGCCTGCTTCGCTTGCTCCTGGTATCCTTCGTCTTGTTGACGCAGCCACCGGACCGCCTCCGTCGAGGCGGACATCCGTTTCTCCAGATGTTTCTTAATGAACTCATGGGCGACCGCGTTGGCCAATAGCGCGGCCACCTGGGGGTTCGCATGATCGACGTGGATCTCAATCAGCCGGCTGCCTCGCACGGGATCAACACTCAGGCTATCCTGCACCGCCCCGGCAAAATCTGCGTCCGCACCGGCGCCCGGCAAGATCTGTTGGCGTTGACCCGACGAGAGTGAATCGATGACTTGTTCACAAAGCGTGCGGCTCTGCAGGATCATTTGCTGGGTGTTGAAATACTGATCATCGAACATGTCGGCACCACCCGTATTCTGAATGGTCGGAAGCTTTGCGTCCTCCTTGTCCATCTCGAGGACTGCCGTAGCGCGATACATGGGGGTCCGCGTGAACGTCCAGATCATGGTCCCGGTTACGACCAGTGCCAAGGTGACGAGGGCGATTTTCTTGTGTTCCCACACGGCGAACGCGTACGCACGCCAGGGAAACCGAAGTTGCCTGGACCCGTTTGAACTTGAGGAATTAGATACCGATTGATGCATGTCAATTTTGCCGGGGATTGTCGACGGCTTCACAACGCCCAACATCCGCAGATAACCAAGTATTAGGATAGGTAAAAAGCCGATGCCATGTCAAGCCTGCCGCCCAATAATTTATTAGCTTGGCGGTCCGCCATCTCGCGTCGAACAACCGCGCAAAGTCAATGGATGACCAACGTCGAAATCGAGCCTCGTCCTTTCTGGAAAGAAGCCCAACTGACGCACGGATCCCCCCGGTTGCCGGAGGATATTTTCAACCGTATGAGAATAGGCCGGGACGACGTGCGCGCGCTATGGGGTGTTTACCCCATCGGAAATTGGCGTGAATTCTGGCAGGTTGATTCAGCAGCAACCGAAAGGATCGCGCTCCGTGCCACCCAAATCTCTAAAATCGTCACCGCTGATCGTGGTGGGCACGCTGGCGTTGATCGTCGCCTCGATGTACTGGACGCGCCCCGTCCTGGTACCGGTGGCGCTGGCGATGTTGCTGGCCTTTCTGCTAAGTCCCATGGACAGCGCGCTCCAACACCTCGGCCTGGGACGGGTGGTCTCGGTCGCGTTGCTGGCGGTGATGACGTTATCGTTGATCGGCGTCATCGGCTGGGCCATCTCGCTTCAAGTGAAGGAATTCGCTCACAATTTGCCCGGCTATCAGGGCAACATCAAAAAACGGATCGAGGATTTGCAGGTGGGCCAGGGTACGACGCTGGATAGGGTTCGCCTCGAGTTCGAGCAGTTGATCGGCGACGTGAGCACCAACGCGCCGTCGGCGGAGCAAGCTCGCCAACCAGTCCTGGTCACGGTGCAGGGTGGGAGGTTTTCCTCGGGGATGTGGCAATTGTCGCCGGTGGTCCGACCGCTGCTGGAATCGCTGTTCTACATCTTGCTGGTCGCCGTACTGGTGATTTTCATGCTCTTGGAACGCGACGAGTTGCGCAGCCGCGCCATTCGACTACTGGGTTACGGACGACTAAGCCTGACGACTCAGGCGCTCGATGAAGCCGGCCAGCGAGTCAGTCGGTATCTCTTTACCCAATTCATCGTCAATGCCTGCCTGGGCGTGGCGATTGGTTTGGGGCTGTTTCTGCTGGGAGTACCTTACGCGTTATTGTGGGGATTCTTGATCATCATCTTGCGGTTCGTTCCCTACATCGGAATCTGGATTGCGGCCATTCTTCCATTCGCGGTCAGCCTCGCCACCTCCTCGAACTGGTGGCAACCGCTGTCCGTGATTGGGATGTTTGCGGTGCTCGAGCCGGTCGTGGCGATGGTGATCGAGCCGATGCTGTTCAGTCAAAGCGCCGGCACCTCCAAGCTGGCCATGCTCATCGCGATTGCGTTTTGGACGTGGCTCTGGGGCCCGGTTGGACTGCTGTTGGCAACGCCGCTGACCGCGTGCCTGGCCGTCGTCGCGAAGTATGTCCCGCAACTGGAGTTCGTCGCCGTGCTCCTCGGTGACGAGCCGATGATGCAGGCCTCGGTCGCCTACTACAAGCGACTGTTGGCGCTGGATCAGGACGAAGCCGAGGTGATCGTCGAAGAACAGTTGCGGACTCATCCCCTCGAGCAGGTCTTCGACGAAGCGCTCGTTCCCGCCCTGCATTACGCCAAACGCGATAGCCGGCTGGGCATCCTGACGGATGACGACCAGGAGTTCATTTACCAGTGCACGCGTGAGATCATCGAACGAATCGACCTTCCATCCACCCACCCAACGTCTTTGAGTGATGTTGCCGCCAACGACGTCAGCGCCGTCGGGGACACGGTCTCAGTCCGCGTCGGCAAAATCCGCATCCTAGCCTGGCCCGCCCACGACGAGGGCGACGCCATCGCCCTGCTGATGCTGCAAAAACTACTCGACCCGACGCGCTATGAAATGGAAGTCAGCGCCGCCGGTAAACGCTTGTCCGAGATCCTGCAGGACGTGAAACAGAAAACTCCCGCGTTATTCTGCGTTGGTTTCATTCCGCCCGGCGGATTGTCCGCTAGCCGCCATCTGAGCAAACTGCTGCACGCCCGACTCCCAGAACTGACCATCGTGGTGGGCCATTGGGGATTGCTCGAGAAGGTTCACAAGGACCGCGAAACCCTCCTGGCCGCTGGCGCGACCCATGTTGCTGCCACCCTCAGCGAAGCCCGCGACCAGATCGCCAAAGCCACGCAGCCCCACGTCAAACTTCAGCCCGATGCGGTAGTGTCCTGATTCAAGGATATGAACGCTGCCGGACTGACGAAGCACACGGTGCAGTGGTCGGCCAATCTCCGCGCTGAATAACACTAGTTCGACATCGGGCTGCGCACTTGTCGAAATGAACTGGATCCTTCAGTGATTGCCATCCACTGTTCTGGCTGGGAATCATTGTTGGCCAACGACGGGAACGACGATCCGGTCGTCAGGACCCGAATCGCGCTGTCGTCGTCGGATGTCTTGAAAACCAGATAATGCCGGTCACGTTCTATGTGGGACGTATAGGAATAGAGAACTTCAATTCCCGCATTGGTGAGCTCGTCGCCGATGGGAGATGCCCAGCCCGAGCGATAGATGGGGCCAATCAAGACGACGGGGTTGAACTGACATTGGAACCCGGCGGCTTTAAGGACCTGCGAGGTTTTGACCGCCTTCGTCGTCACCAATAGAAGTACGACGCCGTCACGGTCGCAGTAGGAACGCATCGTGACCACTTTGATATCGGAATACCACGCAATCACTCCCGTTGCGCTGGCTTCCGGTGGCTCATGGCCGACTAAAACAGAAATTTCGGTCTCTCGACGGGCAATGGACATGTCATACTCCTTTATTGATTTCAAAAGTTCCTTGTTAAGCGCTTGATTTCGATCCAGAACAAGGAAAGTAATGCCCTCATTCGATGTCGTCTCTGCCCGCCCCCGACGCAATGCGATTGGTTGGATCGGTTTGGCATCGAGATGACGCGTTGGGCAACTCCCCAATTTGAAAAGATTCTCGCGGGTTCACGGCACGAAAATAACCTTGCGGTCGCGCCGGTACAATGGGGTGTTGACCCCACCGGATTTAGTGGGTCCAGAAGCTTACTTGGGACAGGTTGGATCCCGGAGCGAGAACCGCGGGAGCGCTAGCGGATGGTCAACTGGACGCTGCTTTCGATGATGCCGGCACCGATGGCATAGCGGGTGAGACCGGAGATCTCGTGGATGTTGAGCTTCGCCATGAGATTCTGCCGATGTTTTTCGACCGTTTTGACGCTGATGCCGAGTTCCGCGGCGGTCTCTTTGTTGGCCTTGCCCTCGGCAATAAGTTGGAGCACCTCCAACTCGCGCGAACTCAGGCGGGCAACCTTCTTCCGCTGGGCTCCCCCTTTCGCGGACGCCTTCTGATCGTGCAATCGCTTGGAAATGGAGGTGCTGAAAAAAGTGTTTCCCTTCTGAACTTCCCGAATCGCCACGGACAAATTCTGGGAGGAGATTTGTTTGAGCAGAAAACCCACCGCGCCGATCCCGATCGCCTGGTCGACGTACGCGTCATCGCTGTGCGCGGAGAGAATGATTACCTTGGTATCCGGAAAGGCCTTGCGGATCTGCCGCGTGGCTTCCAATCCATTGAGTAGCGGCATCGCGATGTCCATCACGACCACCGCCGGACGAAGCTTCCGGGTCAGTTCCACCGCCTGGCGACCGGTTTGCGCTTCGCCAACCACCTCGAGATCGTCTTCGGCCTCCAACAACTTCCGAAACCCCTCGCGGACGATCGTGTGGTCTTCAGCCAATAGGACGGTGATTCGTTTCATAAGTCAGTTCAGTTAACCGCCAGGGCACCTGGCGGCAGGGGAATGAGCACCTCGATTTTCGTGCCGGCGCCGCGAACGGATTTGATCTTAAAGGCGCCGCCCACATAGGTCGCTCGCTCGCGCATGCTGAGCAGACCAAGGCCGCCCTTTCCTTTTCGTTTGGCCGCGTGATGCTCCGGGTCGAAGCCGATCCCGTCGTCATTGATCGTCAACTGAATGAAGGCGCGCTGCCTCAGGCACACGGTAACGTGGCGGGCGCGTGCGTGCTTCTCCACATTCTCCAAAGCATTCTGGAGGATGCGATAGAGCGCCAACTCGCCTTCGGCGGGCAGCCGGGCGGTCAACGGCTTGCAGGCCAGCTTGAGAGACACGCCCGTCCGATCTGCGAACTCCGTGCAGGTGGCGCGCAGGGCGTGGACCAGGCCCAGTTCGTCCAGGACGCTGGGCCGCAGATTGCGCGCGATGCGCTGCACTTCATCGACCGTCTGGCCGAGCATCTTGCTGAGTATGATCACCTCTCCCCGCGATGCTTTCTCGCGCGCCGGCAGTTTGTTCGCCAGTGCCTGCCAGCGCACAAGGACTGCGCAGAGATGCTGGGTGATATTGTCGTGTAATTCGAGGGCCACGCGCCCGCGCTCGGCTTCCTGCACTTGCACCACGCGGTGCGTCAAGGCCCGCAGCATTTCCTCGTTGCGCCGGGTCTCCGTCATGTCCGTCACCACGATGCCGAAGGTCGCGCTTTTGGAACCATTCTTTGCCAGCGGACGAATCGAGAGGTGCGCCGGAATTTGCGAACCGTCGCCGGCTTTTAGTCGCACTTGGATTTTAGAGCCGGATTTGTCGGCCCGTTTCAGGAGCGCTCGGAGCGTTGCCCGGTCCGCGGCGGAGAGAAAGCGGCGAAAGGAACTGCCCGTCACCTGCTCCAGCGGGCATTTGACCATTCTGGCGAAGCACTGGTTGGCGTAAAGAATCGTCTTGTCAGCCGTGATCGTCAGCGCCCCTTCGTTCATGGATTCGATGAGCATGCGGTAGGCGTGCTCGGCGCCTTTCAGTGTGAACACTTGCGGACCTTGTTTGCCCGCGACCACCACCGTATCCACTTCGCCGGTGTGGATGGCGCGGAGCGTTTCCTCAGCTTCGGCCAGGCGCACGCGGAGTTCGACGAGTTCGCGGGACGGCGCGGGGCGGGAGGAGCTCTGGTGGCGGGTAGTTTTCAAAGTGCGACTTTACCTTTTGTGATCAAGTCCAACTCGACGAACAGATCGGCGATGTTCAACAGGTTGCCGATAAACCGGCGCACCGGCAGCGGCAATTTTTTGATAAGCGTCGGGGTCGCGACGATCTGGTTGTCGCGGGCCAGGTTGGGCTGCTGATAGATGTCAATCACTTCCAGTTCGTAGTTGTCTTTCAGTTCGGCTTCGCACAGTTGACGGATGCGCAGGACGGCCTGTCGCGATCGGGCAGTGGCCCCCGCCACGAACAGGCGCAAGACGAATTTGCCCGTAGGCCGGGTGGCCAGGGACTTCTCAAGCGCCTGCGTCGCGCGGCGGATTTTGTTTGTTTTCACGGGCGTTCGTCTCGGTTAACAGGCAGCGCGCAAATCCAAGCCGACGAGCGCGTGATCGGTGTCGGAAAGGTTACCAATGATTGTTCGCACGGGCTTTGGCAACTTGCGCACCACCGTGGGAATGGCCAGGATTTGGTCGCCTTTGGCAAGCTGGGGCTGCTTCACCAAATCAATCACCGTGATGCGATAGCGGCCTTTGAGATGGCTTTCGCAAAACTTCTTTAGGTTCGTGAACGCCATCGCTGATTTGGGCGTAGTGTCCATCACGTAAAGGCGCAGTTGCCAGAGTTTGGCGGGCCGGCGAGGGGAGCCGGAGGCACGTCGTCTCACCGTTTTGGTTTTCATCAATTTTCCCTCCCAGGTCTGGGTTTGCGCCGCGTGCTGGCCGTCACCGAAACATCTGCCTGGCGCAAGCGGCCCAATTCGGTCCGCTCGGTGGTCAGCAAGCGCGTTTGCGTTCCGACCTGTTCGTCAATTTGCCGAAGTTCTTCGGCGCTGGCTTCATGCTCGGAGCGCAGCCCGCTGATTTGCCGTTCGAGCGCCGCGCGTTTGTGCTCCAGTTCGCGCTTGCGGCGGGCGGCTTCCTGGTGGCTGGCCAGGATGCCAGCTTTTTCGAGGGCATTTTGTGCCACGCGGGCGGAACCGGTCAAAACGCCGCTGGGACCGATGTAAGCGTCCACGAGGTCAACGCCGCGGTTGGAAATCAAGAATTCGCGGATTTGGTTCGAGTGCGCCANNACGCGATTGCGTTCGCCGTTGCCCTCGAAGTCTTGCAACAATAGCCAGGAGTCCATGAGCGAGGACATGGCGGCTTCACTTTGTTGCAGCGCGTGGCCGCCCTGCGTCAGACTGGTGAAGAGCGAGGTGACTTGTCCGGCCTTCAAATAATCAATCAGCCGCGTCACCATCCCCTTGCTTTCGGAGTCGGTGCCCGCGTCCATCAGGCTGGTAATCGGGTCCACGATGACGACGTGGGGTTGAAACGCGGCGATCTCCTTGAACATCGTGGTCAGGTGCATTTCCAGGCCGTAGAGCGAGGGCCGCGCCGCATGAAACCGCAGCAAGCCGCGCTTGACGTACGGCTCCAGGCGCATCCCGATGGAATGCATGTTGCGGATGATTTGGTTGGGCGATTCCTCAAACGAGAAGAAGAGCGCGCGCTCCCCGCGCCGGCAGGCGGCCTGGGCAAAGTTGGCGGCGACGATGGTCTTGCCGGTGCCGGGCGTGCCCGTGAGCAGAATGCTGCTGCCGCGAAAAAAACCCAGCCCGCCCAGCATCGCGTCGAGCCGGGGGATGCCGGTGGCAATCCGCTCGCGCGAGATCTTGTGATTCAGCCCCAGC
>PLZV01000036.1 GCA_003152315.1 Verrucomicrobiota bacterium
CGAACTGGTTGCGGTCGCCGTTGCACTCCACGATGTAGTGGCCCTGCGGCAGGGTGAGTGTGGTGGGGTTGCCCGAGTAAACGGAATTCCCATTCAGGTCGAAGATCTGAATCGGGGAATTGTCGGTCGTCTGGATTGAGATCGAGTCGGACTCCCGAAACAATCCCCAGCGAGCGCTGGGTGTTATTTGAATCTTGCTGACGGCGATATCGAAGGGTTGCGTCAGGAGAGTGGCGGGAGACCAATCTGTCGCCGCGAATCCGACCCCGGCGGTCCCCCAATAGAGACAAACGACAACTCTCAATGCAGCGCGCAGCGCCCTGGAAATATTCATACTTCTCTGTGTCGGCCTTCGTGGGGTCGAGACATAGAACCAAGCAGCTTGCGCACCATTCCGGTTCGCAGTAGTAACCGCCTCCAAATGCTTCCAGGATTGCATCCGATTGTCAGATTTGAGACCGAGTTCTCACGGAGCACGCAATTGGACCCAGACTCTAAATGCCTTTTCGGCGCGCCGCCAGCACCAAACGATTCGCTTTGACAGGAGTGAGCCTGTATAGATTATTTCCCATATGAGTGATGACAGCAGAACCCTGGGTGCCCAGCCGCGAGAGGCTGGGCCTCGTCGCTTGATTGCCCGCAATTTCCTCTCCCTCAGTGTGGCGTCACTGGCGGGACGTTTCGTCAGCCTGTTTTCCGGTATTTATATCCGCCGCGTGCTCGAAGTGGTGGCGATTGGACAGATTAGTTGGTGCTCTGCGGTCATGTCGTACTTTTCACTGATCATCAATCCGGGCCTGGAAACCATTGCCAAGCGGGATGTAGCCCGCGAGCCGGACAAGGCTGGGCATTACGTCTCGATCCTGCTGATGGTGCAGTTTATCCTGGCCGTTGTCGGGTTTGCGTTCGTAGCGAGTTTTGCGGCTCTGGGCCTACGCGGGCCACAGGTCAGTATGATTCTCAGTCTGCAGGCGTTCGCTTTGTTGCTTGCCCCGCTGAATCTGACCTGGTTGTTGCAGGCGAACGAGCGCATGGGCCCGGCAGCATTTGCCGAGGTCGTGTCGCAGGTGTTGATGCTGCCGGCGCTGTTTCTGTTTATCCATAATCCGACGCATGTTGTCCGCTATGTGCTCCTGGTATATCCGTTTCGGATCGGGGTGATTGTGTATTTGGCCTGGTACGCAGGCCGCCGGCATCTGCTGGAGTGGAAAGAGGTGCGTCCGACATTGCAGGGATCGGGGGCGCTGCTGAAGCAAGCGCTTCCGCTGGGGCTTTCCCAAGGAGCGATCCTGCTGTTTTACAATTTCGACGCCATTTTTCTCGGGTTCGCACGGGGGGATGCCACCGTTGGTCTGTACAGCACGGCTTACAACCTCATGTTGATGCCACTGATGTTCAGCGGTTCGCTGACCAGCGCCTACTTCCCAAGCTTGGCACGGGCGCAGGGAGAGACCCAGCAGATGCAGCGAGTATCAATGGAATTCTTGCGCATTCTCGAGTGGGTCGGCTTTCCCATCGCCGCTTTGGGTTGGGCGGCCGGAAGCCACGTGGTGCGCCTTCTTTACGGGCCGGAATTCGCACCGAGCGGGCCCCTACTGGAATGGCTCAGTCTAAACATCGCGCTGGTGTTTTTTAATGTCGGGATTAGCCAGCCGTTCATCGCCTGGGGTCGGCAAACGGAATTGTTCTATATCACGTTGCTGGCGGCGCTGCTGAACGTTGTCTTGAACTGCGCCTTGATTCCTCGCTACGGCGTTTGGGCGGCGGTGGCCACGACCATTCTTTCCGAGGTGGCCGTATTGATTTGCGGTCTGATTTACCGGCGGAAAATCTGCCCCATCAGTTGGCTGCGTGTCACACTCAAACCGCTGGGCTTCTCCGTCCTGACAGCGGCTGTTGTCCGAATGTTAAGCTGGCTATTCCCTGGCTTCTGGTGGGCGGCCGTGGCAACAGGTGTTATACTATTTGCAGCGGTCTTCTGGTTCACTGAAGGAAGAACATTCATGAAGCTACTCAATGAGTTGGGTGTCCGTCACGTGCCACAAGGTGGGAATTGAAGGAACGGTCTCTGGGCTGCGGCGCATGTGGCCAACGGAATGAATAGGATGCTGGATTTTGATGCTCTCGTGGTCATGGCGAAACGGCCCGCACGACTCCAGCGGCTACGGGAATTGGCGCTCGGCCTCCTGTTGCTGGCGGCGGTGGCTTGGCTGAAACGATATTTCTCGGTCGGCAGCCGCATCGCGGACTTGGGCACCCTCGCCTTGTTGGTCGGCGGGGCGTCCGCCTCGGAAATCTCTGGCGGCGAAGCCAGCACTTCTGGTAGGAATCATTCCGCCATCATGCCGCGCCGCCCCTGCACCAGCCGAGAGGATGCATTCAGGACACCGGAATTCAACCCGGATCCGACGATTCAGTTGTGTTCGTTCGATGTGTTCGACACCACGCTCACACGAGTCACGGCCGAGCCCACCGGGGTGTTTCACCTCCTTCAACGACGGTTGGCGCGCGCCTCACTTCCATTGCCAGAGGCACTGCTGGACGGCTTTCCAAAACTGCGCGTGGACGCCGAGTGCCAGGCGCGAACCGAGAGCAAACACCAAGAAGTCACGCTGGCAGAGATTTACCGCGTCCTCGCCGCGCCGTTTCAGCTTGGCGCGGACTTCGAGAACGAACTGACGCGGCTGGAATTGGAGGAGGAGCGCCAGTCCATCCGCCCCGTGGCGCGCGTTCTCCAATGGATCAGTCGCGCTCGTGAACTGGGTAGGCGCGTCGCGTTCGTTTCCGACATCTATCTGCCCGTCGAATTCATCCGCGAGATGTTGGTTCGCGAAAGCGCGTTTCAGGAGGGGGATGGATTGTACGTATCCAGCGAACATAGGGTGATGAAAGCCACTGGCCGGTTGTTCCAGCAGATGCTCAACACAGAGCGTTGCGCGCCGAATGCCGTCTGGCATATCGGGGACAACTTGCTCAGCGACGTAGAAGTGCCCTACCGATTGGGGATTCAGGCCGTTCATTTTTCACTGGCAGCAGGATCATCAGCCAAATGAAAGGCAAATCTCACCAACTCAACCGGTACGAAGAAGCGATGTACTCCATCGACAGGGGTCCTTTTTTGTTTCGCTCTATATTGGCAGGCGCTTCGCGGGCAGCCCGTGTCTCGCGCTGCCTCGAATCCGAACATTTGCAGACTTTGTGGAACACCTCGACCAACATCGTCGGCCCGGTCTTGCTCGGTTTCGTGCTGTGGACCTTCCGGCAGGCCCGTGCGCTGGGGGTGAACCGGCTGTACTTCGTCTCCCGCGATGGCCAGATCTTGTACCGCCTCGCGGAGCTGATCAATGAGCGCTTTCCCACCGGAATTGCCTCCCGCTACCTCTACGGATCGCGTCACGCTTGGCAACCCCCGTCCGTGACCGCCGTGGATGAGCAGACCTTGGATTGGGTTTTGGCACCCACCTCAATCCTGACGGTGCGTTGCGTCTGCGAGCGGGTCAACCTTGAACCAGAAGAGATTCGGGCGTCGCTCGGAGCGGGCGGCTTCACGCGCGAATCGTGGGACCTCACCTTGTCCGCTCCAGAACGGCAACGCCTGCGGCAGTGTTTTCACGATCAGGCGATTCAATCCGCCATCGTCGAACGCGCGGTCGAGTTTCGGGTGCCGGCCCTGCACTACCTTGAACAGGAGGGCCTGCTGGACGACGAACGATTTGCGATCGTCGATCTCGGGTGGAACGGCCGATTGCAGGCGGCGTTGAGCCGGATGCTGTTGTGCGCCGGGTTCCGTCCCCAGACCGGAATCAAGGGACTGTATTTTGGACTGTGGCGGAGGGTACGAGCCTGCGAAACAGATGTTTTGCAAAGTTATTTCCTGTCACCAGAAAAACCAGCCCCGAGTTGGTTCTCGACAAATTACGTGGGCTTGTTGGAGATCTTTACCGCCGCCGATCACGACGGGGTCCGAGGCTATCATCAGCGCCAGGGCGGTCCAGCGGAACCGTTGTTTTTTGATGGCGCAATTCCCCCGGCTGTTGAGTGGGGTGTTCAAACCCAACAGGAGGGGGTCGTCCACTTCGCGAAGGAACTACTGCAAGTCCTGACACCCGACGAGCTTCACGAAGCCGGTCTGTTTGAGGCGTCAGAGAAACTGCTTCAAATGTTCTGTACCAATCCGACCGACGCAGAGGCCCAGGAATACGGTCTATATCAGGTCTCGGAGCATCAGACCGGCAAATTCTCCTGTCCGCTGGCTCCGCATGTGGGACACCGCGGCGTGTGGCGCCACCTAACGACGGGCCGGTCGCCCGCCCACAGTGGCGGATGGCTCGAGGGGGCAGTCAGAAGGTCAGGGTTGCATCCAGTCGATTTCTACCTTTGGCTGTTACGGACTCGTGTCCGGATGCGTTATCACTACCGCGCGCTCCGCCACCGTTACAAGTAGATAATCATGACTAAAGTTCCCTACGTTGATCTGAAAGCCCAGTACCAAGCGATTCGTGGCGAAGTGCTGGCGGCGTTGGAGGCGGTGTGCGAGTCCACGGCGTTTGCCCAAGGGCCGCCCACCAAGGATTTCGAACAGGAGTTCGCCGCCTATTGCGGTGTCCGCCATTGCGTCAGCCTCAACAGTGGCACCAGCGCACTACATTTGGCATTGCGCTGTCTCGACATCGGTCCCGGCGATGAGGTCATCACCGTGCCGTTCACATTTATCGCCACCGTGTGGGCCATCAATTATGTCGGGGCGAAACCAGTATTTGTAGACATCGATCCCGCCCGTCGCACACTTGATCCCGCCAAGCTGGAGGCGGCCATCACCCCGCGCACCAGGGCCATCGTGCCCGTGCACCTCTACGGCATGCCCGCCGCGATGGCGCCGATCCTTGCGATTGCTGCCAAGCACGGCATTCCCGTCATTGAAGACGCCGCGCAGGCGCACGGTGCAAAGTATCAAGGAAAGCGCGTCGGCCAATTCGGGTGTACGGCTTGCTTCAGCTTCTATCCGGGCAAGAACCTCGGCGCATACGGTGAGGGTGGCGCGCTGGTCACCAACGACGATGCCTATGCCAAGCGCGCCCGCAGCCTGCGCGACCACGCCCAGAGCCAGCGTTATTACCACGACGAGATCGGCTACAACTACCGGATGGACAGTTTTCAGGGTGCCGTGTTGCGAATCAAACTCAAGCACCTCGACGCTTGGAACGCCGCGCGCGCCGCTCATGCGCGCCGCTATGCCGAATTGCTCGAGGGGAGCGGCGTCACGGTGCCAGCCACGTTCGCCGACTCCGAGTGTGTCTGGCACTGCTACGTCATCGAGTCCGATCGCCGCGACGAGGTGCGGCAGCGATTGTCAGCCGCGGGGATTGACACGGGGCTGCATTATCCGGTGCCGCTGCACCTGCAAAAGGTGTACGCCTCGCTGGGGTACAAGCGGGGCGATCTTCCCGTTGCTGAATGGCTCAGCGGCCGCTGCCTGTCGTTGCCAATGTTTCCAGAGTTGACCGATTCGCAGATCAAATACGTCTGCGACAGTATCCGCGCGAAAGGAACCTAGAACTTCGGTTTTTCCGTGACGATCACCGTCAGCCACGTGTACCGGCGCAGTGATGGGAAATGGCGAAACACCCATTCGTCGATATTCTGCAGACAACGCAGCAGTTGGGGGTGGTACTTGCCCTGGCGCACTTCGTCCATCCAGTAAGGAAACGCCTGGCCCGAAAATTTCAGGGTGACAAAGCGCATCGCAAACAGGACCAGAGACACGAGATGATACTCCCGGTGAGTCAATCGGCCGAATTGATTGGCCAGAAAATCGAAGTCACGCTGTTCGAGCGGGTGTTCATCCTCTGTTCGTAGATCGCTGGCGAAGAAGCGGTAGATTTCGCTGAAAATGCTCCCTTTTTGCGGCTCGAGAAAGACGCCGCGTCCGCCAGGCTTCATCACGCGAACGATATTCGGCACGGCCTGCGGCATATCCAGATGGTGGAGAACGCCGTCGGCAAAGACGAGATCGAAATAACCGTCAGCATATTTCATGTCTTCGACGCGGCCAGCTTGCGCCCGCACCCGTTCGCCCACGCCGTGTTGTTTGGCCAACTCATTCGTGACAGACACCATCCGTTCCGAAACATCCAGGGCGTGAACCTCAGCTCCGCCGAGGGCGAAGAACACGGATGTGTCACCCTGCCCGCAGCCGATATCCAAGACTCGCTTGCCCTGTAGATTGCCAAATTGCTCGAGGACGTAGAGGTTCTCCAGGCAGGTCGGGGCAAACACGTTTTGTGGCGCGAGTTGCTCCCGAGAGAGTTGCTCCGCGTAACGGTCATAGAACTGGCTCTCCGCATGAGCCCGTTTGGTTGGTCCGCCGCCAGTCTCCGAAGGCATATTGGTCATGGATGATAGTGTGTGCTGGCGGTGGCAACAATACCAAATGTCGCATGCCGATTATTCTCTTTATCATGGTTGCGCCTGATTAGTATAGTGACCCAATTCATGAATGTCGCCCTGACGATTGTCATACCGGTCTACAACGAGGAGGCCAACGTCGAGTTGCTGTTGGAGCGTCTCGCCGGGATTGTGCCAAAGCTGCCGTCACCCGCGGAGGTGATGATCGTCGACGACGGCAGTGGGGATGCAACGGTTCCCAAGTTGATCCAGGCAAGAAAGAAATATCCCTGGTTGAAAGTCATCGAGCTCCGTCGCAATTTCGGCCAGCACGCTGCGACATACGCCGGGTTTGACCATGCCAAAGGTGGTGTCGTCGTCACGCTGGATGGCGATCTCCAGAACGATCCTGCGGACATTCCCAAGCTGCTAGAGAAAATGGCCGAGGGGTATGACGTGGTCTGCGGCTGGCGGACGGACCGGAAAGATCCATTCCTTTCGCGCAAATTGCCTTCCCTGATTACCAACTATCTCATTCGCAATGACGCGCCGACACCAATTCATGACTACGGTTGTTTTCTCCGGGCCTACACCAACGTGGCCGCCAAGGAGTTATCACACTATTCGACATCGCGCGGCTGGTTCCCCGTACTTTTTTCCAAACTCGGTTTCAGGGTCGGCGAGGTGCCCGTCAGCCACCAGGAACGTCCCGGCGGCGAAGGTTCCAAGCACGGCTTCTTTGTTCGGTTGGACCAATTCATGTCGGTGTTCATGGGTGCGACAACGAAGCCATTTCAATTTGTCGAGGTAATTGGGATTGGGGCTGTCGGGCTTGGCGGAACAGGCTTGCTGGCCGGGATTGTCATCCGTTCCTGGCTGCTCGGCGTGCTGTCCGCCTCACTGGCACTCTGGGGTTTTTCAGTAACGATCACGGGGATGGTTGGCGAATACCTCGTGCGCATGAATTACGAGATCGGGCGCAAACCAAAGTATCTGGTGCGTAACGTCCACGAGTAGGCGCCGGCCACCCGAACTTCAGTGTCTTGGGGATCCAGCGCGCCCTCTCTGATAAATCGTTTCGTAGACCTCGAGCGTTTTTTCGGCAACGACTCGTGGTGCATACGCAGCCAACGCCTTGGCGCGACCCGCCGCGCCGAATTGGCGTCGGAGCGTGGCATTCGGTAGCAACTCGCACAACGCGGCCGCCAACTCATCGCTACGGCCAGGGGTGACGAGCAAGCCGGTCTGATTGTGTTCGACCAACTCCGGAGTGCCACCCGCGCGAGTGGCAATTACCGGCACGCCCGCGGCCATTGCCTCGGCGACCGCCATCGGTAACGTTTCCTGGAAGGATGGCAACACGAGCACATCGCTATGGGCCAGTTGACGCGCGACGTCTCTTTCATTGAGCACGCCGAGCCATTGGATGCGCCCGGCAATGTGCAACTCCTCCGCGCGACGGCGCAGCTGTTTGTGGTATTCGGCGCCGTTCACGCCGCCGCCGATTTGGCCGATGACTCGCAACAGGATCCCAGCCCCCAGTTTCTGCTGGGCTTCCGCCAGTGCTTCGACGAGGTGGAGTAGTCCCTTCAATGGGTAGATCGTCCCGACAAACAGAAGCGCAAAGCCCGCTTCCGCGCGTGGTTGTGGCTGGACATCGAAGAAACAGGGCGCAACGGCGTTGGGGATTAAGTGGCAACGCGCCCGGCTGCCGCGTTCTTTGAAGAAATCTTCCACCTCCCGGCTCAAACAAATCACGTCCCCCGCCCGGTGCGCAACGATTTTTTCCATCCAACGAGGCACGTGGCTAAGCGACAACAGCGGTGGTCGCGTGACCCGATGGACCCGGTGCATAATACCGTGGATGGTAATCACGTTGGGGTACGGCGAGGTAACCGCGGTGAGGGCATATTCCTGTTCCGTGCCCTGTGCGTGGACAACGTCGGGTTTGATTCCTCTCAGTTCCTTGAGAATCAGGTGCCGCCGCCACGTGTAAAAGCTGGCGCTTCCAGAAAAAAGAGGAGACGGCAGTCGATGCACCGTGCCGAAGGGGCCTTCCTCGACAGTCGGCGTGTTGACCTCACCCGTCGTTCCGATGATGTGGATATCGGACACGCCAATCTCGCGCAGCCCTCGCAGGAGATTCAGTCCTGGCGAGAGGTGGTACGGCAGTAATTGTTGCGGTCGCTCAAGCCCACGGATTACGTAGGTGTCAAAGTCTCCCACTAGGGCGATGCGCATAGTCGTTCAAAGAGGGCTTCATATTGGTCGATCATGTGTTTGATGGTGAATTCCTGTGTGGCACGCATGCGTGCAGCCTGCGAGAGCCCAACGAAGGAGGGACCGGCAAGGGAGCGGACGGCAGCAACCAATCCCGTCGTGTCTCCCACGGGCACCATCATTCCCGTTACCCCCTCTCGCAGGATTTCTGGGATTCCGCCCACCTGATAGGCAGCGACAGGACGACCGGCGAGCTGGGACTCGATGATCGACAGGCCCAGCGGCTCCTCCTCCGCCGGGTGTACGAGTATTTGAAATTGCTCGACCATGCCCGTAGTGCCCTTGTCCCAATAGCCGTGGAGGATAAATCTCCCGTCGAGACCGGCCACCTGGACTGCCTTCCGCAATTCGGCGAAGAGCGGGCCGTCGCCAAAGATATGCATTCGATAATCGAGATGGCTTTCCAGTCCGCGCGCCACTTCCACGAGGTCCAATGGTCGTTTTTGCCGGACGACCCGGCCGATGAACCCGAGGTGCCATGGCGGACCCGGCTGAGGGAGGGGCAAGGCTGCGAGTGCCGTATCGTTCATTCCGCCGGTGATGATAGAATGCACGCGGGAAGCGTCCATTTCAGGAAACTGCCCGTGAATACATTCGGATGTTGCCCGTGACACCCCGACCATGTGCGTTCCCTGCCAGGTGAACACACGGCGGACGGCAGCGGTTTTCAATCGATTCAGGATGCCGGGGGAACGGGCCTCTGCTCCATGAATAGTCCAGACCATGGGAATACTTCGCCGACGGCACACTTCATGAAGGGCAAAAACCGAACCATGGGCCGAGACGACCTGGATCCGGTGCTGATCCATCAGTCGGCCCGCGAGCCGCGCCGCCGCGAGGTGCGGTTTGAGTCGGCGTCGGTGCATATCGAAAAAATAGTAGGGCATATTGGCGGGAATCTTTGCCCGGAGCTCCGGCGCGTTGTCATAGGCACCTGCCAGGATCACCCGGTGCCCGCGCTGGTGCAGTTGCAAGGCAATCTCCAAGGAAGTGCGCTCCATCCCTCCCACGGGGTGTTTGACGTAAGTGCTCCAGACGAGCACATTCATGCCGTGGCACTCACGATGGATTGCGCCGGAGCAAGCCTCGTTTTCGCAGCCGCGTTTTGTTTCAATTCATCAGACATGCGGAACAGCAGCCGCAGGCAAGCAACTTGGAAGAGCAGCTCGGGAACGTAGCCGTCATAGCCGCCGAACACGAAGGTATAATGGATCGGTCCCCATATCAATTGAATTGCGAAGTAGATCGCGACGGGAAACAACGGGGTTCCGCGACATTCGTTGACGCAGCGGTAGGAGTAGAAGGCGGCGCTGATGGAAAGCAAGTACAGCAGCGCCAGCCCGCAGGTGCCGGCATAGCGAATGGCGCTGAGCGGCCCGCTGTGATAGGCTCCCGTGAGTGTGATGAACTCCTTGTAATTCCTACTCGCAGATATAGCGATGGCATCCTCGAGATTGACGCCGAAGCCGTCACCGAACCACCAGTCTTTGATGTATCCCCACTCAATCACTTCTTTCCAGAGCTTGAATCGCTCCGTGCTGCTTGATTCAGCATCCCTAACGACGGCCTCAGACCATTGGCCCGGCAGGAACGCCAGAGATCGTTGGATTCCCTCGGGCAACTCGTAGAATCGTCCTTGCCCGAAGGTCAGCGCCGCGACGAGCGCCGTGCCGGCGAAACCAGCCAACGCCAATTGCCGCCAACGCCGATGCAACCAACCGCTGATTCCGAATCCTGCCACCACCCACAGGAGAGCGCTGCGGAACCCCGAGACAAGAATACAGATGGCGGCGAGGAGCATCGCGTAAAACCGGCCACGTCGCGGATCAAACAGCGTGCCTGGTGAGTAGTACGCAAAGAGCACCATGAACAACTGGAAGCCAATGGACTCCAGCCCCTTGAACCGATGGATTCCGCCCAGACCCTGCAACCTGCCAATGTATTCGTGGATCTCCAAACCGGAGTACCAACTCGCCACCGTCAGTGTCATCGAGGGTACGATATGCACAAACAAACTCAGCCCACTCAGAATTGCTGCCGGCACGAGTACGTAGTAGGGGATGCGCGACACTGAGGTAACGGTGTCTGGCAGGCGGATGATCACCCAGTACGCCAGTAGCGCAATGCAGATGTTCACAACGGGACGGCCGCCGATGCTCTCCGATCCGAAGATGAGGAAACCGACCGGGTTTTTGACCAAGTTGAACGCGAGGTATATGATATTAAGTCCAACCAGCAAATCCAACAAATGTAGTTTGGGGCGCAGATTCTGCTGCGACAACACACGGTACGCCACATACGAGGCGGCCGCCAAAAATATACCCAGATCACGCACGGCAAACGGAATCGGCAATTTACCAAAGCTCCCCGTCAAGAGAAAGGTCAGTGGAATCAAGATCCAGGCTTTCCGTTGCATCCCGAAGGCAACAAGAATGACGACCAATATCCCCACGAAGCAAGTTAAGAAGAAGTATTGTTCGTTGCCCAGCCAGTATCCGATAATCACGGCGACCGCGATTCCCACCAGCAAGGTGGTCAGCCGCATGACGAACGCTCTGGCCATCGCCGGATTGTGAAGATCGTCAATAGAAATGCCCAGCAGTTTCATGAACGGAGGCAAATTGTACAGCTAGTATCGGGCCACCGCAAGCCAGACCATCGGCGGTGGCTCTCGACGATCCGAATAAATAGACCGACCAATCGTGTATGATCATCGCGTGGTGAGGTGCTATCATGGGGAGTCTCGTTGCGCTGGCCGGAACGTCTGCCTTGTTACCGTGTAGTTCATCGCTCTCATGGTGGCGAGGAAAGCTCTGCCATTGGGTTTCGGGGTATCGGCAGAGGAATCCCAGTAGCCGCATTGGTACAAATTGGTTGCTGCGCCAAGCCAGTACGTCGGGCACAAGGCCCAGACGCCGTTGCGTTGGGCGATAATGCAATAGGCGATAACGTCTTCCGGTGTGCCGAGGCCCAGTTCGCTCACGCAGACGGGCTTGCCCCCCGACCACTTGTCGCAGTTGGCGATGCAGGCAGCGAGGTTTGGCATGTTCGGTCCGTAGTTTTGATACGGTGAATATGTCCGTGCATTATCCGGCCCGGTGCCGGTCATGCGGTAATCGTGGAACGTCACGATGTCGCACGCTTTGAATCCGCCATTGGCGGCGAACACGGAGAAGAAATTGTCATCGTAGGGAACGGTGAGCGATGGGCCAGCAATCTTGACGGTGTAATCGACCGCGAGCACGGCGGTGCTGACGGCGCTGGCGAGCTTCGCGGTGAAGGTGGCGATGTCCTGCCACGTCTTGCATTGCGGCACCCAGTCGTAGCCGCCGCCAGGTTCGTTGGTGAACTCGACGATTTGGATGCGGCCCGGCGCGTGTTTGAGCAGGGCCTGCACGAAAGCGCATTCGCCCGCGATGTACGCGGCTTGCAAGTTGGTGTAAAAAGCTGGCGGCTGGAATACGTTGAACATGAGCAGCGGCTGGAGCGCATTGGTGAGTGGCGCGTTGTTGGCTCCGAAGCTGCAGAAGTTTGTGGGAGTATTACAAGCGAGCATGGCGTCGAAGGCCTTCCAATTGTAGACGCCTTGCGTCGGTTCAAGGGTGCTCCACCAGACGCCCTGGCTGCGGATGAGAGCCGGCTGAATGACGCTATAGATGCGGGGAAGCTCCGCTGAATCCCTGCCGCTGGCGCTGTCGCCGCCGATGAGGATCTGGCGCGGCGCTGGATCGGCGACATCGCGTAATGGCTGCTGCACCGTGGCGCAACCAATCGATAGGGCAATTGCAGCGGCGAGCATGCATGAGCTATTCATCTGTTTCTCTCTCCTTGTTTAACCACGAAAACACACCTTTGCATTTTTATCCAGTACACCTTCTTGCGTGAGGATGCCTTCTGTTCCCAGGGCCGCAGGAGCATTCCTAATCCCTGATCCGACAGTGGCTTCTTGCCACGGCGAAGAATAGCACCACCGCGTAGTAACAGCGCACAACAAACCGCGCTGCGTAAAACTGCCTGGATCGAGTCTGTGAACACGCTTTCGTGTTTGTGGCGGGCGCGTACGCTGCCTCCCTTTCTTCGGCGTGGATGGCGTTGGTGGACAAGTTTCGCAGCCTCACACTTGCCTTTCCTTTCCCACATCCTTTGAGGACTGCAGTGTTGACCCGCCCCCCTGAAACTCGACCGGTTTTTTGGGGGGGCGGGCGGGCGGGAGAGCCGGCCGGGGACGCGATCATTGTGATCTGGAGATGGATTTGGTCAACCGGTACAACGCGAAATTTTTGTTTTTATATACCGGCTCAATGCCTCCCTGAGCGGCAAGCCGTTCGATGTCACCAGGCGGTACTTGGTCATAGCCATTGCCCGGGAGGTACACGCACACGTAATCACCACGGGAAAGCTCGCCAACACGGTCGATCATCAGGGATCTTCGGCCGGTCATTAGCTTCATGGCGCGAGGCTTGAAGAACACAATCGTGCTGGTGGGGTCTGTGTTCTCGGCAACAAACGAGAACATATCTCGGGATGTTTGGATGTACGGTCCATAACGACCGTCTCGATTCCGGTTGAGGTTGTCGAATGCACGCTTGGCTGAAAGAATCGTACAGCCCAACAGGATGACAATAACGGGGGAAACACTGATTGTTTTCCACAGTGTCTCTTCGGGGCCAATGACAAAGGAGAGGAGTTCTTCAAGGCCTGTCAGTACAAATGAGACATAGAAGGGAAGCAGGGGGAAGAGAAACCGGATCCCCTGCTCGAAAGGCCAGAGAATATAAAGCAAAAGCGTCAAGGCCATGTACGCCAGCATATGAAAGTCCGAGCGGTATCGTTTCCTTATCCCCACGCCGGCGAGAAGGATGGTTGCGCCATAGACAACGCGAGCGCCATGAATCAAGTAGCGGTGGGATGATGTGGGGGTGATAAACATGCCTGGTATATCAAGATAGTAAACGAGGTGGTGTTTGATGAGCCCCAGCGACATCCCTCTGAAAAGAGAGAAGTACGACGATCCCCCGCCGGGCAGGAGAGTGCTCCACACCGATGTTAGGATCACGAAAGTGATGTATGGCAACAGGGCGACGCACAAATGATGCACGGTGGTTTGCGAGAGAACACCTTTGAGAGATGCCAGTCCACGACCGTCTGTAGTTCGTTGAGCAATGACGCTCGGGAGGGCCACGGCCACTTGTGTGATTCCAAGTGTGAACAGAAGGGCAATACCGTTGGTTCGAATAGAGAACGAAGCCGCAATCAAGGCTCCGAGAAGCAACTGGTCAGCAATGGGTGAGATCAGGCGCCGCTTTTCAATCACGATAGCCCCCAGCAGCATCAGGGAGACAGTCGAGAAAAGAAGGAAAGGAATGTCGGAAAGGATCTCGTTCGTGAAGAAGAGCAGATAGGGATTCAGGGCAAAGAGGCCGACCATGACCAGTCGCCAGAAATCTGAATGGTATTTGCGTAACCCAAGCCAGAGTACCCAGAGAAAGAGCAGAAGGGAAACCACTCCAACGGATTTGAGAGCGATGACGTTGTTGCCGTAAACCGCGTAGAGGGGGGCCAACATGGCCGGAAAGCCCCACGGGTACACCGCCGGCCCAGCAGCGGCTGATGTTTGCTCCATCGTGAAGCGACTCGCTTTGATAAACTCCCGGGGCCGCCCTTCCACGATGCTTTGGGCCTGCATGATGTAACCGGCAAAATCGTCACCCCAATCGTGGCCATTCGTGAGCCCCATGTAACACAGCAATCCTGTGATCCCTATAAGCAAGGCAAACAGCGCATTGGCAATCGGAGGTCTCATCATCTTTGCATACATTCCCCATGTGGCCTACGCCTTGCGACCATGGCGGGTCATTCAGTCTCGTTAACCAACATCGTATCGTCTCCGCCAGTGCCTTCAAGCCTTTCTTGCCGCTCCAAAGACTGGATTCCTGACTCCGGGGGAGATGGCTTCTGCCCTTGATCGCGTTCAGCATCGATTTTCGACCGAACGCAGACAGAGCACCGCCTCCCCCGTTGGCATTCGTCATCTTGGCTGCTGCTTCTCAGCGCCGTGTTTGCGCCGATTCTGTTGAAGATCTACGTCTTTCCCAGGATCCCAAGCCTGGATCGGATTACCAGCTAGCAGAGGGGTGTCCCGATCAATGTTGACGAGTCGTGCAAGCATAACTGACAGACACCACAGGCCCTGCCCCGGTTCAAGAAAACTATCGCGCTAAGTCCCACAGGCTGCTAGGATGCGGCGTAAGAGTCGAAGCGATAGATGAAACTAATGAAACTTTGGCGATTATACCGGGCGTGTCCGTGGCTGGAGTACCGCCACCGTCTCGTCGCTGGGCTGCCGGCAAACGGTTCCCTGCTGGAGATCGGTTCATCCAACTGTGACCGGGCCAAGCTTTTCAAGACGATCCGCCCCGACCTGCAGGTGTTTGCCACTGACATTCGAGATTTCTCACAAGAGGCCGGACCGGAGATTGAGTTCTTTTTGTCCGATATCACCAAGGGGTTGCCGCCCCAGTTTGATGGTAAGTTTGACTGTGTAACGACGATGCACTTGTTCGAACACCTGCCCCCGGATTCTTACGACGCTGCCGTGACTACCATCAAGTGCGTCCTCAAACCCGGCGGCATCTGGTACATCGAGACACCCAGCACGCGATCCACGTGCTTTCCGTCACTCTCGCTTGGGATACGGCGCTATAATTGCCCGATCAATTTCTATGACGATCCCAGTCACGTGAAGCCTTTCTCGAAGGGCGGACTGTATTACCTGTTGAGTGACCGCGGCTTTCACGTCAAACGGATCGGCGTCGCCCGAAACCTGTTGTTTACCGTTCTTTCGCCGGCCCTGATCTTGGCGGGACTTCTTCTCCGAAATCGAGTCTGGTTGGTAATCGGGTTGTGCAACCTATTCGGATGGGCGGTCTTCGCCCACGGCGTGAAACCATATTCAACTGACAAGCAATCAGGTTCGGCCAAGTAAATTCCGCAGCAACATGTCCAGCGCGGTCTGGCTGACGAATACCTTGAAGGTCTCGCGGTCAAAATTCAGTAGGTGATGTTGGACACGCGTGCCGATCGACGTAGCGAGGCCAATGAAGACAAGGCCGGCGGGTTTGTCGGGCGTGCCGCCAGTCGGGCCGGCGATGCCGGTGGCGCTGAGGGCGTAGTCGGCGCCGCTGCGTTGGCGGATGTCGTCTTGGTTACTGCTTTTCGGCAAGTACACTTTTGCAATCTACCTCATGAACACGATAGTCATTGGCCTTGAGAAGTCACTGCTGGTGAAATTCCACCTCTGGACTGGTCCGGTATTCACGCTCCTCTCCCCCCCTGCTGCTGCTCAGCGGCGTGTTTGTGCCAATTCTGTTGAAGGTCTGCATCTTTCCCAGGATCCCGAGTCTGGATCGGATTACCAGCTAACCAACTTCATCAGATCGAATTCAAAATGGTACCACGGAGCCCAAAGACGGACTACCGGCGGCGGTTCTCGACAATTCCATTTCGCCTGTTAGTATCGCGTCTCGCACTATGGTCAGACCCAAGGTTTCGATCGTCACGCCGTCCTTCAATCAGGCCCGGTACCTACCGCAGACGCTTCAATGCGTCCGCGAGCAGGATTACCCGGACATCGAACACATTGTTGTCGACGGCGGCTCGACCGACGAGACGCTGGACATCCTGCGCGGCGCGCCAGGGATTCGCTGGGTTTCGGAACGTGACCGTGGACAGGTGGACGCGTTGAACAAGGGTTTCAGGATGTGCACGGGTGAGATCCTGGCCTGGCTCAATTCCGACGATACAATGAATCGAAACACCGTAAGCACGGCCGTGGGGGCCCTGCTACGCACGGGTGCTGATCTGGTCTACGGCAACGTGGAGATTGTGAACGAGCACGGCAAGCTTCTGCGGGTGTCCCACGGCATCCCCTTCGATTTTCGCATCCTGCTGTGCGGGATCAACTACATCGGGCAGCAGACGGTTTTCTTTCGGCGCGAACTGCTGGAGCGGGCGGGGCCGCTCCGCGTGGAGTTCGACAACGCCTTCGATTGCGAGTTGTGGTTGCGAATGGCGCAACACGGGAAACTGGTGTACGCCCCTGAGATTCGCGCTCAAATACGAGTCCACCCCGCCGCAAAATCCGTGGCACGAGCGGATGTGAGCCGGGCCAATGGCAAGCGTATCCTGGCCGAGTATTGGGAGCGTGGTGGTCTGCCTGCAGTTCTGCGACTGCCGCCTCTGTCTTGCGCGACAAACGGTTACTACCGGGTCAAGCGAAAATGGCTGGCGCGAAGCTGAGCGGGCTGCTGCGGCGGCTAAAATAACTCGCACAGCCCACGGGAATTTGTAATATTCAAACACGATGAACATCTTGGGAATTTCGGGTGCAGTGCACGATGCGGCAGCGGCGTTGGTGCAGGACGGCAAGCTGGTGGCGGCGGTCGAGGAGGAGCGCTTCAAGCGTGTGAAACATGTCGGCTTTGCCGGCTACTTCGGCTACGACACGGGACTACCCCACGCGAGCATCGACTATTGCCTGAAAACCGCCGGCATCAAAGCGGATGACGTGGACGCGGTTGGCTACTATTACGATCCGTGGCAGGAGTTCCGCTCCCATCTCGCTTTCCGATTGGCGCGGGCGCACCGCAACCCGGCCCGGGCCGCCTATCATCTCGTGCAATCGGTCACGTTGCTGAAAGACCATCTCAAGACCGAGCCCTTGTTCAATCGCCGGCGCAAGACGCCGCTGAAGTTTCATTGGCTCAGTCACTACGCCACGCACAACGCGGCGGCGTTTTTCTGTTCGCCGTTCCAGGACGCCCTGATTCTCTCGATCGACGCCAAAGGCGAGCGTGACTCGTGCTGCGCGGCCGTCGGCGAGGGCAACCAGATCCGCGTCATCGAGACGATACCCTACCCGCATTCGTGGGGCATGTTCTACATGGAAGTCACGAAGTATCTCGGCTTCAAGCCCGGCCACGATGAATACAAGGTCATGGGCCTCGCTTCCTTCGGCAAGCCTACGTACCTCGAGCAGTTCCGTCAAATCGTTCGCACGCAGCCGGACGGCTCGTTCCGCTTCGATCTGAGTTGGTTCGACCCGACCTTCACCGGGCCGGACATGCTGAGCCGGAAGTTTTTCGATACCTTCGGTCCGGCACGCGTCCCGAATTCAGCCATCGAGTCCAAGCACGAGGACATCGCGGCAAGCTTGCAAGAAATCCTCGAGGAAACCGTCCTGGCTTATCTCAAAGCGCTACGAATCCGCACCGGCAAGAAGAACGTCTGCTTGTCCGGTGGCGTCGTGCTCAATTGTGTGCTCAACGGCAAGATTTTGGAAAGCGGACTGTTCGACGGGATCTTCATTCCGCCCAATCCCGGCGACGCCGGTTGTGCCGTCGGCGCGGCGCTGCACATTCACCACCAGCTTAATGGCGCGCCACACAGCTACGTGATGGACCATGCGTTCCTCGGGCCGGCGTATGGCGACGGCGAGATCCTCGCGGCGCTCGACAACGCGAAGGTGGATTACCGAAAGATGGACGACCCGGCCAAGGAGGTCGCCCGCCTGATTGCCGATGGCAGGATCGTCGCGTGGTACCAAGGTCGAATGGAATGGGGACCGCGCGCGCTCGGCAACCGCAGTTTGCTCGCCGATCCGACCCGGGCCGAGATGCGCGACGTCGTCAACAAGTGGGTCAAGCACCGCGAAGATTTCCGGCCGTTCGCGCCATCGGTGCTCGAAGAGAAGGCGCCGGAATATTTCGAACATATTACCGACAGCCCGTTCATGCTGTTCATCACACAGGTGAAGGACGACAAGAAAGCGAAAGTGCCGGCCATCACCCATGTGGATGGCACGGCACGACCGCAGACGGTCAGCCAGAAGACGAATCCGTTGTATTGGCAGGTGATCAAGGAATTCGAGAACATCACCGGTGTACCCTGCGTGTTGAACACCTCGTTCAATATCATGGGCGAGCCGATCGTCTGCACGCCACCGCAAGCGATCCGGTGTTTCTACGGCACGGGCATCGATGCACTCGCCATCGGCGACTACCTGGTGCTCAAGCAGCGTATGAGTTGAAACCCGTCAAGGGCGCTCCGCGATCTTCTGGAATGTCACACACGCGAACAAAGATTCTGGTATTCGGCTATCTGCCGCCGCCCTACTTCGGGCCGAGCGTGACGTATCAGGCGCTGATGAAGTCGGAGTTCCCGCGTCGATTTGATGTGACGTTTATCAACATGGCGACAGCCCGGCATGTGTCTGATGTGGAAGCTTTTCGGGTTGGGAAACTGTTTCGAATGGCGTGGATCATACTCCTGGAGACCTATTACCTCCTGACTCATCGATTTGATTTTTGTTCCTGCCCGATCTCCGTAAATCGCAACGCCTTTCTGAGGGACGCGTTGTTTTTAGCTGTTGCCCGGATGTTTCGAGTACCGACGGTTGTTTACGCGCACGGTAACAATTTACCGGATTTCTATGACCGTTCGTCCCCGCTTATGAGGCGAGTCATTAAGGCCACTTGTAGCCGCGCGGTCGGTGGAATCGTCATGGGTAACCGTCTTCGTCCGAATCTGGAAAGATGGTTGCCTCAAGAGAGGATTTTTCCGGCCACGGATGGTGTTCAGATCTTCTCGCCGATGCCGGAGCTCCCGAAGGACCGGAAGGGGATCTCCGTGTTGTATCTGGGTAATTTGATTCCCGAGAAAGGAGTCTTCGTGGTACTGGAAAGTGCTGCCAGAATCCGGAAGCAACGGCGCGACATCCGCTTTATTTTTGCCGGGGCTTGGTTTAAGAGCAGCGACGAGCACCGTGCCCGCGAATTGGTGCTGCGCGAGGGCTTGACTGACGGTGTCGAGTTTGTTGGTCGAGTCATTGGGGAGCAGAAGTGGCAACTGCTCGTAACGGCAGACATGCTTGTTTTCCCGACATTCTATTATTACGAGACGCTTGGCCTGGTTTTATTGGAGGCCATGCAGGCTGGGTTGCCGGTGGTGACCACGCCGCGCGCTTCCATTCCGGACATCATTGAGGAGGGAGTCAACGGTTTGATGGTGGCGGAGCAAGACCCGCTCGATTTGGCGAACAAAATTCTGCGGCTGGCTGATGACCCGGCGTTGCGGCAGCGGATGGGGGCCGCCAACCGGGAAAAATTCCATCGATTGTACACACACGAGCACTATGGACAGCGAATGATACGAGTTTTTGAAGAACTGGCTGCTTGCCGAGATCGATAACAACATCTGGCAAAGATGATTGAACCTCGACTGCCGGATCTCTTTTCAAAGCCTGCCGGCATGCGGCTTGTTTCCTTTCACCGGGGTGATTGAGAAGGATCTAAAGGGATAGCCTTGAGACGCTCGTCCAGTTCGTCCCGCGTCCATATTGTCCACGGCTTGATTTCCCGGGCGAGTTCATCGGTTCTCAACGCCGCCCCTTGCGCAGTAGGATGAAATGGGGTGTCTGCGAAGTGTTCCAGATTCGTATCCGCGCCGAGATTGGGATCCTTGAGAACGGGCATTGTCGCGGCAACCTCGTAGAGGAATCGCAGGTTGCAACCTTGAAACCGCTTCAAATCTTCGGGCGAGCTATATCCCCATGGGAGCGCGTAGGCCACGCGCACATTGCGTTGATCACACCAGTCGTGCAGAGCAACCAACCAGGAACGACCTTCTTTCGAAAGCTTTGTAGGGGCTTCTTTGACAGACTTTACAGCGCGGCGTGCGCCCACTTCATGCCAACCACTAGGGTGTAGCTCAGCCGCAAAATAGGGATAAAGTGGTCGGCGAAGAACCACCTTGGTGACCAGTGTGAATGTGTGATAGCCGCCGGGCCGCAAATCCAGCAGCGCGGAAAGCCAGTCGACCCGATTGGGATCTCGCAGCAGCGACGGTTCACCGATCGATAGACCAAACTGAGCGCCCAGCGACTCGATCCTGAGCGGTCCAGCCAGTAGATCCGGCTCGAGGGCGACGACCAGTGTGTCGCCGGTCCGCACGGAGTCTTGGGCGTAATGGGTGAGGACCTTTGCCCCCATACCCGCGCCCAGTCCCAGGTTCAATGCTGGCAAACGGTGCTGGCTGAGCATCCGTTCGCCATCTACGGATGTGGTGCAGCTTGATCCGCCGCAGAATACGACCTTGTTTGTGTACTCAAGGTCGAGCTTCTGCGCCCACAGTTGCTTTACTGCGGCACAGCGGCGGAAAAACGCTATCTCCGGGTTTGCGCGCACCGTGTAGAGCGCACCCACCGCCCACGTGGCAACCGCCACGCCGAGCAGTCGCGCGGCCTTCCATGGCACACCGATGCTAAAAAGCGAAGTAGATAAAGGCATTGGTCTTTCCAGGCGCGAGCAACACGGTCAAAACCACGAGCACTACCAGTGCGAGTGGTTGCCGGAGGTAATAGTATTCTTCATTCTTATGCGTTACCGAGAACCATTCAGCCAGGAGCGTTAGCGCAGTAAGCAGGAGAAATCCTCCCAGTGCGACCCCATCACCGGAAGCCAGGACTTGTAGCGCCTCGCGCAGGGCTCCGCCGTTGTAGGTCGCAGGCATCAGTAACACTTTCGATTTCTGAAGCAGCACGTCGGTGCGGAGTTCGTAAAAGCTCATCCAGGCATAGAAGCTGCCGAGCATCGTGAGCCCCCAGGCCAGCGAGCGTGGGACATTGAGTTTGCCGCCCAACCGGTTGATGATCAGGAAAAGGCCATGAAGTGCTCCCCACAAGATGAAGTTCCATCCCGCACCATGCCAGGCGCCCGACACGATAAACACCACCGCCACGTTGAAGGCCCACCACTTCACGCGCCCGCCTCCCATGGGGATATATACGTAGTCGCGAAACCACCCGCTCAGCGTGACGTGCCAGCGTCTCCAGAATTCTGTGACGCTGGTCGAACAGTATGGACTTCGAAAGTTCAGGGTCAGATTAATGCCCAAACAGCGGGCCACGCCCAGTGCCACAAGACTGTAGCCCGCAAAATCGTAATAAATCCGCAGCCCGAAGATGAGATTGGCCTCCCAGATCAAAAATGGATTCGTGCTGGAACTGCCGTTGAAGAATCCCGCTAGGTTGTCGGCGAGACAGCATTTGAAAAACAAACCGACCACGATCCAACAGACGCCCTCGTCTATCTTTTCGGGCAGCCACCGGAAACGGAACGTTTCCATCTGGGGTAGCAGGTTCGCCTTTCGCTCGATTGGTCCAGCCACGATCTGGGGGAAAAACCCGGCGAAATTCAGGTAGTCCAGAAAGCGGGGAAGCGGCGACTTCAGTGCCAGCGTGTCGATAACGAAGGCAACTTTCTGAAAGGTGTAGAACGAAATCCCGACGGGAATCACGAGGTTGCGAAACGCGTCCGCATTGAAACCCAGCACCCGGTTTACAACAAAGTCGCCGTACTTGTAATACACGAGTGGCAAAACTTGCAGCGGAATCAGCACAAACAGGTATTTGGAGCCGTGCTTCGCATGGTATTTCAAAATCCACGCCAGCCCCACATACGTCGTGATTGCCACCACCAGGAAAATGAGGAAAGTCACCCAACTGACGCAGAGCAACAGGAACAGCCCCAGCGAGAACAGCGCAACTTTATCGAATACCGCCAGCGCTGAACGCGCGAAGTGCACGAAAAGATAACGCACACCGAGAATGACCGCCAAACCACTGAATAAACACTCCCAGAAACGCAACTCAGCGAAGTTCATCAACCCCTCAATCGAGACTGTCTCTGTTTCACCATCAAGGTGAAGGTGTTCCGCAAAGTCAGTTTCTTGGAAACGGCAGCTTTGGGCAGAAGAATTATTCAATGTGAACTCACAAGTCAAGTCCGGGTGTTTGTCGGAAGCTGGTGCGCCTTCGCTTTTGTGGTACACTATTGCCCCATGAATCAGGATCCCGTTGCTGCGCGCTGCGCCGTCGTTGTGCGTCAGCAACCACGATACGATCCCGACCTTGTTGCCTCATCGGTGGACCGGGCGATCGAGGCGATGGGGTTGTCCTGGGGCAACCTGGTGCGAGCGGGCGAGCGGGTGTTGTTGAAGCCGAATTTTATCCGCGAGTCGCACGCTGGCAGACCGGACGAGTGGGAGCAGATCACCACGCATGGCACCGTCATCGCCGCCGTCGCGTGTCAGGTCGCCGCCGCGATGGACGGGCGGGGCACCATTACCATCGCGGACGCGCCGCAGACCGACAGCGATTTTGACGCGATCTGCGAACGCGCGGAGATTCCGCAGCTACGCAGACGGTTGCGGCGAGAATTTCCCGAGCTACGTTTTGAGGTGCTCGATTTGCGGCGGGAAGCCTGGCGCACAAAGCGGGGCGTGATCGTGGAACGCCGCAAGCTTCCGGAAGACCCGCGCGGCTACACGCTCGTTAACCTCGGCGAACATAGTTGCTTCCAGAATAAAAAGGGGCGCTTCTACGGCGCGGACTACGACACGGCGTTCACCGCCCAGCACCACTCCAACGGAAAACACGAATACCTGATCTCCCGCAGCGTGATGGATGCGGATGTGTTCATCAACCTACCCAAGCTCAAGACGCACAAGAAAGTGGGTGTCACCCTCAGCCTCAAAAACCTCGTTGGCATCAATGGTGACAAGAACTACCTGCCGCACTTCTGCATTGGCACTCCCGACGAAGGCGGCGACGAGTTTCCCGACAGTAAGGCCGCGACGAAGTTTCAGAGTCGCGCGATTGCCGCCTTCAAGAGCGCCGCGAAGCGCAGCGGCGCCGCCACCAAACTCTGGGCGCCCCTTGCCAAGCGGGTTGGTTCGCGAATGTTCGGCGACACGACGAAGGTCGTGCGCAGCGGCAACTGGTGGGGCAACGACACGACGTGGCGCATGACGCTGGATCTCAACAAAGTGCTGCGGCATTTCGACGGCTCCGGCAAACCACGCACGAAGCCCTTGCGGTATCTGACCATTATCGACGGCATCGTTGCCGGCGAGGGCAACGGGCCGATGGAAGCCGACGCCAAACCCTGTGGTGTCCTCATCGCGGGTACCAATCCCGTGGCCACCGATTTCGTCGCTACGCGGCTGATGGGGTTCGACTGGCAAAAAGTCCCGACCATTCGCGAGGCGTTTCAAATGTCCGATCTCAAATTGACTGATTTCGGTCCGGACGACATCGAGGCTGTGCCCGAACTTGGCGAGGTTTTCCATTTCCGGCCACATTTCGGTTGGGTCGGTCGTATCGAAGCGCCATGATCCCCGGCAAAGGTATTTACAATTCGTTGCCCGTGTGGGCGCAGACTGTTGCGGTCAATTTCGCCAGTCGGCGTAATTTCCGCGACAAGTATGGCGCTGATTTTCAACGTTTTCTCGCGCAGCTCGAGGCCAATGAAAGGAAGTCGCGCGACCAACTCCAGGCGGAGCAGCGCGAGGCATTGCACGGGTTGCTGCGTTACGCGGTGACGCACGTGCCGTTCTACCGCGAGCAAAAGCTGCCGCCCGATGATTTCGCGGCATGGCCGGTTCTCGACAAACAGACGGTCGCGGCTTCGTCCGGGAGATTTCTGTCCGAGGAATTTGATTCGCGCCAGCTGATGAAGATCAACACCAGCGGCACCACCGGCACGCCGCTGACCGTGTGGTTCCCGAAGGAATACCATCAAATGGAGATGGCGTTTCGTTGGCGACATAAGGCGTGGGCGGGTTGCCCTTACCTTAGCAGCGGCGCATACATTTCAGGCCACCCGGTCGTTCCACCCAACCAGAAACGCCCGCCGTTCTGGCGCGTGGATCGCATCGAAAAACGCCTACTCTGTTCGTCGTACCATCTCACGCCCGACAATTTGCCGTGTTATATCGACGCGCTCACAGACTTTGCGCCCGATTTCGTTCACGGGTATCCTTCCTCCGTATATCTTCTGGCCAAACAGATGGCTGACGATGGGATCACGGCGGTGCGTCCCCGCGCGGTGTTTACGGCGAGCGAGACCCTGCTCGATTTCCAGCGGGCAGCCATCGAGCGGGCATTCGGCACGAAGGCCTTCAACTGGTATGGCACCACGGAATTTACCAACAATATTATCGAATGCGCGCAAGGCAGTTTGCATCAGCGGCCCGACTATGGCGTGTTGGAGCTTCTTGGCGATGGGACGATGATCGCGACGGGTCTGAATAATCGCGCCATGCCGTTCATCCGTTACAAGGTCGGCGACCGCGCAACGCGCAGCGATGACACGTGCGCGTGTGGTTGCGCCTTTCCGCTGATCGAACGCATCGAAGGGCGCGTGGAGGACTACGTGCGTACCCCGGATGGCCGACTGATCGGTCGTCTGGATCACATATTCAAGGACGTGCAGCATATTCGTGAGGCACAAATCGTGCAGACGAAGCTCGATGAACTCGTGTTGCGCATCGTGCGTACGGATGGGTTTACCGCGAAAGACGAACAGATCATTCTTAAGGAAGCGCACCTGCGGCTCGGTGATTCGATGCGGATTCGTTTCGAGTTCACGGACGTCATTGAACGCACCGCCGGCGGCAAGTTCCGCTTTATTGTTTCCCAATTGCCGCGCGAGCAATTAGAATTCTCCAGACCATGAAACAACTCGTCCAGGACTTCAAAACCGGTGACATCAAACTCGTCGACGTGCCACCACCGGTGATTGCGCCGGGCTGCGTCCTGGTGCGCAATGCGTATTCCCTCGTCAGCGCGGGGACGGAGAAAGCTACCGTGGCGATGGCGCAGGCGTCGCTTGTCGGCAAGGCGCGATTGCGTCCCGATCTCGCCCGGCAAGTGCTCGGCACGCTCAGGCGCGAAGGGATTGGTGCCACGCTACGCAAGGTGCAGTCGCGCCTGGACCAGTGGAAGCAACTTGGCTACTCCTCGGCAGGGACGATCCTCGAAGTTGGCAAAGGCGTGACCGGTTTCGCTGTTGGCGACCGGGTGGCCTGCGCGGGACAAGATTACGCAAGCCACGCGGAAGTGGTGTTGATCCCTCAGAATCTCTGCACCAGGCTTCCCGAGAGCGTTGCACTGGAACACGCGGCGTTTTCGACGCTGGGCGCGATCGCACTGCAAGGGGTGCGCCAAGCCGACACGCGTGTAGGCGAAGTGGTCGCTGTCATCGGGCTGGGATTGGTCGGTCAATTGACCGTGCAGATTCTCAAGGCGTCCGGCTGCGTGGTGTTCGGTATTGATGTGAGTGAAGCGGCCTGCGCGCTCGCGAAGACCTGCGGTTGCGATGCCGTGGCTGTGCGCACGCGCGATGACGTGGAGCGCATCGCTGCGAAATTGAGCAATGATTTTGGCGTAGACGCGGTCATCATCACCGCGTCAGCCCCGACGAACGATCCGGTCGAGCTGGCGGGCAGGATTTGCCGCGAGCGCGGACGCGTGGTAATGGTGGGCGTGACCGGCATGGAGGTGCCGCGCGACATTTACTATCGGAAGGAACTGGATTTCCGCCTTTCCCGCAGCTATGGGCCCGGTCGTTACGACCCGCTTTACGAAGAACAGGGCATCGACTATCCCATCGGTTACGTGCGCTGGACGGAAGGCCGCAACATGGAGGCCTTCGCGCAACTGCTCGCGGCCAAACGGATCGACGTGGCGGCGTTGACCACGCATACATTTCCCGTCGACGACGGGCCGAAGGCGTACGAACTAATCACGGGAAAGACCGGCGAACGGGTAGTCGGTGTCCTTATCCAATACCCACCGACCATGGAACAGACGAGTGTCATCGTCGCAAAGTCAGTCGGCACCGCACCGGCCAAAGCGATGGTGTTGGGGGTCATTGGCGCGGGCAATTACGCCCAGGGCGTCCTATTACCGCAGTTCAAAGCGAGCGCGGATGTGACGTTGCGTACCGTGTGCACGGCGACCGGCGTGAAGGCCCAGAAGGCAAAGGAGAAATTCGGCTTTGAAACGTGCGTTACGGATTGGCGCGCGGTGATTGCCGATGCGGCGATCAATACGGTGCTCGTCGCCACGCGTCACGACTTGCACGCGCCGATAGTTTGCGAGGCGCTGCGCGCCGGCAAGGCGGTGTTTGTCGAGAAACCGCTGTGTCTGCGTGGCGAGCAGTTGGATGAGATCGTGAAAGTGATGAATCAGACGGGCAACGCGCGCTTGCTGGTTGGCTTCAACCGCCGTTTTGCGCCGTTCGCTGCGGAAGCGCGAAAACTGAGCGGCCCGCTGATGATGCGGTACCGCGTCAGTGTAACGCCGCTGCCGCGCGAGCATTGGATCAACAATCCGGACATCGGCGGCGGTCGCATCCTTGGCGAAGTGTGCCACTTCGTGGATTTTCTGCAATTCGCGGCCCGTTCGCGGCCGGCGTCCGTCTTCGCCCAGGGTTTTGGCGCCGACAACGTGCAGGTGTCACTGCGGTTCGCGGACGGGTCGGTTGGCGCGGTGGATTATTTCTCCGTGGCCGATGCGGGGTTGGAGAAGGAACACTTCGAGGCGTTCGGCGGCGGACGGCATTTGGTGGTGACTGATTTTCGTGACAAAGGGCAGGCTGCGGAGGTCCGCGAGTTCATTGCCGCAGTCAAAACAGGCAGCCCGATGCCGATGGGACTCGAAGAGATTGTCAACAGCACGCGGGCGACTTTGGCCGTTCTTCGCTCGATCCAGAGTGGGCAGGCGGTCGAGTTGTAACCGCCGATGAACGCGAACGAAGGCGAATCCCTGTCGCAAGTCTTTCAGAAGCTGCACAACTTCTGTTGGGCCCGTGAATGGCGCGGTTATGATCCCTATGACGGTTTGAATTCTCCGCTGGCGCGAGTTTTGCCCGGAAAACAGGCGCGACAGGCGTGGACACAGCTTCACAAGCGCAGTCCGATCAATCTTCGCGCTTTGTGCGGTATCAAGCCCCAACTCAACTCGATGGCGGTGGCTTTATTCGCCATGGGTAGCGCGGACGAGCGGCTTCTCGATGTGCTCGATTCATTGCGCACTCCGGAAGGCGGTTGGGGATATCCGTTTGGCTGGCAATCACGCGCTTTCTACGCGCCGCCGAACACACCCAATCTCATCTGCACCACACTTGCGGTGAAAGCCTACCGGCGGCTTGGGCGGAAGTGTGACACCAGCTTCGTAGAGGGGCTGATAAGCGAGAGCGGCGGCGAAAGGTGGATTCGGTACATACCCCAATCGGAGACGCAGGTACACAATATCAACCTGATGGGCGCGGCGCTCCTGGGGCGACGGGATTGCGTGGAATTCTCGGTGAAGCGACAGCAGCCGGATGGTTCTTGGTGGTACGGCGAGGCCGAGAACCAGCGTTGGATCGACAATTTTCACACCGGATACAATCTTGTTGCCCTTCGCGAGTACGAGCAAGCGACCCGCGACGCCAGCTTTGCGGATGCAGCCCAACGGGGATTCGCCTACTGGGAAAGGGTATTCTGGCTGGCGGACGGGTCACCGCGCTACTATCACAACCGGACGTATCCCCTCGATATTCACTGCTGCGCGCAGGGCATTTTGACCTACCTGGCGTTTGGCGATGTGGCAAAGGCCGACGGGGTGGCACGCTGGGCGCTGAAAAACATGTGGGATGAACGCGGCTTTTTCTGGTATCAACTCGGTCGGCTGGCCATCAACCGGATCCAGTACCTGCGCTGGTCGCAGTCGTGGATGTATTACGCATTGAGCGAATTGCTAAAAATAAGAAGCGAATGAAGCTGAAAATTGTTAACGTCGTCGGGGCTCGCCCGAACTTTATGAAGATGGCCCCGCTGATGATGGAATATCAGCGACACCCGGACAAGTTTGAACCCAAACTTGTGCACACCGGCCAACACTACGACGACAACATGTCGACCCTGTTCTTCGAGCAACTACATCTGCCGAAACCTGACGTCTACTTGGGGATCGGTTCCGGCTCGCACAGCGAACAGACGGCCAAGGTAATGGTGGAAATGGAGAAGTTGCTGTCTGCCGAACCTCCCGATCTGGTTGTCGTAGTTGGTGACGTCAACTCGACCATGGCGGCGACGATCGTGGCGGCCAAGCTCTGTATCCCAGTGGCGCATGTCGAGGCCGGCCTGCGAAGCTTTGATCGGGCGATGCCTGAGGAAATCAACCGGCTGGTGACGGACGCCTTGAGCGATTACTGCTTCATCACGAGCCAGGATGCGGACGTAAACCTTCGTCGCGAAGGCGTCGCGCCAGAGAAGATATTTTTTGTTGGTAACGTGATGATTGACACACTGTTACAACTCAAGGACGTGAGTCTCAAATCCGATGTTTCCAAGCGACTTGGCTTGGGTGGCTCATACGGGTTCGTTACGCTCCATCGTCCCAGCAACGTGGATGACAAACAGGTGTTCGCGGAAATCCTTGCGGCCCTGGACACCATTCAGAAGGATTTGATGCTGGTGTTTCCCGTTCACCCACGCACGGTCAATCGGCTGAAGCAGTTTGGATTCTGGGACGGACTCCGTGGTTGGAAAAACCTGAAGTTGACCGATCCTCTCGGATATCTGGATTCACTGTGTCTGATGGCCAATGCGAAGTTGGTTCTGACCGATTCGGGCGGCGTGCAGGAGGAAACCACGGTTCTAGGAGTGCCCTGCCTGACGATTCGAAATAACACCGAGCGGCCGGTCACGATTACGGAGGGCACGAACACGCTTGTCGGAACCAGCCAATCCAAAATAGTCGGCGAAGCCAGGAAAATACTGGCGGGCAATGGCAAGCGGGGACGTGCCCCGAAGTTCTGGGATGGCAAGGCTGCGGGGCGGATTGTCGAATGCCTGCTCAAGCACCCACCAAAGCGATGAACCCGCCGACCGACAAGAAGGCGATTCTGTTTGGCGTGCCTATCGACAACCTAACATTGGAGGAAACGGTTGGCCGGGTAGAAACGATGATTCGAGAGGGCGGGACTCATCAGCATGTGGTTGTCAATGTGGACAAAATTGTAAAACTCCAGCGAGATCCCGAATTGCGCAATGCGGTTTTGAGTTGTGATTTGATCAACGCCGATGGCCAGCCGATAGTTTGGGCGTCTAGATTGCTGCAACACCCTCTTAAAGAAAGAGTTACTGGTGTAGATTTGTTCGATAGTCTAGTAGCCCGGTGCGCGGAAAAGGGGTATCATCCCTATTTGCTTGGGGCGCGCCAGGAAATAGTGGAAAGGGTGGTTGAGGTGCTGAGGCAGCGCCATCCCACGTTGAAGATTGCCGGGTATCGAAACGGGTATTGGCAACCGGCCGAAGAAGCTGAAGTGGTGCAAGGGATCAAGCGAACGCAGCCACAAATGTTGTTTGTCGCGATGGGTTCTCCGAAGAAAGAGATTTTTTTGAACAAGTGGAAGGCTGAGTTGCAGACGCCCTTTGTCATGGGCGTGGGCGGGACCTTTGATGTCGTCGCCGGATTGGTAAAACGCGCGCCGCGATGGATGCAAAAATGCGGACTTGAATGGCTTTTTCGACTCATCCAAGAGCCGCGAAGAATGTGGCGACGCTACCTGGTCGAGGATATGGCCTTTTTTGGCCTGGTATTACGGGAATGGCGGGCGCAGCGGCGATCATAATGATTGCCTGGTGTTTCCCGCTTGCCTTTTGGCTTCGTTTCACAAGAATAGCGCGACTAGTTTGACGGAGGATCATGGCACAAGACGTCCATAACGATTTACGCATCACCGACCAGTTCGACCTTGAGGTCTTTTGGGCGGATCATGGAAAACAGATCACCATCGCCGCAGTGGTGGTCATTGCCATCGTCGGGTTCCTGCTCTACAGGCAATATCAATCAAGTACGCAGGCGGAACAGGCTGCATCCATGTTGGCGAATGCCACGGATGCGCCATCCTTGGAGCAGGTCATCCGGGATTACCCGAAATCCTCGACGGCTGCGGAGGCGATGTCGCGACTTGCGGACCTGTACTATCGTGCTGGCAAATACCCCGAAGCTGCAAGTACTTACGAAAGAATTACAAGAGAATTCCCCACACATCTGCTGGCAGAGTCTGCCAAACTTGGTCTAGCGACTGTTCTGGAAAGCCAAGGGAATACGGACGGCGCCAAAGCACAGTATTTGCAGATAATCAATTCTGGCCCAAATAATTACGTCGTCAATGCCGCAAAGATTGGATTGGCTCGGTGCTTGGAGGTTGGCGGCCAAAAAAAGGAAGCGCGCCAGTTGTATGAGGAAGTACTCGCATTGGGTCAAAACTCCCCGTGGTTTACGCAGGCATATTTGCAGTGGGTTGTACTAAGCCGCGATATGCCGCCCGAAAAGCCGAGCGAGTCCCCGGTGCAACCTGCCACGCCACCCACCAAAAATGGCCTGCAATTGCCATCGCTGACGACGGTGCCTTAGGAGGCTGGTTCAGAGATAATTTCAAGTCTTGACACGCGGTAGGCCATTCCTATATTCAGTTTCCATTCACGGGAATGGCAGGCGGACTGGCTAAGACACTACGATTTGAAATTGGCACGCTGCGACGGGGCAGGCTTTGTCAGGAAACCGAAATCAATCAGAACCGCAGGCTAAATGATCAATTAAGAAGGAGGAGCAAGTCATGAAGGTGAACTCGCACAGGACTATGGGGAAAATCGGGATGGCGCTTTTGCTTTTGGGGATTTCTACGATCGGCGTCTACCGGACACAGGCCGCGCCGGCACCGGACAACCACTCGGTACTCATTCTTGACAGTACAGTCACCGGTGGCTCCAACAGTTTGGAAGCAGACAGCGCCGTCAGTAATGGCTTCACTGTCGTGGTCGTGACCAATGACGAGTGGCTGGCTATGAGCACCAGTGATTTTGCCAGCTTTCAGGCGATTATTCTTGGTGACCCGACCTGCGGCGTCCTCAGCGACATCGATGCGGCCACATCCAACCGAACGACTTGGGCTCCCGCTATCAAGGGGAATGTCGTCATCATCGGTACGGATCCAGTATTTCACGATCCCTCCCATCCGGGGGCCGGTGTACTGATTAACGATGGCATTAAGTTCGTCACATCACAAAAGGGGAAGACCGGCGCGTACCTCGACCTGAGTTGCTATTATGACAGTGATCCGGTTACCGATACGGTTCAGGTTCTCGACCAGTTCGGTTCGTTTTCCGTGACCGGGGTTCCCTGCGTGAGCGCCGTGGCAATCGTGGCGTCGCACCCGGCAATTGCTTCGTTGACCGCTGCTGATCTTTCGGGGTGGGAATGTTCGGTGCACGAAACATTCATAACATTCCCCCCCGGCTTCATCGCTTTGGCGATCGCTGTGGATACCCACTCGCCTTACATTATTGCCAAGGGCAAGGGTCTCGTCTCGGGCGGCAGTGGATGCTTGGATTCGGGAATCGCTGGTCTTGGATTGTCTCGCTCATACCAGATTGCACTGCAGCGGGAAGCCACTATTATTAACCGCGCGGTGGCACGTCGGGATTTCAACGGCGCACGCGCCAATTGCGCGGTTTTAGGTAGACGGATCGCGGCTCTCGTGCGCATGGGCTTGATTGATCCGACGACGGCCGATGCAATCGCGTCGTGCTGCAGCAGTCTTTAGGCTGAAATTGGGCCGAGTTTTGGGACTTGACACATTTTGGGTCGAGCCTATACTCGGCGCGTAAGTGGAGGATGGGGGATAAGTTAAGGTCTGCTTCAGGATGGCTTTTGCATCGTAGTGATGGAAAGGCTTGTCATCGAAGCAGAAGTGGCCTCCAGAAACTGAAAAATAGAAGGCTTGTGCTTTGCGCACAGCGAACGTAAACAAAACGAAGGAGGACACAGAGTGAAGAAACTATGGCTAGTAGTCGCGCTGGTTGCCCTGGGGGGATTGACCAGCAAGACATTCGCCGATGTCCAGAATATCCGCCTGAGCGGTGATATCCGCATCCGCGGGTATTTCATTGATAGCGCAGGTAATGATGGCACAGGCGCTCAGGCCAGCGGGAATGCCTCATTCATCTCACAACGAACACGGGTTTCGGTCGAAGCTGACCTTGAAGACCACGTACTGGTGGTTGTGACCCTCCGTGCCGAGAGCCTCTGGGGCTCCGACAACGAGTCGGTGCACAATGCCTCCGGCGCTGGCAATGCCGGCTTCAACGGGAATATCAACCGTGGCTGGGATGTCGGTGTGAACGAGGCGTATGTTCAGTTCAACGAACTGTTCTACACTCCGGCGACGCTGAAACTTGGTCGCCAGTACCTCCAATACGGTCGCGGGCTGATCATCAGCAGCGTCGAACAAGAGTACAACTATGACGCCGCTCGGCTGGTGCTCGATTACTACCCGCTGACGATTGACCTCGTCGGTGCGGAGTTGGTGAACAATCAGGGCTTCAGCCCGACGCCAACACACGCAGGTGCCTCTGACCTATTGTTCGTGAATGCCCGCTATGAACTGAGCGACTCGGCCCTCAAGGACGTCGAGGCGTATTTCGGCTGGGTTTCCCAGGGCTCCAGTGGCCCGGTCACCTCGAGCCGCGTTCCGCCGACGAGCAACTCCGCCTCGCCACTCATCCTCGGCGTGCGCGCCGACATCAACCCGCTGGACGCTCTCCAGCTTTGGGTTGAGGGCGCCTACGAATTCGGCGCGGACGGTACCACGCCGGCCGATCACAGCCTCAGTGCGCTCCTCTTCAACCTGGGTGGTAAATACACCTTGAAGAATGTGCAGTGGGTGCCAGTGTTGAACGGAAACTACATTTTTGCCTCGGGTGGTGGCAAAGGGAATGTGGATGGTTCGTTCGTTCCCTGGTTCGACTATGCGGATGGGTACAATGGTTATCTGTTTGCCCCCGCGCTCACGGACATCCACATCTTCAACTTGGGCGCGTCGGTGAAGCCCTACGAGAACACCACGCTCGCGTTGCAGGTTTACTACTACCTGAAAGCGGATAAGGACGGCGTAGCCGGAAGCAACCCGAATGTTGATTTCGGCGGGATGTCCGTTGCCCCGACAGCCGCCAGCCAGGACATCGGCTGGGAAATTGACGGGATCCTTGGCTACGACTATAGCAAGGACGTCCGGGCGCAACTCGTTTACGGTGCATTTGTGCCAGAAGGTGCCTATCGGCATGCCGGCACCAGCGCTGTGGCCGAGGAAGTTCGCGCGGAAGTCAACGTCAAGTTCTAACCGCACGCGGTTAAACTCTAACCGAAGACCCCCCGATTCGTCGGGGGGTCTTCTTTTTTCTCTGTGCCTGGGCCGTGGTGTATGATTTGATGCGCCGCATGGCGAAGCCGGCAGTATCGGAGGAGAGGTTTGATGTGGTCGATGAGGCGGATCGCGTGATCGGCTCGGCCCCGCGTTCCGAGGTGCATCGGCGCAAGCTGCGGCATCGAGCCGTCCACGTTCTGCTCTTCAACACGCGGGCCGAGCTCTTTGTGCAGAAGCGCTCCTCCGCCAAGGACATCTTTCCAAGCCTCTATGATTCCAGCGCCTCGGGCCACCTGAATAGCGGGGAAGACTATGACATCTGTGCCCGGCGTGAGACGCAAGAGGAGCTCGGGCTGGTGGTGCCCGTTGGGCAGCTCTCCCGTCACTTCAAGGTCGAAGCCTGCGAGCAAACGGGCTGGGAGTTCGTGTGGGTGTACAGCGCGGCCACCGACGAACACCCCCGGATCAATCTGGCGGAACTCGAATCCGGCGAGTTCTGGACGCCGGAATATACGCGCTCGCTGCTGCTGGCAAATCCGGAGCAGTTTGCGCACGGTTTTGTGCGGGTCTTCAACGAGTTCGATCATCGCGGTCTCTTTCCCCAAAAGCCCTAGCCGAGCCGAAACCGTTGCAAAGGGCGGCGGTTTTTCGTATACAGGTGCGACACGGTACGGGTTGGCGCAGCCGGTTTCGACAATCACAAAGGAGATTTATGCCGACGGTTGAGTTTTTGAATGCTGGCAAGAAGGTGGATTGCGGACAGTATGCAAACCTCCGCAAGGCGGCGCTGCTTCATGATGTTCCCGTTTACAAGGGAATTGATGGAAAACTCAACTGCCAGGGCAACGGCCTGTGTGGCACGTGCGTGATGGAGATCGTGGAAGGCGCCGAAAATCTCTCGCCCATGACGCGTCGTGAAAAACTTCGGCTGAAGGGCCAGCCGGCGAATCGTCGCCTGAGTTGCCAGTGTCAGGTCATGGGCGACATCATCTGCATTACCTCGCCCGCTTTGGATTGACCGCGCGAACATGGCTTGCCTCCCACGCGCTCCCCACGGTACAATTGCCACTCTATCAGATCGCGGCAGCGGTCTGGGAGCAAGTCAGCAACGGGAATCGTTTTAAAGGGCGAGCTATGGATTTGAAGCCGTCGGTCGAATTACGGGAAGTCGTAAAGAACCTTCACGGTTGGTCAAGTTTTCACCCGCAATGGAAGGTCGACTTTAACAGTTACGCGCTGAAGACTGCCGAGGGGGTTATTTTTATCGACCCGTTGAAAGTGGAACTCGCCGTCCTCGAGAGACTTGAGGCCCTTGGCGAGCCGATCGCCATTCTGCTTACCAATGCCCATCACGACCGTGAGTCCGATTGGTTTCGCAAGAAGTACGAGGTTCAGATCTATGCTCACGAAAAGGCCCAGGCCGACTGTGACACCAAGATCGATGTGCTGCTGATGGACGGCGAGCGGTTGCCCGGCGGAGTGAAAGCGGTGTATCTCCCTGGCTCTTCCGCGAGTGAGACTGCCTATTATGTCAAGACGGGGGGCGGCATCGTTCTGGTCGGGGACACCCTTCTCAATCAAGGCGACAAGGGACTGGCGTTGTTGCCGGAGCCCTATATCGAGGACAGGAAGCAGGCTCTGAAGTCGCTCCAGAGACTGCTCGATCTTGATTTCAAGACCATCACGTTTGCACACGGCAACCCGATTGTGGGAAACGCGAAGAGCGAAATTACAAAATTCCTCAAGAAACCGAAGAAGAAAAGCTCATGAGCCAACAATATAACAAAGTTGAGAAACGTCGCCGTCGGACCGCCTACCTCAGAAGGCTGAAAGTGCGGCAAAAGCAAGCCAACCCCAAGGCCGCGCGACCGGCTCCCGCCGCCTCCGCCAACTGATTGGCGCGGTCTCCGCTTTCGCCTACGCGACGGGAGCGAGACCATAGTTACGAGCGTGGAGTTCGCCCAGAGTGGCCAACTCCGCCGGGGTCAGGGTGGACGCGTCGGACGCCGCGGCAAATTCGCGGAGCTGCTGCTCGTTGTAGATGTTGGGCAGCACCGAACAAATGCTGGGCTCCGTGAGGATGAACTGGATCGCCGCCTGGCCCAACGTGCGACCCGTGTCCTGCGTGAGGAACGAGATCTGTTCGACCTTCTTGAGCCCATCCAATAACCAGGCTTTCCGTTTTTCATCATCGGCCACGCGGAAGGTGCGATGGTCGTCCTTGCTAAACGTCGTCTTTTCGGAATAATTCCCTTCCAATAATCCCGAGCAGTGCGGTACGCGCGTAAAGGCGTTCAAGTCACACTCGCGGGCCACGGGGAAAAGAGGTTCGCCGATCATCCGCTCAAACAAATTGTAAATGATCTGCACATGTGCGCCGCGCTCCCGTAGTGCCGCGATACCTTCCGCAATCTGACGGCGGTCAATTGCCGGCCCCAGCGCCACGCCGTACGTTAGAATCTTGCCGGCTTCGCGCAGTTCCCGCAGGGTGTCGAAGACTTCGTCGTTGCGGATCGTTTCAATGCGCGGGTTGTGGAGCTGGTAGAAATCGATGCGGTCGGTCTTCAATCGTTGCAGGCTTCGTTCGCAGGCCATGCGGATGAAATCGGGCGACCAGTTGTGCGGACGTTCGCGTTGCCCGGGCTGCACGCCGGGATGATCGTAAAAATCATAGCCGAACTTCGTGGCGATGACGATCTCGTCACGCCGCCCTTCAAAGGCCTGGGCCAGCACCACTTCACCCTTGCCGTCGCCGTAAACGTCCGCTGTGTCGAAGAAGTTGATGCCGTGATCGAGCGCCTGGCGCAGCAGCCGGACACCCGTGTCGTAATCCTCATCGCGCACGCCCCACATCTTGGTTCCGACGGTCCAAACGCCAAAGCCGACCACGGAAACGTTGCAAGAGGTACCTTTTAGTGCGCGGTATTTCATAGTGAATCCTGTGACCTGTTCGTGCGCATTTTACCGAGACAGCGAGCTTCCCGGCGAGCCAAAACGGATGCGCCCCGACGGTGGCCCGGCATTCCTGGCTCGGTGACCTCGATTACCGGTGTGGCGCGGGCGGTGTGGCGGGTGTGGGTTGGGCGACACCAGGCTGGGTGCCGGCACCCCCGGGCGTTGCTTGTTGTCCTTGCGTGAACGCGCGCTGCCAGTAATCATCGGGGTACGTAACTCGTGGGATGCTGCTCCAGAAGCCGTTGATCACCGGGCCTTGCGGCGTGCGGTAAACCCATGATTCACCGCTGCGGGTGTCGATGAGAAACAACGCCGTGCCGCGATCCGATTCGTTGGCGACGACGATTTGAAATCGACCCGAGCCGCCAGCTTGGTCAAGTTTCTCCTCGATGTGGCTAAGGCGCTCCTGCGTCTTATTGACCTGATCCTGGGTCTTGCCGGCTTGTTGCTCGATCGTGTCGAGCTTGGAGCAGGAGGTTGTCAGCAGCAGAGCCAAGGCAACGACTGAGTACGAGGTAATGGTCAGACCTAAGGAGCGATTATTCATGGCAACATTCTCCGGTCCCTCTGCGAGCGAGACGACGCCAAACGGAACGCCATTGTTTGTAACAGTGCCGCTCGAGAACTGTCAAGCGAGGGGATTTCCGTGTGGACACACCAGGGCAGATGCGCTAAGTAATGGTCGGTTATGCAAACAAGTTCCAACATCGCGTTCAAGGAGTGGGCTGTCGTGGTGGATGCGTTGGGCCGGGGAGAGCAGGTCCTCATCCTTCGCAAGGGCGGGATCCGCGAGCAACGCGGTGAGTTTCACGCCGACCACCATGAGTTTTGGCTGTTTCCGACGCAGTACCACGAGGCCGAGCGTTCCGTCATCCCGTCGAAGCGCCCCATCTTGCTCGAAATGGCTGCCATCGCGCCGCGGGACTTCGTGGATATTGAGTACTACGTGGTAGCCGACCCGGTCTTGACGATCACGGATATCGAGTGTGTCAAGCGTTTGCAGGGGCGGCATGTCTGGAGTGAGCAGGTCCTCCAGGAGCGCTTCCAGTTCGGGCGCGAGGCGGGATTGCATGCCTTGTTGACCCGCGTGTACCGGCGGCCTGCGCCGGAGCGTTTCACGCTGCACGAGTCCTACGGAGGCTGCAAGAGCTGGGTCGAACTCGAACACGCGTTGTCCACTGAAGGCTTGACGCCAGTGCTCGGGGATGCTGAATATAGTGTCCAGCGGGAAGGAATCGTGGAACTGTTATCGGATCATGCCCTTGCTCATCCATAAACGGCCCGACGGCACTGAGAAAAGTCTCGAGTTTGCCAGCAAACCCCTCATCGTCGGTCGTCTCCCGGAATCGGAGATCTCCGTCCGCGATGCGTTCATCTCGCGCGTGCACTGTGGTATCAGTTACGTCAACGGTCAATTCACTCTCAAGGATCTTGGTTCGACCAACGGCACGTACCGCAACGGCGCGCGGGTCTTCGAGTGCGCGCTCGCTCCGGCCGACAAAATTCAGGTCGGCAACACGACGATTGTCTTCGAGGTCGACGCCAAAAGCGGCAACGCGATCCTGCGCCAGGTCCCCCAGATGGTGGCCCCTCCGTCAACCCTCGGGGGTTCCACGCCGCCGCGTCCCGACCTCCGCCAAGTCACTGTGCCGGTCAAGGAGCCGCTGATCAAACCGTCAACGCCAACCCTCCGTCCAAAGTAACCCGAGCGGAGCGCCTTATGAACGTGGCGCGCAAATTCAAACTGCCAATTCTCATGGTGGCCGGGCTTTTCTTCGTGTCGGCGACCCGGGCTGGATCACCGGACGCGACGAATCAGGTCAAGTCATCTGCGGAAACGGCTCGTGAAGAGGCGCGGCAGCGACGCGTCAAATCGAACATCGCCAAGGGTACAATCAAAGAGATCGATTTGCTGCGCCACCAGCTCAAGCTGACAACCGAGGACGGCCTGCGGACGTTCACCTACACGAGCCGGACTTACATCTTCCGCGACAAGGAAAAGATCGCCGCTGACAACCTGAAGCTCGGCGAGGTTATCGCGTTGCGCTTTAACACGGACAAGGATGGCACCGTGCTCGTTCTGCGAATCAAAGCCCGCACACCGTCCGAATTGATGGAGCCGCCGTCCACCGGTCCTGCTGACACGACGAATCCCCCCACTGGCAAGCAACCATGAAAAGGGTCCTGGTTCCTCTGGCACCCGGCTTCGAGGAAATCGAGGCGATCACCGTGATTGACATCCTGCGTCGTGCTGGCGTTGACGTGACAGTGGCCGGTACTCAGTCAGGTCCGATTGAGGCCTCTCGCAAGACCAAACACATTCCTGATTGTACGCTCGCTGACGTCCAAGCCGAGGATTTCGACATGCTCGTCCTGCCCGGCGGCCAGCCTGGTGCCACCAACCTCCGCAATGACGCCCGCCTCCAGCAAATCGTCGAAACGTTGCGCACAGGGAACCGCCACCTCGCCGCCATTTGCGCCGCGCCGACCGTTCTTTTGGCGTACGGCATCTTGAAGGATCGCACCGTCACCAGCCATCCAACCGTTCGTGCCGAGGTCACTGCGGGTGCGAAGGAGTTCTCTGACCAACGCGTTGTCGTCGACGGTTCCGTCATCACCAGCCAGTCCGCCGGTACCGCAATGGAATTCGCCTTCAAACTTGTCGAAATTCTCTGCGGCCAGGACAAGGTTGCCGAAGTCAATCGCGGCGTGCTCGCCCGACTCTGAGGATTCTCGCTATGTTGCAATTCCCGACCCAGACGGTAGAATCCCCGCCGGTGGCAGGGTGAACCGGAGAAGCACAACCGCAATTGCTCTCACTGTCGCTGGGTCAGACAGCGGTGGCGGCGCCGGTATTCAGGCTGACCTGAAAACTTTCCACGCGCTTGGCGTCTTCGGCACGAGTGCGATCACCTGCATTACTGCGCAGAATCCGGATCGTGTCAGTGCCGTGCAAGCCCTCGCGCCGCGCCTCGTTGCCGAGCAGATGGATCGCATTTTCGAGGCGTTCCCCATCGGCGCGGCAAAGACTGGCATGTTATATGACGCGGCCATTATTAAGGCCGTCGCGCACGGCTTTGCCCGCCGCAAGTTCCGCAAACTTGTTGTTGACCCCGTGATGGTGGCGGGCAGCGGTACACGGCTGCTCAAGAGTGATGCAATCACGGCGTTGTCAACCAGGCTTTTCCCGCACGCCGCGGTCGTTACTCCCAACCTTGCGGAGGCCGAGGTGTTGTCGCAACGCCCCGTTCACACGTTTGAGGAAATGCGCGCGGTGGCACGTTCGCTGGCGGAGGAATTTGGCGTGCCGTTCCTCGTGAAAGGAGGACACCTCCGCGACCGGAAGCAAGCGGTCGATGTGCTCTTCGACGGCAAGCACTTTCACGAATACCGCGCGCCGAGGGTCCCGAATATCAAGAGTCACGGCACGGGCTGCACCTTTTCTGCCGCCATCGCGGCCAATCTTGCCCTCGGTCACAGTTTGGCGGAGTCCATTGCCCGGGCAAAGCGATTCGTGACGAGCGCGATTCGTCGGGCGCGAAAAATGGGGAATTACTCAGCGCTGGCTATATGAAGCGTCCGCTCACGGGACTCGTGGTCGCGTATGCTGCGGGGATCTGGATCGGATCGCTCACAGGTTGGCCGGCGATGATATTGTTCGCTGTGGCGGCGGCATTGCTTGCCGGTTTTTTGTTTTTGCAGCGAACGCGCTTCGGTCTCGTGACACTATCGGCGGCAGTTGTCGTGGCAGGATCCGCCGCCTATCGCGAGGCCGTGACAATTTCCTCACCCAACGACATCACACGTTTGCTCGAACCACGTGATCAGAACGTCCAGGCGCAAGGCGTCATCGTCAGCGATACAGGTTATCGCGCTCTGCCCTTGAATGAAGAGGATGCCGAGCGACAGCGTTTCGAGATCGAACTGACCGCTGTGGAACACTACGGCCAGTGGCAGCCCGCCGTCGGTCGCCTCCTCGTCTTTGTCAGCGAAACGCGGGATGCGGAACCTCTGCGCTACGGTGATCGCATCACGTTCTCGGCCATTTTGCGCGTGCCCCCGCTCATGCGGAATCCCGGCGCATTCGACTGGCGGACCTGGCTGGAGCGACGCGGGATTCATTTTACCGCCACGATTCGGAAGACCGATTTGGTTCACGTCGAGGCCCACGATCAGGGTAATCCCGTGATCGCCCTGTCGCTGCGGTTGAGCGAGTATCTCGAACACGCCTTGCGGCTCGGGCTCGAGAGCGAACCGAAGCTTGCGGGCACTTTGGCCGGTATGGTTCTCGGGAAACGATCGGAGATACCGACGGAAACATACGCGGACTTCCAGCGAACGGGCGTGTTCCATGTCTTCGCAATCAACGGACTGCATGTCGGACTGGTGACGGCGGTGGTGCTCATCGTGTTGCGTCTGGCACGGATTCCACGCCGTTGGTGTGCGGTGGCGGCAGTGCCGCTCTTGATTCTTTACGTGTTCGCCACCGGTGCCCATCCGGGCGCGGTGCGGGCTTTGGTGATGGCCTGCGTGTGGTTGATCGGCTGGATGCTGGTACGACCCGCGGATTCCTTGAACAGTTTGGCTGCGGCAGCGCTGGTCATTCTTGTTTGCGCCCCCACGCAACTCTTGGACGGCGGATTCCTCCTGTCGTTTTCTGTGGTGTTGGCGATTGTGACATTGACGCCGCGTATCGAGGTGTTGGTACTGTCGAGGATTGCGCCGGATCCGTTCTTGCCGCGGCAATTTGTCCCGGAGTGGCGGACGAAGCTGGCAGGTGGGTTGCGCCGCATCATCCAACTGTTGAGTTGCTCCATCGCGGCGTGGTTGGGGTTGCTACCGCTGATGGCGATCTACTTTCATTTGTTCACGCCGATTAGTATCGTGGCCAATTTGTTGGTCATCCCTTTGCTGGGCGGCATTCTCGCGTTGGGTTTGTTGACAGCACTGGCGCACGTCGCTTCGGCGTGGTTGACGCTGACACTGAACAACGCGAACGGTTTTCTCATCAGTATCATGATTCGCGGCGTCGAATGCCTCGGCCATGTGCCCTTCGGCCATTTCTTTGTGCAGGCCCCGCCCCTCTGGCTGGTTTGGGCGTATTACGGACTCGGCATCCTCCTGCTGAGCAAGCGGATTTCAGCGCCTCAGCGGGGACTGGCCGCCGCGCTGGCGGTGCCGACCCTGGGTGCGGCGTTGTTCCTGAGCGGTGGCCACGCCAACAGGATGGAACTTACCGTATTGTCGTTGAACGACGGCATGTCAGTCTTCCTTGACGCACCCGGCGGGCGCAACGACATGCTGGTAGACGGTGGTGGCGGTTGGAGTGGGGCGCATATCGTGATTCCCTTTCTCCGGGCGCAAGGAGTGAATCAACTCGCCGCGATCGTCCTCACTCGTGGCGACAAGGCCCATGCTGCCGGATTGGATACCGTCGCCAATGAGGTTCCCATCCGGGAGGCGATCTACAGCGGAATCGGCTCGCGCTCGAAGTATTACCCCGAGTGGCTCGACGAGATGAAGGCGCACAAGATTCCTTTGCGTGCGGTCAAAGCCGGAGACGACCTAAGCGCCACACCGGAGGTGCATATTCGCGTGCTGAATCCGCCGCCCGGCGTTGCGGCCAGCCGCAGCGAAGACAACGCGCTCGTGCTCGCGGTCGAATTCGGACCGACGCGGGTTCTGTTAATGTCCGATGTGGGTGAGACCGTGGAGAAACGACTCCTGAAAGAATTCGGTGATCTGCACGCGCAGGTGATCGTGAAAGGCCAGCACGGCACCGAATCATCCTGTACCGCCGAATTCCTTGACGCTGTACGCCCGGATGCTGTCGTGCAAGTGGTCAATCTAAACGACAGCCACCGCTATCCCGAACCAAATTTGCGCGATCGCCTGGGGCAACGTAAGATCGCTCTCATTCGCAACGATGACAGTGGCGCGGTCACGATTCGACTCACCCCTAACAAGTACGAAGTTCGTACGTTTCTTAAATGAGCTCGCCGTGCGTCCGAGCATTCTGACTTGTCTGGCTAACCGGGGCTCGCCATACTGCGCGGGTCATGATGGTTATCATCAACGGTCGCGTTGTCGGTCCGCACAGCGTGTTGGAGCATCACTGTGTCGTCATCGAAGACGGCCGGATCAAGCAAATCGCGCCGACCGCGCAGGTGCTTTGGCCGGAAGACGCACAGGTCATTGATGCTCATGACGGGTTTGTAGCACCCGGTTTCGTCGACATGCACGTTCATGGCGCGATGGGGCGCGATACAATGGAGGGCACCGTCGAAGCGATGGCGCAAATCGCGAAGTTTCACGCGACGGGTGGCACGACAGCAATGACTCCCACGACCACCACCCACTCTAGGGAAAAAATCAACAGCGCGCTCCAGGCGATTGCCGATGCGATGGGGCACGATTTCGGCGGGGCGCAAATCGTGGGCGCCCACGTCGAAGGACCCTACATTTCTCGGGAACGCAGCGGCGCGCAACCCGCACAGTTTATTCGCGACCCAATCTCGTCGGAATATGAACCGTGGCTGGATCGCGGGGGATTGGTGACGCAGATGACACTCGCCCCGGAACTGCCGGGCGCGCTGGAGCTTATCGACGCGCTTTTGGAGCGGGAGATTCTGCCGAGTGGCGGGCACACGGCGGCGAACAGCGAGCAAGCGTGCGCGGCGATTGAGCGCGGCCTGTGTCACGCGACGCATTTGTTCAATTGCATGTCGAGCACGGTGAAGTCCGGCCCGTTTCGATTGCCCGGTGCCCTGGAGACGTTTCTGGCTGACGAACGGGTGATGGTGGAATTGATCGCCGACGGCAAGCACGTGCATCCGGAGTTGATGCGACTGGCGGTGCGGGCGAAAGGAATCGACAAGGTATGCCTGATCACCGATGCGACCGCGGGCGCGGGCCTGGCGGAGGGCGCCGAGTTTCTGGTCGGTGAAACGCGCGCGGTAGTGGTTGCTGGCGTCGGTATGGTCGTAGACGGCTCCGCCCTGGCGGGCAGCGTGTCGACAATGATCCAGATGGTCAGGAACATGATTGAGCTTGTCGGCTTGTCGTTGGCTGATGCGGTGCGCCTGGCGAGCTTGAACCCGGCGCGCGCATTGGGAATCAGCGGGCGGAAAGGCAGCTTGGAACCGCGCAAGGATGCGGACATCGTGGTTTTCTCGGGCAGCTTCGCAGTGTTAAAGACGGTGATCGGCGGACGGCTGGAATACGAGGCGCCGGCAGCGTGAACGACATGATTCAGGTGAACTCGAGATGATTATTATTACCGGAGCGACAGGGTTTGTTGGCGAGGAAGTTGTCAAACAGGTGCGGGCCGCGGGTCACTCGGTTCGCGTCCTCGTGCGCGACCCGCGGCGCGCGTCGTGGCTGGTGGAGCGCTACGGGGTCGAGCTTATTCACGGCAACGTCTTATACGCGCCGTCGATCGAAGGCGCGATGCAGGGCGCGAAGTGCGTGATTCACCTTGTGGGCATCATCCGCGAGTGGAAGGAAAACACCTTCGAGCGGGTGCACGTCCAGGCGACGAACCACGTGGTGGACGAAGCGAAGAAGTCAGGCGTGAAACGGTTTCTGCACATGAGCGCGCTCGGCACACGTGAGAATGCGCGGAGCCGTTACCAGCAAACGAAGTGGGCGGGGGAAGACTGCGTGCGCAAGAGCGGCCTGGCCTGGACAATCTTCCGTCCCTCGTTCATTTATGGGCCGAAAGACAAGGCGATCAACACACTGGCGAAGCTCGTGCAACGCCTGCCGTTTGTGCCGGTCCTGGGCCGCGGGAACACAAAGATCCAGCCAATTTCGGTCGCGAATGTCGCCCGCGGCTTTGTCGGGGCGATTCGGAATGACGAGAGCATCAGCCATGTCTACGATCTCTGCGGGCCCGAGGCCTTCACGTGGAATGAACTGTACGACAAGTTGCAAAGAATCCTCGGTACGCGAAAACCGAAATGGCATCTGCCGCTGCCCATCGCCCGGGTGCAAGCGGCGCTCTTCGAGAAGATCCTGCCGAACCCGCCCTTCACCTGCGACCAACTCCTTATGTTGCAAGAGGACAATACCGGTGACCCAAAGCCGGCGGAGCGGGACTTCCTGCTGGAGCAGGAGAGCTTCGACGATGGCGTGGCGCGCTACCTCAAGCGCCCCGCGTAAGAAAAAAACAGGGAATCCGTGAAGGATTCCCTGTTGCGATATCGAGATTTAAGGAAGTGTAGCCAGTCCTTGCCTCCCCACTAGTCCGTCTTCTTGGCGGTATCGGGTGGGCCAATCTTGTGGGCCGTCGCGACGCCGTTTTCCTCGGTGTATGCGACCTTGACCTTGTCACCCACCTTGATATCGGCGATCGCCGCGTCCTTCTTGTCGGCGGTACTGTACTTGGTCTTCTCGACGATTTTGAACGTCTTGCTGGTCGTATCCTTCTTGACGATGACGGTACCCGCCTTCGCGTCGATGGATTCAATCAACCCCGTGAACTGTTGTCTCTTGGGCTTTTCTGGCTTGGCGGCGTCTTGAGCCCGTACCGGCGCTGTGAACGCAAACGCGACCGCCGCAATACTCACTGCCATAGCTGCCCGTAGCAGATGCTTACTCATTTCTTTCCTCCTGTTGTTGTGAGGGTTCTGTTATTTATATCCCCGGAAGCCTCAGTCGGTGTTTAGAGCAAAAACCTCCTTCCGTCAAGGGCTTTTTGCTTGATTCACTGGGCCTTCGGGTACAATCTCAACGAGCCTCGCACCGCGCGAGTCAGACGGAGTCTTACAAGGTAAACCAGTTTTTCGGGAGATTCTCCAAATGCCAGTTGATACCACAAAGATTCGCACGGTAGCCATTGTCGGACATGCCTCCAGCGGCAAGACTTCCCTGGTCGACGCCGTGCTGTTCATCTCCAAGGTTGTGAACACCCACGGTCGCGTCGCCAACGGAACCAGTGCCGCCGATTGTCTCCCGGATGAACTCGAACGCAAGATCACCATTCACGCCAAGTCCTTCCACTGCCGGTGGCAGGGCCACTCGATCACTTTGCTCGACACGCCGGGCTTCGCCGACTTTTTCGGCGACACACTGGCCGCAGTCCGCGCCGCCGACGCGGCCATTGTTGTCATTGACGGCGTGGGCGGCGTCGAAGTCGGCGCGCGTCGCATCTGGAAGATGCTGGACGAAATGCAGAAACCACGCCTCGTGTTTGTCAACAAACTCGACAAGGAGAATAGTGACTTTTTCCGTTGCGTGGAGCAGATCCGCAGCGCGTTCGGAAAAAACTGCATTCCGTTCGAATTGCCGGTCGGCCAGGAAACGGGTTTCTCGAAGGTGTTGAACCTGCGCACGACACCCGAGGCGGACGTCCCCCACGAACTGCACGATCAGTTCCACAAATGCCATGAAAGCCTGGAAGAAGCCGCCGCCGAGCAGGACGATAAGTTGCTCGAAGAGTTTCTCGGCGGCCAGGCGCTCACGCTGGAAGAGATCACGAAGGGCACCCACGTCGGGGTCGCCCGCGGCACGACCGTGCCGATCTACTGTGGTTGCGCGGAGAAGGAAATCGGCGTGCAAAACTTGCTGGAAGGCGTTACCGCGTTGTTGCCATCGCCCGTGGATCGTGGCGCGGTGGCCACCGAGGACGGCGGGAGTGTCGAGCCCGTGGCGAACACGCCGTTTAGCGCTTTCGTTTTCAAGGCGACCGTTGATCCGTACGCGGGACACCTGGCCTACGTGCGGGTGGTTTCGGGCACATTGAAGGCCGATATGGACGTGCTAAATGTCACGCGGGGCGTGAAGGAACGCATCCCCCAGTTGCTGAGCATGCAGGGCAAGACGCAGACGACCGTCGCGGAGGCCGGCCCAGGCGAAATCGTGGCGCTGGCAAAACTCAAGGATACGCATATCAACAACACGCTATGCGATCCGTCCCGGCAGGTGAAATTCCCGCCGATCAAGTTCCCACGACCCGTGATGAGCTATGCCATCCATCCGCACACGACGAAGGATGAAGAGAAAATCAGCATGGCATTGCACCGGTTGACCGAAGAGGACCCGACGTTCCACATGGAACGCAACCCGAACACCAAGGAATTGATCATTTCGGGCATGGGGGACCAACACCTCGCGGTCGTGGTGGATAATCTAAAGAAACGGCTCGGCGTCAACGTCGATCTCAGCACACCGAAGGTCGACTACAAGGAAACCATCACCTCTCACGGCGACGGCCATTACAAGCACAAGAAACAATCGGGCGGTCACGGCCAGTATGGCGAAGCCTACGTCAAGATCGAGCCTCACGAGCGCGGCCGGGGTTTTGAGTTTAGCAGTGAAGTGGTCGGCGGCTCCATCCCACGCAACTTCATACCGGCCGTCGAGAAGGGCTGCGTCGAGGGAATGCAGGCGGGCGTCGTGGCCGGTTATCCTGTCGTCGATGTGCACGCGATTGTGTACGACGGCTCGTACCACGACGTCGACTCCAACGAAATCAGCTTTAAGATCGCGGGCCTGCACGCTTTCAAGGAAGCGATGCAAAAAGCCCGACCCGCGCTGCTCGAGCCGATCATGAATATCACCGTCTATGTGCCCGACCAGTACATGGGCGACATCACCGGGGACCTTAACCACCGCCGCGGTCACATTCTCACCGTCGAGACGGCGGACGGCATGCAAGCCATCAAGGCGCAGGTGCCACAGGCGGAGTTGTTCAAATATGCGAGCGAGTTGCGCTCCATTACGGCGGGTCGCGCCTCGTTCGAGATGGAGTTTTCCCACTACGAACAAGTTCCCCAACATGTCGCCCAAAAAGTCGTCACCGAAGCCGCCAAGAAAGCCGAGCAGCATTGACCGTCTCAGCGCTTGGGACGATCGAGAACTGTGAGCAGGTTCCCCTCTACGACAAGCAGAAAATGCGGTGTGGGATAAACCTCTGCGACGTACGTTTGAAAAAAACCGACGCGACGTGGGCGAGTCGGGTCTGAAATATTATACAAAGCTATCTCTGATAGGCCATTTTCAAGGACAAGCGATTCGTCCAGGAATCTTGGTTCGTGATCTCCGTAGCGGCGAAACCAAAGGGCCAGCGGCGACGCGCGATACTCGCCAACCAAGTCCCATTCGTGTGGTCGCGGGTGTCGTAGGATGCGCAGCCCCGACATGTTACTAACGCACCAAAGATCACCCCGGTTATTTGCGCATCTCTCATTTGGATCATCCAGGAACAACTCTCTTGGCGGCAGGGCGTCCGGGTCGCGCGCCCAGTTGCGTTTATCGAGTAGAAGCTCGGGATGGTCAGGATCGAGCGGCTTACCTGGTGTCCAGAAGCCCAGCCCGTTTGAGGACACGTTGGATAATACGATCTGCAACTTCCCTCGATAGATTCTGGCGGATGTGTCCGGTGGCAACTGGATCTCGTAGCGCGGTTGGGGGTTCGGTCCGTCAGACCAATCGAAGACGTACAGCTTGTGCTCCTTCGCCACCCACTCCTGCAAGTAGGCGTAACGGCTGACCGTACTTTCCCAGTCCTTGTAGACGTTGACGGATGCGATGGGGAACCGGTCGGGTGGCGGTTCCACTGTCGTACGACTGGTAACCTGTAGCGGGCCATGGCTCGGCCACGATAGCCTCAAGCGCAGCAAATCCGCATTCCAGTTGTCGTCCGGATCTTTCCTATTGGTGTTATGGCTGAGTGTCAAAACCAATTCCCCATTCTCGTCCATAGCAAAGCCAATGATGCGCCCGGACTCGTTCAACTTGTCGGATAGATTGGCTTGCTGAAGATCCTTGATTTGGCCGTGCTCATCGAGGCGAAAGGATGCAACTTGCAGGCGCCAGGTTGTGGACGGGTGCCTGTGCCGAATTACTGACACCGTGGAAATGGACGTTGCTGACACCGCGTAAAACTGATCGCCCTGGTTCGCCACTAATACTCTCGGATACCAGAAATTCTCATCGTGGAAGATCTCCTTTTGGTCGCGCACGACGAGGGAGTTTCCGACTTCTCCCAACGCGAGGCCGAGCAACGTCAACACGACGAGGGCCACTGTCCACGCGAGTTGTTTGTGGCCGAGCCGGATGACCCGCTCCCGCGTGCAGCAGATTAGCGCCGTCCCGACGCAGGTGACCAGTCCCAGCACCGTCAGCACCACAAACGGCCAGCCAAAGCCGAGCCACGAACGGTCGGTGGAAGAACTGGCAGACTCCAGTGTGCTCCACCAATTCGGATGCAAGAATTGGAGCCGGGACGAGATTAGCGGAGCGACGAGCCAGACGATCAGCGCCAAGCAACCGACGAGCGTGCTAGCCAGCATCTGGCGCGTGACTACCGCCGCGGTGAACCCGATTACGTAACCAACCACAAACACCCAGGTCCAGAGAAGCGCCCAACGAATCGTTGTTACCGTGGTAGGCGCGTCCCAACCTCTCTCGAACGCGCCCCAATGCAACATGGAGAAATCCCAGGCAGCCCCAACGAACAATACCAGCAACAGGACCGCCACCCCCGTCTTCAGTTTGGCCCAAATGACCTGCCGCGCGGAAACAGGCATCGCCAGCAAAAAATGTTCTTCAGCTTTGCCCCAGTCGCGACAAACGGTGTGGGCGCCGATGACCACTGCGTAGAGCCAGCCCACGGCCACCAAGAGCGCCCACACGAATGGAAATGATTCATGGTCCCGGCTGATCGCGAGAAGGAGCGATTCGAGAATGGTCGGCAGGACCCAAAAGATCGCGATGCCGCCGATCAAGGCTTCGCGCGCATCGCGATATTCCTTCCGCGAGAGATTGTTCATCGCGGACCTCGACGAGAGCGGTCGGGTTGTGACGAGTGACACGTTCATGTTTGCATCCATTTTTGAATCGGCCGGCCCGACTTCCAGCCGACCAACCACACGGGGAGAACGATCCACAAGCCGGCTTGCGCCAGAAGTAGCACCGGCAAAAGAGGCGCAAAAACTCCGGGAAACGCGACGACGAGTGGCGAGAGCGGGTTAAGCAGCCCCGTACAGAAGAGCGCCGCCTGGTAGAGCGTGACGGTTCTTTCGAAATCCCATGATTTTCCGGCGGGGAGTAGTTGTATCAGCCACACGAGCAGCGCGATCGTCAGGGAAATCCCGCCAAGCGCCGCGGTGAACTCCTGCCTCGCCCGCGTCAGCAGAAAGAACAAGGGCGTGTACCAACAAGCCAGCGAGATGGTCGCCACCAATGCGAAGACGCCGATTGTTTCCAGTGGATGCGCTCCCGTCAGAAGGTGAGAAAGATTCCGGACATTGCTGAAGTTATCGTACGCGAATTCTTTTGGCACCCGACGAAATCCGCGGCTGGCCATGGCGGCCATGCCCGCCAAGGTTGCGATAACCATCATCCCGGCGAGTTGGGCGAGGCCCATCATCCATTTCGAGCGCAACACCTGCGCTCGTGAAACCGGCTGCACTGTCAGAAACTCCCAGGTGCGATCCGCGCGCTCGCTCGCGACAGAACCCATGGCCAGAAAGACCACCATTACCAAACCGACGGGGCCGTAAATCAACAGAGCCGCTTCACCGTTAGGGATGATTTGTGCGCGCAACAGGCCCGCCAACAGGCCGCTGAGCACAGTCGTGCCGAGGAAAAACCGCCAGCGCTGTTCCTGCCATTCCTTGCGCAACAACCCGCGGAATATTCTTCGTCTGTTCTCAGGCATGGGGCGCCTCCCTCCGACCAATGACGTATGCCTCGAAGATTTCGTCGAGATTCAAATCGACTTCGCGTACCGGTAGGATTGGGCCGAGCGCGCGACGTGTGGCGGCAACGTCTTCGACCGTGACCGCCAACTGGCTGTCGTAGGATTGTATGTCCAGCAAGCCCGCGAGCTTCGCCACGTCTATGCGGTCGGAAGATTGGAAAACGAGGCGTTTGACCTTTTCCCGCAGTTCGTCCACGGGCGCGCACCGGAGGATCCGTCCGTCGTGCAGGATCGCAACGCGGTCGCAGATGGGCTCGATTTCGTAGAGGAGATGTGAAGAAAAGAAAACCGTGATGCCCTGGTTCTGGAGATGGCCGATCACGTCGCGCAACAGATCGCGCCGGGCGATGGGATCGAGAGCCAGCGTTGGATCATCGAGAATGACCAGCTTTGGTCGATGCGCGAGCGCCAGCAAGAGGGCCAGGCGGCTGGTCTGACCCTTGGAAAGCGCGCCGACCTTTTGATCGGGATCGAGGCGCATTTGTTTGCGCAAGTCTTCCGCGGATGTCGCATCCCAGGCTGGGTAAAAGCGAGCGACCCACTCAATGAGTTCCTTCACCCGCATCCAACTGTACATGGTTTGGTTTTCAGCCATGTAGCCGATGCGGCGACGCACCTCGATTGGTTGGACTTGGGGGTCAATGCCCGCCACCGCGCAGCGGCCCGCATCGGGTTGAAGAAGCCCCAGCAGAATGCGAATCAGCGTGGTCTTGCCGGCGCCGTTCAAACCGAGGAACCCAAAGATTGAACCTGCGGGAACTTCAAGATTCACGTCACGCAGAACGTCCTGACCACCGAAGGATTTGCGGAGGCCTTCGATTCGAATGTCAGCAGTGAAGTTGCTCATGGCGACCGACCTCCGTTCGTGAGTTTCTCAATTTCTTCATCCAAAAGTTGGTGCAATTCGGGACGCGAGATTTCAAAGTGAACCGCCTGTGCGGCCGCCTGACCGAGAATCCCCGCGACCTGCTTGAGCCGCTCCGTTTTCTTCGTCGCGGGTGGCGCGTCGGCGACGAAGGTCCCATCGCCTTGTCTTCGGCTGATCAAACCGTCCCCTTCGAGCAGGATGTAGGCTTTGAGAACGGTATTCTGATTGACGGGCAGCCGTCTCGCCAACTCGCGCACGCTTGGCAGGCGGTCACCCGCCTGCAGGGTGCCGTTGGCGATTTGGTAGCCGATCTGATCGACGATCTGCCGATAGATCGGAACGGCGGAACTGCTTTCCAAGCGGATAAACATATACTGTTCTATACATGTAGAACAGTTAAGGCTCCTTTGTCAAGTTCCGCCTGCGAACAGGGCTGAATAAACTCTCCCCACGCGCGTCTATCTTAGGCAGTTGGATCTCTGGCAGCCCCTGAGACTGACACGGATTGACGATGCGACGATCATTTGATACAATCCTAGAGCATGGTCCAAGGCGAGGCAGCATTCTCGACCATGAGGAATTTGTGCCAACTCCACAACTTATTGACACTCCACCGGTAAAGTCCCTCGAAAAGGCGACGACCACAGATGCGGCGCGGGCCAAATCACCGACCGTGGTTGCGCCGACAGAACGGGTGGTAACGGAGGGGAAGTTCTTTCGCGTCGGCTCACAGAAATTTCATCCTCGTGGTGTGACCTACGGCCCCTTCAAGCCCGACCAGGTCGGTAGTACCTTTCCGAAGCCCGAGCAGGTGGAACGTGATTTCGTGTTGATGAAGGAACTCAACGCGAATTGCCTGCGCGTCTATCACGTGCCCCCGCGCTGGTTCCTCGACCTCGCGCAGCAGCATGGATTGAAAGTGCTCGTTGACTACTATTGGCCCAAACATACGTGCTTTCTGGAAGATCGCGAGACGATCCAGTTTGCGCAGGACGCGACGCGCCGGGCGGCCGAGGCGCTGAAGGGCCATCCCGCCGTGTTCGCGCTCACATTGGCAAACGAAATCCCGCCGGACATCGCCCGCTGGTACGGCGCGAAGCGCATTGCGCGGTTCATCGACGGGCTCGCCGCAATCGTCAAGGAGGTGGATCCGCAACGGCTCGTCACCTTCGTAAATTTTCCCACGACGGAGTTTCTGCAGCCAGCCAGTCTCGATTTCGTAAGCTTCAATGTCTATCTCCATGAACCGCGTCCCTTTGCGAACTACCTCGACCGCTTGCAGAATATTGCGGGCGACAAACCGCTGCTGCTGGCCGAGTTTGGCGTCGACTCCATGCGGGAGGGCGAGGACGCCAAGGCGCAGATTCTCAGTGGCCATATCGAGATCGCCTTCCGCGCCGGCCTGGCGGGCATGTTTCTTTTTGCGTTCACGGACGACTGGCATACCGGCGGCCATCAAATTGAGAATTGGTTTTTCGGACTGACCACACGGGACCGCAAACCGCGCGGTGCGTTTCACGCTGTGGCCGAGCAGTACAAGCGCGCCCCCCACTTCCCGCTGCCGCAATACCCGAAGGTGAGTGTCGTGGTGGCGAGCTACAACGGTGCGCGGACCCTGCCGTCGTGCCTTGATTCGCTCACGCACCTGAATTATCCGAATTACGAGATCCTGCTCGTGGATGACGGTTCGACGGACGACACGGCGCGCGTCGCGACCCACTACCCCACAGTGCGTGCGATCCATCAGCCGAACATGGGGTTGAGCGCCGCGCGCAATACCGGCATCCAGGCCGCCACGGGGGAGATCGTCTCGTTTACCGACAGTGATTGCCGCGCCGATGAAGACTGGCTGTACTACCTTGTCGGGGATTTGCTTAAGACCGACGCCTGCGCGATCGGCGGCCACAATTTTCCGCCGCCTGAGGACAGTCCCACCGCCGGCTGTGTCGCGGTTTCACCGGGCGGCCCGGCGCACGTGATGCTTGACGACCGCAGCGCGGAGCACATTCCCGGCTGTAACATGGCGTTTTGGAGATGGGCGCTCGAGGAAGCGCACGGGTTCGACGCGCAGTTTCGCGCGGCGGGTGACGACGTGGACATTTGTTGGCGGTTGCTCCAGCGGGGCCGCAAGATTGCGTTTTCCCACGCGGGGTTTGTCTGGCATTACCGTCGCAACACCATTCAGGCCTACCTGAAGCAGCAGCGCGGTTACGGCGTCGCGGAGTCCATGTTGCGCCGGAAACATCCGGAGTACTTCAACAGCCTCGGCGGGATGCGCTGGCGCGGTCGCATTTACAGCCCGTCGAAGATTGCGGGGTTCTTCGGCAAATTTGTGATTTACCATGGCACCTTTGGCAGCGCGCTTTTCCAGACGCTGTACACGCCAGAACCCAGCGGACTATTGACGGTCTTGACGAGCCTGGAATGGCATGTTTTATTTACGGTGGGTGCGTTCCTGCTCGCGACGGTCTGGCCGGCCTTGTGGCCGTTGCCCGTGTTGACGGTGCTCGCGAGCCTGGCCATGGCGACGGCCGCCGCGGTGCGCGTGGAGTTGCCGCCGTGGCAGACGCGCTGGTGGTCGCGGCCGCTGGTGGCGATTTTGTACCTGTTGCAGCCGATTGTGCGCGGGTGGCCGAGATACGGTCGGCGGCTGCGCCGCTCCGAAACGCCGGTCGCGGCGCGCGAAGCCGTGCGCGCCCTGGCGGCACAGCATGAGGGACTGGGTTCCGTGCATACGCTCAATTATTGGAACGAAAAGAGCATCGAGCGCTTCACATTCCTGGAAGCGCTACTGGAGTTGCTCGATCGCGATCAATGGCAGTCGCGCGCCGACAGCGGTTGGGATGAATTTGATGTGACCATCTACGGCGACCGCTTCAGCAAGGTGCTCGTGAAGACCGTGTCGGAGAACCACGGCGGCGAGAAGCGCCTATTGCGGGCGCGCCTCGAAGGTGGCTGGACACTGCTCGGAAAGATGTCCTTCTTTGGGGTGGTGCTCGGCATGTGCCTCGCGTCACGATTGTGGTGGTCGCTGGCGTTGCCGGAGTCGAAAGTTCCCATGTGGATGCTGTGGGGTTTTACAGGAGTGCCGCTGGTGCTGATTGGTCTCTGGGTGGGATACCTTCACCTGCGCACGCGCCGGAGTGTGCGGCTGGCGACAGCGGTGTTGGATCTCTGTGCCAGGGACCTGAAGTTGATCAAACTCAACGCACCAAAGAAGTTTGTGAAACCCGATTAGCGCGGCACCGGCAGGTCACACGCCAGCAACATCGCCCGCAACACCTTGTCCGAGTCGAAATACTCTTCGGCAATCCGTCGCGCCACCCGGCAGTTGCGCTCGTAATCCTTTCCGATTTCCTCGACGGCGCGCACGACGTCATCCGCCGTCTGGAAGGCAAAGAGTCCCTCGCCACACGGCAGGAATTCGCTGAAGCCGGTGTCCTGGACAATCACTGGCTTGCCCGAGGCGAGATACGCCACCGTGCGGTCGCTGAACCAACCGCAGCGTGTCTTTACGTACCCGTCCTTGGCGACGCTGAATTCGCCGCGGGAGTGGCCCAGGTAATTGAGATAGGCGTTCACACTTCGCGTTGCGGCCAGCGCCTCCGTGATGATCCAGCCCGCCGCTTCCAGTTGTTGCGCGGGAGCGCCGACACCACCGAGGGCGATCTCGAAGGCTTCACCCGCGCGCTGGGGGAGATCGAGGAACTTGAGCATCTCGACGTTCTTTTGCCCGTACGTCACTCCCTGATAGTCGACGCTGCCATACGCGGCCCAACTCATGACGGTGGTGAACCGTTTGGCTTCAGGCGTGTATCGCGGCTGTATCAATTCCCGGGCCAGTGGCTGGCGAAACGGCTGCCAGCGTAGTCCGTGCGTCGGAATTGGACAATCTGGTTTGCCGATGCGTTCCCCGAAAGTGAAGTGACAATTGAAATCATAAGGCGACGCATAACCGGCGCAGGAGGTGTTGGGGGTCGGCGACATTTTAAATTGCGTGAATCCCGGGTCGATATCGACAAAGATTCGCTTGCGACAATCGCGCAACTCCTCAAGCCAGGTTGTCGAGGAGGCGCACAGGATGAAATCTGCCCGGCCGCACAACGTCTTCACTTCGTCACGTTGCAGGCCGTGCCATTTCCCCGTGGCGTCCACGTAACACCAGCGCCGGATGCCGATGTGCTCGAAAAATGGCAGGATCTGGCCGAGCCCATAGGTCGGATCATCGCTCATGGTATTGGTTCGCGGGTCGTAACACGCCTGTTCCCAGCCATGGTGCTCGAGAAAGACGACTTCGTAACCGAGCTTCGCGAGGCCCGCGAGGAAGTGATACTGCGACAACAAATGGCCCCCGAGCGGATAACGGGTCAGATAGCCCGCCACAATGGCGACGGGACGGCTCACGCACCCGCCCTGGTGATGAGGTCGGCAAGTACCTGCCGCGCGTCGAACATCTTTGCGGCCAACTGACGCGCGGCGCGGGAATGCGCGGCGTAGTCGGTGTTGACCGCCTCAATGCCCCTGAGGGCTTCGTCGATGGTCTGGTAAGCGAACAGTCCATGTCCCGTCGGATAACTGTTGCTCCAGCCGGTATCCTGCAATACGCACGGACGACCCAGCGCCAGGTAACACGCGCTCCGGCAACTGAACCAACCGCTACGGGATTTGACGTAGCCTTCTTTCGCGACGCTCCATTCACCTTTCGAGCGGCGCAGGTATTCGCGGTACGTCCAGGGATCGGGCAAATACCCGGCGGGTTCGATGATCTGCCAGCCCTTTTGCTGCAGCATCTCGGTTGGGCGTTTCATGCCCGGGCCCATGCCCATCGCGATCTCGAACTTTTGCGCCGTTCGCCCCGGCAGATCGACGAATTTCAGGAACTCAACGTCCTTCTGTCCCCACGTTTCGCCGTTGTACTCGCAACTCTTGTACGAAACCCAGTTCATCACCGTCGTGAACACGTCCCGTGGTGGCTCGGCGGGAAGCTCCCACCAGTCGAGCACGATCGGTTGACGCGTGGGAATCCAGGCGAACCCAACTGCGGGGATGCGGCAATCCGCTGCGCCGATATTCTCGGCAAAGGTAAAATGCCGGTCGTGCGCGCGGATGCGGTCGATCACATCCTGTTTACCCGAGGCAAGCGCGACCTGGGTAAACATCGGGTCGGAGTCGAGAAAAACCTTGCACGAGATCGCGAGATATTCGGGCCGCAGCCACCCGCAGCCGGAAACGTTCAAATAGAGGTCCGCCGTCGCGCAAATCTCCTTCGCGGCCGCTTCCGTGTGGCCGTGGTAGCTCGCGTCCGGCGCGCTACGGTAAATCCAGCGGTCGGCGAGCCCGAGTTTCTCCATGACCCCGCGAAGATAGTCGACATTGTAACTGGCGTCCGCGGAGACGGTATTCTTGATCGGGTCATACGGCCACATCTCCGTGTCTTCGAGGTAAAACACATCGTGTCCCAACTGGCGGAAGCCTTCAACGTACTGCAAATAATCCCACGCGACGCCGCCGAAAGCGTATTGCCCGACCAATCCCGTGACCACGATGCGCATCACGGCATTTATAAACTGCTTTTGCACTCGACACAATCATGGCCGCATTTCACAGTACGCCGCATGCGCAGCGACAAACTGCTGGCCGCGGTAACGCTGGTCGTGGGCGTTCTCGCGTTTGCGGTCGTGCTGGCGTATCACCGCATCGTCGACGGAGATTTGTGGGCGCGGCTGGCCGTTGGCGCGCACGTGTGGCGGACCGGCAGCCTGATGCGCCACGATGTGTTTGCGTTCACGCCGACCCTGCCCGAATGGATCGATCACGAATGGGGCGCGGGCGTGATGTTCTTCGGGCTGCTCAACGCCTTTGGCCCTGTGTCGCTCATGCTGCTAAAGATCGTCACGGGGTGCGCGGCAATTCTTCTGTGCCTGTTTACCGCGCGACGCAACAGAACCGGCTGGCCCACGCTGTTGCTCCTGGCGATTCCTTGTGCGGTGGCGGTACTGCCGGGTTATGTGACGGTGGTGCGCAGTCACGCGTTGACGTACCTGTTCTTTGCGCTGACGTTGCTCTGCCTCGAAGCAATGCGCGACGGGCGACGCTGGCCGGCATTCGTTATCACACCCCTCATGCTCGTGTGGGCGAACGTGCACGGGGGGTTCGTGGTCGGGCTTATTGCGATTGTAGTCTACGCGGCGTTGGTGCGGACGCGAACGATGCTCGTCACACTGTTAGCCGCCATCGCGGTCACGTGTATCAATCCGTACGGGCTTCATTACTGGACATATCTCGTGCCCGCCTGGCTGCATCCGCGCGCGGACATCACCGAGTGGAGTTCGATGCCCATCTTGGGTGGCGATCCGTACTTCGGGTTTCGCATCCTGTTCCTTATCGCGATCGTCGTGATTGCCGCGGAATGGAAACAACGGACCGCATTGGGACTGACAATTCTCGCGCTGACGGCAATCGCTGCGTGGCTGCATCGACGTCATGCGCCGTTTTTTGGGCTGGCAGCCCTCGTCTATCTCGGGCCATACGCGGAGCGCTGGTGCCGCCGCGTGCCATCCGTTGCCGTCCTGGCGATTCACGGAGTGCTGGTGGCATTTGTGGTAGTGCGGTTCTTGCCGCAGGCCTCGCTGGAACCGGCGGTGCCGGCGAGTTTCTATCCCGTGGGCGCGGTCGCAACACTGGATCGGGCCGGCATCAAAGGAAACCTTGCCGTGCCGTTTCGCTGGGGCAGCTACGCCTCGTGGCGGCTGGCACCCAGGATCAAAGTCTCAATGGACGGGCGTTACGAGGAAACGTATCCAGACGCGACGTTCGAGATGAACCGCGCATTTTTCCACAGGATCGGAGTGGATTGGGACCGGCTCCTGCGAGAATACCGCGTGGATTTCATCATTTTGGAGTTACGGACAACGCAGCTTTCGCCCCCTGATCTGCGCGAACACGGCTACGAAGTAATCCGAGCCGATGACACGTCAGTGCTGCTCGCCCGGAGTGAATTCGCGCCGGTGTTGCGCACGGCGGCGGCAAGGCTCCCGTCCACACCTTTCGACCAGCTCGATCCGCGACTCGCAGCTCGCTGGTTGCCGTGAAGAATTACCGCCAGCCATTCGCTACAGCGCGGTTAAAATCTCCGCCGGCGCCTTCTCGATGCGGTCGATGCGGAATTTCTGCGGGCCGGTGTCACCCTTCCAGTCGATGGTGTCGCCGGCGTGTTTGTTGAGCAGGGCCTGGGCGAGGGCGGCGGGGTAACTGATGATGCCGCGGGCAGGGTCACTGTCCCACGCGCCGAGGATGTAATAGGTGTGTGATTGCTTCGCGCCGAGGTCGGTGACGGTAACGCTGGTGCCGATGCTGACGAGATCGGTCTTGGCGTCGGCGAAGTCGGTGGCCTGCGCGCGTGAGAGGAGGCTTTCGAGTTCGGCGCGGCGGCGCATCAGGAGTTTTTGCGTGTCCTTGGCGGCCTTGAACTCAAAATTCTCGCGCAAGTCCCCGTAACTGCGGGCCAAACCGATCTCCTTGCTATTCGCTGGAATCTTCTTCTGCACGATGTCCTCGAGCTCGGCCATGCGTTTGTGGTAACTGGCCCACGAGACGATAATCGGCTGCTCCTTGACTGTTTTCGAGACGAGGGACTCCTTTACGAATGGGTGTTCCTTGACGATGCGCGCCATCAGCGAACGGCGGTCGAGTTCCTCGATTGCGCCGCTGGCCAGGATCAGGCGCGTCAGGTTGCGGACGGTTTCGGTATCAGCCTCGGCGAGGAGATCGGCCACCAATTCTCCCTCCTCAAAAAGCACATCACGGAGCTTCTTATTGGCGGACTTGGTGGGCGCCGACTCAATGGCTTCCACGACTGCAAGCAGGAGCGCGGGAGTCTGGAAGTCGTCGAGCCAGGGGTAGGCCTTGCGGGAGGCCGGTGTGGAGACATTGCGGCAGATCCAGCACAACAACTCGGCGCCCGCAGTTTGATTGTGCACCCATTGCTTGATGGCGCCGGCATGCTGGCCCAGCAGATCGGGAATCTCATCGAGAACTTTTGTGGAGAATCGATTGAATTCCTTGAACAGGCGGTCGGGCGCGGAAGTTTTGAGGACCGCGAGCACGCGTTTCTGAGCGGACGTACTCAAGTCGTCCAGCAATGCCGATAGATTGTAGATCCCCGCAAGCAAGTTGGTGAGAAAGGCGCCGGCGTCCTCGACGGTTGTTTGCCGGCGGCGACCGAGTTGTTCGAGGACGACAGCAGCTTCGATGCGCTCGGGCTGGCGGCTGATCGGTGTCTTGTTCAAGGCGTCCAGCAGCGCATCCTGAAACTCCTGGATCAGGAGGTCGGCGTTGTCCATTTCATCGACACGCTTGAGGAATTCCCGGGCGACAGCGGTCTTCTGGATGAGGCCCTTTGCGGTTCGGAAGTCTTCGAGGATTTCATCCTGTTGCGAGACCGGCGCGGTGCGCAGCACAATGGGGTCGGTCTTTTTCACGGCGAGGTCGAAATGCGGATCCTTCTTCGCCAGCTTGCGGACATTGTCCCACCACTTCTTCCAATGATCCGTGGGCACAACCGAGCCCGCGAGCATGGCTTCGATGCGATCAGCAGTCGTGGAGCGATTGAGGCTGACGAGCGCCAGGCGAAGAAGGGCGACGGGGTCTTCGGTGCTGAGACGCTTGAGACCGTCAAGGTCGGTCAATTTGCGGACTTCAACATGTTCATGGCTCACCGGTGTGAGGCTTGTTGCGGCATACGCGAGTTGCATTGAGTGGGAAGGGTTGTGCGCAAAACCAACGACGATCTGTCCCAGAGTGGTATCGAAGGTCTTAACACGGCCAAAGCCCCAACTCTTGTGCTGGCAAAACGCGTCCGGTTGGAGAGCCAGCAGGGTTTCGATTCGGGTTAGCGCTGTCGGAAGCGGCGTGCGATTGTGATCGAGCTCGGCAACGGTGAGGATGGTTTTCAGACGCGGATCTTTTTCATGGATCTCGCTGAGCGCTTCGGTTATTTCGGCTCGGAGCTGTTTGTCGAGTGGGTGCGCTTCTGTTTGCAACTTAAGGGCATACAACCATTCACGGTGCTTACCTGCGGCCTTGATACTCTCGGCGATAAGCGAAGCCAACTCCGCGGCCAGTGCGTGCTGGCCAGCGTCCGCAAATTCTTTCACAAGCAGGAGCAAGAATTCGGGTTGGTCAGTTAATTGCTCCGCTAATTCAAGCCACAGGGCTTGAGCGTTGTCCCAGTCCTTTTGGGATAGGAGGGTTGTGAGTTGCTGGTGGTGTTTTTGGGTCGAACTCATTTGGAATCAAGGAGTTTCTGGTTTGGTAATGATGGTTGCCAACGGAAAAGCTGCGGGTCGCCCGCTTGACGGGGCTAGAGGCCACGGATATGATGGCCGGCCGATGAGATGGATTTTCACGTTCACTGCTTTTTACCTTTTGTTCGCCGGGTGCCAGTCTACCCAATCGGTACAGGTCTTGTCTCCTGAGAAATTCGTGGCTGCCACCGGCGGCGGAGCCTACAGCACCACGGAAACGAATGCAACGCCGGCGACGAATGCCAAACCGAGGGTGATTGTGCCCGGGGTCACCATCAGCGTGACGGTGGATGAAGATCGCAGCCTGAATCGCGCGTACTTGATTCCGACCAGCGGGGCGGTTGACTATCCGCCGCTCGGACGGATCGTGGTGGAAGGCCTCACGCCCGACGAACTGGCGCAGAAAATCCGGGAGAGTTTGGAGAAGGACTATTTTCAGAAGGCCACGGTTGCCGTCACGGTCGAGGCGGTGCCCGTTGGCGGTGGTGGTGGGGTGATTTATGTGATCGGCAATGTGAATCGGCCCGGGCCCCTGTTGTTGCCGAAAGACGAGAAGTTCACCGTGACGAAGGCGATCATCGCCGCGGGAAATTTCGCGACTTTTGCGAATGGCGGGAAAGTACAATTAATCCGCTACAATGAAGACGGCAAGAAATACGTCACCTATATCGACGTGGACCGAATCATGAAGCGGGGCGAATTCGAAAAGGACATTCAAGTGCAAAGCGGGGACTGGATCATCGTGCCCGAGAAACTGATCAACTTTTAGTCGCGGCGCGGACTTGCCCATGATCAATCAGAACGCAGGGAACCAAAACAGCGGCGAGAGCCGGTCCGAGAGCGTCGACATCAAGGAGTACATTGTCGTCCTGCTCAAGCGGAAGTGGCTTGTCCTGATTTGCTTTTTGCTCAGCATGGCCGGCACCACGGCTTATCTGTTCACCCGCCCGCCAATTTATCGGGCGAACGCGAAAATGCGCGTCACCACCGCCGGCGGGTCGTTGCCGGTTTCCGAGGTGATGCGCGAGGACGAGAGCCGGTTCTACGCGACAGAGATCAACATTCTCACGGGCCAGACCATGTTGCGCCGCGTGCAGCAACGATTGCGCAAGACGCCGGAAGAGATCCATGAAAATCTGTTCGACCTGAAGGTGGAGGTCGTCCGTGGTTCCTCCATTCTGCAAGTCACCGTCGACAGTTTTTCCACGGACTTTGCGAAGGACTTCGCGAACGCGCTTTGCGAAGAGTATCTGCGGTATCGCGACGAGCAGCGCTCCCAGAGCTCCGAGTCGGCGCTGCTGATGCTGACGCGTGAGATCAACCGGCTGGGGCAGGAGTTGAAGGGGTCGCAAGAGCGCTATGTTGAGTACGCGAAGGAGCACGATTTGCCGCAGATGCAGGGGACCGAGGGAGTTTGGTGGCGGTCGTTCTACATCAGCCTGGCGGATTTTGCGTCCCTGAAAGAACAACTGGCCCGAGCGAAGGCGGTGGCCAATGCCCTCGATAAGGATAACGCGGCAGCGGCGATAGCGCTCCTGGACCAATCCCAGCAATATTCGCCGGCACGCGCGACGTCCATCGACACGAATGTGGCTTATCGTACGGGACTACCGCCGGGTGGGTTGCTTATGGAGATGGATGGCACCAATTCACTCGGAACGTTAACGGGTACCGAGGATGGCGTCGAGCCGGCCGCGAAGTTTCCGCTAGAGGCGACCACCAACGCGGATTCCCTTCTGGCCTCCGTGGGTAATCTCACGCTCGATGCGACGAGGAATTCCGGCGACGCGACCCTGGCGCAGTCCATTGCCTCAGTTGCCGCGGCCACCTCGGATCAGGTCCTGGTGCACACGCTGGTGGATCTCGAGCAGCGGCGAGCCGGTCTCGAGGTGAAGATCCAGGATTTGTCGAAGACCCTCAAGGCCCGGCATCCGGCCCTGGTCGCCGCGCAGCAGGAGTTGGACGATGTAAACCAGAATATACGGTTTCAGATGAAGCTGGCGCGTGACATCCAGAATGCGCGGATCAGTTCCCTGGAGGCCCAGGTTCAATACGCAGAAAAGGGCCTGGAGGAGGCCAAGAGGGAGGGCATGGAGAGAAGCAAATCCGTGCTGCTGGGGCAAACCATTCATGATGATGTCGAGCGGACCCGTTCGCTGTATAACGCCTTTCTGAACCAATTTACGAAGATCGACGTGTCCCAGGGGTTTAACGCCCGCACCATTTCTGTTTCGGAGCCCGCGATTCTGGAAGGCGAGCCGGTCTATCCCAAGAAGGTAAAGGGATTATTGATCGCGGGGTTTTTGGGATTGGGCTTCGGTCTGGCCATCGCGTTTTTCTTCGAGTATATCGACGATTCGATCAAGCTGGCGGAGGAGGTAGAGCGGGACCTGCAGTTGCCGTTCCTCGGGATGATCCCCGCCGCGCAATGGAACCCCGATGACCTCAGCGTGCATCGACTCGACAAGCTGAAGCAACAGGGCGGCGTGGCTGAATCCTATCGGGTGGTGCGTTCGGCCATCATTTTTTCCACACCACGCGAGAAACTGCGCTCGATGCTCGTGACCAGCGCCGTCCCGCGCGAGGGCAAGACGACCACCTGCGTGAATCTCGCCATCGGCTTTTCGCAGGTGGAGGATCGCGTGTTGCTCATCGATGCCGACCTGCGTCGCGGCGAAATCCACAAGTATTTCGGCTTCGAGAAGGACAAGGGCCTCGCCGATATCCTGCTGGGCGAAGCGATAGCGGAAGAAGTGATCAAGCGCGGCGACGTTGCCAAACTCGACGTCATCACCTGCGGCGCCTATCCCGCCAATCCGGCGGAGTTGCTCCTTGGCTGGCGCTTAAAGGAGTTCCTCGACTGGGCATACAAGCACTACGACCGCGTGGTCGTGGATTGCCCGCCCGTCATGGGCATCGCCGACAGCGCCATCCTCGGCTCGGCCGTGGACGGGGTGCTCTTCATCATTTGGGCGGGTCGCACGTCACGCCGCTACGTTCGCGTGGCGAAGATGACGGCGGTCAGCCGTGGCGCCAAAGTCTTCGGTTTTATCCTGAACAACCTCGAACCTGGTCGCGTCGGCTACTACCATTACTATCCGTACTACTACAGCTACTACTCCCGTGGTTACTACTATGCCCACAAGGAAGACGAGGGCAAAGGCGGCGACATCAAGGGCGTTGAGGTGCCGACCCAGGAAGACGGCAAGGACGAGATCGACGACGTGTATTGACGACCGCTGATCCGCGTATTTCCCGGTGCTCCGCGCGCCACACCCCGCGTTTCGTTTTCCTAGTAGCGCTTTCCAGCAGCTGACGCGGTTGCTTCAAGGCGGCATCGATGTTGGCGCAGACGTTGTACCTGCGGGAGCCTCTCAATAAGGCCAACTTTCGCCTATTATACATGGTGAATTCAAAAAAACTCGTTTTCTTCTGGAAATCGAATTATGATAATGCTATGTTCCGAGGTATGGTCTTCGACGGCGAGAGAAAGGGCCGGACGCCGCGGCACACCGGCCGATCAAAAGGACACGGGCGGGACGCCCGCGCCACTAGGGGGGAACCTACTTCGCGAGGACGCTTTCGCCGTCGCTCTTCGAGCTATGGCGGACGAGACGAAGGCCAAGAGGAGCCCATATACGTTTCTGCGAAACGAACCCACCGTTTTTTGAAGGAATTTTCGATGTAAGTGCCTATGAATACATTTCTTGTGGAAGAAATGGGCGGGGGAGATCGGTGGGTTCGTTTTGGAAAACGAACCCACCGGAGGGGGGTTTTAGGGGGTTCGAAGGCCGCGGAAGCTACATTTTGGCGGAAAACGAACCCACTTTCCACCTCCGCGAGGCTGTTGCGAACCGACGACGGCAAGCGGGCCGCTTGCCCTACAACTCCAAACTGGAAGGGGACACGATCTATGTGTCGATCCGTGAAACGAGAATGCTCAAACGTCGAAGATCACGGTGGCGCGCCAGGTGCCGTTGGGCAGTTGCTCGACGCGCAATTGATGGTAGGTGACGGCTTTGATTTCTTCGCTGGTCTGCGAGCGGGCGAAGTCGATGGTCTCGCCATGCAGCGAGGCTTTCAAACCCTGGGAGCTGAGATGAAGGAATTCAAACTCGTCGTAGAGGACATGGTTGGCTTCCACTTCGTAGAGCAGTTCCGTCAGCCAATCGTGCAGGAGATCCTCTAGTGAACCGGCTTCCAGTACCACGGACCGCTGGTTGCCAATTCCCGACTTCTGCAGCGTCCCGAACGCCTCGAAGAGAGTCGCGGCGGCATTGCGGAACAATTCCTCCAGTGTCCGGCCATAGATGTGGGCACCGATATCCGCTGTGTGCTCGAAAAACTCGAACCGCTGCTCAGCCATCCTTCGATGATGCCCACCGCGCCTTGCGCTCCGCAACCAGTTTGTCGAACTTTTCCACCTGGTCGGGCCGCAGCATGGCGCGCACCTTGACCTCGGAACGGGTAAGGAGGTCTTCAACCTGCGGTTGGATTTGTTTCCGTAGGACCTTCATTTCTCCCTGGCCTTCCGCGACGATGACGCGCAACTGGTCGCGCTGCGCCCGGTCCAGCCGCAGTTCCCAACTCAGACGGCGGACGATCAGGTTGGCCAACATTTGGCTGCCGTGTCCGTGCACGAGTCGGTGGCGGACCACGCCAATGGTGGTGATGCTCCCAGCCAATCCACCCAGCACGAAGACCGCGATGACCCCGACGATTGCTTTCCAGTTCTTCATTGTGTTCCTCCCGCCAGATAGGGCGCCAGAGCGTTTTCTTCGTGATCACCAGCAATCGCGCCTTGGAGGTCGGTTGTGTTAGAACCGGCATACGTCCACACCCCCAGCGCGACGACGACGGCGGCGAACGCGGGAATCAGTTTCCAGGCGAAGGCATACCACGGCAAGGCTTGGTCCTGTTGCGCGCGCAGGCGCGCCATCAAACGTGTCTCAAAGCCGTACTCGGCGCGCGACGTGTCGGGTTTGATCCCGCACGTGGCGGCGAACAGTTTGTCCAATCGTTCATCATTCATGGTTTGTCTCCAAAATCTTTTTCAGGGCCTGCCGCGCGCGAAACGCGCGCACCTTTACATTCGACTCGCTCCAGCCCGTCAGTTCCGCCGTGTCGCGCACGGATTTTTCCTCCAACTCCAGCAGCGTAATCACCAACCGCTCCTCCGCCGAAAGCCGGGCCATCGCCCATTGCAGAACCTCAGTCGCGTCCCGGGCATTGACGTTATCCCGCACCCCGATCTCGATCCCGTCCAGCGGCACGTTTTCCCGGTCGCGCCGGGTCTGGCGCAGGAAATCATAACAGGAGTGCACGGCGATGCGCGACACCCAGTGCTCGAACGGCGCCTCGGCGCGGAAGCTCTTCAACTTCTGATACGCCTTCACGAAGATCTCCTGGCAAATATCATCGAGTTCGTGGTCGTTGCGCGCAAAGCGGGCGGCAATGCCGAACACCTTGCGCTTGTGGCGTCGCACCAACTCCGCGAACGCCTCATCGTCGCCCGCGAGGGTGGACTGAATGAGGCGTTCGTCCGTCGTTTCATCGATGGCGGCGCTCATCGCGCGGACATTATTAGTCTGCCGCGATGCGGTTGGCAACTCGATGAAGGAATCCATCAATGCGTGTGTCAACATCGATTTCCATTTCCTTGACCTTCTGCAATTGGTCGGGTGTGAGCACGGCGCGGATGTCGTGCGAGACATGGGCGCGCTGCACCGCCAGGTCGGACTCCAGTGAGGCGACTTTCGCGGCCTGCGTGCGGATGGCGGTCTCGTCGATGGTTTCCGCGTGGATCGTGTCACGCAAGGCGCGCCGTTCGGTCACGACCTCTTTAATGAGCGGCCCGACGGTCGGCTGGTATTTGCGGAGGATGGTCTTCACTTCCGCTTTCTGGTCGGCAGTCACGCCGAGTTGCTTCAGTCTCAGCGCGAAACGGCCCTTGCTGAAACCGACGTCGTTGGTGGTGTCCGCGTGTGCGAGGAACGCGAAGAAGCCGCCTACGGTCAAGACCATGACGGCGCCCGCTGCGATCAATACTTTGGTATGTGTCTTCATTCTTTTGTACCTCTTTCACCAATACAAGACGCGACGGGGGTGGGGAAGGTTACATGAGGGCAACAGAATCCGCAGGATCGGTCCGCTAACCGTGGTGTTCGTCTTTGGGAGCGGCTTTGGCGCCCGTCTCATGCTGCAGGCGCAACTGGCCGCAGGCGGCGTTGATGTCGGTGCCTTTTTCCAGGCGCAGGGTGCTGGTGATGCCGTGGGTCTGCAGCGTGTGCTGGAACATCTTGCAGCGGTCGCGGTCGGGGCGTTTCAAGAGGAGCCCCTCGACGGGATTGCAGGGGATGAGGTTGACCTTGGCGCGCAGGCGACGGGCGGCGGCGCCGAGTTTGTGCGCCTGTTCCAGCGAATCGTTTACGCCTTCGATGAGAATGTACTCGAAGGTCATCATGCGCTTCTTCGTATTCACGTAGTAGTCGCAGGCGTCGAGGAGTTCCTTCAGTGGGTACTTCTTGTTCACGGGCATGATCTTCTCGCGGACCTCGTCGGTCGCGCCGTGCAGCGAGACGGCGAGCCGAATTTGCATCGGTTCGTCGGCGAGTTGTTTGATCTGCGGCACGAGACCGACTGTGGACACCGTGATTTTTCGCGCGCCGATGCCGAGACCCCACGGCGCGTTGATGATCCGCAACGCGCGCATCAGGTTTTCGTAATTGGCCAGCGGTTCGCCCATGCCCATGACGACGATGTTATTGACCTTCTCGCCGCTGAGTTTTTGGACCTGCAAGACCTGGTCCACGATCTCGGCGGCGGTGAGGTTGCGCTTGATGCCATCGAGACCGCTCGCGCAGAACTTGCAGCCGTAGGCGCAGCCGACCTGTGTGGAGACGCAGACAGTGCGGCGGTCGCTGCTGCTAGTCAGCCCGGGCGTAGCGGGAATCAGGACGGTCTCAATGAGCGAGTGGTCGCGGAGTTGAAAGAGGAACTTTTCCGTCGTGTCCGTGGCATTTCGTGTCTTGAGCGCGTGGACGGCATCCAAGGTAAAGCTGTCAGCCAGTTTTTTTCGCAGGGGAGCGGACAGATTGCTCATCCCCGCGAACGACTCCGCCTGTTTGTCGTACACCCATTGCAGAATCTGATCGGCGCGATACGCCGGCTCGTCAAGATCGCGGAGGCGCTGGCCCAGTTCCTCGCGTCCGATCGATTTGAAGTCGGCCTTGGTGCTCATATTTTGTTGGCCTTAAGTTCCGGTAAGGAATAATGCGTGCCGCGCCAGTCGATGCCATTGTTCACCAGCGTTTTCAGCGTGGCTCGCCAGATAATGTACTGGAACAATATTGCCGTAACAGGGAAGCCCACGCAATGCCAGCGTTTTGCCCCGTGACAATGCGCGTTGTCCATATACAGCACAGCGAGGGAGCTGACGATGGCGACGTTCAGCCACCAGGTCGCGCCATGCGTGAGTATCAGCGCGACGAGGGGCCAGACAAACACGACCAGTTGGGCGATGCTGGAAGCCACGACGACGGCGAGGCTGTACTCGACGCCTGCGAACGCGTTCTTTTCCAGGCCACGAACCAATTCACCCAGCGAACCATACCATTCAACCGTGATGAGCCCGCCGCTAAGTACGAGGTCCTGGTGAAAACCGTGCTTCTTGAGCAGCTTGCCGAGTTTCATGTCGTCGTCCGGCCGCATCGCAATCGCCCGATGGCCGCCGATGGCGCGGTACGCTTCGGCGCGCACGAGGTTAAAAGCGCCGATGCCGATATGCCGCGGACTTTTCGGGTCACGCGCTTTCCATGGTTTGGCGTACAAGCCGAAGAACAAGGCAAACGCGCCGCCGAACATGCAAAGCAATGTGCCCGGCATCTGGAGCTGCGGGGTGATGGCAAGGTGGTCGATTTCATTGTGATGCAGATAGGCGACAGCCCGGCTGATTACCGAACGCTCCATCACCACATCGGCATCCGTGAAGAGCAGCAGTTCACTCGTGGCCCGTTCCGCACCGGAATGCAGGGCGTAATTCTTGCCGAGCCAACCTTTGGGCAACTCTGTGATGTGGACGACACGCACACGCGTGTCCATTTCCGCGAGGCGATCGAGAATAATTCCGGTATCGTCTGTCGAGCGGTCATCGACGACAACAAACTCGAGGTTCGGGTAATCCTGCGCAAGGATGGATCGCAGCGCCGCCTCGATCTTGCGCGCTTCATTGCGCGCCGCGATGATCACCGAAACCTTCGGTCCACCGGGGCCTTGAAATGGCGTGATATTCCCCAGCCGAGACAACGAGCGGTTGCCGATGGCAAACTCGACGGCTGTTGCCAGCACGAGTAGGAGCGTCATCGCGGCGAGCCAAAACAAGAACAATGACATACGCGGATATTACCAGAATTCAGAGGCTCTGGTTTGATTTCCGCTGGGAGGTTTGCGTCACTGCGGCGGTTCAGAGTGCGAAGGAGAGTGAGCGGGGGGACGAAATTCTTCGGAGGGAGAGGTGGTCTTGCGGGCATCACCGGTGACGCCAAGTTTCGACGCCACCAGTGAAGCCCGCAAATGTGGAACCAACGTTACTTCTTCTTCTTGCCACCCTTCTTCTTGCCTTTTTTCTTCGCTGCCATTCCACCTCACCCCCATTCCGCTCCGAGAAGAGCTATTGCGTGCTACCATGAACCTGCGCGCACAATTACACCAGCACAAAGAAACGTAAACTGTAAATTTTTTTGACGGAGTTTCTTGCGGAAGCTGCAGAGAATCGCGCGGTCGACTTTACATGCTCGAACTTCATCACGATGTTTTGTGCTCCCCTGCCGTCCCGGCATGATGTCTACTTTCGTGTGAAGTGATTATTGTCGCGAAACGTGGTGGCGAGGTTGTGCATGTGCAGCATAACGCGAACGACCCTGAACCTCACATGTGAAGGGTGGAGCAGGCCAGGCAAACTCAACCAAATGCGCCCGCCACACGAGGGATTGCGCATTTCGCAGAAATGTGGATGTTGCGAGTGGTGTTGGAGCCAACCTTGAAGAAGGAAATACGCAGGGAAGTGAGAGCCGTACGCGAAACCTTGACGGTCAGAAGTAGTCGAGAGTATGGACCACGCCTCTACGTCTTCTTCTCGCTTTTGTCGGCTTCCGCCGTTTCTGCTTCTTGCTCCTGCTGTTCGCTGATAACGCGGGCGATGGCCACCAGTTTGTCGCCTTCATTGAGGTCGATGAGTTTGACGCCCTGGGTATTTCTTCCCGCGACACGGATGTCCTTGCAACTGGTGCGGACGGTCTGGCCCTGGGAGGTGGAGAGCATGATCTCATCCGTGTCGGTGACGCTGAGGGCGCCGACGACACTGCCGACCTTGTCGGTGGTCTTCATGGTGATGATGCCTTTGCCGCCACGAGACTGAGTGCGATATTCGTCAAAGGGAGTGCGCTTGCCGATACCGTGTTCACCGGCGACGAGGAGCGTGGCATTGGTATCAATGATTTCAACTCCGATGACGTAATCGCCCTTGTCCGGGCGGATTCCCCAGTTGCCGATGGAGGCGCGTCCCATGTCGCGCGCTTCTTCTTCGTGGAACCGGATGCTCATGCCGTCCTTGGTAACGAGCACGATTTCATTGTTGCCGTTCGTAAGTTTCACGCCGATAAGGCGGTCGCCCTGCTCGATTTTGATGCCGATGACTCCGCCTTTTCGCGGGTTGGCGTATTCGCCCAGGTTGGTCTTCTTCACGATACCGACCTTGGTCGCCATGAAGAGATACTGTTTGTCGGTAAACTCCTTGACGCGGATGAGCGCGGAAACTTTTTCCTCGGGACGAAGCTGGAGGAAGTTCGCCAGGCTCTTGCCCTTTGCGGCGCGGCCCATTTCCGGTAATTCGTAAACTTTTTCCACGTACACACGTCCTTCCTCGGTGAAGAACATGATGTAATCGTGAGTGGAGCAGGTGAAGAGGTGCTCGATGAAGTCCTCTTCGCGTTGTTCCATGCCCATGACCCCCTTGCCACCGCGGCGTTGCGAGCGGTAGGCGCTGACGGCGGTGCGCTTGATGTAGCCCTGGTGCGAGATCGTGACGATGCAGGCTTCATTGACAATAAGGTCTTCGATATTGATCTCACCTTCGTCAGCCACGATATCGGTGCGGCGCGTGTCGCCATACTTCTCTTTGACCTCGAGCAACTCGGTCTTCACGACGGCCATAAGCTTCTTCTCGCTAGCCAGCAGGCTCTTCAGGTATTCGATGCGCTTAATGATCTCGAGGTACTCTTCCTCGATTTTGTCGCGTTCGAGACCGGTGAGCTGATAGAGTCGCATCTCGAGGATCGCGTTGCACTGGACCTCGGACAGTTTGAACTTCTCCATCAACTTCTTCTTCGCATCCTCGCGGTCGTCAGCGTTGCGGATGATCTTGACGACAGCATCGATGTTGTCGAGCGCTATGCGGAAGCCTTCGAGGATATGGGCGCGCTCCTCGGCTTTCTGCAACTCGAACTTCGTGCGGCGAGTGATAACTTCGCGGCGATGCGCGATGTAGCACTCAATCATCTGTTTGATATTCATTATGCGCGGCCGACCGTGGTCGATCGCGAGCATAATGACGCCGAAGCTGTCTTCGAGCTGCGTGTGCTTGAAGAGGTTATTGATCACAACCTTCGGAATGGCGTCGCGCTTTAGTTCGATGACGACACGGATGCCATCTTTATTGGATTCGTCGCGAATATCGCTGATACCATCGAGCTTCTTTTCGTTGACAAGTTGCGCGGTACGCTCGATGAGTGAGGCTTTGTTGACGTTGTACGGAATCTCGGAAATGATAAGGCGCTCCTTGCCACCCTTGACCTCTTCGATGCCAATGCGGCCACGAATCTTAAGGCTGCCACGGCCGGTCATCAGATAATCCTTGATGCCCTGCTTGCCACAGATGAGACCACCCGTTGGGAAATCGGCGCCCTTGACGAATTTGGCGACTTTCTCGAGTTCCAGTTCCGGCTCATCGATCAGCGCGCAGCAGGCGTCAACGATTTCGGTGAGATTGTGCGGCGGAATGTTCGTGGCCATGCCGACCGCAATGCCCGTGCTGCCGTTGATCAGAAGATTGGGGATGCGCGCGGGCAGGACGACTGGCTCCACTTCCTTCTCGTCAAAATTGGGTTGAAAATTGACCGTGTCCTTATCGAGATCGGCGAGCAATTCTTCTGCGATCTCCTTGAGGCGGCATTCCGTATAGCGGTAGGCCGCCGCGGGATCACCGTCGATCGAGCCGAAGTTACCCTGGCCGTCTACGAGCGGATAGCGCATCGCAAAATCCTGAGCCATGCGGACGAGCGTGTCGTAGACGCTGGCGTCACCGTGCGGATGGTACTTGCCGAGTACTTCACCGACGACCTTGGCGCACTTGGAGTAGGAGCGGTTATGCAGCAATCCGATTTGGCGCATCGCGTAGAGCACGCGGCGATTGGACGGTTTCAAGCCGTCGCGTGCGTCCGGCAGGGCGCGCCCGACGATGACCGACATCGAGTAATCGATGTAGGCCTGCTGCATCTGTTCGCTGATATTGACCGGTGTAACCTTCTCGTTTTGAGCGTACATAATTAAATCCTACTGTTTCCCCAAAAACAGCTTCGTTGTTGTTAGAAAACTCTCGGCGTCGGCCATCAATTCTTTCAGCCGATCACAGCCCGGCGGCGGATTGGCGCCGAGGTCGGCGTCCTGGTGCAATTGTGTCGCGCGCTTGAATCGCTCGCCAAACTCTTGCGGGATCAAACCCGACTTCACGAACTCACGGTGGAACTTCGCGGCGACATTGCCGTCGCGCGATGGGCCGAACTCCTTCGTCGCGAGGAGTGCGCATGCGCAATAGAACATTGAGAAGTACACACGGTCCATCGTGCCGCGACACATCTCTTGATCGATAAGCAAACGCGCCTCTCTTAGACTCTCGTTGGCTTGTGTGAGCCGTAAATCAATCAAGTCTTGGGCCTCTGGCGTCACGGCGTGAATTTTAAATATCGAGGTTGCGGACGTTCAGGGCGTTGTCCTCGATGAATTGGCGGCGCGGCGCGACCTCATCGCCCATCAGGATGGTGAACATCTCGTCCGTGGCAGCTACATCCATCAACTCCACCTTGAGCATCTTGCGGCGCTCCGGGTCCATGGTCGTCTCCCAAAGTTGTTCGGGATTCATTTCACCCAAGCCTTTATAGCGCTGAATCGTGAGACCGCGTTTGCCAATCTCCTTGATCTGTTCCAGAATTTGCGGAATGGAGTGAATGTCGGATCGACGCTCTTCGACCTTCAGCTTGGGCTTTTTCACCTCGGCCTTCGCCCCCGCTTTCGCGGAAACTTTGCCTTGCGGCTCCGCGGGAACCTCGACCTCCGGGGGCTCGGCGGCGGCTGCGCTGCCCTCGACCAGCTCAAAGAGCGGCTTTTCCTGAGCGGCGTAGTGCTCGAGATCGAAACCCTTCTTCTCAAGTGCTTCGATCGTGGACTGGATGCTGTTGGACTCGGAAAGCTGGAGCGACTTCGCAACCGCTGCTTTCGCGACGTCCCCATTCTTGAGTTCTGCCACAACCTCTTCGTCCGGGCTGATGCCATGTTTGTTGCAAAGCTTGGCCCATTCCTTGTCCGTGCGGGCAAACTCGAAGTGGACGACCCCGTTTTCTTTGATGCGGACCGCGTAAGACGGCAACTCGCCCGACTTTTCATCGCGTGCGGCAAGGTACTCCTCGAACTTGATGCCGCGTCGCTCGATCGTGTCGACGAGCTTCTCCAGTTCCTGGAGCGATTCGAGAACCGAGACCAGTGGTTGGCCGGAAAACTCCTTCTTGTCCTTGAGGCGGAACAAGGAAGCCTCCTCAGAACCGAGTTCGATCAGGATCCCGCTCATCTGGTCGTCGTTCTCGACGTACTCTTCGCGCTTCTTGCGTTTGACTTTGTAGAGCGGCGGTTGGGCGATGTAAATGTAGCCGCCCTTGATGAGTTCCGGCATCTGACGGTAAAAGAACGTCAGCAGCAGCGTGCGAATGTGCGAGCCGTCCACGTCGGCATCCGTCATGATGACGATCCGGTGATAACGCAGTCGGTTGATGTCAAACGCTCCTTCGCCCTCGCCGGTGCCGAAGCCCGTGCCGATGGCGGTGATCATCGTGCGAATTTCGGTGTTGTTAAGAATCTGATCCAGCCGCGCCTTCTCGACATTGAGCAGCTTGCCGCGAATCGGCAGAACTGCCTGGAATTGGCGGTTGCGGCCCTGTTTGGCTGAGCCGCCAGCGCTGTCGCCCTCGACGATATACAGTTCGCAGAATTCGGGATTGCGCTCGGAACAATCCGCCAGTTTACCCGGCAGTCCGCCGCCGGCGAACGCGCCCTTCCGAACGGCTTCGCGCGCCTTGCGGGCCGCTTCGCGTGCGCGTGCCGCGGTAAGGGATTTGTCCACGATGCGACGACCGATCGGCGGATTCTGCTCCAGAAACGTCATCAGGCCTTCGTAAACGATCGACGAAACGATGCCTTCCACCTCGCCATTGCCGAGTTTGGTCTTGGTCTGGCCTTCGAACTGCGGATTCGGGACCTTCACACTGATGACCGCCGTCAGACCTTCGCGCAAATCCTCACCGCTGAGGGTCGGATCCTTCTCCTTCAACAGGCTGTTGGACTTGGCATATTGATTGACGGCTTTGGTCAGCGCCGAGCGGAAACCACTCAGGTGCGTGCCGCCCTCGGTGGTGTTGATGTTGTTCGCGTAGGCGTAGACGGATTCGTTGTAGCCCTCGTTGTATTGGATTGCGACCTCGGCGGCGATGCCGTCCTTCTCCTTTGAAACATAAATGACCTTCGGATGGAGCGGTTCTTTGGTGCGGTTGATGTGCTTGATGAATTCTTCGATGCCGCCGTTGAACTTGAAGATATCCTTCTTATTGTTGCGCTCATCCGTGAGGGTAATCTCGATGCCGCGATTGAGGAACGCCAGCTCCCGCAAGCGGTTCGCCAAAATGTCGTACTTGTATTCGATGACCGGGAAGATTTCATTGTCGGCTTTGAACGTAATCTTTGTGCCCGTGCCCTTCGCCTTGCCAATCACTTCGAGCTTGGACGCCGTCTTGCCGCGCTTGAAACGCATGTGATGGACCTTGCTGTCGCGCTTCACCTCAACCTCAAGCCATTCACTGAGCGCGTTAACGCAGGTCACGCCTACGCCGTGCAAACCACCGGAAACCGTATAGGATTTCTTGTCGAATTTGCCGCCCGCGTGCAGGACGGTCAGCACTACCTCGACGGCAGGCTTTTTCTCCGTCTTGTGCATATCCACGGGAATACCGCGGCCATCGTCAACGACGGTGATCGAGTTGTCGACATGGATAGTGGTCTCGATGTGGTTGCAGAAACCTGCGAGCGCCTCATCGATCGAGTTGTCGATGACCTCATAAACCAGGTGGTGCAGACCGCGCTCGCCGGTGTCACCGATATACATCGCAGGGCGCTTGCGGACGGCCTCCACGCCCTCGAGTTTTTGAATCTTATCGGCGGTATAATCGCCAGCACCGAGGGCTTCCACTGGACGATCTGGTTCTTTTGAAAGTGACTTTTCCACTATGCGTTTCTTCTCCAAGAGCTTACTGGACATTTAAATTTCCCCTCCTCCAACCAATGCAAAAATAGTACCGACACCTGGCTTGATCTGCAACCAGAATCATTACTTTTTTTTCGTGTATAACTAACGATGAGCGTGAATGTTCTAGCAAATTGACTGCGTTCAAAAATAGTAGGTTGACAGTTGATATTATCATGCTAAAATATAGCATCTTTGGCAAGATACTAATGATTCAATGAAGGCGTCAGTAAAAAGTGATTATGCGTGTCGGGCGGTGGAGGCTTTGGCTCTCCATCATCCGAACACGCGCCCGCTGCGAATTGAGGAAATTGCACACCGAGAAGCAATTCCGGCGAACTATCTCGTGCAGATTCTGATCGAGTTAAAGAGTAAGGGTCTCATCCAGAGCCGACGGGGAAAGGCTGGTGGATATGCCCTGGCTAAGACCCCTCGGGAGATCACCGTAGGCGATGTTTTGCGGGCCGTACAGGGCGACGTGCTGGAGATGCCGTTACTCCTGGAGGCGCGTTGCCCGGAAGAGATTAAGCGTGCCTGGCGGCGGATCAAGCAGGCCGCCGAACAAGCAGCGGACGACGTCAATTTTGAGGAGATTTGCGCGGAGGCCAAGAGCCGACCAGAGATGTATTACATCTAGAATCTAAGCCGTTGACAGCCTTTTGTTCTTTGATATAGTTCCTCGCGTTCCCTGAAAAGCTTCAGGAAACAACTCATCAAGAGCGGTCGAGGGACTGGCCCGTAGAAACCGCGGCAACCGTTCAGCCAAGCAGTTAGTGGTTGAAGACAAGGTGCCAATTCCAGCTCCGAGACCCGACGCAAGTCGGGAACGGGGGAAGATGAGGGGAGAATCGAGTCGTCTTGATGCCTCTTCATCGTCGACCCACGGCTTGGGGACGCTGAAGGGGCTGGTTTTTGCCCCGGTGCAATGGCAGCCGCCGCTTGGTGAAGAAAGCGAGAGGGTAGATGAAGGTAAAACATGGATTCTTCACCAGTCTAAAGTGTCGCGAGTGCGGGCGTCATTACCCGAAAGAAGCGCTGCATGTCTGCGAATTCTGTTTCGGCCCGCTGGAAGTCGATTACGACTACGACTTGATCAAGACCGTGCTGACACGGGACAAAATCCAGTCGCGGCCCACGAATATGTGGCGGTATCGCGAGTTGTTGCCGATCGAAGGCGAGCCGACCATCGGCTTCCAGGTCGGTTTCACCCCGCTCGTCAAGGCGGATCGCCTGGCGAAGCGGCTGGGCCTGCGCGAGGTCTGGGTGAAGAATGACACGGTCAACTACCCGACATTGTCCTTCAAGGACCGCGTGGTCAGTGTGGCCTTGTCGCGCGCACGGGAATTGGGTTTCGAAATTGTCGCCTGCGCGTCGACTGGTAATCTCGCAAATTCCGTTGCGGCCAACGCGGCGAGTGGCGGGCTGAAGAGTTACGTCTTCATCCCGGCCGACCTGGAAACGGGGAAAGTTCTCGGCTCGCTGGTGTACGGAACGAATGTCATCGGCATCCGCGGCACATACGACGCAGTGAATCGCCTCTGCAGCGAAATCGCTGGCAAGTACGGCTGGGCGTTTGTGAATGTAAATATCCGTCCCTACTACGCGGAAGGCTCGAAATCGCTGGGCTACGAGATCGTCGAGCAACTGGGATGGAGATTGCCGGATCACGTGGTGGTTCCGATGGCGGGCGGCTCCCTCATCACGAAGATTCATAAATCGTTCAAGGAATTCGTGAAACTCGGCCTGGTGGACGAGCGGGAATGTCGCATTCACGGCGCTCAGGCCGAAGGTTGCGCGCCCATCGTGAACGCCATGAAGATTGGCGCGGACATCATCAAGCCGGTGAGCAAGCCGCAGACGATCGTCAAGTCGCTGGCCATCGGCAACCCGGCGGACGGGTTTTACTCGATCCAGACCATGCGGCAGACCGGCGGCTGGGCGGAAAACCCGGACGACACGGAAGTGGTGGCGGGGATCCGGCTGCTGGCCGAGACCGAGGGAATTTTTGCCGAAACAGCCGGCGGCGTAACGGTTGCGGCGACCAAGCGCCTCGTGGAGGACGGCCGGATCAAGTCGAACGAATCGCTTGTGTTGTGCATCACGGGTCATGGGTTGAAGACGCAGGAAGCAGTGGCCAACAAGTGCGGCGAGGCGCGAGTTATCGGGCCGCATCTGCGCGAGTTTTTGGCCCTGCTCGACAGGAAGGATTGAGATGAAGAAGGAGAAACGATTATGCCAGTAAATGTGCGGATTCCGACACCATTGCGGAAACTAACGAAGGACAAGGACATTGTACAAGCCAGCGGCGCGACGATTCAGGACATCATCGACAGCTTGGAGAAGGAGTATCCGGGCTTGAAGGAGCGGATTTGTGATGAGCGGGGCGAATTGCGGCGCTTCGTTAACGTATACCTGAACGACGAGGACATTCGCTTTGCGCAGGGCAAGGGCACGCCGGTGAAGGACGGGGACGAGATTTCCGTGATTCCAGCTATCGCGGGTGGTTAAACACAGCGTTGGTACCAAGGACAACATGGCAAAAACAACGAAAGCAGCGAAGTCGGCGAACGAGATCAAGCGCCTCTGGCTGACCTATCCGAAGAAGGCCATCCAGCGGCCGGCGATATATGAGTTGGGCCACAAGTTCAAGGTCGTGACCAACATTCGCCAGGCCAGTGTGACGGAGGAAGTCGGCATCGTTTCGCTGGAATTGGTGGGCGAACGCACCGAGATCAAGAAGGCCATCAAATGGCTGGAAGGCCTCGGTATCAAGGTTGAGCCCGTCGAGATCAACGTGATTGAAGGGTAAAGAACGAACGTGAAGTTCACATCGGAAGAGATCCATCGTCTGGCGGCGGAGTTCGAGCGGCGAACGCCGCAGGACATACTGCAATGGGCCGCGGACAACTTCGGTTCGCGCGTCGCCATTTCTTCCGCGTTTGGCCCTGAAGGCCTGGTCGTGATCGACATTGCGATGCGCAAAGTAACGCCGCGTCTGCCGATCTTTACCATCGACACGGGATTCTTCTTCAAGGAAACCGTCGAACTGATCCGCCAGGTTGAGCAGGAATACGGCGTCGCCATTGAACGGCTGCACCCGGAGCTGACGCCCGAACAGCAGGCCGAGAAGTATGGCCCCGAACTTTACCGGCGCAAACCCGACCAATGCTGCTATATGCGCAAAGTGCTTCCGCTCCAGCAGAAACTGCCGCAACTCGACGCGCTCGTTGCCGGCCTGCGGCGCTCGCAGGGCGAGACCCGTCAGGGCGCAAGAATACTGCAATTACAAGAAACGGCTGAGGGCCATCGTTACATTAAAATCAACCCGCTGGCCGCTTGGAGCAAGGAAGAGGTCTGGTGGTACATTGTCAGCCACCAACTGCACTACAATCCGCTCCACGACCAGGGCTACCCGAGCATCGGTTGCTCGCCGGACTGCTGCACGCGCGCCGTGAAAGACGGGGAAGGCGAACGCGCCGGTCGCTGGGCCGGTTCCGATAAGAAGGAGTGCGGACTCCACACCTTCGCCGCGAACATCTGACGGCGTCGCGCGGGAGTTTTCAAATATGGACCATCTCGACAAATTGGAGAACCAAAGCATTTTCATCATTCGCGAGGCGTTCAATAAGATCGACCGGCTTGCGATGCTATGGAGCGTGGGTAAGGACTCGCAGACCATCATGTGGCTCGCGCGCAAGGCGTTTTTCGGGCACGTCCCATTTCCGTGCGTGTTTATGGAAACGACTTTTGACATGCCGGAACTCGTCGAGTTACGCGACCGATTGACGAAGGAGTGGAAACTGAACCTGGTCATCGCCCGCAATGAGGAGGCGCTCGCGCAGGGGATGAATCACACGCGTGGCCGCGTCAATTGCTGCTCGGCGTTGTTGAAGGAGAACCTCAAGAAGATTGTCGATCGTGAGAAATACGGCGGGCTCATTGTGGGCGTGCGCCGTGATGAGGACCCGACCCGCGCGAAAGAACGCTATTTCTCGCCGCGCGACAAGAACATGGAATGGAATGTCGAGGACCAGCCGCCCGAGCTGTGGGACCAGTTCAACACGGACCTGGCGGGCGGTACACATCTGCGCGTCCATCCGCTCCTGCACTGGACGGAGATGAACATCTGGGAGTACGCCGAGCGCGAGCAGATTCCGAACGTATCGCTGTACTTCGCCAAGAACGGGAAACGCTATCGCAGTCTCGGTTGCGTCCCTTGCACGTTCACGATCGATTCGGACGCCGACACCTACGAAAAGATTCGCGAAGAATTGCGGACAACCAAACGCAGCGAACGCAGCGTCCGCGCCCAGGACCAGGAAAGCGAAGACGCTTTCGAGAAACTTCGCCGTGACGGGTACATGTAAGCGATGAGCACGAATACGCTTCAATCAGAGCAGTTGAAGATCGTCATCGTCGGGCACGTGGACCATGGCAAGTCCACGCTGGTGGGGCGCTTGTTTTACGACACCGGCTCGCTGCCGGAAGGCAAGTACGAGAAGATCAAGACCGCTTGCGAACGACGCGGGATGCCATTCGAGTGGGCATTCCTGATGGACGGCCTGCAGGCGGAACGCGATCAGAACATCACTATCGACACCGCGCAGATTTGGTTTCGCACGAAGCAACGCCAATACGTGATTATCGATGCGCCCGGCCATAAGGAGTTCCTCAAGAACATGGTCACGGGAGCCGCGAGCGCCGAGGCCGCGCTGCTGCTGATCGATGCGAGCGAAGGCGTGCAGGAGCAATCGCGCCGTCACGGGTTCCTCCTCTCGCTGCTCGGGATTCGCCAGATTGCGGTTCTGGTGAACAAGATGGATCTGAAGGGCTACAGCGATAAGGTGTTCAAGTCGATTGAGGATGAGTATCGCGCCTTCCTGAAGCAATTTGGTGTTGAACCGAAACTTTTCATTCCGATTGCCGCAGCCAAGGGCGACAACGTTGCCAACAAATCTACGAACATGCCGTGGTATAGCGGCCCGACCGTCTTGGAAGCACTCGATCGATTTCAAACTGCGGAACCACCTCACAATTTGCCGCTGCGCTTCCCGATTCAGGACGTTTATCGGTTTGATCAACGCCGCATTCTCGCCGGCCGCGTCGAATCCGGTATACTTCGCGTGGGTGACAAAATTCTCTTCTCGCCGCGAAACAAGGTCAGCACGGTCAAGTCGATTGAGAACTGGCCGCACGGTTCTCGCGAGGTCGCGACGGCAGGTGAGTCCATCGGCATCACGCTGACGGAGCAGATCTTCGTTGAGCGTGGCCAGATTGGATCCGGTGAGCAGGATGCGCCCATCGAGGAGGATGTGTTCAATGCGAAGTTTTTCTGGCTTGGACGTCAGAACCTCGAAGTCGGACGCAAGATCAAGCTGAAGTTGACCACCGAAGAAGTGGAGTGCCAGATCCAATCGATTGAAAAGCTGATCGATGCCTCGACACTGGAAGAAATCGACACGAAATCGCGGCCGTACGTGGCGCGCAACGACGTGGCCGAGGTCACGATTCGCACCAAGACGCCCATCGCGTTCGATAACGCGGATCGGATCGTCAACACTGGCCGTTTCGTATTCATCGATCGTTTCCAGGTGTGTGGTGGTGGAGTTATTTCGAAAGGCGAATATCCCGACCGACGTCAGGTATTGTCGGGAGTGAAGAGCCAGAACATTTTTTGGTCGGCCGGCAAGATAACGCGGGAGATACGCGAACAGCGCAATCGACACAAAGGCGCCATCCTCTGGCTCACCGGGTTGTCCGGCGCCGGTAAATCGACCGTGGCCACGGAATTGGAGCGCGAACTGTTCGCGATGGGCTTACACACGTATATTCTCGACGGCGACAACATCCGCCACGGTCTCAGCGCCAATCTCGGATTTTCGCCCGAAGACCGCACCGAGAACATCCGGCGGGTGGCGGAGGTCGCGCGGCTGCTCATGGACGCGGGTGTGATGGTGATCACGGCTTTTATCTCGCCGTACCGCGACGACCGCCGGCTCGCGCGTTCGCTGGTCAACGAGGGCGAGTTCGTGGAAGTGTATGTCAACGCGCCGCTCGAAGTTTGCGAACAGCGCGATCCGAAGGGTCTCTATAAGAAGGCGCGCGCGGGTGAGATTGCCAACTTCACCGGCGTCTCCGCGCCGTACGAGCCGCCAGACCGTCCCGAATTGGTGGTCCACACAGACAAGCAGACACCGGCGGAGTGCGTGGCCCACATCATTGACTTTCTGAAGCTGCAGTACATCGACACGGACTGGAGCATCTAGGCGGCGAAGATTTGCTTTCGCGCCGTCGAGCGCTAGGTTAGGATGAAACTGGCGAGGAGGACACTATGGCGAAATCGGAATCCAAGGTTCGCGAGAGAGTACAGCAACCCCTGGTAAGACAATTCTCAGTTTTTCTCGAGAACAAGGTCGGCGCCCTGCTCAATCTCACCCGCACCTTGAGCGATACGAATGTCCATGTTTGCGGGATCTCGGTCGTGGACACCGCTGACGCGTCTGTCGTGCGCATTGTGGTGGACGATCCGGAGCATTGTCACGACGCCCTGGGGAAGGCGAACATTCCCGTTAGTGAATCGAACCTCGTGGTCGTCGAGATGCCGCGCGGGCCGGAAAAACTCGATACGGTATTGCGGAGCCTGGTCGCGGCCGAGGTCAATATCCAGTATACCTACTCCCTGATGATCCGGCCGCACGATAAGGCGCTGCTTGCCTTGTCTTGCGAAGACCCCGAGTTTGCCCGCGATGTTCTGATGAAAGCGGGCTACCGGGTCTTGAGTCAAAAGGATATTTCCCGCTGATGAGTGACCAGCCGATACCGAGCGGTCTGGCCATCGTGGTTTGTGACCAGATCATCGAGGACAAGCTCACCGGTAAGAAATCCCTGATCGGGATCTTCAACCAGATCGGGACGCAGAATTTCCCTTGCCGCCACCCACAAGTCTGCGTGTTCGTATCGCTCACCGAGGGCCGGGGACAATGCTCCGCACGATTACGGATCGTCCATGACGAGAGCAACCACGTCGTGGCTGAGGTCAAGGGCAATATCGAGTTTTCCGATATTCACGTGGTCGTCGAGTTAAATTTCAACCTGGTCGGTCTCGTCTTTCCGGAGCCCGGCACATACTCCATCGAGTTCTACTGCGATGACGCGCTGGTTCTGGAGCGACGATTCAACGTCACCCACGTCAAACCCCCGCAAGGTCCGCCGTCGGCTGAATTATAGCCGGCCTCTACAAGGTCTTCAGCAGTTCGGTCAGTTCTTCACGCGGGCTGTCGTGGTGTTGCCCGATGGCGAGTTCCAGAGCGTGTTCCAGAATCGGTCTGGCTTCTTCCGAATGACCGAGGGCAATCAACGATTTGCCGAGTTGAATATGCGCGACCATCCATTCCGGTTTCTTCACACAGAGCGCGCGGAGGTGCTCGACAGCGGAGGCGTAGTCGTTCGCATCGACGTACGCGTGCGCCAGGTTGAAGCGGGAGAGATCGTTGTCGGGAAATCGCTGCCACAGTTCAAGGGCCTTGTCGATTCGGTCGTGACTCATGGCGTTCTTCTACGCTAGGCTCTCGCGGCGTGGAAAGTAAATTCTACCAGGCCGACGAGCACCGCGCCGAGAAAGTGCGCGAATTGTTCGCCACCATTGCGCGGCGCTACGACCTGCTCAATGACATCATGAGCCTGGGCTTGCACCGGCGGTGGAAGCAGCGGCTGGTCGAGTTGGCGGGCGAGCCGTGCGATGTGCTGGATCTCTGCTGCGGAACGGGCGACATCGCGTTGCGTTTTCGGGCGCGGGTGGTCGGCGTCGATTTCACCGAGGAAATGTTGCGCGTGGCCGCGGCGCGCGGACATTCCGAGATTTCATGGATTCGAGCGGACGCGTTGCGGTTGCCTTTCGCGGACAATTCATTCGATGCCGTCACTGTGGGGTATGGACTGCGGAACCTGGCGGACATCGAGCAGGGGTTGCAAGAGATTCTCCGGGTGCTGCGGCCGGGCGGAAAGTTCGTGTCGCTGGATTTTGGGAAGCCGGAATCGCCGACGTTCCGCGCCTTGTACTTCGGCTATTTGCGGATCGTATTGCCGATTTTGGGACAGATGTTCTGCGGCGATCCCGATACGCACGGATACATCCTGACGTCGTTGCAGAATTACCCGGCGCAACGTGGGATCAAGGAATTAATGGCGTCGCAAGGCTATTGCGATTGTGGCTTCGAGGAATTCTGGCTGGGATCGATGGCGATCAACTACGGTTCAAAGCCGCGATGATTCCCGGCGTGACGGACCGGCTACTGCACACCCAGACGGTACGTAGTTATCTGGCGGTACTGCTGCCCTGGTTTTAAGATCACCGTTGGAAATGTTGGTTGGTTGACCGAGTCGGGAAAGTGCTGTGTCTCCAGGCAGAATCCAGTGTGCTGTTGGTAAGCGCAGCCACCCTTTCCAGAAATTGTACCATCAAGAAAGTTACCCGTGTAAAGTTGGACGCCGGGTTCGGTCGTGTGAACCTCCAACACCCGTCCTGACTGTGGTTCAAAAACGCGGGCGGCCAGTCCGGTCCTGGCGCCGTCTTTATGCAGGACGTAAGTGTGGTCATAACCGATGGGATCGCCTTTGACTTGATGAATCCGCCGGCCAATGGGAGTGGACGTAGTGAAGTCCATCGGCGTGCTTTTGACAGGGTGGATCTCGCCCGTTGGGACCAACGCGTCGTTCGCTGGGAGATATTGCGTTGAGGCGATCATCAACTCGTGATCCAGAATGGTTCCCGTGCCCGCGAGATTGAAATAGGTGTGATTGGTCAGGTTCACGGGCGTGGGTTTGTCCGTCGTCGCGGCATATTCGATCTGCAGTTCGTTGCTCTGGGTCAGTGTGTAGATGACGCTGACCGCCACGTTGCCGGGATAGCCTTCTTCGCCGTCGGGACTCTGGTAAGTGAACTTGACGGACGGGGATTTGCCCTCCGCGCGCCAGAATACCTTGTCAAAACCTTTCACTCCACCATGCAAATGAGCGTTGCCCGCGTTGGTCGGGAGACGATACTCCTTTCCATCGAGATGGAAGCGCCCGCCCGCTATGCGGTTGGCGCAGCGGCCGACGATGCAGCCGAAGTACGGGGTATTGAATTTGACGTAGCCTTCGAGCGTGTCAAAGCCGAGAGTGACATCGGTGAGCCTGCCATTTCGGTCGGGGGCCTCCAGCGCGACCAGCGTGGCCCCATAGTTCATCAACGAAGCCTTTACGCCGTTACTGTTGCTCAAGGTAAAGAGCGTCACCTCCGCACCGTCCGCCAATTTGCCAAATGACTTTGTTTGCAGGTTCATAAACGGGGACTCACAGACCTTCCATAACTTTCACGCCCGCCACCATCTTGCAGGCATGGACGGCATATTTGTCCGCAAGCTCCGGGTAGCGGCGCGGGTAGCCGGCGTCCACCGCGGCCTTCAGCGCCGCGACGCTTTCGGCGCGCACCAGCGCGCCCGCCGCGCCCTTATCGCCGCCGCCGAGCATGCGTTCGCCAAGGACACCGGGAACCGTACGGGCGATGTCGCACATGGTTTCCAATTCGGGACCGGAGATCTGGTAGTCATCGCGCAAGCTGATTCCATCTTGGCGGAAGATCGCCCCAACCGTTTCGACATCGCCCGACTGCCATGCATCCACCATCTTATCGAAGCGCTGCTGGGCGTGGAAGATGTACTTGAGGCGAGCGCAGAGATGCGGATGGGACTCGCCGTATCGGACGATCACGCGATCGTAGATAGCCTGGTCCCGGATGTCGGCGAGGCAAGCGAACCCGAAGTCCCCGCCCGCCAGAGCGACGAGTTCCTCACACTCGGCGCGACGGATCTTGTAGGTTGATTTCTCCAAGCCGGGCCGAACCGTGCCGGTGTCGAGGCTGACGATCCGAAAATCGATGGCCTGCCTGCCCAGCGGCACGTAGCGAATGGAACGGGTCTTTGGATCATAATGCGTCCCCATGCCGTCGCGGGCGAAGTAAATCATGACCTGGTCGAGGTTGCCGCAAGGCGAGCCGACGTAATCGTTCTCGACGGCCTGGGCCATGTCGGTGATCTTCATTTCGGCCGGCATCTTGATCCCGTTCACCTCCAGGAATGTCAGGATCAGGTTGAGGCAGAGGGAAGCTGAGCGCGACATTCCCCCGCCGGGGATATTGCTGTAAAGGACGGCATCGAATCCGTGGGTCAACTTGAATCCTTCCCGCCGTAAGACATAGTCCACGCCGTAGGGGAATCGCGCCCACGTATCCGCAATAGCCGGCGACTTCGACGGAGGCACTTCACCGAGTATGAAATCGACAAGGCCGTCGTCGGGAAAATTGGCGCTGTACAGGCGCACGCGGTTGGTGCCGTTGGGCTGGTAAGCCAACCAGAGAAAGCGATCCGTGCCCACGCCGAAGAGTTCCGTGCCGTTATAATCGCCGTGCTCGACCCCCAGGCAGAAGCGAGATGAAGTGCGGCGAATCTTGCCGCCCGGAACCTGAAGGCCGGTCGCCACAGCCAGACGCCCGAGAGTTTCTCGTGCTAGAAGATCGGAGCTGGAATCTTTCATCGCGTGCCCGTCAACGGGCGGCCTACGGCTGACTATGAACGGAAGTCAGAATAGTTGCGATAAGAATCTGACTGACTCTCCGCAAGAAATCGTAGTCAAGGGTGTCCGGGGTGTCAGTAGATTGATGGTAGTGCTTGTTGCGGAACTCCGCAGTATCGGTCCACATGATGGCGGGGATGCCGGCGCCCCAAAAGGGAGCGTGATCGCTTCGTTGCAGAACTGGGAGGAGTTTCTCCACCCCGGCATATACTTTCAGACTCAACACCGGAAAATCCGGCCAATAGGTCCGGGCCACTTGCAAGACGGTGCTCGCCATGGCAGTGGAATCCTCGAGCGCGAGGATGCCCAGGAAATCACCACGGTCCGGCATTTGGATGGGCAGGCCCGGCGGAATCGCTTGGGAACCGGGGCGATGATCACAGTAGCCGACCATCTCCAGGACATGCGCCTCGCGAATAGATATTTTTCCTTCCGCCGCGATGGTTCTCACAAAGTCGGCACTACCCAGCAGTCCGTCCTCTTCCCGGTTGAAGGAAACGAAGCAAACGGGACACGCGGGTGCATGCTCGGCAAGAGCCCTGGCGCAGGCTAATAGGGCCGCAACCGCGCTGGCATTGTCGTCGGCGCCGGGTGTGCCTGGGACGCTGTCGTAGTGCGCACCAACGAGGATACAAGCGGCGTGGAGATCGCACCGCGAGCCAGCAACGATGTTTGCATATTCACCCTGCAACTCCGTTTCGTAACCATACGAACGCAACTGGTGGGCAATCCAATGGGCCGTTAATCGGTTGCTCTCTCGTTGCACTTCGTAATGGCGGGGAACCGCCAGAGTTTCGACAACGCCCTGGAGAAAGGACGCCGCGACATCATTCGCTGCCGCTCTAATCCATTCGTCGGGAACAAAGGCGTGCGAATCGGCGGAACGTTGGACAAGCATCTTGGGTTGGTTCCGCCTACTGCAGTAGTTGCACGCGATAGAAGCGCTTGGGTTGTGTCGTGGCGCCGGGATCAATAGCGGTGACGATGCTGCCATTGCCGACTAGATTGTTGGTGACGGTTGTCCACGAGCCGGTCACAAGATCACTGGTTTTCTGGACGAGATAAAGTCGATTCGAGCCGGTGGACAGGCTGATGTGGATATCCACGCCGGCGGGCGCAATGTTGGTGATGCGCATATCCGGTCCGGGCTGAAGATTGATGACGCTATTGATCCACGAGGTGCGCACCGAGACGCGAGTGCTGATGAAGTAGCCGGGGATGTCCGCCATTTGGTTCGTAATCAGCGCCCAGTTGCCGTCGCCCCCAATGTAAAGTCCCCCGTAGTCCACAAGGGCGGCGTTAAAGCCGGAACCATCAACGCCGTTGGTACTGACAAAAGGATCGCTTACGGCGTGATGAATCCCCGCAATTTTCCACGTCGTCCCATCTTCGATGAACATCCCGCCGCTGGAATCATAAGTGGTCAACATGCATTCGTTGGTTATTCCATTCCGATCAAAGACGGCCAGGAGATGATCTCCATTAAGAGGCGGCGAGTTGTAAATCTGTGAGATGATATTCTCCCCCCAGCGCTGAACGCCGGGAGTGCTTCCCCACTGCCACCCGTTGGTCTTTCCGGTCACAATGACCGCATTGCCACGGTCGTAACCCCGTCCGATAGCGACGCAGAGTTTACCCACTTCGTTTGTTTCCGTGTAAAGCGGCGCATAATAAGGAAACGTCTGCGCCACCTGCCAGATCCGCAGATCGGTATTCGGATCATCGAAATTTGTCACCGTTGTGTATGTTAAGCCGTTAAATACAAACGCGGTGCCCGGTAAACCGCCGATGTGCTGTGCTGCCAGGAAAAATGTGGGTGCAATGGGCGTGCCCAGAAAGGGTCCTTGCTCGGTATTCCATTGGCCTTCATATTGCCAGCCATTGTTGGTCAGCGCCCCTGTCGGAGCCGTGGTGTTGAACGCCGTATTGCTGGTGGCCTCAAACAGGATCGCCTCGCTATGTGTCGTAAAAAGACATGTTGCGAGAAGACAGAGCAACGCCCGCGCCCTGCTGACCCAAGAGTTCATACAACGTGTAGTGTACTCAAAAATGGGGTGGAAAACAAGCGCGGCGGACTGCCGTGGTGCAACGTCATCGAAGCTTCTGGACACGCAGACGGACGGCGCTAGTTGTGAATCAGTTACAGCTCCCGCCTTGCCCTCAAATCTACCCCTATTTTCCCAGACAACCCGCCCCTCCGCAAACCCCGTGAGGGCAAGGCGAGAGGTTGTTGGTAGGGATATTCGCGCACGACTGTGACAGATCAAGGAGTCGCCTGTTACGATTGGGTGAATAGGACGACCTGGTTCAGCGTGCCGCGACCACCGAGTGTTCGTTGTCGGACGAATGGATCTCTGAACAGTGTTCCGTCAGCCTTGAGTATTGTGCGGCAGATGTTAGACTTGCAGCCGGTCCAGGCGGTGTTGTTGCAGGGCGGGAGGCCTTTTATTGCGGCGGAGAGGTGGCAGAGTGGTCGAATGCGGCGGTCTTGAAAACCGTTAGGCGCGCAAGCGTCTCGGGGGTTCGAATCCCTCCCTCTCCGCCAGTCTTCGGTGTCAGCTTTGGTGACAGCGAAGACGGAAGTGGGGTCGTTTCGCAAAACGCATGTTTTTCACAGCCTTGGCCTTGTGCCGAGTTTTCGACAGCCCACTACCGCCAGTGCCTTTATTCATCTTGATTACATGGCGATTGAACCATCTGCCACCATCACTTCGACATCGCGCAAAAGTGGGTTTGTTTTGTGAAAGCAGCGTTTGGCGTGATCCATGGTCTCCGCTCCTAGATGCACAGGTGTTCCACCTGTAGCTTCCACGCAGTAGTCGCCCGCCGCTCGCTTACCGCCGTTTGGCTTCCATGTGGATTTCACACGCCAATTCTACCCAATCCTCCAAGACTGCGTGTGTGTACTTTGGAAGGCTTGGAAGTTTTTCTACCGGAGTCCCATAAACATTGGGGTAGTAGAGGGTAAAATCGCCGAAAAAGAGGCGAAATACCGACACAGCCAGTCACCGGCGCGCTTCAGAATCTGTTCGTCGGTGAGGTCGGCGGGCTAGCCGTAGGCAGCTGTGACGGGGACGACGAGTTTTTTGCGCGCCGGATCCAGCCGCGCGAGATGCCCGCCCATTGGAATACGGAGAGCTGACGGGAGGAGGGCCTGCCGAAACGACCTTGACAGGGTGGGTAAGGGTTTGGTACAGAGGGCACAGTATCCAAAGGGATGTATGCACAGCATTTGTAATCTGTTTGTGACGAAATTTGGAGGAATGCAGTCGGATGCGTGAGTGACCGTGCTTGTCCGATGGAGTGAGCGCGGTTTTTAATTTTATCCCCCCCCAAAGAACTTTTCTCCCAAGGTGAATTTCCGATCAAGTAACATCCCCGATGGAGGTATCAAGACATGGCACGCGGCACTGTGAAGTGGTTCAATGAGAAGAAGGGCTTCGGCTTCATCCAACAGGAAGGCGGAGCGGACGTATTCGTTCACTTCTCGGCTATTCAGGGTGACGGTTTCAAGACCCTGGCCGAGGGTCAAGCCGTGGAGTTTGAGATCATCGAAGACGCTAAGGGCGCGAAGGCCCAGAACGTCACCCGGGTCTAGGCTGTTGAAGTGGACCGCGGAAATGCGGCCGGCTTTTTGAGCCGGGGAGTGCGCGGGCAACGACGCGTGCAAAACGCGGGAACGTTGGCGTTTGCAGCGCATTTTGCGTGCTGGAAATAGGTTTGGGGTGGTGCTGGAACATCAATAAAAGCTGCCTCCGGTGGCAGGTTGAAAATAGTTCTTGCATCTCGGTAGGTCAGTCTGTACGTTGGCCGTCCTTTGACAGTGAATCCAGTCACGAGGTCGTGACGAGAATTCTTGTTTGATGGGCTTGACAGGCATGGGGAGTACGAGTACATAGAGGATGCCTGCAAGGGGAAGTTTCGGCGGTTCTTTTAGGAGTGCGACAAACTCTAATCCCGAGAGCGGGTTTGTTGTCGCTTGAAAACGGAAGTGATCAGCGGTTAGACATGAGCGTTCAGCCCGACGGCTGAGAGTTCATTATCTGAAAGTTGATTACACGCACTGCCAATGGCGGCGCGTCGTGTTCTTTGAAAATTGAAAGTGCGATACGTGAGAGCCCACGTTTGTCTCGGCGCAAGTCGGGATGGACAAATTGAGTAGTAACAGACCAGTCGGTTAGCCCTGACTGGTCGCTCAACGTGGAATCGGTCGGATCAGCAATGGTCTGGTTGATTTTTTTACGGAGAGTTTGATTCTGGCTCAGAACGAACGCTGGCGGCGTGGATAAGACATGCAAGTCGAACGGGAGTTCGCTGGTAGCAATATTAGTGAACTCGAGTGGCGAAAGGGTGCGTAACACGTAGCTATCTACCTCGAAGTGGGGGATATCTCCGAGAAATCGGAGTTAATACCGCATGTGACTGTGAGGTCAAAGCTGGGGATCGTAAGACCTGGCGCTTTGAGATGAGGCTGCGGCCTATCAGGTTGTTGGCGGGGTAATGGCCCACCAAGCCTAAGACGGGTAGCTGGTCTGAGAGGACGACCAGCAACACTGGAACTGAGACACGGTCCAGACACCTACGGGTGGC
>PLZV01000044.1 GCA_003152315.1 Verrucomicrobiota bacterium
CCAAGCTCCATCGTCGACTTCTTAAGATTTTGTCCCGCTCTCTCGGCAACCTTTTTCCCGGCTTCCACGCTACCGGTCAACGCCACACCCTTGATCCGCGGATCGTCGATCACACGGTTAACCTGGTCATACGAGATCAGCAAGTTCGTGTATGCACCCGCGGGCGCACCCGCCTCCCGCCACAGCTTCTCGAAGGCGATGGCGCATTGCGGAACGCACCCCGCATGTTTCACCATCACGACATTGCCCGCCATCAGGTTGGGCGCGGCAAAGCGCGCGAGCTGGTAGTAGGGAAAGTTCCAAGGCTGGACACCGAAGAGCACACCGAATGGGCTGCTTTCGACCTGTGCTTTGCCCGAGCTCGGCTTGAGATGTTGGGGGGCGAGGAAGCGTTTGGAGTTTTTGGCGTAGTAGTCGATGATGTCCGCGCTGAGCGCCACTTCGCCGCGGGCCTCTTCGATGAGCTTACCCATCTCGAGCGTCACCGGGCGAGCGAACTTGTCCACGCGCGCGCGCATAATGGCGGCGGCTTTTGCGGCCACGACCGCTCGCTCGGCGAACGTCTTGCGCCGCCAGGTCTCGAAGCAGGTCGCGGCGGTTCTAAGCGCCGTCTCAAGCTGCTTGTCGGTGAGTTCCTTGAACGTCTTCAGGATTTTGCCGTCGTAGGGGTTGACGCTTTGGTAGCTCATGGTCTCCTTAGTGTTCTGGTTTGAAATCAAGTTGGCCCGGGCACACGGTGTCAGGTGTCACGTTTCACCACGAGCGGTGACGGTTGTCCCCACTGGCCGGTGAACACAAACTCGCTCAAGGGTTTTCGTTGCCGAGGCGCCAGGTCGCGCTCCTTCAACGCATTTGGCAGTTTGGCCGGGTCGGCTTTGTATCCGATGGCCATGGCTGTCCATGCCTCGAAATGCTCCGGTATCTGGTAAACCTCCCGCGCCTTGTCGGGGAGTATGCCGATCATCTGATGGACAGAGAAACCTCGCGTAGTTGCCTCCACCAATAGATTCCCGGCGGCCAGACCTAAGTCGTGAACGGCGGCCCGATTGTCTTGGTTGTTCTTTGTGAATTGCAGACGGACGCCGCCCAAGACCAGCACCGGTGCAGCCTTGGCCCACGCCTGGTTTGTTTCCACGAGACAGGAGAGGAGTCGTCCGAACTCCCGGGAGTTTTCCCGGGTCGCAACCAGATAGTTCCAAGGCTGTTCGTTGTAGGAGGACGCCGCCCAACGAGCCGCCTCAAACAACGAACGAAGGTCGGCCTCCGACACCGAACGGTCTGCGAAGCCATAGGGACTCCACCGTTCCGCGAGAACCTGCAGGATCGGATGGTCTGTCGCTGCTTCCTTGATATTCATAATTACTTTCTGTGTTAGTCAGGGCGCGAAAAGTTTGGAGAAGACCTCATCGCATTGCCGGGCAAGGGAGAAATCTTTTGCGGTGATTCCTCCTTCATCATGCGTGGTGAGCTTCAACGTCACCTTGTCAAAACGAATATCAATATCCGGATGGTGATTGGCTTTTTGAGCTTTCCTGGCGATCCGGTTGACAAAATCCATGCTTTTTAGGAATCCCTCAAACTTAAATGTCCGCAGAATTGTTTGAGCGCGTTTCGACCAGTTCGGGACGGCTTTTAAGTGAAGCCTGATCTGTTTGGTGGTTAAAGCTGGCATAATTTTAATCAGTTCTTCTTCCGGCCGGAGCCGCTTTTTTTGCCGCCACCGGTGAGTTTGTTTACGGTGGCCCAAGCCCGTGCTTCCGCGGCTTTCGTGCCGACACCTTTTTTCTCGTAGCCTTTCTCGATGTGTACCGCCTGACGCTTCTGTTTGTCAGTGTAGGTGGATTTATCGCCTTGAGGCATTGGTGGTTCTTTCTTTCGGGCGGGACGCCCTAGGTTCAGTTCGCCACGCCTTTTCGGCCTTGTCCTCATAATCGTCGAAGGCTTTGACCAAGCCGGTGAGCACTTCCGCCGAAGTCTCGAAAAGCGCCTGGGCTTTCGGCTCTGTGACTTTTCCAACATCATTGCGCAGATGATCGATGAGCTGACGCATCTGAGCTTTGATCTTCTGCGTATGGTGAATGGGGTTATCCATTGTGACGACCTCCATTCTGGAGGAGTTGTTTCCCTTTCATTGGGGCAAATAGTAGGCTGGTAAACCACGCGGGTGCTATGGGGTGTTGACCCCACAGGAGATCTCAATGGATCCAAGCCGCCACCGGGCGCGGCAGCGATTTTCGGCGTCGTTAGCCGTTGTAGATTTCGGCAACAGATTACTTAGAGCGTGTGTTGAAAGTAGAGCGGATGATGTTTCTTCCTTCCGGATACTCCCAGAATTTGGTCTTAGCGTGGGATGCAAACCATCCCAAGTTATCGCAGTTGTCTGACGGACGAACAGTGGTACCTGATCGCTGAATTGGTGCCCGCTTTTGACGGGTTCGGTCGCCCGCCGGTTCACCAGCGTCGTCTTATTGTGGATGCCATTGTTTATGTGGTTTGTGCCGATTGTCCATGGCGGATGTTGCCTCACGACTTCGCCCCGTGGCCCACGGTCTACGGCTACTTTCGCCGGTGGCGGCAACAGGGAGTCTGGCAGACCATTCATGAGGTGTTGGTCCTGACGCTGCGACTGCACGCGAGCAAGAAAAGCAATCCCACCGCCGGCATCCTTGATAGTCAGTCGGTGAAAATCGCCGACCAAGCTGGCGAACGCGGCTTCGACGCCGGCAAAAAGATCAACGGGCGCAAGCGGCATGTGTTGGTGGACACGCTAGGCCTGATCTTGGCGGTGGTCGTGACGCCCGCCTCGGTCCAAGATCGGGACGGAGCGCGACGGTTGTTGCGGTTGCTCCAACACAGCTTCAGTCGCTTGCGGGTGATCTGGGCGGACGGCGGCTACGCAGGCCAACTGGTCGAATGGCTCTGGCACCGGCGTCACTACTGCCGCATACGCTCGGAAATCGTCCGGCGTGGGGCTGACCAACGCGGCTTCAGTGTGTTGCCCAAACGCTGGATTGTTGAACGAACATTTGGCTGGCTGATGAAGTATCGCCGCTTGCGTTACGACTACGAACAACTCACCATCAACAGCGAGGCCATGATCTACATTGCCATGACTCGTCTGATGCTGCGCCGACTTCACCCTTAAAACTTACTTCTGAAACAGGCTCTTAAACCCCGCTATCGCGAACTTCGCGTAGTCGAGGGACATGGGCACCGACCTCCGATATTCCGCCGCTCTGTATCCGTGCCAGCCGACGACAAACTGTGCCAATCCGAGACATTTTCTTGTGGGCCCAGTTGTGGACCTGCGCCAGGCTTCCGAATCTGCTTGGATACACCATGTGGATACACTTGTTCCTCCGCGTTCATTCGTGTTTCAGCGTGTTCCACTGTGTTCCACTTTTGGGGCAATTCTCTGGATCATAGTGGTTGAGTGGAACATCGAGAAATACCGGCGAACGCCGGGAAACCCATCCAACAAACTGCAAAACTCCTATCGTGAGTTCGATTCTCACACCCGCCTCCATCTCTGAACGCTTGTGCTTCAGAGAGTTGGAGTAGCAGGAAGCCCGAGTTTCAGTGGATTCTTCAGTGACCGAGGTACTCCCGGACAATCCGGGATTAGCCAACGGAAACTCGCCAGCAACTCGCTAACGCGGACGGGACGGTTTCGTTCATGCTCATAACCATGAGGCATGAGATGAAACAACGCTACCGCGTCTTCCGCCGCAGTTGGGGCACTTACTACTGCGAAGACCTCGTCACCAAGAAACAGGAAACTCTCCGCACCCGGGACCGGGACGAAGCCTATCGGCTGGCCGCCGCGCTGAACGAGACCGCCATTCAACCGGCGTTCAGCCGGCAACTGGCTCGCGTGTACTGGAAGGCGGGCGACCCTGCCGGAGCGACACGCACCTGGCAGCACGTCATGGACGAGATTCCGAAGCTGAAACGAGATGAGACGCGTCGCCGCTGGGTCATGGCGATTAAGGACAGGGCCTTCGACCCGATTCGGAACCTGGTAATCCTCGAAACTCAAGCGCAGCATTTCCTGAAGACATTGGAGAACGGCACGGTTTCCACGAATATCTTTCTCCGGAGCCTGCACAATTTTGCATTGGACATGAATTGGCTGCCGTGGCCAATCCTGCCGAAGAAACGGTGGCCCGCCGTTAAGTTCAAGGAAAAGCGCGCTATCACGTGGGCGGAACACCGAGCCATCGTCGCGCGGGAAGGCAACGCCGAGCGCAAGGCATTCTATCAACTCGCTTGGTACCTGGGCGCATCCCAGTCTGACCTGGCGCATCTGGAAGCCGGAAATATCGATTGGGAGCATCGGGTCATCTCCTTTGCGCGCAAGAAGACGAGTTCCATCGCACTGATGCGGTTCGATGAGGAAATGGCCGCAATTCTTCGCGCGCTGCCTACCAACGGGCCACTTTTCCCATATGTGAAGAGCGTGCGGTCCGGTGATCGGGCGACCGAGTTCAAGCAACGATGTGACGGGCTTGGCATCCAAGGGATCTCGTTGCACTCGTACCGCTACGCATGGGCAGAGCGGGCGAAGAAGGCGGGTTATCCCGAACGGTTTGCGCAAGAGGCCTTGGGCCACAACAGCAAGTCCGTTCACCGGGCGTATGCTCGGAAGGCTCAGGTTGAACTGCCACCCTTGAGTGAATACGAACGGCAACGTGCCAAATTCACGGAAGCAACCAGGGCCATGGAACCCGTCGCGCGGGCCGTCACTGCCTGAGTGTGAAACTGCTTTTGAGGAAAGTTGTTACAATGCGGTTTACGGCCATCTCCACGTACGCATTTCTGCGGAAACATGAATTACTGGGAATCATCGCTGACGCTGATGCCAATCGCCACCGTTTGTTAAATCCGCCTGACCTCTGCAATGACTGGCCTCCTTGGCGCATGCCAGTCAGGCGTCACAGATTGGCTTGGAACCGAGTATTTTGGTCGTCTGGAAGAGTAGACTGGGCCGTAATCGCCTCGAAGGAAACAACTCCAACGTGCTGATCCGCCCACAAGATAATTACACCGCCGCCATGTCGGTCGAGTATGGTTGAAACCGTCAGAAACAATGACGAATTTGACCATGCGCCATCTCATTACAAGTCGCTCATCTGCCGAATAACTACTCAGTGAAGATTGTTTAAGTTGTGGCGGCGGTGTGAACTGCTCCTTGTAAGACCATCCCTGTAAGGCACTGGGTTTATAGCCTACAGGACAATCGTATTTAAGAAGCCCTTTTCCCTTGCTAATGCAACTCAGTTCCACTATGAGCACTCTACTTGTTTGGTGAGGTGACGGGGATTGGAAGGTGCGCGAGTGTTCAGTTGTCTCTTGGCGTAAAAGTCCGCAACTGAGTAAGGTGCGGTGTAAAACGAACAACAGGCGAGTCAGTTCGCCGTTATGTTTAGGTGCACTCAGGCGATTCCCATACCTGCGCACAAAAGTATTCCAACAAATCGTTTCTTCAATCCTCTCTCGGCGAACTTTGATCTTGTTGTCGCGCAAGTGGCGGAGATCACAGCCCGTTGCCTTTGTTGAATCCTATAAAAAACTCTGGAGAACCGGCGCGACGTTATGTCCTTGCCAAATCGGGAACAATCTTAACCTATATGGTATAACGGCTGTTCATGAAGCCGCGCATGCAGTCGGATATGGAGGGGCGTATAAGGACGATACCGACCCCAAATTTGACAATCTGCCGCCTAATCAAGTGATGCATCCGCGCCAGGCAGCATGGGGAATCCCGGGAGCTGACTAAGAATGATAGCGAGAACGCTGTTTAGTCGTATTGCTGATGCGCAAATACGAATTCGGAGAGAATGAGTACAAAAGTGAACTATATGCTACGTTTTTGTTGCCTACTCTTCGGTCTGAGTACCATGGCGTGCGGCCAAACCAATTGCTGCGGGCAGGTCTCAAGCAACCCCTGGGAGCGGATTCAAATACATCATCTCGTGTTTCGTGATGAGAACGTTTCTCGAGTCTTTGGAAGATTAGAGAAACAGGTCAGAGATCAAAGCAGCCTTAAGCACTTCAAGATAGCTACGTATGTTAAGGATGGACAGTCTCGACTGATGAACTTTGAAATTACCGAGATGCCACTTGGCGCTGCAATCGATAACGCTTGTGATGTTTACGGACTAGTCGCAATAAATACAGCCGACGGGCCTTTAATATTCGCGAAGGACTACGCCTCCAAAACGGATGTTGCTGTTCTTCAGGGATCGGCAAAAGAGGCTCGATCGGGTAAGTCATTGAGCGGGCTTGAACTATCTCTTGTTTTTGGCGACAACAAATTGAACGGGCAGACTGTGATAGACAAGAACGGAGAATACATTTGCATATTTCGGGTTCCCGGCGCTCGTCGCTCCTTGACCGCTGATGGTTATCATCACCTTGGACTTCGCGATGACCGCCCTTTCTCTGGCCTCAATGGAGTATACGCGGTAGCACCGGGTTACGACGGGAAGACATTTGAGTTCAGCGATAAGACGTTTAAACCCGACGCTCACCTTGATATTGTTCTGTCTAGATCACAACAAGATAATGGGCAGAAGTAATGTGGCAGCGAAGAGCAGGTGCGATGCTGGCTATTCTAAATGACGGTTCTACAGGCGACCTCTCACTACCGACAAGCCGGCAACGAGGACCAGCATGGTTTTTACTTATCGTCCGAACGCCTCAATACAAAGCTGTCCAAATCCGTTTGCCTCATCAACCTCGCGAATTCCGCCGATGTTATCAACCGGGTCTCTGCGAATAAGTTAGAAGTGCGACTGCATCCGGCTGTATCGGGGCTCTTTATCGCCTGAGGTTGTGACCCCGTCTCGCATGTTTTGCTGTGAGGGTCGTGAGGAGTGAGGTAAATATGGCTCATCCAAGGTGAACGAGTGCTTCACATCTATGCGTGTGATGAAAGAGTGGACGCCCAACTCCTAATGTAATTAGGTTGCTTCGCGGAGCGCGCAGGGCAATCCCCGCCACCGCGTTGAAAACTGTTGAAGGGCGTTGACAAAATCAACGCCACTCAACGCCTTTCTACCTGCCAGCGCCTCCAAAAAGTTGTTCCCATTCGGGAACAAAATAGAGGAGAACCTGTGGCATTCTCGCCGTCGGTTATGAATGAAGAACCGCAACAATTTCAACCCCCCACGGCCAACACAACCGAACCGGGTTCACGGTGCTTGACCATCACCCAGGCTGCCGACGCCATCGGCGTGGACTCCTTCGCGATGTTGACCTTTATCCAGCGCGGCAAAGTGAATCCCACGCGCTCGCCATCTGGCGAGATCATGGTGCCGGAGAGTGAATTGGCGACGCTGATGGAGAAAGGCCCGTAACCCATGCTTAAGCGTAACGGCGAGATACCCGGATCCATCGTACCCGGCTCGACAGTGCGGTTGACCACCGGCCAATTCAACGCCTATACCGCAGCGTTTGCAACTATCCAGCCTGAATTCGATGAAATGCGACAGATGCAGCGACAGTTGAAGAGATTCCCAGAAATGACCTCGAATCGGCACGCTGATTCGGACGATGGGGCTGTCACCATCGTTGCCGCTGGGATCGAATGGCAGGCGCAGGCCCAACTGCTGAAGCTGCCCAAGAGCGCAATCTTCCTCTGTCGTCAACGCACAGGGAACGAGTGCGCCATCATTCAGCGGTTCTCGCCAGAATCTGCGTACGCCAAAGCGAATGGCCAGGATGAGATTCTGTCAAGGGGCATTGACCCGCGCCCCTTGGTAGGCGAATACGCCGCTTTGGTTCAACACACTCTGCGTTTCACGGCCAGCAACCTTGTGGCCAAAGCGCAACGGGTCGCATTTGAGCAATTCTCCGAACACCGTCCGGGCAAGGTGGTGCGGGCCATCTCGGAGCGATGCCTGCTGGCAGTGGGCGAGTCACTGACACTGGCGGAATCAGTGCGGGAGGCGATTCCCCAGCGACGCGGTCTTCGGATTTGACACCATGAATCCCCAACGAGAACAGTTCTTGAATCTGAAAGCGGCTCCGGCCCGGCTCACTGCGGAAGAAGCCGCTTGGTACTTGGGATTCGGCCCCCATGAGATTCCCATATTGGTGGCCAAAGGGTTGCTCAGGCCGCTTGGCCGCCCGCCGGCCAACGGGGTCAAATACTTCGCCACGGCGACATTGGTCGAGCTGCACCGAGACGTGAAGTGGCTATCGCGCGCGTCCGAGATCGTCGTCGAGTATTGGCGATACAAGAACGCCCAAAAAACAACCGCTGTGGGGGTTGATGGCCGTTGAACACTCAACACTTATCAACACGTGCTTGGCGCGGACCAAAACTTCGCCATCGCGCGGTGCAACTCGGATATTACTCGCTACCGCACCGGAAGGGGCTGGCCGTAATCTCATTGCCGATGAATTCTGAAACTACACAGAGCCCGACACAGGCGAAACGGGTAAAAACCGGCGGCGGCTTAGCGTTCCACAGCCGGCTGGAACCCCACGTCGAATTCATCCGCCAGCAGCGGCGGCAGCGCAAGACATGGAAAGAAATCGCGGAACGGCTTCACAACGAGAAAAGTTGTCTCATTACCCTCCAAGGCGTCCACCAGTTCTATCGCCGACACCTGAAACGCTGCGCCCAGCCACATTGGGAGAGGGACGTGCGCTCTCCAGAGACGCGCGCTACTTCGCGACCGATAAGCACAACGCAACGTAAGACCCTGCTCGCCGCCACTCCAGCCGCGCGTCCGTTTCGGCAACCAAGTCCCGACAACATCAACCTCAACGATCCCTCATCACTATGAACGTCACGCAACGCATCCACTTGAATCCGCAATCCAAAGGCAACCTGGGCAAGAGCTTTGAATCCGAATTTCGTGTCGCCTGGCTTGACCGACTCGGCATCGCGTGGACCGGCTCCGATCTCGATGATCGTCATCATACCTTTGCCAGCCGCCACCCCGAGGCTGTCCGGTCGTATCCACTGGGCAACCAGCAAGAGAGCAAGACAGAATTGCTCCGCTTGTTCCGCCGCGTCCTCAAAGACACCGCACCCCTGCACATCATCGACACCCGCGCCCAAGCGGATGCCCTCATTCTCGGCGCGTTGGAGGAACTGCAAGTGCTGGAAATTTGCGCTGAACAGGGCGTGCGGTTGACATTCTTTCTGTTTCCTACTGACGACACCGAAAGCATGACCAACGTCGGGCAGTTGTTCCTCCGGGCTGGTGACCGCGCGGATTACGTCATTGTCCACAACCCAGCGAAAGCCCGGGGCGATTTGTTCCGTGGGTCACGATTGGAAGCGGAGTTGACGGACTTTGGCGCGCGCTCGATTAGCCTGCCGATGCTCACGCCCACCACACTGCTGGCGGCGGAAAAGGCAGAGGCGATTGCCAAGCGCGGTTTGAGTTTTGCCGAACTATCGCGTATGGACGCTGGCCATCTGGAACGGCTGCTCGCCGGAGAGATGCAGTGGGCCATGATGCGAATGTTCCGCCAATACGATGCGGTTGCCGAGGTGCTGCTGCCGACCGCGTTGATTCCCAAACAGAAATCACCGGCCACGACGGCGTCGCCGGCGTCGGAACCGAAGCCGGAGCTCAACTTTGGAGACTAATCATGGATGAGACCAATTTCGACGCGCTCTGTGAAGGGGCTTCTCCCCAGGAAGCCAAACGGTTGCGAAAGATCCTGTCCGAATGGTGCCAGGGAGACGAGGATTCGTTTCCTGTCCAACTCGCCATGCTGACCCGTGCGCAATGGCGCGTGGCGGCGCGAATGCCGCAGCAATTGGTCGTGGCCCGTCAGCAACTCGATCAAGCGTTCGCCGAACATCAACGCCAAGCCCACGCCGCTTTTGATGAGTTCACTCACGAAATCGACACCCGGACCGGTGCGTTGGAGCAGATCATCGCCAGGCACACCGACACCACGAAGAAGATCGTGGCCGAAATGCGCGTCGAATTGACGCACACAGAAGTGGCCGCCAAGCGCATCCAAAATCAGTTGGAAGCCGGAGTCGCCGGATGGCAGAAAGCGCAGACTGACTTCACGACCCAACGCGACCGACTGGTGGAAAAAGTTATCGAGATCAGGAATGGGTACACGCAACAGGAATGGTTCTGCGTTATCCTGATACTGGCTGCGGTATTTACATTCGGCATCGTAATCGGCATGCGCAGCGCCCGTTGACCGACTGGGTCGCCGCACTGGCCCGTGCCAGTGGCCGGCTCCACTCATTTCGTTACGCTGCCTCTGGCACGCGCCGTGACTTGGCTGGTTCACCAGCGGTCCGTGCCGTCTCCCGTCGCGCTCGTCGAGAACGACTATGCGTCCGTTCCGCCCGTCGCTCCGTCCATCGGCACCGACCGCTCTGGCATGTTGGTTAGCACTCGCATTCGCTCGACAATTGCCGAACTCGCGTTACTCGCTTTCCTGGGAATGGGCGGCGTGCCTTTGCGCCTCAATTATATGGCTCCGCTCGCGCCGTCAAGGTACGCCTCGCCCCTGTTGCCCCGCGAGGTCCACCGTTGACCGCTCTCGCTTCCGCCAACGGACGGCGCTTAGGAGTCACGCTCGCCCTCTCATCGCCTGCTTTGGACTGTCCACTATTTGCGCGTACCGCGGTCGTACCCGCTCGCTACTCGCTGACACAATTTCCCGAAGCGACGTACCCTGCTGGTCATGCTTGCGGCCAAAGCACAATACAGTTTGCGGGATGCCGAGCGGTATTTCCAAGAGCACCTCTCCGTTGGCGATTACTACTCGGAGAATCAGGCAGTCGCGGGCCAATGGATTGGCAAAGGTGCGGAGTCTCTCGGACTGTCTGGCGACACACACCACGAGGAATTCGTGCGGCTGTGCGAGAACCTCCACCCGCAGACCGGCCAACGACTCACGGCGCGACACAAGACCACCCGTCGCGAAGTGGGAGCGGATGGCACCGAACACCAAAGTGCCAATCGTCGCGTATTCTATGATTTCACGTTCTCCCCGCCCAAGTCCGTGTCCATCGCGGCTCTCATTGGCGGAGATAGTCGCATTATCGAGGCGCACGAGCAGGCGGTGACTGCCGCGCTCGGTCAATTGGAGTCGTTCGCCGCCACGCGCGTGCGCAAGAACGGGCAGTGCACCGCCCGCACCACGGGAAACATCGTGGCCGCCGTGTTTCGGCACGAAACCTCGCGCGCCCTGGACCCGCATTTGCACAGCCACTGCATCCTGTTCAATGCCACCCATGACCCGGTCGAGAACCGTTGGAAGGCCCTGGAGAATTACGAGATGTTGGTGGCCATCAAGTTTATCGAAGGACTGTACTACCATGAGTTGGCCCGTGCGTTGCGCCGGTTTGGCTACGAGATTGACAACAGGCCGCGAGGGGATTTTGACATCAAAGGCGTCGCGCCGACGCTGATCGACAAGTTTTCCAAACGGCACCAGGAAATCGACCGGAAGACGCGTGAACTATTGGAGCGGGAACCGGAGAAGGCCAACGGCAACATCGCCGCGATCCGCGAGTACATCGCCCACAAGGGGCGCGCCCGCAAGATTCGGAACATCAGTCTGCCGGAACTCCAAGCCTCTTGGGACACACAATTGACCCCAGCGGAGAAGACATCGCTGCGTCATCTGACGACCGGGCAGCCTGCACCGGTCGTATCCAGCGAGACTCTCGCAAGGCAGGCTCTTTCTTGGGCCGAGGAACACGTGCTGGAACGCCGGTCGGTGGTGCGCGAGCATGAACTGTGGCGGCACGCCTTGGAGCATGTACGTGGTCAGAGCATCGGGTTGGCCGACGTTCAAGCCGTGACCCGCCAACGTGGCTATCTGCGCGATGAAAAGCATCCGGGCAAGGTTACGACAAAGGAACTGCTGCGACGGGAATGGGACATCGTATGTATGGCACGCGACGGCATTGGCCGGTTCGACCCGCACTGCTCCAGCCATTCGATCCAGAATTCCGAACTAGATGCCGAGCAGCGTCAGGCGGTCGAGCATATCCTGCGGTCGCGCGACTTTGTCACGCTGTTTCGAGGCGGAGCCGGCACGGGCAAGAGTTACACGCTACGAGAAGTATCCGGCGCACTCCAACAGGCCGGACGTGGAGTCGAAATGATCGCTCCGCAACGGCAACAAGTCATGGACCTGGAAAGGAACGGGTTTCATCGCGCACAAACTGTCAGCGCGTTTCTCGCTCGCAGTGTCATGTCTCACGGCGGCGTGGTGCTGGTCGATGAAGCGGGACAGATCGGTGGTCGGCAAATGCACCAGCTTCTGACTTTCGTACGTGCCAACAGGGGCCGTGTGATCCTCTCCGGCGACACCCGCCAGCACGGCGCGGTGGAAGCCTCTGATGCGTTGCGCGCCATCGAGAAGTATTCCACGCTGCGGGCCATCGAACTCACCACGATTCGGCGGCAGGACCCGGCCCGGGCGAAGACACGCGCCGAACGCGAGCAGATTGCCCAATACAAGCAGGCTGTGAAAGAGGCATCGGAAGGCAACTTCGGCGCATCATTCAATCGGCTGGACCGCCAGGGAGCCGTCGTGGTGTGTTCGACATCCGACCAGGAACAGCGCCTTGCTCAAAGTTACCTGACGTTGGCCGAGCAACACCGGTCCGTGGTGGTGGTTTCACAAACCTGGTCGGAGATTCACCGGGTCAATGACCAAGTGCGCGCCGCGCTGAAATCGCGCGGCCTCCTCGGTCCCGAAGATCGGGCGGTGACCGCGTTGGAAACAATTGATTTGACCAACGCCCAAAAACGCGACCGGCGATTCTACAAAGAAGATAGTGTGATCGTGTTGAACCGCAAGGTGGGCGCGCTGGATAATGGCCAGGTCTGTCAATTCGTGGACATCACCGAGAAGGGCATTGTCCTGAAAGGTGCGGACCAGACTTGCACCATCCCGTTTCGGTTCGCCGATCGGCTCACCGTCTGCCAGCCGAAGGAACTTATGCTGGCGGCGGGCGACCGTCTGCAACTGAAGGCCAATGCGAAGGCACGAGCAGGCCAGCGCCTTGCCAATGGCGAACTGGTCACGGTGAAGAAGGTCGGCGCCGACGGGGGAATCAGACTGACGGACGGACGGATTCTGCGGAAAGATTACCGACAATTTATGCGCGGTTTCGCCATCACGTCATATGGGTCCCAGGGCAAAACGGTCGATCATGTTTTGTTCTCCGATTCCGCCATCAAAGCGGCCACGAACCAGCAGCAGTGGTATGTGACCATTTCGCGGGGGCGCAAGGGAATCCAGATTTTCACCAGTGACAAGGTCCAACTGCGCGAGAACATCCTGCATTCCGGGAACCGCGAATTGGCGATTGACTTGGTGAAGCAAGGCCAGCTCCAACGGCTTGACTACTACTACATGCTGCCAGGGCCAGGCGTGGAACAACAAACCAGAGGGGTCAAAGTGTGATCACGAAACCCCCCTCGTCGCGCCGCATTTTCAAGTAGTGCCTCGCCTCGCAATCTCGCCCACCGCAAAGTAAATCCGAAGCGATAAACTCACGGGCCTTTTTCGGGGCAAAGAAACCCACCGAGAGTGCTCCGCAGCGGAGACACGGTAGGTACACGATCTTGAACAACTTAGCTTTCAATACATCGAGTTTAACAACATTCCGCTGACTCGGTCACGACCCCTACGGCCCAACACGTCGCGCCTCTCTGCCGCCGCACCCCCACCAACAAAACCTTCAGTGAAATCTTCAGTAAGAGGGTTAAAACGAGTTACGTCGAGTATAGCGAAATTAGTTGAAGTTGCTCAGCAATTCAGCTAGAAATGGTGTTGAAAACGAGCATGAGCGGTCCGATTCTCACACCCGCCTCCAATTTCCATCCCTGCAAACATAAGGGTTTGCGGGGATTTTCATTTCTGGGTACGGCAGGCGAAAAACCGACTTGATACCAGTTTTGATACCAGTGCATCCAAGCCAGTCTTTTTATTGGTTGAACTCCGAGAATCGAGACAGGTTAGACGGGATCAGGATGTCGGAACAGACGGCGGCGATTGCGGTAAACAATCAGAGAGTCGAGGCTACTTCCTCTGAGCCCGTAGGGTCAAAATACTTGTCTAGCTTCGACGCACAAGACTCAACATGATATGCGATTACGGCCAGTGAGATCGAGGACTTGCGCATGACGGCGTTTCACATTCGCGAGGTGCCGGGGAGACGAAGGCCATCACAACAAGACAGGAGCCGCCGTGATCGCGATGCAACTGGCGAATCGCACCGCCACGCCTTGACCTTCGTCAGGCGGCTCGTCGGTAGTGGTAGAAGTTCAGCAATCCGCCGAGTCGTTCCGTCTTTACCACAGCCCCTTTTTGCTGAAACAGGCGAGCGTCAGGAAAGGGAATGACATTGTCGATCCCCTGATGATTGCGTTCGGCGTGATAGTGCGCCAAGTACTCCCGGATCACATGCTGCAAGGAGCTTTCGCCGAAGAGGACGAACTGCTCCACGCATTCCGTCTTGATCGTCTTCACGAACCGTTCCGCAAACGCATTCAGGTTCGGGGAATGTGGCGGAAGTTTCACGACCGCTGTCCCGGCAGCGTTCAGGATTTGGTCGAAGGACTGGGTGTATTTGGAGTCGCGGTCGTGAATCAGACAGCAGGCTCCGCCAAGTTCCCCCTCCGACCCGGTCACATTCCTGGCGATCTGCTTCATCCACGGTTCGTTCGGATTCTGGCTCATTCCCCCGAGAACGATCCGACGGGTTCGCACGGGGATGAAGAACAGCACGTAATAGGTCGTCAGTCCACAGCTCGTCCAAATCTCTGTCGTAAAGAAATCCGTCGCCCATAGCACTTCCCGGTGCCGCCGAATGA
>PLZV01000040.1 GCA_003152315.1 Verrucomicrobiota bacterium
GCGCCGTCGGCCTGTTTGGCGAGCTTGCCGGTTTCGATGATGAGTTCTTTGTCTCCGATGGGGACGCGTACAGTGTGCTGCATACTGGGGCTTCGAACGCCCGGCAAGTATCGGATTAATGGAATGATGTCCGCCCGCGCCGCCTCGCGGTGTAAGCGGGCATCAATCCATCAATCCTCCAACGCCTGCCGAGCCAATCGCCTTTCTTACTTTCTGAGGTTGAGTTTCTTGATAAGTTCCTGGTAGCGCTTCGTGTCGGTATCGCTCAAATAATCGAGCAACCGCCGCCGCTGTCCTACCATCTTCAGCAGACCACGCCGCGAACTGTGGTCCTTAACGTGGGTCTTCAAATGCTCCGTCAACTCGTTGATGCGCGAGGTCAGCAGGGCGACCTGCACGTCCGCCGAGCCCGTGTCTTTCGGGTGCAGCTGAAATTGCTTCGTGACTTCCATCTTCTTAAGTGGGGCAATCGTTTCCAATGGTATTACGCCTTTCTCATTTGAACTCCGTCAGTTTAACGACGGCGGGGAAGGGTGTAAAGGAGATTTTGGCCTGTGTACCCGTGCGAATGTTGGTCAAGAGATCTGGTAGTCCCCTAATTTGAAATTCCTGCGCTCACTTCTTCCGCGTCTTGATCCGGAAGGAAGCCTCAACTTTGATCTGCTGGTACGAAACCCCAACCTTGACCGCACTCTGGGCGTCCGTAACAGGTGGAAGTTCTAGGATAATGATAAACTCCTCCGGCTCGCCATACGTCCAGCCGTAGCAGCGTTTGGCCAGTGGGTAGCGTATCATGTCGAATACGTCTACATTGCGTTGCCAGACGGTCTTACCCTGAAAAACCTCGTGCACAGGAACGGATTCAATGTGCTTTGAATCGCATCCGTGCAACTGAAAAATGACCATCAGCAATCGTTCGATGTACTTTTTATTCGCCACAGTTTTTTAACAAGTCCTCAATAGTCCACGCGCTGCTTTCGACGCCTGCTGCCTGTGCCGGTGTCATGCGTAGCGCCTTGTGCGTCTTGCAGAAGTTATAGTAGGCAAAGTTCAAGGAAACCGCAGCCTCAAAATTCTCAAACTTCTTACTGAAAGCGTTGGTCAACCGCGTCAGGCGTCGGCAGTGCATCCGCAGGGTGTGATTCTGCTTCTCGACGTGCGAGGTTGTGATTCGGGCAACCACTGGGTTGCCATGGATAATTTTCCTTTCGACCTCGACGACCTCTGCCGGGCTGTAGCGTACCGCCGCTTCTTTCGAGAGTTGAGTGACGGAATAGGTTTTTACAATCTGGCCGTAGTCGATCTTGCCGCCAAAGCCGCGCTCAACCGCCTCCGGGTAGGCGTTCATGGCATCGGTTGAAAGCTGGATTTGCCGCGATAGACGGCCTGCCAAGTCCTCCATGAAGGCCCGCGTGTGGTACATATCGCGCCTGCCAACAAGGAATGACGGAATCAATTTGCTTTGCGAGTCCAGCGCGATGTACGTCCAGACATCGCCATAAGCCCCGGCGCGTTCTGCGTTCTTTCGCTTGGCTCCGATGAATCCCCAAATCTCGTCCACCTCGATATGCTGGCAATTAAGGTTCTGCATCTTCTCATCCATGATTTGCTTACACGCCTGACCAACTCGCAAGGCCAGTCTGCCAATGGTGTCCTCGTGGATGCCGGTAATGCGTTCGACGGCGAGGATGGACGACCCTTCGCACAGCATTGAGATTGCCGTGAGGTGTTGTTCCCGCTTCGGCTGGATACCCTCGTCGGACTCAGGCATCCAGCCCTACAAGCCCGCATGGACGGCTGGATACACCCGCAGGAACGGGGCATCCAGCCCTACAATCCGGTACCGATCCGCCTCAATATCTCTTCTGGTGTGCCACTCCATGCGTAATTTTCCGGCCGGTCACATAATCCCGCTCGCACAGGATTTTGCCGCACGTATTCCCATTTCTGCTCCGCGCTCTCGTCAGACCTCAACAAATGATCGAAAAACCCGGCCTGCCAGATTCTGCCGCGCCCCAGCCGCAACGTCACGCAGCTCTTCCAGGCCCGCAGGAACTCCGCCAGAGATTGCTCCCGTTGACGTAGTGGCACATGGCCAACAGATGCACGTGATCGGGCATCCAGCAGGCTTGGGAGACATCCCAGCCGTGACGTTCTTGGCACCGGCGCAAACATTCAGCGGCCACGCGCACCAGGTCGTCCGCGATAAAAATGCGCTGGCGGCGGTAGCAGCAGGCGGTGACGAAATAGACAACCGGCGAGTCGATCGGCAACCAGACTGGGACGCGATGAAGATGCCGGCGGTTCGGCAGATCAGCCATCGGGTGAATGTAGCAAGCAGAGCGTAGCGGGCAAGCCGGATTGTCGCGGCTCGGTGTTTTGGCAGGGCGCGGACGGCGGGATACACCCGTCGGACGGGGCATCCCGCCCTACAAACAACAGACAACCCGGGCGGACGGCTGGATACCCTCGTCGGACTCAGGCATCCAGCCCTACAATCCGGTTTGAAGCTGCATGTTGATGGTTTTGCCGAGTATCGTCAATCGATAAGTTTGCTGGACAGGGTGCGTTGGGAGGGGTATAGTCGGGGCATGCGGAAAGTTAGAAGGAAAAAGGCAGAAGGAAGAAAGATAGCGCGGTTTGTTTTGACGGGGGAGGAGAGCCGCAAAAACATGTGTTTCTGCGAAACGAAGCCAAATCAATTTATGTCAAATAGGACTTGATATCATTGGTAGTGAACTTGTTATACAGATTACAAGAAAATGACAAATGGCTTCGTTTTTTGGCGGAACGGGGTTATTCACCACGAAGGCACGAAGGGCACGAAGATCCACAGGAGGACGGATGGAAGAGCGGGGCACAATTGCGAGAACACGGGCGGGACGCCCGCGCCACTACGGAGGGCGCGGCTCGCCGGGAGGCTCGCCCTCCAATTTAGATGCAATAACACGTACGGCGCGATGAGGACGACTGATAACATGGTCGCGACGGCGCTATCCGTTCGATGGTCACGGCCACGATCCTTCGGCCTGGCTCAGGACAGGCTCCGCGTGGCTATCCAAGCGGGACGCTCCTCGTTGACACACCCCTCGGTGCGTGATACTTTTGCCCGCTCTTGGCGGGGCGTATATGGCAGAAACCCAAGCAAATTACAAAGACACGCTGAACCTTCCGCAGACGGACTTCCCGATGAAGGCCAACCTGCCGTCGCGCGAGCCGGAGATGTTGGCGCGCTGGGATTCTACCCGGCTTTACGAGAAGATCATGGCGGCCCGCGCGGGTGCGCCGTTGTTCGTTCTGCATGACGGTCCGCCATTTGCCAATGGCGATGTGCATATCGGCCATGTGCTCAATAAAACCCTCAAGGACGTCGTGGTGAAGTACAAGACGATGAGCGGTTATTGTGCGCCGTACGTTCCCGGCTGGGACTGCCACGGATTGCCGATTGAATTCAAGGTCACCCAGGAGATGCGCAAGGCAGGCGACACCACGGCGGATGCGGCGACGATCCGCCACGCGTGCGACGCCTATGCGCGCAAGTACGTCGACATCCAGCGCACGCAATTCAAGCGCCTCGGCGTGTTGGGGGACTGGGAGCATCCGTACCTCACGCTCAACAAGGAATATGAGGCGGACGAATTGCGGTTGTTCGCGGACATCGTAGAGAAGGGTTTCGTTTATCGCGGCAAGAAGCCGATCTACTGGTGCGCGACGTGTCGCACGGCGCTGGCGGAAGCCGAAGTCGAATATGCCGACCATGTTTCCCCGTCAGTGTACGTGAAGTTTCCCGTGAAAGGACGGGACAAGGAGTTCGCGGTCATCTGGACGACAACTCCCTGGACGTTGCCGGCCAACCTGGCGATTGCGGTGAAACCTGAGTTGACCTACGTCCGCGTGAAAGCTCCCAACGGCGAGACGTGGATCCTGGCGGAAGGACTCGTTGAGCGGGTCGGGCAGGCCTGCGGGGTGGAGTTGGTCGTGCAGCAGAAGGTTACCGGCAGCGAACTGGAAGGGCTGGTGACGCGCCATCCGTTTGTCGAACGCGATTCACCCATCGTCTTTTCGCCGCATGTGACGTTGGAGGCGGGGACGGGTTTGGTGCACACGGCGCCAGGCCACGGCGCGGAGGACTACGAGATCGGCCAGAAGTATGGGCTGGAAACACTCGCGCCCGTCGATGACGGTGGTGTCTTCACGAAAGAGGCGGGCCAGTTCGCGGGTCAATTTGTTTTCAAGGCCAACAAGTCCATCGTCGAGCATCTCCAGGCGATCGGGGCGCTGGCGGGATACACCGAGGTAACCCACTCGTATCCGCACTGCTGGCGTTGCAAGAACCCGATCATCTTCCGCGCAATGGAACAGTGGTTTATCGCGCTCGATCATCAGAATTTACGCCAGCGCGTCCTCGAAGAGGTGGGCAAGGTGAAGTGGGTGCCCATGTGGGGCGAGAACCGCATCGCGGCCACGATCGAACAGCGGCCCGATTGGTGCATCTCGCGGCAACGCGCGTGGGGCGTACCGATCCCGGCGTTCTACGATGCCCAAGGCGGGCCGATTCTCGACGCGCAGATTGTCCGCGCCACGGCGGACCTGGTTGAGAAACACGGCTCGAACGTGTGGTTTGAGAAATCCGTCACGGAACTTTGGTCGGCATTGAGGCCGAAGGATTGGAAGGGCGCCGAGGCGGCCACCCGGTCCAACGACACGCTCGACGTCTGGATCGATTCCGGCTCGTCTTCGCGGGCGGTGTTGATGCGGCGGCCGGAACTAAGGCACACGGTGGCTGACCCGAAACACCCGGCGTGGCAGGCGGACTTATATTTGGAAGGCAGCGACCAGCATCGCGGCTGGTTCCAATCTTCCCTGCTGCTATCCGTGGCGGGCAACGGTATCGCGCCATTCCAGACGGTGGCGACGCATGGTTTTCTCGTGGTGCAGGTCGTGGAAACCGGGAAGAAGCAGAAGGTTTCGAAGTCGGCCGGCAAACCGGCGAACTCGGAAGACTACGTCAAGCGGTACGGGGCGGATGTGTTGCGGCTCTGGGTGGTCTCGGAGGACTACCAGGGAGACGTACCGTTGTCGGACGAAATTTTTGACCGCGTTTCCGAAACGTATCGCAAGGTGCGCAACACGTTGCGGATCCTGCTGGCGAACCTCTATGACTTCGACCCGGCAAAGCACGCGGTGCCACACGAAAAACTGGCGGAGATCGACCGCTGGTTGCTGTCGCGTCTGCAGGCGCTGATCGCTGATTTAACTGCGGCGTACGAGAACCTGGAATTCCATCGGGTCTACCATTTGGTGAACGCGTTTTGCGCCGTGGAAATCTCGTCCTTTTACGTTGACGTAATGAAAGACCCGTTGTATACGCTTGCGCCCAATTCGGCGGAGCGGCGGTCGGCGCAGACCGCGATTTTTGAGACGGTGGCGGCGCTGGCGAAGGTGCTGGCACCGATCCTGCCGTTCACGGCGGACGAAGTGTGGAACTCCCTGCCGGGGCGGGAGACGGAGTCGGTGCATTTGGCGAAGTTTCCGGTGGCGGACGCCCGGCGGCGCGACAAGGAGTTGGAAGCGCGCTGGGAGCGATTGTTGGAAGTTCGGCGGGTCGCCTCGCTGGAGTTGGAGAAGGCGCGCCAGGGCAAGACGATTGGCAAGTCGCTCGAAGCGCAGGTGGAGATCGAGGCGAACAACGAGGCGACACGCGAGTTGCTGTCGACGCTCGGGTCGGTGCTGGAAACGGTGTTGATTGTGTCGCAGGTTCGAGTCGCGCCAACGACGGGTGGCGAACTGAGCGCGAAAGTCAGCCCCGCTTCCGGCAGCAAGTGTGTACGCTGCTGGCGGTGGACGGAAGATGTGGGCGTCGACGCGGCGCATGCGGAGTTGTGCGGGCGCTGCGCGGAAGTCGTGAAACAGCGGGCGTGAAAAATGCAATGGGATGAGTGATGTTTATGAAGAAACAAGCCAAGAAAACCAGGGTGGACAAACCAAAAGCGGTTGGAAAAAAGGGGACCATGGGGACGATTTCAAAGACCAAGGCGGCGCCGAAAGAGAAGGAGTCGAAAATCGAGGCGAAGAAGCGCGCGGCTGAGGCGGCGGCCGTTGCGGAGGCCGAGCGTCCGGCGAAGACCTTGAAACTTTCCAAGGATGACGGGACGAAGTACAAGAAACTGCTTCTCGATTTGCGCGATCATCTTATCGATGGTGTGAATTTCCTGGCGAGTGATAATCTCAAGCGCACCCAGCGGGAGGCCTCGGGGGAATTGAGCGGCTACAGCCTGCACATGGCGGATGCCGGGACCGACAATTTTGACCGCGAGTTTGCCTTGAGCCTCGTGTCGAATGAACAGGAAGCGCTGTATGAAATTGAGGAGGCCCTCAAGCGGCTTGAGCACAGCACCTACGGGGTCTGTGGTAATTGCGAGAAAAACATCATGAAGGCGAGATTGGAAGCGGTGCCGTTTGCGCGCCTGTGCGTGGACTGCCAGTCCGACATCGAGAAAGACCATCGCCGGCCGGCGCCGCAAGGACCGATGTTCACCGAGGCCACCGACGAAGACGGCGGCGAGGCGGAAGAGTCCGACGAGTAACATCGGGTTGTGCCATGCAATGGGTTGCGCTCATCGCCGTCGCGGTAGCCGCGCTCGATCAACTGACGAAGTGGCTCGTGGTGCGCTCGCTCAGTGAGGAAGAGAGCCGCGTCATAATCAGCGGCTTCTTTAGTCTCGTCAATTGGCCCAACACCGGTACCGCGTGGAGCATTCTCAAGGACTGCAATCTGGTACTGGTTGTCGTCTCACTCCTGGCGCTCCTGGCGATGTATCTTTTCCGGCACAACTTTCAACTGCGTCGCCGGGGTTGGCGTATCGCACTCGGACTGATTACGGGTGGGATTATTGGCAATCTCATTGACCGCGTGCGCGTCCATCACGTGACGGATTTTCTTTTCTTTTACGTCGGCCAATACCACTGGCCCGCGTTCAACGTGGCCGACAGCGCGATTTGCGTCGGCGTGGGGTTTTACATCATCCTCTCGTGGCGCAACGACGTCGCGGCCCGAAAGAGCCAGCCGGCGGTTTCATCCTAGGGCAGCGTTGCTTGCGCCCTACAGCGCGTACATCGTACGCTTCCGCTGGTCAAACTTCGCCAACTGCCCGCAGGTTTTGCGCTTCAGAAACGTTTCCATCTCACGAAACTTGAACCCGACTTGATCCGGCGCATGCGCGTCAGAGTTAACCGTGAGTGGGATTCCCAGCGTCAGCGCTTGCTCGACAATGGAGAGCATCGGGTAGGGCTGCGGATCGGGAAGTTCGGAATGGCGATAACCCGAGGTGTTGATTTCCATGCAGATTCCCGCCGTTTTGATTTCCTGCAGCGTGGCGGTGACGTCTTCGGCTTCGCTCTCGCCGGGCAGGTGTCCCGAGCGTTTGGCGACATCGAAATGCGCGATGATGTCACAGAGGCCGCTACGGGCCAATTGCTGCATCCGCTCGAAATAGCGGGCATAGAGGGCGTGGCCATCGCCGGCGTATTTGCGCGGCCACGACGGCTCGCGGCAGGCGTTATCGAGAAAGTGGATCGAGCCGATGACATAATCCCAAGGATATTTCGCGAGCTGTCGTCCCAGGTAGTCTTCAAGGCCCTCGATGTAGTCCATTTCCAAGCCCAGCATCACGTCAATCTTGCCGCGATAACGGAACCGCAACTCGGTCACGCGCTCCACATAGTAGTCGAGTTCGGCTTCTTCCATCCGCACGTTATTGCTGAGACGGTTGGGTAGGGGATTATGGTCGGCGAAGCCGATCTCGCGCAGCCCGAGTTCAATGCCGTGCTGGACGTAGTCCTCCATCGGTCCCGTGGCGTGTTTGCACAGGGGCGTGTGCATGTGATAGTCGCACTGAATGGGCATGGCCGTTGACTGTAGCGGCGGAGCGCCGCGTTGACAATGACTTTGGCCGCTTCTACTATCGCGCCGCATGGAAACGCCCGTTGTCTTTGAATCCAAGGGCCAGCAGGTGGTCGGGATGCTGCATTTACCTGAAGGCCAGGGTCGTTTACCCGCAGCCCTGTTGCTCCATGGATTCACCGGCACGAAGGTCGAGCCCCACCGCATGTTTGTGAAAATTTCGCGCACCCTCGCCGAGCACGGCATCGCCAGCCTGCGTTTCGATTTTCGCGGCTCCGGCGACAGCGCGGGCGACTTCGAAGACATGACGATCCGGTCGGAAGTGGCCGATTCATTGGAGGCGATCAAGTTTCTGGCGCGCCACAAACACATCAACTCGCGACGGCTGGCGCTCATCGGGCTCAGCATGGGCGGCGCGGTCGCGGCCCACGTTGTGGCTCGCGAGAAGCACCGCATCAAATCGCTGGTGCTGCTGGCTCCTGTGGCGGAAGGCGAGGGCATTCTCGACGAGTTGTCGACGCCCGAGGCGGTCTCCTCCCTGGCTGAAACCGGCATCACGGACCAGGATGGCAATCTGGTCGGCGTGCCCTTCATCCGCCAGTTCGCGGACATGCGACCATTGCGCGAGGTGGTAAAATCCCAGTGTCCCGTGCTTCTCATTCACGGCTCGAAGGATCAAACCGTCCCCGCCCTTCACACGGACATGTACGAGCGTGTGCTCCAGGCGCACAAGCGCGTGGTTAAGAAAGTGATCATTCCCGGGGCCGACCACACGTTCAACAAGCACATTTGGGAAACCCGCGTCATTACCGAGACAGTCGATTGGCTCGGCGAGACGATGTAACGGCGCGACTTGTATACCCGAAAACTTCCGGTTATTTCCACGTGAGCGTCATGACAGAATCGGCCGGCAAGTCGACCTTGACCGCGCTCGATCCGTTGCGCAATTGCACGGTGGTCGGGACTTTGCCACTGTTTGTCAAAATCACCGCGTACTGACCGTCAGGATTGACCACCGTCACGTGCTGCACGTTGGCCACTTCTCCCTCCGAGCCAATCACCACGGCGTTGCGCTGCATGGCGCGTGTGTAATGGGCGAATGCCCAGAATTGCCCACTGCGGACGACTTCATTCGTCTGCGAGTGAATCGTTACCAGACCGGCACACTTATATGGGCCGATGTTCGGCTTTCCAGTCTCATCCAGGGCCATGTTCCAGGCGATGATGCAGCGCATGCCGTTGCGCAGGATTCCGGTAAACTTTGAGCTCCACTTCGACCAGCAGTTTGCGTAGTCCTCCTCGTCGAAGTGCTGCCCGCCTTCCGTCCAGTACATTTCAGCATCCGGATGTGCCGCCAAAACCTTCTCGACCCATTCTGGTTTCCCAATGTATCCGTGCCAGGCGATTGCCTTTGTGTATTTGCTCACCTCCGGTTCGTCGAGTTCGGCTGTAGCGCGACCCCAAAGATTGTAATTATGGTCAAGGAGCCAGATCTTCGTTTTGAGGCCGGCGAGTTCCAGTGCCGGTCCGAGATTTTCGCCCACATAGCGAACTTCTATTTCCTGTGGAAAGAGGCACGCGGGCATTCTGCTGTCCTGGTCGGTGTCCACCTCGTTTTGAGAACTGACGGCATTGACTTCCACGCCTTCCGCCTGATACGCCTGCAGGAACTTCACGAAATAATTCGCGTAAGCGCCGAGGTAGTGCGCGCGGATGGTGCCGCCGAACATGGAATTATTATCCTTCATCCAACCCGGTGGACTCCACGGTGACGCGAACAGAAACAGATCCGGATTTATCTCCCGCGCACGACGAACAATTGGCAGGATGTACGCGCGGTCATGCTCAATCGAGAAGCGCTCGAGTTGAGGATCGGGCTCGCCTTCATCGAAACTGTACATGGTTTTGGCGTAGTCGCTCGATCCCATAGCAAGGCGGCACACGCTGAAACCCATCTGCTTCGGGTCAAAAAGCTCATGGAGCAGTTTGTCGCGATCGGCTTCGGGCATCTGGTTGATCATGTAACAGGCGGCATCCGTTAACGCCGCGCCAAAGCCGAGGATCGGTTGCTGTTTTCTGGCGGGCAGAATTACGATCGTGTTCGTGCCGGCTTTACCGGATGCACGACGCCAGCGTAGCGGATCAGCGAAAGCGTAACGCTTATCGGCGGCTGTGACCCGTACGATTATGTTTCCCTCGGGCTGCGATTCCTTTGCCTGAGCGAAAGCGGTGGCAGCGAATTTTCCGGCCGGCGATAAAGCCATCACGGAGGCAGCGATCATCTTCAGGAAATCATGCCGAGTGTATGTGAACATTTTTCATCTCCCCAGCTTGCTCGAAGTTCAGTTGCGACGCAGCTTATCCGATGGCCCGTCTGATGGATATCGAGAATGCGCCAAGATCGGTACCGCTGCCAGCGTTTTCTGGTGGGCGTGACCAGGAAAGTACAATGTAGCGAGATTGCGGATCGCCATGACTGTGTTAGATTCGTGTTCGATGCCCTTCGAACTCGTCAGCAAATACAAGCCCCGCGGGGACCAGCCGCAGGCGATCAAGGAGTTGACCGAATCGCTCTTGGCAGGCAACCGCTATCAGACACTCCTGGGCGTCACGGGTAGCGGCAAGACGTTCACGATGGCGAATGTCATCCAGAACCTGGATCGCCCGGTGCTCGTCATTTCGCATAACAAGACCCTCGCGGCGCAGCTCTTCAGCGAGTTCAAGCAATTCTTCCCCCATAATGCGGTCGAGTATTTCGTCAGCTACTACGATTATTACCAGCCCGAGGCCTACATTCCGCAGACCGATACCTACATCGAGAAGGACTCGGCGATTAATGAGCAGATTGAGAAGTTGCGGCTTTCCGCCACGAGTTCGCTGCTGTCACGTCGCGATGTAATTGTTGTCTCGAGCGTCTCGTGCATTTACGGCCTGGGATCGCCCGAGGATTACTTTGAAATGATGGCGCGGATCGAGGTGGGGAGTGAGATGGGTCGCGAGGATTTGCTGCGCAAGTTCGTGGACATGCAGTACAACCGCAATGATGTCGCGTTTGAGCGCGGTAATTTCCGCGTGCGCGGTGATACGGTCGAGATTTGTCCCAGCTATACCGAGGACGCGGTGCGTATCGAGTTTTTTGGCGACCGCGTGGAGCAGATCACGCGGTTCGAGCCGCTGACGGGCCACAAGATTGAGGCAGTCGGCACGGTTTCCATTTATCCCGCCAAGCACTGGGTTTTGCCGTATTCGAAGATCATTCGCGCGTTTGATGCCATCAAGGCGGAGATGAAAGATCGTGTCGCCTGGTTCGAATCGCAGAACAAGCTCGTGGAAGCGCAGCGGTTGTATTCTCGGACCACGTACGATCTCGAAATGCTCAAGGAGATGGGTTTTTGCGGCGGCATTGAGAATTATTCGCGCCACCTCAGCAGCCGCGCGCCGGGCGAACGCCCGTTTACGTTGATAGACTTCTTCCCGAAGGATTACCTCCTAATTATCGATGAATCGCACGTCACGGTGTCCCAAATCGGCGCCATGTACGCGGGCGACCGCTCGCGCAAGACGACGTTAGTGGAGCACGGCTTTCGTCTGCCCTCGGCGCTCGACAATCGACCGCTGAACTCGACGGAGTTCGAGACCCTTGTCAACCAGTGCACGTTCGTTTCGGCCACGCCGGGACCGACCGAGATCAACCGCAGCGCGGTTGTCGCGGAGCAGATTATCCGACCGACCGGCCTGATCGATCCATCGGTGACGATCAAGCCGCTCAAGGGACAGATTGACGATCTCATTGAACAATGCCGCGCCCGGGCCGAGAAACAGGAGCGCGTGCTGGTGACGACATTGACCAAGCGTACTTCGGAAGACCTCACCGACTACCTCCGCGAGGTCGGCATTCGTGTGAAGTATCTGCACAGTGAAATCGACGCGATCGAACGCGTCGAAGTGCTGCGCGGATTTCGCGCCGCGGATTTCGATGTGCTGGTGGGTATCAACCTGTTGCGGGAGGGGCTTGATTTGCCGGAAGTGTCACTGGTGGCGATCCTGGATGCTGACAAGGAAGGTTTTCTGCGTAGCGCCACGTCGCTGATTCAGACGGCAGGTCGCGCCGCGCGTCACATCAATGCGACCGTCATTCTTTACGCCGATGTGATGACCGACTCGATCAAGAAGTTTCTCGCGACCACTGAGTATCGCCGCACCAAGCAACTGGCTTATAACAAAGAGCACGGCATCACGCCCAAGACGGTGAAACGCGAATTGCAACTCAGCCTCGCCGATCTCACGAAGGCGCGCGCCGTGGAAGCTTCCGTGGTTCGCGAAGCCCCCGGTGGCTACCAGACGGCGGAGTTGCTGCGGGAATTGGAAGCGGAGATGTTGGAGGCCGCCGAGAACCTGCAATTTGAAAAAGCGGCGATCCTGCGCGATCAGATTGACGAACTCAAGAAGGGCGAATCCGGCGGGGCGACCAAACCGAGTGAGGTTCCGGTGCGTCGTCAGGTGAAATACGACCGGAAATTGAAGGTCAATGTGGTCAAGAAAGGTCGTCCAGCAAAGGCGCGATGAACACTCTGCCGCAAGAAACCATCCATAATCTCGTCAGCGCGGCGCTGGCGGAGGATATTGGCGCTGGCGATATCACGACCGATGCGGCGATTCCTGCCGACCAGCGGGCGGAAGCTTCTATCATTGCAAAGGAAGCATGCGTTGTAGCTGGCTTACCGCTGGTTGAGGCGGTGTTTACGCAGATCGACCGGGGTATTGCTGTAAAGTTGTTGGTTGATGAAGGCGATGTGGTGAAGGAAGGGACGCGCGTATGTGTTCTCAAAGGTCCGGCGCGCGGGATTTTGACCGGCGAGCGGACGGCGCTCAACTTCCTGCAGCGGCTTTCCGGGATCGCGACGCTGACGCACCAGTTCGTTGCCAAGGTGGCGCAGGCTTCCACACGCGTGAAGCCGAAGATTCTGGACACGCGCAAGACGACACCTACGCTTCGCATTTTGGAAAAATACGCCGTCGCCGTCGGCGGAGGGACCAACCATCGCATGGGTCTTTTCGATGCCGTGATGATCAAAGACAATCATCGCGTCGTCCTTGCGCGCCTCGGTCTGAAGGCGCTTGGCGATGCTGTCGCTTTAGCGCGCAAGAAACACCCGAACGCGCCAATCATTATCGAGGCGGACAATGTGGAGCAGGTGGAAGAAGCGTTGGCCGCTGGCGCCAATCACATTCTGCTCGATAACATGACGCCTGACGAGCTGCGCGAAGCCGTAGCGCTCATTGGCGGGCGCGCGAAGACCGAGGCCAGTGGCGGAGTCCGCCTCGACACCGTCACGGCCATCGCCAGCACCGGTGTCGACTACATTTCCGTCGGTGCGCTCACGCACTCGGCGCGGGCGGTGGATTTTTCGTTGGAGATCCGGGACGTGGAGATGAATGGATAGCCAAGGCCAAGGTGTGCCACCCGTTATCGGTCAAGTACGACGCGGGCCGGGGAGAATGCGATTGTGGTTGGTTCGATCCCTGATCGTTTTTCTGGCGATCACTGCGGGGTTCTTATACTGGCACCCGTGGAATGATTGTTTGGCGTGTGCCGCCAGTCGTGGCAGCGCCGTCCTGGTGCGCTACTATCTGCTAAGGGGTTCCGACGTGAACGAACGTCGTTGTGGATATACGGCGGTCATGGAAGCCGTTTGGAACGGACATTTGAACATTGCGGATGTGCTCGTGCGTCATGGAGCGAATCTCGACGTGGCGGACGATGGCGGAGACACGCTGCTTATTTGGGCGGCGAGACAGGGGCGGGAGAAAGTCGTGGCCTACCTCATTCGCAAGGGCGCGTCGTTAAATCTCCGCAGCGCAACGGGGGATACGGCAATCATTTGTGCCATGAGAAGTGGCTATCCCGCCGTTGCCCGTCTTCTTTTGGAAGCGGGCGCGGACATCAACCTCGAGAATACCAACAGTGAGACGGCTTTGGTGGTAGCTGGCCAGCGTGGTTACGGTGACATGGTGGAATTGTTCAAGCAACACGGGGCGATCAAGACGAATGTCTTCATCGGTCGGAGCCCATACCCCACAAAGCCGTTGGCGGCAGCCCGGCTGTGGGCGCTGGCCACGAGAGCCTTGCTCATCCAGTACAACGGGGAAAGCCATGAGACGATCGAACCGAAGACGGAATCGGACCGCGCTTGGGCGCGGCGCAGTCTGCGTGACTGGTGGGGTGTTGAGAATCACCAGCAGGTGGTCAAGATGCTCGACTGGCTGCAGGATTCCGGACACCGCGAAGGGTTCCAAGTAGAAGACAAACGACCTCGTCGAAAAGGGGAACGGCAAACGCGGTATTTGGCCTGGGATTACTGTCGGCTGGTTTGGGTGGCCGGTACTTCGTACGTGGCGGGGTACCTAACAGAAGAAGAGGCCTGGCAGAGGATTATGCCGGCGGCGCGGACGATCCAGGAAAGTTACTCGTCATGGCGGGAAATGGGCGAAGATTATCTACGGGGACGGGAGCGTTGGAATCATAGTCGCGATCCACGATTCGATTACGTGTTTCAGTTGCTAACAAATCCAGACGACCCCAATAGTCCGTGGAACAAAAACAAGTGGAACACGGACTTGTCCGAGTGAACAAGGATGCCGGTTGGGCTGCGCCTCTATTATCTGGACGACCCGCGCGCGGCCTCGGTACAGTTGTTCAACCATGAAGGCGGGCACGGCGATTCTCGAGGCGTTTTATCAGGCGGCGGGGCAGTTTGTCCGGGTGGATGATCTGGGGCGGCGCTTGAAGTTGCCGGCGACGGCGGTGAACGCCGAGATCGCGGAGTTGGAGAAGATCGGTTACACGATCGAGTCGCATCCGCATTTTGGGTATCGCTTGCTCGGCACTCCCGATCGTTTGACCGCGGACGACGTTAAGGCGCAGTTGAAAAGCCCGCTGATTGGTTCCGAGATCCTGGTCTTTGAGGAAACGGCCTCGACGAACGAGGTGATTGAGCATCTGGCGAAGTCCGGAGCGCGGGAAGGTTTGGTGGTGTTTGCGGAATCGCAGACGCGCGGACGCGGGCGGCGCGGGCGGGCTTGGGCTTCGCCGCGTGGGAAGGGACTGTGGTTTTCGGTCTTATTGCGGCCGACATTGCCGACGAGTGCGGCCAGTCGCATCACGGTGGCGGCAAGCGTGGCGGTGGCGCGGGCGATCCGTCAGAATTGCGGCGTGGACGCGCGCATCAAGTGGCCGAATGACGTGATGGTGAATGGGAAGAAACTGGCCGGCATTTTGACGGAGTTGCGGGCGGAGGCTGATGAGATTCTGCTCGCGATCCTCGGGATTGGGATCGATGTGAATTGCTCGCGGGAGGATTTCCCGGGTGAGTTGGGGGACATTGCCACATCTTTGGAGTTGGAAACGGGGAATGCGCAGGATCGGGTGGCGCTGGCGGCGCAGGTATTGACGACGTTCGACGAATGCTACCAGGCGGCGCTCACGAATTTCGAGACGGTGGTGGATGAATGGGCCAAGCTTTGTACCACGCTCGGCCGGCAGATCGTGGTGACGATGGGGCAGAACCGCATCGAAGGTTATGCGCAGGCGTTGGACAGTGACGGGGCGTTGTTGCTGCGGCGTGACAGCGGGCAAATCGAGAGGATTTTGGGTGGCGACGTGGTGGTGGAGCGAACATGAAGAAGGAACATCCTTTTTTGTTGGTGAACATCAATAACACCAACACCAGTTTTGCGCTGGCGAACGCCACGCGTATTCTGCGCGTCGTCAAAGTTCCAACGGCTTCGGTGCGGAAGATTCCTTTTAGTGACGCGGGGATTGAGGGGATCGTGTTGGGGTCGGTTGTACCGGCGATGACGAAGCGTGTCCGGCGCTTGTTGCCGATGCGGCCGATCATCGTCAATGCCAACATCGATCTGGGCGTTGGCGTTCGTTATCCCAGCAAGAAACAGATCGGGGCTGACCGTCTGGCGAACGCGGTGGGTGTTGCGAAACTTTACGGCACGCCGGCCATCGTGGTGGATTTCGGCACGGCGGTGACATTTGATATTGTGAATTCTTCGCGTGAATACGTGGGCGGTGTAATCGCGCCGGGGTTGGCGTCGGTGACGGATTATCTCTACCAGCGCACGGCGCTGTTGCCGCGCATCAAGCTGGCCGAACCGGCTTCGGTGATTGGCAAGAGCACGGTTGCGGCCATGCGCGTGGGCGCGGTGATTGGGTATCGCGGGTTGGTGAAAGAAATCCTGAGCGCCCTGAAGCGCGAGCGCGGCATGAAGAAAGCGGTGGTCGTGGCAACGGGGGGCTACGGCGAACTCATTGCGAAGAAGATCCGTGAAATCGACCATGTAAATCCGTTGTTGACCCTCGAAGGTCTGCGGTTTATCTACCTGCGGAACCGCGCTGCGTAAGATCACGCAGGCGGCAAGAACAATGAACCGAATCGACATCAAGTTTCGCGCGTTGCGTGCGGCCCACCAAAAGGGTTTCGTAGCGTACATTTGTGCGGGCGATCCCAACCTGCGCGCGACGGCGGCGCTGGCGCGTGCGTTCGAAAGTGTGGGTGTGGACGTGTTGGAACTCGGCGTCCCGTTCAGTGATCCACTGGCCGATGGGGTGGTGAACCAGTTGGCCGCCGAGCGCGCGTTGCGGAGTGGCACGACGCTGCATGGCGTGTTGAAGATGGTGGCCGAGTTGCGATGCGATGGTTGCAAGGTCCCGATTGTTTTTTACGCGTACTACAATGTGGTACACCACTACGGGTTGAAGAATTTCGTTCGCGATGCCGTGGCCGCCGGGGTGGACGGCGTACTGGCGCTGGACTTGCCGCCGGAAGAGGCGGGAGAGTATGAAGCGGCGATGAAGCGCGGGGGATTGCATCCGATATATTTGGTCGCTCCGACGACGCCCTCCGCACGCATTGGCAAGATTGCCCGGCACGCGAGCGGTTTCATCTATTATGTGTCGCGCGAGGGTGTGACGGGCATGCAGAAGAAACAGGCGCCGGCCGCGATGGCGCATGTGAAAATCATTCGTAAGCATTCTAAGTTGCCGGTGGCCATCGGCTTTGGGATTTCGAATCCGGCGCAGGCGCGCGCGGCGGCGCAGGCAGCGGATGCCGTGGTGGTGGGCAGCGCGATTGTGAACCAGATTGCGAAGCATGACAAAGACCGACAATTGGCGGCCAAAGTGGCGCGCTTTGTTGGCGCGATGGTGCGGGCGGTCAAGAAAGAGGGAAAGTGAAATGAATTGGGCAGTCGTCATGGCGGGTGGATACGGCGAACGGTTCTGGCCGCGAAGCCGGCGCAAGCAACCGAAGCAATTGCTGCCGATTGTCGGCGACAAGACGATGATCCAGCAGACGGTTGAACGGGTGCGGCCGCTGGTGAGCGACGCGCGGATCGTGGTGGTGACGAACCAGGAGCAGGCGGCGCTGGTGCGCAAGCAGCTTCCGCGCGTGAAGCATATCATTGCCGAGCCGATGGGACGCAATACCGCGCCGGCCATTGGAGTGGCGACAGCGGTGATAGGCAAGCAGGACCCGAATGCGGTGATGGCGGTCCTGCCGGCGGATTCGTACATCAAAGACACAGAGGGTTATCGGCGCGTCGTTGGTGATGCGTTGAAGCTGGCGGCGGCGCGGGATGTTCTCGTCACGATTGGGATCAAGCCGACCGGGCCGCAGACCGGGTACGGCTATATCCAGGTCGGCGAGGAACTTTCCAACAAGTCGGCGACGAAATTCTGGAAAGCCCGGCGCTTTGTGGAGAAGCCGGACCGCAAGACGGCGGAGGAATTTGTGTCCAGCGGCGATTATCGTTGGAATGCGGGGATGTTCGTCTGGTCGTATCGCGCGGTCGCGGAGGCTTTTCGCCAGTATCAGCCGGTGCTCTGGGATGCTTGCGAACGGATTCAGAAGTCGGCTGGAACGAAGACATTTGCACGGGTCCTGGCGCGTGAGTACCCCAAGATGGAAAAGATCGCGGTGGACTATGCGATCATGGAGAAAGCGAAGAACGTGATTGTCGCCAACGGCGATTTCGATTGGGACGATGTGGGCGACTGGCCGGCGATTGGGCGGCATTACGAGAAGGACGCGGGCGGCAACGTCGCGCGCGGTGAATTCGTGGAAATCGATTCGGCCAATTGCATTGTGCTGAGTGACAAGAAGCATTTGGTGGCGACGGTCGGTGTGCGAGACCTGGTGATTGTGCATACCGACGATGCGACGCTGATCTGCCACAAAGACCAGGCGCAGAAGGTGCGCGATGTGGTGAAGAAGTTGGCGGCGGAGAAGAAGTACAAACGACTGTTGTGATGGGATGCGAGTTCTCGGCGTTGATTTCGGTAACAAGCGTGTCGGGCTGGCACTCAGCGATGAGACCGGCACGGTCGCGTCTCCACTGACTTACATTGACGGCGGTGGGATCGCTACTGTCAGCCGCGAAATCGTGAGAGTCTGCACCGAACGCCAAGTGGGGAAGATCGTGGTGGGAGTTCCCGTGCGTCTGGACGGAACGCGCAGCGAACAGACCGAGCGGACGCTGGCGTTTATCGAGGAGTTGGAGCGAACGACGACGCTCCCTGTGGCGAAATGGGACGAGCGGCTGACGAGCGTGCAGGCGAATCGCGCGTTGCTCGAAGGAAACATGCGGCGCAGCGACCGCAAAGAGAAGATCGACAAGCTGGCCGCGCAAATCATGTTGCAGAGTTATCTTGATGCGACAAACCTCCCTCCAACCGAAGCCCAGACACTTTAAGCTGACCGTCACTTACGACGGGACGCAATATGTCGGCTGGCAGTTGCAGCCGAACGGCGAGACAGTCCAGGAAGTTGTCGAGCTTGCGCTGGCGAAGATTGACGGGCGTGCTGTGCGGGTGCATGGGTCGGGTCGCACCGATGCCGGGGTGCATGCGCGGGGACAAGTGGCGAACTGCACGTTGCGGACTCACCTTCCAACGGCAACCCTGTTGCGGGCGCTGAATGCGAATTTGCCCAAGGACGTGCGCGTGGTGCGGGTGCAGGAGACGGACACGAAGTTCCATGCGCGTTTCTCCGCAAGAGGTAAGGAATATCATTACCAGATCGATTGCGGCACGGTTACCGACCCATTTCTTCGTCTCTATGCATGGCATCATCCGCGACCACTGAACGTGGCTGCGATGCGACGGGCTGCGAGATTATTGAAAGGACGGCATGATTTCTCGGCGTTGTCGGCGAATCCGATGCGGCCTGTGGAGACCAACGTGCGGACGATTTCGAAGTTGTCGATTATCAAGGAAGGCAATGTGATCACGATCGCAGTTGCTGCAGACGGGTTTCTTTATAAGATGGTGCGGTCGATTGTTGGCGCGCTCGTGAAGGTGGGCGAGGGGAGACTGACGGTTGAGGAGTTGCGGGCGGTGGTGAAGGCCAAGAAGCGGAGCGCGCTGGTGGAGACTGCGCCGGCGCATGGCTTGTTTCTCTGGCGGGTGTTTTACTGATGAACGTCGTCCTCGTTGAACCGGAAATTCCGCCAAACACGGGAAACGTGGCGCGGTTGTGCGCCGCGACGCAGTCGACCTTGCATTTGGTCGGGCCGTTGGGTTTCCGTCTGGACGACAAGACTCTCAGGCGGGCGGGGATGGATTACTGGGAGCAGGTGACGTGGAAGTGCTGGGAGAGTCTCGAATCGCTTCAGGCGGCGATTCCAAAGGCAGAAGGCAAAAGGCAGAAGGATGAAAGTGGAGCGGCGCGAGGGGAAGTGGGAGGAGTGAAGGGGGAAGGGCGACCAACGTTCTACTATGTCACTACGAAGGCGAAGCGGCCTTATACGCAGCCGCGGTATCGGGTAAATGATTATCTGGTGTTCGGACGAGAGACGGCGGGTTTGCCGAAGGCGTTGCTGGATGCGAATCCGGAGACGACGATCACGATCCCGATGTTCAATCCGCAGGCGCGGAGCCTGAATCTGGCGACGGCAGTCGCCATCGTGCTTTTTCATACAATCTGGCAGATAGGCTCAAATGACGGCACATGGCCCGCGTAGGCAAAAAAGAGCGGCGTTCAATTTAACGCCGCTCTTTTCAAAGTTGGCTGCCTGACATCGTCCTCGCTTACACTGTCTAGTCTGAGTACCCGCCTCCGGCACTTGCCTTCAACGACGGATCGAACGAAACAGTTAGCCTGACAATCGATGCCGGTTACGCAATTCTAAAAGCAATTATCCGAATCGGTCGCTCAACCGACTCGGACGCTGAAGATGGGCCGGCGGTCCCCGACCGTCACGCCGTGTTTTACTTCAGTCACTTCACCTCGGCAGCCGAGAGGTTCCGTATAGTCAGATTATCGGTCGTGAGCGCGACCGAAGCAAAGAACGGAAGACCAAAATCTTGGTGAACATACTGACCTCCATTTTGGACTGTTTACCTCCTATGGGGGCGTCGTGCCCCCAAATTCAAAGAGCAAATACAACAGGGCATTTAATAGATGAACTGACTTTCCTTGTCAAGATTGCGATATGACTCAGAGCGGTCTTGAAGCGGCAACCCCCCATGCTAGTATACCGTCTAGGAAGGGGAATACTCTATGCGTGCTAGTCTATGTGCAGCGGCTCTACTGGTTGTCTTTTCATTCTCTCTTTTGGCTGATGAATCGACAACCAATTCTGTCAGCCTAACCGTTGACGGTCAGACCTACCAAAATGTAAGGTGGGGGCGTGTTACGGCTGAAACCGTGACGATTTTTCACAGTACCGGCGTGGCGACGCTCCCCCTTTGGAAACTGCCGGTTGATTTACAGACCCGGTTTCACTACAACCCTGAAGCCATAGCAGCACAGAAGCAACTCCAACAGAAACAGGCTGCGTTGGTGAAAGCCTCCAAAGTGATAATGGGCAATATCATTCAGGTGGTGCCAGAGGGGATATTGGCGAGTACCTACTACTTTATGAGTTCCAGCCAATCTGCTGTTGTCCCCGATGGTCATGGCGGTAATACATATTACACCACACCCGGACCATCGCAGAGATCGGAAGGGCCAATCATATTGGCAACCGGATGCCCAAAGAAAGACCAGCGGGCAGAGGGTGAATTTGTCACATTTTTCGGGTATCAGGATGGCACTTGGTCATATCGCGATCCGCTCGGGGTAGAGCATACCGTTCAAAAGTGGGTGTATCTCAGGGAGCCGAGAATAGTCAATGGCGCTTTGGATGAATGATGGTACTAAAGAGTTTGAATGTAGACCACTGCCGTGGCAGTGGTGCTCTACGAGGCGGTGCGACAGGTGAAGGGATTCTGACCGTGATCTTGCCACTGCGGAGACCTTGAAAGAAGTAGTCAATCTTGGTCGAAGTAATCGCTGTCAACGTGCTTGATTTCGTACGAATGAGATTTCGCGACACCGATGTTGTGCTTGATCATGAGATCAGCGAGACGCTCACCGTCAATCAATATCACTTTTTGCTGCACATCTTTCGCATACTCAATGGCGGTGTCTCTGAAACCACTCGTCGTTATAAAAACACCTTTCTGCGCTTTCTTTCCTGCGAGCGCTCCGACGAAACTCTGAATCTCTTTTCGTCCAACTGTGTCTTGCCAGCGCTTCGCCTGCACATAAATAACATCCAAACCAAGCCGATCCTCATTGATCACGCCGTCAATCCCTTCATCTCCTGACGCTTTTGTAACGTGGGCAGCCTCTTCCCTTGAACCGCCATAGCCCATTTCAACTAGCAAATCGATGACAAGGTGTTCAAAACGGAACGGATCCATTTTCTTAACCAGATCCAGTACCTCTTTGCGCAGCGCAGCATGAAGCTGCTCATAAGCCGTACCAATCAGCTCTTCTGGGGTCTTATTCTTGACCGTCGATTCGCTTTCTTGATCCAACGCCTTCCCAGTTGTCTTTTTTGTGCCCGTAGCTTGGAGAAATTCAACAAACTGGGGGAATTGCATTAGAAAATCTCTATCAATAATCTTTGGCTTCTGTTCAGCTACCTTTTTGCCGCTTTCGGTAATTATGTAGAGTCCCCTCTTGGGCCGGTCGAGCAGACCAGCGCGGAATAGATCGTAGCAAGCCCAATTGGCTCGATTATGCCACCGGCGCTGAGTGCCGCTCGGCAATACCTCGTTACGTTCTTCTTCAGTTAGATTGAAATGCATGGCGAGAACGTCGTAGATTTCTGAGACCTTGTGCGGCTTACCATCCGCAAAGAATTGCATGGCTGGCGCTTTGATCTCATTAAACTCGGGGATAGGCACACTGCAACGTAGCCGGATTGCTCACTTATTGACAATGCAAAAATGCGGACGTTACTTTCCATATTTGTTCTCCTGATGGTCTGGTGGATGAAAGGCGGAAGCACGACAGAGACCCTTCGACAAGCTCAGGGTGACAAACTGGGGGATTGGCGGAAGGCAATGATGGCGGCTGGCGTGTTATTTGCAGCAGGGATTTATCCATCTCGGCCTTCACCACATCCAAGTATTTCCGGAGCGTGGTCATGTTTGCCAGCGGAGATTAGTATTAGCGCGGATTCGTGTAAGGGGCGATAGGGAAAAATGGTCATGCCAAGAAGAACGACGGCAAGCGGAACCCTCGCCCTGCAATAGGCGTAGAAGCGGGACAGACGGAGTACGACAGAGACCCTTCGACAAGCTCAGGGTGACAAACTGAAGATCGGGGAGGGAATTGCGGAATCGGGTGAAAGTACAAGGTGTGGCAGACAGAGGCAACAGGCGAGACGCCTATTCAACGAGGTGGATACATCACAAGAGTGCGGCAAATGAGATTCGCGACAACAAAACATTCGTGTATCGCACGCCGATAATTATGCTGGACACGGTGGTGCGAACGGGGTATGGTCGGTGCGGTTCTTTGACAATGGGTTTGCCTTCGCCAAGGCTACGGCGGACGAGGGAGGGGCGGTGTTTGTAAGGGGAGGAGGGGGTGCAAAAACATGTGTTTCTGCGAAACGAACCCGATTTGAAAACAGTGATTTGCGACGGCATCCATCAGGGTGGCAACGAGTTAGGACGCGCGAATGAATTATTACAATCGGGTTCGTTTGGCGCGCCGCGGTCGTCGCCCACGGCTCCAGCGCCGCTTAATTGGAGATGGACTGGAGACCTTCGGTCCTTATTTGCGGCGCGGTCGGGAGACCGGCGCCGAACATCAAGAGAACCACTTCTATTTCTTGTCCTGTTGTGGGAGGGCTTTTTTGAGGTTGTCGAAGAGGCCTTTGGTCTGTTCGGTGACGCCCTTGAGGACCTGGCCGACCTGGTTGGTGACGGTGCCCAGGCCTTTTTTGAGGTCGTCGGGCTTGATGCCGATGTCGGGCAGTTTGACCTGGCTCATGACGGTGAGCAGGATGAGTCGGGTGATGTCGGTGGAATCGGTGATGTTGGGGTACGTGACGTCGATGTCGAGAGGGGTATTGCGCTCGGTCGGTTTGGGGTGGCTGTAGTCCTTGAGGGTGACGGTGCCGATGTGGAGGCGGAGTTTGTCGATGGTGTATTTGCTGGAACTCTTACCGGAAAAGACGACGCCTTTGAGTTTCATGGCGTTCGAGTCGCCCTTGTCGGTTTTGACGACGACGAGCTGCTTGATGTTGATGAGCATGTCGTTGAAGTGCGGCGCGCCGCGGAGCAGGGAGCCGAGGCGGTAGTCGATGTAGAGCTGCGGCATATCGACGAACATTTTCTCCTGGAACTCCGGTGGGTTCATGAGCGTGAGATTGCGCACATCGACTTTGCTGGAGAAAAGGCCGACGTCGACGGAGCCGATCTTCAGCGGGAACCCCGTGATCTTTTTGGCGCCGATCTCGACGGAGACGCGGGCGATGAAGTTGCGGGCAAGGAAGATGGCCACCAGAAGAACAACGAACCCGGCAAGAGTCCCCCAGAGGAGCTTTTTCATGCTCCAGTGTTAACGCGTTTTGGCCGCGCAATCAAGCCGCTGGTTCGGTGGAGGCGAAAAGGCCTGCGCCACCGGAGCCGATGGCGCAGGCCGACAAGCTTTAAACGCGCGAACTCACTGGCAGTTCGGAGTCTGGCGGACACGATAGAAAGCGCCCGGTTTGTTTGTGCCCCCGAGTGTATCGGTTTGTGTGATGATCCCGCCGGTGCCGGGGATGAAGCCCGAGAGCGGCACCCAGATTGAATTGGTCGAATAGTTACCCGTTATGCGCTCCACCCGGTACAGCAGGTTTGTATTGTTTTCTGTAAGGAAGCTGACGTTGACGTTGTTGTTGGAAACCCCGACGCTCGTCATGCGCATCTCCGGGCCGACGTAGAAATAGTGTTGCCCCGGATAGTTGCTGAGTACGACGTAGGGCATATTGGTGGTTTTACCGGGAGCGATCGTGCAGAACGTTGGATCGTTATTTCCGAAAGGACCAAGGATCTGGTCAGACATCTGCAGCCCGTTGCCATTGTTACCGATGAACGCGCAGATGGCAATCGTACCCGTCGGGCTGCCGAGGGCAGCAAGCGGGATGGCCATTTCAATGCCGTTGGTGACGGTTGACGCCTGGACGGCATTGGCCACACCCAAATGGTTCGTGTAGCAACCCGTGCTGATGCCGCTTGGATTCTTGTTAGCGTTATCAACACCATTCGTGTTGCTGTTATTGACGGTGGCCTGGATGAGGAACGGATTTGTGCCGCCGGTGAGCGTGCCATTGGTGGAGCCGGTCCTGCCCAGGAAATAACCGTTCGTGGCGATACCGCTGGCGTTGGTGCCGCCCGGCCACAACTGCGCGTAATTAAAGGAGCTCGTTAATACAGTCCCGACATTCATGTTGATGTAGTAATTGGGTGCAAAACCGGGGTCGAACGTCAGACCAGGGCCAGGGGGGTTGTTCGTGGGCCCCATAGCGTTCAACACCGACTCGCTCCCGATGGCGGGATCAAAAAACCATTCGGATTCACATTGGTGAGAGTATTCTGGCCGCCGGGGCCGGTCATGAAGAAAATGTGCACCCGGTTATTGTTGGCCTGGATATTTCCCGCCAGCAGGAGGAACAGGGTATTATTCAATACCAAGCCGTATGCCGCATCGAGTTCGGAGCCACCAGCATTGATAATGTTGGTGCTGGTATTCTTGCCATAGGTCGTGGAGAGCTGCTGCACGGCAACCGGACAGCCGTAGCCCGGGTCCACCGTGCCATCGACGATAATGCTGCCCAAGGGAGGTAAAATGATGCCGTTTTGTGCAACGGTGACACTCTGGGTCACGATTTGCCCGGCGATGGTGATATTCCCTGTCCTTGCGTTGATCGATGTATTTGAGCTGACGGAGTAGGTAACGGCGCCATTGCCCACACCGCTGCCGCCCGCAGTAATCGTCACCCACGACACACCGCTGGTCGCGGTCCAAGAGCAACCACCGAAATCGACCACCGCTACATTACTCGCGCCACCGCTGCTGCCGTAGGAAGCGCTGGCGGGACTGAGCTGGAAGGCGTTGCACGGAGGTACCGACACCGTGAAATGATGTTGTCCCGGAATCGTGCTGAAATCCACCGCACTGGACTCGCCAAAGCTGCCCTGACAGACGTTGCTGGTGATGGTACCGAGAATCTGATTGTAGACGGTCACATATTGATCGTCTGTGATGAACGCGCAAATGGAAACCTGGCCGGTCGGACTGCCAATCGCCGATAGCGGAATGGCCAATTCAACGCCCGTCGTGACGCTTTCTGGGTGGCTCGTAGCGCTCGCGCCGCATCCCGAAGGGTCGACCGTGACACCGTTCGTGTTGCTGTTATTCAGGGCGGCTTGAATACCAAATGTCCCGTTCACGAGGATGTTGCCGGGAGGGGTGTTGGTCGGGAAAAACTTACCCAGAAAAGCACCCGCGCAGTTGGAGCAGACTACCTCGTAGTTCACGTTTCCCGTCGGACTCGAACCCAAGCCGCCGATGTTCACGCCGATCCAATAATTCGCCGCGAATCCCGTATCGAACGTCAGCCCGGGTTGGCCAATGGCATTGGGGTCGCCGTTGCCGGCGATGCCCATGCGATTCAAATGACCAAAATCAGCGGCAGCATTGTAATTCGTCCCGAGTGTGTGATCTCCGCCAGGACCGGTCATAAAGAAGATTTGGAGCTTGTCAAAAGTAATGTTGTCTGCGACGTCGTCAGAATCCAGGTTTCCCGCCAAAAAGAGATACAAGACGCCATTGGAGACGATCCCATAAGCCGCATCCAACTCGGAGCCGTTGGCCCGGTCAATCAGCCCCTCGGTGTTGTCGGAGGTTGATGTATTGAGTTGTTGGGTGACAATCGCGGACCCATATTGGGCGTCCAGCACGCCGTCGATGGTGAAGCCCTTTACTACGGTGGCAGCAAAAGCAAGCATCAGGGTGATGGAAACCGACCACGTAATTGTCTTCATGGAACCGTCCTTCTGTGTTCCTGCGTTTCGATTAAGCCTAACAATATATAAGAAGCTGCGAACCCAACCTTGCAGAAAAAGTACCAGATTCACTGCGGTAAATCAAGAGAATGGTACCCTTAAATGGGGACGAGTAGATTAACAATTTCGGCCATAACCTTGCCTTCCTCAAATAGAGTGCACTGGCAAATGAGCTGGACGAACTTATGCAGGGCGGATGCTTAACTCACCACCGCGTGAATGTCACGCAGCGTTTTCAGCAGCGCTTTCACTTCACCAAGAGGTAGCTGGTTTGCCGCATCGCTACGCGCGCGATTGGGATGGGGGTGGGTTTCCAGGAAGATGCCGTCGCAGCCCGCGGCGACGGCGGAACGCGCGAGCACGAGGGCCATACGGCGGTCGCCGCCGGTGAATGTTCCGCCGGGCCCGCCGCCCGGCATCTGGACACTATGCGTGGCATCGAAGACGACCGGCCAGCCGAACTCGCGCAACATCGGCAGCGAGCGCATATCGGCGACGAGATTGTTGTAGCCGAATGACGAACCGCGCTCAGTGAGCAGGATATTGCGCCCTCCGACCGCCGTGATCTTGGCGATCACGTTCCGCATGTCCCATGGCGCGAGGAATTGCCCCTTCTTTACGTTGACGCAGCGCTTCGTGCGCGCGGCCGCCTGGACCAAATCGGTTTGACGACACAGGAACGCCGGGATTTGGAGCACATCCGCAACTTCGGCCACCGGGTTACAGTGGGCGATCTCATGCACGTCCGTCAGAACCGGCAGGCCGAATTGGCGTTTCACTTTCTTCAGGATGGCGAGCCCGCGTTTCAGGCCGGGGCCGCGGAAGCTATCGCATGCGGTGCGATTGGCCTTGTCGTAACTGGCCTTGAAGATAAGCGGAAGGTCGAGGTCGCTGCAAATATCGGCCAATGCTTGTGCGGTCTGCAGCACCATCCTTTCGTTCTCGATGACGCACGGCCCGGCTATGACGAACAGCGGGGCGTATTTACCGCCCAGAGTGAGGTTGCTAATAGTAACGGTCTTCATGATGGTTTGTGCTTGAGTGCCGCCTCGATGAAGCCACGAAAGAGCGGGTGGGCCTTGCTGGGCTTCGAGAGAAATTCGGGGTGAAATTGGCAGGCAATGAACCAGGGATGATCGCGCAACTCGATGAGTTCGACGAGATCGTATTTGGAATAGCGGCCGGCGACGATCATACCCGACTTCATGAGCTGATCGCGGTAGCCATTGTTAAACTCGTAGCGATGGCGGTGTCGCTCGGAAATCTCCTCGGCGCCATAAAGTTCCCGCGACTTGGTACCGGCCACGAGCTTGCACGGTTGCGCGCCGAGTCGCATCGTGCCGCCTTTCACTTCCACGCCCTTTTGCTCTTCGAGCAGGCAGATGACGGGGTGGGGGGACTTCTGGTCGAACTCGGTGGAGTTGGCGCCGGTTAGTCCGCAGACGTTGCGGGCAAATTCAATGACGGCGATTTGCATCCCGAGGCACAGGCCGAGATAGGGGATTTTGTTTTCGCGCGCGTACCGGGCGGCGAGGATTTTGCCTTCGATGCCGCGATTGCCGAAGCCGCCGGGCACAAGAATGCCGGCAACGCCCTTCAGATACTTCTCAGCGCCATCCTTCTCGATGTGCTCGGCATCCACGCGCGTGATTTCCACGGCGCAATCGAGCGCGGCGCCCGCGTGTTTGAGCGCCTCATACATGCTCTTGTAGGCGTCGATGAGTTGGATGTATTTGCCGACGACGGCGATCTGCACCTTGCGCGAGGGGCTGATCATCCGCTGGAGCATTTTCTCCCAGTCGGTCAACGGTTTGGCGGGCGCGTCCAGACCGAGGTAACGGCAAACGAGTTCGTCGACTTTTTCGCGGCGTAGATCGATGGGGACTTCGTAGATCGAATGCGCCACATCGAGTTCTTCGATCACGCATTCGACCTGGACATTGCAGAACATGGAAATTTTCTGGCGAACTTCCTTGCCGAGCGCTTTCTCACTGCGGCAAATGAGGATCTGCGGCATGATACCGATCTCGCGCAGCTTGGCGACGCTTTGCTGGGTCGGTTTGGTCTTAATCTCGCCCGCCACGCGGATGAAGGGCACGAGGGTTACATGGATGAAAAGCGAACTCTGCGGGCCGGCCTCGAGTGCAAACTGACGGATCGCTTCCAGAAACGGCAGCCCTTCGATGTCGCCGATCGTACCCCCGATCTCGATAATGACCACGTCGACCCCGCTTTTCTTCCCGACTTCGCGGATGCGCTCCTTGATTTCGTTCGTCACATGCGGGATGACCTGTACCGTCTTGCCGAGGTAGTCGCCGCGGCGTTCCTTCTCGATGATGCGCGCGTACACCTGGCCGCTTGTGAGATTATTGAGCCGGGAAAGTTTCGCGTGCGTGAATCGCTCGTAGTGGCCGAGGTCAAGATCCGTCTCCGCGCCGTCGTCGGTCACATAGACCTCGCCGTGCTGAAACGGGTTCATCGTGCCGGGATCGACATTCAGGTACGGGTCGAACTTGGCGAGCGTGACCTTCAGGCCACGGTTTTCCAGCAGCGTGCCGATCGACGCTGCGGTCAACCCCTTGCCGAGCGAACTGATTACACCGCCGGTGACGAAAATGTATTTCATGCCTGGGCTCTCAGAATCTCTTCCACCAACTCGATGTCCTCGGGCCGGTCCACCCCAATCGAATCATGAGGTGTGATCAATACTTTAATGGCGAAGCCGTTTTCCAGCGCGCGCAACTGCTCCAGCTTCTCGGTTTTCTCCAATTCGCTCTGCGGCAGTTGCACGAAATTTAAGAGGAACTCGCGTCGATACGCGTAAATTCCCAGGTGCTTGTAAAACCTCGCGAGTTTCAGCCACTCCGTCGAGTCGCTGGATTTGGCGTCGCGCACAAACGGAACGCGACTGCGGGAAAAATACAGGGCATTTCCGTTTTGAGCGAGGGCGACCTTTACAACATTCGGATTGTCGAGATTGGTGGCGGATTCCAGCTTGCGCGCCAGCGTGCCCATGACGCATTTGGGGTCGGCCTGCATGGCTTCGACGAGTTGGTCGATCATCTCGGGGCGCATCAACGGCTCGTCGCCCTGAATGTTCAGCACCCACTCGCAGTCATAGGCCCGCGCAACTTCGGCCACGCGATCGGTTCCCGTGGCGCAATCGGGGGAGGTGAGCATGGCATCGCCGCCGAAAGCTTCGACAGCTTCGAGAATGCGGGTGTCCTCGGTGGCGACGATGACCTTGTCGAGCCGCTTGGTCTTGGCGGCCTGTTCGTACACGCGCTGCACGAGCGTCTTGCCGGCAATCGCCGCGAGCGGCTTCCCCGGAAACCGTTGCGCACCGTAGCGGGCGGGAATCACCCCCAATGAGCGAATCTTCATTGGGATTGCAGTGTACCACAACCCCGGCGCGTGACAAGGCCCGCCGTCAGCGTTGCACTTCGCGGTGGCGGAAACAGGTGACGAGGTGGTCGTTGACCAGCCCGGCCGCCTGCATGAAGGCATAGCAAATGGTTGAGCCGCAGAAGTTGAACCCGCGCCGTTTCATGTCCTTGCTCATCGCGTCGGATTCTTTTGATGCGGCGACGATTTCCTTCATCGACTGAATGCGAGTGATAAGTGGTTTACCGCCGACGAATTGCCAGATGTAGCGGTCGAAAGATCCGAATTCATCGCGCACCTTCAGGAATGCCTTCGCGTTCGTCACCGCTGAACGCATCTTCAACCGATTCCGAATGATGCCCGGGTTTGCCAGCAACTTCTCAATGCGCTTCTCGGTATAGCGCGCCACTTTCTCCGCATCGAAATTGTCGAACGCCTTTCGATAGTTCTCCCGCTTCAGCAAAACCGTCTGCCAACTCAGGCCTGCCTGCGCGGCGTCGAGCACAAGAAACTCGAAGAGTTTACGGTCATCATGTACCGGCACGCCCCACTCGGTGTCATGATATTCAATCATCAGCGGATGGTTCATGGACCAGCCGCAGCGAATTGGATCAAGCATACCGCCAATCTACCAGATTGGCTGCGCGCAGCGCGAGGCTCTTTCAAGAGCGACAGGCTGTTAATTCGATCAATGATTGGGGACGACGATAGTCCAGAGGACCCAATCCGGCGGAATTACGTCCGTGCAATCGAAGCCGGTTGTCCACTCGATCACATTGGCGAGAATCCACAAAGCTGCGAGTGGCAGCAGGACGTTGCGAAACAGGAAATTCGCGCGTCGGTTGGAAGCGGCCCGAGATTGCGCGGGGGTCGCTTCGCGAGGCATGTAAGCGAGTTTCCAGTTCGGATAGTGTTTTGCTCTCCAGTCGTACAAGGCGGTAGGGAGGCCGATATCGCGGCCTGCCTTTTCGCTTTCGAGCCACTTGTGCCGAAGGATTTCTTCGGTCGGCGGCGTCGGTTTTCCGAACGCGATGACTAACAATTCGTCTAGGTTTTCAACTGGATGTGTCACATCCTGTATCGTATTCATCTTCCTGCCCCCCACTGTTGGTTGTTACTTTCTCCTTGACGTACATACCCCCAACATTTTCCATGCCGGACGCGATTTCCAAGCATAGACACGGTTGTTTTTGGCCGAACCACTGGCGAAATCCGGACATGTTGGATGGCTTTAGCCAATGGCGACCCTGTCCGGTGATGTTTGTTTTTGATGGGACGAATGAAACCAATCCGATGGAATGACTTTGGAGGAACGATCGAAAGCAGTGCGCCGGTCAATGATTTCTGCTCGACAGGTCGGTCCTTTCCAGCTAAATACAGCCGCATAAGGAGGTGGGATTTCCACCATGACAAAGAAGGCGTTGGGCAGGGGACTGGATTCACTGATTAGTGGCGGGGTCGTTCGTAGCGTGGCGGCCGAACCTCCTCACGTGGAAGTCGCCACCGCGTCTCCCGCGACGAACGTAGTTCAACCACTTGGTTCGAGACTGGCCAGCACCGATGGCGAGAGCGACCGTAATGCGGTTCGCTACCTCGGCATCGACACGATTGAACGCAGCCGCTTTCAACCGCGCACCGATTTTGATCCGGAGCAACTCCGCGAGTTGGCCGATTCCATCAAACAACGCGGCGTCATCCAGCCGTTGCTGGTACGGCCGTTGGGTGCGACCGATGGCACGCGTCGCTACGAACTGATTGCCGGCGAACGCCGCTGGCGGGCCGCGCGAGAAGCGGGGCTGGCAACGATTCCCGCCATCGTGCGCGAGGCGAATGACCAGGAAGCGCTCGAAATCGCACTCATCGAAAACCTGCAGCGCGAAGATCTCAATGCGGTTGAAGAAGCGCGGGCGTACGAACAGCTTTCCACGCAGTTCAAACTGACCCAGGAGCAAATCGCCGAAAAAGTCGGGCGCAGCCGCGCGGCGGTAGCGAATTCGATGCGTTTGCTCGGTTTGCCGGGGGAAGTGCAGTCGTGGATTGCCGATAACCGGCTCAGCGTCGGCCACGCCAAGGCGATTCTGGGGCTGGCTAATCCGTCGGAACAGCGGCTGGTTGCGGAGCGCGTGCTAAAGCGTAATCTCACGGTGCGTGAGACGGAGCAACTCGTAGAACAGCTCAAGGGTGAAGCGAAAGTCCGCGCCCGCACATTGGGCGGGGTGGCGAAATCGACGCACGTTCTGGCCGTAGAAGAGCGACTACAGCAGAAGCTTGGAACCCACGTCAGCGTTTATCACGGCAAGAAAAAGGGCCGCATCGAGATTGAGTATTACGGGAACGACGATCTCGCGCGCCTGCTCGGCATCCTCGGCATTGACAATCTCTAGCGGCGCTCGCCGAGTGCCGAAATGGACGAACCCAGCCAACAGCAACGCGCCAAACGCTACGAGGCGATCCACAACCTTCTCTTCGTCGTGGAGACGGTGTACACCGTCCTGCTGCTGGTCGCCCTTCTCTACTGGGAAGGTTCGGACTTTCTTGCGAACGTGGTGCAATCCATCTCGCCGAACCCGTGGATCCACGTCGCCATTTACGGCGCCGTGGTCGTCATCGCGACGAAGCTGCTGTTTTTGCCACTCAACTATTTGGGGGACTATCATCTCGAACATAAGTTCGGGCTCTCCAACGAAACTCTCGGTGGGTGGGCATTCGATGAACTTAAGTCCCTAGGGTTGAATTTGCTCCTGAGTGTCGCGGTGCTGGACGTGTTGTATTTCGTCCTCCGACGCGTCGGGGACTGGTGGTGGATTGGCGCGGGACTTTTCTTCCTGGTGTTTGGCGTGGTGATGTCGGCCCTCTTTCCCGTGCTGATTCTGCCGCTGTTCTACAAGTTGCAGCCCCTGGAAAACGAGCCGCTGCGCGAGAAGCTCACAGTGCTCGCGCAACGGGTCGGCGCGAAGGTTCTCGGTGTGTATCGGATGGGGATGAGCGAGAAGACAAAGAAAGCGAATGCGGCCTTTGCCGGACTTGGGAGCACCAAACGCATCATTCTCGGCGACACGTTGCTCGACAAATTTGCGGAGGACGAAATTGAAGTCGTCATGGCGCACGAGATGGCGCACTACCAGCATGGTGACATCACGAAAATGATCGCCTGGGGAGCCGTGACGACCTTCGTGGGGCTCAAGGTCGCTGATCTTGGGTTGCATTGGGGCATGGCCAGACTCGGCTACGAGTATGTGTGGGACATCGCGGCGTTTCCACTGTTGGCTTTGTGCCTGTTTGTGTTCGGGCTGTTGGCGATGCCATTGAATAATGCCTTCTCCCGTTCGCGTGAATGGAAGGCCGATGCCACGGCGCTGGAGTTGACCGCGAATCGTGACGCTTTCATTCGCGCCATGCGCAAGCTCGCGGAGCAGAACCTCGCCGATCTTTCGCCGCATCCGGTTGTCGAGTTTCTCCTGCACGATCACCCGTCACTTGCGCGACGCATTGCCTGGGCGGAACAATGGCAAAGCGACTAGGCCTGGTTCTCATCGTCGGGGTCGTTTGCGGCTGCGGTGGATCGCGACCACCGCCGCCAATTCCCTGGCAACAATACAGCGGAGAGCGGGCTTACCAGCATGTCGAAAAGCTCGTCGGGTATGGACCACGCCCCAGCGGAAGCGATGGGTTGGGACGCGCGGCCACGTACATTAAGGCGCAGTTGGAGGAATACGGGCTGACGGTTGAGGAACAAGTCTTCATCGAGCAAACGCCCCTGGGCCCGAAGCAATTTCGGAATATTGTGGCCAAGACGCGGGCGCAACCGAGTGGCCCCAATCGCGTGATCATCATCGGCTCGCACTACGACACGAAGTTCTTTACGAACATCACGTTCGTCGGCGCCAACGACGGCGGCTCAAGCTCGGGCGCGCTACTGGAGATTGCGCGCATTGCCGCCGAGCAACCGAGCCTGTGGTTCGTCTTCTTTGACGGCGAGGAGGCTGTGCGGCAGTACAGCGACCAAGACGGTTTATGGGGGAGCAAGTTTTTCGTTGAAGATCTTAAGGGCAAGAATCAACTCAGCCAGGTCAAGGCGATGGTGTTGCTCGACATGATCGGCGACAAGAACTTGAATGTCACAGTCAACGGTTCACTCATCCCGCAGGCCTTCGATGCTTCGCGCGCCGCCGGCTTCCGCGACTATTTCGCCTACGGGGGGAACGGGATGCTTGACGACCACGTGCCCTTCATGCGCGCGGGGATTCCGGCGGTTGATCTGATTGATTTTGAGTTCGGCAGCGGGCCGGGACTGAACGATTACTGGCACACAGAGAAAGACACGCTCGACAAGATCAGTTCGCGCAGCCTGGAAATCGTCGGCAAGACCACGCTGCGGCTTATCGAACTCCTTCAGAATCAAGCAACTGGCCATTGATTCGGCCCACGGCTTGCTTTACTGTAGGTGTAGCGGGACTGAGCGGCAGCGCCCCGGTTGAGATCGTGCGTTGGTGGGAAGGATTGCGACATGGAGGACAAGCTCCAAGTACTTGAGAACGTGCCAGTTCTGGCCAGCCTTGGCGAGGAGTTGATGAAAGGCCTGGCCGAGCGCGCTGAATTTGTCGCGGTCAAGAAGGGCGACCTTGTTGTGCGCGAAAATGACCCTGGTGACGCGCTTTACGTTGTCGTTTCGGGTCGACTGCAGGCCTACACGCGGCTCAAGAGCGGACGGGACCGCATTTTTGCCACTTACTGTGACGGCGATTGTTTTGGCGAGATGCCGTTGCTGAGTGGTGAAACGCATTGGGCGAATGTGCGCGCGCTCAACGATTCGATGCTCCTGAAGATCCCGCGTGAGGATTTCGATTCCGTCGTTAATCGCGACCCCCGCGTGGCGATCAGTTTCAGTCAACGGCTCGGGCACCGCATCAAGGAACTTCGTGAAGAGAAGCATCGTGCCAAGCGGAGCACGATCATCTCACTCTACGGCTCCCTGCCCGACACTGGGAAAACGACCCTTGCGCACAATCTGGCCGCCAGCCTCGCCCACGAAACTCGCGAGCCCGTATTGCTCCTCGATTTTAGCGGCAAACAGCGCGGCGTGCCGCTTTCGAAATGCGAGCGGCTCGATTTTCGCAGTGGTCTCGGGTTGCAGGACATCACGGTGCATTCCCCGCTTGGTTACGACCGCTTGAATCTCGACCTCGTGGGTGACGAGCGCGAGATCGCGCTCATCGCGCCGGTATTCGGCCACCTGGTGAAGCACTACGACTACGTGATTTGTGATCTTCCCAATGCAGTCTCCGCGTCCGTGTTCGCCTGCCTCGTACAATCAGACCAGGTATTCGTCATCGCCAAGTACGACGATGAACACCTTTACCGCACGAAGCTGTTGCTGGAGGATTTTCGTTCCCACGCAGCGGCGCGCGAGCCGCAGGTGCGGGTGATCCTCACGGCGGTCGGGGACGCCAGTGCGCCCTATGTGGAGGAAGCCGAGAGGAAAGTTGGACAGCCGATTGCGTATCTCTTGCGCTGGATTCCTGAGTCCGAGGTCGTCGAGGCGGTCGACGGGACTCCCTACGCGATTCGGAAGCCGATGGAGCCGTACAGTCTGGTGGTGCGTCGGATGGCGCGCGAACTGGGCAACGTGCTGGTTGGGTTGGCGCTGGGCACGGGTGGCGCGCGCGGCCTGGCACACATTGGCGTCATCCGCGTGTTGGAACGAGAGGGGATTGCCATCGACATGGTGGCGGGCAGTTCGATGGGCGCCCTCATTGCGGCGGCGTGGGCTGTTGGAAAGAATGCTGACGAGATGGAGGAGATCGCCAAGCAGATACGCAACAAGCGGACGTTTCTGAAATTGCTGGACCCGATGTTTCCCGGCGCGGGCATCTTTCGCGGTATCAAGGTGTACAATTTCCTGCAATCGATCGTGGACGGGTTGACGTTTGCCGATACGCTCATTCCCCTGAAGATCGTTGCCAGTGACATCAACACGCTTGAAGAAATTGTGTTTGAAGACGGCAAGCTCATCGATGCGATCCGCGCCAGTATCACGATTCCCGGTATCTTCCGTCCCGTGGTGACCAACGGACATACGCTGATCGACGGCGGCATCACCGATCCCGTGCCCGTGCAAGTGCTCGCGCACGCGGGCGTTGCGAAGATCATTGCCGTGAACACCATTCCCAATGTCGACGAGATGAAACAGCGCGAGCGCTACCGCAACGAGAGGTCGCTGGCGTCCCGGAAGGAACGCAAGGACGGGATGCGTGAGACGGGGCCGGTCGTCGACACCCCGACCAGCCTCATCAATGTTTACATGCGCTCCATGCACGCGATGCAATCGCGGATGGCGGAAGTTGCCTGCACCAACGCCGACGTGGTGATTCGCCCGATCCTCGCCGACAGTGTGTGGTACGATTTTTATCATCCCGAGCGCTACATTCGGTGCGGGGAAGAGGCGGCGCAGGCTGCGTTGCCTCTGCTGAAGGGGCTGGTGGGACGATGAAATGGGACCGTCTGACGCCGGCGGAGCAACGCCGCACCCAGAATGAGAAGCTTCATCACTATTTTACGGAAGTCATCGGCCCGTTCAGTCCCTACTACAAGAAGCTCTTCGCCGAGCATAAGATCGACGCGCGCCACATTAAAACGGTCGATGACTTGCGGCGTCTGCCGTTCACCAGCAAAGCTGATTTGCTCCCAACTTCCGAACAACCGGAGAAATTTCGCGAGTTCATCATCACGCCGGACATCTCAGTGCTCAAACATCGCCCGCGTATCGTCGCGGAAGCGCTCTTACGCGGTCGAAGCGCGGTGGAGCGGCGCTTCGAGCGCGAATATCGCCCGATTTTTCTGACTGCCACCACGGGCCGTAGCGCCGCACCCGTCGCCTTCACGTACACCGATTACGACATGCGCAATCTTCGCACGGCAGGCGCGCGGATCATTCAAGTGTTCGGCGCCACGACGAAGATGCGCGGCGTGAATATGTTTCCTTACGCGCCGCATCTCGCGTTCTGGCAGGTGGTGTTCGCGGGACTGGAGTTTGGCATGTTGCTCGTCAGTTCGGGCGGCGGCAAGGTGATGGGCACTGAGGGCAACATCAACCTCATCGAGAAGATCAAGCCCGAGGCGATTGTCGGTATCCCGACGTTCGTGTATCACGTTATCCGCGAAGCACACGCCCAAGGCCGCAAATGGCCGCAGGTCTGCAAGATCGTACTCGGCGGCGAGAAGAGTCCGCAGGGTATCCGCCGCAAGATGGTTTCCATGCTGCAGGAGATGGACGCGGGCGAGGTACGCGTTTGCGGGACGTACGGTTTTACGGAGGCGCGGCTGGCATGGGGCGAATGTCCAACACCGCCGGGTGAATGGAGCGGCTATCATTTGCTTACCGATCTCGGCATCATGGAGGTGATCGATCCCGAAACGGGCGAAGTCAAGGGCGAGGGCGAGCCGGGCGAACTGGTGTACACGCCGCTCGACGCACGCGGTACGGTTGTGCTGCGTTATCGCACGGGCGATTATGTGGATGGCGGGGTGACCTGGGAGCCGTGTCCGTATTGCGGACGCACGGTGCCGCGCATTGTCGGCAAGATCGGGCGGGCATCCAGCACGAAGGAATTGCAACTGGAAAAACTGAAGGGGACACTCGTCAATTTCGATACACTCCAGCAGATTCTCGACGACACGGCGGAGGTCGGCGAGTGGCAATTGGAGATTCGCAAGGTCCACGACGATCCGCATGACGTGGATGAACTGATTTTGCATATCGCGCCCGAGAATGGCGCCGATGTGGAACGACTCAAGGAAAAGATTCGGACGCGTTTCCAAACCGAGATCGAGATGACGCCCAATCGCATCGAGATCCATTCGCTCGGCGATATACTGAAGCGCATCAAACTGGAAAGCTCGTTGAAGGAAGTCCGTGTCCTGGATGCGAGGCCGAGGGAGTGATAGCAAGAGCAGTTTGCAGGTGAGATTATTTCTTCGGTATAGGAAACTGCTCGTCCGCCGGCTTTAGTAGGGACCGCGACCACTGGAACGCGGCAAGCAGGTCGGTGGCAGACGAATCTAGTGCTTCTCTGTAATGATGTTGGTGTGGGTCGGGTACTTGTGGCACGCCGTTGCTGAAACCAAGAGTGCGCAGCTCTGATGAGAACTTGTCAAGCGGCCCGTAGGCGTAGAGCAGGTTGTGCCGGTCCCAGACAACTGTCGCGTTTTCGCTCCGCGAATGCGCCCAAAGATCGAAGCGTGCGTCTGCAGAGAGATAACTCTTGAATTGGCCAATGAATGCGTGAAATGTTTCGGACGATAGTTCAGGACTTTGGTAGCGTCCTGGCTCCCCCTCGCCTCGGGGCGTGTGAAGCACATATAGCAAGGAATATGGTGCCTCTAGGGAGGAAACCAGTCGTTCGAATACTTCCGCATCGCCATGAGGCACGCCAGCTACAATACGACTCGTGGCTTTCAGCACAGACACCGAGAATATAGGAGGGAAGGAGTACTCCACCCATTCATTGCCCAACTTGTGTGAGAGTTTATGCATCTGCGATCCAACTATTGTAATTGAGAAAACACTGTGTATATAGGGTGCAATCGCGGCTCTTATAGCCGTTTCACCAAACCGACTTTATGAAAACAGACCTGTAGGTTTTCATCAAGGATGATCGCTGTCGGGGAGTTTGGTAGGGCGGGCTGGCCCAGCCCGCCGCAGTTGTTGGCGGGATGTGTTGACGCGGCGCGGCGCGGTGGGCCACCGCGCCCTACCAAATGACATTCAGCTTGTCGTCGGCTGCCATACGTATGGCCAATCTTCGGGGCAATTCACTAAACCTGCACGCACGGGGTTCATGCGAATGTAATCCTCTTTGTCGCGGAGACTCTCATCGTTACTTAAACGGTGGTCAAAGAAGTCGCGTTGCCAGCGGATTCCGAAATCGCGAGCCACGTATTTCTTCCATTCTGTCACGACAACTTTCATGTCTTTGTTTTCCGGGAAGTTTACCAGGGCGTGCAGATGGTCCGGCATCAAGAGAACAAAGTGCTTCCACCAATCGCCACGGTTGTGACGGAATGCGATGGATTCAAAAAGTTTTGCGGCGATGAGAGTCTCGCAGAGTTGATTCTGACCACGGGGTTGGCAGCAGATGGTGATAAAGAACACAGCGTCTTCCTCGCGCACCCAAGAAGGTGCAACATGGGGCAATAGTTTCCGCTGCGGCTTGGTCACGTGGAATGCTTAGCAGTGGGTGCGAGAATAATCGAGAGGAGAAACACTGAGGAAGGACGAAGCGGCGCGGTGGGCCACCACGCCCTACCACAGCGGTTTGGCGCGCGGGCTTCGTCGCGGCTAACGCGTTGCATTGGTGGGGAGTGCGTGTTAGCGTGAAGGCGTTATGAGAACGCAATTGACAATTCTTTTCGCAGGACTGTTTGCCATGAACTCTTATGCCGCACTGCACACCGAGACCATCGAGTACAAACAAGGTGACACGACGCTGGAAGGCTATCTCGCGTACGACGACGCGGTGAAGGGGCCGCGGCCGGGAGTGCTTGTCGTGCACGATTGGTTGGGGTGCGATAGCTACGCCAAAATGCGTGCCGATATGATTGCCAAGCTGGGTTACGTCGCGTTCGCGGCTGACATATACGGCAAGGGCGTGCGCCCGAAGAATCCGCAAGAAGCCGGCGCGCAGGCAGGCAAGTACAAGGGTGACCGCCCATTGCTCCGCGCCCGCGTCAATGCCGCGCTCGACGTGCTGGAGAAGCAACCGCAGGTCGATACGAAACACGTCGCGGCCATCGGTTATTGCTTCGGTGGTACCACGGTGCTCGAACTGGCTCGCAGCGGGGCCGATATTGCCGGCATCGTCACGTTCCATGGCGGACTCGACACGCCGACGCGCGACGCGAAGAACATCAAGTGCAAGGTGCTCCTCTGCCATGGCGCGGACGATCCGTACGTGCCGGCAGCGGATGTGGCCGCGCTGCAGGATGAACTCCGCTCCGCGAAAGTGGACTGGCAGATGATTTATTACAGTGGCGCCGTGCACAGCTTCACGCGGCCTGATTCTGGCAACGACAACTCGAAGGGCGCGGCCTACAACGAACACGCCGACAAACGGTCGTGGGAAGCGATGAAGGAGTTTTTCGCAGAAATCTTCCGATGACCCGACTGGCGATCATCGATGGGATTCGGACGCCGTTCTCCAAGGCCGTGACGGATTTGAAGTCCCTCCCCGCACAGGAACTCGGGCGCATCGTTGTGAGCGAGTTGCTGGAACGGACGGGATTCGATCCCCACAGGATTTCGCAGGTGATCTTTGGGTGCGTCGCGCAACCGCCGGAGGCGGCAAACATTGCGCGGGTCATTGCGCTTAATGCGGGACTACCGCAGGAGATTCCCGCCTACACCGTGCACCGCAACTGCGCGAGTGGTTTTGAGGCGATCACCAGCGCCTACGAGAAAACGGCCGCGGGCCAGGGGGATGCGTTTGTGGTTGGCGGCACCGAGAGCATGTCGAATATCCCGCTGCTGTTTTCGACGGCGGCGGCGGATAAGTTTGGGACGCTCGCGCGAGCGAAGTCGTCCCTGAAAAAGCTCGGCGCGATACTCGCTTTTCGCCCGCGCGATTTCAAACCGCGCATCGGGGTGATGCTCGGGCTGACGGATCCGGTGTGCGGTCTCAACATGGGCCAGACGGCGGAGGTCCTCTATCGCGATTACGGCATCACCCGCGAACAACAGGATGCGTTTGCCCTCGACTCGCACCAGAAAGTGGTGAAGGCGCGGGGGAAACTGGCGGAAGAGATTGGCACGGTTTATCTGCCGAAGGGGCAGTATGTGGACAAGGACAATGGGGTGCGCGAGAACCAGACCATGGAAGCGCTCGCCAAGTTGCGGCCGGTGTTCGACAAGCACAACGGGACCGTAACCGCCGGCAACTCGTCGCAACTCACCGACGGTGCGGTGGCGTTGTTGGTCATGGAGGAGGAGAAGGCGCGTAAGCAGGGTTTTCAACCGCTGGGGTATCTTCGGGGCTATGCCTTTGCGGGGGTTGATCCGCGGCGGATGGGGATTGGACCGGCCTACGCGATACCGAAGGCGCTGGAGAAGTCGGGCGTGAAGTGGAAGGACATCCAACTGCTGGAGATCAATGAAGCATTCGCAGTGCAGGTGCTGGCGGTGGAGTTGGTGCTGCGCAAGGAATTCGGCATGGAAATCAACCGCGACCTGCTCAACGTCAACGGCGGGGCGATCGCGCTCGGTCATCCCGTGGGTGCCAGCGGCGCACGACTCGTGCTCACGCTGCTGAAGGAAATGAAACGTCGCAACCTGAAAACGGGTCTCGCGTCCGCCTGCGTCGGCGGGGGACAAGGTGCGGCGCTAATCATGGAACGCGCCTGAGACGAAACGACGGGGCACCGTCAGGCTGCGTCCGTGATAATATATTACCGAGAACATTCCGTCAGGGATGACTGACTTGCGGGCCTTATATTTACTTGGCCAGAAGCCTTCAACAAGCTTATCCCCCTTACGCTGAGCGATTTCTGCCTTGACAACAGGCGGTGGAAATGTAACAAACAGCCCAAGCGAGACAAGTGTTTCCCGTGCTCTAACGAGGCTTGTGGAAGTGGGAAAGGTGGGAGTATGCGAGGGTTTATGATTTCGGCAGTATGGAGATTTGGAATCCTGACGTGTGTGTGTATGTTGGGGATTCTGTGCGCACCCGGTTCGGCGATGGCGCAAGTGACTATCACC
>PLZV01000043.1 GCA_003152315.1 Verrucomicrobiota bacterium
GATCCCACCCATTGGTGAGCAGGACACCACCGATATCCAGAAACAGAGTTGTGATCGGAATTGCTCCTTTCATTTGGCCTCTGTCATTGCTGTCTGCAATCCTTGATAGCCCGTTCGTCGAGCCAAAAGCATCGCGCTGGACTGGGAGCCCGGGCGCTAAGTGCCCCGTGAGAGGATGGCAACGGGGTCACACCCTTCCGAACGTGACCCCCGCCGAAATCCTGCAACAAGGTTTTATCGGCCAGCAGTTGCACCCACGACGCTCTCTTTAGCGAGGCTGCGTTCCGGCTGATGGTGTTCCGCCAGTTCCGGGCTTGTGCGTTTGATGATCTCGTGGGCCCGTGCTGCTTCCTCCGAGGAGCCGTGGGCGATCAGGACAAATTTGTCGGTCTTGAGCGCCGTCTCGTATCGCAAGATGCTGTCCTTGGGAATGCCCACGCCGTACAAGCCGGCCCCAATCGCGGTCAGGCCACCCACCACGACAGCGCCTTCCAGCGCCCCCACAATCCAGGCAACGAGGGGTCCCGCCACCAAAACCTGCCCGACACCAGGAACCCAAAAGAACGCGGAACCAAACAACAATCCCCAAAACCCACCCCAGAAAGCCCCCAGTTTCCCCCAGCGTTTCATGCGGTCGCCGGTATTGTAATAGCCGACCACGTGTTCGTCCGTGTGATAGTCGCGTCCGACAATCGACAGCTTCTTCATATCAAAACCGGATTGCTGCAGTTCCTTAACGGCAGCTTCGGCTTCGGCGTGCGATTTGTAGATCGCCACGACGCTATTGTTCTTGGTCATGTTTGTTCTTTCGGTTCGTTATTGGTTGTTGTGTTCAGAATGAGAAAATACTCCGGGTAACCGTATGGGCACTATGGGGTGTTTGGCCCATGCCAGACTTGATGAATCCAGCCCCGACACGGCAGATCGGAAGAGGGGGTGAGCGAAACCTGACGGGACCCGGACAAGTCGGAGCGAGGTGAAGAACCCCAAAAGCTTCCGGCGCTAAACGATGGTCGACTGGACGTCGCTGTCGATGATACCCGCGCTGATGGCGTAGCGGGTGAGACCGGCGGTGTCGTGGATGTTGAGCTTGCTCATGATCTTCGCGCGATGTTTTTTGACGGTCGTCGTGCTGATGCCCAGTTCGGTGGCCGCTTCCTTGTTGGCCTTGCCTTCGGCAAGCAGTTGGAGCACCTCTATCTCGCGCGAAGTCAAGCGGCTGTCGCGCGGCTTCGGCCGTCCAGCTGGATCCAACGACTTTCGCTCGCGTTCGGGAAGAAGCTTCCCGACGAACGGGCCGAAAAAGCTATGCCCCTTATTGACTTCCCGAATCCCCTCGAATAGAAGCTCGGCGGAGGCTTGTTTGAGCAGAAATCCCACGGCACCGGACTCCGTTGCTGATTTGATATACACGCCATCATTGTGCGCCGTGAGAATGAGTATTCTGGTGCTGGGGAAGACTTCGAGAATCTCGCGGGTGGCTTCCAAGCCATTGAGCAGCGGCATTGCGATGTCCATGACGACCACTGCAGGACGGAGTTCTTTGACCAAGGCGACCGCCTGGCGGCCGTTTTCCGCTTCGCCGACGACCTCGAAGTCGTCTTCCAGCTCCAGCATCTTGCGAAGCCCTTCGCGCACAACCGTATGGTCGTCCGCCAGCAATACCGTGATTCGTTTCATCGACTTTCAATTTAACATATGCGCACGGATTCCTCAAAAGAAGCGAGAAAGCAGCCATGATGCGACTGCTTGCGCGATGAACTCCGGCCCATTGTCCTAACGCGGGTTCGGCAACAGTTCCAACCCCTGTTGTAGCGTCAGATCGTTCGACATGCGGTGGAAGTTGCTCGTCTTGCTCACTGAGTCAGTGCGGGTGTTCACAAACAGAACGATCCGGCTGGTATAGTGCATGGACAACGTAGTGATTGCCCACCGATCACTCCCAACGCCTTGCTGCTCCAATAAGAAACTGCCTCCGCTATGGATACGGCCGAAGATGCCCCAGCCAAAATCAACATCTCGAAACAATTCGGCTTCTACCCGCACCAGACGCTCGTCTACAGGGTCGATCAGCATGGCCCCTTCCATTCCTTGCAATACCCGCAGCTCCAATGAACGCATGGTCAGGTTTGCATTGGGACTGAATTTCAACCGAATTAGTTCTCGGACGGAACCGTTCTTTTCCCTGCCGTCGTCCTGAAAAAGGAATGCCTCTGGCAATGACTTGATCATCCGGCGGGCGCGTGCTTCATCCCTGTGCGTCTGGATTTGGAATCTCTCCAGATGTTCGGGATCTGTCAACAGGTCGCGCAAGCGTTCATCCTCTTCTTGTCTCTGTGCGCGAGCAAGCGGTTTGCCGTTCTTGAGAACCAGACGGCCGATCAACCAATTGCGGGTCTCGACCATATCGCGGGTCTCTGAGCCGTGCGGCGTCTGTTCGTCAATCCGGTACCTATAGTGGCCGCTCGCATTTGCCGCTGCCAGTTCATGCGCCACCGTCTGGTGCACCAGCTCGATTGCCGGAACATTCGGAGGCTGTGCTTGAGATGCTGGTTGTAACGCCACCAGCAGTAACGAAACAAATGCCATCCTCCTGAATGGGACAAGACTAACAATTGTGCGCTTGGGAATCATTTTGGCAGTCTAACTCCACCTCCACTCGACAGGAAGTCCAGCAACCGCATCCCGAAAAGAAAACGGGCGGGCTCGAAGCCCGCCCGCCCTCTCCGTTTAAGAATTCTGCGCTTACTTCCGCTTGCGAATCACCACCAGCCCGCCCAGGGCCATGGCCAGTAATGAAATCGTGGTCGGTTCGGGTACGGTAGCGACGTTCGTCATAGAGAAGTCGTCAACGTAAATGCCCTGACCGCCGTCAGCACCCGATCCGCCAAAGCCGGTGCGGTCGGAAACGACAGGACCGGGGGCCTGTTCGGCACTGGGGTTAAGGGCATAGTAGTTTTCCCATGATCCAATGGTGACGCTCCAGACGGGCGTGTTAGCAGCGTCGGCGATAGAGTAGGTGACGAGGTCATTGTTGGGGCCGTTGACGTACTGTTCGGAGATGGTGGCATGGTACCACTGTCCCCAGCTGAGGGCGGGGCTAAGGGACTGCTGGAAGTTTCCAAGGACGTCAACCTCGTAGGCCCCGACGTAGAGGTTGCCGGCAGTGGCTCCGGCTTCGGTGCCTTCCATGACGCCGAGCCAGGTATTGCGTACCGAGGCGGGATTGCCCATGGAGGTGCTGACATAGAGTCCGGTGTCGGCGGTGAGAGCGACGGTGCGGAACCAGAAGTCGGTTTCCATGAAGTTGCTGGCAGGTGTGGGAACGTAAACGCTGGGCGTTTCGCCAGAAGGAGCGAATATAGGCGTGGAACTCTGGACGACGTTGCCATCACTGCCGGGGGCGACGAGGAGGGATTGCGTACCGCTGTGAGCGGCAGCGGTGGTGATGCTTTCGACGGAAGAACCGTAGGCCGACCAGCCGCTCTGTCCGTTGACGCTACCTGCGGCGAAGGAGTCTGACGACTCGAAGCCTGTGGTATAGGAAAAGGTTTGGCCGAGCGCGGCGCTGCCGAAGCCGTGCAGGGCGCCGAAAGCCGCCATTAGAGCGACGGCAATCGTTGGCCGTTTCATTTGTAGAACTGCGGTGAACTGCTTTTTGATCGATCCCGTTTTCATATCTGTTCTTCTCCCCGATTGATGGATTGAATGGATTCAACTCGTGGTCATAGTTTTACCATTTGGTTTGGCCGACCGGGGCAAGGAACCGCTATCGTGGTAGAGGTATGACAAGCGCTGAGGAGTACCCAATGAAACGCCCTTAAGAGAAGCTTAAGTAACACTTCCAATCCGACTGGTAGATTTACTCGCCGCGCCTCAACGCGCCCGCATACTTATCGTATTCCACATGAACCGCTCGCAACGGCCCAAAGGAACTCCACTGCCCACAACCGACGTGACACTACGTTCGTGCTTATACTACACATGGGGGAATTATTGCAAGAACATTTCCCGTGTATGGCAACTTCTGCTACTTTGCCAACTTGAAAAAATAGCAGTCGCAGGCTCAGTGCCGATAAGTTTTCCCACCAAAGAAGATTCTTAAGAATCTTACTGTCGGACAGTTGCGCAAGTGGTCAGTGCCTTACTACTCTCCAACAAGACGTTCTTTTCGGTCGCTTCAGTTTATTTACTCACCGCTGGCTGCAGCGCACTGGTTGGGCTATTGACGAGTGCCATACCACTTGTCGGCAAAAGATTTGTCTTTCATGAGCGCGTGCGGCGAACTCCACAATTGGGCTGCTGTTTTCATCCAGGACCAAAGGCCATATTCTGCGCCCTTATGGTGCTGCCACAGTCGATGTGGTATTCTTGTCTCATCGTCTGAACTGCATCCTGCATTAGCTCGGGAGAAGGCCAGGAGTCCGCATCAATAAACAACAGCCAATCACCAGAAGCTGCTCTTGCTGCCGCATTTCGCGCTCGAGCTATCTGATTGACAGGTTCGAACACTATCCTGCAGCCAAGCTCTTCCGCAATGGCAGCCGTTCGGTCCGTTGAGTTGTTGTTGCACACGACGATCTCGCTGCCAGCGAGGAGTCGAGCAACTCGGTCGAGCGCGACACGCACTCGTCTAATACATTCGCTGATCCCAACCTCCTCATTAAACGCTGGGATTACCACTGAAAGCTTATGAGAGATGGCGGTCAGGGTATCAGCCCAGACTCCATAGAAGACCATCTATGCATCAGCCCCGTGGCGATGAAGGATTTCAGCGATGGCTTCGTAGCCGTGCTTCAGCGCCAATTGCAACGACGTATGGCCTTGCTCGTCCTTGGCGTTAACATCTGCTCCATGCACGAGGAGGCATTCCACCATGCTCCTACTACCCTTGTCTGCCGCAATGTGCAGTGGGGTGTAACCGTAACGACCGTGCCTGTGGACATCGGCTCCGTGTACCAAAAGGAGTTCGGCCACATCCCTGCGATCCTTCTCCGTCGCCCGATTCAATGGAGTTGAGCCGTATCGTCCTGTCGCGTTGACATCGGCTCCGTTGGCCAGGAGTATTTCTACAATTCGCTTGTGGCCCTGTCTCGCCGCCCGATGCAGCGGTGTGGTCCAGTAACCATCCTTGGCCTTTGCCAGTCTCGCATCGGTTCTTAGAAGAGATTCCACACGATCCACGTTACCAAGCGAAGACGCCGTGAAGATGTCCAAACTGGCTTCGTGGGAGAGAAGCAGTCGGACAATATCCTCGTGGTCATTTTCGGCAGCCCAATAAAGCGGCGTCCAGCGCCTGGAGTCCTTCACATTTACATCCGCCCCATTTGCCAGCAAAACCTGTACGACTTCCTTTCGTCCGAGGCTCACCGCACTATGAAGGGGAGTCCCGCCGCCTGGACTCGTGGCATTCACATCCGCACCGTTGGCCAAGAGCAGCTCTACTATTCCCTGATGACCAATCTCTGCCGCCCAATGGAGCGGGGTCCAGCCGAGACCATCCTCGCTACTGACATCCGCCCCTTTAGCCAACAAGAGCACCACCTCAGTTTGCAGACCTTTTGAAACCGCCTCGTGCAGTGGATTCATTGTACGGATTCCTCTATTTGGCAGCGTCTGCCAAGATTGTTGCCTGCCGAACTATACATGTGGGCTATCGTCGTGTGCTAGGGACGAACGCAACCGTCGGATTTTTTGACAACCGCCAGCTCTCCTCGTTCACAACTAAAGGTCAGGTCAAACTACTGGCGCACGACTACGTTTCCCACTATCATTCGTCAATTGCAGAAGCCAGGGCCAAATCCTCGTGGGTCTGTTCCGGCTGGCATGTAGTTGGCGACCATCAAAACGATTGTCGGAATGAGTGACGCTGCCAAGTACAGTTGTCGAGCCAATCGCATACCCTCGCGGCTACGAAGATGGATTGCCTTGGACTGCCCCGCAGGTGCTACACACCAGCACCAACCACTTGCCAAGCCCACCATTCACGACACGGGCCTTTCATGCTGGAGAATGTACGGGGGCCGGAAGGCTTCGTTGGTGGGGGGATTCGGACGGGGCCAGAAACTTCCGCTATCGGTTGAGCTTAGAAACGGGGCCGGGTCGTAGGCAAAAAAACTTTTGCTTTATCGGGAGACACGCCTTCATTATGTCTGGCGGATGGATGGCACAACTTCGATGAGCCTGCTAGCGAGATCTTGGGCCCGGATTCGGACGCATAGTCTTAGCCGGTTGGTGTTGCTCAGCATCGTCGTCGGGATTGTGGCAGGATTTGGGGCGTTGGTCTTTAACTTCGTACTCGATTTCGCCAACCAGACGATGATGGTGCAGACGGTAGGATATGATCTACCAAAACCTGGCGGCGAAGGGGCGACGGTGATGCCGCCGCCGCCGTTGCGACGGTGGTTGTTATTCCTTGTGCCGGCGGTGGGCGGGCTGGTGTCGGGATTGCTGGTGTTTTCCGTTGCGCCGGAAGCGGAAGGTCATGGCACGGATGCGATGATCGAGGCGTTCCATCACAAGCAGGGCGTCATTCGAAAACGGATTCCGTTCGTGAAAACCATCGCGTCGGCGTTGACGATTGGCAGTGGCGGGTCAGCGGGACGCGAGGGGCCGATTGCCCAGGTGGGCGCCGGGTTTGGGTCGGCGTTGGCGACGTGGTTGAACATGACCGACCGCGAACGGCGCCTGCTGATGTTGGCCGGCGCAGGTGCGGGAATTGGCGCGGTGTTCCGTGCGCCGTTGGGCGGGGCGCTGTTTGCGGCGGAGGTGCTGTATCGGGAAATGGAGTTTGAGTCGGCCGCGTTGGTGCCGGCCTTTGTGGCCGCCATCACGTCGTACTCAATCTATTGCGGGGTCAGCGGCAAGTGGGGCGCCATTTTTTCCATCCCGAACCTGCAATTCAATCATCCATTGGAATTGCCGTTGTACGTCGGGCTGGGATTGATCTGCGCGCTCATGGGCACTGTGTACGTAAAAGTGTTTTACGGGGTGCGCGATCATGTGTTCCACAAGATTCCCCTGCCCAAGCATGTGAAACCGGCGTTGGGCGGGTTGGCCGTCGGGGCGATCGGTTTTTTCATGCCACAAGTGTTGGGCATGGGTTACGGGTGGGTGCAACTCGCCATGGATGGACATCTGGCTTTGTCGCTGGTCATCGGGATTGCCGTAGTTAAGATTCTGGCGACCGCATTGACGATCAGTTCGGGCGGCAGCGGCGGCGTGTTTGCACCGTCGATGGTGATCGGCGGGATGACGGGTGCGGCGATGGGAATGGTGTTTCACACCTGGATGCCGGCGGTGGTGACGCAACCGGCCGCATTTGCGTTGGTAGGCATGGCGGGATTTTTCGCGGGAGTAGCCAAAGCGCCCGTCTCGTCGTTGATCATGGTTTCCGAAATGACAACAGGCTACGGCCTACTAGCGCCGTTGATGTTGACCACGGCGACCGGCTACCTACTGACGCCGAAAAGAATCTCGATCTACGAAAACCAAGTCGATTCACGGCTCGATTCACCCGCAAACGAAGGCGACTTTCTTATGGATGTGCTCGAACGAATTGACGTCAAAGACGCACTCCCGTCCGCTGCCAACCCGGTCACCTTCCGCCGCGACACGCCATTGTCCGAAATCCTGGAAGCCGTCTCGACGAGCATGCAGCACGTGTTTCCCGTCCTGAATGCCGACGACACGATGGCCGGCGTCATCTACTTCGACGACATTCGGGTATTTTTCACGGAACGCGGTCTGCCACCGCGCGCCGTCGTCGCGCAAGATCTGCTGGCACCCGTGATGACGGTGGTGTCGCTGGATGAAGACGTCTCGTCGGCGTTGCGGAAGTTTCGCATGACGATGCGCGAAGAACTGCCGGTCGTTGCCGCGAATGATTCCAAGCGCGTCGTTGGCGTTCTGAGCCGTCATCATGTGCTGGTGGCCTACCAGGACCGCGTCATCAAGCAACGGACGAAAAAGTAGATCGACTGACGGCCAATAGGTGTGCCATATAAATACTCGTATGCCCTTTAAGGATTCGGGTTGCGGCGCGCTACTGCACATTGCTGCAGAGTGTGGTCGCACAGGTCGTTGAACCTGTTTGGTTCCCCATGAAGCTCGCAAAGTGCAACATCGCTGACCCGGACTTACAATCCCTTGGTCGTAGGGTCGAGTCCTAAACAGCCAGTCAATTCAATCTCGAAACCTGACCGTTATCCAATCGTCTACCGACGCCTTCAAAATCGAAAGTCGTGTTAGTAAGTGCTCCAGTCAATTCCCACGCCAGCCAAAGCAGACTTGGTGGTCGTGGCGATGTTGACTTGACCCGTTCCAACCGTGTTAAGTACGAAAGGGTGTCCCAAAATGTCGTTTGACTTCCACGTTGACTTCAAATAGGTCGCGGCAGCCACCGTATCGACGGTGTCGCCATCCTTCTTGCAGTACTCCATCGCCCACTGGTCAACCGCCGCATCCATTAAACGGGCGTCATTCAAAATGCGTCGCCCCTGGGACTGTTTACGGGACTTGATGAAGGAAGGCAACACTAACACCGTCAGCAAACCGATGATGGCAACGACAATCATGATTTCGACGAGAGTAAACGCAGCCGTATAATGCTGTGTTCTCTTGTTTATCTGACCTCTCCTCATTTCCTGAATTGGAACTTATTCTAAATCGCAACAATGGCCTTTTGGTGTTTCACCGAGTGACAGTGAAAGCATTCCATATGCCAGAAAGAATCACGGATTGAGAAGGGCAGTTACGCTGATACCAACCGTAGGAGTTTCGCAGTCGGTACCATGCTCCGCGATTCTACGGCGAATCCGCCAGAGTAACGCGTTATTACAAGAGGGTGGGAACGAGCCGCCAAGCCGTTCGCACCGGAACTAATTTCAACATACGGACGCCGGCAGTCGGATATCCGACTCGCCAGCGATGTCACCGTTTGTGCATCACGCGTGGTCACAACGTTCGCCGAAAACCTCACCGTCCGCGTTTCACTTCGCATCCGCGTGCGGAATCGGCTGTCCGCCGCAACCGCCCGCGCGGGCAGTCAAAGACTTCACGTTTTTCGCTGCGGCACAAACGGCGGTGCGCCGCTGCAAAACCCGAAGACTTTGGCCTTGCCGGTGGCGATCCGATGCCGCTCCGATGTCACCACTGCGAGCCGTGGGTTCTCGCGGTCACATCGTTTTCCGCAATCTCAGTTCCGATACGCATTCACGCTGGATTCAGTCGATATGCGTGAATTGCCTTCCAATTGTATGGCTCGCTGCGCGCCGTCAATATATTGCTCGTTCCTGTGCTCCATATTGACCGTGCTCGCTCTGCCAACGCCCTTGGTTTCTAAGACTTCACGCTGGAGCAAAGTCGCGCCGATACCCTCACACGGTGGTGTGCTTCCACAACACATGGGCCGTTGTCGACCAGGGCCGCAATTGAAACCGATTTGGGTAGTGAGAAAGTGATTTCAAAGAAGATTCGCCATTTCACACACCCGAACGGTTTTATCGACAACCGTGCGGGTGGCGTTGAGTTGTTGCGTCAATCGCTCCTCGGTCTGTGGGTGGAGATTGTCGCACAGGTGGAGAAACTTCTCTCGCCCTACCCGGCCCGACAGTCCCAGCAATTCAGCACTTTTTCCGAACCATTGACCCAGAACGCCGTCGCTCTCGCCGTAATAATCGCCAAGACAAAGGTGTTCCTCAAAGTACTGCTTGGCGTTAATGAGGCTGTATTTCATTTTGCCGACAGCATGTGAGAGGACTTATCACTTGCCACCGCGAAGCTTGTTCCCATTTGGGAACAACATTTTCTAGCCGGATGCGCTTTATTGGAGCGCATGAAAACAAAAGACGCACGACCTCTAACTCCCGTTAGAACTTTGTGTGCCACCGGGATGACAATCACCTGTGCCAATGAATGCGCCGTCTACGTCTGATCAAACGAGCTACCGATTTGCCGAGGCCGTGCAGGCCTATGCCCCGACTGTGCCACGGAAGTGGCAGAAGCTTCTCACGCTTAAACCGGGGATTGCCGAGTTTCGGCGCAAGGGCGCGTCGTACCAGTCCATCACGGAAATTCTGCGTGCCGCCGATGTGCCGGTTTCGCGCACGACTGTCGCGCGGTTTTGCCGGGACGTCCTGCGTCCGACCCATCCACGGAAGCAGCGCCGTCCCGCTTCCCGAAACTCGCCATCTCAACCACAACGATCTTCCGTGCCGCCCGTGAACACCGGCGGACCGCGCATCGCCAATCCCCGGACCATCTAGCCATGCAAAGGCAGCTAAACCCGATTCTGAACGGAAAGGGCGGCGGCGGGAAGAGTTTCTTTGCCGTCAACTTCATCCAGTACCTCAAGGACCAACAGATCCAGCATACTGCCATTGACACCGACAATGAGAACTCGACCTTGAAGCGATTCCACCCGGAAGCGCGATTCGTGAATCTGGCGAACGCACGGGAACTCGACGAACTCGTTGCCGCCGTCGAAACCGTACCGCTGGTGGTGGTGGATTGCCGGGCCGCGCCGACGGACCTGTTCTTGGCCTACTTCGCCGAATTGGCCGTCTTTGGTGTCCTCAAAAGTATAGACACAGTCCTGACGGTTGTATCACCGGTCAATCATGATCTCGACAGCGTGGAGCAGGTTCGGATCTTGCCGTCCTATGGAATTCGGCACGCAGTGCGTACCGAACCATGGCAGCCGGTAGGCTCAGCGCACAGTTGTAGTTCTTCCAGTCACCATCTGGAACTATCCGGAGCCGGCGAGCGTCCCGCTTCGCGTAAACACCGAAGCGCTATTGCCACACGTCCAAGGTCCCCAGTTGCACGTATCACTTGCGCCCATTGGATGTCGTCAAGACTGGCTCGACGGAGAATCCGCAAAGGTGACCTTCTGAGCCATTGCCGCAGAGTGCTGGTCACGCAGATGACCGTACGTCTTCATTGCCAGTGCGCCGCCGTCTTTGTGTCCTAGCCAGCGGCTCACCGTTGGGATGTCGACACCAGATTCAATGCATCGCGTGGCAAAAAGGTGCCGCAGGTCGTGATGGGTGATCCTGGCCAAGCCGAGCTTCTTGCAGGCGGTATCAATGGCCTTTTGACATTCACGAACCCCCATGACCGTTGCATTCATCCACTCTTCTTCTTCGCGTCCAGAACGAATGCGCTCAAGGAGCCGTCGCATATCCGTGATCATCGGGATACGGCGGATCTCCCAGTTCTTGGTGCCAGTCACCGGATCACCGTTGATAACAATCTCTCCTTTTGTGAAGTCACAATCCCGTCCATGAACGCGCGCAGCCTCGCCTTTGCGGCAACCACTGTACGCAAGGAACTCCGTTAAGTCCCCGCAAGACTTGCTGAAGCCACTACCGGCTGCTCGGATGGACCGAACCATCTCCAGAAATTGCTTTTGTTCCGGTAGTTTGAGAACCTTCTGACGGACTTTGACTTTGGGGATCGTGTGCGCCGGATTGCCATACCGGGCCCCTGCTTGTATGCCAATTTCCAAAATATGCCGCAGTGTGCCGACGGTATTATTGTATAGGGAGGGAGAGTATTTCTGGCCGAATAGCGCCGCCCACTCCAAGCAGTCTCGTTGTGTGATTTTCCGTATGTCGGTCGCATCGAGACCAGGCCATGTCTTGCACAAGTCTTTGATCGTTGTGTTCCTATACACCTTCGCGGCTGGCTTGAGACGTTGGTTGTTTGCGAGATTGGCCTCGTAGATCTTTCGAGCGTCTCCGAACGTCATCTTGCCAGAGGAAGACGCCCTCCAGACTTCAGCAGCTTTGCGTTGCTCCTGAATCAAGTCGGTGAGACGGATCTGTGCAACCGAAAAAACATCGGTCTTGAGGCTCTGGCGAATTAACTTGCCAAACACTCTGACGCGGGCAAAATAAACACCTGATGCTCTATAGCGGACAAGATTGGCGACAGACGTTTTCGCCCAAAGTGGTTTTGCTTGGGATTTGCTCTGCTTCACAAATACAGTATCATATAGCAGTATCAGAATTGCAAGTACCGAGTTTTGTTTGCTACGTAACTACCTTGTTGTAAATATGATGCGCCGTTAGCTCAATTGGCAGAGCGAGTGACTCTTAATCACTAGGTTGTAGGTTCGATTCCTACACGGCGCACCAAATTCCACTTCCCCTGCAACGACTTACGCAAGTCCAAGTTTGCCGACAACCCCCAAAAACCGCTCGGGTCTGCCCAAAGGTCTGCCCACCCGTTTTTTTCCCCCTCTCGTAACGGGATGTAACAGAGCGTATCGATGGCGTCGGTTGATTGATTAGATGACGCCGTTAGAGAGGCCAAGGCACTCTTGGAGGTTGTCGGAGGCCGAGATCCCCACCCAGATCAAAGAGTTCAGACCAGCAGCGTGCGCCAGCGGAAACAACAATTCTTCGCGAGTCGGGTTCATGGCCGCGGAACTTCCGCCTTCTCCCTGACCTCTGCTGCCGCGATTTCCGCCCACGATGGTGCTTGCCAGAGATAGAGGGTGGTCTGGTTCATCCAGGCGATGGTATTGTTATCCGGAAATATCTCCACGCCGCCGAGTCCGACGCCGGGAGATTCTAGAGTGAACACGTCCTGGCAGCTTTCCGTGTCGCACAATCTCACCGCTTCCTTGTTATCGCTGCCGATGGCCAACCGTTTGCCGTCCGGTGAAAACCACACATGATGCGGCGCGTTTAGAAAGCCACCCAAGGTCGCCACGGTTCGCCAGGTGTCAGCATCCAAAATCCGGGCATACCCCATTTGATCAGCTACAGCCAGCCTCTTTCCATCCGGAGAATAAAAGGCATCGGCAGGTTCCGAAAAATTTAGATCCGGCTTTGTCTGGCTTCCGTCAACGAGGTTTCGGTAGACATCGTCTCCCCCAGAACCTATGGCAATGATCGAGCGTTCGTCCGGCGTAAGCGCCATGGCATTAAATGACACCGGTGCCTGCCACGACTGGATTTCCAAACCGGTCGTGAGATCCAATTCGTGAAACAATTTATCGCTCTGGGACCAGGTTATCAGCTTCGTTCCGTCGGCAAGAAAGGTTTGTGCCAACACGCGACCTGTGGTGTTGGTCAGTTGACGCAACAAAACCCGTTGTGACGGGTCCCAAACCTGGAGGATCCCGTTGGTCCAGCAAAGTGCCAGAAAACGTCCATCTGGCGAAAAGGAGGATGACAAGACATTTGTTCCCAATTCCAGCAACGGTGTCTTTTGCTGAAAATCCGCGCCCGCCCACTGCGCCACCTGGCCTTGCCAATCCAGCGTCAGGATGGAACGGCCGTCGGATGCGAAGTTCCAGTTGGCAATGTCATGTGCCGGGACGGTAATGCGGGACTGATGCGGATGCGGGACGGATGTGTCCCAGAAGCAAACCGTGCCGTCTTTGCAGCCGCTGACCAGCGTTTTGCCATCGGGCAGCATGGCGAGCGACCATATCTCCTGACGATGACCGCGCAGCACATCCAGACATGTTTGACTTGTCACGTCCCAGATGCGAATCGTCTGGTCGGCGCTGCTCGATGTGAGTTTTTTTCCATCGGGCGAGAAAATCAGGGAACTCACCCAGGAGCCGTGTCCTTCTAGCTTTCCGATTTCCTTGCCGGTGGAGACATCCAACAAATGGATTTCCGAGTCGACGAACCCGTCCCCGGACGCCAATGTTTTTCCATCCGGGGAAAATGCCAGTGCGGTGAAGGAGGCAACCTTCCCCGTCACCGTGGTCCAAAGCTGCTTGCCGGTGTGCAGATCCATGGCGCTGATCCGGTTGTCTGCGGCTGGCACCTTGTAGGCGGCAAGGCTCAGGTCCGGTGTCGTGGCAAAATCGTTTCCAAAATGTCGCACTCCCGAAACTACTTGCGTAAGATAATTGGTGAGCGGGGTTCCCTCGGGCATCCACCAGAGAGTCGTGTGGCCGCCAATGGTAGCGGTGACCAGCGTCTTGCCGTCTCTGGCGAACGCCAAACCCATGCACTCGGCATCCAGTGGTAGTTCGGCCACCATCTGTCGCGTCGCGGTATTCCAAAGCCTTAAGGTCGTCCGAGGCAGCCCGGACGAGGGAATGGTGGAGCTGGTGAACGCCAGCAGCGGATCCGTGGGGGAAAAGGCGGCGTAAACCAGTTGTTCCTTATTCACCAAACGGATCAATTCTTGTCGCGTCCGCAAATTCCACACGGCCAGGCCGCCTTGATCTAGGCTTTCTGCCAGCAAACCGCTGTCGGGTGAAACCGCCAGCGAATCGATCTCGGCGGACTGTTGGCAAAGGGTGAACAAGGCATCGGTGCGGGTTTGCTGCCAGAGATAACGCCATTCCCAGCCCCGCAAATCGCGCTGGCCGGGCTGAGGTCGCTGGCGGTTGAGCAAGTCCAGTGCGCGGCCGAGATTGTTTCCGTCGAGTTGCTGCTTGGCGACATTCATGTCCGAGGCGTAGGCCCGCTGGCGGGCGGCAAGTTCGGCGGCTTCGGCTTGCTGGCGCAGTTTAGCTTCTTTTGCACGCGCCTCGACGGCCTTCTGTTCATTGGCTTCGGCTCTTTGGCGTTGGACTGATTCGCTGGCTTGTGCCTCGACGGCTTGCGCTTGCGCCGCCAGGGCCTCCCGTTTGGCGCGGGTGGCCCGCACCGCCTGCCAGGCACTGGCGATGATGCCGAGCAATAAGGCCGCGGCGATGGCGACGCCGGCGGTGAATACCAACTTGTTGCGCCGAACCAATTTCTGGAAACGGTAGGCCGAACTCGGCGGGCGTGCGACAACCGTTTCATTGTTCAGGTGGCGCTTGAGATCGACCGCCAGTCCATTGGCCGTTTCGTAACGCCGTGTCCGGTCCTTCTCCAGACACTTCATTGCGATCCAGTCCAGATCGCCCCGGAGCTGGTGCATCAGTTTCGAGGTGTCGGTGGAACGGCGACGGGCCGTGGTTGTCAACTCCTCACCTTGGAGAGTCGCGAAGCGGGTGCTCGGCCGCACCGGCTCTTTCTCGCGGATCGTCTTCCGCATCATGTCAATGCCTTGGGACATCAATTCATTCGCGTCAAACGGTGTGCGGCCGGTCAGCAATTCGTACAGCAGCACGCCGAGGCTGTAGATGTCGCTGCGGGTGTCAATGTCCAGGCCGCTCATCTCCGCCTGCTCGGGACTCATGTAGGCTGGCGTGCCGATGAACTGGTGCAGTTGCGTATAGACCGTCACGTCGGTCAAGCGGCCTTCCGTCGCCTTGGCGATGCCGAAATCAATCACCTTGGGCACCGGCACGCCGTCGTGGAGCGTGACGAGGATGTTCGACGGCTTGATGTCGCGGTGAATGATCCCCTTCTGATGGGCGTGTTGGATCGCTTGGCAGACCTTGATGAACAGGTCGATCCGTTGGTGCGTGGAGAGATTATTCTGGTCGCAGTACTCAGTGATTGGCACGCCGCGCACAAGTTCCATGACGAAGAACGGTCGGCCCGTGTCGGTCGCCCCTGCATCGAGGACTTTGGCGATGTTGGGATGGTCCATCAAGGCCAGTGCCTGCCGCTCGGCCTCGAAACGGGCGATGACCTGTTTGGTGTCCATGCCCAGCTTGATGACCTTGATCGCCACGCGCCGGCGAACCGGCTCGGTCTGTTCAGCGACATAGACCACGCCGCAACCGCCTTCACCGATTCGCTCCAGCAGCTTGTAGCGACCAATGCGGTCCCCGGGCTTTTCGGTGATCGGCACGACCGTCGGCTGGTCCGTCGACGGGGAAGATTTAATGGTCACATCCGGATCGATGGAGTCGCCAGCCTGCTCGTACGCCTGGAGCAGTGCTTCAACGCCTTGCCGCAGTGCCGCGTCACCTTCGCACGCGTCCTTCAGGTAAGCAGCGCGTTCCTCCCGCGTCGCCAACGGTAACGCGGCGATGAATATTTGTTGTTCGCGAGATGGCTGATTGGCCATTGACCCGGACTCCCTCGGCGGAGATTATCACGCGATTCCGTGTCGGGAAAAGAACTAAAGCCGAGGAGCAGACGCGGCTATTGGTGAGGTGTTCTTCAGCATGGGAACCACGGAAATAAGTTTCACTGCCATTTTCACAAGTAATTTCAAATCAATCGTTTACAGCAAGTTCGAGTTGTCGACAATTCGGCGCACCAAACTCCCCTTGCATAGCAAAGACTTACGCAATCCTCAGTTCGCCAACATGCCCCAAAAACCGCTCGGGTCTGCCCAAAGGTCTGCCCACCCATTTTTGCTTCTCCCGTCTTGTAGCGGGATGTAACAGAGCGTATCGATGGCGTCGGACTGGTTTGTAAACAGGGATGGCGAGGAGCGAACACGGGGAACCGTCGCTACCCCCAACAGATAGTGCAGGCCAATCATCGCACCTTGTGCATCGCCTTGATTAGCGGATCGCCGTAGCTTCGAGAAGGCAAACCCCCTGATGCCTATGCGGCTGCGCGGTTAAGAGTTGCTGACGCGACCGCCGCCAAGTCCCTCCAGCCCACCGTATCGGCTGTCCACTCCAGCCGAGTGGCAACCAGCTCTGTCCGCATGATTCTCAGCGCCTCTACACTGTCGCACGTTGTCACAACCCCGTTGCCGCATGATTCAAGTAGTCGTGAAACCGATTTGCGCATCGGACGAAGTCTCATCTCCTCTCAGCCGATCTCCGAATAGGAAACCATCCTTCCACCGATTGTGCAGAGGCCAGTCGTTGGCGTAATAAAGGGAGCACAAAAGGTTCACCAGGGAGCGCATCGAGAGTCGTCAATCGGTAAGCTGGACCTGAAATTAAACGCGCTGAAGCTGCCACTAGGGAAATCAGGGAGTGGCAGCTTCAGCCGAAAAAAGGGTGAAGATGGGGAACGCAAGAAGTACGTCGGACGGTTACTTAAAGGGAGAAGCAGGGGCATCTCCTGGCAGAAAACCATCCTCGCTCCGATTGTGAAGAGGCAATCCATTGTCGTAATAAAGAGGGCGTAGGAACAATCATGGATCAAGAGCGGGAGTTGGAAGAAAGAAGGCCACTATGAAAAGAACCTACAAAGGGTTAACCCTCGTTGCGAGGATCGGTCGTAATTTGGCTCTGAGTCTGGTGATGTTCGCTGCGGTCCGGGCGAACGCAACGTTGCCCCACGAGTTGATGTATGCCACCGAATTCTCCACGGACAACATCCTCTCGTTCTACAGTGATGCGCCGGGCACAATCCTCAGTTCCCACGCGATCACTGGGCTTCAGTCCAGTGAAGAAATTCAAGGGATCGACGAGTTTAATGGCGTGCTCTACGGATTAGGCAGTTCCAGCCGTCTTTACACGATCAATCCGAATACGGGGGCGGCCACTGCAATCGGCGGCCAATTCAGTACGATTCTGAACGGCTCCACTTTCGGAGTCGATAACGGCCCATCGGGATTCCAAGTCGTCAGCTCTCTGGGACAGTCACTTTTGGTTAATCGCTCCACCGGGGTCGCTACGGTCCAACCGTCTCCGGTCTACGCCGCGGCTGACCCACACTTCGGAGCGACGCCGAGCATCGATGCGCTGGCCTATAACTCGACGAACGGAACGTGGGTTGCCGGAGATTCACTGCAAAACTCTTTCACGACTTTCAACCCTTCCACGGGTGTCCTCAACACCATCGGCCCTGCGGGCATCGATTTCTCACCCGCTAACGGGCTGGACTTTTCCGATGCGTCGGGTCTGCTGTACTTGGCTTCACCTTCAGCGAGCGCCGATCCACAAGCGAACCTCTGGACGGTCAACCCGGCCACTGCCGCAGTGACTTTGATCGGTCAAATCGGCCTGCCAGGGGACAACATCCTGATTCGCGGTTTGACAGTGGCAGCCATCCCTGAGCCGAGTTCGCTGTCGCTGCTGGCCATGGGTGGCTTGTTGATTGGCTTCCTGCGTCGCCGGAAGTAAATTGTTCGAGTTGGTGTTTATAGCTTTTCTTAATGGCCGCAACGCGCGTTGCGGCCATTCTGCTTTCGCAAGCACGCCATGCAGTAACAGCTTGGCACCTGTGCAAAAACTAATTCCGATTATTCCTTGGGAAAAGAGTGTAACTGATGGGCATTTGTTTTTTGCCTCGCCGCCGAAATCGAGCAGGTTGTCTCAACCACATCCTCAACGTTCGGGTTGGGCCTGAAGCTGAAGGCGTGGAACCGACATTCAGTGGGATGAACTCGACCTCCGTGAAGCATCAGGCAGGGAGGAGCAACTTCGTCGAATTCAGGGCTGGGGCAAGGTGAGAAACATAAAGGTCAGGGATCCCAACGCATGAACCAGCCCCACGTCATCGGCGTCATTTCCGATACACCAACAAAGACGAACTACTTAAAAAGGTGACAGAGAAAACTGGTAAGCTCCTGCGGTCAGTCGAGTTCGGCTATCAAGTGCTGAAATCGAAAACGCACAAGAGCAACGGTGGGCGGAGCTGCGAGCTTCAAGAGGGCGACAAGGTGAAACTCATCGCCATCCGGAAACCGAGCACTGAATGAGCCCTGAGGAGGAAGCATGGCGCTCAAAAAGGGCAAGACCGAGCACGGTGGCGACCGATCCCAAGGGAGGAAGAATGGTTATTGGGGTCCAAGAGCGGTGGCGAAATGAGTTTCTCGAAGGTTGCGCCGCATCCATGACAAGGATGCGGTGAGGCGTCAAAATGACCCGGATTAGCCAGAAAATTGATGCCCGGAATCGGGGCTTTCGTCGTTTATTGACCCTTCCGGTAAAAAACCTTGGATCCGTAGTTTTTAGGCAACCCGTCAATTTGTTAGGAAACTTGAAGATCTTGGTCTGGGAGACCCCCAAATGTTCAAAAATACGAGTGCGTTGTCAGCGATAAAATTAGGCGCACTTCCAACCGCTGCTTTTGACGAAGGGCGATGGCTCCGAAACGCCACTGCCTGCGTGTCACCTCAACAGCGGCACTTCATGCAAACTGAGCGGAGGGAGATCTTCTGGCGGCCAACGGACCGTGCCTCAAACTGAGCTGACGGTCACGACGCTCGATCTAACATTCCACGAAAACTTTCTCATCAATTTTCTCAGGACACGTTCAGCGCAAGAGTGGAACGATTGGATGAAGAAGATGTTCGATCAAAACATTATCTGCTCTGTCTGGTCTGAGCATGAACAACCGCCGCCCTTGACCTTGCACTTCGATTTCAGGGGGGCCGACTTGAGGAACCTGAACTCGGACGGACTGAATTTCTGCGAGCGCGATCTAACCGGTGCGAATTTCTCCCCTGCGTCGTTGCAAGAAGCGATATTCCGATGGGCACCCATGGATGCCACTGGAGCGGAGTCTCTCGGCGTCAGTTCCGATGGAGTGCCGACCGCACCCACTCGTGATCCAGCGATCCCAGCAGGGCTTGTCGGAGGGCATTGAGGTCACGGCGTGAGAAGATCGCGGGGCCGGAAGCCCGACAAGCCGCGCTGTCGGCCGCCACGCCGGGTTTCATTGGGCTGCGCGCCACGAAACTGAGAACCTTGAGGGCCAACTCCGAGAACAGAAATGGCTTGGTAACGAAATCATCACCTCCATGCAACACGGATTCTGTCCGCTGTTCAAAATTACCGTGCGCGGTGAGAAAGATGATGGGGGTTCGCTGGTACTGCGGCAGGCTGCGCAATTGTGAGCACAAATTGAATCCGTCCGTGTCCGGCAACTCGATGTCCAGCAAGATCGCGTCAAAGCGACTTTGGCGCGCTTGTTGGAGTGCGCGGGCCGCATTGTCCACGCAGGTGACCTTCAGGTTGACCTTCTTGAGAGCGGCGCTCACTGCCCGCCGGGTAAACTGGTCATCGTCAACGACCATGATCCGTCCTCGGAGCGGCTGCCGCCACGCGAAACTGTCACTATGGGTGAACAGAAACTTCAAGGTGTCGAGCGCGTGGGCAATGGTCAGCAGCACGGACGCAGTCACGAGCCGGGGTTTCGCGAGGAGATCCCGTAACAGCGTTTCCAAAGCGGCGCACAGCGGAGCGATACGGTCCGGGCTCATGCCGGCAACGGCCGCCGTCAAGGACCGGACCCTCATCGCCAGTTCCCGCAAGTGGCGCAGGTTTTTCGGTTCGGTCACAAGCGCCCGCAGTGACAGCCACAAGGCAGCCAAAGTCGCGGGTGCGCCGTTTAAGAACTTCGCCCGCAAGTTGGTATCAACGACTGCATTCTCTGCCTCTTTCCAGCCTTCAACGGTGCCGGAGCGGACCGTCTGGGGCAAACCATCCATGGCGCTTTGGACCAATTGGATGATCAGTTTGGGGGTCATCGTGGCCTTGGTGATCACTTGATTGGCTCCGGCCTCCCAGGCCTGCTGCACCATACCGCCGATATAGGCACTGGTGATGACAATCACTGGAACGTCACGGGGACCGAATTGGGAGCGGACCGCCTTCAACACCTCCACTCCGCTCATCTGTGGCAACATCAGATCGAGCAGGATGAGATCCGCCTTGTGGCTATCGAACATCTCCAACCCGGCCTTGCCATCGGCGGCCACATGGACAGCGAACCCCTCGCTCCGCAGTCGGTCACGGTACACGTCGGCCATGAGCCGGTCATCTTCGACAATAAGAATTCTTTTCATCATTTGATCTCCGATAGGATGCGTTTTACGTGCTCAAACTCAGTTTCGATTTGTGCGTACAGCCCGGGAGTGTCTGCCAGTCGGCCATCGCAGCCCGCGCTCTCCATCTCGCGGAGAAGGTCAGCGAGGTGTGTCACACCATACATGGCGCTCGAACCCGTCGCGCTATGAGCGAGACGTTTGACTTCCAGGCCGGCGCCGGCAGCGACTGCGGTGCGAAGCTTGGCCAGCTGCTTGGTTGTCTGTTGAATGTAACGGCCCGCCAATCCGCGCGAGCCCGCTGCGTTGTTGCCGGCCACTTCCATGAATACCTTCCGGTCCACGAATGAACGGGAATCCTCCGCACCGGGAGGTTGTTCTTCCTCGCCATCGGCCGGTGCCTGATCTTCCGGGGAATTGCGGGCGTGAGTGTGGGTCTCGACCATCGTCGCCGTCGCTGGCTCGTTGAGCCAGTTCGAAACAACGCTCTCCAGATGGGCCACGCGAACGGGCTTGCTGAGAAAGTCGTCCATACCTGCTGCCAGGCATTTGTCGCGGTCTTCCTTCATCACATGCGCGGTCATCGCGATAATCGGGATGTGTCGCTGGCCGTCTTCTCGACGCCGGATTTCAGCAGCGCAGGCGTAACCGTCCATCTCCGGCATCTGGCAGTCCATCAGTACCAGGGCGTAGGGAATTCTACCGAAGGCTTCCAGCGCCTCGATGCCGTTGGCCACCGCGTCGACGCCAAATCCCATTTCCCGCAACTGGCGCTGCACGACCTTCTGGTTAAAGGCATTGTCCTCCACGACGAGGATGCGCATGTGCTTGCGACGTTCTTTGGGCACCGGCGACGCGGGAGGAACCGGCGCCCTCGCGGCGATGAGAGATAAGAGAGAGGCGTCCCGGGCCGATGCGGCGACGTCCGTTTTCTCAAACTGAACGGTGAACCAAAAGGTCGATCCTTTGCCGGGAATGCTGTCACAGCCAATTTGACCGCCCATAAGGTTGACCAGTTGCTTGCAGATGGCCAGCCCAAGCCCGGTGCCGCCGTATTTTCGCGTAGTGGAGGCGTCCACTTGCGAGAAGGGCTGGAACAGACACGCGCGGGCTTCCTCCGGAACGCCGATGCCGGTGTCCGCAACCTCCAGCCGCAAGACCACCTGCGTTTTGCTTTCCGTTTCCTTGGAGACGCGAATGGTGATCCGGCCGTGCGGCGTGAATTTAATGGCGTTGCTGACCAAATTGGTGAGCACCTGCCGCAAGCGGCCCGCATCTCCTCGCACAGTCCCGGGCACGTTCGCGCCGATGACCGAGGTCAGTCGCAGCTTCTTGGAATGCACCGGCTCAACCAGGAGCATGATCACCTCTTCGACGGTTGAACGCGGTTCAAAGTCCAACATTTCGAATTGTAGCTTGCCGGCCTCGATCTTGGAGAAGTCGAGGATATCATTGATGATCGTGAGCAGCGACTCCCCACTCATGCGCACGATCTCCACAAATTCCCGTTGCTCGGACGTCAGTTCCGTATTGATCAAAATATCCGTCATGCCGATGATGCTGTTCATGGGCGTGCGGATCTCGTGACTCATGTTGGCAAGGAATTGCGATTTCAGGCGGGCCGATTCCAGGGCCGCATCGCGCGACCGCGCCAACTCCATCTCGCGCTGGCGTTCCGTCATGTCCATCATCGAGCCGATCATCCGCACGCCGCGGCCCTCGCGGTCGCGCAGGATGTAGCCGCGGTCAAAGATGTTCGCGTAAGACCCGTCGGCGCGGCGGAAACGATACTCCGCCGACCAGAAGTCCTCATTGCCATTCACGTGCGTGCGGATGCCGGAACACACACGCTCACGGTCTTCCAGATGAACGTGCTGCGTCCACCACTCCCGATGAAACTCAATTTCCTCCTCCGAATAGCCAAACACCGTTTGGACGTTGCGGTTCCACCACTGCGCATTGGTTTGCAGGTTCCAGTCCCACACCGCTTCGCTAGTGGCGCGGGTCAGTATGCGGAAGCGAAGTTCGCTTTCCTCCAGCAATTCTGCGGTGCTTTTCTGCGTGGCCACCGCGGCAGCCGTCCGGCATGCCTGTCTTCGAAATACCACCACGAGCACGCCGGTCAGTGCTAGCACAAGTACGGTCGGTGGTATTGAGGCCAGCGGATTCATGATTATCGCGGAAGCGGTCAGGAGTGTGACACACACTCGGCTGACAGCGAGGCCTGACGGGCCTGCGCCAGATGTTTTTGAACGCAGGCGACAATGGTTTGCGTTCGCGCCGGCTTGGCGATGTACTCGTGACGTCCGACGGTGATGCTGCCGGTTTTACCCGCTTCCCGCGGCGTCACGATGCTGGTCAGAAAGACGACGGGGGTGGCGGCAAAGTCGGGGTCGCTGGTGATCTTCTCGGCGACCTCGCTTCCCTCGATGTCGGGCATGCAAACATCGAGCAGGATCAGGTTGGGCCTGAAGTCGCGGGCCGCTTCCAGGCCCTGGGCGGGATCGTTGAGTTCTCGGACCTCATACGAGCCGGTTCTCTCAAGCGCCAATTTGACAATGCGCGTGGCGTTAAGGTTGTCGTCAATGACCAGGATTCGGTTTTTTTTCATGAAAAGTTCCTTTCACGTGGAGAGTGGGTCGGCAAAGTGCGCCATCTCGAGATTGCTCTCTATGCAGGCGATCAACCGCTGTAGCCGTGGCGGCTTGGCAACGAAATGAAAAGCTCCGACGGGTGTGCCATCGGTGATGGCTTCCCGCTCCGAGACAAGCGATGTCAGGAAGACAACGGGGGTTCTCTGCAGTTCATCGTCCGATCGAATCTGGAAGGCAACTTCGACGCCCTCGGCGCCGGGCATGCGGATGTCAAGCAGGATCAAATCCGGCTTGACCTCCCGCGCCACAGCCACAGCCCCGGCGGAGTCGTTGAGTTGCCAGACCTCGTAGCGGCCCGTCCCTTCGAGGGCCAATTTGACCATGCGGGTGGCATTGACATCGTCGTCGATCGCCAGGATTCGCGTTTTTTTCATGGGGATTTTCTTTCCGTCTTCTCAACGTATTAGGAGAGAAGTCGGGTTCGCGACAGCCGATACATGTTCATACCCCGCCTGTGTTTCCTCATGCAGCGAACTCTCATCCGGCTGGGCGATCTGTTGCTGCCTCTGGCGCAATTTCATCACCGTGCGCTGCAGGCCGCGATTGGTGCCCAGTAAGGCAGCCTCCACACCTTTGCGCTCGGTGATGTCCTGAAACGTCAGGACCACTCCCATGGTTTCATCGCCGTCGCGCAGTGGCGTGCAAACGTACTCGATAGGGAAAGCCGAGCCATCTTTACGCCAGAATATTTCGCCATCCATCCCGTGCGCCAGGCCGTCGCTCGGCGTTGCGCACAGCGAACAATCCTGCCTGGGTACCGGCGTTTGGTCGTCCCAACCGTGATGGACGATGTCGTGCAGCGATTTGCCGATCAATTCCTCCGGCTTCCAACCAATCAATTTCGCTCCGCGCGGATTGATGAACGTGATGACTCCGTTGACGTCCAGACCGCAGATTCCTTCGCCCGCGGCCTCCAGGATTAATTCGGTGCGGTGGTGGCAATAGTCGAGCGCCAGCTCGGCGCGCCGGCCCTGGCGGCGGGTTTCCACCTCGCGCAGTTCGCGCGCCACGGCGGGCACCAGCCGCGTGAGATTATCCTTCATGATGTAGTCGTGCGCCCCCGCTTTCATGGCGGTCACGGCCAGCTCCTCGCCGATGCTGCCAGACACGACAATGAACGGGAGATCGCAGTCACGCTCTTTGTATAACTTCAGCGCCGCCAGCGAACTGAACTGCGGCATGCGATGATCGGAGATGATGATGTCCCAGCCGCCCCGCTCCAGCGCCGCGCTCATGGCCTCGGCAGTCTCGACGCGTTCGCTCGTGACCTCGTAGCCGCCGCGCGTCAGATGACTCTTGAGCAGCTGGCAGTCGTCTTCGGAATCCTCGATGATTAATGCTCGCAGGGGTGTGTTCATGTTAGCTCCATCGATGCAGGCGCCGCTTTGTTCAACACTTGCCAATCGAGACCGAGTTGGCGCACAGACTCGGTGAACTGCGCGAAGCCGATCGGCTTGCGGATGTATCGGTTCGCACCCAAAGGATGGCCGTTCGCCAGGGCCCGCTCTTTCTTGGACGTCGTCAGAATGACGACCGGCAACCGGCGCGTGCGCGGCGCGGCGCGGACGCTGCGCAAGACCTTTAGACCGTCCACCTTGGGGAGCTTCAGGTCCACCAAAACGAGCGCGAGTGGCACGTAGCTTTTGCCCAGCAAGTAGTCGACTGCTTCGGCACCGTCACGGGCAACGATGACCTCGTTGGAGATGTTGTTCTGTTTGAGGGCGCGCAACATGAGCGCCTCGTGATCGGGATTGTCTTCCACCAGCAGGATGGCTTTGTTGTTCATGGGTGACCTCCTTCAATTAGGCGGCGATCCGACGAATGCCGCACGGGTTGGTTGATAGTCGCGCTCGAAAGCCGGCGTTTCCGCTTCGATTGAGTACAGCGCACCGGCAAGTTTGGTCAGGGTCTGCTCCAGTGTCGTGAATAGCTCCGGTTGGGTCGCGAGACGAGCCCGGCCGATGCCCCCCAGCGTGCGCAAGACCAGCTTGCTGACCGCCCGCAACTCGTGTGCGTCCACGGCGTGAGCAGCATACTCAAGGACCCAGACCCGCTGGTGGACCTGCCGGAGGGCGGCGGTACGAGTCTGCTCGTCCGTCGCCTCACCTAGTTCCTCCAGGTCGGCCCAAAGCGCGCGGACCTGCGGGTGGGCCTTGCGCTTGAACTCGGCCTGCAGTGAAAATCGGAAGTGATCATAGGTGTTCATGGTTTCACCTCATCAAGCCAGCGTGAAGCGATCGCGCACCCGATGCCAATTTTGCTTTTAATCATCCACTTCATGTTTTTTGCGTAGTCTGCTGAAAAGCAGACACCAAGCCCGGAGGTAAAAACTTGAGAGAAATCAGGGAAACTGGGTACGTCGAAACAGTCGCCCCTAATGGATTGCCTGTAGGGTTGGCGCAAGCACGCGAACAATTCTGTCGCAGCGCGGGCCGAGGTGAAACGGGAGACAGCGGATCGGGCTACGGGCGCACGAGCCCGTGGTGCATGGCGTAGCGCACGAGCTTGGCCGCGGATTTCAGTCCGAGCTTGCGCATGATATTCCGGCGGTGAGATTCCACGGTCTTGGGGCTGATGTTGAGGGTTGCGGCGATTTGTTTGTGGCTTTGGCCTTTCGCCACCCCTACGACAATGTCACGCTCACGACTCGTCAGCTTGGCGGGGGCCGCGTCCGGCTGGGTCGGGTCTGTGCCCAAAGGGCGCAGCGAGTTCCGCATCACCATCCCGGAAGCCTGCGAGGCGTAGAACGGTTCGTGTCTGGCGAGGGCTGCCACGCCAATGATGAGATCGTCCGCGGCGTCGGATTTCATCACGATGCCATGCGCGCCCGCCTCGGAAGCGTTGCGAACCGCTTCATCGGAATTATCAACCGTAAGAATAAGAATTTCGCTGCGGGGATTGGCGGCGAGGATCACCCGCGCCGCTTGCAGGCCGTCCGTTTCGGGCATGTGGATATCCAGGACGATGATGTCGGGCTGAAGTAGTTGCGCCTTCTCAATGGCTTCACGACCGGTGACCGCTTCGCCACAGACCTCCCAGCCCGGGTGCGCTTCCAGCAGTGTTCGCAATCCCTGGCGCACGAGCGGATGATCGTCGGCCACCAGGATCCGCAATGTTTGCGCAACCATTGGCGTCGTGCTTTCCGTCAGCGTCTTCATGGGCTGCCTCCTTGATCAGTCCAGCAGTTTATGACTGCGAGTTCAGCGCCATTGTCGACCGATCCACGAGATTTCGCAATACAGTGAATTGGGTAGACGCCTGACGGCAATCCCGTAGGGCGTAATCGGGCCGCGAAGATCCTCGCAGCCTCACGGCGTGATAATCTTATGGCGGACGGCGTAGTGCACCAGTTCGGCGATGGAATGCAGACCGAGTTTGTGCATGATATTGGCGCGGTGCGTTTCCGCCGTCATCACGCTAATATCGAGAGCCGTGGCCACTTCCTTGTTGCTCTTGCCCTCCGCCAAAAGTTGCAGCACTTCGTGTTCGCGCGGAGTCAGGGCGACGCTCGTGTGCTCCTTGTTCAAGTAGGCGCGGAGCGCGATCTGGGCAATCCTGGAGGTGAAGAAAGTCTCGCCCTGCCGCAGGGCTCGCAGCGCCGCGGTCAGTTCGTGCCCGGCGTCGGACTTCAGCACGTACCCGTGCGCGCCGGCGTCGAGTATCTCCCGCACCAGTTCCTTGGACTCGTGCACACTGAGGATCAACACTTGCACGCCCGGAACGGTTTTCAGGATTTGGCGGGCCGCCTCCAGCCCGTTTAACTCCGGCATGGTGATGTCCATCACGACGATATCGGGTTTGTGTTGCTGGGTCAGGGTCACGGCCTGGCGCCCCGTGACCGCCTCGGCGCAAACCTCACAACCCGGTTCGCTCTCCAACAACGACCGCACGCCGGCCCGAACGACTTCGTGATCGTCGGCCACGAGAATGCGCAGCTTGGTCATTGAACCGCTCCGCTGAGGGGCAAGATCACCCGGACCTTCGTGCCCTCTGAATCGCTCTCCATCTCCATTTGGCCGCCCAATTGTTTGACTCGTTCGCGCATGCCCGTGATGCCCACGCCCAGCGGAACCACATAACCATCACTCGGTGGTTTCGGCAATCCCTTTCCGGTGTCTCGCATTTCCAATTGGACATGGTTCTGAACCACCATCAGCCGAATCGTGGCCGTGGAACTTCCGGAGTGGCGATGGGTATTGGTGAGACCCTCCTGCACGATCCGAAACAGCGCCATTTCAATTGTCCCCGGAAGCCGTTGCAAATCCGGTGGCACCTCCAGTTTGACTTGCACCCCACTGCGCTGGGTGAAGCCGTCCGCGAACCAGCGCACCGCCGCGGCCAGGCCGCTCTCATCCAGCAGCGGCGGATGCAGCAGGTAGGACAACGTACGGATATCGCGCGAAGACTGGTCCAGCAGCGCCAGGCTCTCGGCCAGCGCCTTGCGCGCCCGCGCGTCGAGTGTCTCCGCTGACTTGCCGATGAGGCTGAGATTCATCGCCAACGCAGCCATTTTCTGGCCCGTCGAGTCGTGTAATTCCCGCGCAATGCGGCGGCGCTCCTCGTCCTGCGTCTGCAAGAGGCGGACGGAGAGTTCCCGCAATCCCTGCTCGGCCCGCTCGCGCTCGGAAATCTCCTTCCGGAGGTTCGCAACTGCTCCGGCCAACTCCGCCGTCCGTTCCCGGACCCGGTCTTCTAATTCGTCGTGTGCCAGCCGCAGGATCTTCTCCGCCTGCTTGCGCTCGGTGATGTCGGTGATGGCCGTTCGATACGTCGTAGACTGGCCGATGAGATCCAGAATCGGGACGCTGTGCAATTGCACCGGGACCGGATCGCGGTCACGCACCGCCAGGGTCAGTTCCGTCGTCACCGGGCCGCCGCCTTGCTGGCATTGCCGCAGATGACCATGAAACGCGCTGAGATCGTCCCTGGCGACCGCCACGCTGAACAACGTCCCCAACAATCGCGAACGCTCCCGCCCGAGGATTGTCGCGCCGGTCAGGTTGATCTCGCGAATGTGTCCCTTCTCATCGAGGGTGGCATAACCGATCGGGGCAAAGTCATAGAGATCCGCGTAGCGGTCGCGGGAGGCCTCCAACAGTTGCTGGGTCTCCCGCAGTTCCTCGTTTTGCGCTTCCAGTTCTTCCTGGTGAACCTGGAGTTCGTGCACGACGCGTTGAAACTCAGCTTTGCTCTGGATCGTCGCTGTTGCTGCCGCGGGACTTCTCCCGGGTCGTGGCTTCGGGCCGGGTGGTCTCAGCGATCGCTTCATCGTCAAGCGCGCGGCTGGTTTATGCTTTTTCATGCAGTCGGCGTTCTCTGCCGCGTCGTGTCCTCGATGGCCAACAGGATGGCCTTTAGTTCGTTGTCTTTACCGAGGATCCGCCGCGCATTCAGCAACATCCGCTTGCGTCCGATACGCGGAAACTCATGTTCCACCGAGAAGTCGTTGAACACGGAATTGCGGGGCAAAATCTCTTCCAGGAGCTGGCGCAACTTGGGAATATTCCACTGGCCGTCACCCAGGTCGTAGAGGAAGCGGCCCTCGGTATCTTCGGGGGTAGCCTGAAATATCTTATAGAACATGGCGTTGGCCCTTGTCACACGTAAGTCGGGATTGAGGACGACCAGCGGATCGCGCAGAGTCTCCACGATGGCATTGGCGAAGTCGTGAGCCTCATCGATCAACACGGCGCTGCGTCTGGCGGCGTCAATATCCATGAAGGTGAGCACCGCGCCGTCAATCTTGCCGTCCGCCGTCTTGTAGGGCCGAATGCGCAAGGAATACCAACGCCCCTGTCGATCCTGCAACTCACGTTCACAGGTGGCGAGGGTGTCCATCACTTCGAGGATCAACGGCCCGAGATCGGGAACGTTGACGTTTGGCTGGATATCGCCCAGCGGTCGCCCCACATCGGTGGGGATCAGGTTCGCCACGGCTTGCGCGGCGGCCGTGAAACGACGGATGCGCAGGTCGCCGCCTACCATCACGATGGCGACGTGCGCGCTGCCCAGGAAATTAATGAGGTCATTGTTGACCTCATTCAATTCGGAGTTGTGCGTTTGCAGTTCCTCGTTGAGGGTGGTCAACTCTTCATTGGTCGACTGCAACTCCTCCTTGGCTGTTTCCAATTCCTCGTTCGTGCTCTGCAATTCCTCGTTGCTGGATTGGATCTCTTCGTTCGCTGAGCGGAGTTCCTCGCGACCCGCATCGTGTTCTTCGAGCACCGAACGGAGGTACTCCTTGGTGGCTGACAGTTCGTGACGCAATTGCGCCCCGGGGGAATGTGCGACCCGCCGGCCCTTGTCGGCCCCGGCCCGCTTGTCCGGGATGGCTTCGGAGGCGCCGCCAGTTGCCGCTTCCTCGAAAACGATTAAAAAGAAACGTTCTTTCGACGGCGTGCTTTTGAAGGGAAGGACGTCGAGAGTGATCCGCCGGGAACGATCGCCGGCCTCGAGCGGCAGCCCTTCCTTGCGGACCCGTTCGTTGGTCTTGCGGGCGCGTTGGATGGCGCTGCGCAAATCCAGCCGCAAGCCTTCGCGGACCATCTGCAAGAGATCGAGACTCGCCTCGCCCGGCGACGGCGCCAGGAAGGGGCTGGTGATGCCCCGGAACTGGACGATTCGCAACTCGTCGTTGACCAGCACGCTCGGCGGCGCGTATTGGGACAGCATCAAGCTGTCCGCTTCCTTGTAGAGGCTGGGCACGACGGGCAATTCCTCGCCGCTCCGCACCGCCTGGCCCCTCGGCCGCTGTTCGCCCGGGCGCTCGGTCGCGGCCGGCGCAATCATCGGCGGGTAGCGGCCCGGCTTCTTCGTGTAAATCTTCTCTTTCTTGTCCACGAGAACAAACAGATCGGAGAACGCGCCGATGGTTTCCGAGGAACCAAGCATGAGAAGGCCGGTGGGTTTGAGGGCGTAATGGAAGATCGGCAGCAGCCTCTTCTGCAAAACCGGTCCCAAATAAATCATCACGTTGCGGCAACTGATGAGGTCCAGCTTGGAGAACGGCGGGTCTTTGACCGCGTTTTGCCGGGCGAACACGCACATTTCGCGGACCCCCTTCTTGATCTGATAGCCGTGTTCCGACTTCACGAAGAAGCGTCGCAACCGTTCGGCGGACACATCCTGCTCGATGCTTTTGGGATAGACCCCGGTCCGGGCTTTCTCGATGGCCGCGCCGCTGATATCGGTCGCGAAAACCTGTACGGGAATTTCGGCGCGCTTGTCTCCGATGGATTCCAACAAGCTGATGGCAATCGAATACGCTTCCTCGCCCGTGGAACAGCCCGGCACCCAGACGCGCACGGACTGATCCGGGCCGCGATTCTTCAAGAGGCGGGGAAACATCTTTTTCCTCAATGCCCGAAATGAGTCCGGGTCGCGGAAAAAGCTGGTTACGTTGATGAGCAGGTCCTGGTATAAGGCCTCCACCTCGTCGGCATGTTGCTGGAGAAACTGCACGTACTGGTCCATCCGATCAATCCGATGCAGGAGCATGCGCCGCTGGATGCGCCGGCGGATGGTCGTGTGCTTGTAATCGGTAAAATCCACTCCCATGTGCGTGCGCAACACGATGAAGACCTTATTGAGGACGTCCGTCTCTCCGGAGGTCCACTCCCTCGTTTGCGCTTCTTGGGAAAGCATCACGTACGGGTGCCGACTGAGCCGTGCCAGCTCCCGCGCAATCCCTTCGGGAGGCAGAATGCAGTCCACAAATCCGCTCAAAATTGCGCTGCGCGGCATCCCGTCGTATTTGGCCGACTCTTCGTCCTGGGCAAAGGTGACCCCGCCTTCCGCCTTGATCGCCTTCAGTCCCATTGTGCCGTCGGAGGCGGTCCCCGACAGAATCACACCGACCGCCCGGCCCCGTCGATCTTCGGCCAGCGAGCGCAGGAAATAGTCAATCGGCAGGTGGAGCCCCTGCTTTTCGTCGCGCGGCATCAGGCTGAGCCTGTGGTGCAAAATGGCCAGATTGGTGTTGGGCGGAATCACATACACATGATTCGGCTCGACCCGCATCCCGTCTCTGACTTCGGTGACCAGCATCGCCGTTGCCCGCGAAAGGATCTCCGTCAGCGCGCTCTGGTGCGTGGGATCCAGATGTTGCACCAGCACAAACGCCATGCCGGTGTCGTTGGGCAAATGCTTGAGCAACTTCGTGAATGCCTCCAGCCCGCCCGCAGACGCCCCAATGCCCACAACCGGGAAAGGTTCGTTGGTGGAGCCTCGCCGCCTGCGCCGTTTTTCGGGTGCCGTAGCCATTGCGTTTGGTTTTCCGGAGGATCGCGCCGCCGTCGCGCTTCTGCCCCGGCCTCCCAACTTCACAACGGCTCTCTCTTTCTTTTCCAAACCACGTAAGTGTTTAACGCTCATTCGTTTCTGTTTGCGCCTGTATGGCGCCATTGGTTGGCTGTATCTGCGTGAGAGAATGGTTTCGACACGTCGAGGCCAGCGGAAGTGATTTCGCAAACACGCAGTGCCCCCCGGTATATCGGTTCGATTGACAGATACGGAAAAGAAGGATCAGTAACGACGCTCACTCCCTGATCTCGACCACAACGACGGGACCTTGAGAATGTCAGCATGACTGCACTCAACTTATAAAGCGCTGACTGATAACAGTTTTCCGCGAAACACCTCGCTGGGACATCACTTACTAAAACCTTGGCGGGCAGTCAAGAAACTTGTGCGTGGAGAATGCGCAATGACAACGTTGTGGTCTCGCCAGTGATCATCAGTCGATGGATTTGATAAACGAGAATGCAGAATATCCATGCCACCGTCCACGAGCTGAAATGCTCCTTGTTGAGCGCACGTGTGCCATGCTGACTCGCTGTGTCAGGCTGACTACCTGAATTCCCTTAGTGTGAACACCCCATATCGCCCAGTCTATTTTGGTCTGTGTAATGCTCTGTAAGATTACGGCAAGAAGGCGCGTCATCATGTGCATGTTTTTCCGATATCAGCTGAGGATGCGGACCCAAACGTGATTTGTAATGGAGGTGAACTAATGAAGCATAATCAAGACGCTGACGTGATCCCCAACGAAATACAGATTGAGCAGGCCGAGGCACGGGTTGATAAGGCTGAAGCGCGGACGGAGCAGGCCGAGACGCGGACGGAGCAGGCCGAGACAAGGACGGAACGGGCCGAGACACGTACCGAGCAGGCGAAGACAAGGACCGAGCAGGCCGAGACACGAACCGAGCAGGCGGAGACAAGGACAGAACTGGCCGAGGCGCGCGTTGAGCAGGCCGAGACCCGGACGGAACAGGCTGGCATGCAGAGTGACGAGGCGTTACGCGCCTCCGAACTCAGCTATCGGCGACTGTTCGAAGCGGCGAAGGATGGCATCCTGATTCTGGACGTTGACACGGGACGCATCAACGATGTGAATCCTTTCCTTTTTAAACTATTGGGTTTTTCCCAGAGCGAAATGGTTGGCAAAACCGTCGGCGAGCTCAGTCCATTCAAGGACATCGAGTCGAACAAGGTCATGCTTGAGCGATTACAAAAGAACGGTTATGTCCGCTATGAAGACCTGCCGCTGGAAACAAGGGACGGCCGCCACATTGCCGTGGAGTTTGTCAGCAACGTGTATGAAGCCGGTGACCGCAACGTGATCCAATGCAACGTCCGCGACATCACGGAACGCAAGCGATCCGAAGAACAACTAAAAGCCTCATTCAAGGAAATCGGCGACCTAAAATCCGCACTGGATGAGCACTCTATCGTGGCCATCACTGACCCGCAAGGTAAGATCACCTACGTCAACGACAAGTTCTGCGCGATCTCCCAATACTCCCGCGAAGAATTGTTGGGACAAGATCATCGCTTCATCAATTCGGGCTATCACTCAAAGGAGTTCATCCGCGACCTTTGGTCGACCATCACGCACGGCAAGGTCTGGCATGGCGAACTCAAGAACCGAGCCAAGGATGGGTCGTATTATTGGGAGGACTCCACGATCGTGCCGTTTCTCGACGAACAGGGCGAACCCCGCCAATACGTGGCCATCCGTACTGACATCACCGATCGCAAAGCGGCAGAGGAACAGATTCGTCAACTGAATGTCGACCTGGAGCAGCGCGTCGTCGAACGCACGGCGGAATTGGAGGCGGCCAATAAGGAACTGGAAGCGTTCAGCTACTCCGTCTCCCACGATTTGCGCGCACCGCTGCGCCATGTTATCGGTTTCGTGGAACTGCTGCAACAAGACGCCGCGCCGTCACTTTCCGAAAAGAGTCTCCAGCATCTGACAGCTATTTCCCAGTCGGCAAAACGGATGGGAGAGTTGATTCATGACCTGCTGGCGTTCTCGCGCGTCGGGCGGGCGACCTTGCAAAAGTCGGACGTCAATCTCGACGAGCTGCTCCGGGAAACGTTGAGCGATTTTCAGGCGGAGACAAAAGTGCGGGATATCGCGTGGAACATCCACTCGCTGCCACCCGTGCGCGCCGATCGTGCCTTGCTGCGAATGGTGCTGGTCAACCTGATTTCCAATGCGGTGAAGTTCACCGGCGCTCGCGCCAAGGCCACAATCGAAATCGGTTGTGCTCCCAACGGAAACAGCGAAACCGTGATCTTCATCCGCGACAACGGCGCCGGTTTCGATCCGCAGTATGCCGACAAACTATTCGGCGTGTTCCAACGCCTGCACAGCCAGGCCGAGTTTGTGGGCATGGGCATCGGGCTGGCCAATGTCCAGCGCATCATTCATCGGCACGGCGGCCGCGTCTGGGCGGAAGGCGTGGTGGACGGCGGCGCGACGTTTTTCTTTTCACTCCCCAAGCAAAACGGAGGCACCCATGGACACTGAGATGGTAAACATCAAGAACATCCTGTTGGTCGAAGACGATCCGCGAGATGTGGAACTGACGTTGGCCGCGCTGGAGGAGCACCACCTGGCCAACAAGGTGGCGGTCGTCCACGACGGCGCGGCGACGCTGGATTATCTTTACCGCCGGGGAGAATTCAAAACGCGCACGACCGGCAATCCCGTCGTGGTGCTGCGCGAAAGATTCAATCCGCGCACCTGGCACTGCGCTGACAATTGCATCCTGCGTGAAGCCGCACTTTCGGCGCAGCTCGCACACCAGCGGCCCGACGACGTTCGTGGTCTCGCCATCAGCCCAAACCTTGTTCAACCTCGTTTGTTTCTTCCGTCGGCTCTTGTTTGGCATGAACATTAATTTGCACTAATGCTTTGAGTTAACATGTTTTCTCGACATTGCACTCCGAACAGGAGCAATCACAAGAATGCTAGAGGCGCGACCATGACCGAAACCCAGCGTTGTTCAGCCTGGAAAAGCCGTCGTGACCAGTCGTGGCAGAGCGGCGGTTCGCAGTGAGATGAGCATGAAACCCACCCATACTTTGGTTCAGGGATTTGTCGGGGCGCTGGCGCTGCTCGGCGGCGTGGCGGGGTTCAACTGGCAACACACCAACCGCATGCAGGAGACGATGAAGTGGGTGCTCCACACGCACGAGGTGCAGGAGCAATTGACCGAACTGCTCTCGTCCGTGCAGGATGTCGAAACTGGCGTGCGGGGGTTTGTGATCACCGGCCAACCGGAGTATCTCGAACCCTTCGTGGCGGTCCGGACCAAAGTGACCAGTCAATTCAGCAAGGTGCGCACGCTCACCCGCGACAACGCGCGCCAGCAGGCCAACTGCGATACCCTGGAGCCGCTCCTCGCCCGGCGCGTGGCCATTGCGCAGTCCAATATGGATCTGCGCCGGAACTCCGGCTTGGAGGCGGCGCAACGGGAAATTGCCAGCGGCGAGGGCAAGGCCGTGATGGATCAAATCCGCGCCATGATTGCCCGGATGGACATGGAGGAACACACGCTGCTGAGCCAGCGCTCCGCCGCCACCCGACGCGAGGCGAGCACCGCCCGCTGGCTGACAATCACCGGCACCGGCCTGAGTTTCGCCCTGCTCATCGGGGTCTTCGCGCTCGTGCTGCGCGAGAACCGCCTGCGCCTGCGGTCGGAGGCGGAGCTGGACCGGTTCTTCACGCTCTCGCTGGACCTGCTGTGCATTTCCAGCGCGGATGGTTATTTCAAGCGCATCAGCCCCGCATTCACACAGACGCTGGGTTGGAGCGTGGAGGAGATTCTGGCGCGACCGTTCCTCGACTTGGTGCATCCCGACGACCGCGCCGCCACGCTCCGCATGGTCGAGCAGCAGGTCGTCGCCGGTGAAAAGGTCCCCCAATTTGAAAATCGCTATCGGCACAAGGACGGCTCGTGGCGTCTGCTGTCGTGGAACTCGGTGCCCCAGCCGGGCGGGCTGATGTACTCCACCGGGCACGACGTGACCGAGCGGAAGCGCGCCGAGGAGTCCCTGCGCGAGAATGCGGAGCGCTTCCTCACCTTGGCCAACAATATCTCGCAACTGGCGTGGATGGCCGACCCGCAAGGCTCGATATTCTGGTATAACCAGCGGTGGTTCGATTACACCGGCACGACGCTCGAAGAGATGGTCGGCTGGGGCTGGCAGAAAGTTCACCATCCCGACCACGTGCAACGCGTGGTGGACAAGATTAAACACTGCTTCGAGACGGGTGAAGTCTGGGAAGACACCTTCCCGTTGCGCGGCATGGACGGGCATTACCGCTGGTTTCTCTCGCGGGCCGTGCCGATCCGCGACGAGCACGGCACGGTGCTCCGCTGGTTTGGCACGAACACCGACGTCACCGAGCGCGAACAGGCGGAGGAGCAAATCGTCCAACTCAACGCCGACTTGCAACAACGCGCGGCCCAACTCGAAGAAGCCAACAAGGAACTGGAAGCGTTCTCCTATTCCGTCTCCCACGATTTGCGCGCACCGCTGCGCCATGTCATGGGCTTCGTGGACCTGTTGCAAAAAGACGCCGGGCCGTCGCTTTCCGAAAAAAGTCTCCGGCAGCTGACAACGATTTCCCAGTCGGCAAAGCGGATGGGAGATTTGATTGACGACCTGCTGGCCTTCTCGCAGATCGGGCGTGCGGCCTTGCAAAAGACAGACGTCAATCTCGACGAGTTGCTCCGGGAGGCCTTGGCCGATTTTCAGGCGGAGACAAAAGAGCGGAGTATCGCGTGGAACATCCACCCGCTGCCAGGGGTGCGGGCCGACCGTGCCCTACTGCGAATGGCGCTGGTCAATCTGATTTCCAATGCGGTGAAGTTCACCGGCGCACGCGCCGAGACCACAATCGAAATCGGTTGTGCTCCCAACGGAAACAGCGAAACCGTGATCTTCATCCGCGACAACGGCGCCGGTTTCGATCCGCAATATGCCGACAAACTTTTCGGCGTGTTCCAACGCCTGCACAGTCAGGCCGAGTTTGAGGGCACGGGTATCGGGCTGGCCAATGTCCAGCGCATCATTCATCGGCACGGCGGCCGGGCCTGGGCCGAAGGCGTGGTGGACGGCGGCGCGACCTTTTACTTTTCGATCCCAAAACAGAACGGAGGCATCAATGGAGACTAAAATGATAAACATCAAAAACATCCTGTTGGCCGAAGACGATCCGCGGGATGTGGAACTTACGTTGGCCGCGTTGGAGGAACACCATCTTGCCAACAAGGTTTTCGTCGTCCGCGACGGCGCGGCGGCGCTGGATTATCTTTACCGCCGGGGAGAATTCAAAACCCGCGCGGTTGGCAATCCCGTGGTGGTGCTGCTCGACCTCAAGATGCCCAAGGTCAACGGACTGGAAGTGTTGAAGATCATCAAGGCCGACGAACATTTGAAAATAATTCCTGTCGTGGTGCTTACCTCCTCGCGCGAAACGCCGGACTTGGTCGAGTGTTACCAACACGGGGTCAACGCCTACGTGGTGAAACCGGTGGATTTTGCCGACTTCATGAAAGCGATCAAACAACTCGGCATTTTTTGGGCCGCCATTAACGAGCCGCCGCCACATATAGGGAGAGAAGACACTCCGATTCAAAGCGGTGAAGTCATTTCTCCGGAAAGGAAGGAGGTTGCCAATGAAATCCCCGCTCCACATCCTGCACCTGGAGGATGATCCAAACGATGCCACGCTCGTTCAATCCACCCTGGAAACCGAGGGCATCGCTTGTGCGAGCACCTGCGTGCAAAACCACGATGATTTTGTGGCGGCGCTGGAGCGCGGCGGCATCGATATCATCTTTTCGGATTGCGCGCTGCCGTCTTTCGATGGGATGGCCGCGCTAAAAATCGCCTGGAAACAGTTTCCTGACATCCCCTTCATCGTCGTCTCCGGCACGCTTGGCGAGGAATTGGCAATTGAATCGCTAAAGGGTGGGGCCACGGATTACGTCCTGAAGCAACGCCTTTCACGCCTTGTTCCCGCGGTACGTCGCGCGATGCAGGAGGTCGATGCCCGCGCCGGGCACAAGCGGCTTGAGAACCAATTTATCCAGGCCCAGAAAATGGACGTGATCGGCAATCTGGCCGGCGGCGTGGCGCACGATTTTAACAATATGCTGGGCGTCATCATGGGCTATAGCGAAATCATCATGCTCAAACTTCCGGCGGAAGATCCCGTGCGGGAACATGTCGAACAAATCCAACACGCCGCCGAGCGCGCCCTGGGTTTGACGCGACAGCTCCTGGTCTTCAGCCGCAAACAAGCGGTGCAACCGGTGGTGCTCGACCTCAACGCAACGCTGGGAAACATGGACAAAATCCTGCGGCAGCTGATTGACGAGAACATCGACTTGCGGATCGTCGCTGGAAAAGAACTCGGGCGAATCAGCGCCGATTCGGGCCACGTCGGACAGGTGCTGATGAACCTGGTCGTGAATGCCCGTGATGCCATGCCCAACGGCGGCAAACTCACCATCGCCACCAACAATGCCACGCTGGATGAAAACTACGCGGGCACACACACGCGCGCAATTCCCGGCGACTACGTGGTGCTAAGTGTCAGCGACACGGGAACCGGCATGACCGACGAAGTCAAAGCACATATGTTTGAAGCGTTTTTCACGACCAAGTCAAAAGGCAAAGGCACGGGTTTGGGACTGGCAACCTGCCAGACCATCGTCCAACAATCCGGCGGTCATATCGGCGTTTACAGTGAGGTTGGCAAAGGCACGACCTTCAAGATTTATTTCCCGCAGGTCGAGCAACCCCTGAATGTCGCGGCCAGATCGATCCAGACCGGTCCGTTGCCCCGCGGGACGGAAACCTTGCTGGTCGTGGAAGATGAGCCATCCGTCAGGCACCTGGCTCGCGGTGTATTGGAAACCCAGGGTTACCAGGTGCTGTCGGCCGCCAACGGTCAGGATGGATTGCGCGTGGCGCGTGAACATAAAGGCGCACCGATTCGTTTGGTGGTCACCGATGTCATCATGCCGCAAATGGGCGGCAAAGCGATGGCCGACTGGCTGAAAACAACCTACCCCGATCTCAAAACCCTCTTCACGTCTGGCTACACGGACGAGGCCATCGCACACTACGGCGTGCTTGATGCGGGAGTTGAGTTCCTGCCAAAACCTTATACGCCAGCGATTCTCGCGCGCAAAGTGCGTGAATTACTGGATAACGGAGTTGTGCCCCACCAAGAGGCGGAAAAAGGAACCCCCGGGTGCGAGCCCCGCTACCACCTGATGAAGCAGAGCGGCTGAAAGCGCTGCGCCGTGCGGGCGGCGACCAAGCCCTGCACCCCTTCAACAACGAGACGACCAACCCATTGATCTGCTCTTCACGAACGTCGTGATGCCGAACGTGAGCGACAAAGACCTTTCGGACCACGTCCTGGCAGCGTACCCAAGACGAAAGTCCTTTTCATCTTCGCCGACACGGCGCGCCAACATTTCACGCAACAGCCACAGGGCAGCATGTAAGTTACCGGCGTGACGCCCTTCTCACTCCAGGGCGAGCCGTCGCCGGGTGAACCGAATCAGTTGGCCTTCGCATCGCCGATCCGTTCGGCCAACCAGACATCGGTGCCATCACCATCAACCAGAACCATCCCCGGCGTGTCTCGCGGAATGAGAGTCAATTTGTATTGACCACTCTGCCGCACCCGTAGATCGAACCACGCGTTCACGTGCTGATCGAAGTAGAGGAACCGTTGGTGCTGCGAAAGAAAATCCGGGCTGTTGACGACGTGCGACAGCGGGTAGAAACGGCGGAGGCCGTCGACAGTCTGATCGTTGATGTTCGCCCCCGGCTCGCTGTGAGGATCCATGGATGCCTCCCAATCGAGGACGTAGTAGTAATTATTGTTGGTGCCGAGGTAATACATGCGCGGCAGGAACGCATGCGGTGTTTTCAACGCGATGGGCAATCCCTCCAAACTGGCCGGCAGCCGCTCGGCATTCGGTCGCGGAATGCGAGGATGCATCAGCGCGTGGAATACGGGAAACGCGAGAAACACGGCCAGCAGCAACCATGGGCTAAGCCGTCCCCGCTCGAACCGGCCGGCTGACCCTGATCCCGCACCCGACTCTCCATCTTCGGTTGCCCCCAACCCCAGTTCCTCGCAGAGGTAACTCAGAATAATCGCCCAACCCAGCGTACTCGCGATCATATACCGATCCCAAAACACCGATCGAAACACCCGCGAGAAGATCCACAGCGCCAGCGGTACCAGCACAATGAAAATGACACTCAGCAAGAACAACGCTTCCTGCGCGGAGGTTTGCGGCCGCCGCGTTGTGCTCGCTCGCTGCCGCTGATTCAGCAGCACAAATCCGATAATGAAGATCAAGGCCAGGGGAAGGTTGATCTTGAGCCCGGATGCTTCCAGTAGGTCCGTGACCGTGGGTATCGGGATCCAGGAACCGTGCTGAAAGACTGCCGTTTGACGGCGGAAGATCGGGAGCCATGGCAGAAAGATCAGCCATCCAATCGCCACCGAGGCATACACGGCCGGCCGCCAGCGACGTTGCCATGCATCGGCCGTTATCCAAGCCAGCAGGATGCAGCCGCTGTACAACACCCCGAATACATGGGCGTAAACTATGCCCGCGTGCGCTACCGCAATCAACGCCATCTGGCCCAGACGGAGACGGTTCGACTCGTGGACCCGGTCAAAAACCCAAACTCCAAAGGCCACCACCCCCAGGAAGAAAGGGTAAAACCGCGTTTCGGTGTTGTGATAGAGCACCAATCGCGACAAACAAAAGGCAGCAGCGCAACCTACCGACCCCGGCCAGTAGCCGTACCGGCGGCGAAGAACAACCCAGATCATCGCGAAGGCGACGCTAATCCACAGCCAGGAATGCAGCCGCAGGGACAACTGCGATACGCCTGCCACACGGGCCCAACTCCACGCGGACACATAGTAAAGTGGGGGGACGGCGTCCGCGCCGCCTGCCAGTGCGTGCAGCATGTGTCCAAAGGAGTGATCCTGTATCAAATAGACGCAAGCCAACTCGTCGGCCCAAAAAGGCTTCTTCCCGTTGACCCACACGCAACAGACCAAAAAGACCAGACTGACCAGCAAGGGCAAACACCACCGAGTGCCACCGGGACAGGAGGCACGCTTCGTATTGGATGTGCTGGCTGTCATCTCCTAAATACCGCCGCCAATTACCAAATCTCTCTTTATCGTCAGTGCGGCCAACCACCCCACGCAGCGCGCGACATCTGGCGCGATCCTTCGCACGCGGTTAAACCGTAAACCAAAATGGGTGGCTACGAACGGGCAGGTGCGGCCACGGACTGGCGGTCGATGATCTCTACTGGAAATAGGCGATGTTCGACTTTCGTCTCACCCGCGTTCTGCAATCGATTCATCAGCAATTCCGCGGCGGTTCGACCCAGTTGCGCCATCGGTTGACGCACGGTCGTGAGCGGCGGCGTGACGCGCGTCGCCCATCGCGAATCATCGAAACCCACGACGGAAACGTCCGCGGGACAATTGATCTTCTCCTTCGCGAGAGCTTGCAGCACGCCAACAGCGATCTCGTCGTTCCCACAGATCACCGCGGTTGGGCGCGGCGTGCATGTCCCAATCTGTTGCCAGCCCTGCAATCCCGCTTCCACGGTGAATTCCACGTGAATGATCGCCTGCGGGTCGACGAGTCCCTGGCCTTTCTTCATCGCTTCGAGGAAACCTCGCTCGCGTTCCCACGCATCGCGCACCGTTGTTGGACCACCGATCAATCCAATCCGGCGATGGCCCAGTTTCAGCAAACGCGTCGTCAACTCACGCGTCGCCGCAAAATTGTCCACCGCAACCGTATTGACACGGCTGGTCGAGAGATCGATGTGTGGCGGCAGGCTTCCGCCCATCACCACCACGGGCCGGACAAAGTCCTCGAGCTTCACCAATTGCCGCATGGTCAGCGGCAGCGCCATGTACAACAGCCCGCCCGCGCCAATCGCCACCCGCTGCATCTGCTCCAGAATGTCGCCGCCGTCGGGGTCGATCAACGCCACACGCGTCTCCGTCCCGCAATCGCGCGCGGCGGAAATAACACCGGACAAGACCACGCCATAGTACTCGCTCATGAACGCACCCGTCTCCAACGGCAGCAAGACGGTGATGAGGTGGACCCTCGGTTTGCGCATCAACTGCGCGGCCGGGTGCGGGACGTAGTTGGCCTGCTCGGCCAGTTCGAGAATCTTCTGCCGCACCTCCGGGGCGACCATCTCGCAGGTGTCCTTTCCCAAAGCCCGGGAGACGGTCGATATCGATATATTAAGCTTCCGCGCGATGTCTTTCAGACGGACGATAGAAGTGCTCGGCAGCGTCACGTTCACTATTCTGCTCCTGATCCGGTCGATTGCGAGCCAAATTTGCAACAGCCTACGCCATGTCAATATTAATTATGCGGAATGACGCTCAGTCGGCAGGTTTTTACTCATATCCGTCCAGGCACTCGGACCCATCCTGAAGGATCCGGCTACTTGAAAAGCGACCAAGAACGACCAAAACACTCCTAAAACTCCTCCCATAATGGGTTCGTTTTGGAAAACGAACCCACCAAGTGTTCCGGCACATTTACGACACAAGTCTCTCGCTAAAGGGACGTTGCATCAGAGAATCCTTCCGAAAACGGTGGGTTCGTTTCGCAGAATCATATACGGGCCCCTCTTCTACCCCCATTACCCGAATTGCTACGACCCGATCCATCTCCTCTCCCCTGCGCGATAGGATTGAGGTGGGAGGCATTTGCGTCCTCGCGAAGTACATTATCAAAGAACCACGTCGATCATACCCATCCGCTCACACTCTGTCCAGAAAAATAATCGAGTTACGATAGGCAAGCATGTTCCCCTTCTCGGAGGGGACAAGGGGTGGGTGCTTCGCCCCCATTCCCAAACCAGCGCGCCAACACTCTCGACCCGTGCCCTGTCTTTGGTATTATCCATCCATGCCGCTGTCATGGAACGAAATTCGCCACCGTGCCATCACCTTTAGCAAGGAATGGAAACGCGCCGAAAGCGAGAGTGCGGATAAACAAACATTCTGGAATGAGTTCTTTAATGTTTTCGGCATTCAGCGCAGGACCGTTTCCAGCTTCGAAGTGCCAGTACTCAAAACTTCCGGCAACTTCGGTAAGATCGATCTTCTCTGGAAAGGCGTTGTCCTTGTTGAGCACAAGAGCGCCGGTGAAAACCTCGATAAGGCAAAGACACAGGCCTTTGACTACATTCAAGGCATGGCAGCGGAGGGACGGCACAAGGAAATTCCCCGTTACGTCATTGTCTCGGATTTCGCGCGCATCGTCCTTCACGACCTCGCACCGGAAGATCAGAAAGACTTACCGCTCTTCGCTGGTCGCCGCGTGGCAACCATCGAGTTTCCGCTGGCTGAACTTCATAAGAAGATTCACGCCTTCGCATTCATTCCAGGCTACAAGCAGCACAAGTTCGAGGAACAAGATCCGATCAACATCGAGGCTGTTGAAATCATGGGGCGACTCCATGATACGCTAGAAGCTGGCGGTTACACGGGACATCAACTTGAACGTTTTCTCGTTCGTATCCTATTCTGTCTCTTTGCTGAGGATACCGGCATCTTTGAGCGTGAATCATTCAAACTCTACCTACTGAACCGTACAGTTGATGATGGTTCTGACCTCGGCTTGCACCTCGCGCGCCTTTTCGACGTACTGAACACCGCGCCCGACAAACGCCAGAAAAACCTCGACGAAACTCTCGCCGCGTTTGCCTACGTTAACGGCGATCTCTTCTCTGAAAATCTCGGGTTCGCCGATTTCAACCGTGACATGCGCAACGCGCTGCTTTCCTGCACCAGCTTCGACTGGTCGCGCATCTCCCCGGCGGTTTTCGGCTCGCTCTTCCAAGCCGTCATGTTGCCGAAGGAGCGCCGCCAAATCGGTGGACATTACACCAGCGAGCGCGACATTCTCAAAGTTGCCCGCTCGCTATTCTTGGACGACTTGCGCGCGGAATTCGACCGTGTCAAAACCAGCAAAGCCGAACTGAAACGGTTTCACCAAAAAATTTCTCAACTCCGCTTCCTCGATCCGGCCTGTGGCTGCGGTAACTTCCTCGTCATCACTTACCGGGAATTGCGTTTGCTGGAAATCGAAGTCCTCAAGCTGCTCTATGGCGGCACGCAAAGAGAACTCGACATCCAACACCTTTCACTCGTGGATGTGGACGCCTTCTACGGCATTGAAATCAGCGAATGGCCCGGCCGCATTGCCGAAGTCGCCATGTGGCTCATGGATCACCAGATGAATATCCGGCTCTCGGAAGCTTTCGGCCAGTACTTCGTTCGCCTTCCGCTCAAAAAATCTCCGACCATCGTGTGCGGCAACGCGCTCCGTCTTGACTGGCGGAAAGTCCTCGCCCCGGCCAACTGCTCCTACGTACTTGGTAATCCGCCGTTCGTTGGGAAGCATTATCAGAACGCCGATCAGCGCGCCGACATGGTCACCGTGTTTCGCGACTTCAAGAATACCGGCGACATGGACTACGTCGTTTCGTGGTTCTACCGCGCCGCCGAGTACATTCAAGGAACACAAATCCGCGTCGGCCTCGTCGCCACCAACTCCATCACGCAAGGCGAGCAAGTGCCGATAGTCTGGGGATTGCTTTTCGGTCGCTACCGGGTGAAGATACACTTTGCCCACCGAACGTTCGCATGGGAAAGTGAAGCGCGCGGCAAGGCGCATGTCCACGTTGTTATTATTGGCTTTGCTGCATTCGACATCACCACAAAGCGCATCTACGACTACGATACGGACTCCGATCATCCGGTGGTCAGCGAAGCCAAGAATATCAGTCCTTATCTGACTCCCGGCTCTGACAGCTTCGTGACCAAGCGCACCAAGCCGCTCGCGAATGTCCCCAAAATGCGGTGCGGCAGCAAACCGTCCGATGGCGGCAACTTCATCCTTACCGATACCGAGAAGGAGGAACTCCTCGCCGTCGAGCCAGCAGCCGCGAAGTTCCTCAAACGCTTTACCGGCTCCGAAGAATTCATCAATGGGAACATGCGCTGGTGTCTTTGGCTCAAGGACGCCAGCCCCGTAGAGCTTCGCGCCTTGCCCGAAGTCATGAAGCGCGTCCAAGCTGTAAAAGAATTCCGCGCGAAAAGCACCGCTGCGCCCACGCGCAAAGCCGCGCAGGCGCCAACGCTATTTTTCTACATCTCGCAGCCGGCGACGAAGTACATCCTTATCCCGGAAGTTTCATCCGAGCGTCGCAACTACATTCCCATTGGCTTCATGTCGCCGGATGTGATTTCTGCAAACACAAACTTCTTGGTGGCGTCAGACAGTCTCTATCTGTTCGGCGTGCTCACATCGGCAATGCACATGGCGTGGATGCGGCAAATCGGCGGTCGTTTGGAATCTCGATACCGGTATTCCGGCAGCATGGTTTACAATAACTATCCGTGGCCGTCACAGATCACGGACAAGCAGCGGACGGGGGTGGAAGCGTCGGCACAGTCGATATTGGACGCGAGGGCGAAGTTTTCTACCTCGACGTTGGCCGATCTCTACGATCCGCTGACCATGCCGGCGGAGCTGCACAAGGCGCATCAAGAACTCGACCACGCCGTGGATCGCTGTTACCGTCCCGCGCCATTCGACAGTGACCGCCACCGCGTCGAATACCTTTTCACTCTTTACGAAAAAATCATCGCGCCGTTGGTCGCCGCAGCGAAGCCGAAAAGGAAGCGACGATCATCTTACGCATCAGGCGTCGCGGGGCCGGCCGCGGAAACGCGATAGCCTGCGTGCGCTGGTTGACCCATCTTTGCCCAGGCTTTGTTGAAGAGGAAGTCATCGATCTGGAACATTGTAAGCATTGTCCCCTTGAATTTGCCTGTATTCGGATCGTAATTCCACGGCCATATCCGACATCTTGGATCCTCGGGGTGCTCGAGAATCGATGCGCGCTTTAGTTCGATACCGCGAGCAAGAGTCCGGCACATTATGCCATTATAAAGCCTGCCGGAAATATGTCCGCAGGCGCGAAAATCCTGAGCGCAGATTGAGCATTCCAGCCTACGTATAAGTAGGTCCGGACTCAGGTACATCCCGTTTCCGAAGTGTGCTTGATAGAATGATGCAAGCTTTGTCAGAAGGCTGGATAAATGGTCTGAGAAATCGCCACCTGCGATATTTTGAGAGAAATCAAAGCGCGTTTTACAATCCCAATACTTCCTCCACACGTAGTCCAACAAATCGGCGTTCCGATACCAGTTGCTATCCTGTAAAACCATGCAAATCTGTATATAGTCGTAGAGGCCCCGGATGAAGACGGAACCTACATACTGGTAGTTGCGCTCCTCCGGGGAGTTACCAGTTCCGCTTGAAAGTTGCTGGGCAAGATCGTCTACGAAGTTCTCCGTATCTCCGAGCAGTTTCTGAAGGTCATCCTTTTCGAGATCCTTTATCCATTGCGAGGCAAAATCATTCAGCCGCGTGAGCAATTTTTCGGACATCTTTCAATCCCTCCAGCACTTTGATGAGCGTTTTGCCATCCCCATCATAATCTATGAAGGAAAATCCGCCATCCACATCGCCAATAACAATGCGAGCGTGAACAATGGGGTGACTTGGGGGTGGCTGGCCTCTGTCTGGCGATTCAGCAATCTTCATAGCTAGGAGTGAGCCGAGAGTTCCTATGACGAGTGGAATTGCCACCATGTCACGAATCCAAATGCAGCCCAGCCAACGGTCAGACCCACGCCTTTCAAGTGCTGGAACGTCCACTCCAAAATTAAAAGCCGATGCACACTTACATCCTGCTTCTTGGAGTCTTTTTATCAAATCGGCTGCCCCAAGCGCCTCGAACAGTTCTTCCACCTTCTCGAAGGAGCCGATGTTTTCGGGAAGAATTAGAACATCGAATGTTCGTGCATCGGCAAGGCCTATCCCCGCCTTCTCGATTTTTTGGATAAAGTCCTTGTAGTACATTGTTTGTTATCCTTTCTCTAGCGAACAGTTTGCTCTGCCGCATTCCGACTATTATAATATACGGTTTTCCGTCGAGCATCTTTATATCTGCTCGGTTATTGACGCTGGCGGTGGACAGCCCTGCTACAATTACAATCAAGATAAGTGTTCGGCGATTCAGCGACGGCGTCAAGCTCCGTTTCAAAAGGTAAAGACACCTCGACAAGCACTATTGATCAAGCGTCGAACCTAAACCGTTCCTGATAATTCCCGCTGGCCTTCACATCCCCCCGCGGCCCGCACCCGCCACCTACGCCTTCCACCTCGCTTCGTATTTTTCGTGTCTCCTTCGTGCAATTCGTGGACCTGCCTGCGAAGCCCGCCCTGAAAAATTGTCCGCTTCCGTTGCGCGGTGTCCGTGTGGTAGTTTCGGCGCGGGCAACGTAAATTATGCAGACCGCACCCCCAACAAATCCACTCCAGGAAGGCCTCAGCGCACAGCGGACGCCGGAACCGTGCGTGGTCGTTATCTTCGGCGCCACCGGTGACCTCACCCATCGCAAGCTCGTCCCGGCGCTCTACAATCTCGCCCACGAAGGCCAGCTCCCGCAGTCCTTCGCCATCGTCGGGTTTGCGCGCCGACCGAAGACCCACGACCAGTTCCGCGCCGAGCTGCGCGACGCGGTCGCGCACTCCTCGCGTTTTCAGCCGATCAACCCGGCTGTCTGGGAGTCGCTGGCCCAGGCGATCTTCTACCATCAATCGGAGTTTGGGGACGCCCAGGGTTACCAGAAGCTCAATGCGTTCCTGCAAAAACTGGACGCCGAACGCGGCACCGCGGGCCATCGTCTCTTCTATCTCGCCACCGCGCCCACGGAGTTCATCGGCATCATCGAACAACTCGGCGCCAACGGTCTGATCCACTCGCAGCACGCCCCCACCGCGTCCCAGCGCATCATCGTCGAAAAACCTTTTGGCCACAGCCTGTCCACGGCGGAGGAGTTGAACCAGGCGCTGGCCGGCGCGTTCGACGAGCGGCAGATTTTCCGCATCGACCACTATCTCGGCAAGGAAACCGTCCAGAACATCGCCGCGCTCCGGTTCGCCAACGAAATCTTCGAGCCGCTCTGGAACCAGAAATACGTGGATCACATCCAGATCACCGTCGCCGAGTCGCTGGGCGTGGAAGGTCGCGGCAGCTACTACGACGGCTCCGGCGCGCTCCGTGACATGGTGCAAAATCACATGATGCAGTTGCTCTCGCTCGTCGCGATGGAACCGCCCACGACACTGGATGGCCCGGCCATCCATGATGAAAAAGTGAAGGTCCTGCGCGCGATCCGCCCGATGACCCCGGAACAGGTCCAGCAGTTCACGGTGCGCGGCCAGTACGCCCGCGGCTCGATGGCGGGCCAGGCGGTTCCCGCCTATCGTGAGGAAAAGAACGTGTCGCCCGACTCACGAACCGAGACCTTCGTCGCCCTGAAGCTGTTCATCGAAAACTGGCGCTGGTTCGGCGTGCCGTTTTACCTCCGTCACGGCAAGCGGCTGCCCAAGGGCGTCGCCGAAATCGCCGTCCAATTCAAAGCGCCGCCCGCGGTGCTCTTCGGCGCCGAATCGACCACGCCGCTCCAGCCGAACGCCCTGGTGATGCGCATCCAGCCCGACGAAGGCATTGCCATCCGCATGAACGCGAAGGTCCCGGGTAATGCGCTGAACTTGCAGCCCGTCAAAATGGACTTCCGTTACGGGGGCAGCTTCGGCGCGCACTCGCCCGAAGCGTATGAGCGACTGCTCCATGACGCGATCATCGGGGACTCGACATTGTTCACGCGTCGCGACGAAGTCGAGCGCTCGTGGCAGATCGTCGATGCGATCATTGAGGGCTGGAACTCGGCGCCCGCACCCTTCCCCTACGAGTCCGGCATCTGGGGTCCGCCCGAGGCTGACAAGTTTATTGAACGTGACGGCCGTGAATGGAGACGCCCGTAAACCATGCCCGACACCGCGCAACTGCAGACTTTCACCGCCGGCGTTGAGACCGCCGTGGACGTGGCGCAAATTGAGCGCCAACTTCACGAACTCTGGCAGCTTGCCGCGGAATCGGCGAAAGATCCGTCGCAACGCCAGATCACCCGCGCCTGCCTCCTCAATTTCATCGTGTTTTGCGAAACCGACGCGGAATCGGCGCACGCCAGTGAAGTGATCAGTACGCTCACAAGTCAGCATCCCTGCCGGGCGATCGTGCTGCTGGTGCAGCCAGACGTTGCGTCAGCGGAATTGTCCGCCTCGATCTCCGCCCATTGCCACCTCGCCGGCACCGGGCAGAAACAAGTTTGCTGCGAGCAGATTGCGATTCACGCCAGCGGTCCGGGCGTCGCGCACCTGGGCGCGGCGGTGTTGCCGTTGCTGGAATCCGACCTGCCGACCGTCCTCTGGTGGCAGGGTGATTTTTTGAAAAGAATCGATCTCTTCCGTCGCCTCGTGGCCGTGGCGGACCGGGTGATTTACGATACGTCGACCTGGACAGACCCACAACCGCAACTGGGGGATCTGGCACGGCGCATCACCGAGCATCCCCGGTGCAGTTTCGTTGATTTGAGTTGGACCCGGCTGGGCTTGTGGCGCCGGCTCGCGGCGGAGTTTTTCGATGCGCCAAACTGTCGGACGGAACTGGCGCGGATTCGCACGGTGGACATCGTGCACGGTCACGGGCCCGGCGCCAGTTTGCGGGCGCTCCTGTACGGTTCCTGGATCGCGGCGCAATTGAACTGGCCGGTGGCCGAGGCCAGGCAGAAGATCCACCTCTCCGCCCGCGAGGACCGCGATGCGACCTCGGTGGGTATCCTCTCGATTGCCATCAAGACGGACGACGCCACCTTCTCGATTCGCAAAAACTTCGGGGAGAGCACGGCCAGCGCAACCGTTGACATGCCCAATGCCTGCGGCCTGCCCCACAAGCGCGCCTTCTGGCCGGAGGACGACACCTCGCTCTTGTCGCAAGAACTCGATCTGGGCACGCGCCACACCGTCTATGAGAAGGCGCTGGCGTTGGCGGTGATCGAGGACGTCTCGCGCTAAGGCAGTGAGATGTCGATCCGGTAGAACCTCTGCGGATCAACTGCGTTGGTGTCGGTAATCGTGACCTGGTTGCCGTTGGTCACGGGACCGGTGTACCCCGGCAGAAGCAACCAAACACCACCCACCAAATCCGTGCTGAACTGCGGCGTGTAAGTGCGGCCGGTAGCGACCGGGTTAAAGAGCAGGCTCTCCTGCGACGTCTGGTTGGTAACCGCAACCACCTGCAGTTGGAACACCGAAGACGGGTTCGTTGGATCCAGACCCGCCACATACTTGAAGAGGTTGTTTTGGCCGGTGCCGTCGGCATCCACGCCGGATGCTGCGTTCGGGTTGTTGGTGCTGCCGAAATACTGGACCTGCCAGGCCTGGAACGCCGTGAGCACATTGATGTAATTCGGCTGCGTATTGGTGCCGGCCCCCCCGAGGCCACTGGCTATGAGCGTTACCGTGTACGCACCGGCGGCGTACGTGTGGACGATACTATTGGTCGTAATGTTCGTTGTGCTCGTGTCGCCGAAATCCCAGAACCGATTCGTGATTGTCCCTGTCGAGGTATCACTGAAGGTCACCACCAGGGGCTCCGTGCCGCTGGTCGGGCTGCCGCTGAAGCTCGCCACGGGCGGCAGAGCGCCCAGAAGGTCGTTGTACACCGTCGCGAAACTGTCGGCGACGACGGCTTTGCCAATCGACCCGCCGTCGCTATGGACGGTGGTGGTGCCGAACTCCGAGATCACCAACGAGCCAACCGTCGCCGGCGGCGAACCACTCCCCACTGGGTTGTTTGCATACTGTGTCTGTGCCCCTTGCGTGGTGCTCGTTGGATTCACATACACAATCATGTTGGTTCCGGTCGCCGAAGCCTGGACAATGACCCGGTACTGCGTCCCGTAATTGAGAGTGGTTGTCCCGAAAGTGTAGGGATTACCACTCTGTCCCGTCACGCGGACTCCGAGCAGGAAGTTTGTATTGGCTGCGTCACCCGATTTCGCGCTCAGCCGGTAATTGGCGAATCCGGTGGCATTGTTGCTGGTGTAGAGCGCGGTGAAGTACGACACGCTGCCGCTGTTCACCGTGTTTGTGAGCGTCAGGGTGAGGCCATAGTACACGGTTTCATTGGTGAGCGTGAAATTCTTGTAAGCCGTCTGGCTGCTGGCTGTCAGCCCGCCAGTAAAGAACACCTTGCCGCCACTCACCTGCAACGCCGCGGCGGAGATCGTACCCACTTGCGTCCAGCTGTGCTGGCCGACGAGATTGCCCGACGCGAACGTGCTGAAGTCGTCGTAGAACCCGAAACTGCTGATGTTGAGGCTGACCGCGCGCGTCGTGTTGCCCGCGCCACTCGTGGTGTTGGTGAACCCGATCGTGTCTGAATAATTGGCGGCGGTCAGGCTGTTGGCGTTGGCATTGATTGTGGCGGTGACATTCGTGCTGGCGCTGGGCGCCAGTGTGCCGCCGGTGGCGGACAGGGTCAGCCAGTTGGCGGAATTATTCGCCGTCCAGGTCATGGTCGCGCCGCCGATGTTGCTCAGGGTATAGATCTGGTTCACAGGATTGAACGGACCGCCCGGTGCGCCCGCGGAACTGAATCCCGAGCCGGGGCTGACGGAAAGTTGCGAAGAGACACTGTTGACCGTCAGGCTGACGGGGCGGGTCGTGTTGCCGGAGCCATTGGACGTGGCAAACGAGATCGTATCCGAGTAGCCGCCGCCAGCCAGGCTGTTGGCATTGGCGTTGATCGTGGCAACGATGTTCGTACTGCCGCCGGCCGCGAGCGTGCCACTGGTCGCGGAAAGGGTCAGCCAACTGGCCGTGTTGCTAACGGTCCAGGCCATGGCCACACCGCCGGTATTGCTCAAGGTGTAGATCTGGCTGCTGGGACTGAATGGACCGCCTACCTGACCGCTGGAGGTCAGTCCCGATGCCGGGTTGACCGCGAGATTCGCCCCGAAAACAAAGAGATCGCTCAAGTCGATGGCGTTGACCGCGTCGCCCAGCAACGGTCCGACGTTAAAAATCTCCTGCATGGTCAACAGGGTGGAACTGTGCGTGTAATGGTTGGTGTTGGAATAACCACCGCCCTTGGCCAGGGGAGAAAGCACGATCATGCCAATGGGGCCATCGCCACCCTCCCCTTCGTCCCAGGTGACGAAAATCACGCCGTTGTTGCTGTAAGCCTGGGAGCTCACGATCTCGGCCACCGTGTTCGACAGCCAGGTGTCACCGGCCGTTATCAATGCATTGCCGGTCAGGCATCCCGTGTTGCCGTGCATGTCGTTGCAGAGATTCGGCGTGATAAAGTTGTAGCGCGTGACTACGTTACTTTGGAGGTCGCCGGCCAGTTCCGTAAACGGTCGCACATTGGAGATGCAGTACGTCGAGCCGGTGTTGTTCGTGTTCGTGACGTCGTCGAAATGCACCATGGGATTGTGCTTAGCCACGTACTGGCCGCTATCCGTAAGGGGACACGTGGTCCCACTGATACCCTCCTGGAAAGAGGTCCACGAGACGCCCGCGTTTTTGAGCAGCGTGACCAGATGATTGGTGGTGCCCTCGTGGTAAGTCAAGGCGTCACCATCGGCCAGGATCCCAAAGTTCGTGCCCGCCTCCAGCCAGAAGTAGTTCGGCAGGCTGGGATGGATGCCGGGGGGGTTGTAGTACTGCAGGGTATACGAGGACTTCGGCAGCAGACCGTTGTTGATGTACGGTGCCGCCGCATTGCCACTGATCGAAGCCCAGTTCTGGTTTTCCTCCAAAATGATAAAGACTGTCTGAATGCTCTGTGGGGAATACGGCGCGGCAACCGGGATGGTGTAATCGGCCACCTCGGGGAGGTGATCGCTGCCGGTAGTAAGATACTGGTAGAGTTGTGCGGCGGTGATCCCCGTCACATTCGTGTTAAGATCGTTGTTAAGCGCTGTATCGGAACCGGAATTCATGTTGCCGTTGTAAGGCGTCGTGCCATTGTTGCCGAACGTGTGGTATGTACCGGGGATGTACGCCAACCCGCCGGCCACACTGTGAAGAACATTGCTCGTCATCATCTGATAATCGTCACGGTATCGAAGATTCGTGGCTGATTCGGTTAACACCGCCAGAATCCCTGTAGAGGTGGTACTCGAGCCCCAATCGTTAGTGGTCAGCCCGGATGGGTTCAGGACGTCGTACCCTTGATTGGCGCCCCCGGCAATCAGTGTCTGGTACATGGCTTCGCCACTGGTACTGGCATTGAAATCGCCTGTGTAAAGAATTCGGGTATTGCTGGGCAACGTCGCCGAGTCAGCGCGGACGATCTGGGCCTCCCCGTTGCGATCAGTAATGTCGCCCGAAGTCGTGCCCGATTTGTAGTGGCTCACATAGACGTAGAACTCGTTGTTGGTCGTCGGCGTAACACCGGCCGGCGCAAACTCGTAACGCACCACCTGACGATATTCCCCGTTCGATGAACCGCCCGGCGTTCCGACTCCGACCGAAGCGACCAACTGTAACGTATTCGTATTGTAGACCATCGCATTCGGGCCGTTTCCGGCGTTGGAGCCACCAGTATCCGTCCCTTGGTACGGGCTCATCGCGTACCCGGCGGATAAGCTGCGGGAAGAATAAAATGCATTGAGACCGTCGACTATCGGCTGGACGGTAACCGGGTTACTGGTCGTCTCCTGCAATGCGAGAATATCGATCGGCTGTGCCGGGTCGCTGCCGAGGATCTCTTCTCCGATCCCTTCCAGTACACCGCCGTTCGTCACGCTTCCACCGCTGGAGGGACTAATTAAACCCGGGAGCGGAGTGGTCGCGTTACTAATGTCGTCTTCAATGTTGTACGTAACGACACGAATCGTGCGCGTTTGCGCGGAAGCGATTGCTGTGATTCCGTAGGCCGCCAAAAAAACCACCCAGCCCAAAAACACACGTCTTGCGATTGTTCTCATTAGACCCCTATTGCCCTCAGGCAGTTAACCAGATCGTGCGACAAAAAGGCACCTGTTCTTACAGGTATACCCTTTGCGCTGAAGGAGTTTATCGCCCCAGCACTGCATTCTTGCCCGCGCCCGACCAGAGACACTCAACTTTTTCTTGCATAAAAGATACCACATTTTGCGTTGCTAAACAATGTCGGAAACATTACAGATTTGTTAGGAAAGCTCGCACGACTTCCACGTGGTCGCAGGCCACGGTTTCTGAGATTGACCGTCTCGGAAATCTTCACCTACAGTGACGCCCGAACTCGCCATGAGAATCCTGATCATTGGAAGCGGCGGGCGCGAACATGCGCTCGCTTGGAAAATCGCCCAAAGCCCGCGCGTCACCAAACTCTTTTGCGCGCCGGGCAACGCCGGCATTGCTGAACTGGCTGAAACCGTGCCCATTCCGGCAATGGAAATCGACAACCTGGCGGCGTTTGCTTCCGCGCAGAAAATCGATCTGACTATTGTCGGTCCCGAGGGCCCGTTGTGCGCCGGCATTGTTGACTTTTTCCACAGCCATGGCTTGCGAGTTTTCGGCCCGAACAAGCGCGCCGCCCAACTGGAAGGCAGCAAGGTTTTCAGCAAAAAGATCCTTCTCAAGTACAACATACCCACCGCCGCCGCCGCCATCTTCGATAACCCGAGCGATGCCCGTGCCCACCTGCACAGGGTCGGGGTGCCGGTGGTCGTGAAGGCCGACGGCCTGGCTGCCGGCAAAGGCGTGATCGTCGCGGAAGCCGTCGCGGAAGCGGAGCAGGCCATCACCCAAATCATGGAGCGGAAAATCTTCGGCGCGGCGGGCGCCCAGGTCATCCTCGAGGAATGCCTGCATGGTGAAGAACTTTCGGTCATGGCGCTCGTCGACGGCCGATCGTTCCAGATGCTGGCGTCTGCGCAGGACCACAAACGCGCGCTGGACGGGGACCACGGCCCGAACACCGGCGGTATGGGAGCGTATTCGCCCACGCCCCTGCTGAACGACCAGCTCACCGGGCAGGTTGCCGGGATTTTCGGGCAAACGCTGGCGGCATTACAGTTCGAGGGCATCGAGTACCACGGCGTGCTCTACGCGGGATTGATGATCACCGAGCGCGGGCCACAGGTGCTCGAATTCAATTGCCGATTCGGCGATCCCGAAGCCCAGGTCGTACTGCCGCGAATGAATTTCGACCTGGTGGACGCCGCCGAAGCCACGATCGACGGCAGGCTCGACCGCCTTCCGCTGGAGTGGAAGAATGAAGCTGCGGTTTGCGTCGTGCTGGCCGCGGGCGGCTATCCCGGACCGTACGAGCGCGACCAACCGATTGCGGGGTTGAAAGATGCCGCCGAGTTGGATAAGGTTCATGTGTTTCACGGGGGTACACGGCGGAACGCCAGCGGCAGAATCGTCACGGATGGCGGACGAGTGCTGGGTGTTACCGCGCTCGGTGGGAACATTGAGAGGGCGGCGCAGCACGCCTACGAGGCGGTTGAGCGAATTCACTTTGACGGCGCGCACTTTCGCCGCGATATTGCCGCCCGTGCGATACGAACATAATACTGGCGGCTCGGGCCGTCGGAGCGAAGCGTGATCTTGCGAGGTATGATGAAGACAATTATCGTTGGAATTACCGCGGGCCTTTTGTTGTTTGTGGCTGGTGTCACCCCACGGTGCCGCGCCGCCAGCGTCGGCACGTCATTGCAACCCACGGCGGAAGTAATCAGCGTTCTCAAATCGAATTATGTCGACCGCGATAAACTCAATGAGAAACTGCTGAACGAAGCCACGGTCACGGGCATCCTTGATGCCGTGGGCCGCGGCGCAGTGATCGTGGAACCGGAATTACCCTCGACCAACGCCGCCCCAGCCGCCGAGCCGAAGCCGACGCAGCCCCTCGCACGCGCGGAAGTCATCGGCTCCGACATCGGCTATATCCGCTTGGCCGAGGTGACCGAAGAAACACCCGCCGCGCTGGACGCGGAGCTGAAGAAATTTGCCGACGCGAAGGTCACCGGTTTCGTGCTCGACCTGCGTTATGCGGGCGGCACAAACTTCGCCGCCGCCGCTGCGATCGCTGGTCGATTCCTGAACGACGGACAAGAGTTGTTCACCCTGAAAAGCTCGGAAAAAAGCGCGCAAGTTTTCCGTGCCAGCGCCGAGATTAAACCAGCATCGACTGCAGGCACGGATCTGACTTCGGCCCCGCTGATGTTGCTGGTAAATGCGGAAACTCGCGGCAGTGCCGAGGTCCTGGCCGGTGCGTTGCGCACCGCGGATCGCGGAATCGTTATTGGTTCGAAAACCGCCGGCTCGGCGGCCGGCTGGCAACAGGTGAAACTGAGCGACGGACGTATACTGCGCATCGCTACGGCGAAGATCGTCCTGTCGCCACCGCAGGATGCGACGCAACCCGTCGAACTGTTCCCCGACGGGCTCACCCCGGACGTTGCCGTCAAGATTGACCCGAAGACGGAACGCGACGTGGTACTGACTGTACAAACGAATGAAACCCTGACCGCGAGCCTGCAGCCCCGGGTCAACAAGAAAGGTTTGACGGAAGCCCAGTTGGTGAAAGTATTCCACGGGCAGTCGATCGATATTGAGCTGCCGATCCGTAAATCGGTGCCAAACACAGACCCGTCATCGACCGACAAGGAACATGAAGAAGAAGACGAGATTCAAAACGTGCGCGATGTGGTGTTGCAACGCGCCGTGGACATTTTGAAGGGCATCCGCGTGTTGTTGACCTGGCAATGAGGCCCGTCGGAACGATGCGGCCAGCCTGCCCGGCACGCCGGAAAACTCAATGAAGAAAATTCTCTTCGTTTGCACGGGCAATGTTTGCCGCAGCCCCATGGCGGAGGGTTTGCTCCGGCACATGTTGCGGGGCCGTAACGACATTCAAGTTGCCTCGGCGGGCCTGGGCGCGCTCGAGGGCGTTGGAGCGACGGGCGTGGCCATCGAGGTGATGGCGGAACTTGGGATCGACATTTCGTCGCATGTCAGCCAATCGCTCGGCAGTGAACTCGTTCGCCAGGCCGATTTCATCCTCACGATGACCCGCCAGCACTACGACGCGATCCAGGCGCTCCATCCCGCGGCGGCTGAGAAGACGTTTCTCGTGCGTGAATTCGAGGAATTGCGGGCGGACGAGAACAAAGACATTGCCGACCCGATTGGCCAATCCCTGGAGGTGTATCGCCGTACTCGTGACCAGGTCCGCGACGCGTTGCCGAGCCTGATCGTCTTTATCAACCAGACGGCGGCCACAACGGGCCAGGCGACCCGGGAAGTCGCGGCCGCCACGAACGATGAAACTCGCGCGCTGCGCATCGCCCTGGCGGGCGACCACGGCGGTGTTGAGATCAAAGCCGCGTTGAAAGACTGGCTCGCCCAGCAGGGATATGCATTCGCTGATTTCGGCACGCATACCACCGACCCCGTGGATTATCCGGAGTACGCGTTTCTCGTCGCGCGCGAACTGCTCGCGGGTAATTTCGACCGCGGCGTGTTGATCTGTAAGAGCGGCATCGGCATGAGTATTGCCGCCAACCGGTTTCCCGGTGTGCGCGCAGCCATGGTCAGCAACGAGCACTGGGCCCGCCTCAGCCGCGAACATAACGACGCCAATGTTCTCGTGCTATCGGCGATCGATCTCGATGCCGAGCAGGCCAAACACCTCCTGGATGTCTGGCTGCACACGAACTTTGATGGCGGCCGCCACGCCCGCCGCGTCGATGAAATGGACCATCCACCCATCATGAACACAACCTCTACGCCTGCGAAAAAGACTTCCGCGCTCGCGGTGACCGACCCGGAGATTTTCAACGCTGTCCAGCGCGAGAAACAACGGCAGCAGGAAAACATTGAGTTGATTGCCAGCGAAAACTTTGTTTCACCGGCCATCCTCGAAGCGGCGGGCACGGTGTTGACGAACAAGTACGCGGAAGGCTATCCCGGCCGCCGCTATTACGGCGGTTGCGAATACGTGGACATCGCCGAGCAACTCGCCATCGACCGCGCCAAACAGCTTTTCGGGGCCGAACACGCCAACGTCCAGCCGCACTCGGGCTCGCAGGCAAACATGGCCGTATATTTCGCCGCGATCCAACACGGAGATACTATCCTGACGATGGAACTCGCTCATGGCGGCCATCTCACACACGGTTCACCGCGCAATTTCTCAGGCCGCTTCTATAAGGTCTTCCACTATGGCGTGCGTCAGGACAATGAGATGATCGACTACGATCAACTCGCGAAACTCGCGCACGATTGTCGCCCGAAAATGATCACGGCCGGTGCCAGCGCTTATCCGCGCGTCATCGACTTTAAGCGGATGCGCGAAATTGCGGATAGCGTTGGCGCGTTACTGTTTGTCGACATGGCCCACATTGCGGGCCTGGTTGCCGCCGGGATTCATCCCAGCCCGGTGCCACTCGCCGATTTCGTCACTACGACAACCCACAAGACCTTGCGCGGCCCGCGGGCGGGCTTGATCCTTTGCAAGGCGAAATACGCCAAGGACATCGACAGCTGGGTCTTGCCCGGCATCCAGGGCGGCCCGCTCATGCACATCATCGCGGCCAAAGCCGTCTGTTTTCTCGAAGCGATGAAACCCGATTTCAAAGACTATCAGCGGCAGATCGTGAAGAATGCGAAGGCGCTCGCGACGGCCCTGACAGCACTCGGTTTCCGCATTGTCAGTGGCGGCACCGACAACCACTTGATGCTCGTGGATCTGCGCCCGAAGAAACTCACCGGCAAGATCGCCCAGGAATCACTCGACCGCGCCGGCATCACCACGAACAAGAACCTCATCCCCTACGACCCGGAAAAGCCGCTCGTAACGAGCGGCATCCGCCTCGGCACGCCGGCAGTCACCACGCGCGGGATGAAGGAAGCCGAGATGGAGCAAATTGCCGCCCTCATCACGGAAGTGCTGGAAAAACCCGACAATGCAAACGTACAGGCCAGCGTAAAGGAAAAAGTCCGGGCCATAACTGCGAAGTTCCCCCTACCCTACTAAGGAATCCAAATGATTAAAGGTATTGCCAATGTTGTTTTCAAGGTGTCCGACATCAGTCGTTCCTGCGACTTCTTCGAGAAAAAACTCGGCTTGAAGATCGCCTATCGCGAAGCGAATTGGGCCGAGGTCGATCTCGATGCGGTCCACCTCGGGCTGATGCAAGCCGAGCCGGCTGGCGGCGCTCGCAATCCGTTCCTGAGCCTGCTGGTCGATGACATCAATGCCACCGTGGCCACGCTCAAGGAGCGCGGCGTGGAATTCAGCGGCGATATCAAGGACGAGCCCTTCGGCAAACTCATTACCGTCAATGACCCCGACGGCAATCAGTTCGACCTGTTCGAAGCCGCCGAGTGACGTTGGAAATCAAGTTTGACCTGCGGGCGCGTGTTCGCTACTGTCAAGTGGCGAGCACGCCAGACGCACCCCGTTGTTCCGTGAGGAGAATTTGAAATGATTGTTACTACCGCGCAACTGTTCAAGATCGCCTATGGCAAATACGCCATCGGCGCTTATAACATCAACAATTTGGAACAGACCGTCGGCCTGTTCCAGGGCAATGTCCAGAGCAAGGCGCCCTTCATCATCCAGCTCAGCCGGGGCGCACGGAAGTACACGGACAAACGCTACCTTGAGGCGATGATCCGCACCTCACAAGACGTGTTCCCTGAGGCGATTTTCGCGGTCCATCTCGACCACGGCGACGAGCAGACCTGTTATGACTGCATCGCCTCCGGCTTCTACAGCTCGGTGATGATCGACGCCAGCCACGAGCCGTTCGAGAAGAACGCCGAGATCACCAAGCGCGTCGTGGACAAGGCACACGCGCGCGGCGTGTCGGTCGAAGCGGAACTGGGCATGCTCGGTGGCGTCGAGGAAGACATTGTCGGCAACGTCTGCCTTACCGACCCCGCTGAGGCGAAGACGTTTGTCGAAATGACGAAGTGTGACTCACTCGCAGTGGCCATCGGCACCAGCCATGGCGCTTACAAGTTCAAGGCCGAACCCGGCAAGAAATTCGGCCTGCATTTTGAAGTGATCGAAGCCATCCAGAAATTGCTCCCCGGCTACCCGATGGTCATGCACGGCAGCTCCAGCGTGCCCAAGGACGAGGTGGATCGCATCAATAAGGCGGGCGGCAAAATGCAGGAGACCAGCGGCGTGCCCGAGGGAGATTTCCTCCCGGCCGCCAAACTCGGCGTCTGCAAGGTCAACATCGACACCGACGGCCGCCTCGTCTGGACGCGTGTCCATCGCGAGTTCTTCCGCGATCATCCCGAGAAGTTCGACCTCCGCGATCCGGGCAAGGTTTACATCGAAGAGTACGCCAAGATGATGGCGCACAAAAACCAGGCGCTCGGCTCCGCCGGCCAACTCGACGACGTGCGCGCGAAACTTGGCAAGAAGTAAGCAGCCGGGTTCGTTAGTGCTCTTGTGATGCAGGAACAACGGTCAACCACTGGCCCGGCGGTTTGGGCGATCCGAGTTGCGGCGTAACCTGGGTGCCAAACGACTCCTGCGGGGGACGAGCGGCAACGACCAGCAGAAGCTTCTGCTCCTGCCCATCCCGCAGCACCGTGAACTCAACCGTGTCGCCGACACGGTGGCAGAACATCGTATTGAGAACATCCGCCGAGCGATGCACTTCATTGCTCGTGATGCTCAAGAGTGTGTCGCCATTGCGGAACCCCGCCATAGCTGCGGGCGTATTCGAGTAAATCTGCTGGATGAATACCTGCCATTGGTTGGAAACCGTTGGATTGATGGCCAGTTGCCGCTCCGAAACGCCGAGGCCCACCCAGGTGTATTGCGGTTGGCCAAACTGCAGGATGTCCGCGCAGATCTTGTGCGCGGCGTTGATCGGCAGCGCGTAACATTGGTCATCCGTGTGCGCGGCGACGGCGATGCCGATGACTTCCCCGCGTACGTTCAGCATCGGGCCGCCCCCCTGTCCCGGGCTTAGCCGGCAGCTGGCACGGAGGTGACTCGTGGCAAAGACGTGATTGCCACAGCGAATATCGATCCCGCTGATGAAACCCACCACGGGCGCGCTCGGCAGGTCGTAGGGAAATCCGATGGCGACGACCATCGACCCAACGCGAAGTTCATCCGAATCACCCTGCGGCAGGAACGGCGTCGCACTGTTGTCGGTCGGCTCAATCTTCAGCAGGGCGACGTTTGTTTGTGGATCGCGCCCGATGACGCGCGCATTGATTTTCTGGCCGTGCCACTCGATCCAGCAACTATCCGCGTCGTCCACAACGGTAGCCGCCGTCAGCATGTGGCCCTCCTTGTCGATGAAGAACCCGGTGCCCACACGTTGCGAGGAACTGAAGGGCAAATTGCCGATTTGGAGTTGGCGCTGGGCGTGAACCTTAACGACGGTGTCCCGGGACTTTTCATAAATCGAGGAGACTTCCTGGTCGATGGTCTCCAGCAGCCCGGCCGCGAAGACTGCTGTTGTACTGGCGATAACGAGAAACACGGACCCGACTGTGATCCGCCGCCTAGAAATGGACGCTCGGTACGTCATAGCTGGCCGGTGTGATGGAGATGCGATCCAGTACGTAGCGTGGGGCGGAGGAATCCGCGTGCGCCGAAGTGGGGACCAATACCACATTGCCCACTGACGCAGGCTGGTAATCCGCCGAAGTCGCAGGCGACAGGCTGGGGAGTGACGCGACGATTGTACTGGGTGTGGAATGCGGCGGGGGAAGCATCGCATCGGCATCGGCCAAAGACGAACTGGCCGCAACCGTCGGGTCGCTGGCAACGACGGCAGGATCGCCCGTCTGACGCAGGCCCATCCAGGTCATGCCTACGACCGCCGCCACGCCCAGCGCACTGGTGAAACTGTAACGCCACACCCGCATCGATTCGGCTGCCAGAAAATCATCCACGCTTCCCAACGCTCTTTCCCACCATCCGACTTGTCGCACTTTCGCCAGCAACCGGTCATGGAACTCGGTAAGGAAGTTGTCGAAATACTCCGGCGCCGGTCGCTCATACCGCTTGAGCGCGAGTACCCGCTGTAGGCGGCCGGTGCGTTGCTCCATGACCCGGCAGTCGGTGCAATCGGCAAGGTGCTGGCGCACCTGCGCGGCGGTCGCCGGCGCGAGCCGCTCGTGCGTGAGATCATCGAACAATTGTTGTGCTTTCTGGCAATTCATGACGGTTTACAAATATTCGCTGAGTAATCCTTGCAGCTGTTGTCGCGCATAAAAAAGCCGCGACCGCACAGTGCCTTCCGAGCACCCCATTACCTTCGCAATGTCCGCGTGTGTCATGCCTTGAACGTCGTGCATAGTTACTACCGCTCTATGTGATTCAGACAGTTTTTGCAGCGCTTCGTTCAATTTTTCCTGAAGTTCGTTCAGGCCCACCTCACGCCGCGGCGTGGCATGAGACTGCATCTCCACCAGATCCGGATCGCTCTGGATCGAACTGTCCAGATCGTCGAGGCTGTACTGGTTGCGATTCTTACGGCGCTTGACGAAATTGATCGTGCGGTTCACGGCAATGCGATAGACCCACGTGTAGAAACTCGATTGGCCCCGAAAACTCTGGAGGCTCTTGTAAGCTTTGATGAACGTATCCTGCACGAGGTCGTTGGCATCCTCGTGGTTCGACGTCATGTGATAGACCGTCGCGTAGAGGCGTTCCTTGTAGCGCTCGACCAAAACATCGAAGGCCGCGCTCTCACCCTTCTGGCTGCGTCGCACGAGCGCCTCATCCTCTTCATGCCGCAAATCAATCTCGCACTCCGCAGCGGGTGCGGGCGCGCTCGCCGGTCGCGGCACGGTGCCGCCGAGTCCGAGTTTTTCCTTTAGCTTCATTGCGATCACAGTGAATGTCCCTTGTGCCCTGGAACCAGCGGTGAATTATGCGGAGGCGGTTCCCTTGAGGAGCGACCGGCTTTGTCCCGAAAGATAATCCGTGAGGGCTGCCAATGTCCTTGTGTAGACGTTGGGTGGTAGCGCCGAGAGATTGGCCCTGGCGCGGGAGATGTAGGTGTCGATCGTCGCGAGCGATTCCCCCACGACACCGTTGCCCAGCACGAGCCGGAGCAAATGCTGTTGCTCTTGCTGGCCGTTGCGAAGAATCATCTCGCCGAGTTCCTGCCGGCTCTCAGAACCAACGTGCTGCAACAGCAACAGAAATGGGAGCGTTAGTTTTCCTTTTTTCATGTCTGTTCCGAGCGATTTCCCTGCCTGTCGTTCCTGGCCAAAAATATCTACGCAATCATCATAAATCTGGTACGCGATTCCTAGATTGGTCCCAAATTCATTCATACGTTTGACGATGTTGGGAGGCGCACCGTTCAAAAAGGCGCCTAATTCGCAACTGACTGCGAAAAGAGCCCCGGTCTTCATGTTTATGATGTCCAGATACTGTTCGAGGGTCAAATTAAGGTCGAAACGGTGTTGGGTCTGAACGATTTCGCCCGAACAAACGGTATTGGTCGCCTCGCTGACTCTACGACAAACATCTGTGGTTGAGTAACTTGCAGCTAGCCGCAGCGCGTGGGCAAACAAACAGTCACCAAGTAAAACGCTTATCTCATTGCCCCAGCGTGAGTTAGAAGTCGGAAGTCGATGTCTCATCTCGGCTTCGTCCAAAACGTCATCATGCACCAGAGTGGCGACATGGATGAGTTCAACGATTACCGCCAAGGTAATGTGCTCTTCGGTAACTCCTCCCGTCGTTCCACCCGCCAACAGTGCCAGGCTCGGGCGGAGACGCTTGGCCGTGCCACCTAGGATATACTGGATATGCTCGCCAAGGCGCGGATCAAAGCCGCTGACTTGGTTCGCCAGCGCGACTTCCACCCGAGGCAATTCAGCCGCAATCGGTTCCAACAATTCCAAGAGATTGCCGCCCGAATGTGCCGTAAGTGAAGCACCAGCGCTCAATGTCGACCCCAGCATAGTATTCTTACTCTACGGGCCACCCGAAAGGGTGTCAACCCAGAAGCCCGTGATTACTATCGTAGTTCCCTCTTGACCACTTCACAGCCAGAGTCAAAGATGCAGGGTGTCAGGTCTGTGGCACGCACCTGCTATTGGGATCAGTCTGTTGGTTTACTCATCATGCTACGCATCGCTCTATTGATGACGGTTCTCTTGTTTGCTGGCTGTGCGCGAAGTCCTGAACAGCTCGCGCTTAACCAGGCCAATAAGCTACTGGATGAAGGCCGCATCCATGCCGCAGCGGACACAGTCGAGGCCTATCTTCGAGAACACCCCGACTCGGCAGCCCTCTTGCGCATGCGAGTGGTGGTGCTGCTCCGCGCCGAGAAACCCGATTTGGCCGCGATCGCGTTGCAGCAAGTCCCCGCCGGCAAGTCATTCACCCCCGAGTTACTTCGGCATCGCGACCGCATCGTTCGGGTGAATGCAGCCAAGCTCATTGCCGTCCAGCCCAACGCTGGCGACTTCCGTGAGATAGTCCGTGCCCTGGAAGACTCCGATCCCGAGGTGCGGCGCGACTGCGCGCGCGCGCTGGGGCAACTCGCCAACCCCGCGGCGCTCAAACCGCTGTTTCGATTGTTGTCCGACGACAATTGGTTCGTGCGCGCTGAGGCCGCCATCGCACTCGGCAAGATTGGCGACACGCGGGCCATCGGTTGGTTGGTTCAATTGCTGCCGGACCCGGATGGCTACGTGCGCTATAGCGCCACGGTCGCCCTTTACGATCTGGCCACGGCCTCTTCTCGTCCCTGGCTTCTGCGTGCACTCGCATCGGCAGGACCAGGAGAGCAATTTGGGATCGCAATCGCTCTAGCCAGGCTTCATGACCCGGCAGCACTGGGGCCACTAGCTAGCGCTGTCAGAAATAACGACGCCGAGATTAGGCGCCGGGCTGTGGAAGCACTCGGCGAATGCGGTCTTGCCGAGGGTACGAATGCGCTCGCCATATTCCTCATGGATCCCGAACCGGCTGTGCGAGAGCAGGCGCGAAAAGCCATTGGCCGGATTAATGCGCACAGTAAGGAATAGCAAGACTTCGACAAATCCTGTCCCGCGAGTGGCGACGTTGCGGCCTGCCTGTCCGCCTTCCACTGCGAGAGCCTGATGTCTTAGGTCTGTGGTGTGAGAGTCTTACTGAACTTGATGATCTCGTTCAGTTGATCGCGGAAATCTTCGAGTCCCGTCAGGGGGATGATGATGGCGTCACGGCGACCATTAACCTCCTCGATGATTCTCAAGAAACGGCCCCGCGGGTTCTCTCTCAGGTCAAACGTGAAATGCTTCCGTTCGACTCTGATATTATTGTTCTGTAGCTGCGTGTCCACAACTGACGCGCCTCCCGACCTTGGCTGTGACACCGTTCGCATGATCGATCGTTACCGGAACGTCACCTTCCTCCTCCTAAAGTCCGCGGAACTTGTAGCACAGACTTCAAAATAAGGTCAACACATCAATATTTCAGGTGAAAAACCACCATTTTCAGCTCGGTCATTTCTTCGACCGCATACCGGGGGCCTTCCTTCCCAAAGCCACTATTCTTCAGGCCCCCATAGGGCATCATGTCCGCGCGCCACTGCGGTCCCCAGTTAATATGGATGTTGCCCGTTTCTAGGTCGCGGGCAAACTTCATGGCGGTATCGAGGCTCTCCGTGAACACACCCGCGGCAAGGCCAAAGCGGCTGTCGTTGGCGAGTGCCAGCGCCTCGTGGACATCGTGGAACGGCGTAAAGGCAACGGCCGGACCAAATAGTTCTTCACAGGATATCCGCATCTCGGGCTTCACGTCGGCGACAATTGTCGGCGTGTAAATCGCCCCGCGTCGAATGCCTCCCGTGACCACGCGCCCACCGCCCTTAACAGCTTCTTGCACCCATTGCTCGACGCGGATCGCCTCCTGTTCGCGAATCATCGGCCCCACCTTCGTCTTCTCGTCCAGTGGGTTGCCCGTCGTTAGTGCCTCGACTTTCGACTTCGTCGCGGCCAATACATCTTCGTACACCGCTTGCTGCGCAATCACACGCTGCGTCGAAATGCAGACCTGTCCTGCATTCGAGTAGCCGGTCGCCGCGACCGCTTCCGCCACCTTTTCCAAATCCGCATCGGGCATCACGATGATCGGCGAATTGCTGCCCAGCTCCATCGTCACTTTCTTGATGCCGGCGGTCCGGCAGATCCGTTCCCCCACGGGCACGCTGCCCGTAAAGGTGATTTTGCGCACCCGTTGGTCACGGCAGAGTGCATCACCGAGTTCACCGCCGGGCCCCGTCAAACATGAGATCGCTTCGGGCGGCAACCCGCATTCCAAAAGCAGTTCCGTCAACTTGAGCGCCGAAAGCGGCGTGTTCGATGGCGGTTTGATGATCACCGCGTTGCCCGCCGCAATGGCTGGCCCCACTTTGTGCACCACGAGATTCAGCGGAAAGTTGAACGGGCTGATCGCCACAACCACGCCGCACGGCACCCGCAACGTAAAACCCATCTTGCCCGCTCCGCCGGGCGATGCATCCAGCGGCACCGTTTCCCCGTGAATCCGTCGCGCTTCCTCGGCGGACAGCGTCAGCGTCTCCACCGCGCGGCCCACCTCGGATCGGCCTTCAGCAATGGCCTTCCCCTCCTCCAGCGTGATGGTGCGCGCGAATTCCTCCGCACGGGTTTCGAGTTTCTCGGCCGTCTTCTTCAGGATCTGATAGCGCTCCCACGCCGTGAGTTTCGCCATGATCTTCGCCCCACGCACCGCCGCCGCGAGCGCCGCTTCAATGTCCCCGGCGCGGGCGTGCGGCACGGTGTCGACAACCGTGTTGTCGTACGGATTGAGTACTTCGATCTTTTCGCCGGTATCAATCCACTGGCCGCCCATGCACATTTTCATGGCTCACTCTCCTTCATGACGACCTTCATCCCGCGCTGGCGCAATTCACGGAAGAATGGCTGGACAGGTACCGCCACTTCCGGCGGTAGCACTCCGCGCTGTGCGATCATGCCTGTCGCAATCATCTGCGCTATGATCGACGGCGGGCAACCCGTGTCGACGTCGCCCGCGCTGGCGTGCCAGCGGCGATTCGCTTTCGCCTGGCAATCCATCGTGACTGTTTTCTTGTCCCCGCGAACAACCACACGTGACACCTCATAGTCGTTCGGTTTGCCGCGTGGTGCCGGCAGCTTCGCGAAATCCCGGACCGTCCAACCTGCCTTCAGTCGCTTGGTCACTTCACGCACAAACTTGCGATCAAAACCCACTTTGAAGTCGCATTCCCGCAATCCCTTCGTCCGAAACGTTATGGGTATCGTCGCAATCTCACTGTGTCGCGTCAGCACCACCCATTGCGCGCCGACCGGCCGCGAAAAACCGACTTGCTCCCAACCCGTACGGGGTTTCACTTGCTGGAATTTGCCGCGTGCGAACACCCACGGCTTGAGAGTCAGTTCCTCCACAATCGTCTGCGCAGAATACGGGAAGTAGAAATCGGCGGTCTTGGCGTTCAAATCCTTCGTGCCGACCCGAATCCCCACTGACGTGATGCGGTCGAATCGGTCGGCAGCCGCGCGCGTCATCACATTGGTGATGCCCGGGGCGCAGCCTGCGCCGAGAATCGCAGTCAGGCCCGCGCGTTTGAATGGCTTGTCCAACTTCAACTGCTCGCGCGTCCAGTGAAACAATCCCCCCAAATCAATATAGTGAACTTTTGCTGCCAGCGCGGCGCGCATCACCTTCAGGTTGAAGCTGTGCTGTGTGCAGTTGATGACGACCGTGTGGCCACGGAAGAGCTTTGCAAGCTGTTTGGATTTGCCGGCATCGGCAAACGCTGCAGAAACGCGATGCCCCCGAAATGAACGCGCATACACGCGCGCCCCCGTCTCGTTGTAGTCCGCAATCAGAATGCGGTTTCGCGGATGCGACTCAAACAAGTCACGCACCACCACCCGCCCAATCGCGCCCACGCCGCCGAGGACCACGAAGTCGCGTTTGTTCCTGGTTGTCATCGTTCGCTTCACTCAGGGTGGCAAATTAGGCAAACAACTGCTTCTCGATCACATCCAGCCCTTCGTCGAGTTGCTCGTCGGTGATAATGAGCGGGACAAGATAGCGCAGGGCGTTGCTGTGGGTGCCAGCATAGATGAGGATCACGCCATTCTCGACGCAACTTTGGACTAACTTCACGGTGAATTCCTTGGCCGGTTCCTTGGTCTGGCGATCCTTGACGAATTCAATCGCCACCATCGCACCCAAACCACGCACGTCACCGATCAGGGGATGCTTCTTCTGCCAGGCCAACGCGCGATTACGCAATATTTCGCCAATTTTCTCCGCACGCGCCGGCAAGTTCATCCGCTCCATCTCGCCAATCGTCGCCAACGCCGCCGCGCAGGCTACAGGATTGCCGCCATACGTGCCGCCCAAACCGCCAACATGCACGCTGTCCATGATCTCCGCCCGGCCGGTCACCGCCGACAGCGGCATGCCGCCCGCCAGCGATTTTGCCATGGTAATCAGTTCCGGCTCGAAATCGTAATGTTCCGCCGCGAACATCCGACCCGTGCGCGCGAAGCCGCTCTGGATTTCGTCCGCAACGAACAAAATGCCATTTTCCTTGCAGAACTTCGCCAGCGCCTGCACGTAAGCCTTCGGCGCCACAACGAAACCACCTTCGCCCAGTATCAATTCCATCACCACGCAAGCAACCTGCTTCGGGTCGACGTGCGTGTGGAAGAACTCGTGCATCTGCTCAATCATACCGTTTTCATCGAGTTCACTTCGATACGTGTACGGATACGGCAGCCGATACACTTCGGGCGCAAACGGACCGAACCCAAACTTGTACGGCATCACCTTGCTGGTGAGCGTCATCGTCAGGAGCGTGCGCCCGGTAAACCCATGCTCAAAGCCGATCACTGCCGATCGTTTCGTGTAATACCGCGCAATCTTTACCGCGTTCTCGATCGCTTCCGCGCCGCTATTAAGCAGCAGTGTCTTCTTCACGAACTTGCCGGGTGTAATGGCATTCAATTTCTCGGCCAGGGCAACGTACGGCTCGTACTGCGCAATGTGAAAGCAAGTGTGCAGATACTTGCGCGCCTGCGCCGTGACCGCCTCGACAACCTTCGGATTGGCGTGTCCCGCATTCAGCGACCCAAGCCCGCCCGAAAAATCCAGGAACACGTTTCCATCAACATCGATGACGGTCGCCCCCTCTCCGCGTTCCACAAAGATCGGCGCAATGTTAAATGGCCCCTGCGGCACCGCCGCTTTCCGCCGTGCCAGCAGGGCTTGGCTCTTCGGGCCGGGAATTGGCGTCTTGAGTGAGATCATCTGCATCTCAATACCATCCAATCGGTGTTTCGCTGAGGTTTATGTGGACCTGCTTCGTCTCCAGGAATTCATCCATACCGTGCAGCGACAACTCGCGGCCCTGGCCACTGGCTTTGTAGCCGCCCCACGGGGACTCGACGTAGCACGGTTGCATGGTGTTGACCCAAACGATACCGGCGCGGAGATTTTTCACGACGCGGAGGCACTTGAAAATGTCGCGGGACCACACGGCGGCGGCGAGACCGTAGGGTGTGTCGTTGGCGATCTTGAGGGCATCCGCTTCGTCCTTGAAGGGAATGCACGCCACCACGGGGCCGAAAATCTCCTCACGGGCGATGCGCGTGGTGTTGTCAGTCTCAAAGATTGTCGGTTCGATGTAGTAGCCCTTTTTGAAACTCTTCGGACGATTGCCGCCCGCGAGGAGTTTTGCCTCCTTCTTGCCAACTTCAATGTAACTCGTGACTTTTTCGAGGTGCTCTTCGCTCACAAGCGGCCCCATCTTCGTCTCGCGCTTCCGTGGGTCGCCCAGCTTGATGCGTTTGGTCTTCTCCTTCATGCGGTCCATGAATTTCCTGAAGATGTCCTGCTGCACGAGCACGCGCGACCCCGCGCTGCAGACCTCGCCCTGGTTGATGAAGACGCCGAATAGCGCGCCATCCGTGGCGGCATCAAGATCGGCGTCTGCGAAAAAGATGTTGGGCGATTTGCCGCCGAGTTCGAGCGAAACCTTCTTCAAGTGCGTGCTGCCGATGCTGCGCAGGATGGCCTTGCCGGTGTCGGCGCCGCCCGTGAACGCGACCTTGTCCACGTGCGGGGATTCGACGAGTGCCCGGCCCGCCACCACGTCGCCGGTCACGATGTTGAAGACGCCCGCGGGCAACTCGGGGATGTGTTTCTGCACTAGCTTCGCGAATTCGAGGGCGGTAAGCGGTGTTTGCTCGGCGGGTTTAAGAATCACGGCGCAGCCCGCTGCCAACGCGGGGCCGAGTTTCCAGGCGGCCATCAGGAGGGGATAATTCCAGGGAATGATGAGGGCGGCAACGCCGACGGCTTCGCGCAACGTGAAATTGAGCGCGTTATCGGGAACGGAGAGCGTCTCCCCGTGGATTTTCGTCGCCAGGCCGCCGAAGTATTCGAAACACGTGGCGACGTCGTTCATGTCGAATTCGCTTTCGACGATCGGTTTGCCGCAATTCAGCGTCTCCAACTCGGCAAGCATCGCAGCGTTCTTACGGACGAGTTCGGCCATCTTGAACAGCGCGCGGCCACGGGCCATGGCCTGGGAGGAATCGCGCCAGTTCGTGGTGTCGAACGCCGCGCGCGCGCACTGCACGGCGCGATCCACGTCTGCCTTGCCTGCCTCCGGGACGACCGCGAACGACTCGCCGGTGGCGGGATTGAAAACTTCACGGGTGCCGGCTCCACTGACCCATTCGTTGTTCACGTAGTTCTGGTAGGTCTTCATCTCGTCGTCCTCCCGTTGGATAATACATCGTCAACGGCAAACCGCCTCCATGCAAGCTGCTTATACGTATATCAGGTTTTCCGAATGGACAAGCAAGGCGGAAAGAATTGGATTCAGCAACGGGCATGGCAGGGAGACCGGCGCCGCCACTTACGGGATGGGCTCTAGTGCGCGGCAGTGAGCAGTCCGGATTTGTCCGCTAGGTCGGACGGAGTGGTATCGACCACCATTGCGTTTCCGGCGGTCACCTCGCGCCAATACACCAATTCCAGGCGCCCGTCGAAGTGTTCGACCAACGCGGTGCTGCTCTCCACCCAGTCACCCGTGTTGTAGTACTGCACACCGCGAATTTGCCGCACGGCCGGCGTGTGGATGTGCCCGCATACAATCCCATCGACATGATGTAACTCGGCGTAGTGGGCCACGGCGTCTTCAAATCGGCTGATCGAGCTGACGACTTTCTTCACGCTTTGTTTCACGTAAGCGCTCAACGACCAATAGCCGAACCCGAACAAGCGGCGCACCAGGTTCAACGGCCGGTTCAGCCGCAGCAACAAGGTGTAGCCTGCGTCCCTCAAATGGGCCATCCACCTCGCATGCACGGTAACCGAATCGAACTCATGCCCGTGCAACACCAGCAAGCGCGTGCCATCCGCAGTGGTGTGCACGTGTTGCTCCTTCACAACGATGTTGCCGTAAACACCGAGAAAGTTGAGGCAAAACTCGTCGTGATTGCCGGGAATGATGACGATCGCCGTGCCTTTGCGGGCCTTGCGAAGAAACTTCTGGATCACGTCATTGTGCGATTGCGGCCAGTAACGCTCGTGGCGCAATCGCCAAATATCGATGATGTCACCCACCAGGTACAGCGTCTCGAACTCGTTGTGCTTGAGAAAATCCAGCACGCCCGCGGCATCACTGCCGCGGGTGCCCAAGTGCAGATCAGACATCCAGACAGTTCGGTATTCCATTGTAATTCTACTGTGCCAGTCATTGATGGCGAACCGGTAACCGACGTGTTACAGAAGGGAAACGAAACCGTCCTATCAATCCGCCCAACCACGCGACCGCGCCACCGCTTCCTGCCATTTCGCATACAAACTCTCGCGCAACGGCGCGGCCATCGCCGGTTGAAACACGCGTTCGACGACGCGATGGGACAGGAATTCGGACGGACTCGACCACACCCCGGCGTGAAGTCCCGCCAGACCGGCCGCGCCCAACGCGGTCGTTTCAATTACGACTGGCCGCTCGACAGGCACACCCAGAATATCTGCCTGAAATTGCATCAGGAAGTTGTTGGCGCAAGCGCCACCGTCCACTTGTAGCCTGCGTAGCGGCGTGCCCAGTTCCGTACACATCGTGTCCACGAGGTCCCGCGTCTGGTAGGCAATCGCCTCTAGCGTGGCACGGGCCAGGTGCGCCTTGGTGGTCGCACGGGTGAGGCCCATGATCACGCCTCGCGCGGCGACGTCCCAATAAGGCGCGCCAAGCCCCGTCAATGCCGGTACAAAGTACACGCCGTCGTTGGAGGAAAGACTGGTGGCCAGCGATTCTGTCTCATGAGAAGCCTTGACGATCTGCAATTGATCGCGCAACCATTGAATGGCCGCGCCGCCAACGAAGACGCTCCCCTCCAACGCATAATCAACCTGGTCGCCGATTTGCCAGGCAATCGTGGAGAGCAAATGCTCTGAAATCCGGGGTGTTCCTCCCGTGTTCATCATCAGGAACAAGCCGGTGCCGTACGTATTTTTGATGATTCCTGGCTCGTAACAGCCCTGCGCAAACATCGCGCCTTGCTGGTCACCTGCGACGCCGCAAATCGGCGCGGAAAACCCGAACAAGCCCGGATCCAACATGCCAAACTCCCCGGAACTTGGGCGCACTTCGGGCAGTGTTTCCCGGGACACACCAAAATACTTCAGCAACTCGTCATCCCAGCGGCGCTCGTGGAGACTGAAGAGCATCGTGCGCGAAGCGTTGCTCACATCCGTGGCGTGGACCCGGCCGCCGGTGAGTTTCGACAGGATCCATGAATCAATCGTCCCAAAAAACCCGTGGCGTGTGGCTGGTACATTTTGGAGAAGCCATTCGATTTTTGTCGCCGAGAAGTATGGATCACAGACCAGCCCGGTGCGTTGGCGGATTTCTTTTTCAAAACCTTCGCGTTTAATTTCCGCACAACGCGCGCTGGTGCGGCGATCCTGCCAGACGATGGCGTTGTGCAAGGGTTGCCCCGTCTTCGGATCCCATGAAACGACGGTCTCCCGCTGGTTGGTGACCCCTACCGCCACAATCTGCCTGGTGTCTACCTGGGCGACTGCTTCCGCGATCACGGTGCGCGCGCTCTCCCAGAGTTCCGCGGGATCGTGCTCGACCCACCCGGGTTGCGGAAAGATCTGTCGAAACTCCCGATAGCTTTTCACCACCACACGTGTTTCGTGGTCGAAGACAATGGCACGATTGCCCGTGGTTCCCAGATCAATTGCCAGGATTAACATGGGTCAGCTTGCTCGCTGGTTGCGCTTCGGAATTCTTTTGCGCGGTTTCGTAAATGAAACCAAGAATGGCATCCGCCGATGTCCTATCCGGCCGGCTCAGGGTCAGGACCATGCGCTCATGACTCTGACCCGGCACGACGACAAGCCGATAGGGAACCCGCTCCCGCTTCAGGACTTCGCTTAGCCGTTGTGATTGGCGTTGCAGTGCCTTGCTCTCCCCCGCCGCGTACAGGATCAGAAATACCGGTGCATTCGAAGTGACATACGTAACCGGCGATGCCTCTCGCTGCCAGATTTCGCGAGGACTGTTATCACCAAATCGAGCGGCGTAATAGGCCCGTTTCGCACCCAGGTCGTATGTTTTCTGATCCGCCAAGTCCATCCCCGCACCGCTCACCGAAATCACGCCGCTGATCATCGAAGGAAAAAGCAACGCCGCATGGCAGGCGAGTTGAGCACCTGCGGAATGCCCACCCATGAATAACCGGTGGGGACTTCCGCCATATTCCGCAATGTGGCCGTGAATCCAAGCCGTCGCCGCCGCCACATCCTTGACCTGCTCGCGCCAATTGACCGTTGGTTGCAGGCGGTAATTGATCACAGCCACGCCAATACCTCGCGCAGCATAGAAGCGTCCGATGTTGCCATAAACGTCCGCCCCACCGACATGCAGGCCTTTGTCGCCCGCGTCCCAATTTCCACCATGCACAAAGATTAATACCGGCCAGTTCGTTCCCTTTGGAAGAAACAAATCAAGCCGCTGTTTCGGGAGCACGCTGTGCTCGACATAGGGAACATCGTACTTCACCTGCGCGTCCGGAAGCGGCGCTTTCATGTAAAGCAGAGCGATGCCGCCGTGCTCCACAACAGCACAGCCAGTGAAGAGGATCGAGACCTCGAGAACGAGGAGGAACGTAAGAAAGTTTACTGTCCATGAACATGGAGAATTCCTTGCACCCTGTCCACTCCCACTAAACACCCGGTGCGTCCTTGTTGTATTGCTTGCTGTACCAATACGGCTTCAGTTCCTGTTTGTAATCGAGGTGCACGTGCTTCGTTTCGCGGAACTCATCGATACCTTCCTCGCCCAATTCGCGGGAGTGACCCGTCTGGCGCATCCCACCGAAAGGCCCGGCATCGTTGTCGGTGAGTGGGTCATTGATCCAGAACGTACCGGCAGTGATCCGCTCCATCGCGGCCATCGCCCATTCCATGTTGTTCGTGTAAATGTTCGCCCCGAGGCCATAGGCGCTGTCGTTGGCCAACTCGATCACGTGGTCGATTCCCTTGACGCGCATGATCGGCAAAATCGGCCCAAAAGTCTCGGTGTGAACCAGTCGCATCTTCTGTTTCACGTTCACCATGACGGTTGGCTCGTAGAAAAAACCCTTCTTGAACTTCGGCGAGCGACATCCGCCGCAAAGCACCTTCGCGCCATCGCGCACCGCGTCCTTGACGCGTGACTCGACGTCCTCCATCTGCCGACGATTGATCAGCGGCCCAATGTCCGTGTCGGTATCGAGTCCATTTCCCAACCGCAGCGATTTCGCAACCTTGACGACCTGTTGGGTGAACTTGTCCGCGATGTCGTCGAACACGTAGATACGCTTGGCGCTGGTACAAACCTGACCGGTATTGAGAAAGGCGGCCCAACAGCAAGCACGGCTCGCAATCTCCAGGTCCGCGTCGCTACAAACGATAAACGGATCGTTGCCGCCGAGTTCACCGTGAAACTTCTTCACCTGCGCCGCACAGAGCTGGCCGATGTGCTTGCCCGTTTCCACGGAGCCGGTCAAAGCGATCAAGTCCGTACCAGAATGCCTGACCAGCGCTTCGCCGATTTCCTCGCCAAGACCCGTTACGATATTGACGACGCCCGGTGGGAGATGGGCGCCAAAGATATCGGCAATGTCGAGCGTGGAGAGAGGCGTTTCCTCGCTCGGCTTGAGGATGACCGTGTTACCCGCCATCAACGCGGGCGCGACCTTCCACGCCATCAGCAGCAACGGATAGTTCCACGGAATAATGCCAACCACCACGCCGTACGGTTCCTTGATTGTGAAGTTGACCTGGTGATGGGCCACCGGCGGCAGCGAACTGCCGCGCGAGTTGCGTCCAATCTCAGCGTAGTAATCAAAACATGCCGCGACCCACTCGACCTCATCGCGATTTTCGCAGAAAGGTTTGCCACCTTCCTCCGTCATGACGGTTGCCAGTTCCTTCTGGCGGGTCCGCAGATCGCGGGCGGTGGCGTGAAGCCGTTGCGCCTTTTCGACGGCGGGCAGCCAGCGCCATGTTTTGAAGGCTTCGCGGGCAGCTTGAACGGCCCGATCGGCATCTGCGGCGGTACCGCGTGGAATGTGGTCGATGACTGCTTCAGTGGCGGGATCGATGACGGGGATGCGATCGCGGTTGGATTTGAGCCATTGGCCCCCGATCCACTGGTGTCTCATCGCCTAATCTCCTTTGCCGTCCTTCGATTCCTTGGCTTCTTTGTCCTTGGGCGTCTTTTCCCTGGTTTCTTTCTCGAGTTGTTTCTCAAGCTGCTTCAATGCGTCCGCCAGCTTGTCGAGCATCTCGTCGAGAAGTGCGTAGCTGATGTTGAGCGCGGGCTCAATACGAAGGGTGCGGGCGCTGAGAAGCGTTCCCGCGACAAGCACACCACGCTTGAACAGGGCCGCGGCCACACGATAGCCAATGAAGCGATCTGTAAACTCCATTCCGATGAGCAGTCCTTTGCCCCGCACTTGTTTGAGGATGTCGGGGTATAGCGCCTGTAATGAACCGAGGCGCTTCATAAGGTACTTGCCCTTCTCGGCGGCCTGCTGCGCAAGATCCTCCTCGAGCAACACATTGATCGCGGCAATGCCGGCGGCGCAGGCGAGCGGATTGCCGCCGAAAGTGGAACTGTGAAGAAATGGATTGTCCTCAAGCACCTTCCAAATTTTTGGCGTGCTCATGAAGGCACTGAGCGGCATCACGCCGCCGCCAAGTGCTTTCCCGAGGCAGAGGATGTCCGGCACCACATTCCAATGTTCACAGGCAAACACCCGGCCTGTGCGGCCCATGCCGGTCTGCACCTCATCAAGGATCAACAGGACCCCGAACTCGTCGCAGAGCTGCCGCACTCGCGGCAGGTAGTCGTCCGGCGGCACCACTGCGCCCGCCTCACCCTGGACGGGTTCCAGGATGATCGCGGCAATGTCCTCGCCGAGATCGGTGAGCTTCTTGAGTTCGCGTTCGAGGTCTTTGGCGTCGCCATAGTCCACAAAGTAAACATCCGACAGTAAGGGTTGGAACGGTTTGCGATACACCGCGCGCCCCATTACGGAAAGCGAGCCCATCGATTTGCCGTGAAATCCGCCAGTGGTGGAAATGAAGCCGGTCTTCTTTGTGTAAAGCCGCGCCAGCTTCAGCGCGCCCTCGACGGCATCGGTCCCGTTACTGATAAAAAAGCATTCCTGTAGGTCGCCCGGCGCGAGTTCGCCCAGCAACTCGGCGAGAAAACCGCGCAACGGGTCGAGTAGTTCCTGGGAAGAAAGCGGCATCCGCTCAAGCTGGGCCTTGACCGCAGCGATAATTTTCGGATGGCGAATACCCATGTTGTAAACGCCGAAACCCCCGAGGCAGTCGATAAACTTGCGGCCCATGATGTCCTCGATGATCGACCCCTGGCCTGTCCATTCGATGGCGGCAAAGTCCTCGGCTTCCGCGACGGATTTGCGGTAGTGGAGAAAACCGCGATTAAAGTAGTCGTCGAAATTCTCCAGCGTGTGGGTAATGATGCGATTCTTGTCTTCGGGATCGAGTTTCTTTCCGCCGCTGACCGTTTCAAGATAGTCCGCAGCCTTGCGACGAATCTCGTCCCGTTTGCTGACCTTACTCGCGTCACGAGAAGCCTGCGTCGAGGGCGCTGTCACAACCGTAGTCGTGTCTGGCGACTGGGTTGTCTCTGGAGTTTTCTCGTCCATATAATAACGTTCCTGTGCGAGGGCAAGTTTACCATACCACATGTGGCATTTGGCAGCCAGTAAATTGTGTAAGCTACTTTCCAGCAGCTATTTACACTTGAAAGTGAAAGAGCAAAAACGCCACGGTCGCTGCCTGCGACCGTGGCGTCGAAAAACTCGTTCCGAGGGCCTTTTGCCTAATAACTGTACGCGGCGCCCATACCCATCGTAACCTGACTATCGTGGCCGTCGAAAGCCGTGTTCAGCGAGGAGTGATCCCAGCGCAGCTCGGGGGCGATACGCAGGCCGTCGACAGGCTTATAATTCAGTGTAAGTGTCACACTGGTAAGCTCCTGTCCATTGTTTGCTGGGAACGGTGCGAGTGACGGGGCATCGGATGTGCGAACACCGTCGTTGTCCTTCACGTAGTCCGCTCGGGTCGCCACATTCCACTTCGTGTTGATCGTGTAAACGAGCCAACCGCCTACGCCACACCACTCAGCTTTCTTGCCGTTGGCGTCCGCTCCGTCTTCAGCACCGTAGTCCAACTGAACCACGCCCTCCACTTTCGGTGTAAATTTATCATCAATCCAAAAGTCGACACCCTTCCGCCAGTTCGAGCTGTTGGCATCCTGTTCGGGACCGCCGAAGCCCGTCAGCGCCATGCTGAGCGAATCGTTGACCGTATAGGTGGCCGTGCCCATGTATGACTTGGCGCTGTTATTGTCGGCGACGACATCCCAGCCATTCATGATCGTTGCTTTCACTTCCAGTTCAGGCGTCGCTTGGTAGGACAACATGACGCCCGTATGAGTAAACGGCTCGAGCACAGCCCATTGATTACCGGCCGACCAGTTGAAATTCTCTTCCGTGAACGTGGACTCGTAACCCATTGTGGTGCCAAACTTGCCCATCAACACCTTCAGACCATTGCCGACTGGGACGTTCACCGTCACGTTGGCTTCAAAAAGGTCGCCCTGGTTGCCAAGGTTCAGCCCCGCTGCCTGCGTAAACTCTGCGTCCTGACCGAAAATCAGCTTGGCCGAGTAGGCGGCCTTCCAATCGAACGCGCTGTAGTCAACCGCGTGATCAATGCGCAAGACAAGTTTATTGGCCATGAACTGATCCGCTTTTGCGTCGAAGCCCCGCTCCGCCACGACAACATCCCGAACATAAAGAACCTCGACCCGAAATTCGCGAGCCGCGAATACGATCCGGGCAACAAGTACACCGTACCCTATCAATGGGGCACCGTGGGACTGTACGTCCGCAAGGGTAAAGATGAAAAAATCGATGAAACGTGGGGCTTGATCTTCGATCCGAAGAAGTCCATTGGTTCGTTCCTGATGATCGACGATACCCGCAGTTGCATCGGTGCCGCGCTCCGTTACAAGGGCTACAGCCTCAACACGACCGACAAGAAACAACTCAAGGAAGCCCGCGACCTGCTGCTCAACGCAAAGAAGCGTTCCCTCGGGTTCGAGGGCGGCGTGGGCGTCAAGAACAAGGTGCTCGCCAGGGTTTGCAAGGTCGGCATGGCCTATAACGGCGATGCGGTCCGCGGCACGAAGGAAGATTCAGAGACCTACTTCTTCATCCCGCGCGAAGGCACGGAGATCTGGCTCGATAACATGGCCATTCCCGCCAAGGCCCCCAACCGTGACCTGGCTGAGAAATTCGTTAACTACATCCTCGATGCCAAGGTCGGCGCGCAGCTCTCGAACTTCAACCAGTACGCCACGCCGAACAAGGCGTCCCTCGAGTTCATCAAGCCCGAGGACCCGAAGAACGCCGCGATCTATCCGACCGACGAGCAATTGACGGTTCTCGAGTTTACCCGGGACCTCGGCGCAAAGGGTCCGTGATACGACGAACTTTGGACCTCGATCAAATCGAAATAGCCGCATTTCACAACATGGCAATATAGTGCGAGCGGTGCTGCCGGCCGCAGCCGGAGCTTGTCATGTGCGGCCCACTCTTGCATCATCATTGCGAAGGGATTACACGCCATGCCCCAAGACCTGACTGCCGCCCAATCGGAATCCGCTTACGTTCTGGACCTGATCAGCAAAAAGTCGCTCACGCCCGACGAGCGCCAGCGGGTCATCAGGGAATCCGTCAAGTATTGGATCGACCACGTCAACGAAGGCTTCCTCCAATACCGCAAATCGGTCAGTACCGATTACACCGCCGTGGAGTGGTCCGACGAAGGCGCCTGCTTCCGTGACATCAACGGCAAAGAATTCATCGATATGCTGGGAGGATTCGGTATCTATGTCACCGGCCACCGCCACCCGAAAGTCCTCAAGGCCGTCCACGACCAACTCGATCGCCAGGCCATCCATTCGCAGGAACTCATCGACCCACTGCGCACCTATCTCGCGCATCTCGTCGCGCTCATCACGCCGGGCGATTTGCAGTTCGCGTTTCTGACCAACTCCGGCACCGAATCCGTCGAAGGTTGTCTCAAGATGGCCATCGCCACGACGGGCCGCCACAAGTTCATCGGTTGCATTGGAGCATTTCATGGCAAAAGTCTCGGCTCACTCGGCGGCACCTCCAAGGCGTTTTTCCGCGAGCCATTCCTGCCGCTGCTCAACTGGAACCATGTCCCCTTTGGTGACACGGCGGCACTCAAGATGATCATGGAGTCGTGCGATTTTAGCGGTGACCGCGTCGCGGCCGTGGTGATCGAACCCATCCAGGGCGAAGGCGGCATCAACGTCGCCCCGCCGGGTTATCTCGCCGCCGCGCGCGAACTCTGCGACAAGTACGGCGCGATGCTCGTGTTCGACGAGATCCAATGCGGCATGGGGCGCTCCGGTAAGATGTTCGCGTGCGAACACGATGGCGTTGTTCCCGATCTGATGGCGCTCGGCAAAGGTTTCGGTGGCGGCGTCATGCCCATCGGCGCGTGCGTCGGCACTCCCAGGACCTGGCAGAAGTACATCGAGAACCCGTTCCTTCATACCACGACGTTCGGCGGCAATCCCGTCTGCTGTGCCGCTGCCATCGCGACGATCAATGTGCTGCTGGAAGAAGGTTTGCCCAAGCGTGCGGCCGAGAAGGGAGAATACCTGCTGAAGCAAATCAATGATCTCGCGAAGAAGTATTCGAAGGTGCTGAAACTTTGTCGTGGACGAGGTCTGATGCTCGGCATGGAGTTCACCGACAATGGCCTCGGCTACGAGGTCGCGAAAAACCTGTTCGCCCGCCAGATTCTCATCAGCGGCACGTACATCAACGCCCGCGTCCTGCGCATAGAGCCCCCGCTCACCATTTCGCGGGAACAACTTGATCGCTTCCTCGCCGCCCTCGAAGAATCGCTGCTACAGGCCTACAAAGCTCACCAACTCTGACGAGTGCAGAACTTTATCGCCATTACGTGTCCGCATTGTGGCGAAGACTTCGAGACGGTCTTCGATCCCAGCGAAGGCGGCGCGGAATTTATCATCGACTGCGAAGTTTGCTGCCGTCCCATGGCGGTGGTGGTACGGGTCCGCAAGGGAGAGATCGATAGCGTTCAGGTCAACGCCAGCTGAAGGATATGCGTCCTTCCATTGAGAACGCCAGTTATTGGCTCGCGACTCGTCCGGATCATCATCCAGCTCCACGCCTTGACGGCAACCGCAACGTGGACATCGCCATCATCGGCGCCGGCTTTACGGGGCTGTGGGCGGCTCATTTCCTGAAACAGCTGGAACCGCAACTTGACGTCGTCGTCCTCGAACAAGGCATCACCGGCTATGGCGGCAGCGGAAGGAACGCAGGTCAGGTCAGCAGCGGCATCGATCATACACACAAACTGGCCATTGCCCACTTTGGCGTCGATGAGGCGCGGCGAATGTCCCGGGTGGGACTGCAAAACATCGAAGAACTACAGCAATTCATCCGCGAACGTGGTATCGACTGCGACTTTGAACGATCGGGGCAACTCGCCGTCGCGCTCACGCCCGCGCAAGTGACCGAGGTCCACGACCTGGTCGCCGCCGCCGAACAACTGCGTGTCGCCGGCGTGCGCTTCCTCTCACAGGAGGAAACGCGCACTGAACTGAACAGCCCGCTCTATCTCGGCGGCGTCGCTGATCCGGGTTGGGGAATTGTGAACCCCGTCAAACTGGTCGATGGTCTCCAGCGGGATGCCGAACGTCTCGGTGTGGATTTCTTCGAGCAAACCCGCGTCCGCACCTTGGAGCACGTGTCTGGGAAAATTCACGTGCAAACACCCGCAGGCACCGTGAGCGCCGACAAGGTTGTACTTGCCACCGACGTGTATACGCATCAGCTCTTCCCCCAACTGTTGCGACGGTACATTCCGCTCTACGATTACATCCTCGTGAGCGACCCGTTGACGGTTGGCCAACTTGCCGCGATCGGTTGGCGGAACCGTCAGGCGGTGGTCGATTTCCGCACATTCTTCAACTACTACCGGCTCACCGCCGATAATCGCATCCTCTGGGGCACCAGCGAAGCCCGGTACTACCCACCGAACCGCGTCGAGGTTGCCTGCGATCATTCCGAGCCGCATTACACCGCGTTGCGTGAAAGTTTTCGCCGGCACTTCCCGCAATTGGCCGACCTCGACTTCCCGTACGCCTGGGGCGGGCCAATTGCCTCGACCACGCGGTTGACGCCGTTCTTCGGGACGCTAAAAAGGGGGCGGGTACTTTATGGTCTGGGCTATACGGGGCTGGGGGTAGCCAACTCCCGCCTCGTTGGAAAAATCCTCGCACACATGGCTCTCGCGCGGCCTAGTGAACTGCTGGATTTGGAGATGGTCCAGCGCCAGCCGCTCCCCTATCCCCCCGAACCGTTGCGCCGGCTTGCCGTCAACGCGGTGACAGTTTCGCTTCGTCGGGTGGACGCCGGCGGGAAACCGGGTATGTTGCTGCGAATCCTCGACGCATTGGGCATCGGGTTTTCCAGCTGATATGAAACAACCCAAGATCCATGGACGCGGCACGGCGGAGAATCCCTCCAATCGCTTCCGCCCGACGGTTTACGAGCGCGATGCGGAGTGGAACGAGCCGGACGATCCCGCGCCGAAGACGCAATTTTATAGGGATGCCAGCGTTTCCATCATTGCCCGCAACACCAGCCCTGACATCGGCTTCGAAGTGAGCATCAATCCCTACCGTGGCTGCGAGCACGGCTGCGTCTATTGCTACGCCCGGCCCTATCACGAGTATCTCGGTTTTTCCGCCGGGCTTGACTTCGAGACAAAGATCGTCGTCAAGGAGAACGCACCCGACCTGTTGCGCCGTGAATTGTTAGCGCCGAAATGGAAGCCGCAAGTGCTGTCCATGAGCGGCGTCACGGATTGCTATCAACCCATCGAACGGCGGCTGCAGGTCACCCGCAAGTGTTTGCAGGTGCTCGCTGAATTTCGCAACCCGGTCGCCATCGTCACCAAGAATCTCCTGGTCACGCGCGACATCGACCTACTGGCCGACCTGGCGCGTGACAATGCTGTTGCCGTGTTTCTCTCCGTCACCACACTGGATGCCGACCTAGCCCGCATCATGGAGCCGCGTACCGCGCAACCCAACGCGCGTTTGCGCGCAATCCGGGAGTTAACGAAAGCTGGTGTGCCCGTGGGAGTGATGGTTGCACCGGTGATTCCGGGGCTTACCGACCACGAGTTGCCCGCCATCCTCAAGGCGGCTGCGGACGCGGGCGCGCGATTTGCCGGCATGGTGCCGATCCGCCTGCCGTATGGCGTGGCGGACCTCTTCCAACAATGGCTGGAACGCCATTTGCCCGAGCGCAAAGAAAAAGTGCTCGCGCAAATCCGCGCGATGCGCGACGGGAAACTAAATGATCCCGATTTTGGCTCGCGCATGCGGGGAAAAGGGATTCTTGCTGAGCAGATCGCGAAGATGTTTGCCGTCGCTTGCCGCCGGGCGGGTATTCCCGAACACGGGCCGCAGCTTTCAACAGCCGCGTTTCGTCGCCCCCTGGGTGCACAGATGGAATTGCTCTGATCTTGCGGGAAGATCGCTGAACCAGTAATTGTCACAAGTTTTCTGCCACCACGTCACCATCTCGTCGCCTGTTTGTGACAAGCCCTGCGCATTCTCCGCACATCGGAGGGTCGCATTCCTTGTTCATTCTTCGGCTCCGCTCCCAACCATTTCCTACGGCACCAACACGCGGACGCGGTAGTATCGCGACGGCTTATTCGTTGCGCCGCCCGGATCCACCATATTGGTCAACGTGCCGAGCCCAATCCCTCCACTCAGGATGTTGCTCACGCCAGTGCTCGCAAAATTGTTGCTGCTGTAGCTACCGTTAGCGGTGCCCGTGGTGAACTCCAGCACATTGGTGCGGGACAACAAGAGCCCGGGCTGCGTGCGGCTGCTATCACCGCTGGCTCCCAGGTAATCCACCCGAACATCAGTACTGCCGTTCGTCTTGGAGATACTGGTGATATGGACGTAAGCCGCAGCATTGGTGGGATTGAATCCAGCCAGGAACTGGTTGGTGTTGCTCATTCCCTTGCCCAAGTAATCCGCATTCGGCCCGCTTATGGCCGGATTCATCAGTTGGCTCACCGTAAAATACTGGTTCTGCCACGTGACGAATGGATTCGACGGCGCGGATGCACCCGAGTTGGTCGGCACGAAGGCAATATCACGAATGCTCTTGTTCGAGGCAGGTCCAACAAGGGTCGTAAGAATCAATCCCGACGGGTCACCGTTGAACCCGGTATTGTCGGTAACAGCATAGATCACGTTGTTCGAAAAGCTTGTTGCGTACAGGATGACATTCGTTGTGTTTCCGGCGATTTGCAGTTTCCCGATCAACCCCGTAACCCTGGGTGTTAGTAAGTGGTCGTCTCCTAAAGCACCGATGGCGCCGGTTCCGTCGCCACCCCCGTCGCCGGTGATCGTCCATGTGCCGCCGATCAGCGAGTACTTCAGGATTCCACCGTAGCCACCGAATTCGCCGTTGCCGCCATCGTCAGCGTAGTACAGGGTGTCGAAGTTAGTGCTGCCGGCCTGCAGGGTGAAGAACAAGAATTTAAAGCCGTCTCCCGCTTTTGGCGCTACGGCGCCGAAGCCGGGCAGACCGGGCAGAATGGTCGCTATCTGGTTGCCAGTCGTGGGCAACCCTGTACCGATGGTATAGAGGCCATTCGTCGTCTTGCCCGTCATCCCATAGACCTGGCCTCCGAAGATGCCGATGCGCTCGATGTTCCAACTGCCTTCATTCGTGACCAACGCGGTCTGGGAGAGACTGCCGAACGTCGTGAAGCCAACGCCAAGGCCATTGCAGCCCAGCCAAATGTTGGTGCCATCGGGCGAAATCGCGTCGCGAGGATTACCGCTTATCCAATTGGTCGGGCTCGTCGATGTATCCACGTTGCCGCTGGAATCCACTCGCGCCACCACCCCTGGCACAGTTGCGCCGGGTGTGGTACCGCCGTAGCCGACCGCGAGCAAATACCGGCCGTCCCCCGTCAGGGAAAGGCCACCCTCGGTTCTGGCAGTACCACTAAAGGTGAACGGATAGTTGCCGCTGTAAGACGTCGTGGGCAGAGGAACCGATTGGACGAAGGTTCCGTTGGTGGTGTACTCGTCGAGGAAGACAGGATTGCCCGAACCCGAGAGCGCCCCAACACCATCCCCCGCCCGGACAACAACGATGTTGCCAGCGGTGAAGGCGACATTCGTGGCACCAGTCTGGATGATCGTATTGGTCAAGCCGGCGGCGACGACGTGGCCGGTCCTCACCGATCCGCCAGCGTTGCTGGACATGTTGAAGGTGACGGCGGCATCGCCGTTCGTGCTGGTCGGAAACAGACCAGTGATCCAGCCCACATCCGTGGAAGCCGTCCACGTGCATTGGGTCGAATTGGCGGTCACATTGAAGTTAAACGCGGTGCCACCGGAGACAGGAGCGATGATTTCAGCGGTGTCCAAAGCAAATGCGCATTCAGCCGTTCCGAAGACCGGAACGAAGGCGATGTCACGGAAAGCCGTGTTCGCGGGAGCGTTGGTAAGCGTGGTGACGGCAGCCGCCGACGGATTTCCGTTGTAGCCGGTCGAATCGACCATGGCATAGATCGCGTTATTCGTGCTCGTGGCGTAGAGGAGAACATTGGTTGTGCTACCGGTGATTTGCTTTCTCGCGGTCAACCCCGTAGCCCCAAAGGCGTTGATGGTTCCGTTGGAGGTCCATGTGCCGCCGACCAGCGAGTACTTCAGGATTCCACCGCTATTGCCATTCTCACCGTTATTGCCATTGTCAGCGTGATAGAGGGTGTCGGGCGAGGAGCCAGCGGCTTGCAAGGTGAGGAACACGAAACTGAAACCGGCCGCAGCATTATTAGAGAGCACACCGTTGCCTGGCGACCCGGCAAGGATGGTCGCGAGCTGGTTGCCGGTCGTGGGCAACCCCGTGCCGATCGCATAGAGACCATTCGTGCCTTTGTCCGTCATCGCATAAAGTTGACCTCCGTAGATGCCGACCCGCTCGATATCGGAGGGCGCATTCGTGTTCAGCACGGTCACCGAGTTGCCGCCGAGCGAAGTATAACCGATACTGCCGGCCGCGCCACCGACCCAAATGTTGAAGCCCTCCGGTGAGACGGCGGAGCGGGGATTATTGCCGCTGGACCAATTCGCCAGGGCGGTTGTCGTATCAATATTGCCCGCGTAATCCACCCGCGCCACCAAGCGCGGCACCGTGGCCGAGGAGGAACCGGACAACGAGGCACTGTATTGGGTATTCGTCGCGTAACCGGTTGCGAGCAAGTACAGCCCGTCCGTTGAGAGTGACAGGCCACCCTCGGACCCGGCCGTGCCACTGGCGACGAACGCCGAGTTGCTGCCACTCTGTGTACTGGGCATCGGAACCGATTGGACGAAGGCACCGTTGGTCGTGTACTCGTCTAGAAAAACGACGTTACCAGTGCTCGTGAGCGGGGTTATCCCGTTGCCGACCCGGTAGACGACGAGATTGCCCGGGGTGAACGGAACGACTGATGTGACGTGGCCGCCGGACGTAGAAATCACCACGTTATCATGCCGCCAGTTGCCCGAGGAGCTGTTGTAGGGCCCCCCCGACTGATTGATGCAGTCTTTGCCGGTCGAGGCATTGACAAGCCGGATGGCGAAGTTGGGATTGTTGAAGGCCGCCGGATTAGTGATGGTCGCGGTGAGGTCGTTGTACCAGGGAGCACTCGTGTCTCGGAATCGAAAGTAGCTGCCGGATACTGTCGAGGTGCTGTTTGCACTCTCAACCGTCGCGTTGGCAGAGCCCGCGTTGGTCAGGACCATGAAGGAGTTGGTCCAATGGATGCCGTCGGTGGTGTATAACACGGCCAGATTGGCTTCGGACTGAGCGGTCGTGTGGGTGTCAAAGGTAACCACAATATTGGTGTGATAGCCCACGGTGCTGACATCGAATTCAGCTCCCTGGCTGCCAATCGGAGCATTGGTTGACCAGCCGTTCGGCGGGTTGACGCCATTAAATCCACCGCGAACACGCCAGGCGTTGGCGCCGCCACCCGAACTGCCGGGGTCCGACAACACATCGCAAAAGTTGGTCGTCTGATTGGCAACGCCGTTATACGTGTTCGACATGCCCAGCGGCGTAGCCAACCCTGAACCGGTGGACGGCGCTGGACTTTGATTTTGACCAATCGCCAGACTGTCAAACGTCCAAGCGGTGATGGTTTGCGCCTGAGTGTTGGTTTGGACGAGCAAGGCCAGCGCACCCGCAACCGCAATGAGTACTTTCTTATTCATGGTAATTTCCCTCAACTGATTTCTTCCCTAATTAATGTTGAATTGAATCTCGCCCGCCTAACTTTGTACAAAACCGATGCAAATCCCCACCTGCCCCAAGGGTCGTAAAGCACCTACGGTGCGTCTGGGTTCAACGGATCCCAGATCACCGGTGAAGTCGTAATATTCTTGCCCGAGCTGTCCATTAGTTGCGCCAATAGAACTGCCTCCACGTGACCATCAAAGAAAGCGATAGGGCAAAAGTCGCCATGTCGGGCGGAAATCCGGGTCGTGTAGGACTTGGGACTGCCGTATTTCCCTCCTTGGCCAGCGAAAGCCTTCGGTTCGGATGGGAGCGCGATGGTGTCGAGGAACATAGCGACCGTCGTGGTATCGACCAACCGGTGATTGCTATTATTGGGGCCACCCGTTCCCTGATCTAGTTGCTTTATGGTCGCTGTTGTCATGGTCTGATTAAGTTTGGAGTTCATGGCGATGCTGAAGTACGGGCGTATTGTGGGACTTGGCATCCCGTTCCAATTGACCGCGGGGCACTCGAAGATATTCTTGGTGTGATAGAGGTAATTAAAACCGGGAAAGCTGTGGAAACTCGTCATCGGTGGCTTCTGGACGTAGGGCGGCAGGACGATATACCAACAGGCTGCTGAGTTGGCATTAAGGACATCCGACCAAGAGGGCTGATCGGTCCCGCCCGGGTCGTACTCGTCCAGGGGAATGTACTGGTCGTGATCATCGAAATACATCGTGGCGGCGAGACCCCACTGGCGCAAATCCGACATGCACTGTGCCAGTGTTGCTCGGGTACGGGCTTTGGACAGCGCCGGCAACAGCATGCCCGCAAGAATTCCAATGATGGCAATGACCACCAGCAACTCAATCAACGTGAACGCTCCATTTATTCGCCGTGACTGCCGCATCGTGTCTCCTCCTCCGTGGAGTGTTACCCGCTTCACAATGCGCGGGCGCAGCAACAGCATGCTGCGCAAGCGCGGACCTGGTTACACCGCGCGCTTCTGGTAATTTGCTTGCAGGTGAACTCACGCCGAGTTCCTGCGACCTCGCGCAGACTGACCTCGTTACGTGACGAACAAAGGCAGAAAGAGAAACGCTTGCGTAACGAATTGATTACGAAATGTCAGAAAGGCCGTGCTAAGGTTCGGGTAGTTGTACCGCTGCCGTTTCCGGACGAAGTGGCGGTAAACCATCATCTGGAATCTTTTCGACTCCGACGGGACTTGACGCACTGCGGGGAGAACGTCGAGTTGCTCAATTGTAACCATAGCGCCCTTGATTTGTCTCCGTTGCGGGGTAAACACGCCTTGGTCGCGAGTTTAAACCGTAAATCTAAGCGAGAAAATTGGAGGACTGGCGTGAGGAAATACACATCATTTGCACTGGCGGGAGCGTTGGCACTACTCATTCAAACAAGCGGTCAGGCACAAGTAACAATCACTGGTTGGACTTTCGAGACCAACGCGGTTGCGGTTAACAACAGCCCTAGTCCCACCACCGGGTCCGGCACCGCGAGTTCCCTTGGCATGGACGTTTATCCAACCCCAAATGTCGGCGTGACCACCGACGATGTCCTTCTCGGCAAGGGCTCAGACACAGGCGCAAACCTTGTTGCCGATACCACTCTGACCTGGCGCATCCGGGCGCAGGCCGGGGCCAACGGTGCGGCCAACGGCTGGTCGAGCCTGGCCCCGATCGGCGCGCAGGGCGGGCAGTTCGCTGCGAGTACCCTCGGGTACAACAATATTACTGTCAAATTCGATTGGTATGCGACGACTCAGGGTGAGGCGAATATGCAACTCCAATACACCGTGAATGGCACCACTTGGAACAATGTTCAGCTGACACTAGGCGGGTCCGACGGCGGACTCGTGGTTTCGAACAATACCACCTCCGCCAATACGGTTAATGGGTGGTTTGTCAGCGATAGTATTTCGAACGGCGTTGCAAGTGCGGGGCAGGATTGGTTCACCGGTTTGACCGCGACCATTTCCGATCCGTCTGCAGCGAACGATGCGAACTTCGCCATTCGACTCGTGAACGCGTCGACGGGCGCCGACGATGTCAGCACCCAAGGAACTGCCTTGAACAACAATTCGGGCAACTGGCGTTTTGACAACGTGACGATTAGCGGTGTTGCTGTGGTTCCGGAGCCGTCGACTGTGGCCATGGTGGGGCTGGGAGTCTTGGGGATGTTGAGCCTTCGCCGTCGTCGGTAGAAGGCCCCTCGAAACAAGTTTTCGGGACTGCGTGGATCGGGTGCGTCCGATCCACACGGGAGGATGTTCCCATGAAAAATAGGTTTAAGAGCGCGACCGTTCAAACAGTGGGCAAACAACAATCAGCCTGCGTTCACGACTCGGTGAATCAAATGTCGGTCGCGCTCTTTTCCTTGCTCAATGCCGTACAGAATTTCATCAAAAGCGGGCGTGGCAGGCAATCTGGCCATACGGGGCGTCGTGGCTCCGAAAGACGATGTTCGGATCGAAGAAATCGAAACTGCGGTAGGGCATGAAGCCCGCCTCCGCCTCGATCGTGACAGTCGGTGTAATCTTCCACGAGCAGCCCGAACCGAGATGAAGTTCAAGATAATCCACGATGGCGTTGTCCAGCCTGGGTAGGCCGCGAGTGCTGCCAAAATCCTGTCCCACGGCGAATGTTCCCGCCTGGATTTCCGCGCCGAGATAGAGTTTGAGTCTTTCGTTCACGTCGTATTCCAGCCTCGGCTTGGGGAGCATGAAGTTCAACGTCCACACATCCGAAAACTTCCAACGGACACCGGCCGCTGGCAAGACGGGGTACTGGGTCCGTGCGTCAACTCTCAACCCAAAGAACCACTGCAAATCGGCGCTGGCCAAATATGCCGCGCCAACGACCAGCGGCGCGTCCACATCGCGCCAGGTTATGTCCCGGAAATCGCTGTAGATGCCGGGTTGCACTTCCACGCGCATCAGCCATTCGTCCGCAATTTGGTAGTCGAAACCCAGCACCAAGCTTGCTTGCTGCAAAACGCCGGGCAGTGGCGCATGGTCGGGCACACCGAAAGTGAAACGCTGCCACTCGAACCCGATCCGCAATAGTAGATCCTTGTTAAGCTGTGGGGAGATGACGTATTTGAGATCAGCGCTGTGTTCGTCGACCGAACCGACATTCAGACCGCCGCCACGCGTGCCCGCGCCGCCGATGTAACCGTACTCAACATCCAACTCCTGCGAGATGCTCATCGAGTTGGCTGCCCAAATGGTGGCACCTGGCAGTAGCAGAGCGAGCAGGGCGATCAGTCCAGGTTTCATCACCTGGTCTTCGCCTCAACTTGAAAAAAGTGAATCTCTTTCTTGATGTCTTGCAGCATGAGCGCGCCGTAGGCGATACGCTCGGTCCCCTTGGTGAAGGCGAGCATCGGCGCGGCGAAGAAATCACCGCGCCACACGAGCGCCCCGGGCTTCCCGCCGACTTCAACCGGCCAAACTTCAAAAAGCGTAGCCGAGGTATAGTAGTTCCCGCTGACGTAATACTCCATGTCTACGAGCTGAAAATGATCGCCCACCGCCAACTGATATATCGCCCCCAAACTGATCGTCCCATGATAATCGGCGTCGAAAATAGTCCAGTAGTAGAAGGGGGTCAGCGACGGCGTGGTCTCATTCCCCAACAACCCGATTCTCTTAAGGATCGGTGAAAACTCGTGGGCGATGGCGAGTTGTTCGCGCAGCATGGTGCGCAACTGAATGGGCGGCGAGACAGATTCTCCCGCCGCGTCATATGGTTGGGCTCCGTCGAGCCCCTTCTGCTGGAAAGCCGACGCGCGGCCCAAGAGAAGTTTAGCCCAGCAGTCCGACACTTTTTGCGGATCGGCACGCTTCTGGACGCAAGCGGCAAGTTGCTGCGCTTCGTCATGCGTCAGATTGAGATCGGACTTCACAGGGGTGGAAGCGACAGTTTTTTCCAACAGCCAGCGAACGGGCCGCTGGCTCATCTTGAAATCCAGTTGCTGAAAATCTGCGAGTTCACATGGCGTATGGAGCGGGTGGAAGGCAAAGACTTTCAACTCGCCATGCGGCGATGGGTCCCACAGCTGCAATCGCTTCGCGGTCTCTTCCGCCGATACCGGCACCACGAAACAGGTTTGCGCCGAAATCCCGTTGGGGAAATCCATCAGCGAACCGCGTTCTGAAAGGACGTCACCACTTAGCAGACGGTTGAGATCGACCTGCTGGAAATCGCTGAAGCTCTTGAGCGACTCGACCGGCCCGGGGTCCGCCGCCAGCGCGGCCACCGACAGGGCGCAGCAAATTCCGACCGTGTAGAAAACCGCCAGCCACCTCATTGGCCCTAACGTCTCGTGCAAACAGACAATAAAATCAATGTAAATCTTGCTGGTGAACGAAAGTAGTCAGCAGATCCTCAGCAACCATAATATCGGTCCAGAGCCGCTTCGATATCGGAGAGACAGGACACCACCGGCTGGATGGTCAACGACAGCGATTCGCCCAGTTTGTCCACAGCCTCCATGTCCAATGGATTGGCGATAGCGACGGTCAGTTGATTCCCCCGCTTGAAGATTGGAAGAACCTTCCATTGACGGGCCAGATCACGCGACATCACCGCGAGTACATCCTGAGGAACTTCGTATTTGTTCAGATCCACCGTGTCGAGGCCGAACTGGCTCGCGAGGGCCTTCGTAATATCCATTTCCGTGAGTCGTCCCGTCTCCAGTAGTATTTGCACGACGCTCTTGCCGGCAACCTTCGACCGCTCTTTGGCCTGCGCCATATCGCCGCGAGAAACCAAGCCGACATCCGTCAGAATCTGTGTGATGGATTCATCCTCTGGGTACATTAGTGTCCGCCTCCTTGCAGTTCTTCACGGGGTGTTTTTCTCGCAACAGCCTTCGTATATCGCGGATGGACAGCCATAGCATGAGTCCGCCAAATCCGATGTAGAATAATAGACCGAGGTACACGGAGCCAACCAAGTGTCCGCCGGTTCTAATGTGGACGCCTTCCTTTGGATTTTGCGTGAGGAAGAACATGATTGCGGACTCACCGAGATAGGGTGCGTGGTCGCCAGCGGCCAGCGAGATTGTGCGCGGGCCAAGTTGCAGCCCGTTTGGCAATGGCCAGCACGCGGTCAGCACCTGGGCGCTGATGGTAAAGGCGTGATCGAAACGGCCGTTGACCCGCGATGCAGCAACAGCGAACGCGTTTCCGGAAATGCTGAAGCCGTCGATGATGGGCCCTGAATCCACATCATACCAACTGCAGTTCGTAATATCCCTTGGGTACTCGCGAAAGCCGGCTGCCCACCACCGTTCCTGCCAGAAATGCTTTTCATAGAGATTGTACCAGATTTGCGCCTGTACAGGCCACAGATCGGTGGCGGACATCAGGACGTGCGAATTGCCAATCCCCCGCGACGGTTCGTCCACCCTCCCTCGCAAGTAATCGACCGTGTAAGGAACCAATCCCCGCCCATCCGACTGCGCCCCGACGAAAGCCCGCAACGACCGCGCATAGAATTCCCCGCGATCGATGCCGAGCAACTCATCCGCGCGTTTGATCCACGCAATCGCCGCCAGTACATCAATCGGATAACATTCATTCGGGTAATCCTCCAACAAACCCAGTTTCGAGTGATCCAGCGCCGCCGACAACGTGTCCACCTGATCCCGCAAGAGCGGTCGGTACTGCCCGCGCCCGTCAAGCTGCTCGTAGCTCGTGATTCCTGAAATAACCAACGAACGAAAGAACACATTCTGGGTGTGCCAGTAGTCGTCACCCCAATGCTGCCGCACCCACGTGTGATGGTTGGGGTCGAGTAGTAAATCCTTCGCGGCTTCGACCGCGTCCCGTGAGTAGTTCAATGGCGCCGGGCGGGACAGTCGATGATCATTCTCCCACGCCGCCTGCAAAGCCTCGGTCGTCCGCAGGTAAAACACGCATGTGAACATCGGCCACTCTGTGCTGGGAACATCGTAGAGGTTCAAATGCGCCGCCCGCTTGGACGCGATGCGCTCCCGTGCCCACTGCTGGATGAGAGGCGTCAGATAACGATGCATCCGCCACGCTTTATCCGGGATCCCCGGCCGCCTGACACCCGGATCCGCAAGGTCTCTTAGGGTTGTCAGCCCCGGCAGCAGCAAGAACACCACGGCTACCGCTGCCGAAAGCAGACTCCTCATCCACCTGTAAACAAACAAGAAACGGTGTTTCAACATCCCTATCGCATAGATGGCACAACTACCCATCCGCTCCCGAATCGCCGCCAACCCAGGCAATCTACGCTGGCACAAAATGTCGAAAGAATGCCGGCAGCCGTTCTTCAATAAGACGGCGGTGGCGGCGGAGGGCGTGAGGAACGATACAGGCTCGGGGTATTGATCATGAAGTCGATCACTTTCTCGCTCACGCCGGCATCCTTAAGGTCCAAGATCTCAGCAGCGCTGAGGCGGTAGACGGTATGCGAATTGCGAATCTGGCTGAGGATGACCTCGTCGCTGACGCCCGATTTGGCGAGCATCTTGATGTCCGGCAGGCCCATCGGCTGAGTGCGATACGGTGGAGGAGGAGGCGCTGGCCGTCGCCGCGGGGTCTCGCAACCGATTCCCACCAGCGTTACCACGGCAGCCATCATCACTAAGGTCGGCTTATTCATTACACAGTATTCCTTTACTAAATCCCCCACACTTCCCAATTTCCCCTCCCACATTATAGGCGCGGTGCGGATGAAATCAAACACTATTGCCGGATGTGATCCTTATACCCGGCCACCATTCGAAACAGTTGAAGTTATGTTACGACCTTGCTACAATGCCGCTGTAGCGTGAGTTGTAAATAAGCAATAACCAATCCGGAGGATCATGTCTAGTATCAACCAAGTTGTTCAGCAGTTGCAGATTCAGCGCAGGCGCACGGAGCAAGAACTCGAAAAGCTCAATCTTGCTCTCAAGGCGCTCTCATTCCTTGACGGAGGATCAACGGCGGCCAAGTTAGTGACCCGTCGCAAGCCGAAGTTTTCGGCAGCCGCTCGCGAGAGAATCGCCGCGGCGCAACGCGCTCGTTGGGCCAAAATCAAGGCGGCGCAGAAGCGGAAGTAAGCCTTACCCAAACAACAAAAGCAGTTCCATGCACCCCAACTGGTCTGAGTGACGGTTGGGGTGCGTTCATTTTTAGGCACGGCGTGTTTGCGATTCGATGCCGTCCGTGCTGGCGGGGTCCTGGCGGTAGAAGCGTCTCAATTCCTCGTAAAGCTCGGGATGCCGCTGTTTGAGCTGCAGCGGCTTCTCAAAGAAATATTCCGTGACGACGGCGAAGAACTCAGCCGGTTCCGTTGCGCCATACTTGTCGATGAGCGTCGGCTGATCAGCGGCGGTTTGTTTGGACAAGGTTTCAAATTCACCTCCGAGAACGCGAGCCCACGTGGCGTATTGGGAAGTCGTCCGCAAGACCGGAGCGCCGTCTGTAGAGCCGTTTTCCTGGTCGAGTTGATGCGCGAACTCATGGAGAGCCACATTCCGCCCCTCCGGAACTGCGGCCGGGCGACATAGCACATGATTCCACGAGAGCACCACTGCCCCGGTCCGCCAGGATTCGCCGGCGCGCATTTCGTGGCCCTCGACTGCGATATTCCCGGGCACGATTCGCACCACCGCCGCCGGATAGGCGTCGGGATACACAAGGATGGACTGCAGGCGGGGATAGTAGTCATGCGGGCGATTCAGCAGCAGGATACAAGCGTATGCGGCGATGGTGACCTTGATCTCTTCCGTGATTTCCAGGCCTGCGCATCCCTCAAAGTTCTTCTCCGCGATAAACACCTGAATGTAGCCCTGCAATTGTTCACGTTCGGGCGGGGTGAGTCGTCCGTAATACGAGATATTTCGCCACAGGATGGCCCGCCACGATGGCGGGAAGGCTTGTGCTCGGAGTCGGTCGCGACGCCTGGTCTTTCGCTCGAACATGACGGTCATCCGTAAGATGTTCTGCCGTCCTCAAGGCGCCGGTTCGCAGCCTTGAAAATGGTGGTGCCTCTTGGACAAAGTTCGAACATTTTTTGATGAAAATCCAGTCTGATTTGGGTATCCCCACACCCTTCCCCACTGTGGGGAGGGGTGCTGATCCCAGATGAGTCAATGTTTACAACGGTTTCGTCGTGGTTCACCCCTCTTTTGACATCCCCTACGTCAATAGGTTTTCCGCTCACGCGGATACGGGCTGCGCGCGGCCTCAGGGCAGGCCGTGCTCGCCCTCGTCGCACAGGCGACAGAACGGGTTCACCCACGGACGGGAACGTGTTAAAGGACAATGTCCTTTAACGGGTAGAACACGGGTGGGACAGCCCGCTTACGCGGGAGTAAAGAACCCGGAGACGGGTTCGCAGGAAAACAAGGGAGGAAGCCTCCCCAGGTTTCCTCTCGACTCCTCTCCCCCTCCTATTTCGCAGCTACGCAGATGGATCGGTTTTGGTGTATCCGCTGGGGCTACACTCCCCCTTGCGCTACGTCGATACCCCTCTTACCCCATCGACGGCGAAGGTGGGTTCCGCCCCGCTCCTTCCACCAAAGTCCGACCACCAGCGCTTTACGCTGCGACCAAAGGGAACACAGGGGCGGCTACCGCCCCAGTTTTCCTTTGGATGTCTTTCCCCCACCCGGGGTGGCTACGCAGATGGTGCGTCCGGTCTGCGCTGTCTGGTGCTAGACGACAGCACCGGCCGCTTGCCAGGCCGACCAACTGCGCTTAACGCCACGCAGAAACGGGTTAAGCCTGCGTCACCGCAGGCGTCGCCGATCAAGAATGCTGCCTCCGGGGTTACATCATCGTAGTCCAAAATGAATGGAACCCGATGATACGCAGATGGATCGAGAAAGTCATGCTGTCCAACAAAGTGGACACCATCGCTTAGTTGAAGGGCTGTTCAGTTAACACAGCAACGAATGGGTGAGAAGATTGATGTGCCAGTTGGCACGCTGGGAGCAATACAGAACGGCAGGACAAAATGAACTTGGAGAAAATTATGGAAGCACTTTTTAAGATGATGGTGGCGATGGTGGACAAGGTGGCCGGCGATCCAGTCGAGTTGGCGATTGTTGCGATCCTTCTGATTGCCGTTGTTTACATGTTGGTACGGTAGTGATCATGGCACATTCGCCCAATTCACGATTCACGTGTTAAAAAAGGCATACCTCGCTACAAGGAATCCGTTCCGCAGGCGAAAGCAGACCCACGAACCGTGGCCTACCATTCTGAAAACGGCAAATACTCGCCCGCTAGCTTTAACTATGCCGAAAGAAAATTTGAGGAGTTTTGCTTTTATACCGCATATGCTTTAGCCGTGCCGACGAGAATTATTTCGATGCAAGTCACTCAGTCAAAGGCCAATTCAGCGCTACGTAACCCAAATAAAAGAGTGTGGCAAGGTCAATGCTATTGAGGAAACAGACAGCGTAGTTGGGGCGCTGTCAGAACAATATCGGATGTACGAAGACAAAGGGTTGTTAATGCAGGTTGATGAAACGGCATTCAGGAGGCAGATGGTACAGTTTCTAATTATTATTCTGGGGGTTGCTCTGATTCTTTGGCGTATCGAACGAATCATCCGCGCAGCGCACGGCAGCGGTGGCAATGCGGCAAAATCTAAGCGGCGGAAATAATCGAAACCTTGACTTTAGAATTCATCGGGCGTAGACGGGGTGCATGAATCGATTGGGGATTTGGCTAGGAGTTTGGGCGCTGCTCTTCATGCTTTTCTTCGGCATCTCGTTTCGAGTCATCGGAGTGCTTTTGAGATGGACTGCCCTCTCTCCGGCTGTCGTGGTTCTCGGAGTCGCAATCTTTGCGTTGGCGATTAGCGGCGGATTGACCGTCCAGGCCTATGACGCTTTCAACCCACGACAGCGGCGGCGATAATACCGCTAGTTCAAGCGCCGCTAGTAGCGCTACGCCCGGCTGTTCGTGCTGTTTTCATGTTCATGCCAATGCACCCGTCTTGCGGCCAAGTCTTTCATGCGCAGCCTGAAAGTCACTTACGATGTAACGCGGCACCGTGCCTCCGCGTCCAACTTTCCAGCCCCGACGATGGCACCAAGAAACCGGTAGTGGTACAGTTTGATTTGCCATGCCAAACGATCTACCATCCAAATACCGGAGCACCTGTCTTGGTTGCGGGAAGGACTACACCGAAACGGTAGCATGGTTTGCCGAAAACTGGCGGAAATGCCCCTCTTGTGGGGCTGTAATCGACCCCAGACCCCTATTGGCCCAGATCAAGGAGATGCTGAGACCATTTATAGAAAGCGATATGATTTAAGGCAACACGCGGACAACAGGCGGCCATGAATAGGAGTGAGAAACTCATTCTGCTATGCCTAATCGCACTCGCCGCATTGGTTGTCTTGGTTCTGATTGCTTTGCGAAGAATCTCAAATTAGGGGGCTTTGCGCTTCTTTTTCACCGGTTTGCCCTTGAGAATCCTATGGGTGATCTCGCCACTCGGATGCACGGTTGCCTCAACCCAAACCTTTTTGAGCTTGGGCTTGAAACGGGCTGTCACACCACCGATTTAACCCGGTCCGCCGGGCCGGTCAAGCCTTTGGCGATAAAATGGATCGCCGAAATGGAAAAGAATGTCGGTTCCTGACATTAATTGCGTGAGTGGTTTCTGGCTCCCTGTCGGTTCTCAAATATAGCCCGCAGAATCGTGTCCACGCCTCGCAATGCTGCCCGAAGCCCTACCCGTTTCTCGACGGGTGCGGCGTCCAGTTGCGTCACGATCCGGCGACGGAGCTTCCAAAGAAGTGTTGTGGGCGGCTGCCGTTTCATCGGAACGTGCTCACAAGGAAAATAACCACGCCAAGAGCGGCAAGCACCGCGTAGTCTTTCCACGTCCACGACAAAGATGGTTGTGGCTCCGAAGCGATGAAGTTCTTTAGCGTGCGGGCTATGGGTGTGTCTTGTGGTATGCGCCCCCGCCGGTGCCGGATGATTTCCACGATAGCAACCAGCATCGTGAACGCTGCCACAGCCAGGGCAAGCGGAATCAAATCCACGTCGCCCACTTTGGGCGTACACCATTCGATGAATCTCTGAAGCATCACGCACCCACTTCCACGCGCTCAATGTTACTCGCTTTGTCAACGGCTGGCGAATTCACGTCACGCGACACCGCGTAAAATTCCATTTCTTCTGGCGGATACTGCTTCAGTAGCGGCAATAATTTTTCGGGATCTTGTATGTCTGGATTGAGCCACGCGGCCTCAGCATCAGGCGTGAGGATGACTGGCATTCGTTCGTGGATTGGTTTCAACAACTCACTGGCTTCCGTAGTGATAATCGTACAACTCAAAACCTCTTCGCCTTCGGGTGACTTCCAGTGTTCCCACAAGCCAGCGAACCCGAACGGCTCGCGATTCTTGAGAACGACACGGAGAGGTTGTTTCACCTTTCCCAGTTTCTGCCATTCATAAAAACCGTCAGCAGGGATAAGGCAACGGCGTTTCTTCAACGCGTCCCGAAAAGCAGGCCTCTCAGCCAAGGTCTCAGCGCGAGCATTTATCATCCGATTGCCAATGCTGGCGTCTTTCGCCCAGGAAGGTATCAGGCCCCAGCGCATTTGCTTCATATACCGCTTACCGTCATCACCGACCACGATCACCGCTTGCGTTGGCGCGAAATTATACCGAGGCAGCGCACAGGTGGCCCATTCATCGACGGGCATCGGTGCGCCGAAACGATCGGCCACTTTCTTCATGTCAGCAGTTAGCGTATAACGCCCGCACATATTCCGGTAGTGTCTTAATTTGAAATTCGTGACAAGTCAAACTGCATGGCTTGACTCCTTCATAGCGGCGGCGTACATCACAAGCATGTCGCTTTTTTACACAGAATGGTGCGACAAGCACGGCTTCGACTACGCCGATCCAGACGCTCGTATCGGCTGGAAGAGGTACAGCCAAGAAGAAATGCGGCGACCGCAGCCCAAGCCAACCCCCTACCTCAGCGGCCAAATCACAAGAACGTGGATGGACGACCGCGCCGACGAACTGCGCCGTCGTTCCTATCAGCGGCTGTATCGGATCATCTGGCCGACTCAGCCGCTTAAAATCGTCCGTTTTTCCGTTGCTTCGCAGCCGTCTCAACCGACTCTATGACCGCCTCATGGCGGTATTCTGTAAATTCACCGTTTACGTGTTAAAATCGGTGCACTTTCCTGCCACCAATGCTCTCCGCCAAGCGAAAATCAGACGGGCAACATGAGCCCTACGGTAACTATTACTACGCCCAAATCGAGGTGCAGACCAAGATTCGTAGGCGCTCCGTCCCGGCTTGACGGACGGCATTATTGGAGGATGATTGGTGGCATGAGCAAAACCCGCCAAGAAAGGGCACACGCATGGAAATCGAATTTAACAATCTCCAAGAGATAATTAATACTGCCGAAGCAAAAAACACAGACCTCCAGTTTGTGAAGACGCCTGCATCAATTGAAGATCTCCTTCTCGTATGGTCAGGTATGAAATTTCTCGCTAAAGAGATTCAAAAGATGCAACCGGTAAACGCTGACAAAGGTAGCGAGAATAAAGCGAAGCTTCAACCGCCGGCGCCTTCTCAGAATCAACCTCCACCGAAATGAAACGCTTTGACCAACCGCTCGGCGCAGACGACGAAGCTCCTCGTGTATTTTGGGAATTCCGACCAGAGCAAATCGAGCAAAATGACTTCAGAGAATTCCTTGCTCGATTCGGCCAGGCAGAGAAAGCCGATTTGCCCCGAAATAGCCAGGGCAGTTTCCATATCGCTGTTGCCGGATACGACGACGATCCTCGTGAGATTCCGGAAATTCTGGAGATTCGGGCGTTCTACAAAAAGTTTTACGAGGAGTGGCCACATTGGCTCTTTTTTATCGAGCCGGAAAATCTACGGATAATGACTTTCTGTATTCTCAAAACCTTCACCTGCGTCCGGGACGAGAAAAAGAAACACGTTGTCCTTGGTTTCGAGGATACAGAGATGGAAGCGTTTATTGAAGAACAGACGTCCGATTTTATGCTCCTGTGCGATCATTCGGGGATAGAGAGTATCGAGGCGACGGAATTGCTTGAGAAAGCCAAGCGTCGGTTGCTGCCAAAGCGTACCTCGTGACGGACAAACCGAAAACAGGTTGGGAAAAGTATCAGCATGGTCTTTCTATTTTTACAACGCTCGTCGGTATCGCAGGAATTATCTACGCCTTCACAACGTTCATCGACTACCGGATTAAGACCGTCGTTCAGGATGAGAACTATGTCCGGCGGATCGCTGCGGAAGTTCGACCCTCGGTGATTTTCAACGGTAACGGCGTTATCCTTGTCGACCAGGGAGCGATGCGCTATTTGAACGCCGTGAAGATTTTGGATTATCAACCTGAACAACCGTGGACGAACGTTCCCCTCAGAATTCTAGTTAGCCCGAAACAGTTTCTCTCATTTGCTCCCTTGCTGACGCCACTAGACCCGACCGTTAGCGGTTCGGATGTCGAGCGCACGAATCAATTCGATTTCGTTTATACGATTGGAACGGGAATGATGTCTACGTGGGTTCCGCCAGCGCCACCCCCGTTCCCAAAATTTCGGCTTGAGATTTTGCAATAGTGCTACGCTTAGACCGTCGCTAGTTTGACAGAGTTCTGGCCGAGTCAGCCGCTCAGAATCGTCCGTCCTTCCGTTGCTTCGCAGCGTAATAACCGACACCTAGCCGCCTGCGTATAACGCCACTCAGGAAAAAGCGTTTCGCCTGCATTTGGATGCAAGAGAAAGACGCCGAATTGCTTCGGCGTCTGCACCCGTTCAGGAAACTTCACTTCTTTTGCTGCGAAAGGATTACCATGATGTTCAGTCTACGTCGTGATCCGACATCAACGACTCGACTTCGGCGTCACCCTTCTTCTTAAGAACATATGCCGTGTATCCCCAACAACCGATAAGGCCTGCAAAGAAAACCGTCGCAGCGAGAAACTCGCCCTTAGAGGCCCCTGAGATAAAAAAGACTAGCATTATTGCGAGCCACACAGGAAGAACCACGGCACCCACTAACCGCATTACACGCAACTCGGGTGTGAGTCTAAACACCGGCGTTGTAGCTGACTTTTTCATAGCACTCCTTCAATTGTTAAGATGGTTCAAGCCTTTCCAACTAGCTGATCTCGTACCATAATAACAACTCCTTGCTTTTTACTTATCCCCACTTTCTGCATGCTGCACAATCTTTACCGACTCATCTCGAACTTGCTCTTTTAACCATTTCTTAATTTTCCGAAGATCTGATCGAGACAAAAACGGCACCCCAGGCCCCGCAGTAACGGTCTTAGACCGCGGGACCATCATCTCATATACGAAAATAAACACCCACATGGCCGATATGGCAAGTACAACAAATCGCCATGACATCACGGTTTCGATCAAGAAATACCATCCGAAAAAGCTCACAAATACAAGGATGGCGAACGTTACTTGAAGACTTTGAATCACACACAACTCTCGTTTGTCCCGCTTGATGAGCGTCACATGACTTGCAGTCCTCCGCGCCCAAAGCGCCCCTGTCGCAAGAAGTAGGGAAAAATAGATCATGAAACCGAGCTTGCCAGCTAGCCGTCGCGATTGAAGTCCAAATCAGTTCGCTCTCTATCGAAACCATCATGCGCCGCACGATTGACTACTACCGCAAAGGAATGTGCGTGCTGTGGTTGTTACAGTGGACGCCGAAGCTCGACGCGGCGCGCTACACACCGAAACTTTGGGAAAAATGGATTCATGCCGCGTACTACGGTCGCGTGTACTACTGGATTGAAGGACTGACGGTCGTGAGTTACCGTTTCGACCCCGCTTTCAAATCGGTTCCCAAGAAGTCTTGGTACACCGAAGACGGCGACAAAATCACCGCTGGCGGCTACAGCCAGAGGTTGAAGCGGCATCGAACGGCAGTCCGCGAAAAGACACTCAATCTGGCAAGAGATTTTGGCCCGAAGCAGCGTTACTGGTGGGAAGGAAACGGCCTCAAAGTTCCCGACGCAAAGCTCTACATGCATCGAGGAGATTATGGGAAAAGCGCGTCCTTCTCGTGACGAACGTGTTCCTTTAACCGGGCCAATTGAAATTCACACAACGCTTTGAATAGTGGGTACGAAGCCAATGTAAGGCTGCGACTTTGTGTGTAGTCTCCATGAGAGGTAACAATTCCCTTTCCTTTTCCATTCGCCCAACTGACTTCAGTGCCTTTGGGAATTATCAAAACCTTGTTCTCAGTTTCATCACGATGAGCAACGAAGGAGTTCCGCAGAACGATCAGATCCTTGTGCATTTGAAGAAACTTTTTCTCACTGAATTCCGAATACTTCTTCGGAAGCGCAGGGTACTTGCTACGCCCTATAAACGGACGCGAATAGCAGATGACGGCAGCACAATTAAGAGGTTCCCACATTCGATCTTGGAGAGTCTTGACCTCTTGAATCACGTAAGTGATGGCGGCATGAGCCGCCTCAATGTCCTTTCGACCCAGAATTAATCGCTTAAGCGCTCTGTGTCGCGGGTTTGCCGCGTCTAGTTCAATTGGTCCACTCATCACCCACCGTCTTTCCGCAATACTTGCCGTCGCCGATACTATAGAACGGTACCGAGAAAAATGCAGCGATCTTCCAGGGTGCCCCCGCCGCCCCTCTTTGGGCGTTCGCCGCCGCCCTCTTTCCATTATACCGTCCTGTCAAGGCATTCGCCTTGACCAAGGACGGTGCGTCAAGAGTGCGTAACGGCGCACGCCCGCACGCACGGTCGAATTATCAACCAACTACAAACGAACATGACGTACATCGAACAGTTCGAAACGGAGCTTCGGAAGAAATACGACGAAGCTCAGGACGAAGAAGTCCTCTTTCGTTGGATTTCCGAGAAAGTCCTCGAAAGCTACCGCAACGGTATTACCGCAGGCCAAAAAGGCACGCAGGTGATCCGCAAGGGACAAAGCCGCAGGCGCGGTTTCCCCTCACAGGCTCAATAGTCGCGAGCCGAAATTATCAGTTAAGAAATAAATCTTATGTCATTAGACCAGAAAGACCTCGAACTCATTGAGCGGGTTATTTACAAGAACGGCGACGATGTTGCCGTATCAATGGCTCGCTCGTTTGAGCGCCTTGAGGAGCGGATAGACGCTGCGGAATCCCGTCTCTACAGTCGGATTGCGGAGCTAGAGGACAAGGTCGAGGCCAGCCGTCAGGACATTTCCGACGAGCTTGGCTCGATAAAGGCAGATGTGCGTGAACTGCTTTCTTCGGACGAGGAACTAGTGGGTGAGAAGTAGCGTCCGCTACTCGGGAGAGGCCCCGCCTAAGTGCGGGGCTTTTCTCTTGTATGTGCGTGGAGAGGGGGCGTGCCCCGAGCCCCCCTGCCCCCCTGCCGTCGAACCTCCCCCAGGGGGGTCAAACGCCAGCAACGTGAGTTCTCCTAATATTCTGTAGGGGATTGCGGTTTTATCTTGGCGTGATCTGCTAATTCGAGGCGGGTTTTCCGAAAATGCGTTCGTCAACCAGTCGAGTGGCGGTCTTGTCGATCTCGGCCATGATTCTTTTCAGATTGACGAGGTCCTCATACTCTAGCCCCGCCATGAGCAACCCAAACTGGCTCATTTTAATGCGCTGTAATTCTTGGATCTTCATTGCACCATTTTTGGTCAATTCTAGCGGTTCGCCGCGTCCCGTTTCTTTCAGAAGGTCAAGTTCTTGTAGGCGCTTTACGATTTGGCCTGCCTGCCCAAAGTGAATCCCAAAAATAATGCGCAAGACCTTCTGTGTCACTTGATTAGAAAACTTCGCGACAAGTTTTATCGTCAGAAATTCACGATCGCTTAGACCTTGCCCTGCTTGTCCAGCGGTCGTCGAGTGCGCGTGCTCATGTAACACTCTGGCCATTGCCCAGCCGTCACCGGTTGTGTCTAACACATCGTTCAATGTTTCGGTGAGTTTCTTATCCATAGAGTCTGCTCCCCTTGTTTGAAGTAACTGTTTTCCCACTTAACAATACGCCCACTTATACAACAATCAAATTTTGACCGCTGCTTGACTACCAAAACAACTCAGTTTATAATGTAGCCGAAGGCGTTAGTACAACAACTATGTGGTCAAACAAGCGGAGGCTATCAGATGAAACGGACTGGTGGCGTACAAAAGGAAAGGCCCCTACCCAGTGACGTGGGTAGAGGCCAGACGAAGAGCCGAACGGATATTCAGAACTCCAGCGTCTCCCCCCATTATAAATATCTGGGCGAAAAACGCAAGGGCCTTATCCCCAACAGGGGAGTTCGTTTCCTCGGGGATATTTTCCTCTTCCGGAGCGACGGTGGGTACGTAGTCTCGCACGTCGGTGGCGAGATTTTCCACTCCACAGAAGCGACGGCTCTTGCCGATGTTCTACGAATACATGGCGAGCAAACAGATACGTTCAATCGACGCCTTGCCGGAATATTGAAGTAAGACTTGGACTCGGTTCGGAAATGCTGACAACGGCACCGAAGTATCGAGTATGCTGTTTCGTTTCGACAAATAGAAGGTACTCACTTATGCTTCGCAAGAGTGTGCCCATCAAACACAGACGTAGGTTGGTGGCAAGGATTTATTAGCTGATGAGCCGTATTCCGGGAAACAAGCTGGAACTTGGCAGCGTTGACAGCAAGGGCGTCCCCCTCGAAATGACGCCGGAAATGCGGTCAACGCATCTGTACATCTGCGGCGCTACTGGCACTGGCAAATCCAAAATGCTGGAAAGCCTCATCCGGCAGGACATCAAAAACTGGCACAAGAACAAGTGCGGTATGCTCATTATTGATCCGCACGGCTCGCTCTACGACAGCCTCATTGACTGGATTACGTGGAATGAAAAATACCTGAAAGACATTCCACTCGTGCCGATTGATTTGCGCCAGAAAGACTGGACGATTGCCTACAACGTCCTACGCCCGCGCACTGTAGCCGACCCCGCCGTTGTTATTAGCAATTTCGTGCAGGCGATGGCATTCGTGTGGGGCGCGGACGGCACTCGCGATACCCCCCTGTTTGCGCGCATCGGAAAAGAGGTTCTGTGGCCGCTATACGAGAAGGGACAGAGCCTGCTTGAAGCCGAATACATGGTTGACCGCCTTAACAAGCGAATGCGAAGCATCCTCACCAAGGGCCTGTCAAAACGTTCAGTCGAACAAAGCTGGGATTACGCGAATGCGCTCTCGCCTCGCGATTTTGACGCCCAAATTTCGAGTACTGTTAATCGCTTCAATGACTTTCTTCATGCTGAAAAACTGCGTCTCATGTTCGGCCAGACCGTGGCCTCCCTTGATCTCGGTAAGGCGCTCGAAGAAGGACAAATCATCATCGCAAATCTTTCGACTGAAGGCGGACGCGCGTCCGAAGAAGATGCGTCACTCTTCGCCACGTTGCTTTTGAGTGACCTATGGACGGCTGCCAAGGAACGCGGCAAAGGCACGGAGGAAGCCGATGTTAAGCCGTTCTACGTTTACATCGACGAATTCCAGAACTTCATCACACCGACAATCGCCAAGAATCTCGACCAAGCACGCGGGTTCGGATTGCACCTGACGCTCGCCAATCAATTTCCCCGCCAGATCCTCCATGCTGGCGCGAACGGCGCCCAAGTGTACGATTCCGTCATGGCAAACGCCCGAAGCAAAATCGTCTTCAGTCTTGAAGGCACGGAGAATTTGAAGCCGCTCGCCGAATCTTTGTTCATGGGCGTGATGGACCCGGACGAAATCAAATTGAAGCTGTATTCCCGCAAGGTGATGGATTACATTGAGGAAGAACGCGTCATTAACAGCAGTAGCGAAAACTGGAGCGAGGGCGTGGGCGATTTTGCCGGAACAACTGATACAGGAAGTTTCGGCGGTGCAATTGACGGCGGTATCCAACAAGACGCCCAGTTGTGGAATGAATCTAACGCCAATTCGAGCGGCACCTCCCGCACAAGCATGAGAGGCGGTGCACGAGGTCAAAGTAAAGTGCCATTTCTCAAACCGGTATTCGGTGAGGAATTGTCGAGTGTTCAATACCGCAGTCTTGAAGAGCAATTGTTCAGGGCAATGGCAACGCTATTTGATCAGCAGCAACGGCATGGCGTGGCCCGGCTCGTTGGAATGCGTGCGCCAGTCAAGATCGTGACGCCAACCGTTGGGCGGTGGCCGACTTCGAAGGAGATGGCCGCTTCCTATTTAGACCGAGTTTATAACAATCTCCCGTGTGCACTGCGAAGGGTGGACGCGTTCAAGCAGATCGAAAAACGACAACAGGCACTCATCGGAGAATTATCACGGCCCCAGGATGAGCCGACGACGGCGAGAAGACGGATTCGTCGGCAGGAAGAACCTCGCTGATTTTGGTTAACCCATGGACAAGAGCCGACTATCGGCGGCAATGGCTGCCGGCGTGGATAGCCCCCGATATTCACAGGCAGGTGGAATTGCGAAAAGCCAAGCGAGCCGCAGCACCGGATAATCTAGCGGCGTGACCCGCCGACAGTCTCACTTAGATTCTGACACCAAGACGCTCGACTTCCCATTTCCGTTGACCATAGCAGCCTCATCAAAACGGTAGCGACTGCCAATCAGATATTCCTCAACGTTTTCACTCGCAAGCCATCGCCGCCCAAGACGCTCTGCTACTGCGCCGCAGGTATTGGAGCCCGCAAATGGGTCGTATACGAGATCACCCTTATCTGTGAGAAGTTTAATGAAGAATTCGGGCAGTGCGGCAGGAAACCGCGCTGGATGAATCTTAACTCCATCCCGCTTACAACACTTCGTGTAATAATCGTTCGCCGAGTTGTTGCCTAGCCGAAGCATCGACTCAGCGTCTGAGTCGTCTATCACGTTTGGTGGGATCGACCCTCCAGACGAAATATCGGTGAACCGGGATGTGATGTTGTGTCCAGAAGGTCGGACAGTTTCAAGCACACCGCGCTTGTTCAAACGAATCATGTCAGCGCTGTACGGCCTAAGCACATTCCTGTTGTTGGCCTTGGGGTGCGGTGTTTTAGAGAACCACCAAAGATATTCGACAGAGTCCTTGATCCGTACCCGCCTCACCGTAACCCACTCTGCGGGCATCGGCATTTTTGCCGGGTTATACCAAAAGGCTTCTTGCGCTAAATGGAAGCCAACTTCCTCGACCAAGGCCACCAGCAGCTTAAAGTGATAGACCGACCGTGTAGGACTTCCCTTGTTGTAGCTCCCGCCGATGTTCAGAACAAAACTACCATCGTCGGTGAGAACTCGCTTGAACTGTTTGGCGAAACGCAGAAACCACTCAATGTACTCGTGCTTCTCGACATTCCCATATGCCTTTTTGAAATGCAGCGCGTAGGGCGGGGAGGTGAAGATCAAATTGGCGCTACGGTCCGGCATGTCTGCGAGCACACGCTCGGAATCGCATAGATAGGCCGCACCGAAATCCGTTTCGTGGAACGGCTCCAGGCTTTTCACGAGTGCCGAGGGATGGACGCCCTTGCCGAAATGCAAATCCCTCTGCCTCTTCACAGTCGTTTTCACACGGGCTTCGGTTGACAAAACAAGTTCCCTTTCGCCTCAGAGTTTACTACACTGTCGCCCAAATGCACACTTCGGAATGTAGCCCACCCCGAAGTTTATCAGGAGACTAGTGATTTAGGTTTACAATGTCAACCAAAAAAGAAATCACTATTTCGCCCTCAGACTGGGTCTCCCCGGCTGAAGCTGCCAGAATTCGAGGGGTTTCGCGGCAAGCGATCACAAAACTCATGAAGGGCGGTCGCATTGAAACGATAGAACTCGCCGGACGAAAACTCGTTCGGTTGTCTGCCGTTGAGGCTTTCAAAGCGAAGCCGCCGGGCCGCAAGAAGCAGGGCAAGTCAAAATGAGCAGACTCGACGAAATTCACAAGTTGCTCTTGCAGTGTACCCCAGAGGAGCGGCAGCAAGTATTCAAGATTCTTCGATCAGAATTCCACATCCATCCGTTTGAGAAAACTCTCAACACGCGGGCCGAGGTCATCTTGGAGGCAATTAGCAAAGCCCCGGATCTGACCATTCGTGGCGTCAGGGGCATTATCGCCGAGGCCAGTTTTATCGTCGATGTGATTGGCCCTCTTCTTGAATCAGGGTGGCGAGATGCCACACCTAAAGGAGACCTGCCCTACGATTGCCTTATCGAAGACAACAAGGGAGGCGTCCGAGTACAGGTCAAGATGCAGCGGCTCAAGGATCATCGCCCAATGATGGTATCGGAAGGGTACCGCCGCCTCTCCAACGATAAGTTTGTCGTTGAAACTCAGCGGACACGTGGAGGCAAGGACGCCACTGGCGGAAACACCCGCCCGTACAAATTCGGAGAGTTTGACATCTTGGCAGTCTCCTTGCACCCGTCCACGAATGATTGGCGCGAATTCAGATACACAGTTGCGAGCTGGCTGCTGCCAGACCCCGATGCTTCCGCGAACATTCTCAAATTCCAACCCGTTTCGCAAATCCCGAACGCGGACTGGACTTCAAAATTCCTTGACGCTGTCGCCTGGTATCGCAGCGGAACACAGAAGTGTATCGCTGCCTGATTGGAGTCTTTCTGCCGCGACGTGTTCCCTAGCCGGGTTACTGCTGTGCAGTTCCTTCAGTTGGTAATTGGTATTCATTCCGTCAGTTCTCCTACAGGAAGTCTCCGGTCCCGCCATGCGGCCTTTCTGATGGCATTTGAAAGTCCCTTCTGCTTAAGACAACGGCGGGATGATATACTCATCAACATGTCCGCGTCGAAATCGCAGTTTGATTCCATAGACGTTCAAGAGCGTGATCTAGCGTTACTCCGTGGCCTTTTTGAGTCCCGCGTCATGACTGCCGCACATGCCAAAACTCTCTATTTCGACGGCAGGAAAGAAGCATCCAAAAAACGCCTGCAAAAGCTCAAAGGAGCTGGCCTCATCGGCGAACGTGCGCGGCGCGCGTATGAGCCGGCGGTTCTGTTTCTTGCCCGCAAGGGCCTAGCGCTTTTGGACAAGCGCGGCGTTCTTCGCGGGTATCCACCTCTCGCCCAGGCTACGCTTGAGAGAAGAGCACGCGTGGGCGCAAGCACGTTGCAACACGAACTTGAAGTCATGGATGTGAAGACCGCGTTTCACTCGGCTATCACAAAGACACCCTCATTCGCTATCGCGACGTTCAGCACGTGGCCGCTTCTGTATCAATTTCAGGCCCTTCGACCGGGATCGAGCGGCGCAGAGGCCCTCATGAAGCCCGACGGGTTCATTCGTATCCACGAAACGATAACTGACGGGGATTTGGACGAACACTCTTTCTTCCTAGAGGTTGACAGATCGCACGAAACCCAAGACAAGCTCGCAAGGAAGGCAAGCTCCTACCTCGATTACTACCAGTCCGGCGGTTTTGCCGCACGCCACGGGACTCCTCGCTCGGATTACAAAAAGCACGGATTTCGTGTGCTCATGGTGTTCAAGACCGCCGAACGGCGCAATAATACGGCGGAACGTCTCTTGCAGAACAACCCGCCCATTTTCACCCAAACCTGGCTTTCGACATTTGAGGAAGTGACGACCGATCCGCTCGGGAAAATTTGGATACGCCCTCTCGACTACAACGACGTGACCAAGGGGACAGCATTTGACACCGAACGCAAACGAGCTTCGTGGGGATACCGCAGGCAAATCGAAAGGGACAGGCTTGTTGAAAGCAAAATCGCCAGATTCGCTTTGCTCACCCCGTCGCAATAATCCGCTGACGAGGTTAAAACGCCGTTGCCCCTTCAAGCCATCTGTTGGCACTTGCCGATGAATTCAACAAAGTCCTTATCCTGAAAAGATTTTATCCTCTGCCAAACCTGTTTTGGAATCGGCAGTAAGAAGAATTCGTGCACGTCCTTCCGCAGTCCTTCCAACTTTGCAAACTCTCCGTACCTCAGCGCCCGAAACACCGTTGCGAGATGCAAGACGAGCGTCTTGACGAACAACTCCTCTTGAACGGAAATTGGCTGCTTCTTAATATCCGCGTCTTTCGTCAACACACGAGAGAGCTCGGCATGATCGTACAGTTCCTTCCAGATTTCTCGATATTGCCCTGCGATAGCGATTGAGTTGCCGATCCGTCTCGCCCGTTCATCTTTCCAGGTCGTGTACGCGGTAAAGAAGAGCCCACCGACGATACCGACGGATTGCAGTAGATCAAGCCAGTGCTGTGCGCCCCAGGTTGGAAGGCCCATCGCCCCATATTATATCGGAGCCGATGGAGGCCGCACAACTGCCTCAGACCTGATTCGGGATGTCTGACTTGGCGTTTACGAGCAGATTACGCGGAATACGGACGATCCTCTCATCCGGGCCGCAACTGGCCGATGGCGGCAGCTTCGGGGAGGCGGCACTCGTAATGTCGATGCCGATGATGGCGAAATCTCCAGATTCGAGTTCGAAAATGTCCGGACAGTTGCAAAGTGCAATCGTTCGCGCTCCGTTTGCGTGCGGGTCTGGTCCTAGTCTTCTAAGAAACATGTTGTCTGCTCATTGTGCCGTTTCGCAATTCCTGCCGCTTTCGCATTGCTAAGAAAGCGTAGCAATCTAATTCCCATCATCCTCTATTGTCAAGCTCTCATTCGCGAGCATGGCTAGAACACGACAACCAGCCAACGTCATTGGCAAAGAAATTCAAAAGCGGCGCTACCAACTCGGCCTGACGCAGGAAGAGTTTGCCGCGAAGTGCCAGTTGCGCGGTCTCAACATCAGTCGCGGGACAGTGTCCCAGATCGAAGCGCAAGTGCGATGCGTTAAAGACACGGAGTTGTTTACTCTGGCTTCCGTCCTGGATGTTTCGACCGACAGCCTCTACCCAGCGAGCTTCAGGAAGTTCAAGCGCAAGCGGCAGAAATAAAAAAGCGACCCGTGAGGGTCGCTTGTGCTTCAGGTTGTGAAGTATGACTTCAGTTGCTCTTCTGCCAGGTCTGTCGGCTGAAAGCCTTCAGCGATCTTGACCCACCGCACAAAACGATGCGGCGAGACTTGCAGAAGAACCGATTGCGCGAACCGCCGTCCGGAATCGTCCCCATCAGCCAGTATCCACACCCGACCAGTGGGCTTAACCAGCGTCACAATGAGTTCGGTTTGCCTTTCAGAGAAATCCGCCCCCATCGCGGCAACCGAATCCGCATAGCCATTTTGATACAGCCACCAGACCGAGGCGAAGCCTTCGGTTATAACAAGATCGTCAACAGGAGTTTTGACCCGAAAGCCGTTGTAGAGAAACATCGTCTTTCGGAATTCGATCACTTGCCCAGCCCGTTTTCGCTTTGAGGGAAAACGGTACCGAGGGTTGTCCTTGCTGATTGTCGCATCATCGACGACTCTGCCGGCATAGCCCACGAGTTTGCCTTCGTGGTCGTGTAGAGGAATCGCCACCCGATCTTTGAGCAATCCGCGCGAGCAGAAGCCGAGATCGAAACAGTCTATTGTCTCCCTGAAGAAGCCCCGCCCCTTGAGATACGGGTGCTCTCGGTCCAGCCCCTTGAGTTCAAAATCAAGCGGCGGGTTGACGACGACCGGCAGTTCTTCTGTAGGTTCAGTCTTCGTCCGCTCCTTCTCAGCAGCCTTCTTCGTATCTTTCGGGCCACCCTTGAGATCAGGACAGAACCGTTCTTGCAGGTCGAGCGCAACTTTGCGAAAAGCCGCACCGTTTTCGAGATCGACATTTTCCATGAGGGCGGCGAATTCAAGGACGTTCCCTGACGCTCCGCAGCCGAAGCATTTGAAAATGCCGCGTTCGAGATTCGCCGAGAATGACGGCGAGTTCTTTTTTCCCTGATGCAACGGCAGCGGACAGAAACCGTGATGCTGCTCGCCTTTGCGCTTCACATCCACTCCGTAATGACGGAGCACCGCTTCGAAATTGAGCTTCTCGCGAAGCTCTTTGAAGTTGACCCAGGTACTCATGTCAGTAGTCCTCCGGTAGAAGCACCGTGGTCGCCGAGCGATCCCCTTCGGTGATGATGTAGAACTTCTGGCCACGAACCGATTTGTAGATTGAGACAAGCCGACCTCCACTGTGAATGCCGACTTGGTTCATCAGGCCATCGGGGCGGTCAACGTCGCCCCAGTCGCCACATTGGTGGCGTTCGAGTGCTAGAGCCACGTCCAATTCGGGCAATACGTCCTTCGCGTGTGCGGTGATAACAGTCTGGCCCAAGGGAAACTTGGGCATCATGGCGAATGCGCTAGGCATTTGATGTCTCCTTGTTGGTGGTGAAATGAACAGGCGTTCCGCCAACAATTAAACCAAGTTTCAAAATCAGCGTCAACGTAACCACCTGTGGACTAGAGTGTTACGGTTGACATACCGGAAGCGAAGGTGCTATAATACGAGCAGATTTCCTTCCGAAAGCCCCTCACAGCCGTTGGCAGTTGGATGAAGCCCGTCAGACTGATTGGCTTCTTCAACTGTTAACCTTCAAGGGAGGTATATGAAACAAGGCAGCTTCGGAAAGTTCGTTGCCAGGATTCGTCGCAGGTTGTTTGAACTACGCGTGGGATGGGAAATTTGTCACAAGATCTTCCCGCACATGAATGAGGAGGCTGACCACGGCTATCCCTTCGGTTCGAAGGATGAAATGGCGAGCTCAGCCAACAGAAAGAGTCTCGCCGCAGAAAGCACCTTGCGGCTCATCGAGCAAACGGCTAGAAAAATGGGCAAAGCTGAAGGCGATGCGTTCCGGTACATAGCATACAGCGACCTGAATGAGCGTATGTGGATGTATCTGGAATTCGCCTCGCAGAGAGTACATCCTGCCACCTGCGATTCGCGCGACATCGCCACGCGCGCGCCTGCGTAAGGCAGGCAAGACCCTGCTTACCAAAGCGGGGTTCACTTTTTTACAGCAAGTTCCTCATGATCGCATCTACAATTAGGTGTCGCCTCTTGCGTTCATCTTCATTGTCCTTGAACTTCTCATCAATCGCAGCTCTCAATCGTAGCTCATCGTCTTTGTTTTTCAAGATGCCGCGGTAAATATCTTCGACGGTTTTTTCCGGTTCTAGAGCTTTCTTGACTTCCTTTAATCGCACATCCAATTGGGCATCTTGTATGTCCAACTCCTTGTGTTGTATCCCCTTTTTCTTTTCGGCAATCTGTGACTCATGGAGATTCTCAACCGGTTCAGGTTTATCGACAATGGGAGCGTTAGCGCATCTTGCAAAACCGGACTCCTGCTCGTCTTTCGAAAGATAAATCATTTTCCCGCAACCTGTATGATGACACAAGTAAGCTTTTGGATAATAACCGCAATGCTCGCACCTATTTATGAACGGGAAATCGTCAACATTTTCGTTTCGGCATCCTTTGCTCCCGCATATCCACGGCGTATTTGTCTCTATGATTTTTCCACAATGCTGGCAGTTGATGTATATAGCCCGGTTCTCCAAAGCAAGGAAAAGCAGAGCCGCCGGCGCGAGACCGACGAAGAAACCAAATAAGGGATGGCCGATCAGCATCAGTATCAGAAAAATACCAAGGAAGAGGCCAAGACAAACCGCCCAATTCACAGCTTCCCGCCATTTGAACCATTGCCTAGCATGCAACCGGTCACACGTTATTGTCGTCAGTTCTGAAACCATCGTCTGATCCTGTCTTCTACGATTTCCCGCTGCGCTCCGTATTTTTCCCGCGACCGGCGAATGATCGTTTCGTGTCTACCGTGCCGCTCCCCAAACGGCGGCAGCGTCCTGCCCAAAATCGGCTCGCAATCCTGTCCCAACTGCAACAGCTTCGCGTACACCTCACGATTGCTCAGTGTTGTGAATTGGCGTGCAGTGTAGGTTTCTCCAAACTCTTGTTCAAGCACTTTGGCGTCTTTCTGTCCGACGCGAAAACTGACAATCGAACCCACATTGCCGAATACTGCATCTCGAATCTCTGGCCGCAGTTGGTCTATGTATTGGTGCGACAGCGTGAGGCACAGGTGATACTTTCGCGCCTCCGAAAGGATCGAAACGAAAGAGTCCGATGCGAACGATTGAAACTCATCGACGTAGAGGTAGAAGTCTTTGCGCTCAGACTCCGGTACGTCCGCTCTCGACATGGCGGCGAGTTGGAACTGCGTCATGAGAAGCGCACCCAAGAGGTTTGACTTGTCCGCTCCGAGCTTTCCTTTAGACAAGTCCGCGATGAAGATGCGTCCGTTATCCATCATAAAGCGGCCGTCAATTCTGCTTCGCACTTGGCCCAAGATGTTACGCACGTGCGGTGACATGAGAAGCTGCCCCACCTTGTTTTGAATCGGCGCGACCGCTTCATGCAGAAACCGTGAATCGTAGCTCTCGAATTCATTCACCCAAAACGACCGCACCATCGGATCGTCCACTTGCTTGACCACCCAAGCCCGATACCGATCATCCGAGAGCATCCTCTGGACGCCGAGAAGACTCACGTTGTCGCAATGCAGCAGGGCGGCGACGGCGGCGTAGAGGATGTATTCCAAACGTGGTCCCCAAAAATCAGGCCATATCCCTTGAAACGCGCTTACGATGCCGGATGTTACCAAATGCAGACGATCAGGCTGGGTGTAGCCAAGCAGATTGAAGCCGACAGGATACCCTAGATCGGCGGGATTGAAGTACGCCACATCTTCAACACGGTGGCGTGGAATGTGGCCAAGAATGTCTGTCGCTAAATCGCCATGCGGATCAATGACGCCTACACCATTACCCGCTTCGATATCTTGGAGAATCATGTTCCGAAGCAGCGTCGTTTTGCCTGTCCCGCTTTTTCCGATGGTGTATAAATGGTGACGCCTGTCTTCAGGAAAAAGAACAAGAGGCATTTCCTGCCCCCATTCCTGACGGATTCCTAAGACAATTTGCTCCATATACCAAATGAGCCTCTACTCCGCAGAGAATACTCTCCGAATACCCAACCGGCGCTTGTAGACGGTGGGTGTATTGTTGGCGACATGCGCTTTTCACGAGCCGCCAAGGTAATAGAGGCTCGTCTGAAAACGAGTCTCGATCCTCACTCGCAGTGCGGCCATTATATCAGTCAGACCGAATCGGCAGAACCTGTGGATTACTCTCAAAGCTATTGTGCGGCGCGTGTCGGACACTCATTGAGTTCTCGACAATTCCGCCGCTTGCAGCCGATGACTTTTGCTTGCACCTGCACACGTTTTCTGCAAACTCAGGGCGAGCAATTAAGGGACAATGCACAAAGTTGACCCGAAACGCGTAAAAATCTTCATCGCCGTATGTACCGCACTTGCCATCATCATGGGCGGCTGGTGGGAATTGTTAGTGCAGCGGCAAGGGCCACCGCAGGTTGGGATCGAACGTCAAGCAGTGGCACCCCTCCGCCAGGGCGAGATCGAACGTCACGCAGTGGCACCGCCAGTCGCCCAAGAACAACACGTCAACCAAGCCGAGCAAGAAGCCGCAGCAGAACACACGAGATACCTCGCGCGATATTTGAACTCCGGCTCTTCCCGTAAACCGGGGATGAAAATGGTTGCCATCGCGGTTGTGTCGGAAAATGGAGCATTCAATTTTGCAATGAATGCCGCCATTGCCAACCACCTTAAGACCGACTCCGCGTCAATGCTTACTTCCTTTTTCCGACCAGCATTCGTCACCGACGGCCTCTTTGCCAACGCACTCGCTGGTTCCAATGGGATCTTCGACAAACTGGATCTGTCAAGGTCGCTGGACATGCTGTTACTGGGCCGAGAGGAAGTGCAGTATTCGACCGACCCGTCTCTGGAAAACGTCATGACCGCGAACGTGCAGCTTCAAGTAACCGCCTTCTCCATAGCAGACGGCCAGAGTCAATCCTGGACGTTCGTCGCAAACGGCTCGGGCTTCAAACAAAGCGAAGCCCGGTTAATGGCCGAAGAGCGTCTCATCAAACAAATAGCCAAAGACACCAAAATGTCATTAAGCTTCTGAAGTCCCAACATCACATGAAACCACTACGCCTTCTTACAGCCATCCTGTGCATCAGCATGAGCAGCCATGCGTTTGCAGAAGTACAGGACATCGATAAAGAGCTTTCTGATCTGACAGAAAGACTCGCAGTGCCGATCAAAGATCACGGCAAGACCAAGGTGGCTGTGATTGATTTTACGAATTTGGATGGCAGTTCGGCAGGCGAACTCGGCAAATATATCGCAGAGCAATTGACCGTGGATTTTGTCATGGGCAAACGGGCGTTCTCGGTTTTGGACCGAGCAAACCTCAGAAACATATTGGCTGAGCACAAACTGACTTCACAGGGCCTTGTTGACCCGGACAACGCAAAAAAACTTGGACAATTCGCTGGCGTGGACGCGCTCATTTTGGGCACCATCATTCCCAAGGGCACAAACAGCGTCAGCCTCACCGCCAAAATCATCACGACCGACACCGCTGAAATCATCGGGGCGGCGAGGGCGGAATTCAAGGCGGATGCCGCCGTTCAACAGCTTGTTTCCAAACCCGTGACCGGAAGCAACGCGGGCAGCGCGTCGGGACCATTACAAGACGACAAGACCGAGGTAGCAAAGAAGTTTGGGGATTTGCGTGTCGAATTACAGCCTTTACGAATTGTAAACGGCCAGGTGTTTTTAGTGAGCATGACTTTGGTAAACCAAAATCCGAGTAAGAGCATTTGGGTCGCGCTAGACGCCGACAAGACAGGTGTACTCAAAAGCGTAATCACTGATTCGAACGGAACTCAATATCAGAGCTGGGGAGGAAGTGAGGCCACTGGAATCGAGATCTCATTTTTTAACAAAAATTCCTATGACCGAGATAATTTTTCACCCGCCACAGAAATCAAACCGAATGATTCAGTTTCGGCAACCGTTAGCTTCCAAACAATGTACAGCAGGCCACCTCCACAACCGGGTGCGTGTAACATTCAATTGCAATTGCTTTTGGGACACGATCTCCGCAGCAATAGAAGCACTGTTTCAGTTGAGAATCTGACAAGCAAACTTTCGGCAAATTAACTGGTGGCAAACAATCCGGATATTTTACCCGTCCGTGGGTGAACCCGTTCTGTCGCCTGTGCGACGAGGGCGAGCACGGCCTGCCCTGAGGCCGCGCGCAGCCCGTATCCGCGTGAGCGGAAAACCTATTGACGTAGGGGATGTCAAAAGAGGGGTGAACCACGACGAAACCGTTGTAAACATTGACTCATCTGGGATCAGCACCCCTCCCCACAGTGGGGAAGGGTGTGGGGATACCCAAATCAGACTGGATTTTCATCAAAAAATGTTCGAACTTTGTCCAAGAGGCACCACCACTTTGAACTTGGTGTGAAATCATCGACCGCGCTCGGCGCGGCAACGGTGGTTTCAGCCAAGAAATTCCAGGGTTTTCTGAACGTAACAGTTAAGGTCTGCTCGCGTAAAAGGCGGGACCAGCTTCACTGCTGGCGCCGCATGCGCACCGTCGAGCCTGAAGAAACACCCGACAATTACCTCACGCACTCATTCCAATCGTTTCAGAATCCGCCAACACTGACGGATAGTAAGCGAAATGCCGAACTCTTCTTTGATATACTTGGAGAGGGTGTTCGTATTAACGACTTGTGATCTCTTACGAGATTGTTCCACAAAATTTTGCAACTTCTTCATTTGCGACGGCTTGAACCGCGCCGGGCGGCCAGGGCGTGACTCCTCCTCCAATCCTTCGAGACCACACTTCAGATATTGAGTCATCCAATATGCCACGGCGCGGGGAGAATCGCCGTAGATTAGCCCGACTTCACTAGCCGAAAGCCCACTTGAGACGAGCGCGACAGCATGCAGGCGATGAAGAAGGCGCTCCGACGAGGAATTACCCCGCAGTTTCTTGAGCAAAGCTTTCGGCATTGTAAAATGTTTCTGACGCTTCATTTTGTTATCGCAATTATTTATGTAACCTGCTAGAATATATCCATGCTGAAATACTTCGTATACGCCCGCAAATCGACGGAGGATGAAGACCGACAAATTCTTTCCATCGAGGCCCAGCTTTCCGAATTGAACATCATCGCCCGGCAAAACGGCTTGGTGATCGCCGAAACATTTACCGAAAGCCGGAGCGCCAAGGAGCCTGGCAGAACAATCTTCAACGACATGCTCCGCCGCATCGAACGCGGCGAGGCAAACGCCATTCTCTCGTGGAAGCTCGACAGACTCGCTCGCAACTTCGATGACGGGGGAAAGATCATCGGGTTGCTCCAGCGTGGCGTCATTCAAGAAATCCGCGCCTTTGAAAGAACGTACCTGCCATCCGACAACGTGCTCATGATAGCAGTTGAACTCGGCATGGCGAACCAATATGTCCGCGATCTCTCTGTGAACATCCGCAGGGGTATTCGCGAGAAGGTCCGGCGCGGCGTCTGGTCCGGCAGAGCACCACTTGGCTATTATAATGAACCACGCCTCCGCACCATCGAACCCCATCCAGAGCATTTCCCCAAGATGAAGCGGCTCTTGGAGCTTTTCGCCACAGGCGAGTACTCGCTCACCGCCATCCAGAAGGAAGCGACGAAGCTTGGCATTCTAGGCCGACAGAACGGCAAGCCGCTCAGACTTTCTTCCATCGGCAATCTGCTCCGCTGCCACTTCTACTATGGCGTTTTTCTACACAAGGGCGAAGTGCACCACGGCGTGCACCTGCCCATGATTTCGAAGAAAACCTTCGATCAAATTCAAGAAGCGCTTGTTGCCGTCGCGAAGCCTCGCAAGCATCGCGACGACAAAGGATTTCTCTTCCTGAATTTCGCTACCTGCGGTTCCTGCGGCCATTGTATCACCGGCGAACGGCATCTCAAAAAGAGCGGCCTTCGCTTCGACTACTACCGCTGCACTCACAAGAACAAGAAAGTGCATTGCGAAGACCGCTCGTACATTCGCAAAGACACGTTCGCCGATGAAGTTAAGCGGAACACGCAGCTAGTCGCCCTGCCCCTCGAATGGAAGGAACGGTTTCTCGCCAGAGTTGAGACATGGGAAGCCGAGGAGACGGCACGGAGGCAAATACAGATCGACCGACTCAAAGCCGAATTGGCGGCGATCAAAACCAAGATCGACCGCATCAACAACGGCTTTGCCGACGGGTCACTCGATATTGAGGAGTTCAAGGAACTCAAAAACCCCCTTGTGCCCCGAAAAGTCGATTTGGAGGGCCAAATCACCACTTTGGAGTCAAACGATGCACATCGGCTCGAACCCCTCAAAAACTGGCTTTTTGAGGCAAACAAGGCCGAAGAATGGCTGGCTGACCAAAACTGGTTAGAAATGAAAGGGTTCCTTAAAAAGGTCGGCTCGAACCGCCTTTTACGCGAGCAGACCTTAACTGTTACGTTCAGAAAACCCTGGAATTTCTTGGCTGAAACCACCGTTGCCGCGCCGAGCGCGGTCGATGATTTCACACCAAGTTCAAAGTGGTGGAGGCGGTGGGAGTTGAACCCACGTCCTCTGCAAAGCGCACGCAAGTGACTACATGCTTATTCCATCTTTGAGTCTCGCCCGGCGTGCTGCCAATGGACAGGCCACCCGCCGCGCCAGCCCCCAGTTATTATTTCATCCATGGATCTGAAGACAACATCCACAGACTAACCTGCTATCGTCGTTCCGACCCCACTAGCAGGTGTCGCAGGCGGAACGTCGCGGACAATTAAGCCGCGAGTGCGAGTTCGTGATTCGCAGTTATGTTTTTGCCAGGTTTTTAACGAGGCCTCCTGACAACCTCGGCATGCCGCTCACGCTCACCCCACAAAGTCGAGACCGTTTCGCCCCCATGAATGGTGCCGTGTTATGGCAAAGCGAATATAACGTAGACGGGTGGAAAAGCAAGCAGGCGGTGGAGTTCTCTCAGCGGCACGGCGGCAGAAGAGCTGCCGCGCGCGCGGGTTGAGAGATCAAGCTGTTCTTCGGTCGGAGGAGGCGCCGACCTTGATGGCGTTGGGGGGATTCGAACAGTTGACTCTCAACCCGTCGCGAGCGGACAGTCCGAGGCTTCGCAGGCCTTCGGCAATGTCCCAAAAAAAGAGGCGCTGGTCCGCTATGAACGGTTTTTCCTGCACATCCCGCGCAGCCTGTTTCACAGCCAACCCTAGATCCAGCGCCCTAATCGAGATCGAGTTCATTTTCACTCTGTCTTACACGAATCGGCGAGCTCGAGAGCCTCGCCAAAATTGAATGGTTGCCGCAGGACACGCTCACCCTTGCGAGTGCGGCCGGCGCTGTCCCACGGTTGCGACAATCGGCCGGCACAGATGACGACCTGGGCGTGCGGGCAGAGTTTCTTGATTCTGTCCGCCAGATGCTGGGCGGATGCGCCCGTCAACGCCGCCTCGACAAACGCGACATCGATGGGATTATGCTGCAAGAACTCCAGTGCGGTGCGAGCGCCATCGCGCACTTCCACGCTACGGTTCGGCGCGCGAAGCAATTCCGCGAGTAGTTCGCGCATGGCAGCATCCTCATCCACTATCAGTACTCGGTAGATGTCCTGTTTATTGGTCTCGCTCATCTTTCAATCCTGCCTCTGCGGAACGCCTGACTGACAGGCTAGATAGCAGTGGGTATGCCAACCTCGATTTTGTGGCGCAAAATCAAGGAAACCTTGATGTTCGGTACCGGCGGAAAATCTCAAAAAGAGGAATACCGCAGGAAAAGGCGCCTTCGTGGAATCATCAATGCGGCAGCACAGCCCTCCAAAGTTGTGTAAGCGGCCCGATATTTCGCTTCAGTGCCGCTGCCACTTGACTTGGCTCGTTGCGCCATGCAATATCGCGTCTCTGTGAGAAAGCCTTCAGTCACTGTTCGCGTGCCGGCCACGACCGCCAACCTCGGTCCCGGCTTCGACACGCTCGGCATCGCGCTGAAATTGCATAATCAGGTTTCCATACGTGAGACCGACACGCTAACCGTCGAGCGCATTGACGGCCAGAAAGGATCAGCCTCCGCCAATGCCATGGCACGGGAAGCAGTGGATGCCTTTTTCCGCCGCAGCAAGGGAAAGCCGCACGGCCTCCAGATTGAGGTCAAAGGCGATGTGCCCGTCTCCAGTGGTCTTGGCTCCAGCGTGACCGTGCGCCTGGGCATCGTTTTCGCCCTCAACGAACTCAATGACCGTCCGCTCGGCGACACAGAGTTGCTCGATCTGGTCACCGCACTCGAGCATCACCCCGATAACGCGGCACCCGCGCTGTTCGGCGGGTTCGTCGTCTCGGCGATGATCAACGGCACAGTGCGCTACCGCCGCTTCAATGTTCCGCCCGCGCTGAAGTTCGTCGTCTGCGTTCCCGAGTACGAGGTCTCCACCGAGAAAGCCCGCGCCCTGCTGCCGAAGATGGTACCGCTGCGGGACGCCGTCGAGAACCTGAACCGTGTCGCCCTGATCACTTCGATTTTCGCCACGGGCGACTACTCCCTGTTGCGCGGCTTGTTCGACGACAAGCTCCACCAACCCTATCGCAAGAAACTCATTCCCATGCTCGATGAGGTGATCGCCGGCGGCGTGGAAGCCGGCGCGCTCGCCGGCTGGCTTAGCGGCAGCGGCGCATCGATCATGTGCCTCGCGGAGCAAAAAGAGAAAGCCGTCGCCGAAGCCATGGCGAATGTGTTCGCCAAACAACAAATCCGCTGCGAGACCCACATCCTCATCGCCGACAACGACGGCACCCGCGTCAAACGGGCGTAATGGCACCGCGACAACCTGGGCTAAAATCCACCAGCCGCGCCCGAGCTCTCGGCGAACAAACGCCAAATGACTGATGCGGGAGTCCGGGCGCTTCAACGACCGAGTGCGTGTGCTGGGCTGGAGCTTTCACGAGAGAGACCATCCTGATAGAGCTTCAAGTGATCTTGTATCTCCGCAGATAAATTTGTTTGTCCGCCTGCCTCTGCCAGTTTGAGCGCCTCTTTTGCTGTCCCCGTGGCGTCCGCAAACCGATGAGCGGCAGCATACGCGGCGGCCAAGGTATCGAGACAGACTGGCCGACGGTTCTCCGTCAACTGGCAGGCTCGTTCGGCCAGTTGAACGGCGCGTGCGAAATCTGCCGCGATTCCGCCTTCCCGCAGGAGCAGCAGCCGAGATAGTTCCTCGCAGGAACTGGCGGAGTCGGGCGCAAGCTGTACCGCCAACTCGTAGTGCTTAATGGCTTCTCCAAATCTCTTTTGGTCGCTCAGGGCGTGACCCAGATTGGCGTGGGCATCCGCGAACGCTGCCCGCAATCGCACGGCTTGCTGAAAATGCTCGATGGCCTCATCGGGTTTTCCGGAGGAAGCCAACGCGATCCCGAGATTGTTGTGGACCTCGGGCGCGTTGGATGCGTCGGGATTTAGTTGAAGGGCCTGTTCATACTGCTGGATGGCTTCAGGAAAATCCCCCAGGTAGGCCAGAGCACACCCGAGATTGTAGTGAGCCCGGGCAAGGCTGGGTTGCAACAATAAAGCCTGCCTGTACTGCTGGATCGCCGCGGGGAAATTTCCTTGGGAGGCCAGGACACACCCGAGATTGTAGTGCCCCAGAGCATACCTGGGGTTCCCCTCGAGTGCCCGGTCAAAGTGATCGATCGCTTCCGCCGTTTTTCCCTGAGAAACAAGTGCCACGCCCAGAAAGTCGTGGGCCGCCCAGCAATCTGGGTTTTGCGCCAGCGTGGTACGGGCAAACCTCTCCAAATCCGTATATGCCAAACTGTGACGCCATGTCAGTCCTGCCAACGCCGCCGGCAAAGCAACACCGAGACTGATCCACACGGGACGGGAGAAAAATCGCCAGGTCTCCGTGAGTCGCACAGTACCAGCCGCCACCAGCGTGATGATGCCCAAGCTTGCCAGGTATTGGAAGTGATCGGCCACGAAAGAAAACTGAAAATAAGAGAACGGAATCAGGCTGAGAACTGGGGAAAGCGTGACAATGAAGAACAGCACTGCGGCGAACGGCGCGCGAGTGCTGTTGCGGAGGAACCACAGTCCAGTCAACAACGCCAACACGCCCGCGGGACACAGGTAATCCACGGTCGTCATATGATCCAATTGCCAACGGGGATAAATGGGGCATAAGTTGACGGGCCAGAGCAGCTTGCCAATGTAGAACCAACAAGCGTGACCAGCGATGACAAACCGCTGGATCAGCGTGAACTGCAATTGTGTGATCGCTCCAGACATAGCCCGGCGATCTACCCAAACGGTCGCGTATCCGTCCAGCGCGGCGAGTACCAACAAGGGGACCAGGGGCAGCACGTTCCGCTTCCAAGAAAGTCGACCGCGTTTCCACCACACAATCACCAGCATCCCAAGCGGCCAGACGACCGTGGTGGTCTTACTCAGCAGTGCGGACAGAAACAACACGGCAGTCAGAGCGAACCATGACTGGCTTCCTGTTTCGTCGAATTCTAGATACGCCAGCGTCGCGCCGAGATAGAAAGCCCCTGACATCGTATTCTTCAGTTCGCTAATCCAAGCCACGGATTCGACGTTCACGGGATGGAGCGCGAAGATTGCCGCCGCCAACCAAGCCCCCCTCAACTGCAAGCGCCGAAGTATGGCAAGAACCAACAACGCCCCGACGGCGTGGCACGCGATGCTAACAAGGTGGTAACCCAACGTGGAACCACCCCAAAGTTTTGTCTCGATCCAGAAGACCGTGTCGAGCAATGGATAGTAGTGTTCCGTGGTCCCGGGCTCAAACCACATCCGCCGCAGGCCGTTCAACGAGCCGAATTTCGCTCGCGTAATGTACGACCCGTCATCCCAAATCGGCAGGCCGCGCCACGCCGGCAGGTAAGCCAGGAAAGTCGACGCGACCAAGAGGAACGCCAACAACCAATCGGACGTCCCGAAAGGAGTCTTCGTTCCGGGGGGCCGACCAGTCGCTGGTTCAGCCGTCATGGTTCTCACCTCCCTAGCCCTCGGCGAGCGAGCGGAAGTAGCTGAGGTTTTCCAATTCGATGGCGAGGTTGACGTTGCTGATGACGACGTTGTTCGGCACGCGCAGGACGATGGGGGAAAAATTGAGGATCGCGTTCACGCCCGCGGCCACGAGACGGTTCGCCACGTCCTGCGCAGCGGACGTCGGCACCGTAATAATGCCCATGCGGATCTTGCGCGGGCGGACGAAGTTTTCCAGTTTATCCAGGGACAGGATCGGCTGACTGTAGGTCTTGCGCCGCTTGCGCTTCACATCGACATCGAAACCGGCGACAATCTCGAAGCTCTCTTTTTCAAACCCCTTGTAGGCCAGTAACGCCGAACCGAGATGTCCGACACCGACGAGCACGACGGGCTGAAGCTGCGTACGGCCCAGCACCTCGGCGATCTTCTCGCGCAGCGTCACCACATTGTAGCCGAGTCCGCGCGTGCCGAAATGACCGAAGCTCGTCAGGTCCTTGCGCAACTGCGTCGGCTTGACGCCGGCCGCCTGCGCGAGCGCGTGGCTTGACGCGGTCTGGACGCCGTTCTCAGCAAGTCGCTCCAGGCAACGCAGATATACGCTGAGCCGATAGACCGTCTTTTTTGGAATTGCGACCCTCATGGTTCCTTCGCGTATACCAGAGTAGCGGTCGCGGTCGCGAATGTCAAAAGAGTTGCAGCAGGCGGGACAACAGCGGGGCGTAAATGATCGCGGGCAGGTAATCAGCCACCGGCAACTTCTTGATACCCGTCAATCCGAGCCCGATGCACAGGACCAGCGCCCCGCCGACGGCGCTCGTCTCGGCAATCAGCGGCGGTGTGAAGAACCCGCTCAGCGCCCGCGCGCCGAGCGTGATGCCGCCCTGCACGATGAGCACCGTCACCGCGCTCAGCAATACTCCCCAACCAGTGCTGGCCGCGAACGCCAGGGCCGCCACCCCGTCCATCATTGATTTCACGGCGATCAACCGGTAGTCACCCGTCAGCCCGTCTTTCAGCGAGCCAATAATCGTCATCGGCCCCACGCAAAACAGCAGGCTCGCCGCTACAAATCCTTCCGCAACCCTCGATGATCCAGCGCCGCGCACGAACCGCTGCTGGATCCGTTGCGCCGCGCGTTCGAGCCGCGACTGGATCCGGAGAAGCGATCCCGTGGCGACCCCGCCGGCCAGCGCCGCTACCAATACCAATACGTTACGGGTTTCGATGACCATCTTCGCACCAAGCGCCAGCGTGACAGCACCGAGGATGCGGAGTGCCGCGGTCTGTGCTCGCTCGGGTAGCCGCGATTTAAATATCAGGCCCACACTGCCGCCTGCCAGCACCGTGGCTGTATTGAGCAGGGCACCGGTCATAAGCGGGGCTCCGCCTGCATCTTCTGGCGCAGATCCCAAGCTTCCGGATTGTGGGGCTGCAGTTGCAGGACACGATCCAGTTGCTGCAAGGCTTCGTCGTTCTGCCCCAACTCGTGCAACGCTGCGGCCAGAGCGATCCTCCGTTCCACATTGTTTGGGTTGATCTCCACGGCACGACGCAAATACGTGACCGCTTCCGCCGGGTGACTGGCCAGCCGGAGCAACTGACCGAGGTTGTAGGTCACATCCGCGTAATCGGGCGCGAGTTCTTCAATCCGCTGGCATTGCCCGATCGCCATTTCTTGCGCCTCCGGCTCCGGCAAGCGCGAGAGCGCACCGGCGAGCAGGTAGCGCGTGCGCAAACGAAACGGATCGAGATGGAGAGCATTCCACGAGTGTTGCACCGCCGCGGGCAAATCGCCGCGCTCTTCGGCGATTCGCGCCTGGCGGTCCTGCAGGTCGGCCGACACCGGGCGAAGGACGTCCGCCACAGTGATCCACACTCCGAAGATGAGACAGACCCCGGCGGCACACCAGCGAACTGGCCGGGGGTAAATCGTGATCCGACGCCAGCACGATGGCGCCGCATCCGCACCCACGACCAGGCCCATCGACAGCCACAGGAGGCTCTGGTTCGGCAGGTACCGCAAATCCACGTCCACCAACCCGTGCAGCATCAGCACGAGCATGGCCCCGAACATCCCCCACAAGCAGCGACGATCGGCACCATCCAATCGACGGGAGGCCCGAAAGCCGCACGACACCGCCGTTGCCCAAAGCCACAGCGTGGCGGCCAGCCCAATCAGGCCCTGCTCGGCCGCGATCTCCAGCAACTCATTGTGCGCATGATCTGTGACGTTGGTAGCTTTTGGCCGCAGAAAGTATTCTGGCAAACGGTACTTTGGATACGCCACGACATAGGTTCCCAATCCGTGCCCCAGCAGCGGTCGCGCGGCAATCATGTCCAGCGTTGCCTTCCAGATCACAGGCCGCACATCCGTCCGCCACTGTCGCTGGACATACGAACGAGCCAGGAGGGCAGCGCCCGCGAAGACCACCACGACGACAACGGCGCGCGTCTGCCACCGTTGAAAGAATCGATTTCGGAAGCTCAGGAATGACAATAGACTCACGGCCCCCAGCGCCAACCAAGCCCCGCGCGAGCGACAGAAGCACATCGCGCCGATGACGATCAAGCTTGCCAAAACCGACCACCTGCCGCCGCACGAAATCATGATGGCGAGCGACGCGGCAAGATATGTCCCAAGGAAATCCCAGTTCCCCAGCGTGGAAATGAACTCCGGTTCCGAGCCCAATCGCAGCAGACCGTTTCCCGCCACAATGACGGCTGCGAATATCCACCAACGGCACAGTTCCGGCAGGCGGTCTTTTGGCGCACGCGCGGCCAACAGGAAGATTGCCAGATTCCCCGCCAGCCGGGGCAGGAACCCCAATCCAAACTGGGGATGTTCACTGAATCGAGTGGACGCAACGGCGCTCAGCACGACCGCCAACAGAGGCAAAATAGCAGCGCAAGGCAAAAAGGCGACCGCCGTTCCTTCTACGGTTTCGGCCCTGGCACTTGGGCGGAGAAGCAGCCCGATTGAGGCAAACAATCCTGCCGCGAGAACCATCTCCGGCAATGGTAGCGTGCAGTCATAACGGAAGTGCGCCCAGGATTTAGGAAGCCAACTCAGGGGGTAGCTGAGCGCGGGCAGACCAATCAGAAGGACCAGCAGCAAGTTGCCGGGTATCGTTTTCCGCCCTGTCGCATGCTCAGCCACAGATAGATGAAGTATCCTCGCTGGGTTGTACGCCCAACCCAATTGTTAACAGGATGCTCCCCCAACTGTTAGCAAAAAAAAGAACCTCGACACCGGAGCGTCGAGGTTCTTTCGTGATGATTCTCGTATTAGTCGTCAGTGATGACGTTTACTGTGCTGTTCACACCCACAACAGTTGACAGGCTGTTATTCCAAGCCACATGACCGTCGTTGTACAGGACGTTGCCGCCAGCATCTTTGTGAGGCGCGGGCATACCAACACCGCCGACGGTGAGCCACTTGGCGCCCTTTGTATAGCCGACGGCTGTAGTACTCGCCATACGATCCAGCGCGAGGACCGAATCCGGTTGATCCTGCCAGATGATGAAGGGGCAGTAGGCGTAGCTGATCTGCAAGTTGCCGCCGGACATTTTGGTGTCCAGCGGATAGGACGCCGTCAACTTCCTGGCGCTGTCACTCGGGCAAGTAAAGATCTTTGCAGAAGTGATCGTGTTGCTCAACAGGTTAAGCGAACCGCCCAGAGTGGTGACACCGGCGGTCGTATTGTCACACGGCACGCGACCGTTGTAGTTATCCGCATACATGGCGATACCCAAGCCGATCTGCTTGAGGTTGCTCAAGCAATTGGCGCGACGCGCCTTTTCGCGAGCTTGATTGAGTGCCGGCAGCAGCATCGCTGCCAGAATCCCGATAATTGCGATGACGACCAGCAGTTCAATCAATGTGAAACCGCTGATCTTGATTCTAGTTAACCGTCTCATGTTGTTGGTAATGCCTCCGTACTATTGGTTTGGAATGTGTGCCCCTCCCCGCGCCTCTCGGGACCGCCCCGCTTCGCGACGGGTATCGCCATCAATTACCGAACCAGACTAACAGTGATCACACCGTCTGTCAACCGATAAACTTTCACCGTTGCGCCAAGTGGATACTCGGCCGCAAGCGCTATCTTCTTGTTCTCAATGAGTTGCATTGAAAATTCCTACTGCGCTAAATTTGCGCAAACAACCCCGCGATCTCTTCTTTAGTGTTGTAGAAATGCGGCGACAGGCGCAAGCATTGTCTCCCGTCCCGGCAATAGCGGAGAGAAGTAACCACCTGCGCCACCTCCAATTTCGCGTGCATTTTCGTGACATCCCGGCCTTCCGCCACGAGTGAAACAATCCCTGAGAGCCCCTTCCCTTCCGCCGCACCGAGAACTGAGAACCCGGCCTTCGCCGCGCACGCAATCGCCCACTCCGCCAACGCGAGCACACGTGCCTCGATCGGCTCAATGCCATACTCATGGATCAATTGCAACGCCGCCCGCAACCCCACGATCCCCGCCAGGTTCAGGCTCCCCGGTTCGTAGCGGCGCGCGTCGCGCTTGAACGCCAGGGATTCCTGCGCAATAAAGTTTGGACTCGACGCGTTGTTCCACCCGACGAGTGGCGGATGAAAACGCTCGAAGTGCTCCCGGCGCACGTAGAAGATCGCCGTCCCCAGCGGTCCCAACAACCACTTGTGCGCGTCCGCCGCGGCGAAATCGACAAACTTCATCGATGTCCGCAGGGCCCCGAAACTCTGGATCCCGTCCAGGCAAAACAAAACTCCCCGTTTCCGGAGGAAACGACCAATTCGATCAACGTCCAACCGCCAACCGGTCTGGAAATGCACGCTGGCCAGCGACACGAGCTTCGTTTTCTTGTCTACCACCCGCTCCACGTCCTCGACCGTCACATTCCCCAACGGCGTCGCCTCGACAAATCGCGTCTCCACGCCGCGCCGCGCCAAATCCATCCACGGATACACGTTGGCGGGATAATCGTCGCGGTAGCACACCACGTTGTCGCCGCGCTCCCAGGGCAAACCGGCCGCCACCATTGCCAGTCCCATCGATGTCGACCCAACAAACGCGATCTCCCCTTCCCCAGCTTCAATGAGTCGCGCGGCCAACACCCGCGTTTCGCTCACCACTTCGTCCGGCAAAACATTCTCCTGGTGGTCGTGGGCGCACGCCTCGACGTATTGCTTCATCGCGTCCACCACCCGTCGCGGCAACGGGCTTACACCCGCATGCGCAAGAAAAACCTTCCCATCACACACCGGAAACTCAGACCGCCGCAAGGTCTCGTCTCGTAAAAATTCTGAAATGTCGAGTTGGTTCATAACCGGATGGAGATACTCTGGCCTTTCATTGTGACTTGAATCTTAGAATGCGGGCTGCTACAAAGCAAATGCAGTCTACCCTCCTCGGTACAACAACGTTTGTTCGAGAGTGTGACGCAAGGCGCTGATGAGGAAATTCCGCTGGTGGATGCCCGTGGTTCTGGCGCTGTTGTGCGCTGCTACCTACCACAACACGTTTCACGTTCCCTTCATCTTTGACGATCTCGCGAGCATCAGGCAGAATCCCGCTATCCGTCGGCTCTGGCCGCTGTCGGGGGTGATCGCCAGCGATCTTCCCATGCTGGTGGGGCGGCCGTTGATCAGCCTGTCCCTGGCGGTCAACTACGCCATCGGGGGCTACGACGTGATGGGCTGGCACCTCTTCAATCTAACGATCCATTTCCTCAATGCGCTGCTGGTCTTCGGTGTCGTGCGACGCGCGCAGGGGAGCAAGCCATCCGACCAAGACGGGCCGAGCCGGACGCTGTGGGTCGCGTATGCCGTAGCGGTTCTATGGATGCTGCATCCGTTGGTCACCGAGAGCGTGACGTACGTGTTGCAGCGGACAGAGCTGCTGATGGCGCTGTTTCTTTTGTTGACCTTGTACTGCTTCACTCGCGGGATTGAGTCCCCACACAAGGTGGTCTGGTTCGGCGCGGTGATTATGGCCTGCACGCTCGGGATGGGCACGAAGGAGGTCATGGTGGTGACTCCGGTGCTCGTCCTTACCTACGATTCCATTTTCGTGGCTCGCTCGTGGCGCGCTGCGTTGCGCGAGCGTCGGGAACTATACGCGGGCCTGATCGCGAGTTGGGTCGTGCTCGCGTCTCTGCTGATGACGACCAACCTGAAGGTGAAGTCAGGCCTCACCGTGGACACCCTGTCCGCGTGGAGCTATTTCAAAATGCAATGGACGGTGGTGGCGCATTACTTGCGGCTGGCGGTTTGGCCGCAGGGGCTGGTGCTGGATTATTCGGACTGGCCTCGGAAAACGGCCCTCGCTGTCGCACTGCCGTCAGCGGGACTATTGGCGGCACTGCTCGCCGGTACCGTGTGGGCAATCCGCCGCCGTTGGTGGTGGGGATTCTGGAGCGCATGGTTCTTCCTCCTACTGGGGCCGACGTCCAGTTTTTTGCCTTTACCGACGGAGCCCGCAACCGAGCGGAGAATGTATCTGCCGCTGGTGGCGGTAATCGCCGTCGTGCTGGGAGGCGGAGATCGTCTTTGCCGAAATCTCTGGGCTCGATTGGGCTGGCCCGACCACGTCCGCACTTGGCTGCAAGCCGGGTTGGTGATGGGATTGACGCTCGCTCTCGGTCTGGCCACGGTCCAAAGAAACGCGCAGTATCATAGCGCGGAATCCATCTGGGCCGATGTAGTTGCCAAGTACCCGGATAGCTACCGCGGTCACGCCAATCTTGGCCTCGCCTTGCTGGACGACGACCGTCCGAAAGAGGCCATTCCCCATTTTATCGACGCGTTGCTCATCGACCCGAACGAGCCAGATTTGCGCTGCAACCTGGCGAGCGCACTGGCGATGAGTGGGGCAACGAACCAAGCGATCGCTGAATTGCAGGAGACGCTCCGTCACGCACCCAACCACGCCCCCGCCCATGGGATCTTGGCCGACATGTTGGCGGGTCGGGGCGATCAGCAGGCTGCCTTGGAGCATTACGCGGCCGCGCTCGCAATTAATCCGGACGAGCAAACTGCGCGCTTCAATCTGGCCCAATTACTCACCCGCATGGGCGAGCGCGAGGGAGCCATCACACAGTTTAGGGAAGTGCTGCGGCTCGACCCGAGGAACGCGACGGCCCACTACAACCTCGCCAATTTGCTGGTTGAGAGCGGCCACGAGGCCGAGGCCATCTCACACTACATCAACGCGGCGCGATTTGATCCCCATAACGCCCACAGCCAGATCAATCTCGGCAATCTGTTCCTCAAACTGGGACGTGCGGATGACGCCATCGCCGCCTACACGGCCGCATTGCGCGCGGATCCAACCGCGTTCAAGGCCCACAATAACCTGGCAGTGATCCTGGCCAGCCGCGGGGATTTGGTTCATGCCGCCGATCATTTCCGTGAGGCGGTGCGTCTCAACCCGGATGCACCCGAGGTGCACAGCGAACTGGCGGAAGTGTTGGACCGGCAGGGACTGCATGAGGAAGCCCGGCGCCAACTCGCGGAAGCGCAGAGACTCCGTGAGACGAGCGGCCCACATTGATCCTCTCTCGGCCGGGGAGAATCAGCTTGATGCCGCCGGCTGCCCGCTGCTCAATTTCACTGCGAAGTCCGCCAGGATCGGTTTCGCCAGCCGAACGTAATCGACGTATTTCATTTTGATCGCGTCGCTGTGGGTGCCCGCCTCAAACACCAGCTTGTCGGCATCGGCGACGCCCCGATCCAGGTAGGTCGCGACACCGTACAAGTGACCGAAGGGTGGCATCGTGCCGATGGCGCAATCGGGGAATAGCGCCTTGAACTCCGCTTCCACAGCCACCGCCGTCGGCCGGCCCGTGATCTTGCCAAGTTTTTCCAGGTCGATACGGCGGTCCGTCGGCAGCACCGCCATGAGCAATTCCTCGCCACTCTTGACCATCACCACTTTGGCGCGGTCTTTTCCTTTCACGTGCTCGATCGCCGCGAGTTCGTGTGAGGTGAAGGCCTCGGGGTGATGCAAAACCTCGTAACGCATCTTGCTCTCGTCCAAAAAATCAATCAACCGGGTCGGTATTCCCATGGCTCACTATAACTCGCCACTGCGCAATCGTCATCTTCCTTTGCCGCCGATTAACGCGATAAACCGCCCCTCGTACGCGGGGTCGGCGCGCAGCGAGCTTAGCTCGCCATCACGCGTCGCCAACGTTGCGTACTCCGGTTGCGCCGCGATCACCGCCTGCAATTCATCATAGGCCTCCGCCAGCCGACCCAGCCGCGCATAAGTGCAAGCCAGGTTATATCGCGCCGCCCACAACGTCCCATTCCCTTTGACGGCCTGCTGGAGTTGCTCGACAGCCAGGTCGTACGCGTGGGTCTTGAGATAAATCGCTCCCAGTGTCGCGCGCGCCATCGGCAGTTGCGGCGTGTGGGGATCGGAATAGTTCACGGCGCGCTCGGCAGTCACGCGAGCTTCCGTCAGGTGCCCCGTTTTCAGCAGTGCCATCGCGGCATTGTAATTCGCCAGCGGATCATTGGGAAAATCCGCGAGCACCTCACCCCACAACGATAGGTCGTCCCGCCACACGCCAATCTGTTGGCGCGTCCGCATTCCAAGAAAAACCAGCCATAACCCTATCGTCACCGACAGGGTGGCCTTAAACAGCAACGGACCGCGCCGCCATAACCATAAGATTCCGCTGCTGAATGCGATCAATACCGGCACCATCGCGAGGTACGCATAGCGGTCAGCCACTGCCTGGCCGCCCACCTGTAACAATCCCAACACGGGCCCGAGCAGGGCGAGGTAACTCCACCATGCCGCTACCAGCACCGGCATCCTCTCTCGTTGCCACACCGCCACGACCGTGACGACCATGCAAAACAACAGCGGCACGAGAAACTCCTCGCTGTGCAAACTAATCTGGCCATTCAACGGATAAAATGGCGAGAGCCACGCGGGCCAAACCAGTTTCCACAGGTAGAAGACCACGCCCCGTGTCGCCACCAACACCCGCGCCCAAAACGTGTACTCGACCAATCCTTCCAGGTGCTCCTGCGCCGCGACCGCTCCCACGGCTGCGGCGGCGCTCAGGACAATCATCAGCCATTTTCCCCTAAGCAAAAGCCACCAGCGGCGTTCCGCGTGCCGGCGCAACGGAAAAAAATCCAACGCGAGCATCACCAGCGGCAGACTTACCGCTACCGGTTTCGTCAGGAGCGCGACCGCCTGCAGCACGACGGTCGTCCACCACCAACCGCGTTTTGGTTTGCCGCCGCTGCCGACGGCGCGCACGTACGCGCACAACGCCGCCACCATCCACATCGCGCACAGCGATCCGTTGCGCTCGGCCAGCCAAGACACCGATTCCACCTGCAAGGGATGAATCCCGCAAACCAGCGCGATTCCCGCGCTCATCGCCAGCCGTTCCGGCGTCCGAACATCTCTCACCGCCCCGGTCAGCAGCCATACCAAAGTCCCCACGAGCGCGACGTAAATGCCGTGCAATATCCAATTTGTCGCGTGATGCCCGGCGGCTGTCATTCCCCAAACCTGGTAGTCCGCCAAATGCGTCATCCACGCGATCGGCTGGAGATAAAACGGCTGCAGCGATGTCCACATCCAGCACAGCGATGACCACGAGAATCTCCCCATCCGCGCCAACTCCGCGAGGTAGATCTGGTCGTCCCAATTGACAAAACCGTTGGCGAGCACGGGCCGAAAGACCCAGAGCGAAACCAAGGAAACCGCGAGTAGCAAGTAAATGAGAAGTCGATTCGACGGGCCCTGCGTCGGCTGCACCGCTCCGTCCACGCTACGCTCCGGTTTCATGTTCAACTCACCAGAATTTCCAATCGCCGCGGGACAAGACCCACGCCGCCAGCGCCGCGTTGCTCACGGCATGCGCGATGACGCAGGAAAAGACGTCCTTGCGTTTGTAGTAGAGCCAATTGTACAGCGCCCCGCAGACCAGCCCCGCCAGCCACTCGTTGTGCTCCGCCCCGAACAGGGCCACCGTCACCACGAACGATAGTCCGGTGAACGTGCCGACCGGCACGCTCTTGAAATCCTCCTTCACCAGCCAGCGAATCAGGAACGCGCGCCAGAACAATTCCTCCATCACCGGCACCACGATCACCGCACCCAGAACGCGAAACGTAAGGAACATGTTCCGCTGCGCCAGCGATGAGAGGATCGTCGGATCGAACACTGCCCCGCTGCCGTGCTTCGGATAATACGGATCGATGCCAATCCAGATCGCTATCGCCACCAGTCCGACGATGACCGCCAGCAGGGAAAATCCCGGCCGCAACTCCTCGTACTCCTTGCGAAAGTAAATCAGCGCAACCGCCACCGCGATGACCTTTGCCGGATAAACCCATAACAAGTTCGCGTTCGTCTGCACTAGCAGGAACGCGGAGTAAATCGCCATTGGCACGACGTACGGAAGCCACGCTTTGGATTTCATCATGATGCGGGTCGCACTCTACAGTCAGTCAGCCTCAAAAGTCATTCCGAACCTATGGGGCTGCCGCGGTCCGCCGGCGTATGATTTGATGGGAACATTGGGTGATTTTTCCTCAAAAAGACCTCCAAAATGGGTTCGTTTTTCCAGAACGAACCCATTTGCAAATTCGACTGCAAACGTCATAAATAACTGTTGATACGTGTGATACATCAGAAAACATGCGGAAATAAATTGGGTTCGTTTCGCAGAAACGTATACGGGCCCCTCTTCTTGCCTCCCGTGGCGTCTTCGCAGTAGAGAATCACGCCATATTGTCACGCCGCCACTGTAGATTTCCATGTCGAAAGACATGCCACATCCTATCACTATCGAAATACGATGTCCAGAGGAAAAGACGCGCAGTGCCCGCAACCTTTCGACTTGCGCCTCCCAAAGCCCAACGCCAATATGTTCACCACGCACACAATGAAATACGCAAAGCGTGAGTTTGAACGCCATTTTCTGCTGCGAGGCGAACCGCTGTCGCTTCCTTCGCAGTACGTGTCCATTCTCGACGCCTACCTTGTAGACACAACCCTTCGCTTGCGGCGTGTGGTGAATTCTGACGGCACAAGTACCGTTTACAAGCTTACGCAGAAGAAGAAAGATGCCGACGGCCAGATGTGGATCACCAACTTCTGCCTTACGGGGGCCGAAGCGACACTCTTTCGCGCGTTGCCGTCGGTTACGCTTGAAAAGCGCCGCTACCACATCGAGCAAGGTGCGGTGAGCCGCGCCATCGACATCGTGGAAAGCCTGCCCGAGAAAATTGTCCTTCTCGAAGTGGAAGGTGACGCCGCGGCTGATATACAAGAATCACCTTCTGGCTTCGATATTGTCCGAGAGGTCACCGACGAAGCGGAGTACACCGGATACGGTATCGCTCAACGCTCCGCCCTCTTCCTCAGTTCACGTCGTTAATGGGAAAATTATGAAAATACTACTCACCATGTTCCTTATTGGATTTACCATTTGCGTTCGCGTTGACGCACAAACCAATTCGGCCCCCTCAACTGCGACCTCCACGCAAGTGGAAACCATCGTCTGCATCCGCCATGGTGAAAAACCACCCGGAGGACTTGGGCAATTAACCTGCCGCGGCCTCAATCGCGCTCTGGCCCTACCTAAGGTGTTGCTTGCAAAATACGGCATCCCGCAGTTTGTTTTCGCGCCCAATCTCACCCAAAAAGTGGATGGTATGGATGAGAAGCAGGGACACTTCCCTCTTCGTCCGTTAATGACCATTGAACCTACCGCCATTCGCTGCGGCCTGCCTGTCAATATCCAGTTCGGCACCAAAGAAATCTCACGCCTCGAAAACGAACTTCAGAAAGCGGCCTACAAAAGCGCTATCGTTTTTATCGCCTGGGAGCATGTTCTGCTCGACGATTTTGCAAAAAATGTGGTCAAAGCCTGTGGCGGCGACTCAACACAAGTTCCTCTCTGGCCGGCTGATGATTATGACACAATATTCGTCATTCAGATCAGCAGAAGCGAGGGACGAGAATCGGCTGCCTTTACCATCGACCACGAGAACCTGGATAATTTAAGCGATACCTGCCCCTGAATTTGCCAAGGGGACACAACTCTGACTGCGATGCATGGCCGTTTCCTTTGACCAGATTGTTCCTTGGGGACGCTCTCGCCGGGAATATGAATTGATGTTTTCCCTGAGTGCGGAAGATTTGTCAGGGGGAGTGCTCGACTGTGGAGCCGGCCCTGCCAGTTTCACAGCGGAGATGTCGGCGTCCAACATCCGTGCGGTTGCCGTTGATCCAATCTACGCGTTTTCTGGTTCCGAGATTTTGGCGCGGTTTGAAGCAGTCGTGGAACCGATGATTTCTCAGGTTCGGGCTACGCCAGAGGATTGGACATGGAGTTACCATCGAGACACCCAGACGATCTTTGTGCAAATCGCCGTGCTGCGATGGAGAAGTTTCTGGCAGACTACGAGCGGGGACTGCGCGAGCAACGCTACATCACGGGTGAACTACCTTCTCTTCCCTTCGATTCGGGCTCGTTTGGTCTCGCGGTTTGTTCCCATTTGCTCTTCCTCTATTCTGATCTGCTTTCAGAGGATTTTCACATTCGCTCAGTACTTGAACTCTGCCGGGTTGCCGGCGAGGTCCGCCTCTTCCCACTCTTGACGCTTCGCCGCGAGCTGTCCCCGCACCTGGCAGCGGTGCGTTCCGCTCTTGATTCCAAAGGATTGAACAGTGAAATCGTGCGCGTGCATTACGAGCTACAGCGCGGCGGCAACCAGATGTTGAGGGTATATCGAGCCTGACCGTAACACCCGTCATCCGCCGGGCCAGGGGCCATCGGCTCTTGAGTTTTTGACCCGCTTTTAGTATACATAATGCGTCGTGAAATTGCTCTTGGTAGCAATGATGATTACTTCGCTTTCGGTTGCCGGTGTCTTTGCTGATAGCGCCGCTCCGGACAAGCCAAAAGAGTGGCCGTACGGACCGTACGACAAGCTTCACCGCGATCCCTCGCTCATCCAGAAGAATGAGATCCCCGTTATTCTGAGCCCACCTCCAGCGCGTCGGCAGATTCTCATCTATCGTGGCACTCAGCAAGAAGTTGTGCACCCAACAACAACCACGAACATCGTCATTGCTCCCAAGTCGGTGTTGCCTCCAAAATAGCACATCCCAATCACTTCCCCTGTTCCGCCGGTCGCACGGGTGGCGCAGTTGACGCCGGCGCGTTGGTCTGACTGTTCATCTTCTGGAAGACGCCGCGCAGGAGCCAGTGTTTCTTCAAGCCTTGCACCATGTTGTCGGTGTTCACCACCAGGCCGGAGATCTGCGTGAGGATTTTGTCGTTCGACTCGACCTGGGCGTTGAGGTTGCTCGTGATGGCGGCGAGGTTCAGGATCGTGTCGTTCAGGCTCGCGACTACCGCAGTGAGATTTGTGTGCAGGTCGTTCGGGATGAGCCATTCGCCAAATGACCCGTGCGGGTCGCGGAGGTTCGTGGTGATGACGGTGAGGTTGGTAACCATCTGGTTCGCGTTGGCCGTAAGCTGCGCGGTATTGGTCAACACCATGTAAAGTTGATTGGTCAGCCCAAGAATATTGGGCAGCGCCGACTCGACGGTGCCGACCAATTTCTGTGCGCGATCGCCGAGCGAGGGTTGTTCATCGGGATCGAGCCGGACTCCCTTGTGCACTTTCCCAATCGGCACCCAGTGGTCGTGAATCCACAACTCCGATATCTTCCCTCCAGCTTCCCGCACCGTCGGCATCCCCGTTTCGCCCGCCGTGATCTCCAAATCACGACCGCCCAGCAGGCCCACAGCCGCGATGCGCACCTTCGAATCCGACCAAATATAACCGTAGTAGGGCTGCCGAACTTCCATGCCGACGAATACTCGGTGCTCGGCGGGCGATTGCGCGGTAATGGTGGTGATGTTGCCAACTTCAAAACCCATGAGCACGATGGGGTCGCCGATTTTCAACCCCTCAGCGCTTTGCACGAAGGTAAAGTACGGACACTTCGGGATGAGCCAGCCCTTGCGTTGCGCAGTGTGATAGAGGTAATACCCAAACCCCACCAGCAGCACGAGCGCCGCCAGAAGCACGAAAAAACCGACGATCTTCTCGACGCGCCGCAACCGCGTCCGCAATTGGGGAGTCAAATCCTGTATCGCCATATCAAAATTCCTTCACGAGAAATTCCCGCACGACCGGCTCGGCGCTGGCCGACAATTCGTCGCGTCCGCCAACGACCTGGAAGCGTCCGCCTTCCACCACCGCAAAATGGCTCGCCACGTCGCTCCAACCACGAAAATCGTCCGCGCTGGCCACGAACGTCAGCGGCTTGCCCTGGGCACGATGACTCTCCTGCAATTGCCGCAAAAAATCCAGCCACCACCGACATTCGCGGAGCGATAACGTCGAAAGCGGATTGTCCAGGAACAGCACCTCAAAGGATAGCGCGAGCGCGCGGGCCAAACCAACGCGCTGCTGGACACTCAGGCTCAGGTGGCTCGGCATCTGGTCCGCGTAATCCTGCAACCCCGTTAGCGTGAGCAACTCATCCACCCGCGCCGCAATATCGGCCTCTTCCATGCCCGGATGATACTGCATCGGCAAAGCAATGTTCTGGGCCACATTCAAAAGACTGAACAACCGTCCCCTGTGCTCGAAAACATACCCAATGCGACGACGCCAGTTCACCCGGTCTTTCTCATGCGCTTCCGCCACGTCCTGCCCCAAAATCCGCAAAGTCCCACGGATCGGCCGATTCAGTCCACCCGCCGTCATTAATAACGCCGACTTCCCGCTCGACGGTCGTCCGCTCACCACCCAGAAATCGCCAACTCCAATGCGCCAGCTGACATCCTGTATCAGCACCACCTCCGGCGCGTCCATATAAGAGACCTCCACGCCCATCAATTCGATGGCCGCCGCGTCGGTATCTACATTCTTTGTAGTTGTGTTGCTCATGGTCCAATCAAAACAGGTAGCCCAGCAGAAAGAAGGCGTCGAGCAGCACGCAGGCCGTCACGCTCTCGACGACCGCGCGCGCTGTCACCTGCGAGACTTCTTCAACATTCAGCGGGCGCGCCAGCCCGTGATAGCAATTCACCACCGCAATCACGACACCGAACAGGATCGACTTCAGCGCGAACAATGCAAAATCCTCCCAGCGCAGCGCATTGTTGAGTTGCGCGAGATAATCCGTCAGGGTCAGCGGCACGTCCTGCAGGAACGCAAAAAGATAACCACCGGCAATCGCAATGAGCACCAGGTAGGTCGTGAGACAGAACACCGCTGTGGCCAAACCAATCACGCGCGGCATGACCAGGTAATGTATCGGGTCGATCCCCAGCGATTCCAGCGCCTCGACTTCGCCCAGCGCCCGCATCGTCCCGAGTTCGACAACATTCGCGGTGCCCGCCCGCGCCAGGACGATCAGCGCCGTCACCAGCGGGCCCAGTTCGCGCACAATCACGGTCACCATCACCGTCCCAATATATTGTTGCGCCCCGACACGTGAGAGCAGGGCGACTGTCTGCCCCACAATCACCAACCCCAGCGCCGCGCCGATGAAGCTGATCATCGGCAGCAACCGCACCCCCGCACTCCAAATTTGCGTGAAGATCAGCGGATGCACCACGCGCTTGGAGGCGTTGAACTTGGTGAGCGTGACCCCCAGTGTGATGACGGCAAACGCGCCCAGTTCCCGCAGGACGTCCAGCGTGCCGATGATCCGCGCGCCGATGCGCTCCGCACGCGTGCGGACTACGGTGGCTCCATCCATTGGATTCGAGACAGCTTTCATCAATCGAAGCTGACCCAATCTGTTCCGAGATGCTGCCGATGACAAGGACGATGTTTCGGTAACTCAGCCCGCCAGCAGCGCACCGTAGCGGAGATTGCGAACGCTCACCGTCAATTCGATCGCTCCCAGCAATTCCATGGCGACGAGGAAGACAGCGCCACCCGCGACGATGATATCCGCCCGCTCGGGAGGCACATCGGACACCTTTTTGCGTTCGGCCAGCGGCATCGCGCCCAACCGCTGCACGGATTCGAGCAGCGCCTCCCGTGAAATCTTCACGCGATCAACTGCTCCCCACTCCATTCGTGCGAAAGTCGAGATCGTACCGCCGGTACCGATCATCTGACCGTCGCCGATTTTGTACCGCGCCAGTGCCGGGCGCAAAATCGCATGCAGATGCTCGCGAAGTTCCGCCAACCTTCCTTCGCCGAATTGTTCGGTGAGCCGCAACGCTCCCAGCGGCAAACTCTTGAAGAGTTCCATCTTTCCATCCCGCCCCTGGATGAACTCAGCGCTCCCGCCACCGACATCCATCACCAAAAGCGGCGCGCCCGTCCATTCCGGGTCACTACACACACCGTGAAAAATCAACTCCGCTTCGCGGTCGCCCGAGATCAACTGCACCTCCAGCCCGCACTTCTGGCGCACAGCATCGAAGAATTCATTACGGTTCGCGGCCTCACGGCACGCGCTGGTGGTCAGCGCGATAATATTGGCCGCGCCCAGTGCCTTGGCCTCCGCGAGGAGTTCGTCGATGGCTTGAAGGGTTCGGGTAATCGCGGCAGCCGAAAGGTGTTGGTGCTCGTTCACGCCTTCGCCAAGTCGTGTCGTGCGGTCTTTGCTTAAAACTGGAACCGCTTGACCCTGTTGTACATCCGCAACAAGGACTTTGACCGTATTTGTCCCAATATCAATGACAGCACGTCGCATCGCGGGCTGTTCATAACATGGCCGTTCACGTACAGCAAATCCGGAAAAAATTGCTTGCCTCGATTCGACTTTGTGATAGTTTTCACACACTTTTAGCTGCCCGAACTGACGTTGTCGCAAGCGAATCCCGATGAATTTGGGCAAAGATTATCAAGGCATGGGCCGGTACATGGCTTTGGGCACGCAAATGGTTTTAACCACAGTAGTTATTGCGGCCATTGGGTACTGGATCGATACGAAGACCGGTAAATTCCCGGTGTTTCTGATTTTGTTCTTTCTATTAGGTTCGGCGGCCGGGTTTCAAGTTGTGTATCGCGCCTTTCGTGACGGCGGAGCGAAGCCAAAGTGAACCTGGATCGCCCGGTAATTCTGGGAGTTGTCTTCGGCGTGCTGATCGGTGGCGTGAATGCCGCCTTGCAGATCCACGAGTTGCGCCTGAAGAGCACGGTTGTGCAGCCGAAAGGGGTGTCGGTGTTGATTCCCGGAGCGGTGGGACGGCTCCTGTTTGTGGTCGTGGCCTGGTGGCTGGCGTTCAGGTACACGGAAGCGGACAAATACTGGTTGACGGGCGCTTTGGCCGTTACCTATACTGCGCCGCTCTTAGTTCAGTTAAAGCAGTTGATTTTTCCCAAGAGGTAGGATTTAGCAATGGGCGAGCACCATGTAATCGTACATATTCCGATTGAGCTGTTCGGGCTCAATTTGAGCATCACGAACTTTGTCGTGATACTGTGGCTGGGTGCCGTGTTCACCTTTCTCTTCCTGGTCGGCGCGGCGCGCTGCATGAAAGCGGATGGCTCGGGGCGCTTCGCGAACCTCGTGGAGTCGATGCTGGATTTCGTTCGCGAGAATGTCTCCGACGCGTTCATGGGACATCACGGCGCGGCATGGTTCCCGTTCGTGGCGACCATCTTTTTCTTTATCTTATTCAGCAATCTCATCGGCCTGATTCCGGTCCCCGGTTACTTTCATGCGGGTACGAGTAACCTCAATGTCACCGCCGTGCTGGCGATTATCGTATTCCTTGTCGTCCAGGTCGTGGCCGTGAAACGGCACGGCCCAATGTACTACGTGAAGCTACTCTTCCCGCATAGCGCGCCAGCCTGGCTGCGTTACACGCTTATGCCGTTTATTGAATTGATCGGTATCTTTGCCCGGCCTTTTTCCCTCGCCATTCGTCTTTTTGCCAACATGACCGCCGGCCATCAAATCATTCTGGTCCTGTTGACGGGTGAACTCATCGGCGTTTCCTACCTGCTGCAGCACGGGATTCTCATGAAAATCCTCGCCCCGGTGCCGCTCGTCGGAGTGGTTGTCATGGATGGTTTTGAAATCTTTGTGGCCTTCATACAGGCCTTCATTTTCGCCTTGTTGACCGCGTTGTACTTGGGCGAAGCACTCGAAGAATCACACTAGCAGAATCAAATACTGGAGAATACGTAATGGACACGAATACAGTCACGCAAGCAGCGCAACTCATCAGCACCGCCGCGCTGGCCAAGCTGGGCGCTGGTCTGGCGGTCGGTCTGGGCACACTCGGCTCCGGCGTCGGCATCGGGGTCATCTTCGGCAAGAGCATCGAGTCGGCCGCGCGCCAGCCCGAGGCGCTGCCGCTGGTGCAACGCTTGATGTTCACGGGGTTCGCCCTCGTCGAAGCGCAAGCGCTGTACGCCCTGCTCATCACCTTCATCTTGCTCGCCGCGAAGTGATCGTCCCATGAAGACACTTCATCGCATCATCCATGCGTTCCTTGCCACGATGTTTTTCGTCGCCCTCACCGGCGCCGTGGCCTGGGCGGAGGAAGCGGCAACCGCACCACCTCCCGGCGAAGGCAGCCAGATCCCGCCGACCGACTGGCCCCTGCAAATCTGGACCCTCGTCACCTTCGTCATCTTGCTCGTGCTCTTGAAGAAGTTCGCCTTCAAGCCCATCGCGCAAGCGCTCGACAGCCGCGGCCAGAAAATCAAGCAGTCCCTCGACGACGCGGAGAAATCCCGCGCCGACGCGAAAAAGTTGATGGACGATTACCAGAAGCAGATCTCCGAAGCCCGCAACGAAGCCGGCAAAGTCATTGAAGAGGCACGACAACTCGGCGAACGCGTCCGCAAGGAAGTTGTCGAGAAAGCGAACAGCGAGGCGTCCGCGGTCGCGCAGCGCGCGCAGGAAGAAATTGTTCGGCAGAAGGAGAAAGGCATCCAGGAGTTGAAGGATACGGTGGCCAACCTCTCCGTCCAGATCGCCTCGAAGGTCATCGAAAAAGAAGTCAACGAAGCCACCCATCGCCAACTAATCGATAACCTGATCAAGGACCTCGGTAAAGTGCAACGCTCCTGAGCAACCAAACATCTCCCTATGCCGCACGATCCCATCAATACTGGTTACGCCCGCGCCCTCTTCGAGATGGCGCAAGCTGAAGGCGTCGTCACCCGCGTCGAGGAGGAATTGTTCCGTCTTCGCGAGTTGCTGAAGAAGAATCCCGACCTGTTGGAGTTTCTCAAGGATCCGAACGTCAAACACGAAGGCAAGCGCCAGGCCATCACCACTCTCTTTCAGGGCCGGATCCATCCGCTTGTGCTCAACACCCTTATCACCCTCAGCGATCAGGATCGCGGGGGTCGCGTAATGCACATCATCGAGGAATTCGATTCCAGTGCCGATGACGCGCGCCAGAATGTCAGCGGCGAAATCACCACGGCGATTACGCTGGATGAAGCCACACTCAAGCGGCTCGCGACAGAGCTTTCCCGAATTACCGGTCAGAACGTGCAACTTTTCCAGAGGGTTGACCCGGCGATTCTCGGCGGCGCCATTATCAAGGTTGGCGAACAGATCATTGACGGCAGCCTGCGCCGCAAGCTTGATCAAATTAAAGAACGGTTAGCGCAGTAACGAGGAAGACCATGGCAGACACACTTTCACTCGACTCCCAACAGATTTCCGACGTCCTGCGCCGCAGTATTTCGGAGTACAAGTCCGAAGTCAGCGTCCAGGAAGTCGGCGAAGTCATCGATTGTGGCGACGGCATCGCCCGCATCAAGGGCCTGCCCAATTGCATGGCCGAGGAAATGTTGGAGTTCCCCAACAACATCTTCGGCATGGCGCTGAACCTCGAAAAAGAGCAGATCGGCGTGATGATTCTCGGCGATTTCACCGAGATTTCCGAGGGCAATCTCGTCAAGCGCACCGGCCGACCGCTGTCCGTGCCTGTGGGCGAGGAATTACTCGGCCGCGTCGTCAATGCCATCGGCCAGCCCATCGACGGCAAGGGCCCGATCAACACCAAGAACCTGCGCCCCATTGAATCGCGCGCGCCCAGCGTCATCGAACGCGAGCCCGTGAAACAGCCGCTACAGACCGGCCTGAAGGCCATCGACTCGATGATCCCGATTGGCCGCGG
>PLZV01000028.1 GCA_003152315.1 Verrucomicrobiota bacterium
TCAGCCGCGTCGGTGGCAACGCGCAAACCAAGGCGATGAAGAAAATCGCCGGCACGTTGCGCCTGAGTCTGGCACAGTACCGCGAACTCGCGGCCTTCGCGCAATTGTCGAGCGACCTCGACAAGGCGACCAAGGCGCAACTCGACCGCGGCCAGCGCATGGTCGAGCTGCTCAAACAGCCGCAATACCAGCCGATGACCATGGAGGACCAGGTGGCGGTGATTTGGGCCGCCACCAACGGTTATATCGATGGCGTTGCCGTCTCGGCCATCCGCCAGTTTGAAATCGAATTCCTTCAGTTCCTCAAGAGCAAGTACTCCACGGTGGTTTCGGGACTCCGCGATCGCAAAGAACTCACCGAGGAAGTTGTTGCGGGCCTGAAAAAAGCCGCCGAGGAGTTCAAGGGCCTCTTCTCCGCCAAGTAAGTTGTCATGGCCTCGCTTCGCGACATTCGACGCCGCATCAAGGGTGTCAAGAACATCCGCCAGGTCACGCGCGCGATGAACATGATTGCCGCCGCCCGCCTGCGGCGCGCGCAAAGCAAGGCGTTATCGGCGCGACCCTACGCGGAGCGCCTCTCCGAGATTTTGCAGGACGTGGTGACCTCCAGCGGCGGCGCAGCCCGGCATCCGTTGATGGCCGACCGCCCGGTGAAAAACGTAGCCTTGGTGTTGATCACGGCCGACCGGGGTTTGTGCGGCCCCTTCAACGCGGGCATCCTCCGGGAGGCGCAACGGTTCTTAAACGAGCAGACGGTGCCAGTCGAGATCATCACGGTGGGACGCAAGGGACGCGATCATTTCCAGCGCCTCGGGTACAAGATCTCGCAGCACTTCCCGCAACCTTCGCGTGACGTACACCTGGAGGAGGTCGGCAACATCAGCAAGCGGATCATTGCCGATTATGGCGCGGCCAAATACGATAAGGTTTACCTGGGTTACGCGAAGTTTGTCAGTGTGCTGCGGTCGGAACCGACGGTGATTCAGTTGCTGCCGCTCAATCGGCCGGAAACAGCCAAACAAGGGCCGAAGACAGCCTATCAATTTGAGCCCGACGTGGAGGAACTGCTGGACATCTTGTTGCCGCAGTACATTGAGGTCCTGGCCTATCGCGCGCTTGTCGAGTCGCTGGCCAGCGAACAGGCGGCACGCATGGTGGCCATGAAAGCGGCCACGGACAGCGCGTCCGACATGATTACCAGCCTGACCCGCGAGTACAACGGCGCCCGCCAGGGTTCTATCACCACGGCGCTGCTGGAAGTCGTTGCAGGCGCCGACGCGTTGGCCAAGAAAGAATAGTTTTACGCAGGAGACAAAAGCATCATGAGTACAGACGGACATCAAAAGGGCAAGGTTGCGCAGGTCATCGGGCCGGTGGTGGACATCGAGTTTTTCACTGACCACTTGCCACCGATCAACCAGGCCATCACGATCGATGACAAAGCCAGGGGCATTCATCTGACCTGCGAGGTTGCGGGTCATCTCGGTGATAACACCGTCCGCACCGTGGCGATGAACCTGACGCAAGGCCTCGTGCGCGGTATGGAAGCCGTCGACACCGGCGCGCCCATCACGCTCCCCGTCGGTCCGGCAGCGCTCGGCCGCATTCTTGACCTGCTCGGCAATCCCATCGATGGCAAAGGGCCTATCAATGCGAAGATGTGGTTACCGATCCATCGCCAATCACCGGCGTTCGAGGAACAGGTACCGGCGACGAAACAATTTGAAACGGGTTTAAAATCCATCGACCTGCTCGCCCCGTTCGCCAAGGGCGGCAAGGTGGGCCTGTTCGGCGGCGCGGGCGTCGGCAAGACCGTCCTTATCCAGGAGTTAATCCGCAACATCGCCAAGGAACACAGCGGCTACTCCGCCTTCGGTGGCGTCGGCGAACGCACCCGTGAAGGCAACGATCTGTACCTGGAAATGACCGAGTCGGGCGTCATCGCCAACACCGTGATGGTGTTCGGCCAGATGAACGAGCCGCCGGGCGCGCGTCTCCGCGTGGCGCTCTCCGCGTTGACCGAGGCCGAATACTTCCGCGATTACGAGAACAAGGACGTGCTGCTGTTCATCGACAACATCTTCCGCTTCACGCAGGCCGGTTCGGAAGTGTCCGCGTTGCTCGGGCGCATGCCGAGCGCCGTCGGTTACCAGCCAACGCTGGGCACGGAAATGGGCGACCTGCAGGAACGCATCACCTCGACCAAGCGCGGTTCGATTACGTCGGTGCAGGCCGTGTATGTGCCTGCCGACGACATCACCGACCCTGCGCCGGCGACGACTTTCACGCACCTGGACGGTTCCATCGTGCTTTCACGACAGATCGCCGAACTCGGCATCTATCCCGCCGTCGATCCGCTCGCCTCAACCTCGCGCATTCTTGACCCGCTGGTCGTCGGCGAAGAACACTACAAGATCGCGCGCGGCGTGCAGCAGGTGTTGCAGCGCTACAAGGATCTGCAGGACATCATCGCGATCCTGGGTATGGAAGAACTGAGCGAAGAGGACAAACTCACCGTTTCGCGGGCTCGTAAGATTCAGCGCTTCCTGTCACAGCCATTCTTCGTAGCCCAACAATTTACTGGATTTGAAGGCAAGTATGTCCGCGTGACCGAGACCATCCGCAGCTTCCGTGAAATCCTGGAAGGCAAGCATGACGATCTGCCGGAACAGGCATTTTACATGGTCGGCACAATCGAGGAAGCCCGGGCCAAATCCGAGAAAATGAAGGCGTAACCGCGTCATGGCCGACGAGAAAACATTCCCATTCGAGATTCTCACGTTGCAAAATCTCTTTCTGCGCGAGGAAATCCGCTTCGTCATTGCCCCCGGTCAGGAGGGCGTATTTGAGATACTGGCGCACCATGCGCCGTTCGTGTTCGCGCTCAAGCCCGGCCCGTTGCGAATGCGACTGCCCGACGGGCAGGACCAGTATGTCGCCGTCGGCACCGGGTTCCTCGTGGTGCAGAAGGAACGCACGACGGTGCTCACGCGCAGCGCCGAGCGTCCCGAGGAAATCGACGTGGAACGCGCCCGTCGTGCGAAGGAGCGGGCGGAACAGCGGTTGCAGCAAAAGTCGGCGGATTTTGAAATGGCCAGGGCGGAGGCCTCCCTCCAACGCGCGCTTGCGCGTTTGAAGGTTGCGGACTATGCTGTAGTCGCGAAATGACACGGATCTCTCAGGGTTGGGTCGGTTCGGATGTCGAAGCGCGGATTGCCGCACACATTCACGCTTGGGAAAAGTTCAAACCGCTCCGCAACACCCGCCGTCTCGAAACGTACCCGTTCGTCGCCATTTCCCGTGAGTTCGGTTGCGAAGCGTTGCCACTGGCGGGGCAGTTGGTGGAACTCCTGAACGAACGTTGTCACCCCTCCATTCCATGGGTTTCTTACGACCGCGAACTGCTCGACAAGGTCGCGGAAGAGTTGCACATCCAGCGCGCAATCCTCGAGATGCTGGACGCCAACCGCCGCGAGGAAATGAGCAAGCTATTCGACACTATCATCAATCACAAAGTGGCCGACGCCCTGGTCGTGCGCAAACTCGCGGAAGTCATCCGCACGCTGGCGGTGCATGGGCACGCGGTTTTGGTGGGCCGCGGAAGTTCACTGGTGACTCAGGACCTCCGCAACGGCATGCATATTCGCCTGGTGGCGCCCCGCACCTGGCGGGTCCACACCATCGCCACCGTCCGCGATCTATCGTTGCGTGAAGCGGAGAAGGTCGTCGAAGAAGGTGAAAAGCAACGCCTCCGCTATATCGACACGTTCTTCGTGCTCGATTCTCAACAACCCTTCCTTCCCGACCTGGTGATCGACAACTCGCGGTTCAACCTCGTGCAGATTGCCGAGATCGTATTTGGGGCGCTGGGCTCCAGGTTCGGCGAGACGCTCGTCAGTGCGTAGCGGTTCTTACTTCTTCCAGTACGTCTCTTTCACGCCAGCTTTCTTGTTGGCCCAGCGGGCCAGCGTGAACAAGGCATCACTCAACCGGTTCAGGTAAGGGTTCACGAACTCGCCGACCTTCTCATCTTTGCTCAAGCGTACGCAGAAGCGCTCCGCTCGCCGGCAAATTGTCCGCGCCACATGCAATTGCGCGCCAACCGGGCTGCCACCGGGGAGGATGAACTCCTGCAATGGCCCCAACTCTTTCGTCAGCTCCTCGATCTGCTTCTCTAGGTCGACTACGTGCTGGCGCTCAACGCGCGGCATACCCTTTTGAAATCTGTCGGGTGGTGTGGCGAGTTCTCCGCCGAGATTGAACAAATCATTTTGGATATGGCGCAGGCGCGCATCGAGGTTGGGATCGCTGTTCAGGGATCGGACCACCCCGATCGCCGAGTTCAACTCGTCCACCGTGCCGTACGCCCAGACGCGCGGCGAGTCCTTACTGACCCGCTGTCCGCCGGCCAGCCCCGTCGTGCCGTCATCACCAGTGCGCGTGACGATATTGGTGAGCCGTGCCATTCGTGTTCAGCACTTCTGAAACTTCGCCGGGATCAGGCACATAAACTTGAAGGCTTGGTTGCTGGCATTCTTGAACTGGTGCTGTTCATCAGCCGGGATGTAGAGCACGTCGCCGGGCTTGATCGTCACTTCCTTGCCGTCACGCCAGACCGTCCCCTGCCCTTCCATCACGAAGATCTCGTGCTCATACGGATGACGGTGCAAGGGCGTGTGACCGCCGGCCGACACCTCAAAGATCCGCATTGCGAAATTCGGCGCGCCATCGCGCGCTGTCACCGCAAGCTTGACCTGGCAATCCTTCGCGCCGTCCATATCCACCTTTTCCGAAGGAATCTCTTTGACGCTGGCAATCTTCATGGGTCGTTCTCCGGTTGTTATTCTTAACACAAACGCTATTGTGGAAGCCATGAAAAGCTACCGCAAGGAACTCTGGTTTAACATCCCTTCCCGACGTGGATTCGTCAACCTCACGCCCGAGGTGGAAACTTGTCTGCGCGAAAGCGGGGTCAAGGAAGGGCTGCTTCTCTGTAACGCCATGCACATCAGCGCGAGTGTGTTTATCAACGACAACGAGTCCGGTTTGCACCAGGATTTCGAGCGCTGGCTGGAGAAACTGGCGCCTGAGAAACCTCACTCTCAGTATGCCCACAACACGGGTGAAGACAACGCCGACGCGCACTTGAAGCGCACCATCATGGGCCGGGAAGTCGTCGTCGCGATCACCAACGGAGAACTGGATTTCGGCCCGTGGGAACAAATCTTCTACGGCGAATTTGACGGCAAACGCCGCAAGCGGGCGCTCGTGAAAATCATCGGGGAATAAGTCTTGCGACCAACCGCTCAAGATTATGTTGCATCGGTGCAGGGAAGTCATCACCATCTCGCCGAAATTGGGTAGCCTTTTACAAGATCGAGACGAATGAAGAATACAGTCCTTATTACCGGAGCCTCTTCCGGCATCGGCAAGGCTGCCGCAAAATTCTTTGTGGGCCAGGGTTGGAACGTCATCGCAACGATGCGTACCCCCGATGCGGAATCAGAACTGGTCCACATGAGCGACATGTTGGTGACCCGCCTTGATGTTCAGGACCGCGACAGTATCGACCAGGCGATTAAGGCCGGCATTGCGCGATTCGGAAAGATCGACGCCTTGATCAACAATGCCGGCTTCAGCCTGTTCGGCGTTTTCGAGGCGATTTCACCGGAGAAGATCCAGCAGCAATTCGATGTCAATGTCTTCGGTGTCATGAATGTCACCCGAACCATCCTGCCGCACTTCCGGGCGAATAAGGGCGGGCTGATCGTCAATATCAGTTCGCGCGCCGGAATCGTGACCCTGCCGATGAATTCGCTTTATTGTGCCACCAAATTCGCGCTGGAAGGGTTTTCTGAGGCGCTGGCCTATGAACTCGCATCCCAGAACATCGGCGTCAAGATTGTCGAACCCGGCGGCGGGGCCAGTGGCACCAATTTCGGCCAAAGAATGAGCAAGGAATACGCGCAGGACGCCTCTCTGACCGATTACGGGGCGTTCATCACCCGCATGAACGCGATCTACACCGGCATGCGCGGGAGTGGGCACATAACGACTGCGGACGATATTGCGCGGGCCATCTACGATGCCGCCGCAGACGGCACCGATCAACTCCGGTATGCGGTCGGCAACGACACGCCACCTTTCATCAAGGCCAGAAGAGAAATGTCCGATCAGGACTATGTAGATTTCATGAGGTCGCACTTCCTGCCGAAGTCATGAGACGGGGCGACCGAAAATTCAGGCCCGGACTTCAGATACCAATTCAGGGCGGCGTTCGGCTGAGAAATGCCGCACAAGCACGGCGGTCAACGCAAACACGGTCATGAATGCCCAGTCGCCGATCACGGTGCCGCGCAGAAACGGCAATCCGGCGGCGTAGCATTCCGCCAACCCAGAGAAAGTCTTGGCGTAGGGCGCATTCGCGAGGCTCATTCCAAAGAGCCAGACGGCGAAATTACTGACCAGGAAAAAGAGGAACGGCGTCGCGAGTGCCGCGCCGATCTTGGCACCCAGTTTCCGTTCGCGGGCCCACAGGCCAAGCAGGCCGACCAGCAGAAACGCCCCATAATCAAACGCGCGCGGCCAGTAAAACGCGGGGTAGCCCATCTGCACGTTGAGGATGAAGTCCGTCAACAACAGTACCGCCAACGGCACCCACAGCGCAAAGCGGCGTCCAAGGTACATCCCGCCGACCAGGGCCATGGCGGCCAGCGGCGCGATGTTCCACCACTGGAACTCGTGCGCCGCCAGCCGAAAAATCCCCGCCCCCAACACCATCAAGATTGCCAAAATCATGGAACCATTCTGGGTGCGTGGCCTGTGAAAATCAACTCGAAAAGTGCTCTCACACCAATCAGCTCCAGATGGCTCGTTCGCGCGGTCCCGCAAGCTGTGCTATCGTAGGGGTCATGTTTCCGAGCGAACAAGCCTACCGCAGATTACAACGACGCGTGGATCGCCTCGCCTTTCTCATCGTGGCCACGGACATTTCCGAGCGCGACATCGGCATCGAACGGTTGTTTCTGCGGACGGAGGCAGCCCGCTTGTTTCCCGAGAGGTACCGCTTCTACGACATGCTCTACGAGAGCCGCTTCCGGAGATTGGTGGAGCAGTTTCGCCACAAGCTACCGGGCAATTAGTTTGCTCAATCCCTCCGCCACGGCGTCGGCATACTCACGAAAGATGCTTTTCATGGGCGTGCCGTTCACGTTGCGCAGGCCTTCATAGTCTCCCAACTGGATGCGCTGATAGACGAGGCGATTGTTCTGGTAGTACGGTTCGAGAAAGACGACGGGACCGTTGACGAGCCGGTTGGCCGCAAGGTTGCGGGCGAAGACGTATGGGTTGTCGTCCACGTGAACCGAGCCGCTGTTCGGGCCGTACTCGACCGGCGGGAGTTTGGTGGCGTTCGCGAGCGCGGCGGCCAGCGCCTCGGCGACGGCTAATTCCGTGGGATGCGAGCGTTCCAGAATTTTTTCGAACAGCCGCAGTTTCTGGTCGTCGTCCTTTAATTCCGACGCAAGATAGTTGCCGTGTACGAAGACCACCAGGCGGTTGTCATCCACCAGATTGTGGCATTCATCCCACTCGACGGCGTTCATGTGCAGGCAGATGGTCAGGTCGGGCTTGATCTTCTCGTTCAGCAGTTTGGCGCGGGCGGCGATCTCGGAACTGCGGTAGAAGATCAGTTCCGCGCGTTTGCGGACGGCATCGGCAAACGCGGCTTCGCGTTCCAGCGGCGGAAAAGCGTCAAAGCGCGTGGAGGCTTTGACCTCCTGTTCGGACTGCGCCTGGAAATCCTCCGGTCGCTTGTCGGTCACGGGCTCAAAGTTCTCCTTGGTGAGGAACACCTGTGCTCCCGCCGCTTCGAGCCGCGTCTTGAGCAGGCGGGCGACCATAAGATTAAGTTCGGCCTCCTGCACAGGGCGATCCTTGCCGTGCTCGAAGAACCGCTCTTCCATCCGCGCCCAAGCACCGCCAATATGGCCGGGATCAAGGGCAATACGCTTGAACTCGCTTTCGCCAGGGCTCCGGCGGACAGGAGATGAAGCAGCCGAAGAGAAGCGCAAGGCAAACAGGGGTGGATTCTTCTTCTCGGCTGTTGAGAACACACTGACGGAATCGGTGGTGAAGGTCAGGTAATTTGTGAGCGCGCCCGATGGGCAATAGACCTCCGTCAGGAGAGTTTCAAACTCTGCGCGTGAAACTGTTTGCTGGTAACGTTCCAACGCGGACCAATCAGCCGCCAAAGCCGCCGTGCCTCCAAAGCTCGCGACGAACAGCGCTAGGAGCCGGGTTCGTCCCATTCGGCCGGGCTCCATTGGAGGATTTCGTTGATGGCCTCGAAGCAGTGAATATTCTCAGAGGCGACGTAGCGATCCCGATCAAGCGCCGCGAGTTCCTCCTGCATCTCCAACTCCGTGCAGTCGCGGACATAGCTGTGGGTGGCGTTAAGCTTGCGGATGCGGGCGGCACTAAGCACATCGAGGAAATCGTAGTAAACGCCCGTTTCTTCGTCATTAATCAACGGCAAGGCGAAAAGCTGCCCGCCGGCGTCAAACTCGTCCTGTTCGGCGGGCGCAAGTCGCAGGCGGTCGTCGTCCAGTTCGGACTCGAGTTGGAACAACTGGAAGGCGTCGTCGAGGAGTTGACGCTGGAAGCCGTAAGAGTGGTATTCCTCCAGCATCTCAACCAGATACTCGACCTGACGCGGGTCGAGCAGGCCGCGGGCGTCCTCACCCCAGTACACATCCGTGCTGGCTTCGTCGAGCCACCAGTTCATGTCGCCGCCAAGGCGGACGACAATCCATTTGGGAGGCGTTGGTTTTCCCTTCATCATACGGCGGTCGAATCTTGCCAAATCTGCTTTGCATTTTGCAACGAGCATCGCCAGAATTCGCGTCATGGGCAATGTCCTCGAATATCTCGGCAAAAAGCCGCGGCTCGGCGCGGGGGTATTCATCGCCGACAGCGCGCGGGTAATCGGCGACACGCAGATTGGGGAACAATCAAGCATCTGGTTTGGCAGTGTGCTGCGCGGCGACATCAACCGGGTTGTCATCGGCCATCACACGAACATCCAGGACTGTAGCGTGTGTCATGTCGCCGATGAACACGCGTGCGTCGTGGGCAATTATGTGACTGTAGGGCACCGCACAATCCTGCACGGGTGCATGGTATGCGATGAGGTGTTGATTGGCATGGGGGCGGTGCTGATGAACGGCGTCGTGGTTGGCGAGCAGAGCATCATCGGCGCGGCAGCCCTGTTGACCGAAGGATTACAAGTACCGCCGGGCTCGCTGGTTTACGGTGCGCCGGCCAAGGTGGTCAGCGCACTCAGCTCGACAGAACGCGAGAAGATCAAGGGTTGGGCTGAAAAGTATTGCCGAGTGGCGGGGAATTACCTGATCCCAAGAGCCAACCGACGGGCTTAGGATTGGGTGGGCGTCTTTTCCGCCCCGGCCATGCGTCCGGTGGTCGTGGTGTCGCTGTTGGCGGTGCGGATTTGAATCTGGTCGCCTTCGCCTGTGCGCGACGCATCCACCGCCCCGACGGGAACTTCCAAGACGTAAACGGATTTTTTGACAACGCAAGTGCGATACGGTGACAGGGCTTTAACGGCGCGGATGACGCACAGATCCTTATCGAGAAACAGCACGTCGATGGGGAAACGCATCCCGAACGTGTGGATCCCGTAGCAGCGATCCAGGAGCAGGCCCTCGCCCTTGTCAAATCGTCCGCGGTTCAGCAATCCGACCACGCGTTTCAGGACGGTATTTGCAAAATGGCAATTGTCGGAGACGACTGTTTTCTTCGTGGCGTTAACCAAAACCATCCAAATCCACTCCTGCGCCGTTTACTGGAGCTGGCGCCAAATGCTCACGAACGCGGGCCCGAGCAAAACGATGAAGAGCGCGGGAAAAATGAACAGGACCAGCGGGAACACGATTTTGATCGGGGCCTTCATGGCCTGTTCTTGCGCGCGCTGACGGCGGCGGGTGCGGATCGAATCAGCCTGGATGCGGAGCGTGTTGGTGATGCTACCGCCCAAGCGACTGGCGTGCACCACGGCCGTAATGAATGTCTTCAAGTCGTCCACCCCGGTGCGATTACCCAGGTCCTCCAGGGCCTCCAAGCGCGGTTTGCCCAGGCGGATCTCATTCAAGGTCTTGGAAAACTCCTCGGCGAGTGGTCCTTTGATCTTCCGCATCGTGTAACCGACCGCGGCGTCGAACCCCATACCCGCTTCGACGCTGATTGAAAGAATGTCGATCGAGTAGGGCAGGTTGGTGAGGATCAGATCCTGGCGTGTCTGCACCTTCCTGCTGAGCACAAACTGCGGCAGCTCATATCCACCCGTAGCACCGAATAGTAACAGAAGTATATTGATTGGGTCCGTATATCGGAACTCACCACCAGGCGAACCCATCGCCAGAATCGCGAGGAATACCAGAACGACACAACCCGACGCGCTGAACCAGCAGAGGCCAATCAATTGTCTCGCTGTCACGCGTGGGAAAAGCCCGGCCTTCACGAGTTTCTTGTGCGTGCGATCGGACATTTCGGCCGGCGTATACCCGCGAAAGAGTTTCGCCACGGAATCGCCGAGCGGCAACAACACGCGCTGGACAAACGGCTTCGCCAACTCCTCTTCCGCCGTCTGCGCGTCGGCGATCATGATCTGTTCGATACGTTTGCCAACGCTGAAACGGTCCGAGGTGCGGTAGAACCCCACCGCTGCGAGCACGATTGCCAAAATTGCCACGATGATGGTGAAGATAAACATATCAAACCTTTACGGAGACGATCTTGAATATCATGTAGGCCCCGATCAACTGCCAGCCCACCGCCCCCGCCAGCAATAACACGCCCATGGGAATGTCGTAACCCAGGTAGTGCCCCATGATTGGAGGCCCAAACATCGTGCTGAAATAATCAGGCGCCGACAGGATCAGGATCAGAAAAACCACGAAAGGCATGAAACCAACGACGAACCCTGAGAGCTTGCCTTGTGTCGTCAACACGCGCACATCCCCCTGAATGCGCAACCGCTCGCGAATTGTCTCGGCAACCTTCTCCATAATCTCGGTGAGATTGCCGCCGACGTCCTTCTGCACGAGGTACGCGCCGACGACAATGTCCAAATCCTGACTGTTCACGCGGCGCCCGAGGTTCAACAGCGCATCGTCCACCGTCGTGCCCAGATTGACCTCCCGCAACATGCGGTTCAATTCCTTCGAAATCGGATCGCCCATCTCTTTGGCGACAAGCTCCAGTCCCTTGAGGAAGCCGTAACCCGACCGCAGGGAGTTCGTCAGCAACATGAGCGCATCGGCCAATTGCCGGACGAACTTGGCGCGTCGCCGGTTCTGATGCACGCGCACGAACATGATTGGCGCGATAAAACCGAAGACCGCCAGGATGAGCCCGCTGTGTACATAGCCGAGAGCATAGCGGCCGATCAAGTACCCCACGCCTACCAGCACCACCCGCAGCAATAAATACTCGGTGGGACGCATCGGAATATCAGCCCGCGCCAGGTTTTCCTCCACCCGCGCCATGTACCCAGGCCCAAATACCATGTGCAAGAACCGCGGAAGCTGACCCAGCTTTTGCAATTCCTCATCAGTGGTCCGCGCAGCTTCCTCTTCGATGCTGGCATAAGTCTCGAGACGCTCGGCAAGGATGGTCCGCCGCCGCGTCACCTGCAAATACACGCCGTAGGCGAGCAACAATATCGCCGCCACAACGAGGATGTAGATGATTGGTCCGGTTGGCATGTTAACGAACCTCGCTCGTCCTCTTAAAGATCTCGGCGGGCAAATGGATGCTCGACGCATTGAAGCGGTCAATAAACTTCGGCACCATCCCCGTGGCTTGCATCGTTCCCAACACCTTGCCGCCTTCGCCGACACCCTTCTGCTGGAAGGAGAACAGATCCTGCAAGACGATCACATTGCCTTCCATTCCTTGGATTTCGGTCACGCTGATGACCTTGCGGCTGCCGTCGCTCAAGCGCCCGATTTGGACGATCAAGTGCACCGCGGCGGCGATCTGCTCACGGATGGCGCGCGAGGGCAGGTCCATGCCGGACATCATAACCATCGTCTCCAGACGCGCCAGCGCGTCGCGCGGCGTGTTGGAGTGAACCGTGGAAATGGATCCCTCATGACCCGTGTTCATCGCCTGTAACATGTCGAGAGCCTCGCCGCCGCGTACTTCGCCGACCACAATGCGGTCAGGCCGCATACGCAGGCAGTTGCGGACGAGATCCCGAATTTTAATCTCGCCCTTGCCTTCGATGTTGGGTGGACGCGACTCGAGCCGCACCACGTGAGGCTGGTGAAGCTTCAATTCCGCCGCGTCCTCGACGGTGACCACGCGCTCGCCTTCGGGAATAAAGGACGACAGCACGTTCAGTAGCGTCGTCTTGCCCGCGCCGGAACCGCCTGATACCAGCACGTTGAGCTTGACCTTCACGCACGCGGCCAGGAACGCCGCCATGCCCTGCGTGAGGGTCCCAAACCCGATCAGGTCCTCCACGGTGTACGGGTCGACGGAAAATTTACGAATCGTGAGCACCGGGCCGTTGAGCGACAGCGGCGAGATGATGGCATTCACGCGCGAGCCATCGGGCAGGCGGGCGTCCACCATCGGGCTGGATTCATCCACGCGGCGGCCCAGCGGGGTGACAATTTTGTCGATGACGTGACGAATATGTTGAAGGTCGCGAAATTGGATATCCGTCAATTCGAGTTTGCCAAATCGCTCGCAGTAGACCTGGTCGGGGCGGTTGACCATGACTTCGGTGACGGTCGGGTCGCGCAACAGCGGCTCGATCGGCCCAAAGCCAAGAATCTCGTCGGCCATGTCGGAAACCAGCCGGTTGCGCATCTGGCGCGAGAATGGCAACTTCTCGGAGCGGAGCTTCTCCTCGACCAATTCCTCAACGCGGCGACGCAACAGCGCCTCGTCGCCTTTTTCAAGAAGTTTCTGGTCAATATTCTGGATCAAGTACGCCAGAATGGCGTTCTTGGACTCGAGATATAATTGTGTGCTGATTTCCGGGGTGTTCGCCATAATCCGCCGCACCTCCTCCTAGCTCAAATTCATTGCATAAACGAAAACCATTTCCCCGACCGCTTCTTCGCACTCGTGGCCATCGGCGATACAGTTTCTGCCAGGGCCAGGATCGCCTTCGACACGGGCTTGCCGGGGCTGGAACTAACAAAAGCCTGCCCGAGGTTCACCGATGAACCCACCAGCGCGTCGTCACTCGGGATCTGTGTCGTCACCGGAAACTCCAGGATCGTCTCGACCTCGGACGCGGAGATCTCCTTCGAATTTGTGGAACGATTGACGATGACACGGATCTTCTCTTTCGGGTAATTGGCGGCGAGGAGATTCTTCAAGTAAAGCTTCCCGTCCCGTAACCGCGGCAAATCCATTCCCACCACCACGAGAATCAGATCCGAGTAATCCATCGCGGCGAGGGTGGACTCCAGATTGGCGTAGCCGGTATCGATGACCGTGTACTCGTAATTCTCGCGCAGGGCTTCGAGGATGCTTTGCACCATATAGCGAGAGAGCGTCGAGCCGTCGAAGGTCCCTGTCAACGGCGCCGCCAGCACCGAGACACCCGACGCATGCTTGGACATGACACTATCAACGACATCGTAGTCGATGCCGCCGAAACCCGGCAACAGATCGCCCAGCGTGCGCTTGGGTGAAACATCCAGGAGCATGGCGACATCGCCGCCCCAGAGGTTCAGGTCAACCAGCGCCACCTTTTCGCTTACACCAGCCAGGGCCACCGCGAGATTCGCGGCAATCACTGTCTTGCCACACCCGCCGCGCGGGCCCGTGATGGTAATGACCCGTCGCTTGGGGCCTTCCGGCTCCACGGGCGCCGACGGGGTCGCGGCGGTCATGCGTTTCGCCGCCTTGGACTGGATGCCGTGAACTTTACGCACTTCTTCTAGAAGCCGATCCACTGGGAATGGCCGCGTGAGGAATTCCTTGATGCCGGCACGGAGCATCTTGTGCCAAACCTCCTGGCCTTCCGAGCCCGTCAGGATGAGGATCACGCCCACTTCGGGCATCTCAGACGAGAGTTGTTCGGCAACCGTCAGCCCGTTAACAATCGGCAGGTCTTCCTTGATAATGACAACCGCCGGTTGATGTCGCTTGACGAGTTCCAGACACTCCTTGCCATCGCGCGCTTCTCCGATGACCTCGATGTCCTGCTCATTGGCCAACTGGCCCTTGAGCTTCTCACGCTCAGTGAGCTCGTTTTCCGCAATGATGACGGTGATGCGATCCATAATTCCAGCCTACATCGCTCTTGCCAGTATATACCTAGCACTTTTGATACCGGCAAGTGCCAACATCACTGCTATTACTCCGCCGGTCGGGCCGGAGAATAGTTTGTAGATGGTTCCTGGGCCGGGTTCACGGCTGCCGGTTGGGCCGCAACGGGCGGTGTTACTACCTCAGGAGCGGCCGCTGCCGGCTGGGCAGGCTTCGCAGCGCGGGCCGGTGCCGCGGCGGCAACTGGTTTGGCAGCTTTCTTCGCCGGCTTTACCGAGTCCTTATCGTGAACCGGGAAGCCCATATGATCAATATTATGCAAGCCCCAATCGTCCTTCTTATCCGGCGGTTCGATCATCTTTCCCTTGTTCCACGTCGTAACCCAATGCTGCAATCCGGGTGTTTGCGGGGCTGCGGCCATGTCGGCGTCAATGTCCTTAATCACTTCCGGGGTCATGAAGAACAGTACTTCACGCTTGGACTGATCGAATTGTTTGTCACGAAACAGCGCGCCAATGACCGGAATCTCCGCCAGCCAGGGCAACTTCCGCAACACGTCGCGGCTGACGTTGTTTTCCAACAAACCACCAATCACGATGGTTTGCCCGTCGTTGACCTGCAGGGTCGTATCCGCCGTCTTTGCGCCGATAATGGGAATGCTATTCGCGCCAGTGCCAATCACCTGACTGACTTCCGCGTGAATGACAGTATTGATCCGATTTTCGCTGTCGGCCGTGGGTTTGATCTTCATGCGCACGCCAACTTCCTTGAATTCGACCGTGAACGACTGGGGCAACTGCTGGACGATGGGAATCTCTTCACCGACGAGAAAGCTCGCTTCTTTCCCGCTAAAGGTCACCAAAGTCGGTTCCGAAAGAAGTCGCCCGTAGCTTTTCGTGATCAACATATCCAACAGCATGGTCAATGACACGGTAGATGGGTTGATCGTCGATCCGGCTGTGCCAAACTCACTGGCAGTCGGGACGAAGCCATTCACGATTGAGCCGCCGCCGACGTACTGCATGGCGTACTGCACCTGGCCTTGCGGTCCAAACCATTGGAAACCGATGTTCTTAATGGCCTCCGTGTTCACTTCCGCGATGCGGATGCGGACTCTAATTTGGCGGGGCTTGGACACTTCCAAGAGATTGACGACTTGCGCCTTGTACGCGCCAGCGATCTGCGCGGCGCGCTGTGCTTCAATTTCGTCGTTCACCTTTCCGTCGAGCACCAGCGCATCGCCAATCGCGCGGACGTTGATATTGTTGTTTCCAATCATCTGGCGGATGGTGACAGCCGCGGCGTCGTTGCCGACTTCAATGCGATACATCTGGGTCGGCGAGGCATCGCTCTTGACGATCGTCAGCGTGGTGACGCCGGCTTTCTTGCCGATAACGCTAAGTTCCTTGTCGGACAGATTGACAACGTCCGCGATGGACGGGTCGGCCAGGGCGATTTTCGAGACATTCTCGCTCGGAATCGAGACGGCCTCACCGACACTCACCTGAATGCTTTGCTGTTCAGCGCGGGCGTCTGGAATCACCAATAGCCCAGCGGCCAACAGCACCACAATAATCCCCATTCCCCTCCATTGTATCTTCTTCATTTCACGCGGTCCTTTCCTTTTTCGAATTCCTGTGAACTTCTACTATTCTTGCGGCACAATCGTCTCTTGTGAACCCCTGTAAATCTTGAGTTCCGGCCGCTGGTTTCGCGGCGGGCTGATAATGATCGGCGTCGACCTCGACACGTCGGGAGGCGTCGTGGAGAATTTGAGGGTGTTAGGGCCGCCGAAATCCCGCGTGCCAACACCCTGGGTTGCGATCACCGTTTTCTCGTTGAGACCGCGCAGCGCCACCCGTAACGCGCCGGCGCGATCCGCGGCTGTTAGTAATTCCGCCTCTTCCGGCTTGACCGCCAGCGTCATCGAACTCTTGGCGCCTTGCTTAATCTGCTGATCGGTCACGCCCTCGTTGACGGCGAGAACGAGCACGTTTTGCAGGATCATCTGTGTGGTTTCCTGATGCACGACCGGATCTGAATACGTGGCCAAAATGTCAACGCGGTCACCGGGTTTCACGGACCCACCGGCGGCCATGACCTCGCCGGCGCCGATGGCAATGGCGCGCATGCCTGGGGGAATGTCATACGCCAGCCCCGGAGCCTGTCCCGCACCCAGAAGGTCGTTTGCACGAATCTGTTCCTTGGCCTTGATTCTCACCAAGGTAGTATGTCCGTCCACGTCCTTGGGATTTCGGATGGCACCGTCGATGACAAGCTCTTTCGGGTAGCGGGTCAACGTAACCATTTCGCGGGTTATTTTGGTGCGCGCCGGGATATCCTGCAGCGCAGCAACCACTTCAGTCCAATACTTCTCGGACTGGAGCTCTTGCTGCCGCTGCATATTCCAAATAAAATAAACGGCGAGTATTGCCAAAACGACAGCAACCAAAATGATCCCGCCTGCACCAGATTTCTTAGCCATTGAGTCCTCCTTGTTCGACTTTGCGTGCTAAGGCAAGCAGATGCTGTGCCCTGCTGCAAAGAATTGCAACATCAAAATTGAGAAAAAATGGACCGGTCATTTCGAGGGTACTGTAGTCTGCAAATGATGAATCCGTACTGGCAAATCCTAAAAACCACAATCGGAAGCACGCATTCAAATTCAACAATTTGCGAACCAGATCTTTACCTGTCTGTCGTTTTGACTGCTTCTACGCATACAATAATGACACCTCACGTATGGACAACGCTGTTTATGACAGGAAATTGAACGGCCACCGTTAAAACCCAAAAACACATTTGGGCTATAAGACCGTAGGGGATGAAGAGGCGTTGGCCTGCTTCATCCCCGTCTGGACATGGTTTGATACTTTGCCAAGTTACGGCAAGTTCGCATTCACTGACGACAAGGTGTTATTGACCTTATTGCCGAGGCCCTTCAGCACCAGGATCGCCACGACGGCGATGAGAGCCAGGATAAGCGCGTATTCGACCAAGCTCTGGCCCTTCCGCGACTTCAGCCCGCGATACATTTTTCGGAGAGTTCTCTTCATCTCGTTCACCTCCTTCATCTGGCTTTTTTTCGTATTGCTCAACGATCCAACAGACTCACGTTAGTGCTGGAATGCAATCGCAGCTTGTGTGCCACGTTCACCCAGTCGACCGCAGTCGACATCTCAGCGCGTACACAACCCACTATCCTCAAACCCATTAACAGTCGCCACGAATAAATTGAGCACAGGGAAACACCTAGGTCATTTTTGCAGTGAATCATCATTCTTGCCCAACCATCTGTACATGTCTTGATAAATTGTTCAGTTTATGAACACTTTTTGGCTGCTGGCCTACATGTAAAAGCAGTCTCGTACCGGACTCTGTCCGCAATTCTGCTCCTTGCATATAGGTACGACTTGAAAAAATAGACCAACTGGTCCCCTTGGACGAAAAAGAACCATGTTCCCCTCCCCAAACAGTATTTTAGTCAGAGAATCGGTTTGCTGCTGGTGTCAAACCCACCTTTCCACACCCAAGCTTTTAAGCAGCAAGGATTTGGTTATCAAGAGGTCCGTATTGTCCTGTAATCGCTTCACGCTGATTGCCTCGGCCCAATTGTCTCCGCCGATTTGCTCTCTACAACCGATCACCGCAACAACTTCACCGCCTCCGTAGGTATGAAATACAGATCGTTCTCCGATTGCGGCAAGACCTTTGCGCTCGCGAGCGACAGGTACGGGGCGAAGATCTCCAACTTCTCCCCCGGCGGCACCACCAGCACAACGCCCTCTTTGCCATCGATGTTGAGCTTGTCGACGAACTCGAGGTGCCCGTTTCGCACCAACCACATCGGTTTGCCCGGCGGATGCAAGGCCGTTCCATCGACCACGAATTGGTATTGCTCGTACTCCGGCAGGATAAGCTGAAAGTGCCGCAAACCGCACAGGTAGTACTCTTCCGAAAAACAGAGGACGACGCTCTTCGGCGAATACGATCGCCGGATCGTCCCGGCAATTTGCATCAATTGTGCGTCATGCTCTGCGATCGCGTGGGCGGTCCGTGCCATCCCGAAGAAAAGGCCATCCCATTGTGGTGGCCAAACGGCAAAGGCCACCACGTTCCCCGCGCAGATCACAGCGATCACCGCCGTCCTGCACCACTTTGACTGCAGGCTCGCCACCACGGCCCCTAGCAGCACAAACCATCCTGGCAGATAACTCAACACGTGGCCGGGTTGGTTGGTGACGAACACTGTCCCCAGAATCATCATCGGGACAATCCAAAGCGCCAAGACCACCAACCCAGACGCGTGTTCGCTATCCCAAGAACTCTTCTGCTCGGCCGTCATTCGGAACGCTCGGTGCAGATGCGCCACGAACAACACCACGGCCCCCAGCATCAAGCCGTTACCACAGAATCCCGTTATGTTTGCCACATTCTTCAGCAGCGCATCCAAGCCGCCTCCGGGAAAATACGTCGAAGCATTGGAGGCCGCGTGCAAATGCACAATGTCCAGGTACGTTCTCAGCCCGCCGGACGTGCGTACCATCGGCACGAACCACAGAATTCCAAGTCCGACCGCCACCACCGACACTGTCGCCAATTTCGCAAGCCGCGCCCTTTCGAATCTCCAAAACGCAAACACAACCAACGGCACCAGTGCCGGCACACTTTGCTCACGCACTCCCCCAATCAGAGCCAGCAACGCTCCCACCACGATCGCATCTCGCCACCCGCCCCCGCGCTCCATCGCCCGCCAGAGCACCAGCACCACCGTGCAAACCAGAAAGCTGTCCACGCAGTACGTCAGGGCGACACAACTATGGAACCACACTTGTGGACTCGTCAGCGCCAACAATCCCGCCGTCACACCCGCCTTCCGCCCGAACATTGCCGTCGCCAGAAGATACACGACTGCCGGCAGCGCGCTCCCGAAAACGACACTGATCCATACCAGGCTCGCGTGCGGATCGCCCACCAAGCCGTTCACTAGCCGCCCCAACATGATGTAGAGGAAATAGCCCGGTGCATGCGGCTGGCTCAATCGTATGTCGTATTCATTGATCGCCAGTGCAAACTGCGCGCTGTCCCAGTGGTACGCAAACTGACTGCGAAAGGGTATTCGCAAGGCAAGGGCAGCGGCGAACAACACAACCGCCATCGCAACGTCGGCCTTGCGCAACTTCTCTCCGCTCCCACAGCCTGTTCTTGTCCCAGCGCTTTTCAATCTGTCCTCCAGATGCCGTTTCCGCATCGTGCCCATCCTCCGCGAGCCGCCAACCTGCCACCGCGCAATCCGGGACGATCAACGTGCCAGCGTCAGGATCGATGGCGGCAACGGCGGAAAGTAGCATTCTAGTACATTGGGAACTGATAGTACGCCAACCGCCGCCGCCATGTCTGCAGAACCTCGCGTAGCGAATGCGCCAGTTCTGGGCGCACCGTACTCAGGTCGTCCGTTCCGCCGGGGTCGGTCTCCACATCGAACAGGCTCTCCTCGTCCCCGGCCGCAAATAGTGCTCTCCAAGTTGCGCGCCAGTGGGTGCCGCAACCGGCTTGCCACCAGCCACACCACCCAGCCCATCGTCACCCAGATCCAAGCCGCGAATATCACCGCCAACCACTGTGCCGGTCGCGACACGTAGTAGATGTTGTCGCTCGCGCAACCAAGCAACGCCAACTCTGTCACCCATCCGATGGTCACCAACAGCAACACCCGCGGATTCGGTGCGACACTTGCCGCATGCCAGCGCCACCACATCGCGTCGCCGACACGGGGCTCCGTCTCAGATTTCAGGTGCACGGGCATCCTTACTAGGATGCCTCACCAAAAAAGTCGAGCGTGGACATCATTCTTTCATGGGAGCCAGGAGCGAAGGTCAACTTTGTCCACCGCTGAGGCGTGGAGCCGATTCCCGCTGGATCCGGAGTTCCCGCCAGAAAAAAATCCCCAATCCGAAAAGTCCATAGAGCGGGAGGTTGCTAACGAGAATGTACAGGAGCTTGTGCCGCCAAAGAACCGGCGAATCCGGTGGATCGACACAATTCACTGCCACCACGAGCAGTATCAAATAAACCACTTTCCCCGGCGTGGGTCTCGTCGCCATGCGGATCGCTACCGCCGCGAGCGGAAATACCAGAAAAACAAAATAGTGGCCCTGCACCGTGATTGTTCCAATCAACATGGCCACGCACAAGAGGCAAAACTCCGCTTCTCGATCGCCACGGGTCGTCAGACAGGCGCCATAAGCCACAGCGATGACCACCAAACCCACAACCGTTCCTGCGGACCACCACCACTGCTTTGCTTCGGGAGATGGATGGAAGTCATGGTACAGGTAGCCGAGATTGGTCACCAGCGCCGGCAGGGAGAAATGAAACGTGCGCCCGATTTCCTCCCCAACACCCATCGGTAGACCGTAGTGAAAGAAGTCACGCCAAAGACCGGGTCCCGTCAATGCCATCACCGCGAGCACAAACCCGCTGGCTCCCGCCATTCGATAGAGGCGCGCGCGCAGGCCACCGCCGCCGGACCAGACAAACCACGGCAACAGGACAAAGGGATAGAACTTGAGGATGCCAGCCGTGGAAACCGCCAGGCACGCCCAACCGTGTCGGCCGGCCCGATGCGCCGCATACGCGGCCAGGACGAGGGCGGCCAACAATAATTGTACCTGCGAGAAGAAGAGATTGTAACTCACGGTCCGAGAACAGACGGCCAGCATGACGACAAATAGCCAACCCCGCCCGGACAGCTTCTTCCCCAACAACCTGTGCGTCAACCAGAGAATGGCCGTCAAACAACCGATCTCCAACGCCACCCAGATGGCGAACGCCACCCGTGGCGGCAGCGCGGCCAGGGGCGCGAACAACCAGAGAAAACTGGGTGGATAACCGGCAATCGGGTATTCCTCGGAAAACTGGAACCCGAGGGCCTCGCTCATTGGCTTTTGCAAGGTCGTGTAAGGATTCCGCCCGTCCAACAGCGTCCGGCTCCCAACGTAGTAAAGATTGAAATCGAAATCGGACCAACGCGACGGGAGCACCTCGGCCCACAGGACAACGACCGACACCATGACCAGGATGGCCGCCACATCCAGCAATCGATTCCGCGCCAACCGTCGTAACCAGTTCATTGTTTCATTCACGCGTGGCCTTCACTAGCAGAGTTGCCGGGGCAGCTCTAGCGCAAACTGTGGAAGTATGGGTTGCTGTAGCGGAATGCATCTGCTTGAATCGACCGCCGCAGCCTGATGGTGAACATCGTGGCCACGCTTCGCAAGCTGCGCGGCTGCGCCTGTCCACTGGCGTCAGGACTTCAGTTCAATCCGGAAGCTTCATTCGTCCCTCGCACGGGACGATACACGTAGAAAGCGTCACCGTGCATACCCCAACCGCAACGCGTCTCCATGACATAATGCCCGGTCGCTGCTTCCAGCCACCGCACCGGAAACTGCCGCGGCAGGGCCTTCTCTTCCAATGGAAAACTGGCCACGATGGCGTCAAATCCACCCGCCGCAATCCGCTGGCGCAACTCGGTATCGTCAAACTCCCCCACTTCACCCAGCGCTTCGAGATGTTGCGGGTAGAGCAGGAACATCTCCCGGGACTGACGCGCGGCGAGATACAAATCTTCCACGAGCACCCGTCCCTTCCATTCCCCAAGGCAGTTCGCGACCCGATCCCACTCTTGCGCTTGTTGTGCGCGTGTTACGCGATGATTGACGACCTCGCCCCACCACTCGGAAACGTGTCCGACCCGCGACCTCAGGGTCATCGCCGAAATCACGACTGCCAGTCCCAACCAGCCAATCGCAACTCTCGGGGCAAGGTTGTCCACAGCCGGATCGGTCCCGTACCGCACCAGCCCGGCGCATAACACACAGGCCATGGCGAAGGGTTCAAGGTAGTAGTTGACGGTGGCGCCGAACTTGATCGAGGTCACCACCGCGATCGCAAAACTAATGGTGTAGCTCCACCGCAAGAGCGTTAACCGTTGATCGCCGCAGGTCACCACGCCCGCCAGCCAGCCGCCCGCAAACACCGCGATTCCCCTGATCATCGCCATCCGCAACCACATCCACATCTGGGCTGGCGATACCCAGAGCATAACGGCGCCAAACGCGTTCTTCAGAAATGCTCCCCGGCTCAGCGCCTGGGTGACCATGATACTCACCGCAACGGCGATTACCCAACTGCCGAACACAGCGGCGGCCCGGCCCCATCGTCGCTGGGTTGTTTCCGTGGCCACGATGGCCAGCCAGACCGCGACGAAGGTTTGTTTGTGAAGGAATGCCGCAACCAGCAAGGCCACGGTTGCCGCGAGGGCCAGCCAGGATGTGCGTCGTTGATACAGCCACAGCGCACCCAGCGACAATAACAGCGCCGGCGCATCCGGCCGATAGGCAATGGCCCATTGCCAGGCCAGAGCCCCGGCCAACCACATGAGGCCAGCCATTGCCGCGAGCGAAACCTCGCAACCGATCTGTCGCCCAAGTGCGTATAGTGCCAGGGCTACGCCAAACCAGGCCACGTAGGTGTAGGTCCGACCGCAAATAATCATCCCGATCCACGATGTGTTCAGCAGCCGTGCTACCGTGCCCGGCACCGCATAGAACAGTGGTCCATATAATGCCACCACGTGCGGGGGCCGCGCGAAATCATGGTAGGGGGTCTCACCATTACGCGCGCAACGCAGCCCGTACAGGGGTTCCGCGTCCGACCAGAGCACTTCGCCGTCGAAATCCAGGTTCGACACGAGGTGCAACTGCAAGAGCAGGGCCGACGCCAGCAAGATGGCCAATAACAACCAAAGCAGGCGGCGGCTGCACTTCGCCACCGCAGCGTTGCTCATCGTCCGCGCCTCATTGCCCCTCCATTACCAAACTTCCCGGCGCAACTCGAGGCAAAATACCGCCGCAGTTCGGCGTTGAACATTGTGACAGCGCTTCGTAAGCTGCGCGCCATGGCTGCGAACGCAAACCCAACGGAAGCGGAGTCTCCTGCATCACCATCGTCGCGCCGTGACGTGCTCCCCTGGCTGACGCCATCACTTACCCAGTGGTTCTGGCTGGTCATTTTGTTGATCCTGCTCGCGCAACCCTGGCGCACCATGATGGTCGCCAGTGATGGCGATGCCTGCCTGCATTGGCGCGTCGGCGAATACATGCTCGAAACGGGTCACATCCCAATTCGCACCGACGTATTTTCGCACACGCGCTTCGGCCAGCCTATCGTCTCGAAGGAATGGCTGTCGGAACTCATCTTCGCCGTGGCGGGCCGGCGGGCGGGATTATATGGACTGATCGTCGTCGCTGCGCTGTTGATCGCTTCGACCTTCGCCCTGCTTCACCGACAGTTGGTGCGTGAGACCGGCAATCACGCGGTGGCAATCTTCGTGGCGTTGCTGGCCGCCAGCGCGGCTTGCATGCATTGGCTGGCGCGACCACACGCCTTCAGCTTTCTCCTCGCAGCCCTGTGGGGTGATGCGCTCCGCCGGTTTGACCGGGGTGAATCGGCCTGCCGACTCCTGATGACTCTCAGTGTGCTGACAGTCCTCTGGGTCAATCTGCACGGCGGCTATCTCGCTGGCTTCATTACGTTGGGTATCTACTGGTTCGGCACGATCATCGAATTATTCCTGGCCCGGACGGACCGCACACACTGGGGCGTCGCGCGCCGGAAACTCAACGTGTTGACGGGCGCTATCGTGCTCGTCGGGGTGGTTTCGCTGCTGAACCCAAACGGTTATAAGCTTCACGTTCATAATCTTCATTTTCTTCACTCGGATTACCTCACGAGTTGGCTGGCGGAATACGCCTCTTCCAATTTTCACGAAATAGATTCGCGCGGGTTCCTGGCCTGGCTGGCAGTCACCTTTCTGACGTTGGCAGTGGTGCGGCCACGACTGTCGCCAACGGCGGGACTGATGCTGATCGTCTGGACATACTTGGGGCTCTACGCGGCCCGCAACATCCCGCTACTGGTGATCTTTGTGGCGCCAATTCTCGCCACCACGCTCGCCGACGCGTCCCCGCCGTGGGTGCGGCGGTTGTCAGATCGGCTGCGCGAGACATATATGATGTCGCGCGGCTGGTTGCTCGTCGGGGTGGCCGCGCTCGTGGCCATTGCCGTGGTGCCACGCCCGACGGAGATGCCGCCAAAGAAGTGGCCCGTGGCGGCGGTCGAGTACATCCAGCAACATCCTGAACAGTTTCAGGGCAACATGTTCAACCATTACGTCTGGGGTGGGTACTTACTGTACGCGCTGCCAAAACATCTCGTGTTTGTGGATGGTCGCACGGATTTCTATGGGGAATCATTGATCCGCCAATACAATGACACTTCGGCGCTGCAAACAAACTGGATGCAGGCCCTTGAGCAGTATCACGTGACCTGGACCTTGCTGCCTACCGAGCATCGCCTGAACCTTGCACTCGCCCTGCTGCCGGGTTGGCAATGCGTTTACTCCAACGAGGTGGCAGCCGTTTTCCGCAAACAACCGTGAAGGACGCTTCGCCCCATGCCGACGCCCGCGCCCGCGGGTGGCTTCCGTCGCTGAGCGCGATGATCTGGATTGTGCTCTTTCTCGGGTTGACCCTGACCGATGCCCGGATCGTTCTGATCAGCGCCGATAGCGACCCCGCCCTCCATCGCCGGCTTGGCGAGTGGATGATCCAACACCACGCCGTCGTGCGCGAGGACCACCTACTGCATACGCATCAGGGGCCATTTGTGTCGATGGAATGGCTTAGCGACGTGTTGTTCGCGGCAGCAGGACGTGTCTGTGGCTGGAATGGCGTTGTCTTCATCGCGGCCGCAACTATCGCGACGTGCTTCTGGCTGCTTCATCGTCAACTGCTTGCGGACGGCTGCGACGCCATACTCGCGACGGTTCTGGTTCTTGTGGCGATGCTGGCTTGTTCGATGCATTGGCTGGCGCGACCGCTGGTCTTTACGCACCTGCTGACGCTGGTCTTTGCCGGGCAATTACGCTCGTTCCAACACGGGCGTGTGTCCGCGCGACAGATGTTCCTGCTCTTGCCGCCGTTGATGGTTTTGTGGGTAAACCTGCATGGTGGTTTCGTCCTGGGTCTCGTGCTTCTCGCCATGCATGCAGTCGGCAGCACGCTTACCGTCCTGCGCCAACCCGCCGTGCGCAACAAGTCGCGGGCGCTCACGACACTGCTTTTCGCCTGCGGTGCGGCCTCGTTGGTTAACCCGAATGGTTGGAAGTTGCATTCTCACATTTTGGATTTCCTGCGATCGCCCGAGCTTTCCACCGCCACCACCGAGTTTGCTTCCCCGAATTTCCACACCGTCGGCATGCACGGATTCCTGTTGCTGCTGTTCCTGCTGGGGGCCGCGCTGGTGATCATCCGTCCCAAACTCGACGCGACAGAAGTGCTCCTGGTGGGCGGGTGGGGTTGGTTCGCGTTGCTCTCCGCGCGGAACGTTCCCATCTTCGCTCTCGTCGTAACTCCGCTCCTGGCGCAATGGATCACCGAATTCCTACAGGCCAGTGACCGTTCCGAGTGGTGTCGATCATACCGGAGATGGGCAGCACGGACGATGCCCGTCGACCGCGCCGCTGGCGCCGCCATTGCTATCGCCGTGGTCGTTTGTGTAACGCTCATCATGGCCAAACCCGCCATCGCCGGCGGCGCGCCCGTGCTCGCGACCGATTTTCCGCCGAACCGCTATCCAACGGACGTGGTCAGCTATCTCCGGGCGCACCCAGGGTTGATCCACGGAAAGATGTTCAACCTCTTCCTCTGGAGCGGCTATCTCGAGTTCGCGTTTCCAGACCATGAACCGTTCGTCGACAGCCGCAATGATTTCTACGGCATCGACTTGATGCGGGAGTTCCGCATTGCGAATGATCCAAAGCCAGGATGGGAGGCAGTGTTCGCCAAATACCACGTCGACTGGACGATGCTACCGGCCCAACACCCGTTGAATCAAATCCTGCAACTCTGCCCGGATTGGCAGTTGGTCTTCTCGAACCGCCAGGCGCTGGTCTATTCACGACGGCCATGACAAACATTTCGTCCCATGCGGAAGAAGCCTCGCCACGACGGTGGTGGCTGCCGTCGCTCACCCAATTCCTCTGGATCGCGTTCTTCCTGGCCATTCTCTTGACCGACTGGCGCCAGGTGCTTATCAACGCTGATGGTGACCCGTGCTGGCATTGGCAAACGGGCAATTGGATGATCGAACATCACGCCATCATGCGCACCGACCTGTTTTCCCACACCCGACCCGGTGCGCCGTTCGTGACGAAGGAATGGCTGAGCGAGGTGCTCTTTGCGGCAGCGGGAAACCGGCTCGGCTGGAACGGTGTGGCGCTGGTTGCGGCACTGGTCATTGCGACCACGCTGGCGCTGCTGCACCGGCAACTCCTGGCCGAGGGGAGCGACACGCTGCTCTCAACGGCGCTGGTTATGCTATCGGCGTTGGCCTGCTCGATGCATTGGTTGGCGCGACCACATTTGTTCACGTTGTTCTTCGTGGTCGTCTTCGCGTGGCAACTGAGGTGGTTCGATCGTGACCGCGTGGGCTCGCGGCAGCTTTTCCTGTGGCTGGTACCCCTGACAGTATTGTGGACAAACCTCCACGGAGGGTTCCTCGCGGGACTCACTCTCATCGGCATCCATTTCGTCGGCAACATCGTGCGCGCGCTAATGGACAGTACGTCCTCACGACCCGCTTTACGCCGCCGGGTGATCACGCTAGGGATTCTGGGGGTGACCTGTGCGCTGACGACGCTCCTGAATCCGAATGGGTGGAAACTCCATCAGCACCTGCTGAGTTTCTTGCGGGACCCCTCGCAGTCGTATTTCACGAGCGAGTGGAACTCCGCCAATTTCCACTTTGCCGGGATGCGCGGTTTCACGCTGCAGTTGTTGGTTCTCGGATTCATGTTGGTCGTCCTCCGCCGGCCTTGGGCGACCACCGATCTCCTCCTCATCGCTTTTTGGTTATACTCAGGACTGAACGCCATGCGTAACGTGCCGATCTTCGCGCTGATCGCCACGCCAATTTTCGCTGAACACCTGTCCGCCGGGTGGCAGGGTGTGCGCGAATCGGTATGGAGTCGCTCGTTGCGCAGGGTCTCAAATGACGTGGGTGCGCTGAATCGCGTTGCGGGTGGCAACGGTCTGGTGGCTGTGGTCATCGGGGCCATGCTGCTCATTCTGGCAAAACCAGTACTTGTCGGAGGCCCCCCAGTTGTAAAGACGGAGATTTGGGCGAATCGGTTTCCGGTGGCAACCGCGAATTACCTGCGAGCACATCCGGAGACTGTCCACGGCGAGATATTCAACGAGGATGGTTGGGGTGGCTACCTCATCCTCTACCTGCCAGAACGCAAGGTATTCATCGACGGCCGCGACGATTTCTATGACGAGGCGTTGCTCCACGAGTTTGCCGACGTCTCGCACCTGACCCCTGCCTGGGAGAAAGTGCTCGGAAAATATCACGTCGGCTGGACGATGTTGCCCGTGCAACATCCGCTGAATCGCATTTTGGAAATGCGGCCGGACTGGCAGTTGGTTTACTCCAACCAAGTGGCGCTCGTCTTCTCTCGCGCGTCATGACCAGTGACACTACCAACGCCCTGACTATTCCGCGCCGCAGCCCGTGGCTGCCCACCATCGGGTTGTCCCTTTGGCTGATCTTCATGCTGGGACTTTCGCTTTCGCAATGGCGGCTGGTCATGATCAACGCGGACGGTGACCCGTCTCTGCATTGGCGGATTGGCCAATGGATGATCGAGCACCGCGCCGTGATTCACACTGACGTCTTCTCCCACACGCGCCCCGGTAAGACTGTGGTGACGATGGAGTGGCTGACCGAAGTGACGTTCGCTGCAGCCGGTGACGCGCTCGGCTGGAATGGCATCGTGTTGTTGGCGGCGGCATTCATCGCCACCAGCCTGTGGATCCTGTATCGCCAACTGTTGTCCGAAGGCAACGACGTCTTGCTCTCAACCGGGTTGACCCTGCTGGCGGCCACGACCTGCTCCATGCACTGGCTGGCACGACCGCATGTGGTCTCATTCGCTCTCCTGACGTTTTGGGCCTGGCAACTCCGCGCTTTTGAACAGGGTCGCCTGTCCACGCGCCGATTATTTGTGGTGCTCTTACCCTTAACCGCGCTGTGGGTCAATCTTCATGCGGGATTCCTCACCGGTCTGATATTGATTGGTGTTCATTTTGTCGGCGCGGGTACGGAGTTGCTGACCCGAGATGCCGCACAGCGCACGATCGCCCGTGGCCGGATGGCGGTGTTCATGTTGCTAGGAGTCAGTTGCCTGGTAGCGTCGCTCGCCAATCCCAACGGCTGGAAGTTGCATGCCTATATCCTCGATTTTCTGCAATATCCGAAATTGGTCGGCTTGGTGAACGAATTCCGTTCGCCTGATTTTCACTCGAACGGTACGCGTGGATTCTTGATGATGTTGTTGGCGCTCGCCTTCACATTGGTTGTGGCGCGGCCGCGACTCAGCCGGACCGAAACCCTTCTGGTCGGCTGGGCGGGATGTTTTGCGTTGCGTTGGGTGCGCAACCTGCCGATTTTCGCGATCGTGGTGACGCCGATTTTGGCGCAACACCTGACTCTCTGGCTGCAGCAGCCCCTCGATTCCGGCCTCCTGATGTGGTACCGGAAGACTTGCAACAAGGTGAGCGAAATCAACCGGCGCGTGGACGGCCGGTGCTTGGTGGGGATCGTGTTGGTGATGCTGCTGTTGGTGGTCGCCAGACCGCGGGTGGTGGGCGGTGAACCAATCCTGGCCACGGAATTACTGACGAATCGATTTCCAGTGGCTGCCGTGCAATTCCTGGAGCGGAACCCCGCGGTGGTGCACGGCGAGATGTTTAACGACTATGGTTGGGGAGGCTATCTCATGCTGGCGCTGTCCGCGCACAAGGTCTTCGTGGACGGACGCAACGACTTCTATGGGTCGGAACTCATTCAGGATTTCGATACCGTGAACCGGGTTCATCCCGGCTGGGACGACGTCCTGCAAAAATATAAAGTCGGCTGGACGATCCTGCCGCGCGCACACCCGTTGAACGAACTGCTCGCGCTACGCAAGGATTGGAGCCTGTCGTATAAGGATGATGTCACTGCCATTTATTCCCACCATCTGGAATGAGCCACGGTCAGCGAATCGCGTCGGGGTCGATCTGGTATTTTTTCAACTTGGCGTAGAGCGTCGTGCGACTGATCTGGAGGGTCTCGGCGGTGCGCTTGATATTGCCCGAATGTTGGCGGAGCGCATTGATGAGAATTTGTTTCTCGGGTTCTCCCAGTTGGTCGGCCAGCGCGGCCGACTGCGATCCCAATACCGGCTTGGATTCCGTAATGCGCCTGGGCAGATCACTGGCATCGATGAGCGAGGATTTCGCCAGCACCACCGCTTGCAGGACCACGTTTTCCAGTTCGCGCACGTTACCGGACCAGTTGTACCGGCACAACACATCGATCGCGGCGTCGGTGAAACCGCGTAAATCCTTGCCGTTCTGCCGGGAAAACCGTCGCAGAAATTCCATCGCCAGTAACGGGATGTCCACCGTGCGATCGCGGAGCGGCGGCAACTCGATCTGCACGACATTGAGCCGGTGATAGAGGTCCTCCCGAAAAATCCCCTCGGTTACGCAGGTTTCCAGCGGGCGGTTCGTCGCCGCAATGATGCGCACGTCCACCGAGATCGACTTGGAACCGCCCACGCGCTCGAACGTGCGCGTCTGTAACACACGCAACAGTTTTGCTTGTACGTTGAGATTGATGGTGGCGACTTCGTCCAGAAAAAGAGTTCCCGCGTTGGCTCGCTCGAAGCGGCCGACGTGACGATCCACCGCGCCCGTAAAGGCCCCTTTTTCGTGACCGAACAACTCGCTCTCCAAAAGCTCGCGGGCCAGCGCGGTGCAATCAAGCGTGACAAACGGTTTGCCATGGCGCCCGCTCGCTTCGTGAATGGCACGGGCCACGAGTTCCTTGCCCGTCCCGGTTTCTCCGTGGATCAGCACGTTGGCGTAGGAATCAGCGATGGTTTGGATCAACTCGAACATATCGCGCATCTGCGGGTTCTGGCTGATGATCCCGTAGAAGCCTTGCACCGGCGCGGCGAGCAGTCCCCGGGTCCGTGGATCCACAACGGAGGTTCGCACCAGAGTCCCGATTTCACGTACTACCTGCCCAACACGCTCTCGCAGCGTCGTCAGCGCCCCGGGATCCTCTGACTTCTGGAGGTAATCGAAGATTCCCAGTTTGGTCGCCCGAACTGCCTGTTCCACCGTCGCCTTGGCGGTGTGGACGATGACCGTGGTTTCCGGGAAAACCTGGCGCATCTGCTCCAAAAATGCGGTGCCGTCCGTCCCAGACATATTGATCTCGGCAATGACGATATCAATGCTCCGTGCGTCCAGAAGCAGCATTGTATCCTCGACCGAATTCGCCGAAAACATCTCACATTCGTCTTGAATGAGGAGCTCTGACAGCTTGAGGGTCCAGGAAATATCTTGGTCTACTACCAGTATCTTCGCTCTTGGCATGTCCAGCGCCCCTCCCGACATGTAAACCTGGCCGGCCAACACCCTGACCTGCAGGCGCTGCCACGTAGGCGGCGTCTACACTATGTTAAGCACCTTCCAAGCCAAAGGAAAACGGCCAGTCATACTTTTGGGGGCGCAAAGTGGACATGTTCATAGGCTCCGGTAGTCTATCTGTCAAGGCTTAACGGCCAATGGTAACCTAAGCCACTTGGCCGTACTGACATGACAGGAATTCTGAACTGGGCATGTTATGAATGGATAAGACTAGTGGTTTTCAGTCAGCAAACACTGAGGCGAACCAAATAAGCTATCTTCGGATGAACCCGATGGACAAATAAGGGCCTTGAGCGTCCATCAAACCAAGCGAAAACTCGCATGTGTTTCGCACAGAGACCATTAACCCAATAGATCACTACATTCCCATGATTTCGTACCCACAATCGACGTACACTACTTGCCCCGTCGTCGCCGTTGACATATCACTTGCCAAAAATAGCCCTGTCGTGCCCAGTTCCTTCGGATCGAGGTTCCTCTTCAAAGGTGCCCGCTCTTCATAGTGCTGGAGCATTTGCGTGAAGCCAGAAATACCACGCGCTGCCAGCGTGTTGACCGGGCCGGCGCTGATCGCGTTCACCCGAATCTTCCTCGGTCCCAAATCGTACGCGAGATAGCGAACGGAGGCTTCCAGTGAAGCCTTGGCTACGCCCATCACATTATAATGCGGCACCACCTTGACCGAGCCATGGTACGTCATCGCCAGAATCGACCCACCCTCCGTCATCAACGGCGCCGCTCCCCGCGCCATCGCCACCAATGAGTATGCGCTGACATCGTGTGCGACCCGGAAGGCTTCGCGCGAGGTATCGAGGAACTGGCCTTCCAGCGCCTCCTTCGGCGCATAGGCCACCGAATGCAGCAAGAAATGGAGTTTCCCGAAATCCTTCCCAACCTGCTCGAAGACCCGCGCGATGTCTTCATCGCGGGTCACGTCACACGGATACATCGGCGTGTCTTGGCCAAAACTGGACACCAACTCCTCGACATTCTCCTTCAGCCGCTCGCCCTGATAGGTAAACGCCAGCTTCGCCCCGGCGTCATGCCACGCCTGCGCGATGGCCCAGGCGATCGAGCGCCTGCTGGCCACTCCAAAGACGATTCCGCATCTCCCCGCCAATGACGTCACGTTGGGTTGCATACCCGAAGATACTTAAGAAACCCCTGCCAACAATCAAGCTTCATTGTTCCGCTTCGCCGCTATAAAACATCCACACGCTGCGGCCACGGAACCCACCGCGATCATGATGGCCACCGAACCCGGGCGCTTCAACACGTCGCACAGGTCCCACCACTTCACCACCAAGACGCCCAGCTTTCCGTTATACATTTCCACATCGTGCGAGAAGCTCTTTGAGTCGGCGGGCGCCAGCGAGCCATCCTGCCACGCACCGTCCGCATTGGCGCCCTGCCCCGCGGAACGATTCTGTCCAATCGCATAAACAATGCAAGCGCCGACAATGCCCAGAAGCAGCACGATGACCCCGACCGTGTTGAGCGCCGCACGGCTCTTCAAAGCCGAACCTCGCGTTGCTGTCGAGTTGATCACGTCAATGTCCGCAACACCACCCGTGCCGGCGCGCCGTCCGCGCCTTTCAGTTTCACCGGCAGCGCAATCAGCTCATAATCTCCGGCGGGGACTTCCGATAGATTCAAGCTTTCCACAATGACCACGCCCATCCCCAGCAGGATCTCATGCACCGGGTGCGTCTTGCTACCAAAGGCTTCGACCGATAGATAATCAACACCGACCAACTCCACTCCATGCTCGATCAAGTGTGCGGCGCTGTCCGCAGCCAGCGCCGTAAAACCCTTGTCGAATTCGCGGTCACCCTGCGCCCAATGCCGCGAGTTGCGCGTTTTAAATAACGCCCGCGTGACACCGCGCCAATCGCACTTCTCCAACGCTGCCGCCGTGATATCGCCCGTGACGTTCGTCAAATCGAAGACGCGGCACGGACCGATGAGAGTGTCCAACGAAAGTTGGTCGATCCCCAAGCCGTTCTTGTCGAAATGAAACGGCGCATCCAGGTGCGTTCCCGTGTGCGCCCCCATGTCGAGGTGCGTGACGTTGGCCGCATCCCCCAACGCAATGCTGCTCGCCAGGTTCATCACCAGTTTCGGATCGCCGGGCCACGTCGGCAACCCGTCCCACACCAACACACTGATATCGTAAATTTTCACAATCGTCTTCTATCCATTTCTTGTTTTTGGAGCGCGAGGCGAATTCTCTTCACCGTCGATCACCGCACATAGGTGTCGTACACGCGCAGCACTTCGCTCACGCTCCACGCCTGGGCGAAACAACCGACCGGGCGATGCGGCGAGTTGCCGTCAAAAATCTCCGAGATACTCCCCAAGCCGGCTTCCTGCAGATGGTCCAGCAACGGCTGGATGATCTTGCCGATTTCCTTGCGCTGCGTCTTGCCGGTGCCGTTGACTTTCGCGTACGCGTCACAATACGGCCCGATGAGCCACGCCCAAACCGTCCCCTGATGATACGCGCAATCGCGTTGCCACTGGTTGCCCGTATACTTCGGGCAATATTTGTCACTCTTCGGCGTCAACGATCGCAGCCCATACGGCGTCAGCAACTGCTCCGTCACCACGTCGAGCACCGCCTTCTGTTGCGTCTTGTCCAGCGCCGAATACGGGAGGCTGACGGCAAAGATCTGGTTGGGCCGCACGGTCGGGTCGTGGAAGTCGCCCTGGATCACATCGTAGAGATAATTGCCGTCAGGGAACCAGAACGCCTTGACGAAATTCCCCGCAACCTGGTCGGCCAGTTTGCGCAGGATCACGGCGCCATGAATGTTCCGCGCCAGTTTCTCCTCCATCTCGGCCAGCATGATCAGCGTATTCAACCAGAGCGCGTTGATCTCGACCGGCTTGCCGTGGCGCGGCGTCGGCACATAACCGTCCACCTTTACATCCATCCACGTCAACTGCGTGCCGGGCGTGCCCGCCGTGATCAGCCCGTCGTCGTCCGCGCGTATGTCAAAACGTGTGCCATCCTTGTAATACTTGGCGACCTCCGCCAGCGCGGGCAGCAATTGCCTCGCGCCGTCGTCATCCCCGCTCGCTTTCCAGTACTTCCAGCTGGAAACCACAAACCACAGCGACGCGTCGACCGTATTGTACTGGGGCGTCTCGCCCGCGTCGGGGAACACATTCGGGATCATTCCCTTGTCGCAGTATTGGGCGAACGTAAGCAAAATCTTGCGCGCGACATCGTACCGCTCGGACGTCAAGGTAAGCCCCGGCAACGCGATCATCGTGTCGCGACCCCAATCCGTGAACCACGGATAACCGGCCAGCACCGTCAGGTTGTCCTTCCCGCGCCGGGCAATAAACGAATTCGCCGCAATGACCAGCGGCTGCCGCCACGCACCGCTCACCCGCTCGAATTCCTTGCGGCGCTGCCGCTCGCTTGTGACGAGATCTTCCGCGTTGACCGAGTTCTTCTTCTCCGTCGAAACGACGATGTGGACGGTCTGTCCCTTGGTCAGCCGATAAGACAGCTCGAACGGCGTGAACAGGTCCTCCTGGAAATCCAGGCCGCGCTCTTCCTCCACCGGATACGTGAAATCCCGATACCAATCCGTCTTCGTGTCCACCGTGTCGGGCTTCGTGTAAAAGTAAAGCCGCGGCAGATTGTCGTACGGCTGCACCGAAAGCGTACCGTTACTGCGTTCGACCGCCAGATTGACCTCTTCATCGCGCTCGGCCAGCGTATTGTAATCGCGGAACGCCAACAGCGGCCGCAGCTTCAACTCGATCGGCGCACGCGATCGCTGATTGCGATAGCTCACCACCACCGTGTTCTCCCCTTGCACCAGAAACACACTCTTCTCAATTTCAAAATCGGGGTCCGCATACCGAAACGTGGGCCACGGACGCAGACGAAACTCCATCTGGATGTTGAAACCGTGCGGGAAGATCGTGCCGGGGTAAAGGTTCGTGGAAATCGAGGACTCGTGTCCGTCGACCGCCACACGCTCCTCGAATTTCGCGAGTAACACGTGCCGCTCCACCGGCGGTCGCTGCGAGGCAATCAGGAGTCCGTGCTGCCGTCGCGTATTGGCGCCGATGATCGTGGAGGAAGCGAACCCGCCAAGGCCGTTGGTTTCCAACCACTCCTTGCCGAGCGCATTCTTAAGATTCTGGCACTCAGACTGATCGAAGATCGTTTTCATGCTGCCGTTCGCCTACCGCAGCCGTGTCAGGACAGCCGCAGTTTAACTGGTTACCACCCCAGCGAAAAGCAAATTCAAGCCCCCTCCCCGTAACCTGCCAAACATCTGGCCTGTAAGCGACTGTCATTTTCCGCACCTGCTGCAGCCGCGGGCTTTAGCCCGCGTTCGTCATGTCGTTCTCCGTTGTGCGACGGTCTCCCGACCGCGCACTTCATCTGACCGCAGGTCTCCATTGGTATTCTCACAAAGGCATTTCGGGACCCGTTTTCACCCAAATCCGTGTTTCACCCTTCATTTACTCCCCGAAATTGGGTTCGTTTTCCAAAACGAACCCACCGAATTCTTCCAAACATTTCCGCCGCAAGTTCCACGCCCAATGATAGTTGCATCGAAAAAATCCCTGAAAAACGGTGGGTTCGTTTCGCAGAAACGTATATGGGCCCCCTTCCCCCTAGCGGCGAGGGTGTCCCGCTCGTGTCCTTTTGCTCGGCCAGTGTGCGGTGGCGTCTCGCCCATCTTGTTCCGTCAAAGACCATATCACGGAGTATATCACTATCGGAATGCGATTTCCAGAATAAAACACACCCTTCTCTCTGCGCTGTCATCTCTGAAAGCGCGCTTGG
>PLZV01000017.1 GCA_003152315.1 Verrucomicrobiota bacterium
ACGCTCGCCGCCGTTTCCATCATGCACGAACATCTGCCCGACCTGAAAATTCGCGTCGTCAACGTCGTCGACCTCATGAAACTGCAGCCGCAAAGCGAGCACCCGCACGGGCTGAGCGACACGGATTTCGACGAGCTTTTCACGAAGGACAAGCCGATCATCTTCGCGTTCCATGCCTACCCGTGGTTGATCCACCGACTGACCTATCGCCGCACAAACCACGAGAACCTGCACGTCCGCGGCTACAAGGAAGAAGGGACCATCACCACACCCTTCGACATGACCGTGCTGAATGATTTGGACCGCTTCCACCTCGTGATGGACACGATCGATCGCCTGCCCCAAACCGGCGACCAGGGCGTCTATCTCAAGCAACAGCTTCAGGACAAGCTCATCGAGCATAAGCAATACATCAAAAAATCCGGCCAGGACCTGCCCGAAGTACGCAATTGGAAGTGGGGTACGACCAACGCAGGCAAACCGGCGTAACATCGGTCGGCCGCTAGCGGATCGGGCATCCGGCAAACGGTCACAAAAGAGTAGCTGGCAAAGCGAAAACGCGTCAATTCCCCGGGAAACAAACCCATTTTCGACCGAAAAGCCCGCGCAAACCGCCTCAAATTGGGTTCGTTTTCCAGAACGAACCCACCGAATTTTTCGCATTTTTTTACCATAACTTCCTTGCCTTGAGACTTTTACATCAAAAATTTCTCCGAAAAACGGTGGGTTCGTTTCGCAGAAACGTATATAGGCCCCTTCCCCCCGACATTTCGCCATTGCCAGTCGTCCACGCCTGCCCGCTCGCCGCCGCTGCGCTTCTGGCTATTCTTCAGCTTCACGCACCGACCCTACCCCAAGCCGTCACACATGTCCAGCAAAATTATCTAGTAACGATATGCGGGACGCTTGTCCTCCGTTTTCAGTCAAGAGAAACCATTGCAGCAAGCGATAATCCGCTACCCAGCCGGCAATCCACAGTAGGGTTCCACCCCATGGCAAACAGTTGGCCCACGACATAGCCTGAAGTCTTGGTAAACAATTAACTGTCAAAAAAAGGGACATATGTCAGAAATATCTCCAAACCGGAGTAAGGCTCTCAACGCGATGGGATTGATCCTCTGTCTCGGGACGTTGCCGTTACTCGTTGGTATGACTGGCTGCGCCAGCAGCCGCTACACGCAAAGCACAGGCGAACGGATTGATGACCGTACTACATCCTCCCGTGTGACCGCAGCACTGGCGGACAACCATCAACACAAGTATTTCGATGGAGTAAATGTGGAAACATTCAAGGACGTTGTCCAGTTAAGCGGCTTCGTGAACACGAGAGATTTGAAGGACAGGGCCGGGGACATTGCCAGGGACGCAGCGGGCGGGCGAGAAGTCCGCAACAACATCACTGTTAAAGAGTGATTGAATTAACGCCAGTGCATCCGCATGGATGCAACTAAGGCGGGTACGCCGCGGAAGCTAGAGCGAATGTCATCCCGCGGGCTTCTCCGATTTTGCCGGCTCCGGCTCCTTGTGGGAAACGCCTTTCGTCCGCAGGGTCTGGAATTGGACCAAATCCTTGTGGAACAGCAAATCCAGCGTCCAATCCAGCGCGACGCGGAACTTCTTTTCGAAGCGCGGCAGTTTGCTGAGGTAAATCGTCCGCCACATCTACCGCGCAATGCGGCAGGCAATTAGTACACCCGGCGGGATTATGCCGCCAGCAGCTTCTCGCCGAATCGGGCAGTGAGGGTCGCGCAGATGGTCTCGCTGACTTGTGCCAGGTCGGAGCGTGAATTATCGATGATCAAGTCGTAATGAAATGGGCGCATGGGATCCTGAAGAAAGAACGTGCGCAGGAAGTGGTTGCGGCGTCTTTCTCCTTCGGCGACGATTTTCCCGGCCTCACGGATGGTCAGATTGCGGGCGGTAGCCAGCTTGTGTACCCGCCACTCGAGCGGAGCGACCAGTCGCACATGTACGCCCGCTGCCATATCGTGGGTAATCAGATACCCGCCGCGTCCAACGATTACAGAGTGGCCATGCGCCGCCAAACTTCGAACGACTTCCGCCAACTTGCGGAACAGCAACGTCTCCTCGACTTTGTGGTTCAGGATCGCGTCGAATAACTCGGCCATTTCGCCGCGTCGTGTCTCATCCATGAACTCCACGATCTCACGCTGCAGATGCAATTCTCGTGCTACCTGATCGAGAACCTCGCGGTCGTACACCACCCACGGGAGGACTGGGTGCCAGCGTTCATCCAGGGTTTCCACCAACCGCTTTGCGGCAGGAACAGCCTCGCAACCGAATTCCCGAGACAACGTGACAAAGGGATGTTTCTCAAGTGGAATGGGCTGCCCTGCACTCCTGGCTGCTTCCTATGTTTGTACACGGACTCGGAGCCTTCCTTCGACACTCCTACTGGCCCATGGGTGGTTCGTCTTCATTCTTGCTCACCCGTTACAGCCTAATCCACAAACCCATTCCACGCAAGCGACACGCCAGAAGTTACGTGAGACGCGCGATTCAGTTACGTTTTGGGGTCATAAGAGGTCAACAGCCTCTGTATTCGTGACATTCTCACGCTCTTCACACCCGCAATGTACGTTGTACAGGTCCATCGTAATGACTTCAACACCTGAACCAGCCCCACGTCATGGGCGTCATTTCCGATGCTCATGGGCTGTTGCGTCTCGAAGCCGTCGAAGCTCTTCAAGGCTCGGAATCGATCATACCCGCCGATCACCGCATACCGTGTTTACCCTATTGCGGTTGTTGCAGGATAAGACCTATATTGCCCCCGCATTATAGGTCCCGTCGATGGGGACCGAATTATGTGAGGTTTGGATTGAGTGCACGACTCGATACAACGGTCGAACAAATCAAACGGAATTATGCGACAACCGTTTCCCAGATGCGGTGTCCCTACCACCACAAGAACGCCTGGGTTGAAGTTGAAAGCGAAGAACTCAATGCGTGCCACGTCGACATTGTCACCTGCTGCGAAGAGTTTGAACAGCGTGTCCGTAAATCGCTGGTAGACCCCGGCTGATCAAACAACCCGTCCGTGCTGAATTTCCTCAGGAGCATCGCGGCGAGAAACTTCCCCTGCCTTGGAAGTGTACCGCTTGAAGCCATCACTTACTTGGGTTTGGCTGTTCAGTACTTGGGCTTGGCTGTTCAGCCACTTGCGTTACTGGCGAGAGCTCGCGACCAACCCGATTCAATTCGTCGAGCAGCGATTGTAGAGTTTGTTGACCCGACACCGCTTGCTTCGTGACATCTCCAAGCTGCTCTTGTATCGAGGCGACTCCGGTAGCGGTCAGATCCGTTTTCAAGTAGCGCCGCACATCCTCCAGATTGGCAAGCAACAGTCGCAATGCCTGGCCCGTCGCCTCAAATTGCTGGCTGACCTTTCGGAAATCTTCGATCACCTGGTTCAGACGCTCGGCGCTTCGCAAGCGTATCGCCGAGCTTTGGTACGAACCCAATTCCTGTTGCCAGTCTTTGGCGTAGGCATTGCCCCTGGCCTTGATCACTTGGGCTTGATCGGTGAGGTTGGCGACTTGCGCATCCAAAGTGTTTACCACTGCTGAAAGTCGCTCGTACGGCTGCCGCAGATCTATCGTTTCCTGGCTGGTAAGGCTCTGGAGGTTGGTCACGGTTGCATCGATACTCTGCTGGACTTTGACCGCTAACAACTTGGTCCCGCTGATCGCCGAGCTTGTTTCGGATGCGTGCTGATAGCCAGTCGTTGCGCAACCGCAGAGCGAACCGACCAGAGCCAACACAAACGCTACGCTAATCTTGTTCATCGTCTCCTCCTGCGAGTGTTCACAAACCTTTAGGGTGTGACTGGGGGCAAAGGCGCTGCTTGCAGCAGCGAGTCCGCAACCTTGTTCTGGATTCTATGTGTCATGGCCACCGCTGATTCGAGCGACCCCTTCACACCGCTAACATCGTAGGCATTCCGATTGCGGGCGTCAAGGTGGCAGAACGCGACTTCGGTGCAACAGGGGTAGAAAAATGGAGAAGCATCGAGGCTCAACTCTCGAATTGCGACCCTGTGTGATCAAGAAACTCGTCTCGGGAACACGCCGTATACACCGGAAAAATACGGCCCTGCAGTGACAGGTAATTGGTACGCCCGGCGGGATTTGAACCCACAACCTTTGGCTCCGGAGGCCAACGCTCTATCCAGTTGAGCTACGGGCGCACAATAACGTGGAGAAGTGATCTTGACCCAGGCGGCAATCTGATGGCAGTAAGAGACTGCTCCCGCCATTGCCCAACCCAGATCGAGACCTTCATGGCCGCCCATTCTAAACCTCAAGTACCTGTCGGGCAAGAGAGCTTTTCAAATCAGCGCAATGCCAGCAAAAATCCCTGCTTGGCGAATAATCCGCTGTGTTTGGCGGCAGAATTATGTTAACAGCGAAGAAGTTCAGGGGCGCATCCTCGACGCGACCAGCGGGAACGTCGTGCGGTAGCCGCGGTCAGCATTCGTGCGAGTTAATGTGTGAATAGGTCTCCTCTCTTTGCGGGCATCTGGCAAGATGCGTTGGCGTCGCGCTGGGGCGACGTAATGATCATCCTCGGATTGGTCCTGTTCGCGAGTTTCTCATTCTACACGACACCCGAGTTCGCCGCCAACCTGCCGGAAGATGGCAGCGACTCCGCGATTCCCGCGGTGAACCTGCTCGAACGTGGAAAGCTGGTCCTGACGGCCTATGGCCACGACTATCCACCGGCGCACCCATTCGGGCTGGCGCTCTTGTTGCTCCCCGCGTATGCGGTGGCCGGGCATTTTCTGGGCAATGGCATCTACGCGATCCTTTTTTGCGCGCTCGGTTCCATCGCGATCACGTACTTCCTCGGTGTGAAGTTGGGCGGACGATGGTGCGGAAGTTTCGCCGCACTCTTTCTAATTACGCATTACGGCTTCTGGCAGTATTCGCAGAAGATTATGAGCGAAGTGCCGTCGGTGTTTCTACTTGGCGGCGTCCTGGCCCTGATGCTTTCCGTTCCCCAGGAACACCCGACAGGTTTTCGATATGTCGTCGCGGGAGCCATTCTCGGATTTGCCGTCACGGTTCGTTATGACATCGTGCTGTGGTCCGCGCCCGCCGCGGCGCTGTTGTTATTGGGCGCGGTCTCATGGCCGGAGCGTCGGCGGCGCGTGGGGCTCTGCCTGGCGGGATTGGCGCCCTGGCTTCTCCTCCTGGCTGTCTATCACCAGGTCACATTCGGGAGTCCGTGGCGGACGGGCTACAGCTATTGGGGCAACGCCGGCGATTCCACACAGCCGCAGTTCTCCACAAAATACATCACGACCTCCAGCTTTCTGCGGATGAAAAGAATCGATGCGCAATTCGCCGGGCTGGTCGAAGGGAATGGGCCTTTCTACACCAAGTCATTGCTCGCAGAGGCGGACACAACCCGCATCTTCGGCAATCCGCTCTACTGGCCGTTGCCCGGTCGCCGAATCTATCAATTATTGGTCGGGCTGCGCACGGCCCTGGGAGCGGCCGGGATCGTGGCCTGCCTGGCAGCATGGCGGACGAATCCTCTCCGGCAACAGTTCATCCTCTGGTTGATCCTCTCGGCGCTCATCAGCATCGGCCTGTATATGCTGTTTTTCTACCAGGAGGGACGGTACCTGATGCGGCTCGTTCCGTTGTTCTGTCTCGCGAACGCCATGGGTCTGACAGCGCTGCTGGCAATGTGGCCCGCAAAACCATTCCGAGCAGTCGTGACGGTCCTCGTCAGCTTGTTGATCGCGGCGTTTGCGTTTTTCAACTGGCAGATGGGTTTTCCGTCGGGCAACGATCTGCATCTCCTCGAGGTATTCACGTACGTCACACGCCAGATGGAGCCAAATGCGGTCGTGGTAACCAATTTCGACCCCTTCCGCGTCGATGCCTACTTGATTCACGGCACGAAACGTCTTGCCGTGCCGCTCGTGCGCGAGCGAGGTGGTGCGTCGGTGTTTGTCAAAGGCAGCTCAACGCGAACTTCCTTCGAACCATTCGACGCGGTGGAGGATCCCGAAAGCCTGCGCGAGTTGCTTCATTCCGGCAGGCCCGTTTACTGGCTCATCGACAACCCCTGGTCAGGGCGGCCCTCCGTCGAACTGGACGCGCTCCAGCGATCGTTCCGGTTGCAGGTGCTGGCTACCGCGAGCCCGAACGGGTCCGATGAGCAACCGTATTTTGGCCGGGTTCACGGTCTGCCGCAAGGGCGGTGAATCCACGCCAACCTGGAGTCTCTTCCGGAGCGCGCGAGCTGTTAATGACCATGGAGACGGAAAAAGGCATGATCGATGCCCGAGCTGTTCGTGACGACGAAACTGTTGCCCACGATGTTCACGGTATCGGTGTCCGCAGTCCAATCGCCGGCTACGAGATCGGTCGCGATTTCCAGGACGGCATTGGTGGCGGACGACGGCCAGGAAAGGATCGCCTGATCGTTCAACTGCGTGATTTGCAGCGCCTCAGGAGTATAGAACGAGACCGGAACCGAGCTATTGCCATTCGCCACGACGACGAGCGAGTACGTTCCCACAGCCAGACCGGGCGGCAGCCTGAATTCCGTGGTCTCGGGTGTGTTCCCGGTCATGACGCTGGTGCTGCTCCAGTTGAAGGTGCGCGCATAGTGGACATTGCCGGCGGCATCGGTCAGGCGCACGATTGGGTAGTTGCTGTTCATTTGCCAGTCGTCACCGTAGGCCGCGCCTTCCGAGATGCCGTTGAGCAACGTGCCGGTCAGGTGATACGAGCCGTCAGCGTTCGGAGTGATGCTGGTGATGGTCGGCTGGCCGGCGGCCAAAGGTGAACCGTCAGGGTGGTAAACATAGAGTTGGGAGCTGAATTCGGAGTAGAGGACGGTCCCGTCCGGCAAGTCGAGCATGACGGTCCAATAGGAAGGGTGGTTGACGGTGGTGCCACCTGCCGGAGCGTTTGCCTGGGTGAAGGCGTTGCTGACAGGATCGTACTCGTAGAAGCTCGTCGGCGAGGGGAAATTGTTAGTAGTGGGAGTCGGAGACACGGCGCAAAGAATCTTGCCATTGACCATCATGGCTGCCGCTGCATCGGGGGTTCCCTGCCCGTTGGGAATAGTGGGGCCGGCCGTCCAACTGCCAGGACCGGTCGTACCTGTCGGGGTGTACAGAGCGGTGTGCCCGGTGCTGCCCAGAAAAAAAGCATTCCCGCTCGGCAGCAGGAAGGCGGCTCCCAGTTCAGACAGAAAGCGGTCATAGAGAGACACCGGGACGACCCCATCATTGACCCAGGTGTTCGAGGAGGGAATGTAGCGTTCCGAGTTAGTGCCAAACGGGTCAATGGTGAGAATGCTGTCGTCCGGCAGCTTGACCCAGCTCGCTTCGTCCTGGTAGGTGCCCCGGACGAAATCCGGCCCGTTCGTCCATGTATTACTATTGTAATTGAAAATGACAGTACCGCCGGAGTAAACCGGCGCCACGAGCACATTACCATTGGGCAGCACCTTCGATACCGAGTCGTAGAAATCCTTTCCAGAACTCGGAAGCGAGGTCCACACATTGGCCAACGGATCATATACCTCTGCCGTTTTTGAATTTGGTGAATGGATACCGGCGGAACCATACTCGCCGCCCGCGACAAAAACCCTGCCGTCCTTGAGAACTTGCGAGGAGAAGTAGAGACGAGCATCGTGCATCGCCGCAAGTGTCGTCCAGGTGCCGTTCACATAGCTGCCGTGAATATCCGGCGTCAGCCGATACCAGGTACTGCTGATGTTGGATCTTTGAACCATGACAGTGCCATCGGAAAGCAAGAGCATGAGATCAACCGAACTCGGCGCGTTGTGGGTTAGCGGTGTCCAGGTTCCCGCAGCCATGGCCCGCGACGGAATCAATAGTCCCCAGATGGCCAGCAGTACTCCCAGCCAACGACGACCGCACAAGGCAATGGCGGTTGCGTCTTCGACATCAATCGTGTGGAGGGTGCGCGCCCCGAACATGCGCGTGATGTAAACATGCAATACCTTGGAACTCAAGAATTATCAGGCATCCACGGGTACCTCGAGTTGGGGTCGATCGCTTGCCGAGAAATTGCTTGCGTCACCTTTCGCGTCCGCCCATTCTAGCAAACCATGAAACGCGCCGACGGTCGCCGACCCGATCAACTTCGCCCGGTGAAAATCCATCCGCATTACGTCAAGCAGCCGGCGGGTTCCGCGCTCATCGAGATGGGCAACACGCACGTGCTGTGCGCCGCCTCGGTGGAGGAGGGCGTGCCGCGCTGGATGCGCGAGCAGGGGGTGAAAGGTGGCTGGATCACCGCCGAGTATTCGATGCTGCCCTACGCCACCGCGCCACGCAAACCGCGCGAGGTGACCCGTGGGCGCGTCGAGGGCCGCACGCAGGAGATTCAGCGGCTCGTGGGGCGCGCGTTGCGCTCGGTCACCGACATCGAGAAACTGGGCGAGCGAACGATCTGGATTGATTGCGACGTGCTGCAAGCCGACGGCGGGACGCGCACGGCGGCGATCACGG
>PLZV01000031.1 GCA_003152315.1 Verrucomicrobiota bacterium
GGAACCATAGGGGCAAGATACAAGCGGCGGTCTATGACCGCCGACCTGTCGTATGGAGGGACGCGCGGAGCCTGGCCTGAGCGAAGCCGAAGGGTCGCGTCCGCCTGCTTCGGTCCTTCCCCTGGTTGTGCGTGGGTCTCCCGACCCCGCACACATGGTCGACCGAAAGCGGAGTCTGACGACACGCCGCATGCTGTTCTTCGGCGGCAATCTCCCCACGTCGCGACTCCTCTGTAGCTCCATTCCAAACGAACCGGATTCATTTTTTTTAAGGTCGCGTCGCAACTCGCGTGTTCAGTGGTGGTTAGCCTCAAAATCGCCTCCAAACCAATCCGGTTCGTTTCGCAGAAATACATGTTTTTGCGGACTCTTCTTCCCCGAAGAAACAGCCCCCCCGTCCACAACGTCCATGCCCGTCCACCTCGTCCACCCCTTCTCGAACGTTGGAGGGACGCGCTCCGTCGCGTCCGCGCGAAGTGGCTCTTCCCTCTCCCCTTGGGGGAGCCGAGTCGGCGAGAGGCCACGAACTCCGCACCCGGAGTTCGGAGCAAAGGGTTCGGGTGAGGGGTGTTCGCGACCACTCCGGAGCCCCCATTTCCATCCCAAAAGAGGCGAATTTTCACTCAATCCCCCTCAAAAACCCCCTCCGAGTCGAACGAGTCGCGCCGTAGCGGCCTCGCGAAGGCGTACCGGTGGGTTCGTTTCCGAAAACGAATCCACCGTTTTCCAGCACAATTTTATCTTGTAACCCATTGTATCGCTGATTGATAAATGCTGTTTTCCGAGACAAAATCGGTGGGTTCGTTTGGTAAAAACACATGTTTTAGAATTGTCTCCTTCCTCTCGCATGTTGTGCGACGGTCTCCCGACCCTGGCTTCTTGTAGCCACGGCGTGGCGCCTGGCCTTCGTAGCCTTGGCGAAGGAGGAAGCGTTCATTTTCTCAGTATACCACTATCGGAATACGATGTCCAGAGACAAATCATCGTAACTTCTTCAATGGTCCCCCGCTGTAGCCGCAGGCTTCAGCCTGCGCTCCTGCCCCGAAAGCTTTCGGGGTGAATCGCCGCCTCGCCTCCGAATTGTAGGGCGCCATGCCTGTCGTCTAGGTATCGCGCCGCGTCGTTCATAAAAAATATCGCCGTGCCGCCCTATTTGCCCTCCCCCGCCCCTTGAAAGTTGAGCGTTGAAAGTTGGATGTTGGGAGTTCATTTGTCCATCCTCCCCCACTGCAGCCGCCCCGTCCTGACGGGACGCTTGCGCATAAACCACCGCGCTTGCTACACTTCCAAAAGGAACGAGCGATGAAACTGACCTACGATCCACGCTACAACATTGCGTATCTGCGATTTCACGAAAAGGCGGGTACGGTGGAAACCATCCACGTCAGTGACGAACTCAATGTCGATCTCGCTCCCGATGGCACGATTTACGGCATCGAGTTGCTCAACGCCAACGAGCAGTTGCAGGGTGAAGACAAGGGCAAGTTCGTCGTTGTGAACGAAGCGAGTGACAAACACGCCGAATTGCGCCTCGATGTCTCCACGCCGGTGCCCGGCGTCCGTGAGAAGCCGAAAAAGAAATACGGCAAGTGACCCATCGCCCCTGTAGCCGCGGCGCTCAGTCGCCGCGCCGTCTCCGAATTGTAGGGCACGATGCCTGTCGTCTAGGTATCGTGCCGCGCTGGCCATCACAATATCGCCGCGTCACCCTCATCCCTCACCCTTCCCCCTCTCAAGCGGAGTGCAGCACTGGCTGCGCGACACGCCGCGCTGTCGTTGTCGCGGCAATCTCCAATCTCAGATCTCCAATCGTCTTCCCGACCGCCCCCCGCCACCGCTCCCCTTGAAAGTTGAACGTTGCCCGTTGGATGCCTGCCCCCGAATCCTTTTCGGGGTTGAGCGTTCATTTGTTTAGTCCCCCGTCATAGCCGTCCCGTCCTGACATGACGTCGGTCGCCGCGATCACCGCCACGCTTGCACACGAACCCAACCACTTGCTACACTTACAGACTGCGAGGTAATGAGATCGGAAGTATCAGCCCATGGCAGAGAAATACGAGATCACCAGGACATCACAACGATCAGCAGTCGTGTCCGACACAGTCCTGTGGGAAACGGATACGACGCGTCTGACTCTGCGACCAGAGATTGTCAGGAATCCGCACAACGCCGAGGCCAGTGTGAAAGTCGCGTTCGTTCATCAACGTAAGTCCCCAAAAGGAACGTGGGAGGATGTACCGACGAAACCATTCAGCGCGCTCAAAGCCGGGGAGGAAGTAAAGTTGCCGTTGCACTCAGAATCGACGCTAAAATTGTTTCACGAACTCCGAAATCTGTATGCCCTCGCGACGCAGGGAAAGATCGGGCGTGGAACCACGAACCTTGTCGTTGGCCCAGAGAAGGAAATGGTTGAAGTGGGCGAGAGCCGCGCGAGGGTCATCAAGCTCCTCCTCGAGAAAGGATACTCGGACGACATTTGGAAAGAACTTATCGCTTCCGACCCCGACCTTGCGACGAGGCTCTCGGACGCCCGTATCCACGCGAAGCGTCAGGAGGCGCTCGAAGAATTCCGCATCAACATGGGCAGGAGACAGGGCGAGCCTTGGTGGCAGGATTTTTTTGAGAGGAACACTTGGATTTTCGGATATGGCCTTAAATATCAGATTCTGAAGCCCATTCAAGCCCAGCCCTATTATGGCGGCACAAACGTTACCGGGACTGGCGCCGAAAGGGGCGACTTCCTGCAGCACACCGAGGCTGATTCGAAGTTCACAGTTCTCGTTGATATTAAGAAGCCGGAAACATTGTTACTTACCGGAAAACTCTACAGGAATGGGGCGTGGGTGCTGGGAGAAGATTTGATCGGCGGCGTTTCCCAGCTTCAGGCGAATTGTCGTCGGTGGGAAGTACAAGGTTCGCGTACCGACGAGAATCGCGAGACCCTAGCCGAGCAGGGAATCCTAACGGTCCAGCCAAAAGGAGTTTTGGTGATAGGGCACACCAAACAACTCACCCAGACCGGTCAGAAAATATCCTTTGAGCTTTTCCGGCGCAACGTCATCAACCCTGAAATCGTGACCTTCGACGAACTGTACGAGCGCGCGAAGTACATCGTCGAACGAACTGCGCAGAACGCCGAAGAGTCAGCGCAAGCTATCCCAGTTAGCGACGAAGACAACGTGCCCTTCTGACGAACCCGTGTCGAACACTTCTTGGGGTCAAGAGGCTGAATCAAAAAGACACGCCGAACTGACTCGTCACATCCAAGAATTGAAGCAGCCGCATTGGACGCTCACTCCGGGATTTTGGGTCGCTGTTGCTGCGATGGTTTTCGCTGCGATCGCAGCTTGGCCTGTAATTCGAGATTGGTTCCGAGGCTAACGCCGCTTGCGACGGGCGTCAGGCAGTGTTCGAGACCGTTATTTGGGGCTGTGTTTTAGGTCTTGGGCCTATACCCATGCGTGTATAGCCAGATGGCCTTCTCAACAGCATGCCTTCTTGGTGCCCCCGAAGACGTAGTCTCCATTATCTCACCTCCCTGGTCGTCAAAGAAACCAATCTTCAAACGTTCACGTTTGATTTTGGCAGTGTAGATGCGTTTGTGACTTCCCTGCACGATCTCATCCGTCGCAATCTCAGCATATAGAAACGGCACAATCTTTTCAGTGTAACCTTCGCATTCTAAGTCTTTCTGAGTAATTGCACCTAGCACGCTACGCGGTTCTTCGGAGTTCGTGTCAATTACGCTTAGATAGATGCGCTTCGCAATCGGCTTCTCAGATTTGGAACACAAAATGACGTCAATCATCCAGGAAAGGTGTGCTGCGTAGGAGACTTTAACCAGCTTGTCCTTCGCCTGCACGTCTAATGTGTTTCTAATCCGCGTCGCGCTTAAGAGCGTAATCGAGGTGCGAACCGTAAGGGTGAGCCTTGCGTAAAAGGGCTGCTCAACCTTGTGAATGAAGCTTCGCATTTCTTCATCGTCCTGTACGTAAGTCGTTCCATACGCTTGCTTCAGTGGGAAGGGTTTCTTATCAACTGCATCGCCATATGATAATTCCTTATTTGCACGAATTACCAGCTGAGCTTCCTCAAGTGCGATATTCTCATTGGAGACATCTATTTCCAACTCAGTCGCCAACACGGTGTTCTTTCTCAAAGGCGCCGCAATGATTAGGTGTTCTACTTCGGGGCGTCCAAAGAGAGAAAGTACCGTGTGAGCGGATTCGAATACCTTTTGCACTTTCGCAAGTCTCTTTGCAAACCGGTCTGCACGCCATGCGAATACAGCGCAAACGAGAGCTACGAGCACACTCACTAGTGCCGTTGCTCCCATTATCTCTGGATTCAATAGTAGACGGGAGAGGAATGTACTCATGTCCGGTGGATAAGGATTGCGATCAGTCGATCAAGGCGAACGTATCGGAATCGTCGAATTAATTACCTTCTTTCCGGAATCCTGAACACCCGAGTCCGCTAGCGCATTGCAAAACGCTTCATACATTACCCAAGGGTATGAAGAGGGACCGATAATCAACCGGTCGAAAATCCGCGCAAAATCCAGCGGCTCAAGTAGCGGCGATACCGTTTTGTCGAGCGGCACTTTGCAAACAATCTGTGGTACCCCATCTACTGTCTCAATGGACCTCTCCATTACGGTTGCATCATCCGACGTGTCGAACGTTGAGTATATCGCCCTCCATTCCCGTTCTTCCTTGAATCCCTCATGTTTCATGCAGGTGACGGCACCCAGGCACATATAAAACACGCTGCCAACAATGATGGATCGGTCGAGAGATTTTAAGAAGTCACAATTTGCTCGAACTTGTTCCACAACTTCGTGCATCGATCTATCGCCTTCGGAAGTAGTCAAATAGGAAACCGGGTTGAAATGCAGTCGGAAATTTGGGATCCCGAAACGAGGCACTCGGAAAACCAACGCTACACGTGCATTGGCGGGTCGGATAGCCCGCCACATTGAAAGTCTGCCGTGGACATCTTCGTCGTCACCATGCTCTGAAAATGAAGCGATATAGGTTGAAAACTTAATACTCGCCCAATGTTGATCAAAAAGCGTAAAAGCCTCTTCAGCTGCGCCCGGCCAACACGCGTCCAGCGCAGATTTAAATTCTTTGTTCTTCGCGGGATCAGATACAAAGGCAAGGAGTATATCGTGCCCGTGGTCGACCTCCCGGAAGTCGGACATGCATGTTGAGTTTCTCAGCCAAAAGCGCTTGCTTTTGATAATCGATAGAGCAGCCTCGGCGGTCGTATAGTGAACGAATCGCGGAAACTTATCGAAGGGCCCTGTGGGATTGGTTCTATTCAGAAAATCTCTACGCCTTCTGGCAATGGGCGAAAAGATTCCCTCAAGTTTCATCCCGAGCTCGACTTCTTTCGTGATCTCCTCGGATGAGTTAACTTCAGCCATTGGTTTGTTTTGAACTCATTTCAATTAGAACACGTTCAAGCCCCTTTGTCATCCAGCTAAAATTGAATGGAGGAGCCAGTCATTGACCATCGACACTCAATCACGTTCCTGACGGATTTATCACGGGGGTCAACTCTCCACAGAGCACGCTTGCAAATACAGTTTCCAAGCGCTGGCAGCTTCAGCAATAGCTTAACCGACTCACACGTTGATTTGTCACGAGTGGAGAGTTGATCCCGACGACGCTTACGCTGCAGGCGGGTCGGGAATTCTTATAGCATCAAAGATCACAATATCCTGCGAATCGTGACCGTTTTCCCACAACTCGACGATGCCCTCCCCGTCGTCTTCAAGTGTCCGCTCGCCCTGCCAGGCATTCTCGCCAACATAGGCCTTCGCATAATCGCGGGCGTCGTCGATTTCATCGAAGTCGCCGAGAATCTCCCCATTCATGTCCGCCAATAGGTAGCGCTGCATTCCGACGCCTCCTTCTCGTTCCGAGATTCCACAACCGTATGCGGAGCACTTTCTGCCGGGTTAATCAAGCACAACAGAAAAGAGAGTCGAGGCTCTGCTCTCCATTTGTAACGCTCCCAACTTTCGCCGGGAGTAGGGCTTGCCGCCCTTGATGCAGTCTGACGAGAGGGGCGCTCGACTCTCCGCTACAAGGTAGGACTGATTGGGGGAATAGCAACCGATTGTTTTGTGGCGAGATAACAGCGGCAAGAACCGTTTCGTTCAGACAGAAATATAGCCTGCGGTATTACTGGCAAATTCTGGAATTGGGCTTACGTTGTTACCAGAAGAGCGAACAGCGGTCTCTCTCCGAAATAACCGATGGGTAGGATCATGATCGACACCACGGTCAGCAATCAGCGGCGTCTACCGGATCGGAGAATATGTCGGACTATGTATTGGGGGCTATCTATCGATCTCTTGAATTGCCTGGTGGAAAACCCTGAAAGTTGCCGGTTTGCCGTACATTCTGCTTCTACCGTCTTTTGTCACCATCCGGATCGGCGGAGTTTCGAGAAGACAGATCACCCCCCTGTTATTCAAAAGCCTGGCTAATAGTCCCACCGGCGGAATGGCAATGACTTTCGGCTTTCTTTGGCTGCCATTGAGCCATAGACTCTACCGGCAGAGGTCCGAAGATGCCCGACATTTTCTTCAAATGCGGGTCATGCGGCAACCATCTCGTTGCCGATGATGCGGGGGCTGGGCAGACAATCGACTGTCCCGACTGCAACACCCCCACGACGATCCCCGAAATTTCAACGGACCATCAATGTCCTCGATGTCGGCACCGACTGAAGTTCTCTCCTGAGATGAAAGGAGAGCTGGTACATTGTGCGGCCTGTCATTTGGAAGTACGTCTGCCGGGGCACCACTATCCAAAAATCTGTCCAAAATGCGCAACGGGTTGGGTCCCGCCATTACACCGTTGCCAATGTTGTTCCTACAGCCTGGACGATCCGTCATGACCGACAACACGGTCAGCAACCAACAGCGTTTTCCAGTCGGGTAAACCCCCGAAGCAAAACTAGCGTTCCAAAATGAGTAGGGGTTTGTAATAGACCGTTCGTGACTCGTGTGAGAAAAGTCCTGCCAATGGAGAATCGATCATGGACACGAACGACAAAACAGTGTGGTTTGCCGCCAAACGATACGGATGGGGTTGGAGCTGGCCTTGCGCGTGGCAGGGATGGGTGGTCTTTGCCGTGTGGCTGGGGTTGGTCTGTGGAACCGCGTTTCTGATGGCGCCCGGGCATTTTGCTCTTTGGATGGTGTCGATAGCGGTTCTGGGGACCGCGCTGTTTGCGGTTTGCCTGATCAAGGGGGAAAGCCCGCGGTGGCGTTGGGGAGAAAGCGAACGCCGGCCCAGCCGATCGCTGGCGGACCGACTCGCCGAGTTGGACGAGTTGCGCCGGCGACAGCTTCTTTCCGAGTCCGAGCACGAGGCCATGCGCCAGAAGATCTTGAAGAGTTTCGGAACGGTTGGCGATTCGTGAGCCCCTAGCCTCCCGTTGTAGGTCGACTCTGTGAGTCGGCGATTCCCCTATCGGAGTCCTAAAACCGTCTGCGTCACATACGGCACCAGCTTCGCCTGATAGACGTCACTGACACCTATCACTGATCTCCATTCCCCAATCACCAGTCTCCAGTCACCGGTCTCCAACTACCAGTCTCCCGTCTCCAACCTCCAATCCACACTCCACAATTTCTACCAGCCTTGCAGGACAAGTAATTATTGACTTGCAGGCCGATTCTGATATAGATGCCAGTATATGTTTGGGATCGATTGGGAGCCGCGCAAGCTGAGGATAGACCGCATCGCCTTTGCGATTCTATTCGTGGTGATCTCTTCCGTCCTCTGCTTCTTCGTCCACGTCTCCATATTGCTCTATTTTGCGCTTCTGTTCTTGTCCGGCCTGATCGCCTTCTTTGTTTCGACTACCGTGCTCCGCTGGTTTGAGCGAGTGACCGAGAGCTTGGCGGCGAGACGCAGGCAACCCTGGCGACGCTCCAGAGGCTATCGGGACTGACGAGCGGAGTCCCCGAGCCTTCCGCGTCTCGAACGATGTCAGCTCTCCCCGATAGGTGTTACTGACACCTATCACTGATCTCCAGTCCCCAATCTCCAATCCAAACCGAGCGACACCCGCGACGTAGTTCTCGCGGCAACCGAGCCCACAACTTCGTGCGCTTCAGCTTGTCCGCCGTCTCGTCCGCCATAGCTCGAGGAGCGACGGCGGATCCATTCGCGGTCGCCGGCCCTTCCCCCCCCCATTACAAACCGACCATCGATTTGTAAATGACGCTCCCGTCCGGTTCGGTTATACTGTCACCATGATTCGAGTTTGCCCAAAATGCGATGTCCCGCTTTTTATCCTCCACTTCAAGGATATCGAAATCGATTTCTGCAATCACTGCCAGGGCCTGTGGCTCGATGCCGACGAACTCGAGGCGCTCATGCAACAAACCGGCGCGTCCACACACGATCCCTTATTAAAGTTTCAGCAGCAAAGCGGCATCCAACCCAACGGTCGCCCTCACCTCTGTCCACGATGTGACGCAGCGTTGCACGAGATCCAAGTTTCCGAAATGGAGGGACGCGCTCCTGCGCGTCCGCTGCCTGCGCCGCTAACGCTCGACAAGTGCCCCCGCGGACACGGGCTGTGGTTCGACGCCGACGAACTGCAGCAGCTTCTCTCGATGTTTCCGACGGAAACGGGCACGGGAAGAACAATCGATTACTTGAACGAACTCTTTACTACGAAATCAAATTGAAAACTGTAGCGGCGGTCTATGACCGTCGCGCTGGTATTACCAAAAAAGAAATAGGAGGCAGAACATGATAGGTATTGGATTTATCGCATTAGTTTTCGTCGGACTGGTAGTGGTCGTCTTGGCGTGGGTCGCGGGCGCCTATAACGGCCTTGTCCGTCTGCGCAACCAGTTGGAAAACGCCTGGGCGCAGATTGACGTCCAACTCAAGCGGCGGCACGACCTGATCCCCAATCTGGTCGAGACCGTCAAGGGTTACGCCACTCACGAGCGCGAGACGCTGGAGAAGGTCATTCAGGCGCGCAACATGGCCGTCAGCGCCAAGACCGTCGGCGACCGCGCCGAGGCCGAAAACGTCCTCACCGGCGCGTTGAAATCGCTGTTCGCCGTCGCCGAAGCCTACCCTGACCTCAAGGCGAACTCGGAATTCATGCGGCTGCAGGAAGAACTCACATCGACCGAGAACAAAGTGGCCTTCGCCCGCCAGTTCTACAATGACACGGTGATGACCTACAACACGCACATCGAAGTCTTCCCAACGAACTTCATCGCGACGATGTTCAACTTCGGACGCCGCGAGTTCTTCGAGGTCAAGGCCGAGGACGAGCGCGACGCCCCGGCCGTCAAATTCTAATGGATCGGCACGGCTGGTTCGTGGGTCGTTCCTGTAGCCGCAGGCTTTAGCCTGCGTAGAGTGCAGGACCTCCCAAAGCCTGATATGTGGGAACAAATAATAGCCAATCGCCGCCGTTCCGCGGTTCTCATCATCGGAATGGCGGTGATACTTTTGCTCATCGGCTTCAGCGGCGGCGAACTAATCGCCCCGAACGCCGGCGTGCTGGGCCTGCTCTTCGCCCTGCTCATCTGGGGCGGGATGATGCTCGCCTACTTCACGAGCGCCGAATCCATCCTCATGTCCAGCGCGAACGCGCGTGAATTGAAAAGGGAAGACAGCCCGCAACTCTTCAACATCGTCGATGAAATGCGCCTCGCCTCCGGCCTGGGTTTCATGCCGCGCATCTATCTGATCGATGACCCCGCGCCCAATGCCTTCGCCGTCGGCCGCAAACCGGAAACCAGTTCCATCACCGTCACGACGGGCCTGATGTATCGCCTCAACCGCGACGAACTCCAGGGCGTCATCGCCCACGAGATGGGCCATCTCAAGAACCGCGACGTGCAATTCATGACCCTCGCCGCGGTCATGCTCGGCTCCATCGTCATCCTCTCCGAAATCGTCCGCCGCTCGCTCTGGTACGGCGGTCGTGGCCGCAGTCGCTCCGACTCGCGCGGCGGCAAGGACGGAGGTCAGGCGCAAATCATCATCCTGATCGTCGGCCTGCTCTTCGCCATCCTCGGCCCCATCATGGCGCAACTCCTCTACTTCGCCTGCTCCCGCAAACGCGAGTATCTCGCCGACGCCAGCGGCGCGCAGTTCACCCGTTACCCCGAAGGCCTCGCCACCGCCCTCGAGAAAATTTCCCAGGCGCACGTCCCGCTCAGCTTCGCCAGCAAAGCCACCGCGCCCATGTTCATCGTGAATCCCTTGAGCGCCGCCAGCAGTGATGGCGATGAAGCCGACAGCGTCTTCTCCTCGCACCCGCCCACCAGCGAACGCATCCGCATCCTGCGCGGCATGACCGGTGCGTCATTCACCGACTACGAAGCCGCTTATCGCAAAGCAAAAGGTGGCTCGCTGATCGGCGCCCAAACTCTGCAGTCCGCGCCAACGGAGCCCATCCGCGCGCCATCGAATGCAGGCCCCATTCAAACCCGTCAGGATGCCCACGACGTCGCCCGCCGCGCCTCCGGTTACATGCGGGTGAAGTGCAGTTGCGGCCTGGAGATTTCTGTGCCGGAGGGCTACGAACAGGACTCGATCCGCTGCATCCGTTGCGGCAGCATCCTGCCAATCCCTTCCGCCGCCAGCACTCCGCCTCCGCCGGCGGTGACATCCGCGGTCCCACCGGTAATCCCACTGGCTCCGCTACAATTTCATCGCACCGGCACCGGTTGGGAAGCGTTCCGCTGCGCCTGCGGCAGCACCGTCCAACTCAGCCCCGCCTTCGACGCCTCCCAAATCCGCTGCAACGCCTGCGGGCGAACCATCATCGTCACCTAATATGAAAGCAGCCACTCCGTCCCTTTCGCTCCTCTCACTCCTTCTCCTGACGTCATGCACAACCACCACCGCACCCAAAGTCCGGCAAGTGCCGCAGGCCGATCTCGAACAGAAAACACGCACGGAACAGGAGTTCACTGCCTTTGACCTGCACTACAAAGAGGAAAAGGCCGCACGCATCGCCAAAGCCCGCACGTTCTACGCAAAAGTCCGTGAACGCGAAGCGTCCGGCCAGAGCACCACGTGTTCCAAGGAGATCCTCTGGGAACTCAAGGCGCTTCTCACCCAGACCGCCAATTTCACCCTGATCGATCAACGTCTTGCCGATTTGGAATCAAGTCTCAACCATCCCGAACTCGAAGCCGGCGCCGACGAACAGAATCCGGCCGACGGCACCTGGGGCCGCTGTTACGCCGAATGGTACTGTAAACTCGATGCGTTGTATGACGACCTCGGAAAGGAATCGTACAAACACCGCGAACCAGCGACTCCCCCACACTTCCTCGATCGCGTTAATGGGCCGGAGAAACTGACCGAATACCTCACATCCATTTCCGTCTCCGACATCCCCCGCACGGGTGTTGATAACCTGCTGGAATTCAATTTGTCCCTCGGTAACCTCACGCGGTTGATCCTGCATGATCGTCCCAAGGGTTATGGCTGGGATCCGCGTCTGAAAGCCGTCCTCATGGACCTGATCATGCATCGGTTCCGAAATCCCCGCACCGGCTTCTGGGGCGAACGCTACGTCCGCGACGGTCGCGTTGTCTTCGTCGATGACCTGAGCACGACGTTCCACATGGTGACCTACCTTCACGCAAACGTCCCCAACCTGCCGCGCGTCGTGGATACCACGCTCGCCGTGAAAGATCTCGATTATCCGGTCGGCTGGCTCTTCAAAGGTCAATACTGGAACCACAACAACATGGACGTCGTCGCGCTCTTCAAAGCGGGTTGGCCCCACGCCAGCGTCGCTCAAAAGCAGGCCATGACGGCCGAGATCGAGAAAATGCTCCACTGGTGCCTGACCGAGTCTCTCCAACCCGACGGTTCCTTCAAACCCCACGTCGCCGACGGCTCGCTCGAAGAAGGGGAATACTACGCTACGTCCTTTCTCGCCCGCATCGGTTTCTTCGACAAGAAGGAACGCTTCTGGACCAACCGCGAGTTCCCCGACGCGCCCGCCATCCGCGAGAAAATCCTCGCCTATGTCCTCGCCCATCAAAAATCTGGCGGCTCCGGCGGCAGTTACTACGAAAGTATCCTCGAGGATTGTTTGAATTACAGGCCTAATTCTCCGCATGGATGAGGTGAATCAGATCCGTGGCAGGGTGCGCCCCCCATCAAATCAATATGGGGCCTCGATGTTTTCGAATGTCATGCCATTGAAGTCCCGTAGAAGATGCTGATCCTTTAGGCCGGTCTCCTCAAAACGGGCGGCAAATAGCTTGCCGTCTTCAGCCCAAACAATTCTATCTCCGTCTTTGTCAGCCCACTCCCAGCGGGGAAAATTCCAGACATTATCACCGTCTGTTCTGTGTATCGCGTGGCGGTCGTAATAGCACCCTTTTCCAGGTGGTGCTCCAAGCTCGGCGTAGCAGAGTTTTCGGAGGGTGAGATGCGGTCCGAGAGGCTTCTCAAAAACCGTTGGGCTATCCTGCGTATCGGTACCTTCTGGTTGCATAGACCATCCATCACGCATCAACCTATGATAGTAAACGTTCAGGCATTCGCCGCCAAAATAGTCGGTTGGCTGAAAACTTCGATCTCTCGTTAGGCAGCTGTCCTGCAAGACAACGTTGTGGCCGTGACCGTCATTGAGCCAATACTGTGTATCGGCGGTAAACAGGCCCCCTCCGTGACAGCAGTCACCTTTCCCCAGCAAGACCAGTGCTTTGAGGTACGGCATCTTTGAGATGGCAGTCCAAGCCCCTTTGGTTTCGGAATCCCACTTCCCATTCATCGCGAAATAGATGAAGTATCGTCCATCAGGAGAAATGTCGCTGCGTCTTTCGTAAATGCGTCCCTTCATCCATTGGCCAAGCGTGAATGTATTAGTCTCTCGATTCCAAGCGAACGTGCAGACGGACTTGCTCGGTCCGCGGCGAATTACCACAGCGCATTTCGCATTGCGGGCCAGGATAGCGTGTATGCGAGCTGGGAATTGCGGCATATTTACCTGGACATTACTGCTTGGTGAAGGTGAACGCAGCTGCGTAATGTGGTGGAGCAATATACTTTCAACTCACTTGGCCATTCGCGTGTCATGCTCAGTCCGACGAACTGCGTAACAGGTAGCACGATGTTGCTGTTACAAACAGGAAATTTTATAGAACGCACAAAGGCAATTAGCGACCGACGATGATGTGCTGGTAGAATCGCGCTCTTGCGTTAAACTGCGTCCATGACCGAGGTCGCCAGTGTAGTCACACTGCCCGCCAAGCCCGTCCTGATCTTCGACGGCGACTGCAACTTTTGCCGTCGCTGGATTTTGCGCTGGCAACAGGCCACCGGCGAACGCGTCGAATACATCCCTTTCCAAGATCCAACCGTCGCACAGCGTTTTCCCGAACTGACTCGTGAGCGATGCGAGCAGGCGGTCCAATTCATCGACACGGACGGGCACATCTACTCGGCTGCCGAAGCAGTCTTTCGCGCGATGGCCGTCGCACCGTGCAAGCGATGGCCGTTGTGGTGCTACCAACAAATGCCCGGCGTTGCACCAATCACCGAGGGAATGTATCGTTTCGTCGCCAAACACCGTACCGGCTTTTCGTTCCTCACTCGTCTTTTCTGGGGCGAACAAATCGAGCCGCCAACGCACCTTCTCACTCGCTGGCTTTTCCTCCGTCTGCTCGGGATCATCTACTTCATCGCCTTCGTTTCCTTGTGGACTCAAATCGATGGCCTCGTCGGCAGTCACGGTATCCTGCCCGCGCAAGCTTTTATGGAATCCGCGCACAACTGGGCCAACACCCACAGCGGTTGGGACGCTTTCCGGATGGCCCCCACGTTATGCTGGTTCAGTGCCAGCGACGCTTTTCTGCATTTCCTCTGTTGGGGTGGCGCTCTGGCCGCCGTTCTCGCGACAATCGGTATCGCTCCCGCACCGATGCTGGCATTGGCGTGGTTGTTTTACTTGTCCTTGACGACCGTCTGCGGCGAGTTCCTCGGTTATCAATGGGACACGCTCCTGTTGGAAACCGGCTTGCTTGCCGTGTTCTTCGCGCCCCTGCAGTTCCGGCCGGGACTCGCACGCACGGCCCCGCCCTCCCAAGTGATGCTCTGGTTGCTGCGTTGGCTGCTCTTCCGACTGATCTTCGCTGCGGGTGTGGTCAAGCTCGCCTCGCACGACGTTAACTGGCGCGGCCTCACGGCCTTGTTTTACCACTATCAGACCCAACCGTTGCCCACCTGGACGTCCTGGTACGCCCAGCAGCTTCCCCTGTGGTTCCAGCAATTCTGCTGTGGCATTCTCTTCGTCATCGAACTGGGCGCGCCGTGCCTGATTGTGATGTCGCGTGGGCTGCGCTTCCTGGCTGCTGGCGCGATTACCTTCTTGATGCTCTTGATTGCCGCCACGGGGAACTACTGTTTTTTCAATCTGCTCGCCATCGCCCTGTGCGTGCTCCTGCTGGACGACGCCGTGCTGCGCCGTTGGGCTCCCCGTCGCTGGCGAAAACTCTCCGCCAATTTCCGCGCACCTCGCTGGCCATGGTGGGTGACGATGCCGCTGGCTGCGCTGGTGATTCCGGTGACGATGATGACTCTACTGGAAGCGTTCCGCGAACGGATTCCCTGGCCGACACCGATGATCAAGCTTTACGACACCTTGGTTCCGTCTCGCAGCTTCAATCCCTACGGCCTTTTCGCAGTCATGACCACCGTTCGTCCCGAAATCATCATCGAAGGCAGCAACGACGGCGATCATTGGCTGCCGTACGAATTCAAATACAAACCCGGCGATCCCCTGCGCCCTCCGTCCTTCGTCGCGCCACACCAACCGCGGCTCGACTGGCAATTGTGGTTTGAAGCCCTGCGCGTGGAAATCCCTCGCCCATCACCCACCGTTCCCTTCGTCAATCTCTGTGTGCGCCTGCTCCAGGGACAACCCGAGGTCCTCGCGCTGTTGCAAACGAATCCCTTCCCGACCGCCCCGCCGCGCTTTCTCCGCGCTTGGGCCTACGAGTATCGCTTCACCGATTTCGCCGAACGCCGCCAGACCGGTGCGTGGTGGCGGCGGAGATTCCTGGGGGAGTACTGCCCGGTCATGATGCTGCGGAAAAACGTCGCGGGAGATGCTACTGACCGCACTGCGGCGCTTCCGTCTCGGAATGGTTCGAATTGAGGAAATCCAGCGCCTTCTGGTAGCTGCGCCGCTCTAGATAATGTCGTAGCATCGGCGCGGCGTCCGAACCCAGTTGTTGGTGTAATTCCGTCACCCGCGCCAGCGCCGCGGCCACCGCCGCCTGGTTCTTTTCCGCCGCCGCGCGCATGAAGGTGCCCAGCACCTCGCGCAACTCCTGTTCCACCGTTGTCATCCTACCGGCGTATTCCTTCGAGATGTTTGCCGCGTTTCTTGCCCGCCTGAAACTCCCAGAGCAACCAATCATCGTCGGGAACGAACTTACGGAGTTTGCGATCCCACTTCTTCGGAATTTCGCGGTTCAATTTCTCCAGAAACGGTAGCAGCGGCCGCTTCGGTTTGTGGCGGCGTTCGTGTTCGTCGAGCGCGATATCATCCTTCCAGCCCAGCTTCTTCCGATACGGGGCGAAACCAAACCCGTCAAAAAAGTTCTCGCCGCCCACCAGCGGGATGTACCACAAACTCGGGATGGCGCGTGGGTTCTCCTTGATCGGGATTTCCCGTTCCAGCCGCGCCAATAATTCCGCGCCCTTCGGATCATTCTTCAGGTGGTTGCGCAATTTATGGAGCGTGGGAAAATTAACCGGCGGACTGACGAATAGCACCGGCTTGTGTTGGACCGTCGCCGTGATGATTTCATGCGGCGTGCCGACGCTGTAGATGTTCGTCGGACAATACGAAATGGTGAAATCACTCGTGTCCACCATCCGCAGGTCAATGTGCAGCGTTTCCCAAAACTGTCGCGCGCACCATGATCGCGTCTCCGCACCCTTGCGTCCCGACCGATACGTCCAGACCTCTTTGATCCGCTCGCCGCTCTTGGCGTCCTCACGCCCGTACTCGTGCAGTCCGCGCACCTCCGGCTTGAACCACGGGTCGAACACGGTCACGCCCGCCGCCTCCAGAAATTCGCCAACGCGATTGCGCCAGCCGAACTTCTTCTCCGCAGCGCGCGACGCTACGAAGTCCATCGGGCCGGAAAGATAAACGCGCGCGCCCTGCAGCAGGCCGTCTTGTTTGTTGGTGCGTCCCATCCCCGCGATGCTAAGCGGAGCCAGTCGTCACCTCAAGCGAAAGATACGGATGCTCAATTCTGCTGAATGGCCAGTCGTACGGCTTGGTCGTAGATCGCCTGCCCATCCGCGCCACAATGCGCAACAAATCCAGTGCGGAAGGCGGCCTGCTGGACCGGTAACGCACTCAGGATATACGACTTCAAGTACGCAACGAACTGATCCATGGTCACATGGTAAAGCTTCAGTTCACCACCCCATTGAAAGCCGGGTTGATAATAGCCATCCGCATCTTGCGTGACGTACGGCTCGGACTGTGTGTCCGTAGCGGCAGTGTATCCCATTGAAGAATCCGCCGCGGAGTACGGGCCCAAATCGTAATACCCGTAATCAGGATAATAGTAGTACGGCACCCCGTATGCGAAGATGATTACGCCACATCCATGTACAAAGTGATGGTCGAAATGCCGGCCATGAAGGTCAAAATGCCGACCGCCAAAATCGCCTCGCGGGCCAAACTCCCTCCGACCACCCGCGCCCCTCTCGCCGACAATGCCAGGGTGCCCAATGCCTCGCGGGTCGCCCATGTTCCTCTGATTAGGAACATTCACCCGCAGGGCAGGATCAATGTGGATCGTAGCCGGAGTAGCATGATCGATCAAACTACTGTTTCCGAAACCCGCTTGTGTACCCGCGGCTGGACCACCACTCATTCCCCTTTGTGCGTACGCCGAAGAGCCGGTTAAGATCAACTCGAGCAAAACACCCAAATACTCCCTTTTCATATACCTGTACCTTCTTTCTTCCTCCAATAAGTTAGACGCTTGAACGCAGTAGTTTGTTTCAGGATAAATGGCTGGACGCAAATAGCGCTTTCTGCAATCATTATCCGCGCTTATGAGACTAGGAGACTTGCATTGAACCGCAAGGCATTCACCTTGATCGAACTGCTGGTCGTGATTGCGATCATTGGCGTTTTGGCCGCGCTGCTGCTGCCGGCCCTGGGTATGGCAAAGGCCAAGGCGGCTGCCGCCCGTTGTTGCTCCAATCTTCACCAGATCCACGTGGCGATGAGCCTGTACGCGGATGAGAACAATGAACTGTTTCCCATCTCGGGAAACATGATTCCTTGGGACCAGACTGACCCAACTACGAAATGCCAAAGCTGGATGCAGCAGATCTTCCCCTACACGAAGAGCAAGGCAATCTATCATTGCCCCCTGGATACGCGCTCGGATTTCAGCTATTTCAACGGCGCGCGGGCAGCATTTATCGCCGGGAACATGAACGATTTTGTCTCAGTTGATCGCCGCCGCATCGCGTTTCCGGCGGCGTATGTTTTGTCGGGAGACACTGGCGGCGCACTGGGGAGCGACAAAAACACTTTTCAGGCCATCGATGCTGACAAGGATGACTACACGCAGAACTGCGTGGGTGGACCAACTGGCGGCGCTGGGGTGTGGATGGATTGGCAACGACACGGCGCCGGCCAGAACCTGCTCTTCGCCGATGGGCACGTCCAGTGGTATGGTGGCTACGTCGCCAGCGATATGACCTTCCGCTACGACACCATGAGCCCTTGGTGATAACCTCCCGTTACGACACGATTACAAGCTGGTAATATACTCCCTATCCGATTGACTTGAGGTTGTGCTTGCGGCAACCTGTGTCTCGGTGACGTTCGCGAGTCAGGTGCAACAGATGCCATGAAGACTTCCCTACTGGCCATCACATTGATTGCCATGTTCTTCTGCCCTCGACGAAGCCTGTGTGCCGACCAGTTCTCCTCTCCAGCTTTACAACTTGCGCCGGCGACCAACGACGCCACAAGCGTGTCGGTGGGACGGAGAGACTATCTGCTGCCCTATCAAGATGAGAAGGGACCGAAGAAGTACCTGGAGTGGTTATGGAAAGATCCGGTGAATCTCCTCACCCGCCCGGCGTATTGGCATAGTGGCGAGTGGGAGACGTTTGGCATTGAGGCCGGCATTACCGGTGCGCTCTTCCCCCTGGATAACACCGTGCGCGACTTTGTCCACGAAAACAAAACCGCGTCACTCGACGACGGCTTGAATACTGTTCGCGCAATTACCGGCGACGGCGCTTACTACTTCGCCGCGAGCGGAGCGATCTTTGGCTCCGGGCTGATCGTGCAAAACGAGAAACTGGCCGACTCCGGTTTTTTGGCGTTCGAATCGGTCGCCTACGCCGGCGCTTTGGAAGAAGGAATTAAGTTCGTTACAGGACGGAAACGACCGAATTCAGGCACGAACCAATATCAGTTTCAAGGACCCGGCGGAAAGGCATTCAATTCATCGTTCGTCTCAGGAGAATCGACCGTGGCCTTTGCCTTCGCTTCCAGTGTCAGCGAAGTCTGGCAAAATCCCTGGGTCACCTGGCCTTTGTATGCGTTCGCCGGCGCTGTCGGTGCTCAGCGGATTACCGATAACAAACATTGGCTCAGCGACGTCGTCGGCGGCGCGCTTCTTGGTAATGCCGTCGGCAAGAACATCGTCCACTTGCATTATCGGCGCAACGTGGACGGCGTGCTCCAACCGTATGTCACTCAAGATACAGTGGGCTTGCAAATGACCTGCCGGTTTTGAACTGCATTTGCTCGATGCTCAGGTAGAATAGTCCGCATGTGGCAGCTCTCTTTACCGTGGTGGGAATTCATCGTCCGCGCGCTCATCGTTTACGGATTCCTCGTCGTGCTACTGCGCCTGACCGGCAAACGGCAGGTCGGCCAACTCGCGCCGTTCGACCTGGTCCTGTTGCTCGTTCTCAGCAACGCCGTCCAGAATGCCATGAACGGCGGGGACAACTCCGTGCTGGCCGGTATCCTCTCGGCTTGCACGCTCGTGCTCGTCAATTATCTGGTCGGTCTCGCCGCCTACCGGAGTAAGAAGGTGGAAGCTCTCATTGAAGGCCGCCCCGAAGTCCTCATCCACAACGGCAGGTTGTATGAAGAAGTTTTGGTGCGCGAGAAACTGACGCACCATGAGTTGAGCGCCGCCTTGCGCGCGGCCGGTTGCAACGAAGTCGCCGAAGTTCATTGCGCCATGCTCGAGAACAATGGTCAGATCAGCGTCGTCGCCAAGAAGGACGTCGCCGCCACGACGATCACTCCGCGCCCTTGAACTGATCCTGTTTATTCTTGAACAGCACGTTGAATGTTGTCAAAGAACCATACGACCGCGTTATGTACTGCTGGAATTCCACCTTGTCCGCATCGCTCAATTTCTCATGGCTGTTGATCTTCTGCTCCAGCACGCGCAGGTTGTTGCGGAGCATCACGACCTTGTGGAAGAACACATCCAGCGGCACTTCCTTGGCCTGCAAGCTCTGGTCCGCGGGATGAAGCATCAGCCGCCCGCCATGCCACCGGCTCCCCAGTTGCTCCACCACATCTCCCGGCTTCTGTACGCCGAGTTCATCGAGCAACACGCGCGTCACCTTCTCGACGAACTGCTCCAGCGGCATCTCCAGTCCGCTCACTGATGTCCGTGCTTCCGCCGGTTTGAGGTCGCTCGTTTCGGGCGCAATCGTTCGTGCTGCGTCATTGAAACGAATCTCCGCCATGTTCTCCGTGATGGATTTAACCGTGCCCAGCCCGTGTTGCGGATGCAAGACTTTCATTCCTACGTGCAATTCCTGGATTTTCATAAGGTGTCTCTTACTTCGTGTTTCCCTTGAGTTTGCGGTAGCGACGGATGAGCGTGTTCGTGGAACTATCATGGCTCAGCGGCGACTCACTCGCAGGTTGCAGCTCGGGTGTTATCCGTCGGGCCAATACCTTCCCCAATTCCACTCCCCACTGATCGAAGGAATCGACATTCCAAATCACGCCCTGCGTGAAGACCGCGTGTTCGTAGAGCGCCACGAGTTTGCCAAGCACTTCGGGAGTCAGTCGCTCAATGAGAATGGTGTTCGATGGACGGTTCCCTTCGAAAACCCGATGCGGCACCAGCCAATCTGGCGTTCCTTCGGCCTTGACCTCCGCCGCGGTCTTGCCGAACGCCAGCGCCTCGCTCTGCGCCAACAAACTCGACATCAACAAATCGTGATGCTCGCCCAGCGGATTCAGCGTCTTGCAGAAGCCGATAAAGTCGCAAGGAATCAGTTTCGTCCCCTGATGAATAAGTTGGTAGAACGAATGTTGCCCGTTCGTGCCCGGTTCGCCCCAGAAAATCGCGCCCGTCTGGTAATCCACGTGCGCCCCTTCGAGCGTCACGGATTTGCCGTTGCTCTCCATCGTCAACTGCTGCAGATACGCGGGAAACCGCTTCAAGTACTGGTCATACGGCAGAACCGCGACCGTCTGCGAACCAAAGAAATTGTTGTACCACACGCCGAGCAGCCCCAGGAGCGCGGGCAGGTTTTTGTTGAATGGTGCGGCCCGAAAATGCTCGTCCATCGCGTGGAAGCCCGCCAGCATGGCGCGGAAGTTATCAGGTCCAATGGCCAGCATCGTCGAGAGTCCGATCGCCGAGTCCATCGAATAGCGTCCGCCCACCCAATCCCAGAAACCGAACATGTTAGCCATGTCGATGCCGAACTTCGCCACCTCCTGCCCGTTGGTCGATACCGCCGCGAAGTGCTTCGCCACGGCCTTCTCGTTGCCCAATTGCTTCAAGGCCCACTGTCGCGCCGTGAGCGCGTTGGTCATCGTTTCCTGTGTCGTGAACGTTTTCGACGACACGATAAACAACGTCTCCTCAGCCTTGAGATCATGCGTCGCCTCGGCAAAGTCCGTCCCGTCCACGTTGGAAACAAACCGAAAAGTCAGATCGCGCTGGCTGTAGTGGCGCAGTGCCTCGTACGCCATCACCGGCCCGAGATCCGAGCCGCCAATCCCAATATTGATAACGTTGCGAATCCGCTTGCCGGTGTGCCCTTTCCAGCCGCCGCTTCGGACACGGTTGGCGAAATCCGCCATCCGATCCAATACTTCGTGCACCTTCGGCACCACATTCTCGCCATCCACCAGGATCGACTGCTCGCGCGGCGCGCGCAACGCCACGTGCAACACCGCGCGCTTCTCCGTCACATTGATCTTCTCGCCGCCAAACATCGCCTCGATCCGCGCCCGCAAGCCGCACTCCTCGGCGAGCGCGACCAGCAGCCGAATGGTTTCCTCGTTGACCCGATTCTTCGAGTAATCGAAGTACAGCCCGACATCCTCAACCACCAGCCGCTCACCGCGCTTTGGATCATCTGCAAAAAGCTGCCGCAGGTGAACATCCTTGATCTTCTGGTAATGCGCGCCTAGCGCGCGCCACGCCGGCCGCTGTGTGAGAGAAGATGTGCTCGTTGCCATGCGAATGTTGTACCGGTAATTTGTGTTGGAGAAAAGCTTAACCAGTTAACTCACGCCGCTTCCTTGAGCAACGCATCCACATCCAGCGGGTGCGTAAACATTGCCACACCGCCGTCAGGCGAACGCGGCCACTGCTCTTTCGGGCGGTCCCAATAAAGTTCCACGCCGTTGCCATCCGGGTCGCGCAGGTAGAGCGCCTCGCTCACGCCGTGGTCGGAAGCGCCTTCGAGCGGAATCCCCGCCTTCACGAGACGGCGCAACGCATCGGCCAGAAGCGCCCGCGTCGGATAAAGAATGGCGAGGTGATAGAGCCCGGTCGTACCCGGTTCCGGCGGCGATCCACCTTCACTCTCCCACGTGTTCAGGCCGATATGATGGTGATAATCGCCCGCCGAGATGAACGCGGCACTGTTCCCGAAACGCTGCGTCACCTCGAAGCCGAGCACATCCCGATAAAACGCCAGCGCCCGCTCCAGGTCGGCCACCTTGAGATGGACGTGGCCGATTCTGACTCCCGGATCGATGACTTGTGGTGATTTCATCAGTCCACCGTAAATGCGATTTTCTTACTGTTGATTCTCCCATTTCCGAAGAACTCCGTCGAGTCGGAACAGCCATCACCAACTTTTCTCTGGGCAAATGCCGCCACCTTGAGGCATCCTCCGCTACCGTGATGAAACCCACCTGACTGGAAATGTTCAGCGACGGCGTGTTCGCGATCGTCATCACCATCATGGTGCTCGAACTCAAACCGCCCCAGGCCTGCAATCCCGATGCCCTGATGAAACTCCACACCGGAATCCGCCGCAAAAACCTGCTCGCCGTGACGATCTACGCAATCTCCATCCCCCTGGCCTGGGTCAACGTCCCCCTCTCCCTCGCCCTCATCGCCCTCCCCGCCGTCATGTATTTCCTCCCCAATCGCCGCGTCGAACAACACGCCGTCGAGTGAACCAAAACCCCCGTCAGCTGAATTTGAGTCTTTTCTCACCCGCTGCTCCGTTTTAGATCGCCGAACGCTGTCACCCTGAGCTTGTCGAGCCGAGTCAGACGAGACGCCGCTGTTGTTTGCGGCAACGGTCTCTGTCGTTCCGCCGCCTTCAATTGCACCCGACACGCCCCCGACCTTCCGCAACGTCGTTTGTCCGGCCAAACGAACCGGATTCATTTTTTTCGCAGTCACGTTGTAACTCCCTTCCGCATCGATGGTTCCGTAGAAAATAGACCCAAAACCAATCCGGTTCGTTTCGCAGAAACGCATGTTTTTGGGCTCCCCCTCATCCGCGATAGCCGGTCGTTGGTAGGGACGGCTGGCCCAGCCGTCCGCTGTCGATCCGTCGCCTCCGAATTGTAGGGCACGATGCCCGTCGTTTAAATATCGCGCCGCGCCGATCATAAAATATCGCCCTTCCGAGCTGCACACAGCAGCGAGTCGCGCCGAAGCCTCGGCGAAGGCGGACCGATGGGTTCGTTTTCGAAAACGAACCCACCTGCAAATCCCCTCTGCAAACGAGACAAGTTCATTTACACAAGGATGTTCCACAGAATTCCGACTCCAAAATCGGTGGGTTCGTTTCGCAAAAACATATAGGGGCCCCCTTTGTGGGTAATGGCGCGGGCAGCCTGGCCTTCGTAGCGTCCTCGCGAAGTAGGCTCCCGCCCGCGTTTTCCGTCCCCGAGTTGAACAGGCGTCCCACCTGTACCCCGTTCCCGTCCCCTGGGAAGTTGCGTGTCCGCCCTCCACCCCTGATCCCCTTGGAAAGCCTGCCCCGAATCCGTTTTCGGGGTTGTGTGTTCGCCATCCTGTCCGCCGAAGCCTTGGCGGAGGAGGAAGCATTCATCTTCCGCTCATTCTACCCCTCCGCCCCTACCCTGTCCAGCTAATTTATCGCCTACCGATACACCCCAACGAACTCCATTCCACAGTGTAGTTCTCCCCTTAAGTCGGGACGTCGGTGGTGTGCTATTGTGCCTGCACGCGTTGGGGATGTCCCCGCGCACAACCGCCGCCAAATAAGAGAGCGGATTGGCCTCCGGACCGGTCAACGGATGCTTTTCTTTTCAGCAATTTGCGCTCGCACGATCTCGCACAATCGTATCACCAGCTTGTCCTTCATGCCGTAATACGCGCACTGGCCGTTCTTCTCACGTTTCAGGATACCGGCCATCGCCAGCAGGGCCAGGTGCTTGGAAACATTCGCCTGCGTCGAGCCGGTGGCCTTCACAATCTCATTCACCGTGCGCGGCTCGTGGCAGACCGACTGCAGGATCTTCAGCCGCATCGGTTCGCCCAGCAGCTTGAATCGCCCGGCCAGGTGGCTCAATTCGTCCTCGGACAACGGGTGTAGTAGTTTTTTCTTTGACATATTACTATTTGGTTATATATTCATACCATGATTATTGACGCAACGCAAACCGAAACTTCCATCAACCCGCGCGAACTGCACCGCCGCCTCGATGCCGGCCAGCCCGCTCGCTTGCTCGACGTGCGCACACCCGGCGAACACGCTGCCGCCCACGTTCCCGGCGCAACACTCATTCCCCTCGACGAACTCGATGCCGCCGCCTTCTGTCGTGAACGCGGCAGCGATGCCTCGCCGTTGTACGTGCTCTGCCAGTCCGGCGGACGCGCGCGTCGCGCCATCAAGAAGCTGGAGAGCGCTGGCGTGCACGGGTGTATCCTCGTGGAAGGCGGAACGCAAGCCTGGATCGACGCCGGGCTGCCCGTCGACCGCCGTGAAAGCCGGGTTCTCCCGCTCATGCGCCAGGTGCAGATCGTCGTCGGCTCCCTTTCCGCCGTCGGTGCTGCGCTCGCCCTAACGGTCAACCCGCGCTTCGCCCTCATCCCACTCGTCACCGGCTGCGGCCTGCTTTTCGCCGGGCTGACGGGCCTTTGCGGGATGGCATTGCTGCTGGCCAAAATGCCATGGAACAAAACCTCATCCGTCAAATCCGCTTCCTGTTGCGCGACGGATTCCAAATGAAGACCCCGACGCAACCGCGGCGAATCATCATTGTCGGCGGCGTGGCGGGCGGAGCGTCTGCCGCCGCCAAAGCCCGGCGCGTGGACGAAAACGCCGAGATTCACGTCTTCGAACGCGGCCCGTTCATTTCCTTCGCCAACTGTGGCCTGCCCTATTTCATCGCGGGCGAGATTGACGACCGCGCCAGGCTCATCATCATGACGCCGGAGAAATTCTGGTCGCGCTCGCGCGTTCACGCACACGTCAACCACGAAGTCCTTTCCATCGACCGCGCCGCGAAAATCATTCGCGTCAAGGGCCCGGACGGCGCAACGCGCGACGTGGCCTACGACAAACTCATCTTGAGCCAGGGCGCGAAACCGATTGTGCCGCCAATTCCTGGCGTTGCGTTGCCACACGTCTTCACCTTGCGCGACATCCCGGACATGGATCGCATTGCGAAGTTCGTCGATGAACAAAAACCCAAACACGCCGTCATCATCGGCGGCGGCTTCATTGGCTTGGAGATGGCCGAGGCGTTTCGCCATCGCGGCATCCACGTCACCATCGTCGAACGCAACCCGCACATCCTGCCGTTGCTCGACCGCGACATGGCCACCCATCTGCAAAACCAGCTTCGCCAGCCTGACTTCGCCTTCAAGGCGAATGCGACCGCGACCGCGTTTACCACCGCGGGCGTTGAACTCGCGGATGGCACGACACTGGCGGCAGATTTGATCCTCTTGAGCGTCGGCGTGAAAGCGGAAGTGGAACTCGCCAAATCCGCCGGGCTCGAAATCGGCGTAACAGGTGGCGTGAAGACCAACGGCCGTATGCAGTCGTCTGATCCCGACATTTACGCCGTTGGCGACGCCGCCGAAACCATGCACGCACTCACCGGCGCGCGAGCGCGCATCGCGCTCGCCGGCCCGGCGAACCGCCAGGGTCGCATTGCCGGCGCGAATGCCGCCGGTGCAACGCTCACCTATCCCGGCGCACTCGGTACATCCATCGTCCGCGTGTTGAACATGACTGTCGGCTTCACCGGCCTCAACAGCGCGCAGGCCGCCAGCGCCGGCTTCAGTTTCTTCACCAGCCTGACACGCGACTTCAGCCACGCGCATTATTATCCGGGCGCGACGCCCGTGATGATCAAGCTCATTGTCGAGGAAGGCACCGGGCGATTGCTGGGCGCGCAAGTGCTGGGTGAACGCGGCGTCGACAAGCGCGTCGATGTCTTCGCTACCGCCATCACGGGCAAAATGACCGTGGACGATCTGGAAACACTTGACCTCGCCTACTCGCCGCCGTTTGGTTCGGCGAACGATCCGGTAAACACCGCCGCTTTCGTGGCCGGCCACATTGCGCGCGGCGACATCTCAACCGTTGCGCCGGAAACATGGCGGCCCGCTGGCGAATTCCTGCTCGACGTGCGGGACCCGGATGAAATCGCCCAATTTGGCAAACTGAAAGACGCCGTGAACATCCCCCTCGATGAACTGCGCGATCGCCTCGGCGAATTACCCCGCGACCGTCGCATCGTGGCGTATTGCCAGAAAGGCCAGCGTGGTTATCTCGCCACCTGCCTTCTGCGTGGACACGGATTTGAGAACATCGCCAACCTACGCGGCGGATTCCTGCAGGCAAAGCTCAATGACCTGTGAAGTTGCGGCGCAGCTTTGCCCGTTGGATGTCGCACGGAGCGAGCCGGTCGAATGAGTTGGCCGACTTTGCGGATGCGTCCTCAAAGCTTTCCCTGGCCAATCTCTGTCGCCTTGCCGTCTTCATTCCTTCGCGCTACCCTTAAAGGAGTTCACGCTGCACTTGCTCGCCTTTATCCTTTGTAGAAAACTGCGCAAGCAAGGCCTTTAACTGCTCCGCCTTGAAAAGCTTCCTTATTTTGGCAATCTCTTCGTTTGCCAGTTCGTCGCACCGTTCGTTGCCAATATGTCCCGCGTGACCCTTAAGCCAATGCCATTCAATTCGGCGCTTTGATACGGAAGAATCAACCGCACGCCAAAGGTCTTCGTTCTTCACCGGCTGCTTTGACTTCGTCCTCCAACCGTTGCGCTTCCAATTCGACAGCCACTTGGACACCCCATTCTTCACGTACTCGGAATCCGTATAGAACTCGATTTCGCAGGGCTCTTTGAGAGCGTTCAGCGCTTCGATTACGGCTTGCAGTTCCATCCGATTGTTGGTCGTTACCGGAACGCCGCCGCTCAACTCGCGCGTGTGTCCTTCACACTCAAGTATCGCCGCCCAACCGCCCGGCCCAGGGTTGCCATGGCAAGCACCGTCAGTATGGATGACGACCTTCTTCAACGCTTTATTCGGTAGGCTTTGTCCCGCGGCAAATCTAGGCCTTCGCGTAAACTACCGCGCCCTTCTCCACGAACTCCTTCGACTTCGCCTCCATGCCCTTCTTCAATGCTTCGCTTTCAGCGATCCCCTGCTCCTCAGCATACTTCCGCACGTCCTCGGTGATCTTCATGCTGCAGAAGTGCGGGCCGCACATGCTGCAGAAGTGGGCGAGCTTGGCGCCTTCGGCAGGCAACGTCTCGTCGTGGAACTCGCGGGCAGTGTCGGGATCGAGGCTGAGATTGAACTGGTCTTCCCAGCGGAATTCAAAGCGGGCTTTGCTCAAGGCGTCGTCGCGCGACTTCGCGCCGGGGTGACCCTTCGCGAGATCGGCGGCGTGCGCCGCAATCTTGTAGGCGATGACGCCGTCCTTGACGTCCTTCTTGTTCGGCAGGCCGAGATGTTCCTTCGGGGTGACGTAGCAGAGCATCGCGCAACCGTACCAACCGATCATCGCGGCACCAATGGCGCTGGTGATGTGGTCGTAGCCAGGCGCGATATCGGTCGTCAGCGGCCCGAGCGTGTAGAACGGCGCTTCAGCGCACCACTCCAACTGCTTCTCCATGTTCTCTTTGATGAGGTGCATGGGAATGTGGCCCGGACCTTCATTCATGACCTGGCAACCGTGTTCCCATGCGATCTTGTTGAGTTCGCCCTGGGTTTTCAATTCAGCGAACTGCGCTTCGTCGTTGGCATCGGCAATCGACCCCGGCCGCAAGCCGTCGCCGAGGCTAAAGCTCACATCGTACGCCGCCATGATCTCGCAAATCTCCGCGAACCGCGTGTAGAGGAAGCTCTCCTGATGATGCGCCAGGCACCATTTGGCCATGATCGACCCGCCGCGACTGACGATGCCCGTGACGCGTTTCGCCGTCATCGGGATGTAACGTAGCAATACACCCGCATGAACCGTAAAATAATCAACACCCTGCTCGCACTGCTCGATGAGCGTGTCGCGGTACACTTCCCACGTGAGTTCTTCCGCTTTGCCATCGACTTTTTCAAGCGCCTGGTAGATCGGCACGGTACCGATGGGCACGGGGCTGTTGCGGATGATCCACTCACGCGTCTCGTGGATGTTCTTGCCCGTCGAGAGGTCCATGACGGTGTCCGCCCCCCACTTCGCCGCCCAACGCATCTTTTCGACCTCCTCCTCAATCGAACTGGCCACGGCGCTGTTGCCGATGTTCGCGTTGATCTTCACGAGGAAGTTGCGGCCGATAATCATCGGCTCGCTCTCGGGATGATTGATGTTCGCGGGAATAATCGCGCGCCCGCGCGCCACTTCGCTCCGCACAAACTCCGGTTCCAATCCCTCACGCAACGCAATGAATTCCATTTCCGGAGTGACGACTCCCTGTCGCGCATAATGCAACTGAGTGACAATCTTGCCCGGCTTCGCGCGCAGCGGCTGACGTCGCAGCGTCGCGGGAATCTCCGCATCGCTGCGCCCCGCGATGGGTCGGTACGAGGATTCAGCCTTCTCCACATCGCCGCGTCCGAGAATCCATTCACTGCGCAGCGCGGGAAGTCCGTGATCTACGTCACCGTGAAAATCAGGATCACTCCACGGCCCACTCGTATCATATACCCGCACCGACTCATTGACCTCAACGCGCCCGGTATGGCTGACGGTTGGCGACAACTCGATCTCGCGCAAGGGCACACGGACCGTCGAATGGATCTTCCCCTCCACAAACACCTTCGTTGATTTCGGCAGCATCTCACGACTGTGCGCCTCGCCATTCCCGTTCTTTGGTGCAATCATCTCTCTCCTTTACGCCAATAAAAAAGCCGACTCTGAATCCAGGAGTCGGCTTCACCATCTGTTTCCCTACGCCAGCATTACCTGGGTCAGGTTCTATGGGTCTCCCGCCTCGTGCGGAATCTCAGCCCCGAAAGGCTCCCCAAACGAATCTGCCTATGAAATTGTCAGTTGAACGATTTGCCGCAGCCGCAGCTCGAATGCACGTTCGGGTTCTTGATCTTGAATCCCGACCCTTGCAGGCTGTCCACGTAATCAATCTCGCTGCCCTTGAGAAAATTCATACTCATCGGATCGATGACGACCTCGACCCCGTCCTGTGCGATCACCTCATCCTCGGTCTTCTTCTCATCGAACGCCATGCCGTATTCCATGCCCGAACAGCCGCCCGCGTCCACATACACCCGCAACGCCTTCCCCGGCGCGCTTTGATCGGCCTGGAGCGTCTTAATATGTTTCGTGGCGTTTTCCGTAAGTGTAATCATGTTGTTCTCCGCCAAACTGCACACTAACTGTAACAAGCCCGTCACCCGATGTCAAACCCGCGAACCCGCAGGCGCTCACTCAATCACCACCGCACCATAACCCACCACCCGCGCAAAATCACCGCTGACGTCGCCACTCGTGCGGTAGTCGAGCAATTCGGCGCGTTTTGCCCCCAGCTTTTTGGCGGCGTGGAGAACGATATATGTGGACGCAACGCCGCACATCGACACTTCCACGTCGCGCACACGGTCCATCAACGCATCCTCATCCATTTTTACAACAGCATCCAGTACCAGCTTGTCTTTGACGTGAGAGGTTTCCTGGTCTTCGTAATGGTTGAGATCCGTCGACGCAAGGAGCAGGACCGGCTTCCCGAATTCCTGCACCGTCCGCGCAATCGCCACACCGATCTCGCGCAGGTTGCCGCGTCCGCCGCTCTCCGGCCAGCCGCCACCGATGAGCAACGGTACGATCTTCACATTCGGATTGGCTCGAAACAGCATGGGGACTTGCACCTCGAGAGAGTGTTCCCCACCGTGGGCGCGCAGATCCTCGGCCAGTAATTCGCAATTGTCCAGCAGCTCAGCGGCCAGCGGTTCGGCAATCGGCACGTCACCCGCGGGAGTATGCCACGAACCGGAGCCATACACCGCATAGTTACTGCCGACACCGTGGTGGTTCGGACCAACAAGAATGACGCGGTCGGGAATTTCCACCCGGGAATAAACGAAACCAGCCGTGCGGCCTGAATACGTCCAACCCGCATGGGGACAAACGACCGCAATGGCGTGGCGCTTGGTGTCTGCGGGAGAAATGAGCGCGCGGAGCTCGGCATCGACCTCCGCTGCCGTCTCCGGATAGAACTGCCCTGCTACTGCGGGTGGACGGACCATAATCTACCCTTTGACCACCATTGCGTTGACTAAGCTACCACTACCAGGATTGCTTCCGCAAGGACACTTAGCACCCGATCCAGTTGCGGTCTAGTAATGCAATACGGCGGCATGAGAACGATCGTGTTGCCAATCGGACGCGTTAACACTCCCCGCTGCCGCATCTCCGCGCATGCCTTCATGCCAATCCTATCTGTCAGCGGGTACGGTTCCTTCGTGCTTACGTCTTTGAACAATTCCACCGCGCCGATCATCCCGAGATGGCGCACATCCCCAACGTGCGGCCGTGTGCGCAGCGCCTCCAGGCCCGCCCGCAATTGTTCGCACATGGGCCGCATCTTCTCCAGCGTCTGGTCTTCCTCAAAAACCCGCAAGTTCGCCACCGCCGCGGCACAGCCGAGTTGGTTGCCGGTATAGCTGTGCCCGTGAAAGAATGTCTTGAACTCACTGTACTCACCGAGAAATGCACCGAAGATCTCTTCTGTCGTCAAGGTCGCCGCCAGCGGTAGATAGCCACCCGTCAATCCCTTCGCCACCGCCATCAAGTCGGGCGTCACTCCTTCATGCTCGCAGGCAAACATCCTTCCGGTGCGTCCAAAACCCGTCATGACCTCGTCCGCGATCAGCAGCGCCCCGTTTTGCGAGCAGAACGCGCGCAATTCCTTCAGCAAGCCGCGCGGCCACAACTTCATTCCACCCGCCCCCTGAATCAGCGGTTCAATCACCACTGCCGCCAGCGTTCCGTCCACCACGCGACGCAACCCGGCCATGTCCTTCACGCGGACCACATCGAACAGCAACGGCTTGAACGTCGCGTGAAACAGATCGATCCCGCCCAGGCTGACCGCGCCGAGCGTGTCGCCGTGATAGGCATCGGCAAATGCTACGAAATTTGTGCGTTGCGGTTGTTGCCGGTTCTGCCAGTACTGCAACGCCATCTTGATAGCGACTTCCATCGCGGTCGATCCGTCGTCGGAATAAAACACACGCGTCAACCCATGCGGCGCAATGTTGACCAATTTCTCCGCCAACTGGATGGCCGGCGCATTCGAGAGCCCCAGAAACGACGAGTGCGCAACCCGGTCGAGCTGATCCTTGATCGCTTGTGTGATCGCGGGATGTCGATGACCGTGCAGGTTGGTCCAGATCGAAGAGTTGGCGTCAATATACTCGCGCCCCTTCGTGTCCCGAAGCATCGCACCTTCTCCCGACTCGATAATGACCGGCTCGTCCGCCAGCCAATCCTTCATCTGTGTGAACGGATGCCAGAGGTAGCGATGGTCCTTGTCAGCGAGCGAGGTCACCAAACTCCTTCACAAACCGTTCAATGTCCGGCGGTTCATGCGCCGCCGTCACGGTCACGCGCAGGCGCGCCTTGCCTTTGGGCACAGTCGGGAAACGAATCGCGGGAACGAAAATGCCGCGCTCCTGTAACTGGCGCGAGACTTCAACCGCCGCGCTTTCCTCGCCGATGATGATTGGGATGATTGGACTGCGCGATTCATTCGGAACGCCAATCGCCGACAAGCCGTTCTTCAACGCACTCACGTTTCGCCAGAGTTGGTCGCGGCGTCGGTGGCCGTCCTCGCTCATCACGAAATCAACCGCCGCCGCCGCTGCCGCGCATACCGACGGCGGCAACGCCGTCGAATAAATCAGGCTGCGGGCGCGATTTCGCAAGAAGTCGATCAGTGGCTGCGAACCCACAACAAAACCACCCGCGCAACCAAGCGCCTTGCTGAGCGTGCCGAGCGTGATGTCGACCTGGTCCTCGACGCCTGCCGCTTCCGCGATGCCGCGACGGTTGCTGGCGTACAATCCCGTCGCGTGCGCTTCATCAATCATCAACCATGCGCCGTGTTTCTCCTTCAGGGCGACGATTTCAGCCAGCGGTGCCAGGTCGCCGTCCATCGAGAACACCGTCTCGGTCACGATCAGCTTGCGGCGGAAAGCGTCGCCCTGCTGGAGGATGGTTTCGAGCTTCGTGAGGTTCTTATGCGGATAGACCCGAATGGTCGCCCCGCTCTGCCGCGCGCCATCGATGATGCTGGCGTGGTCCAACTTGTCCAGGATGACCATGTCGCCCTCGCCAACCAGCGCGGCAATGGTGCCGACATTGGCCGCATAACCGCTGCCAAAAACGATAGCCGCTTCCCGGGCCTTGAACGCCGCGAGCTTATGTTCGAGCTCTTCGTACGGTTGTAGGTTGCCACAGACAAGGCGTGACGCACCGGCGCCAACGCCGTACTTTTCAATCGCCGCCACCGCCGCCCGTATTAGCGTGGGATCATTGGCCAACCCAAGGTAATCGTTGCTGGAGAAGTTGTGCAGTTCACGACCGTCGAGCACAATGCGCGGGCCTTGCGCTGATGTGATCGTCCGCAGGCTTCGGTAGAGGCCTTCCGCGCGAGATTTGTCGAGTTCGGCGCCGAGTTGGTCATTCAGGTTTGACATTCGCAGGCGCGGATTCTTTCAGCACGGTCGGCAACGGTTTGTAGATGACGACGGCGTGGGCATCGACGCGGTAACGGAGACCCGCGCCCTCGGTCACATACTTCAACATGTCGGCGAGCGGAATGTTGTGGAGATTCAACGTGAGTTTGGCGGCCTTCGACGACTCAGGGGCTTGCCACACAAAGTTGATCGCGGCCTTGTCCCCCGAAACCTTCGCGCTTTCCGTCCGTAGAATCTCGATGACATCCGTCACGGGCGTCTCACGCACATTCAAATCGCGGATCATCGTGCCATCCAACTTGTGCCGCAAGTCGATGGATGACGCTTGCTGGCTTTTCTTCTCCTGGATCTCGTCCAACAACTGTTTGACGGTCGGCTGCTTCGGGTCCTGGGCCAGGATCTTGTTGCATTGTTGCTCGGCTTCGTCGTACAGCCCCATCCGCGCCAATAGGATCGCTCCCTGCAGCATCTCGCCCATTTGATCATCGGTGAGCCTGGTCGCATTGGCTGCCGTCGACACTGCCTCGCTGGCCGCCCGCGCAGCGGTTCCCACGAACAAGGCGGCCACCACCAGCCCGCAATAGCACCAACCACGTACACTACTTGGCTTCATCAAAAAGCACCTCTCCCCCCACCATTGAAAAACTCACCGTCTTGTTCGCAAACACGATCGACTCGTACGGATCGCCACCCATTCCTTCCAGCGGCGCCGCAATCAAATCAGCCCACGCGCCCCGTGCGATCCTCCCCAGTTTCCCGGCCTGGTTCAACGCTTTCGCCGCGTTCACCGTCGTCATTTCCAACAACTCCTGCGCCGACAGGCGCGGGTAGACCTGCGCCATCTGCTGCATCTCGTCGAGCATGTTCAGGGAATCGTTGCTCGCCAGGCTGTCGGTGCCCAGGCAGACGTTGATCCCCTGCTCCATCATTGTCTGGAGGAACGGCATGCTGCGATGGAAAAATTGGTGGGTCTTCGGGCAATGTACCACATGTGTGCCCGTCTGTTTCAGCAGCGCAATGTCCAGCGGTGTGAGACTATTCGCGTGCACGGCGAGACACCCGGGCCCAAGCACACCGTATTCGGACAACAATTGAACCGGTCCCGCCCGCTTGCAATCGCTCATGTCGCGGCCAGCGCGCAGAAAGTAATCGTACATCTGTCCCGTACCACGCCGAATCATATCGTCCTCTTCCTCCGATTCGGCAACATGCGTCGTCAAAGGAATGTTCCGCGTCTGCGCATACTGCGCGGACAAGCGGTACAGTTCCCCGCTGACCGTGTACGGGGCATGGGGCGAAACCCCAAAACCTCCACGTGTGATTGCGTGCGCGGCGATGAACTCTTGCGCCCCCGTGACCACGGACTTCGCTTCATCCGCACGGTTCAGGTCAATGAGTTCAAGGCACCACCACACCCGCAGCTTCGTGGGCAGGACCTGATCGAGCAACCCGGGAAACGACTCGATGTTCACCACCGTCGTTGTCCCGGAACGCGCCAACATATCGAGCCCGCGTGGTATCGCGCCGATAAACTCCTTTTCCGGATGCAATTGTTTCGCCGCGACCAATTGCAGGATCCACGCGGTAAAACTGCCGTGCCATCCGACCTCGCCCCGCAGGCGGGTGTAATCGAGGTGACAGTGGGCGTTGATCAGACCCGGCGCGAGCACGCGTTCACCCAGGTCGCGCACTTCGCCGGTATGCGCCGCGCGGATTTCCGAAGTTTTGCCTACGGCCACGATGCTGTCGCCTTCCACGACCACGGCGCCATCTTCGATCGGCGGTTGGTCCATCGGCAACACATAGCGAGCGCGAATAATCATGGTTTCATTCATCCTTGTCGCACGGCACCCGGATTCGTTCGATGGAGCGGGCCCGGCCGGTGTTTTCATCCACATCGACAATCACGCCGCACAGCGCGACATCACCCTCCGCAACCTCCATCTTCTGCGGCAACTGCGTCAGAAATCGGCGCAACACCGCGTCGACGTCCCGCCCCAACACCGAGTCGTGCGGGCCACACATGCCGACATCGGAGATGTAGGCTGTGCCTTTCGGCAAAACCTTTTCGTCGGCAGTGGCGACATGCGTATGCGTTCCGACAACGGCGCTCACCTTTCCATCCAAAAACCTCCCCATCGCGATTTTCTCGCTGGTGGCTTCCGCATGCAAGTCCACAAAGATAATACTCGTTTGCTTCCGCAGACGCGCCACTTCCGCTTCCGCCGCGCGGAACGGGCAGTCGCTGTTTGGCATGAACACACGCCCGATCAGATTGATCACGCCGATCGGCGGCAGGCCCTCCCGTTGCACCACCGTCGATCCCCGGCCCGGAGCCGCCGCAGGAAAGTTGAGCGGACGCAGCAAGCGCGGTTCGCGTTCGATGACCTCATAGACTTCCTTCTGGTCCCAGACGTGGTCGCCCGAGGTAATGACTTCCACACCGCTCGCGAGCAGCGCGTCCACCGTCGAGCCCGTCAGCCCCGCCCCGTGCGCGCTGTTTTCGCCATTGGCGATTACAAAATCGATGTCCCGCTCCTGCAGCAGCCTCGGCACAAGCGTCGCAACCGCCCGCCGGCCCGGCTTGCCGACGACATCGCCAATGAAAAGAATCCTCACTTGGCGTACTCCACCGCACGCATTTCGCGCACGACGATGACCTTGATTTGACCCGGGTACTGCAATTCCTGTTCGATCTTCTTGCTGATGTTGCGCGCCAATTGCACGGCTTCGTCGTCCGTGACAATATTGGGCTGCACAAAAATGCGGATCTCACGGCCAGCTTGCAACGCGTAACTCTTGTCCACACCGGGGAAAGCGTTTGCCACCGCCTCCAGTTTCTCCAGGCGCTGCAGATAGAGATCCATACTCTCGCTACGCGCACCAGGACGCGACGCGCTGATCGCATCGGCGGCACTCGCAAGAACCCCGTACGTCGTGAGGGGTTCCACTTCGTGGTGATGGCAGGCCACACCTTGCCATACTTCCTCCGGTTCCCCATATTTCTTGAGAAATTCGGCGCCGATGGCGGCATGGGAACCTTCGACTTCGTGATCGACAGCCTTGCCAATGTCGTGGAACAGGCCAACCCGTTTGGCGATCTGCTGATTCAGGCCAAGTTCCGCGGCCAGCATGCCCTCGATTCCGGCAACTTCCACCGAGTGATCGAGCACATTTTGTGCAAAGCTGTGGCGGAACTTGAGCCGTCCGAGAAGTTTCATCACTTCGGGATGCACCTTTTGCAGCCCCACACGAAGCACCGCATCCTCGCCGGCCTTGTGGATTGATGTCTCCAATTCCTCCTTGACCTTCGCGACTTCCTCCTCGATGCGTGCGGGATTGATCCGCCCGTCGAGAATCAGGTGTTCCAGGGTCTGCCGAGCCAGCTCGCGCCGAACCGGGTCGAAACCGCTCAGCACGACGGCTTGCGGCGTATCGTCGATGAGCACGTTGATCCCCGTGGCTGACTCGAACGCGCGGATGTTGCGGCCTTCGCGCCCGATGATGCGGCCTTTCATGTCTTCGCTCGGAAGCGTGACCGTGCAACTCGTGGCCGTCTGGACGTGATTGGACGCACAGCGCTCGATGGCAATGGTGATGGTTCTCTTGGCCTCGCGTTCGGCTTCCAGCTTGGCCTCTTCCAGGATGCGCCGGGTCATCGCGGCGGCTTCCGCGTGAACATCTTCCTGCAGTTGCAGGAGCAACATTCGCTTGGCCTCCATGGCGCTCAGGCCCGCCACGCGCTGGAGTTCCTGCTGGGTCAGCCGCTTGAGCTCGTCAATCTCTGTCTGGATCTTGTGAAGTTCCTTTTCGCGGTCGACGATCTGCGCCTCTTTCCGGGTGACTTCCTCGGTCTTGCGGTCCAACAGATCGACCTTGCGATCCAGGTTTGACTCGCGTTGCATGACCCGTTTCTCCATCTCGCCCAGTTCCCGCCGGCGTTCCTTGGTTTCCGAGTCAAATTGCTCGCGCGCCTTGAAGGCTTCGTCCTGGGCTTTGGCCCGCGCATCACGCAACATGTTTTCGACTTCCTTCCGCGCCGCTTCAACAATCCCACCGGCCATCTTTGTGTCAGCTTGCGCCTTGGCACGGCTGATGAACCAGCCGAGCACAAGGCCCACAACCATGGCGATGAGACCAATAATGGTTGTAATCATTTTGGGTTACCCCGAGTATTTAGCACTCGCTTTTCCGTCACAATGAAGTCCACGGGCGTGTCATACACCTCCACCGGGACCTCGCTCAGTAATTGGAAATCGTACGCCAGGGCGATTTTCACACCACGCACGTCTCGCAGGAGGCGGTCGAAATACCCCATCCCGCGGCCCAACCGATTTCCCGTTTCGTCGAACGCCAGCCCTGGCACCAGCGCGGCGTCGATCTGATCGCACGCGACTGGTCTTGCCGCCTCGGGCTTGGGTTCCAGAATTCCAAATCTTCCTGCCGCCAGATCCAGCGCGAAATCGGCCAGTGCGGAGGCAACGTATTGTTTTTTTGCACCGTCAAACCATGGAACACACACCTGCCGACCCATCGCGAGCAATTGCTGAATCAGTCCGCGCGTCTCCACTTCCGGTTCCTTTGAAACATACACCAACAATCGTGACCCTGTGGCGAACTCACCCACCATCGACAATCGCTCCCAGATGTCGGCACTCTTCACCCGTATATCGGCGGCGCTCTGCGCGGCCAGGCGGGCACGCATCTGTTCGCGCAGTTCTTCCTTTGTCGCCGCAACTGTCACTGGCCACTTCCGTGCTTGTTGATGAGTTGCTTCCACTTCTCCATTCGTTCGCGCACCTTGACTTCAAACCCTTGATCGCTCGGCTCGTAATACTTGCGATGCTCGGGCAAATGCTCTTGTTCGACGACGTGCCCCTCGAAATCGTGCGCATACTTGTATCCCTTGCCGTGGCCAAGCCGCTCGGCACCCTTGTAGTGCGTGTCCTTGAGATGCTCGGGGACGGGAAGCGTCCGCCCTTGTTCCACGTCAGCTTTCGCGCTCCAGATACCCTTGGCACTGGCGTTCGATTTCGGCGCGGTCGCGCAATACACCGTCGCTTCCGCCAGCGGCAATTCTCCTTCAGGCCAACCGATAAACTCCACCGCGTGATGTGCCGCAACAGCCAACACCAGCGCCTGGGGATCGGCCAGGCCGATGTCCTCCGCCGCAAGGATCGTAATGCGCCGCGCGATGAACCGCGGGTCTTCGCCCGCCACCACCATTTTCGCGAGCCAGTACAGCGCGGCATCAGGGTCGCTGCCCCGCATCGACTTGATAAACGCCGAAATCGTGTCGTAATGCTCATCCTCATCCCCATCGTACACCACCGCCTTCTTCTGGATCGATTCCTCGGCGATCGCCCTGGTGATATGTCCCGACGGAGTCGTAAGCGCGCCGATCTCCAGAGAATTGAGCGCCTTGCGTGCGTCGCCATCGCAGGCGGTTGCGAGAAAATCGAGAGCCTCGGCGTCTACCTTCAACTGTTTCTCGCCAAGACCCCGTTCCTTGTCAGTGAGCGCGCGTTTCAATAACTCCTTGATGTCGGCAGGTGTGAGCGGGTTGAGCTGGAAAATCTGTGAACGCGAAACGAGCGGCGAGTTAACATAAAAGAACGGATTGTGCGTCGTCGCGCCGATGAGCCGCACCGTGCCGTTCTCGACATCCGGCAGCAACACGTCCTGCTGCGACTTGTTGAAGCGGTGAATCTCGTCGATAAAGAGGATCGTCCGCTGACCGGTATTGGCGAGACGGTTCGCGGCTGTCGCGATGACCCGCCGGATATCGGCCACGTTTGACTCGACGCCGCTGAGCCGCTCGAATTTACCCTTGGTCGCATTGGCGATGACCTGCGCAAGGGAAGTCTTGCCCGTGCCCGGCGGCCCGTAAAGAATGATCGAACTGATGCGGTCGGCGGTGATGGCGCGCCAGAGCAGTTTGCCTTCGCCGAGAATGTGGCGTTGGCCGGCGAAGTCTTCCAGCGTTCGCGGTCGCATCCGCGTGGCCAAGGGTGCGGTGGAGCGGTCCGCCCCCGCCGCCATCGTGGCGGATTCGGCGGATTGGTTGGAGAATAGGTTCTCGGTCATGGCCACCAATCTGACCCGGCGCTGCCAACCGTGTAAGATCTGTGACGTTGACCAACGAGGGCCAAACGTCTCGCGTGACGGGAGCTAAAAACGAAATACCCCGCCGTAATGCCGTTTAAACGATATCTTTTGAACCCCTAACTAATAGGGGGCTCTGTCGGCTGCTTCGTGCTTCCAATGAAGGCATGCAGTCCACAACCGAACTCCGAGCTCCGTCAATGACGGTATTGGCTCAAAGAATCCTCGTTTATCACGAACATGGCAGGGTATTTCGAAAAACTTGCTTTAGCAAAGAACAATGGCGACCCCTGTCGCCCACAGGAACCCTAGTAAGCCGGTTCTCCATTGATTTCAAGTAATTTCCAGTCACAATCATGTATCGCCGCCTGGCAACCCCGCACATGTCCATCAGCTTTCGCGAATCTCACACTTCAATGTCTGCAATAACGAACGCTTCAACTGTTCATGCGCCCCGTTGACTTCGGTGTCGGTCAGCGTTCTGTCCGGCGCCCGAAACGTCAACGAATACGCCATGGATTTCTTGCCCGTTGGTATTGAACTACCCCGATAAATATCAAAAAGCTCGACCCGTTCCAAGATTTTATTTGGATTTTTCGTAATCGCCACGACAACGTCACCGTGTTGCACCCCTTCCTCGACGACCAGCGCCACGTCCCGCACCACCGCTGGAAACTTCGGGAGTTCACGGAACGTCCGTTCGCCCTCTTCCACTGCCAACAAGGGATCCAGGTCAATCTCCGCCACGTGTACCGCATCACGAAGATCGAGCTTTTTTGCCTGCGCCGGCGAGATTGTTTTAATTTCGGCGTTGACCGCAACCCCCAGCATCTCCCTCAACTCCTCCAAGGCCCCCTTCACATCGTAATAATCCAATTTCGCATCCCGCACGCCCGTTTCCCAGGACTCCGGTTCACGCCGTCCGGTCACCGCCAGCGCCAGGCGCAAGGATTCCTTCCCCTCCGCGGCAAACACCCGCCCAATTTCGAAAAGTTTCACGTCGTACTGGTGTCGCGACACGTTCGTTCGCAAGTTCGCCAACAACCCCGGCACGAGGGACGAGCGTAGCGCGTGTTGATCGGCGCTCAGGGGATTCTGCAATTTCAAGTCGCCCTGCTCCCCCAGCGTCTGGTTCTGCGCCTCGTGAAATCCGAGCCCAGCCAGTATCCGTCGGACGCGCGCGCGCTTATCCCACTGCGCATCGAATTCCGACACCGCCGGGCGCGCGGGCTGCATCTTCGCGGGGATTTTTTCCACGCCGTGAATGCGGCACACTTCCTCGATCAAATCCACTTCACGCTCCAGATCCACTCGAAAGGTGGGCACTTCGACTTCGCACGACTGAGCATCCGATGAAATCAGCTCCAGCGACAGCCCAGTGAAAATCATTTTCACGGTTTCCGCCGGCACTTCGATTCCGAGCAGGCGATTCACCGCCGCGTAGCGGCATCGAACGCGGTGTTTCTCAATCGGCTTTGCCAGAGTATCGATGATTCCGCGCGCGATTTGTCCGCCGGAGAGTTGCTGAATCAGTTGGGCCGCGCGGTTGCTCGCCCAGACCACCTGCCCGATGTCCGCGCCGCGCTCGAAGCGATAGCTGGAATCGCTCGACAAACCGCATTGCTTGGAGGTCTTGCGGATACTCGACGGCAGGAACCATGCGCTTTCCAATAACACGTCGGTCGTCTGGTCATTGATCTCGCTCTCTTTGCCACCCATGATACCGGCCAGTGCCACCGCCCGACGGGCGTCGGCAATCACGAGCATGTCGGGAGCCAGTTCGTGCTGGGTTCCATCGATGGCCACGAACCGCTCGCCCTTGTTCGCGCGGCGCACTACGATGCGCTTCTCGCCCAGCAACTTGTAATCAAACGCGTGCAGTGGATGACCGCATTCGAGCAGGACATAGTTCGTCGCGTCGACGACGTTGTTCACCGAACGCATCCCAACCTTCTCGAGAATTCGCTTCAACCACACCGGGCTCGGCCCGATTTTCACGCCTTGGATCACTCGCGCCGAGTATCGCGGACATACATCGGGCGCTTCCACGATCACCGAAGTGAGTTTCTCGACCGGTTCGCCAGATTCCGTAACAACAACCTCGGGAAGCTTGAGCGGGTTGCCGGTGAGCGCGGAAACCTCGCGCGCGAGGCCGATAATGCTCAACCAGTCGGGACGGTTCGGTGTGACCTCAATGTCAAACACCGTATCGGTGCCGCCCAGAGCATCACTGAGCTTGATCCCTACCTGCGTCTCGGCCGGCAGGATCAACAAACCGTCTTCGCCCTTCGGAAGACCCAACTCATCCGCCGAGCACAGCATGCCCTGCGACTCGATGCCGCGCAGTTTCGCTTCCTTGATCGTCATGCCGTTGGGCAAGGTCACCCCGGGCAAGGCGAGTGGCACCTTGTCGCCCACCTTGTAGTTCTTCGCCCCGCAAACAATCTGGCGTTCCCCCTGGCCGTCATTGACGCGACACACAGAAAGCTTGTCAGCGTTCGCATGCTTCTCGCTCGAGAGAATCTGGCAGATGACGACCTCCTGCAACGCCCCGCCCCCAATGGTCACAACCTCCTCAACCTCAATCCCCGCGAACGTCAGCTTCTCCGCCAGTTCCGCCGGCGACCACGCGAAATCAACATACTGCTTTAGCCAGTTGTACGTGAATTTCATCGACGGCGGGAGAATAGCCGCTCTCGGACAGATCGTCTAGTGTGAATGGTCGGTAGATGGGCGGCTTGCTTCCCGGTGTTGTCACCCCGAGCCTGTCGAGGGGTCTCTGCCGTTGTGCCAAGCGGTACTCAACTCGATCCATCCCGGATTCATCTCATCGATTAGCGTAACCTTCTTCTCACGTCGCCAGGCTTTTATCTGCTTTTCCCGTGCAATGGCATCCCGAATGTTCTCGAACAACTCGTAGTAAACCAAGCGTGTAACGTTGTACTTTTTCGTGAACCCCGTCGTCAACTTTTGACGGTGTTCAAAGAGCCGCCGCTCCAGATTGTTTGTGACGCCGATGTAGAGGACCCGAGACTTGCTGGCAAGGATGTAGACGTAGAAGGTTTTCACAGCCTGACCTGACAAACGCTTGTAGGACAATCTAGTATTCTGTCATGCCAATCTTGTCGAGGCATCTCTGACGTAGCGCGGGAACAGCGGAAACGACGAGACCCCTCGACAAGCTCGGGGTGACAAACTCAGGAGGTTGGCCGCTGGCACACGTCATTCCGAGCTTGTCGAGAAATCTCAGCTGTTCGGTGCGGAAACGACTGAGACCCTTCGACAAGCTCAGGAAGACAAACTCAGGAGGTAGGCCGCGGCCATACGTCATTCCGAGCTTGTCGAGAAATCTCAGCTGTTCGGTGCGGAAACGACCAAGACCCTTCAACAAGCTCAGGGTGACAGAGGAGAGTGAATCAGGCTTCTAGTGGCATTCCTCGTCTCGCTTCAACTTCGCGAGCTTGCCGCCGTTCTTCGCGTCGGCAACCATTTGACGATCCCAATCATCGTCCGCCCAATCCTGAAGCCAGGCATTCAACTCCGCCCGCTCAAAACGGTCAACACGGCTTCCGCCAATTGCTACGGAGACGCATTCAAAGCCCCGCACCACTTCAGTCGTTTGTAAGTGAATGCCGGCAGCCACAGTGGCACACTGTGGCAATCGTCAGATGAAAACACGGTTGGGCAAATGCATATTCTGCAGCGTCCATGGCCCTTTCACCAGGGCCGAACACCCAATACCTGAGTCTTTGGGAAATGATGATCTTACTCTCCCCATGGGGTTGGTGTGCGATTCATGCAATCAGTATTTCGGAACCAAACTTGAATCGACAATTCTGAATTATCCGCCTTGGAGTATCGAACGCGTTGCTGCAGCCGTAAGAACAAAGAGAGGCAGGTTTGCCAAGTTCATCGGGAATGGAATGTCACTTTGGTCCACTGGTTTCTGGAGTCACGTAGTTTTCGCAGCCGATCCCACAAAGAATCCAACTATCAGACTCAATCCCGATGGGACCGGTGTTATGTTCGTGGTGCCGCCGCCTGACTACCACTTTCTCTTAAGTCGGTTTCTACTCAAAGTCGGTTTAGAACTCCTAGCCCTCTCCGATACCAACGACATCAACGACCACCAGTTTGACCCAGCACGTCGGCACGCTCGTTTTGGCGAACCAAGTCTAGACTGGGAAGTTGCCTACGGCATTTACCCAAGGAGACGAGACTTGATAATATCTACACGAGAAGATGAGATTGGACCAATCGAAGAACGGCAGCTTTACAGTTATGAACTCGGCGTGATGGAAGACGGGCGAATTATCTTCGCGTTCATGTACATCACTCACCTTTTTGCCATTTGCCTAACCTCTGACCGACTTGGAAACTACATCGCGGCTTTCAATGCTGGAAATGAATTCCACCTTCAAAGTAGTCGGCGATAGCATTTCGTGAGGAGTGCTTTGAATGTGAGCTGCGCTGCTGCATCACATTACCGCGGCGCCTCCAAGGCAGGCCGTTAGAACTGCTCCAAAAACCTCACATCATTCTCAGTGAACAGGCGGATGTCGTTGATGGACCACATGATCATGGCGAGGCGTTCGATGCCGAAGCCGAAGGCCCAGCCGGTGTATTCGTCGTCGGGGTAGCCGACGGCCTTGAAGACCGTGGGATCCACCATCCCGCAGCCGCCGAGCTCGATCCATTCCTTGCCGCGGGCGCGGAAGTGCGGCGTGCTGAGGTCGATCTCGAAGCTTGGTTCAGTGTACGGGAAGAAGTGCGGACGGAACCGCACTTTCGTTTCGGGGTCGAGTAGTTGCTGGAAGAAGAATTCGACGGTGCCCTTGAGGTCGGCGACCGTCACGTTTTTGTCTACGTGCAAGCCTTCGACCTGGTGGAATGTTGGGCTGTGTGTGGCGTCGAGTTCATCGCGGCGGAAGCAGCGGCCAAGGGCGACAATGCGGATCGGCGGCTTCTGCTTCATCATCGTGCGGACTTGCACGGGGGACGTGTGCGTGCGCAACAAGTAGCGGCCAAGCTGCGGATCCGGCGGCATCGCCTTCGGGTCAATGTAAAACGTGTCTTGCATGTCGCGCGCCGGATGGTTCGCGGGCGTGTTCAGCGCGTCGAAGCAATGCCATTCATCCTCGATTTCCGGGCCGTCTTCGACGGCGAATCCCATGCGCCGAAAAACCTCGACTGTGCGCTCGAACACCTGTGTCAACGGGTGCAGATGGCCAATGTGGTGTCGTCGTCCCGGCAGCGTCGTGTCGATCGTCGGGCCGGACGTAGCGACTTTCGCTTCCAATTCGTCGCGCTTCGCCGCAATCGCCGCGGTCATCGCGTTCTTGATCTCGTTGGCGAGTTTGCCGATGCGCGGCTTTTCCTCTTTGGGAAGTTTGCCAAGCTGTTCCAGCGCGGCAGACACCGTGCCGCTACGCCCGAGGTATTTGGCCTTGAGTTGATCGAGCGCAGGCAGTTCGGCGCACGCCGCGAGCGCGGCTTCCGCTTCGGCGCGGGCGGACTGAAGTTGTTGTTCGAGTTCCGTCATGGATGCGGCGGAACGGTAACGAAAGCTTGCGCAACACGCAAGCCGAACATCAAATCACCAACCAAACCACAAGGATTGAGGGTGTCTACTCGATGTCGAACTCAGCGGGCTGGCCGCTCGCGGAATCGCTGCTCACCCAAACGCGATACCGTCCCGGTTCGGTCACGCGTTTCATCTCGCCGTTGTGGAAAGCGAGTGCGTCGGAGGGCAGGACAAACTCCACGTCCTGACTCTTCCCCTGCTCGAGGGTGATCCGTTGAAACCCTTTCAACTCCCGCACGGGTCGTGAAATGCTGGCCACCAGGTCGCGGATGTAGAGTTGCACCACCTCATCGCCAGCCCGATTACCCACATTCGTTATGCGCGCGGTGACACGGGCCGACTCGCCAAGCTTGATATGCTGCGGATCGACTCGAATGTTGCTGTATTCGAATTGCGTGTAGCTTAGCCCGTAGCCGAACGGGAACCGGGGTGTCGCCACCATGTCATTGTAACCCGAGAGGTACACATGCCGTGTCGCACTCGGTAGCCTCAATGGATCCACCCATGGACGGCCTGTGCTCTTGTGGTTGTAGTAAATGGGTACCTGACCGATAGTGCGCGGCCACGATATCGGTAGTTTTCCCGACGGCGAGTACTCGCCAAAGAGCACGTCGGCGATGGCCGGACCGCCCATCGTGCCCGGATCCCAGGCCATGAGTACCGCCGGCGCGGCGTCGAGCACCTCGCCAAGTTCCAGCGGACGGCCAGCCATCAACACAATCACCAGCGGCGTGCCTGTGGCCTGCACCGCCTTGATCAGATCCAGTTGCGCGCTTGAAAGACTGAGATACGCGCGGCTCGCCGCCTCGCCCGACTGAGTGGCACTTTCACCCACAAACATGACCGCGATCGCGGACTCCTTCGCGGCGCGGACCGCTTCGTCAAATCCGCTGCGGTTCGTGCTCAGGCAACTTTCAACCCCGACCGCATAGTTGATATGAGTGTTCTTGCTGATCGCCTCGCGAATGGCCTGCAAGGCGGTCCGTGATTCTTTGCCATCGCCATGACCCCGCCAGGTACCCAATTGATCCGCCCCGTTGTCAGCGAGCGGGCCAATCACAGCAATCGACGGCATTTCCTTCCATAGCGGCAGGGTGCGATTCTCATTCTTTAGTAATACCAGGCTCTGCCTTGCAAACTCGCGGGCCACATCCAAATGTTCTTTGGCGAGCAACACCTCGTCGGGGTTCGGCCGCGCGAACGGCTTTTCAAACAATCCCAATTCCCATTTCAAGCGCAGGACACGGCGCACCGAGTCGTCGATGACTTGCATCGGCACCTTGTCTTCAGCGACAAGCGCTTCGAGATTCGAACGATAGGTGGCAGTAAACATCTCGACGTCTACGCCCGCCAGGAACGCCACGCGCGCGGCATCCTTGTCGTTCGCACTGATCCCATGCAGCACCAGTTCGTGAACGGCATCGGCGTCACTAATGACCACACCCTTGAACTTCCACTCGTCCCGCAAGACCTGGCGCAGTAAGAACGGATTACCCGTCGACGGCACACCATTGAGTTCGTCGAAGGCGCTCATAATGGTTGCCACACCCGCGTTCACGCAGGCTTCGAACGGGGGGAGATAGACATCACGCAAGGTGCGCTCGGACATATCGACCGTGTTGTAGTCACGACCACCCTCGGCGGCACCGTATGCCGCGTAATGTTTCACGCAAGCGGCAATGTGTTCCGGGTCGCTGAGATTCTTTCCCTGAAATCCGCGCACCATGGCCGCACCGAGCGTGCTGTCGAGGTACGTATCCTCTCCAGAGCCTTCGGCGATCCGTCCCCAGCGCGGGTCGCGAGCGATGTCAACCATCGGCGCATACGTCCAACGAATCCATTCGGAAGCCGCTTCGCGTGCGGCAATGCGAGCCGCCTCCTCGGTCAGTTTCGGGTTCCACGCCGCCGCCTGGCCGAGTGGGATGGGAAAAATCGTGCGGTACCCATGAATCACGTCGTAAGCGACCAACAACGGGATGCCGAGCCGAGACTGTTCGACCGCAACCCGTTGCAGGTCGTTGCTCATGGGTCTCCCCCCTGCGATTACTGAACCAATACTGCCCTCACGAACGGACTTCTCACAGTCCGGGCGATAGATCTGCCCTTGGGACAACTGACCGATTTTTTCCTTCAGGGTCATCTGGCTTAGCAGTTCTTCCAGACGTTCTTCGGTCATGCCGCTCCAACGCGTGGTGGTGGCTGGCTTCGCAGGCGGTGTTTGTGTCTGGGAAATCGCTGCAGCAGACAAGCTGAGGAACCAGATGAGTGCTACGTACAGAGTTCGCGTTCGCATAGTGGCAGACAGAATAAAGGCAAACGTTTGCAGCAGGCAAGGAAAGTCTAAATCAGCTCTCGACCGTTCGTCCATCGCCACGGCGTAACGCCCAAGCCGCTCGACGAGAATAGCCTTTACCGCTGATAGAGCTTGGCGTAAATTCACGTTTCATGGGAGGAAGATCCTGATGATGATTGACTTGGATCGCTTTGAGAATACGCCACTAAATCGCGAACCGTTTGAATTTCTGGTGGTACCGGAATTTGTGAAAGCCGAGGCCTGCAGATTGGTTAACGCCGACTACCCGCACATCGAGAAACACGGCAGCTTCCCCTTGAGCGAAGTCGAATACGGCACAGCATTTGGCGAACTGATGAACGATCTGAACAGCCCCCAGATGCGGTCGGCGTTCGAACGAAAATTCTCCCTCGACTTGAGCGGACGGCCCACGATGGCAACCGTGCGCGGGCGCTGCTCGGAAAAGGACGGCCAAATTCACACGGATTCGACCACGAAAATCATCACGGTGCTCATTTACATGAATCCTAATTGGGAAACCGCCGGCGGACGACTGCGCCTGCTGCGTTCCCCGGACAATCTCGACGACATGATTCTGGAAGTGCCGCCATCGGAAGGGACGCTGCTGGCTTTTAAGCGCAGCGAGAACTCCTGGCATGGACACAAACCTTTCAGCGGCGAGCGGCGCGTGATCCAATTCAATTGGGTCACCAGTGAAGACGTCGTCCGTCGCGAACAGGCCCGTCATCGTTTTTCGGCAACGCTGAAAAGGGTTTTCGCCTCGTAAGCGAAACGTTCCTGTGTTCGGCGTGAACGCTGCATCACTGGTTACCGAAAACTTTTCCCGCATTCTGCTGGTGAAACCATCAGCGGTCGGCGATGTCGTCCACACCATCCCGCTGCTCGTGAAGCTGCGCGCGCGCTACCCGCAAGCGCGGATCGACTGGTTCATCACTCCCGAGAATGCCGAGTTGGTGCGCCACCATCCCGCAGTATCCGGCGTGGTGCTTTTCAACCGGCGCAACTTCGCGTCCTTCGGCCGCAATTGGCGGGCCACCGCCGGTCCGTTTGAATTGCTACGGCAATTGCGGCGCACCCGTTACGAGTTGGTGATCGATATCCACGGCCAGTTCCGGACGGCCGCGTTTGTGCGCGCCACCGGAGCGCCGGTGCGGATTGGATTTGATCGACCAATCAAACGCGTCCGCACGGAAACCGCCGATCACCAGCTTCACAACGTGCCCGTGCACGGCTGGGCTGGCGCGCGCGAAGGCTCCTGGCTGGCATACACGCATCGCATTCCGATCCCCACGCTGGACGTGCATGCCATCGACCGCTACCTGTGGGTTGGGAAGATGCTCGGGTTGGACAGTGCGCCACCCGACTTGCGCATTTATCTGTCGCCTGAAACAGAAGCCAGGGCCGCCCAGTTGCTCGCCCGTCACGGCTTGAAAACATTTGCCGTGTTGGCGCCGGGCACAATGTGGGAAACCAAGCACTGGCTGCCGGAGCGTTTTGCCGAAACCGGACGACTCTTGATCAAGCGCGGGCTGGGGATTGTTGTGGTGGGCACCTCACGTGACAAAGACCGGTGCCGGATTGTGACGAACTTGTGTCCGGGCGCGGTTGATTTATCCGGACAGACCAGCCTCGGTGAACTGGCAGCCATCATCAAGCGATCCAAGGTGACCGTGACCAATGATTCGGGTTCGATGCACCTCGCCGTGGCGCTGGAAACACCCGTCGTCAGTGTTTTTGGACCAACGAACCCGGTACATATCGGCCCGTATGGCCGGCCGGAAGCGGTGGTGCGACTGGATTTGCCGTGTTCACCGTGCAATTATCGACGGTTGCGGCAGTGTCCTTACGGGCATGCATGCATGGAGCAGTTAACGGCCGGGATGGTGCTGGATCGCATTGACTCGCTCGCCCTGACTTCATTGAAAGCGAGCCCTCGTTGAACCAGACGAAGAAACGGGTGCTCTTTCAGCGACCGTGTTCGATGCGTTCCGCCAGTGACTCCGGCAGGCCGGCGGCACGAATCTTCTTCTGCGTCATCCCGATGTCGTAATCGACCCGGCGCAATTCGATGATATTGGCGATGAGATCGAAGATAACGTAGGCTGACTTCGGATTGCGGTCGCGCGGCTGGCCGACGGAACCGACATTGACGAAGTATTTTCGACCCACCTCAATCTTGATCTTCGAATAAAGCCCACCCTGAAGGCCGGTCGGCCCACGCACGAACGCAACCGGCACATGCGTATGACCATTGAAGCAGACCGCCGTGTGCTGGTAATTGAAGCTGGCCTGGGCGGAAAGCCTGTCGAAGACGTAGGCCCACCTTTCGGGCAAATCGAGTGTCGCGTGGACAATGGTAAACGATTCGACATGGCGGACGTACTTGAGGTCACGCAGCCAGGTCTTGTCCTCGGCGTTCAATTGCGTGCGCGTCCAGCGAATCGCCTCGGCCGCCATGGCATTGAACCCCGTTAGGTCAAGGTCGGACGCGCAGTACTCGTCATGATTACCCATAATGACGGGGCAATCGAGGCTCCGGATAAGATCGAGGCATTCGTTCGGGTTCGGGCCGTACCCCACGATGTCACCGAGGCAAACGTAATGCGTGCACTTTTGCTCCTGCGCATCTTTCAGGACAGTTTCGAGTCCCTCGAGATTCGCATGAATGTCGCTCACGATTGCGTAGCGAAGCTCTGTTTTGGCCGTCGTCATGGTAGCGGTGGAGGGAATAAGCGCTCGTCGTTGGGAATCTGCAATTGGTTTTCCAGCTCCCGTATCTCGCGCTCGATAATATTCCAGGACTGTGCCACTTTTGAGTGGTCCAGGAACCACAGACGCTTCCATTCTTCGTAAGCGGCCCGGGTTTGGCCGCACTTCTCGAGAGCGCGAGGGTAAAAGCGAGTGACAAACTGCGGCGCGTCTGGAAAGCTGGCTGCCTTGCCGAAGTACTCAGCCGCTTTACAAAACGCCTCATGACACGGTGGTTGGTCGCAGTCCTTGCTCAGTTTCTCGTAATACAACCACCCCATGGTGAAATACAGATCATAGCGATTCGGGATGTTCTCGATGCCGCGCTCCAGAAATTCGCGGGCCTTTTCGTGCCATTCATGCTCGCGTTTGAGACCTTCGGCTTTGGTGCGGTTTTTCGGGTCGGAAAGCACACCGTAGCCAATGTTCCAGGCCATGTGCCATTGGCCGAGGTCCCAAAACATTACAGCTTGCGGCTGCAGCGCGGCAACGACCTCGATATTCCGGTACTGGCGGAGCCATTCCTTCTTCTCCCAGTAATCGTGGCCGTTGATCCACATAAAGTCCGCCACGATGCCCCGCATCCCCGCCAGCAACGCAATGGCAAGGTTCTGGCCAATCGCCTCGCGGAGCTGGATCGAGACCCGGGCGCCACCGTACTTCAGCCGGGTCCGCTCCGCACGCACCCAGTTCTCCAGCGGCAGCAGGACCAGCCCTGCTCCCAGGAGAAGTACGGCAATAAGTATCTTGATTCGCATAGCCTATATCTCACGACGGCTGAAGATCAGGTGGGCGGCGACAACAATCACCACCATGCGCGCCAGCCCGTACACGATGACCTGGTCGACATGCGCCCAGGGCACGAGATTACCGAGATTGATGTCGTCCGCCAGACTGAACAACCCGAAGTCAGGGACAATCGCCAACACCGCCATCGCCAGCCGGTGACTGCTCCACATCTCGACGGCCGTCCCGCGTAGCATTCCCGCCATGTAAATCATAAACGGCACCGCCACGTTAAAGACCAGGGACGTCGAGAATGTCGACACCAAGAGTGTCACCGACGCCACCAGCATCGCCTTCACGAGGTCCGTCAACACCGCCTTCACCATATTCACATCCAGCACCGCTATCCTAACTTGCTCGATTTGCTGGTTCGCTTGCTCGGTGGCGGCTTGCGTCTCCCCCAGGTACGTCTGGCTCAACTCGCGGATCATACTCTGCTCCTTGATCCAGAGCACGGCGCCGAACATCAGGCACATGGCCGCCATGCTCAATACCAGGAGGAGCACGCTGCCGTAAAATTTGCCGAGCAAGAACTCGAAGCGCCGCACGGGTTTGGCCAGAATCGTGTAGATCGTGCGGTTCTCCACCTCACTCGGCAACAACTGCGCCGTTCCCACAATCGCAATCAAAGTGCTGATGACCGAAATGACACCCAGGCACGTGTCCTTGATGACCTTCAATTGCTCTTGTTCCCCAAGACTGTATTGCGAGAAAAAGATGGCCGACCCAATGAACACCAAACCGACGAGCAATAAAAAGATAAACACTTTCTGCCGAATCGCTTCGGTCAGCGTGTTCACGCCAATCACACTCACACGGTTGAGAGAAAACCCAACCCGATCGTGGCTCGACGACGGCGCGGGAACTGCGGCAGCATTAGTCATGTCGTCCCATCCCCCGTTCGTCTTTCTTCAGCGCCTCCAGAAACAGCGATTCCAGTGTCGTCTGCGGATGCTCAACCGACACAATCGACGCCCCGGCTGACCGAACTGCCTCCTCGACCCGCGCCCGTGCATCGTCGGGCAAATCCTGCACCGTTATGCTCAGCCGCCGTTGATCGCTGATGAGCGACTTGACATCACCCTCCAGAATCATTTGTCCGAGGTTCAGCACGCCGATGCGGTCGCAGACGTCCTGCACCTGGGCGAGCAGGTGGGAACTGAGCAATACCGTCTTGCCCATGCCCTTTAACCGCAAAATCAGGTCGCGGATGTCCTTGCTGCCAATCGGATCCACGCCGGCAGTCGGCTCATCGAGCAGCAATAGTTTGGGATCATGAATGAGCGCCTGCGCCAACCCGATACGCTGCAACATACCCTTCGAGTAACCCGAAAGCTGCCGATCACGGGCCCGTGTCAATCCCACCAGCTCCAGCAGTTCCTCGATCCGCTGCTTCAGCGACGAGCCACTCATGCCGCACAACTTCCCGTAAAACACCAGTGTCTCGGCACCGGTCAGGTACCGATAGAAGTACGGATTCTCCGGGAGAAAGCCAACGTGCAACCGCGATACGACGTTGTTGCAGGGAACGTCGAAAAGCCACGCGCTGCCGTCGGTCGGCGAAATCAGGTCGAGGATCAACTTCAGCGTCGTGCTCTTGCCGGAGCCATTTGGCCCGAGCAGGCCGTACACTTCGCCCTCGTGCACGTGCAGGTTAAGTTTGTCCAGCGCCAGCAGTCGGCCTTTGCGCCAGCCCAAATCGTACTTCTTGGTCAGTTGTTCTGTTCGAATCGCGTCCATCAGTTATCGTATGTCGAAGCCGCGGAACTCTTCCGCGGCCTCTCTCCAATTCACGTCTGCATTCCGGATGTGGCTGCCGAGTTGGCTGGCGTGCACTGCCTCCAGGAACGCCTTGATTTCCTCCTCGACGCCTTCGGCAACCAACTCCACCCGCCCGTCATTCAGGTTGCGGACATACCCCGTCAGCTCATATCCAAAAGCGATTTCGCGCGCGGTGTAGCGAAACCCAACCCCCTGTACCCTGCCCGTGTAAAAGACCGTCGCACGCTTCCGCATAAACTCAAGCTGTCAGACTATCGACAAACCGCAACCCAGTCAAGCGAACGGCGGAGCCATCGCCTACTACCCGCCTGCATTTGTGAGCTTGCTTCGCGCCCTGCCGCGGCGGTATAGTAGACGAGTCACCCCGGAAGGAGCGCTATGGCACTATTCGGCGGCATGTTTGGCGGCGGGCAGAAGCACCCAAATCTCGACCAGCTTTCGCTGGCCATCCACAACAGCCTCAACCTGCAACTCGCGCCACCTGGCGATGAGGTCATGACGGTGACCGAAGCGATGACGCACCACGACCTCATCGGCTTTCAGAACGCCCACAGCCTCGAAGGCTTGCAGGAGTTATTCCGGGCCAAATCATTGCGCGCCACCGTTGATCCCTCGGCCCAAACACTCACGCTGACCATCGCCACGCCAGAGGAAATCGACCTTGAACTGAAAGCCGAGCATGGTGCCGTCAAGGTGCTGCACATCGGCGAGCATCACGGGACCTCGCGCATTATCAAAGCGTTCGGCGCCGCCGCCGAACCCGTCAAGGCAGCCGCAGCGCCCACGACAATCGCCGCCGCTCCCCAGCCCACTGCCGCCGCGGTCCCGCCCGCGTTCGAGCATCTCGAAGCGGTGGAACGCCTGTGCTCCGTGATTGTCGATACGTTCGTCAAGCACGGGCAGTTGACCACGGCGGACAAGGAAGTGCTCAAGAAAATCAAGCCGGTCGATTACACACTCGAAGCACGAATTGGCGCTTTGGAACGCTGGAAGGCAGAACTCTCCCGCCGATCGCGCGGGATCCATGTCCAACAGACCGGATCGACCTCTCTCCTCGCGAGCAGTGCCGAAAGCGAGCACAAATCTGAAGAGGCCGTACTGCGGCGGTTCGACATCCTCCTCCACTGGCTTGGCAAACTAATCAAGGCCCTCGAGCACAAAGGCTTCAAATTCCCAGCTAAGCCAGTCTGGCTCCCGCATTAGAGTTTGCTGTAAAAGAGACGTCTTCCCTCGACCATCTGGAGAAGATGGTCGGGACGGTCCTGACATTCGCCATGGCGACCTTCCCGACGCATGTCGGGACGCGCGACGTTGTTTTGCCTTCGACCATCTGAAGAAGATGGTCGGGACGGCGGGATTTGAACCCGCGACCTTCCCGACGCATGTCGGGACGCGCTACATCACATCGGCTCCGGCCGCCCGGCAACAAGCCAGCCAATATATTGACGACTCTTCTTCCGCTTGATCTCTTGCTCTCGCTTGCGTGCGGCTGACAAGTCCGGGAATTGCTCCGTGTAGGCCAACTCATAAGGACGTCGAGTACGCGTCGATTTGCTCTCTCCGGAATTGTGCTCAATCAGCCTTCGTTGGGGATCGACAGAACATCCAACATAGTACCAACCGTCGTTTACACTGCGAAGCACATACACGTATGCGGCGGTACCCTGCATTCGACCATCCTGACATTCGCCATGGCGACCTTCCCGACGCATGTCGGGACGCGCGACATCATCTGTGCCTTCGACCATCTAAAAAGATGGTCGGGACGGCGGGATTTGAACCCGCGACCTCTTGGTCCCGAACCAAGCGCGCTACCAAACTGCGCTACGTCCCGACTGTAGGTAACAGCCTACTTAATCACACTTTCTTGCGGTGACGCAAGTACTCAATCACCATCGGCAGCACGGAGATAATAATGATCGCCAACTCCACAATGCCAAAATGCGCCTTCACAAATTCCAATTGACCAAACCAATACCCGCCGAACAACAACAGCCCCACCCACAACACACCCCCCGCCACATTGTAGCCCGTGAATCTCAGGTAGCTCATGTGCCCCACCCCCGCGACGAATGGCGCAAACGTCCGCACGATCGGCACAAACCGCGTGATGATGATCGTCTGCCCGCCGTACTTCTCATAAAACGCGTGCGTCTTCTCCAGGTACCGCGGCTTGATGATTCCGGGGAACTTCGCCGCCAGCTTGTCACCGAACAGCCGCCCCACAAAATAATTCACCGTGTTCCCTCCGATGGCCGCCACGCAGAACAACCCCAGCAACAACGCCACACTCATCGGACTCCCCGGCGTCGCCGCCAGCGCCCCCGCCGCAAATAACAAGGAATCCCCCGGCAAGAACGGCGTCACCACAAACCCCGTCTCCGAAAAGATGATCGCAAAGAGGACCACATACGTCCACGTCGTCCCATGCGCCTGCATCGTGTCATTCAGATGACGATCCAGATGCAGAAACAAATCAACGAATTGATGAATCCATTCCATAAAAGGCCGCTACGTGTAACACACCCCACCCAGCTTGTCAGCTTGGAAGATGAACGCGTCGCAAACTGCTAATCCGTTCCAAACGAACCGGATTGAAATTTCCACTCTCTTGCTACGCATCCAATTCCAACTCAATATGTTATCCCCTGTTTTCATGCCAAAACCAATCCGGTTCGTTTCGCAGAAACACATGTTTGCGCGGCGCTTCTCCGCCGATAGTGGCGCGGGCGTCCCGCCGTGTCCTTTCGACCCGGTGACGCGTGACAACGTCTCCCCCAATACCACCTCGACAAACCCCTCCCTGTAGCCGCGGCGTGCCGCCATTCGGCGGCATCCACGGTTCCGAGACCGGGACTCCGTCGCCGTGTCGCCTCCGCCTTGGAGGGACGCGCTCTGTCGCGTTCGCTGATTGAGCTGTAGCGGCGGTCTATGACCGCCGTCCGGCCAAACCCACCCCTCAATCGCTTCTTCCGATTAGTGAACATGCTCGCACTATACCATTATCGTAATACGATGTCAAGAGAGCACAACAATCGTCCGTCAATACCGCCTTGGAATCGTAAGAAGGACTACTTCCCGAATTTCTTGGAGGGCTTTTCGCGCACGACCGCTGGCGTCGGAATCGACATGGAAGACCGCTTTCCACCCTGGCGCCTGGAAGACCGTTCCGAAACGTCCAGAACTTCCACGCCAACCACCTTGTTCCGGCTATCGAAGTCCACAATCACACCCGGCGCGACCTCTTCCGACTCAATGACCTTGGAATCGTCGAGCCGTAAATAAAGCGCATCCGCCTTGCGATCAATCCGAAGTTTCATAGCCTGTTCCTCATGGCACGGTCGAAATATACCGTAACAACCACCACTGCGCGACTTGTTGTGCGCCGGTCTCCTGACCGCGCACCCTCCGTCCAGTTCCCCCCGGGCCGTCACCCTGAGTCCCGTCATGCGACGGGATCCCGCAGAATTGCGGGACATGTCGAGCCGAGTCGGACGAGACGCGCTTCAGCGATCTGAAGTGCAACGGTCTCTGTCGTGCTCCTGCCTCATTTCACCCTTCTTCGCTTCCCGTCATCCCCCACCACAATCACCGCCTGCGTCGGCGCAATATTGTACCGCGGTCTGAGCAACCTGGTCCTCTCCTCGTCCCAATCTCCAATGCGCTCACTTGAGCGTGGAGTGTTGTCCGTTGAACTGCTCGCCCCGAATCCCTTTCGGGGTTGAGCGTTAAGGTGTTCTTCCTCCGGCATCGGCGCACCGAACCGGTCAGCCACCTTCTTCAAATCCGCGGTTAGGGTGTAGCGACCACACATGACACGATTTCAATAAGCGAGGCAGGTTTAAGTCTGTTCTCCGAGGATCGTCTTTGCCTCTCTCAAATCAATCTTCGCCTTGTGCCCGTGCTTCTCCATCAGATTGAGGAGATTTGCGCCGTTCAGCAGGACAAGGGGTTTACCTCTTGCGAATTCGTAAGAATCGGGACCATAGTCTGATGTCGTTACAAGTATTCCCTTGCTTGCACCTTCGTTGAGTACTGTCCCATATAAGTCTCGAACGGCAGAGACACCGACGGTGTTTGTGTATCGCTTGGCTTGAATCACCGTCTTACCGCCACGAATCACATCGGGGTCGAAGGCGATAGCATCAACGCCATGATCCCGGCTGGCTTGCGTTATTTTGACCTCGCCTCCGGCTTGTTTGAATTCCTGCTCGAATAACTCTCTTATCAAATGTTCAAAATCTTCCCAGTCCATCGCCGCCAAGTTGACCCCTTCGTTTAGTTTGTTGACAACTTCGCGGGGCGCGATAAAGCGTTTATCTTCTCGACTGATGGCGAGAACGGGCGCGATGGGCGTTAAGCTGTGAAGCTGTGAACTGCCGACACCCTTCAAATTCTTGAAACATGTCTTAGGATCGACATTCTCTAGATTTCGCGCGCGAAACTCCTCTTTCTTGACTAGTATCGAAAGAACACATGCGTTTGCTTCTTTGCCTGTGGCTTTGTCGATTGATTTGACCCAGCCATTGAAGGAGATGGCGTCGAGGGCCTTGACGACGTCGGCTTTGAATAACTCGCGCAACGAGCGAAGACAAATCTGGTAAAGGGTATCGTCGTAAAGGCTGTTCAAGTCGTTTTCCGAAAGGAATACCTCGGTAAAAGCATCCTTTGACTTGACGTATTTCACCTCCTTCAATTGGGGCAAGTGCTCCGGAGCGGGGAGTGCGTATTCGACGATGAGGATCTTAGTTCCAGGGCTGTATTCGAGATCAAAATCTTGTGGGAAGTTGTCTGGATAGTCCGAGTTCGCAAGAACCATTTCGCAGTAGTCCTCGACACCCCCTGGTTGACGGGCTTCGTAACTGGCCCTACGCTTGTCAATGGTGCCATTCTTCTTTGCGAGCTTCCGCCGATATTCGTCCGCTTCGCGATTCCATCGCTCTGCCTCGGCATTTTTTTTAGTATAGCGGAGATCGTTTTCAGCTTTCACCGAATCAGCCATATTGACCCAGTCATTGTGGTCGGAACTGAAAAGATCATTTGCTAGTCGCCGGTTTTCATTGGTGACCTCCTCGGTAACTTGTTGCCAAGTGGGGTAATCCATGTTGTAAGACTCTCGCGCAGCCTGCTTGTTCTTCCCCATCGTATATTTAGCAAGCCTGCCAAAAGACCTCAAAATCCGCACCAAAAAGGTCCTAAATACCAATGCGGCTGCAGCTGGCCTGGGGCAGTACTTTGCGTCACTTGCCTGGGGTTCTCGGGGATAGTCTAAGTAGAGTGGTTGCTGCGGTTCTGGTTTAGAAAATAGCTCGTGTTTCTTGAGCTTTTCCCAATCAATGACAGAACGCTTTTTGAGTGTCACACGGAGGATGCTCTTTACCGCTTCCACTTCCTTCTGGGCCGCGCTTGTCCGCTCCTCAGCGTCCTCAAATTTCTCCTCAATTTCTCGCTGTGCGGCTTCTTTTTTTCGTTGTGCGGCTTCTTTGCTGCGCTCTAACAGTTGCCTCGCCCTTTGTTTTTCCTGAAGCACATTCTCCTTCTGACGTCGGTCGGCGAGAATGTCCTCGTGCTTCTTTTCCCATTCAAGCGCTTGTGCACGCGCCTTCGCCTGTACCAAGTCATAGTCAGTACCGGAGATGACACGGAATTTACCCAAGCCCTGATGGCTGACCTGAACTGTGTAGCGATATGCCATAAACCGCTTAGAGTACTGGAGGGAGAATTATATCATATAGCAGGCGCAATCAAGGGTGTAGTCAACAGGATCATGGGTCATTGGGCTCAACTCCCCACACAGCACACTTGCCGCGCGGAACCAACCTGACATCACGCCCTCCAGTATTTCCGCGCAAACGTTAAGAATCGTATGGTGTCGCGCAACAGGTGAATGTGGCTGGCGTGGCCTCTTTCGTAAATGGTCCGGATGGCTATGCGGAACCCGCCCGCTTCTCCCGCGCGCGGCTGGTGCCGTAGGCGCAAGAATCCTCTTGGCGGCCCCAAGAGTCTGAAGGATTTTCGCTTACGGGAGTTGACCTGCGGAGTTTATTTCTTCGCGGGCTCTTCGCTGGCTTTCTTCAGAAACGGCGTAAACAGGTCTATCGGGATCGGGATGAACGTCGCCGTGTTGTGCTCGCTGGCGATCTCCGACATCGTTTGCAAAAATCGTAACTGCAAAGCGATGGGTTGAACCGCAATCATGGCCGCCGCCTGCACCATCTTCTCGGCCGCCTGGAATTCGCCCTCGGCGTTGACCACCTTGGCGCGACGTTCCCGCTCCGCCTCCGCCTGTTTGGCCATGGCGCGCTTCATCGTGTCGGGCAGGACCACGTCGCGAATTTCGACCGATGTGACTTTCACGCCCCACGGCTCGGTGTGCTTGTCGATGATTTCTTGAAGCTGTTGATTGATCTTGTCGCGCTGGGCCAGCAACTCGTCCAATTGCGATTGCCCGAGCACGCTGCGCAGCGTCGTCTGGGCGATCAGCGAACTGGCTTTGAGAAAGTTCTCGACCTTGACCACCGCCGATTGCGGGTCGACGACCCGGAAGTAAATGACCGCGTCCACCGTGGCCGGCACATTGTCGCGGGTCATCACCTCCTGTTTCGGCACCTCGATCGTGATGACCCGGAGATCGATTTTGACCATGCGATCCACAATCGGGATGAGCAGGATCAGCCCGGGCCCTTTTGCGCCGAGCAGTTTGCCCAATCGAAAAATCACCCCGCGCTCATACTCGCGCAGGATGCGAATCATCTGCGGCAGCACGATCGCGCCCAACACGCACAACACCACAATCCAGGGGATCAGACTAAACAGTTTTCCCGGGGCGTCCATGATATGCACTCCTTTACGTGGTTTTGGGTTTCACTTTCAACGTCAGTCCCTGCATCTCGACAATCTCAACGCGCTGGCCTTGCTCCACGGGCACATCGCTGACAGCCTGCCAGTATTCTCCTTCGATAAACACTTTGCCGCCCCGCCCATCAATGGGTGTCAACGCCGTCACCACCTTACCGCGCATTGTCTCGGCACCGACCTTGACGGGCATCCGTTGCGCCCGCAAGCCGGCGCCTACCACAAAAATGAAAAATAACGCGGTCACTACCGTGGCCGGCACCACCCACGCCAGCGACAACCTCAAGTACGGATTGGAACGGTCAAACAGCATGAGCGCGCCGAGGAAAAACGCCACGATGCCGCCCGCCGTCAATACACCGTGCGTGGGAGCAAACGCATCGATGAGAAACAACGCGATCGCCACGCCAAGCAACACCAGTCCGGCCGCGTTCATCGGCAGCGCCGTCGCCAGGTACAGCAACAACACTAGCGCGATCACGCCCGCCACCCCCGGGAGGATTGCCCCCGGGCTGCTCAACTCCCCGATGATCCCGTACATCACGATCAACGTCAGTACCAACATCATCTGCGGATGCGCGATGGCCTGAAAAACTCTTTCGCGTAGCGACATCGGAATCTCCACCACCGTCGCCGCCGCTGTCTTCAGTTTCCGGTTGTTCACCTCGCGTCCGTCAAGTTTCTTCAATAGATCCTCACGATCGCTCGCGATGAGATCGATCACTTTCAACTGCAGCGCCTTTTCCGCGGTGGTCGCCGCGCTCTCGCGCACCGACGACCGGGCCCACTCCGCGTTCCGTTTTCGTTTGACGGCGATGCTCTCGATGTAGCTGCCGTAAAAATTCTCCAGCTTCTCCTTCATCGTCTTGTCGATCTCGCCGCCGCCTATCTCGACCGGGTGCGCGGCGCCGATGGCGGTTGCCGGCGCCATGGCGGCCACGTCTGCCGCCAGTGTGATGAAACAGCCGGCGCTGGCTGCCTGGGCCCCTTGGGGCGCGACATAGACGACCGTTGGCACGGTCGAGGCGAGGAACTTCTGCACAATCACCTTGGTCGATTCGAGAAGCCCGCCGGGAGTATCGAGTTGGATGATCAAACATTGCGCGTCTTGCGATGCTGCTTCATCGACGGCGCGCGAAACATAGCTGGCCGTTGCCGGTCCGATTACGCCTTCAACCTTGATCAAGCACACCGTCTCCGCGCGTGCTGTCGCGGCCGCGAGCAGGAACACCACCACGAGAAACCCCGCCCAACGCTTCATGTCCGGAGAGTATCACAAACTGTTGATCGTGTAATGCACAAATACAAACCGCCCCGAAGCGTCGCCTGTTCTCGGCCATTTCACGTAACCAACGCCACCCACGCCAGCAGGCCGGCCATCGCGGCCAACGTCACCGGGACGCCCAGGCGAGCGAAATCGCGGAAGGAAATGTTGATCCCCAGCTCGCGCGCTTGTTGGACGACGATGATGTTGGAGACGCTCCCGAGGATAATGAGGCTGCCACCAAAACTGTTGGCCAGGGCCAGCACATAGGCCGTCGCTGGATGACTCACATTAACCACCTTCACCAACAGCAGCACCGCCGCGGAGTTGCCAATCAAATTGGAAAGCCCCACCGTGACCAATGCCAGAATGGATGGCGATTGAAGATTCAACCCGCCTCGCGCGAGCCACTGCACGGCTTGGTCGCCGTAGCCCGTGGCTTGGAACGCGCCGGTGACCACGAAAAGCCCCATGAATAGCACCAGAATCGACCAGTCCACCAGCCCCAGCAAATCTTCCGTGCCGTATTTCGGACTGGCGAGATGGATCGCGGCGGCGGTCAAGGCGATGATTTCCTTGGGAACCGACGAGAAAAAGAACGCGATGGCCAATCCCAGGATGACCAAACCTTTGATCGTGTGCGGGCGGTTGAACGGATAGTGTGATGGCTCCACGCTGGCCGGCACCGGTGCGGTGGACACGAGATCGTGGCGGGACATCATCCAGATGAGCCCGTAGGCGCAACCGAGCGCAAACACCACCGGCGTGATGCACCAGAGTACGTAACGCCCGAAATCCAGTCCGGCAACCTCGGCGATCATCATGTCTTGCGGATTCCCAACCAGTGTGGCGGCGGCGCCGATGTTGCTGGCAACTGCCAACGCGATGAGAAACGGGACCGGATTGACTCGCCGCCGCAGTAAGGTGGTCGCCACAATCGGCGTGAAGACGTAACAGACAATGTCGTGGTTGAGAAACGCCGACAGCCCCGCCGTCACCAGCATCAGGGTCAGAAGAAACCGCGCGGGGTTCCCGAGCCGGGCCGAGATGTTGTTGGCGATCTTGTCGAAAAGACCGGACAGCTGCAATTGCGCCGACAGGACAAAAAAACCGAACAAGAGCAAAATCGTCGGCCAGTTGATGAAACCGACCATGGTCGTCGTCGACAGGCCGGAGAAGATCATGATCGCGATCGCACCCAGCAATGCGATGCCTGTGCGGTTTAGTTTCAAGCCCGGCACGCGACCCACCGCGATGCCGAGGTAGGTGAGCGCAAAAATCGCCAACACCGCCCGTGCTATGTAAACACTCATTTGTCTTAAGCGCCACCCGCTCCGAATAATATCATAGGTTAATGATGGTCGCGCAGCCCTGTACTATGTAAAGACTTATTCGCATCAAGCTTTCCAGTATTTCCGCACGAACGTGAAGAATCGGATCGTGTCGCGCAACAAGTGAATGTGGCTGGCGTGGCCTCTTTCGTAAATGGTCCGGATGGCTATGCGGAACCCGCCCGCTTCCAGGCGGTATAAATGACGACGCGTGGAACGGGCATTCCACCCGTTCCACGCGTCGAGGCAACTTGGCAAACTGACCGTATCGCAATACTAACGCCGTGCCGTCACGGCTTCGCGCCTTTCTGGATCACCGTATACGGCTGCCCGGCGATGGTCATCGAGCCGGTGAGTATGTTGCTGGTCGCATTGGTCGCCAGGTTGTAGCTAACAACTCCCCTGCCGAGGATATTCGTGCCGCCACTGATGATCGTGATGAACCCGTCATTGCTAACCGCTGTCCAGGCGCAATCGCTGAGGTTGGGGGTCACATGCACCGTCTTGGCGCCGCCCTTGGCCAGGAGCTTGCCGCTCTTGGGGCTTAGACGGAAGGTGCATCCGCCGGGAGCCTGAGTGACTGTGACCGACTCACCGGCAATCGTAAGAGTACCGACCAACGCAGTGGTATTCGTGTTACCCGGGACAGTGAAGCTAACCCGACCGTTCCCCGTGCCATTGGTGCCGGCAGTAATCGTGATGAAGCTGTCATTGCTGACCGCCGTCCAAGTGCAGTCCGTGCCCTTCGCCTTGACGCTGACGCTCTTCTTGCCGCCCTTAACTGTTACCTTTTCAACTGTCGGGGTCAGCGTAAACGTACATACTCCCGGTGCCGCAGCCCCCGCCTGGTTCACCGTGAACGTGTTCCCAGCGATGGTCATCGTGCCCGTGACAGGATTGGTGCTGCTATTGGCGGCGACGGTGTAGTGAACCGTCCCATTCCCAGAACCGCTGCTGCCGGAAGTGATGGTGATAAAGCCATCATTGCTGGCAGCCGTCCACGCGCAACCATGGGCTGCGGTAACGCCTACGGTACTGGCACCGCCCGCCGCGGTAGGCGACGCCTCGGTCGCACTCAACGTAAACGTGCATGCACCCGCCCCAGCCTGAGTCACCGTGAATGTATTCCCGGCAATCGTCATCGTACCGGAGACAGGATTCGTGCTGCTGTTGGCCGCGACGGTGTAGTGGACTGTCCCATTGCCGGTACCGCTGCTGCTGCCAGTGACCGTGATAAATCCGTCGTTGCTGACCGCCGTCCAGGCGCAACCATTGGACGTGATAACACTTACGGTAGCGGCCCCACCCGCTGCACTGGGCGACGCATTGGTCAGGTTGAGCGCAAACGTGCAACCACCACCACCGCCAATGCCACCCGCCGGAATGAGTTTATAGACCGTGCCACCACCGCCGTTTGCTCCCCCTTCATCCGTCGTGCCAAACAAATTCCCGCCGCTTGCTATAAAACCGTCCGGTGCGCTGCCATCCGCGCAGTTCGAGACGCTGCAAAAATCATACACGGGCGTCAGCGTTCCTGACGTGGTGAGTGTGAAGATCAGACCCGCGGCGTTGGTTCCCCCATCTTGCGTTACGCCATAAAACCCGCCGGCGCTATCCGTAATGGGTTCCAGCCCAGGCGAAGAACCGTCCATCACGCCATTGGTCCCGCTAAACTGATAAAACGTGGTCACCGTCCCCGACGACGTCATCTCGAACGCCGTACCAAAACCATTGGATCCCCCGATCGCCGTCGTGCCGATAAAATTCGCGCCGTTCTTCGCAGTCACGATAGGTTCGCTGCCATCCGTACCGGTAAATTGATGGAGTGTAGTGAACACCCCCCCGGCGGTAATCTGGAACACCGTACCCGTGTTGAACGTTCCCCCGGAGAAGGTCGAGCCGATAAAACTAGCGCCGTTCGCCAGTGTTAGTACGGGCAGCGAGCCATCTGCCACGCCATTGGTCCCGCTAAACACATGGATGGTGGTGAGCGTCCCCGCGGGCGTGATCGTGAAAATCGTACCGTCGTTGTTCGTTCCTCCTAATGCCGTATCGCCGATGAAAGACGAACCGGACGGAAGAAGAACCTCTGGCCCGGAACCGTCAGCCACGCCATTCGTCCCGCTAAACTCATGGAGCGTAGTGAAAGTTCCTGCCGACGTAATCGTGAAGATTGTACCGTGGTTGTTCGTTCCTCCGCCAACGGCCGCGCCGTAAAAAAGGCCGCCACTTTCCAGGGACAACAACGGAACAGAACCGTCGGCCACGCCCAGATGTCCGCTAAATTGATGGAGCGTGGTCAAGGTGCCCTCCGGCGTGAGCTTGAATATCGTACCGAGGTCATTGGTACCCCCGGACGTGGTCGAGCCGTAAAAATTGCCATCGGTACCATGAATCAGGTGGCTGGGAGTACTGCCATCACTGCAGATGAAGCCACTGTTGGTAATGGCGCAAAAACTGTACAGCGTGGTCAGCGTCTGCGCCTGTGCGCTCCAACTTGCCGCCAATACCAAAATCATGACCGCAATAAAAACTCGAATGGTCTTCATAAGCCTCGCCTCCGCCTTTGTTTTGAATCGTTCCTACGCCGCCCGACCTTGTACGCCAGCCCGCCCATAAATGACAAGAACAAATCATACGGCGCCATGCTGGTTGTGTGGTAGGATGAGCACCTTCTTTCGCGAAGAAAGGCCAGTCCCCCATGTCCACCTCGCGGGTACCCAGCACAAATTCTAACCGCATCGGACGGCACGCCCCGATGTCGTTTTCGCGCCAAACGAACCCGAATTGAATGTTCATCGTGTTACTTTGCATCTAAGTCCACCTCAACCATTTATCCCCCGTTTTCATGCTCGGATAATTCGGGTTCGTTTCGCAGAAACGCATGTTTCGAGGTCCTCCTCGTCCGCCAAAGCCTGGCGACGGCGGATTGGCTCGTCCATTCGTTCCTGTAGATACGGCGCTCTGTCGCCGTGCCCCCTCCGACTTGTAGGGCAAGCTGAGTCGGACGAAACGCGACCTCGTCGTGCTGCGGTCGCAACGCCCGCCTGCCGTCGTCCCGGTCCGATTTGTAGGGCGCGAAGCCCAAAGGGTTTCCCGCCGTTCCATTGTAGAAGTAAGCCATCGTCTCGAAGACCCCGTTTGGCGACAGACACCACGGGGCCGCCACCCAATCGCCTCTTCCGGTTAGTGAACATACCCCGCACTATACCACTATCGTAATACGATGTCTAGAAGAAATATTAATACCCGATGAATAATTCTCATTTCCGGCTTGACGAGCGGTCTGGCTGGCTTGCACCAGAGTAAACTAAGGGAGAACGGGTACTGTAGTATGAGCTAAGTCGGACGGTGGCCGAGTTCGTTGCCGGGGTTTGCGCCCGTCCTGTAGCCGCAGGCTTTAGCCTGCGTTGTAGCCACGGCGTGCCGCCATTCGGCGGCATCCACGGTTCCGAGACCGGGACCTCTGTCGGCGTGCTTTGGGATTAATTGCGTCTTGTAGGGCGGGCGGCTAGCCTGCCATCGTTGTGGCCGCTGTAGCGGCGGTCTGTGACCGCCGACCGTCTAAGGCGTCCCCACCCTCTCAATATCCCGGGAAAATCAACCGCCGGCGAATTTACGCCCCGCGACACCGGATAAAACTCCATCTCATCGGCTGGATACTGCTTCAGCAAAGCCAACAACGCTCCCGTGTCCTCCGTCTTCGGGTCCAACCACGCGGCTTCGGAAGCCCCCATTGCCGCGTAACGTTGGGCGAGTTGGTCAATTCAAGGATGCAACCGCCTTGGACAGAGCGGCGCGTAGCGCGTTGATCGTCACGGGCTTTCCGACGATGAAGTCCACGCCCGTGGGTTTCTCGTCGGCTGCATCCATCATCGAACCGAAGCCGGTGAGCATGATGACGGGCATGGCTGGATTGGTGAACTTGATGGCGGCGACCACTTGGTCGCCGCTCATATCCGGCATGGCGCGATCCAACAGCACGAGGTCAAACCGACTGTTGCGGAACTTCTCCAGAGCGTCGCGCCCACTGTTGGCAGCCTCCACGATGTGTCCGTCAATCTTCAGATAGTCGCCGATGATCTTGCGCACCATGGCTTCGTCATCAACCACGAGCACGTGCAGATGCTGGACGACATCGACTGGTTGCGGTTTGGGCTCGGACTGCGGCTGGGCTGTCTGCACCGGCAAGCGAATGATGAAGGTCGTACCCTTGCCGACTTCGGTTTCGATATCAACTGTACCTTTGTGGCGCTGGATGATGCCGTACACCATAGACAAGCCAAGTCCCGTACCGTGCTCGCCTTTGGTGGTGAAGAACGGATCGAGGCAGTGCCGACGGACTTCTTGGGTCATGCCGGTGCCGGTGTCGCTGACCTCCAGCACGACATAGCGTTCGACGTGGTAGGTGTGGATGGTGATGGTGCCGCTGCGTGGCATAGCGTCCACGGCATTGAAGATGAGATTAGTAAGCACTTGGCGCAGTTCGGAGGCGTTACCGGTGATAATCGGAACCACCTGCAAGTCGGTGTGCACGTTCACCGAGACGCCTTGAACTTCGGCTTCGGTTTTCCACTTGGCTTGCGTCAGGGAGATGGCCTCGTTCACGAGTTTGTTGAGGTCCACGGGAGCGAATGCTTCATTTTTCTCGCGGTGGCGGTAAAAGTCGCGGAGGCGGTTGACGACGCTCTTGGCGTCCTGCGCGGCGGTATTCATCAGCTCGAGGTAGCTGCGGACTGTTTCTTTGTTGTCGAGGGATCCAGGCTGATGGAGCAGCAGTTCGCTGCCACCTAGGATGGCGGTCAGCGAGTTGTTGAAATCGTGAGCGATGCCACTGGCCATGGTGCCAAGGGCGCGCAGGCGTTCTTGTTGAACGACCTGCTGCTGCGTTTCCCGTAATTCGGCCAGTGTGCGGGTGAGACTGGTTTCGCTCTCACGCAGCTGGGTGGTGCGCACACGCACGCGCTCCTCAAGGCCTTCCTTTAACCTGAGGATTTCTTCCTGCGCCGCCTTGCGCTCGGTGATGTCACGGACCACCGCTTGGAGCACCGGTTTGCCGTCCAGTTGCATGCGACTGAGCAGTACCTCAGACGGGAAGACTTCGCCCGTGTCGGCTCGCCGGTGCAGCCACTCGAAGTGGTGGCTGCCGGTTTCCATCGCCGTGGCGATTCGCTGATTGGCCAGTGTCAGAGAATCGGCGCCGCCGGGCTGTTGTGGCGGGGACAAATCGGCGGGATGTTTCGAGCAGAACTCCTCCCGGGTGCAACCAAAGACTGCCAAAGTCATCGGGTTGCAGTCGAAATAGCCCTTGTCGCTCAGCATCATCACCGCGTCGCTGGTCGCCTCGTAGAGCGTGCGAAACTTCGTCTCCGACAGGCGCAGCGCCTGTTCCCCCTCCTTCCGCTCGGTGATGTCGCGCGCGATGACTTGCAAGGCGGGCCGGCCCTGCCACGCGAACAAGCACGTGGCAATTTCCACCATCACGAACGAACCGTCGCACCGAACGAAGTGCTCCTCGAAGGGCGGCAGCTTCTCCCCGGCCAGCAGTCGCTGCATGTTCTGCCGGGCCTGCTCGTGCCACGCGGGGTCGATATAGGCGAACATATCCAAGCCGACCAATTCCTCCGGCGCGGTGACGCGCAGCAGGTGCGCGGCGGCGGTGTTGGCGTAAACGTTCCTGCCGTCTTGTCCCACCAGCACGGCGTCCGGCATCGTGTTGGCCATTATCCCGAAGCGCTCCTCGCTTTCGCGCAGCGCTTCTATTGTCAGGCTGCGCTTGGCGTCGATACGCTGCAGCGCCCTCGCGATCACCCCGATAAAGACGGTGAAAATCACCACGTACGCTGTGACTTGCAGCGTCTCTCCTTCTACGAGCGAGAGAAGCCCGCAACGTTCTTCCGCCAATTTGAGCGAGCCCAGCAACACGACGGCGACGAACGTCGCCGGCCACAACCGTCGCACCATCACCCCGCCCGCCCCCCCGCCCGTGAAGATCCTCATCAGCCCGCGGTCTGGACACGCGCAAAGAATGCCGGACGAAAACAGTTGGAACAGCGCCCCGGTGGGTAGCGCCATGGGAATGAACGCCCCGAACGCGTACAGCGACGTGGCCCCATAGGCGTACGCGAGCAGAGCGACCAGCGACAGAAACGCGGTGAAAAACGCGAGCGCTTCGGCGGGACGATTTCCACGGCGCGTTTCCACGTCAATAAAGCACAAGGCAAATCCAACGAGCACAAAACTCAGCGCCGTATTGGGCGCCATCAGGTTGCTCCCCAACTTCCCGCGAAACAGGGTTTGGTCAATGTCGATATCGAAGAACTGGAAGTACTCCCCGAGTTTGACCAACCCCGCCACGGCCACGAGCAAACCGATCCCGCGCCCGATACGGTACGCTCTTGAATTGCTGTTTGCCGGTTGCAACAGCCACAGCGCCAGACCGGCCAGCATGAAGTTCACTGCCGTGGCTGGGTTCATCGCCACCATGCCTGGGAAAACGCTCTTCAGAGTAACAATGTCGAAGGTCCACCCCATCAAGACCAACGAACCGACAACGACGGTGACAAGGCTTGCCGCCTTCGAAAAGACCCTGAGCGACGACAGGAGGTGGGGAGCGGGTTGATCGGTCATGACTCGCCCGTCCAAGGGTTCGGGTACACCCGTGGATACGGCGCCACCGCTGCGATCTCGCACGCACAGCGAGGGGCAACTTCTTTCGGGGACGGATCCTCCTTCATTTAGAGCTCCTGCAGTCGCAAGTCGCGTGCCAGCGTGACACGATTTTGAGGCACACTTCCAGTTGAATACCAGCCGCTTAGGCCTTTAGATGCACTGACCCTGTACCATGCGATATTAATTACTTTGGGGTCAGGTCTAATGGGCGTGTTGCCCAAATCGAGTTTTTACTTCCGGTTGTGAAGGCCGTCGAGTAGAAAAGGTGGTGAGGAGGTTTCGTAGACATGATGGGGAGCCAACAGCCGCAGAAGGAGTTGTTCAGTTACCAGATTGACTTGGATCGGCGGGTGCGATCTGACCATCCGTTGCGCCGCATCCGGGAAGTGATCGACTTTGGTTTCGTGCGGGCCGAGGTGGCGGCCTGTTACGGTGCCAACGGTAACGAGTCGGTGGATCCTGCGGTGATCTTGAAGATGATGTTCCTGCTGTTCTTCGAGAACGTCGCCAGCGAGCGGGAACTGATGCGCATTATCCCGGAGCGACTGGATTACCTGTGGTTTCTGGACTACGGGCTGGAGGCGAGCATCCCGGATCACAGCGTACTGTCGAAAGCCCGCGCCCGCTGGGGACACGAAGCGTTCGAGAAGTTCTTCGTGCGCACGGTTGGCCAATGTGTGGCGGCGGGATTGGTCGACGGCGGCAAGATTCACGTGGACAGCAGCCTCAACGAAGCGAACGCTTCCTGCGACTCGGTGGTCAAAGCCAGTCCCGAATTGATCGCGGCGTTGAAGACGGCCTACCAGGCGACCGCGAGCAAACTGGCTGACGCCAGCACGCCGGCGTCTTACGAAGCGGTTAATGATCGCGTCGTGTCCACGACCGATCCGGATGCGGCCGTGGTGCGCAAGGGCGCGCAGCCCTCGCGTCCGCGCTACCACCATCACCGCGCCGTCGATGAGGCCCACGGGGTCATTACCGCCGTCGAGACCACCCCCGGCAGCATCGCCGAGAACAAGCGGCTCCTGCCGTTGGTGCGGCAGCACGAAACGAACACCGGCCAGTCACCGCAGACGGTGGTGGGCGACCACAAGTACGGCACGGTGGAGAACTTCGTGGCCTGTCAGCAACAGGGCCTGCGCACCCATCTGGGCGACGCACGAGCCAAACAACATCATGCCCGCAGCGAAGGGATCTTCCCCGACAGCGCCTTCACCTACGACGCGCGCACCAACACCTATCGCTGTCCGGCCGGCCAGAGGATGCCGCCGCGACGGCTACACCCAACCAAGCGCACCTGGGAATATCAACTCCCCAAAACAGTGTGTGCGGCCTGCGCGTTACGCGCCCAGTGCACTCGGGCGACGGCCTACGGTCGCACCCTTCATCGACACGAACACCAAGAGCTACTAGATCGAGCCCGCCAGCAGGCGCACAGCGCCGCCGCGAGGCGGGACCGTCAACGTCGACAACATCTGGCGGAAGTCAGCTTCGCCGACGCCGCCAATCATCACGGTTTCAAACGGGCCCGCTGGCGGCGGCTGTGGCGCGTGCAGATTCAAGACTGGCTGATTGCCGCCATCCAGAACGTGAAGATCCTCCTGAAGCATCGGCTTCCACCCGTCGCCACCGCCGGGGCCGCTCTCAGCCTCACGGTCCCTACCGGTTTCACCGACCGATAGCGTCGCTCCGTTCTTCGCTTACGACACCTACTGACCGTTGCACCAGCCTGACCAGTACCCCGGCACGTCATGATTCAGAAAATACTCATTTGGGCAACAGGCCCTAATCATTGTAACAATTGAAGTCATCGGGATCAACTCTCCCAGCACACTTGACGGGCTGAACCAACCTTTCGTCAGGCCTTCCAGTATTTCCGCACAAACGTGAAGAATCGTATCGTGTCGCGCACCGGGTGAATGTGGCTGGTGTGGCCGCTTTCGTAAATGGTCCGAATGGGAATACTGATGATCCTATGGCCGGCGCGCGCGGCCTGGATCAGCATCTCGGTCTCGGTCTCGAAACGCGCGGTCGAGAGCCGCAAATCCTCCAGAACGTTGCGTCGCAGCAAACGGTAGCCGCATTGGCTGTCCGGAATCCGCTGGCCTGCCAGCTTGCTGGTGACCCAGGAAGTGAACTCGTTGGTGAGTCGACGCACGACAGGCATGGCTCCCGTATCGCCCATGCGCGTGCCCACGACGATATCCGCCTGCTCGCGCCCGGCCGTTTCGACAAATTTCGCGATCTCCGCCGGATCGTGCTGGCCGTCCGCATCAAGAAGAATGGCGAACTCGGCGTCCGACCGACCAAAGTAGTCGAGGGCCGTGGCAATCGCCCCACCCTTCCCGCGGTTCTGCTCGTGGCGGAGGACTTTGGCTCCCGCCTTTTCCGCTGCGGCCGCCGTGCCATCATCGGAACCGTCATCAATCACGATGACTTCATCCACCTGCGGACGCGCCTGAGCGACGACCTCGCCGACTCGAGCCACTTCGTTATAGGCGGGGATCAACGCAATGACGCGACGGATCATGCTCCCGTCTTGTCCTGTCGCCGCGAAACATTTCCGGGGCTCTCCTGTCCGCTGCGAATCGGCGTCACACCCGCCGCGGTGCCGAACGCCATGGCCGTGGCCAGCGCGCGGTCGGATTCGATGTCCCAGAGATCATGGAAGAGGAACCATTGCTCGCTGTGCTGCCGGATCACGCGCTCCAGTGCCACGGCAACCTGCCGCATGATGTCGTCCACACTCTGCCGCGATTTGTCCGCCCAGATCGGTTCATCGACGATGTACGCAAACGTGTCGTCGGGCAGGCGAACCATGAACGTCGGCAACAGCGGCGCCCCGGTCGCCAGCGCGAGCTTCGCGGGCCCCTCGGGCAAGCGCGCCGGGCGACCGAAAAACTCGACGGTGCGATTCGCCGGCGAAAAATCACGGTCGCCGATCACACCCAAAATTTCGTTGCGTCGCAGCGCGGCGATACACTCCCGGGCCGCGCGGCCAAAGGGAATCGGATGGATCCCGCGGGACATGCGATACTGCTGGTAGAGGTTGTTAACCTTCTCATCGGGCACCCAAAGCGCCACCGCATTGAACTTGTAGCCCAGCGCCGCCAACGCCGCCGCCCCCAACTCCCAGTTACCCAGGTGCGCGCTGACGAAGATGATCCCCTTGCCGTGCTGCAGCAAGCCGTCCAGCACCGCCGGCAGATTGCCGTAATGAACGATGCGTTCCATGCGCCGGCGGTCGAAGCGGAGGAACTTGAAGAAATCGACAAGAAACTTCGCGAAGTTCAGGAAGTTTTCGCGCGCCAGCGATCGCAGCGCGCGCGGGGACAGGGCCACGCCGCTGTTCGCGTGAATTTGCTTGAGGTTGGAAATGACGCACTCGCGGCCGCGCTTGTCGAACACGATGTAGAAGTCCGCCACGCGGCGGGCGAGGCCGTAGCTCATGCGGCGCGGCAGCAGCCGCGCGAGCAATTCGGCAGCCTTAAGCCGATAATACTTCATGCGGCAACAGCGGATTTTGCGGCCAGAAGCTGCAGGATCTCCTGCGCCGCACGATCAGATGCGCGTGGACGTCCCAGCGCGCCGGCGGCCTCGCGCATCGCCCAGAGTTTGCGGGGGTCCCGCAGGAACTCATCGACGAACAACATCACGTCGTTGGCGTCCTGGGCTTCCACCGCGACGTTCTGGGAAAGCAGGTACTCGGTGTTCTTGGCCTCCTGCCCGGGGATTGGGTTGATAATGATCATCGGCAACTTCTTCACCAGGGCTTCGGCCGTCGTGATGCCACCGGGCTTGGTGATGATCATCTCGGCGATCTCCATCAACTCGTTGATGTTTTCAACGAACCCAAAAATCCTTGTCGTGTGGCGCAGCTTGGGGCCCTTGCGCGCCAGTCGATCCTGAAGTTCTACATTCTTGCCGGTGATGACAATGATGTCGAAAGGCTGCGGCAATTTGTTCAGCTTGCGAATCACGGATTTCATCGGGCCCAGGCCCAGGCTGCCGCCCATGACGAGGATCTTCGGGAGATCTGGCTTGAGCCCGAGGCTTTTGATCACCGCCGCCTTGTCGACCGGCCGTTGGAAGCGGTCGTTCGTCGGGATGCCGAAGGCTTTCACCCGCTCCGGAAGCACCCCTTGCCCGATCAACTTCTGACGCGTCTCTTCGCTCGGGGCCACATACATATCGACATTGGGATCGGCCCAGTACCGGTGCGCCACGAAATCGGTCAGCACGCCGATGAGCAGGGGCTTCTTGAGTCCCGTCGCGCGCTTCCACGATGCCATCACCCCGCAGGCAAACGCCTGGGTGCACACGATGGCATCCGGAGAAAATTCCTTCAGCAGTTTTTGCAGCTTGCGCGAATTGCCGCGATTGAGTAGTTCACGGATTTTCGCCGTGCGCACCTTGAATTCGGGGTTGTCGTACATCCACTCCCAGATTTCGGGCGCCGTTTTCAGCGCCGCCAGATACGCCCGCAGCGTTACCTTCGACAGCACAGGGTTCGCATGGCTGAAGGAATCCAGCAGCATCGACTCCAGCGGCACCTCGAGCCGGCGCATGGCGGACTCGACGGCGACCGCCGCCGAGTAATGACCGGAATGCTTCGTCAAATAGAGAAATAGAATTCGCCTCGTCATCTGGTCCGTACCCCATGCAGCATACAAAATGGCGTGAACACGGGTCAATCAAACTATTTGCTTGCCTCACGAAGCGCGCCCTGGGCTAAACTTCGTCGGTTCCATTCGAGATTCAATTTATGGTGTTGATCAATTCATGGCTGAATCGCTCTGACCGACGACGAGACCGGCCCCTGGATTGGGGAGTCACTGCGCGACAATGACCATGACGCAACTCATCCGCACCCGGCCGTGCCCCAATTGCTTCCTCTGCGGAGCAACTGGCGAACTCCTCTACTCGAACTTGTCCGATCGGTTGTCCGAGACCCCCGGCGTTTGGCAAATGAAGCGCTGCCCCCAGGAAAGATGTGGTTTGCTGTGGCTTGACCCGATGCCGGAGGAACGCGATCTCCCCTTGATTTATGAGAGCTACTACACCCACCAGGATAAACCACCTGCGGTTCGCGGACTCGCCAGACGGGTGGCGCATTGGACCTATCATGCCTTGTTGCGGACCACAGGATTGGCAGGCCAGCGTGAAGAGTTGTTCTCCCTGTATCTGCGCGGCACACAGCCCGGTCGGTTGCTTGACGTTGGCTGCGGCGATGGAGGCCGGCTCGCCCGTTGGCAGACCATGGGTTGGGAGGTCGAGGGACAGGAGGTCGACGCGACAGCGGCGGAACGGGCCCGCGCCCGTTACGGACTACGCGTGCACCTGGGTGCGCTGTCAGATATTGCGTTACCCGATTCCACCTTCGATGTCGTCACCATGAGCCACGTGATCGAACATGTGCCCGACCCGCTGGCCCTGCTGAAAGAATGCCGCCGTATCCTGAAACCCGGCGGCCGATTGATCGCCGTCACGCCGAACGTGAACAGTCTTGGCCACCATCGCTTCGGTGCCTGTTGGAGGGGTCTTGAACCGCCGAGGCACCTTCACCTGTTCTCGCCGACTACGCTCAACGACCTCGGAGTTCGAGCGGGCTTCCATTCCGTTCGGACATCGACTACCGCTGTCAACGCGCAATTCCTTGCGGAAGCAAGCCTTTGTATCGCCCGCACCGGGCGTTACCGTTTTGGTGCGCGCATGGAGCCGGGGCTCGTGGTCCGGTCTCTGCTGTTTCAATTCCGCGCGCTGGCCGTGCACCTCGCGCGCAAAGACTCCGGTGAGGAGTGCGTCTTCAACGCGGTCAAATAAGGCATCATCATGAATCTGCGACGTGTCGCCAAACGCTTTGCCACCAACTTGCGCAAGTTCACTCACCTGGTTGGCAGGCCGCTCGATCGGGATGTGATCGCGGCCGCGTACGTGCATGGCACCGGCTTGGAAGTCGGGGCCTTGCATAACCCACTACCGGTTCCCAAATCGGCTCACGTCAAGTACGTTGACCGCCTCGCCGTAAACGAATTGCGAAATCAATACCCGGAACTCGCCTCCGAGCCGCTCGTCGATGTGGACATTGTTGACGATGGCGAGGAATTGGCCGCGATTGCTGACGCGAGCCAGGACTTCGTCATTGCCAATCACTTCCTCGAACATTGCCAAAACCCCATTCGCGCCCTCCTCAATCATTTCCGCGTCTTGAAACCGGATGGCATTCTTTACCTCGCGCTTCCCGACAAGCGTCACTCCTTCGATTGCGACCGGCCTTCCACCGCCCTCGAACATGTGTGGCGCGATTTCCATGAGGGGCCCGCGTGGTCCCGTCGGCAACATGTGGAAGAATACGTGACACTGGTTCAGAAGATTCGCGATCGTGCCGAAATCGACAAAGCCATTGCGCGCCTTCTCGATATACACTTTAGCATCCATTACCACGTCTGGACGGAGATCGAGATGATCGAATTCCTCGTCTCGGTTCAACAGCGGTTGCCCCTCGATTTTGAATTCGAACTTATTTTCAAGAACCGCATCGAAATCATCTTTGTCCTCCGAAAAACCGGTCCACCCGCGTGAGCCTTTGCATCGTCATCGTCAGTTACAATGTCAGCGATCGACTCCGTGATTGCCTGCGCAGCCTGTCTGGGCAGCGCGTGATCGTGGTGGACAACGCCAGCAGCGATGGCAGCGCCGCGATGGTTCACACCGAGTTTCCGACAGTCGAACTGGTCGCCAACACTGACAACCGCGGCTTTGCTGCGGCTTGCAATCAGGGGATCGCCGCGAGCACGGAAGATTTTATCCTGATCCTGAATCCAGACACGGTCGCGACTCCCGTCGCGCTGCAAATACTGTTGGACGTCATGCGTACGGAATCACGCGCCGGCGCCTGTGGGCCGCGCTTACTCAATCCCGACGGTTCGCTGCAACCTTCCTGCCGCCGTTTTCCCATCCTGCCGCGCTTGCTCTTGGATGAGTTGGGTTTTGGAAAACTTTTCCCGCACTCCAAATTCTTCGGCGGCTATCGCATGACGTGGTGGGCGCACGACCAACTTCTCGAAGTGGATCAATTAATGGGAGCGGCGTTGTTGTTGCGACGCGCGGCCCTGGAACAAGTCGGCACGTTCGACGAACGCTTCTTCATGTACTTCGAGGAGGTGGACCTGTGTCTGCGACTTCGCGATGCGGGCTGGAAAGTGCTGTTCGTGCCCGGCGCCGAGGTCATGCATCACGGCGGACAGAGCGCGCGGCAAGGGCTGCGGGAAGCGACACTGTACCGTTATCGCAGCCTGGGGGCGTTCTATCGAAAGCACTATCCGGGTTGGCACTTGGCAGTGTTTAAAGTGGCGATGGGTGTGGCCATCATGATGCGTCTGGTTCTCTATACGTTTCAACCCGCCAAGCGGGCCGCCTTCAGCGCGGTTCTGCGCCACATTCTTTCGTTGTAAGCCCCCTTCCCTGCGAGGCCGTTGCCGGTATTGGATTGGCAAACACCGCCATTCAGCGGTATGGTCAACGCGCAATGAGCCGGGCGCCGGGGGCGCATTGCGAGCACGGTATGGCGGTTTCCGCTTGGATTGATGAACCTGTTTTGCACCATTGTCATCGTCAGTTACAACTGCCGCCAGGCGTTGCAGACGTGTCTGCTCACACTGACTTCGGCAGGTGACCCGCCACCCATTCTCGTTGTCGATAACGGTTCCACCGACGGCACGACCGAGATGATCGCGCGCGATTTTCCCACGGTTCAACTCATCCAGAACACCGAGAACCACGGTTTTGCCGCGGCCTGCAACCAGGGCATCCGGGCAGGTGCCTCGGATTTCATTCTGTTGCTGAACCCGGACACCATGCTGAGGCCGGCCACCTTGCAAAAACTTATGGACACCATGCGAGCACAGCCGACTATCGGCGCGTGCGGGCCGCGCGTGCTCAACACGGACGGCTCGCTGCAGCCATCTTGTCGCCGGTTCCCAACACTCGGGGCGATCGTCTGTGACGAGCTGGGGCTGGGCCGCTTGTTCCCGCACAGCCGCTTTGCCAAATACCGAATGAACGGCTGGGAGCACGATAAAACTCGTGACGTCGATCAGCTCATGGGTTCCTGCCTGCTCCTGCGCCGCACGATGCTGGAACATATCGGCCTTCTCGACGAGCAATTCTTTCTTTATTTCGAAGACGTGGATTTGTGCCTGCGACTCTGGCGAACTGGCTGGCGTGTTGTATTCGTCGCGGATCTCACGGTCACGCATCTCGGCGGCGAAAGCAGCAACACCGATCCTCGCAATTCCCTGGGCCATCGTTACAGCAGCCTGTTCGCCTTCTATCGCAAACACTATCCCAAGTGGCACCTGCCAGTCCTGCGGCTCTTCGTCCAAATTACCGCGGTTGCTCGCGCGGCCCGTGGTCAGCGCGAGTATTGGCCGGTCGCCAGGTATGCCTGGAAACTGTGAAGGTCCTTTTTCTCACGCAAACCAGCGCGCTCGGCCCCTCCAGCCGCTATCGCGTTTATCAGTTGCTGCCATGGCTGCAAAAGCTCGGCATTGCCTGCGAAGTCTCACCCGCCATTGATGATGCGCTCTATCGAAGCCTCTATCTTGATTTGGGAGAGCCAGCTTCCCGGCGTGCCGCTTTTTCGGCGACCTGGCGACGACGTCGTGCCGACCTGCAACACGTTGAAGACTTTGATGCGGTCTTCGTGCAAAAGGGTGTTTTTCCCGGATTGTACTCCGGCTTTGAACGCAAGATCGCCGCGCGCAAACCGGTCGTCTTTGACTTCGATGATGCGATCTGGCTGCCACGCGTCGGCGGCTCGCGTGTGTTGCGCGCGTTGCACCGTGAGTCTGCGGTGCAAGATATCCTGCGGCGCGCGACCGCGGTCATCGCGGGCAACAACTTTCTGGCTGATTACGCGACCCGCTTCAACCGCAAGGTAACCGTTGTCCCCAGTTCGATCGATCCTGCGGCTTATCGGCCCGCCGCCAACTCGAACGTGGTCGGCTGGATCGGTAGTCGAACCACCCTGCCGTACCTGAAACCGTTGCGGCCGGTCTTTGAAACACTGGGCATCAAACCCCGCGTCATCGCATCCGGCGACCCGACCCGGCTCGGTTTCGAAGTCGAGTTTCGTCCGTGGCGTCTGGAAACGGAAATGGAAGAGTTGTCGCAGATCGGCATTGGGATCGCGCCGTTACCGGATACACCCTGGGAGCGCGGTAAGTGCGGCGTGAAGATCCTTCAATACATGGCCTGCGGTATCCCCGTCGTCGCGTCGCCGGTGGGTGTGAACGCTCACATTGTCGTGGACGGCGTGAATGGTTTTCTGGCAAAGAACAACGAAGAATGGACAACCGCCCTCCGCGCGCTGATTGCTGATCCAAATCTGCGGCAACGGCTCGGCGCAGCCGGCTGTGCGACCGTGGAACAGAGCTTCACCGTTCAGCGCGCGGCCACGGCTGTCAATTCAGTGTTGCGCTCCGTGGTTTGAAACATGCCGCTCGCCAGCACGCAGACGAACGGCATCACGTACACGCTGAACCTCAAATCCGCGTAGGTTAATGCGTGGATCAGCATCACATACACGATCAGAGACAACATCAACACCACCTCAAGGTTCCAGGGCCAGCGCCGGCGCAACCCGAGAGCCATTGCCGCCAAATAGGTGAGTTGGATGATGACCGAACTATACTCTTCCCGCCGCTTCGCTCCCAGACACCAGAAACGGACGCATTTGCGAAGACAAATCTTCGTCGCCTTGACCGGATCGTGGATAATCTCTTTCCAGGCGGCCGCATAGTAGATGTGGTCCAGTTCGACAACCGACGCGCTGGCATGCTGTAGTTTTATCTCCTCCACGGCCTGCAACCAAATTGGTTTCCCGGGCCCCTCCCACAGGCCGAGTGTCGGCTGATAGTTCCCGATAAAGGTGGTAACTCCACCCCGCTCGGTGGCCACGGGCAGAAACGCGCCGTTGGTCACGACCTCGTTACGCCAGGTCCACGGGGCAATCACGACGACCATCCCGGTCAACAGCGCGGCAACGCGTGAGAACGGCACGCGATGCAGGAAGGCCAACCCCAGCACTGCGAGGGGCCATGCCAGAAACGTGGGTTTGCACAGGTTCACCAACGCGAGTATCCCGCCGGCCGCCAACCACGCCCAAATCTTCCCATTGCGTAATGCCAGCAACTGCACGCCCACGTAGCTTACCAACAACGTTGTCAGCACGACCTCCTTGCTGATGAACGCCACGCGCCAAATCGCGAACGGATAAACAGCCCACAACGCCGCTGCCTTCCAATTACGCCGCGTCATCAGGTACAACAGACCACAGGTCCCCGTGTCCAACAGCGCCTGCAGAAACTTTACCATCACCGGCGAACCAGCCACTGCCACGAACACGGGATACACCGGCCCCCGGGTGACATCGTCGTAATGTCCCTCGCGAATCGTTTGGGCGATCAAACCATAGCCGTCGCCATCTTCCCGCAGATGCCAGCGTTGCTGGAAGATAGGAAACAAGCAGAAGGCAAACACCAGACGCGCCACCAGCGCGACGAGGAGACAGATCCACAACGGTCGTAAGGCAAGTGCCCGCATCGAAAAATGGTGGGCGTGACAGGACTCGAACCTGTGACCTTTCGGGTGTGATCCGAACGTTCTAGCCAACTGAACTACACGCCCTTCCAAAAGTGATTCGCAGACTATCAAGGGTCCTTGCAGTTTTCAAGTCTTGAGGTCGACAGCCTTGAAACCGTAAGCTCCACTTATGCAATCGGACCGCGACGAGACGAATCCCTCTCTCTTCTGGCTGTTTGGGCTCATCGCGATCACGACCGCAACAACAGCCGCTTTCTGGCTGCTCTTGGGATGGCGATATTCGCCGGAGACATACGATGTCATGCCGATCACTCGGGACACAGTGGAGTTTGTCTGGTGTGGCCTGAGCCTGGCGGTGGCGATTGTATGCGTAGGTTGGCTTCCGCGGCAGCGCCCAATGTGGCGGCAAATCCTCTGGTCGTCGATTCCCATGGCTATCGTCTCCACTTTCATCACGATCAGGGCGGCGTCGGGCGTTTCGCTCCGTTGTTATGACATCATCCTGTTTTGCACCGCGTTCGGTTGGGCAATTGCATCGTGCTCCAAATGGCCCGCAGGGACTACCCCGCCGGGTACACGCCGTGCGATGATTGCGGCGAAGCTTTTGGGTGCGGGCGTGTGGATCAGCGTTCTGCTGCTGGGCGTCTTTTACTTCTGGCAACAGGTGCGTTACTGGAACAACCTGGCTTTGGGTTACGCGGACTGTGCTGAACACGCAAGTTTGTTCTACAATACCATCTGTAACCCCCACGAACTGTTTCTGAGCGTCAATCCTACAAAGCCGATGTTTTGGGATCATTTCTATCCGGGGATTGTGGTGCTGACACCGCTCTGGTTGCTCTGGCCAAGCCTGAAGATGATCATTGCCCTGCAGATTGTCTGCATCCTCGGGGTGAGTCTGCCGCTCTACTGGATCGGCCGTCAGGTTTTCCAGGAAAAGTCGGCGGCGCTCTTGCTCGTGGTCGCGTGGCTCATGTATCCATCGACCTCACAATTCATTTACAACGCGTCGTATGGGTTTCACTTGGGAAACTTTTGCCTGCCGCTGTATTTTGTCGCGTTGGCATGCTGGCTGAGCGACCGACCGCTTTGGGCAATGGCGATCGCTATCTGGGCGATGTTGATCAAGGAGGAAGCCGCAATCGTTATCGGAATGTTCGGCCTTTATTTGGCCCTCTTCGAGCGCCGTCGGGCCGCGGGCATTGCCCTGACGGTGTTTGCTTTCGGTTTTTTTCTCCTCGTAACCATGCTGGTCATCCCCTCGATGAAGTCAGGCGACTACGTGCAGTTGCGGTTTTTTTCGGATTTGGGCAATACGACGTGGGAGATCTTCCTCTCGCCCATCACCAGGCCCCGCATGTTCTGGGGAAGACTGTTTGAAGCGCGCACGTTTTATTTCGCGGTCACACTTTTGGCGCCCCTGCTCTTCTACCCGTTACGAAGGCCGGCCATCCTGTTCGTCGCCTCCCTCACGTTCATGTTTGACTGCCTGAATCCAACCCTGAAGAGCATCTGTTATCACTATCAGGCGGCCCTGTTGCCGGTCGTGTTCTGGGCGTTGATATCCTCCCTGCAGCATACGGAGACCAGGGCCCGGCGAGCGGTCCTGCTGGGCGTTATTGCCTCGGGTGCCATGCTGTCCATCTTCTTCGGAAGCACTTTCTGGAGCAAGGATACGCTGACGATCAAGCTCTGGCCGGGACGCCTCGGGCTCGTCAGCCGGTTCGGCGAACAAATCGATCCTCACGGTTCCCTGTTTGCCACGCAGCGCGTCGCCGCGCACTTTATCACGCAACACCATTTGTATACCGACCGTCCTGTGCCGGGTGAGATCGACTATGCGCTTCTCGATTTGCGCGATTCGTGGCGTGGCGCAACGGACAGCCTCACCTGGTTGCAGGGACTTCGCAGCACCCAGCGTGAAGTCGAAGCCAATCCGCACCTCCACTTGGTGGCGGCTGACGATGGTTTGCTACTTTACGCCCGCCACGGCGCGGCACTGGACGCGAAGAAGCTCGTCGAACGGGACGAACTCCCGGCCTCCGCCGTCCCCTCGCCAATTGATCTGGGCAGCGGCGTCCGCGTCGTCGGGATCACGCTGGCTCCCCTGCCTCGAGCGGTGGACGACGGGACGGACCGTATTGGCGTGACTGCATTTTTCGCCATTGCCCGGCAAACCAATGTTGATCTCGCCGTGCGCTGCGTTGCCCATTTGGGGAAAGATCTCACGAACGGCGATAGTTTCGCATCTGAATTCCAGCCGCTGGGACAAGGTGTCTGGCCAATTGCGCGGTGGCAAACGAATCGATATTATGCCGACACCTTCGTCGTCACGGTGCCTGCCGGAATGGAGGGCCAGCCCTTGAACTTCAGTTTCCCGGCAGTCCCGCTCTCGCCCTAGCCAACCGGGGGTAACGCGACCTTAGGCCTTGCGCAGTACCGTATCGCGTTTCCAGTTCACGTTGTCGTGCTCCGGGTAATCGAGCGTGTAGTGGAGGCCCCGGGATTCCTTGCGCTGCAGCGCGCTCTCAATGATCAATTCCGCCACCAGCGCGAGGTTGCGCAACTCGATCAAGTCAGGCGTCACCTTGTAATCCCAGTAAAACTGGTTGATTTCCCGTTGCAGGTTCTGGATGCGGGCCCGTGCTCGCAAAAGTCGCTTGTCCGTGCGCACGATGCCGACGTAATCCCACATAAGACGGCGAATCTCGCTCCAGTTGTGGGTGACCACGACCAATTCATCGGGATCCGCCGCATCGCCGCTTTCCCACTGCGGTAAGGCGAGACGTGGAGTCGCGAGCGTCGCGTGTTGACGGACGGCAACCTCGGCCGCCCGATGGCCCACGACCAGAGCCTCCAGGAGTGAATTGCTCGCCAGGCGGTTGGCGCCATGCAAACCGGTGCAGCCCACCTCCCCGGCCGCGAGCAGTCCCACCAATTCGGTTTCGCCGTCCACGTTCGTCACCACACCGCCGCATTGGTAATGCGTGGCGGGCACGACCGGGAGCGGCATCTTCGTCATGTCATACCCGTACTCGAGGCATTTCGCGTAAATGTTCGGGAACCGCTTCTTCACAAACTCCGGATCCTTGTGGGTAATGTCCAGGGTAACGCAGTCCGCCCCCGTCTTCTTCATCTCGGCGTCAATGGCGCGGGCGACGATGTCGCGCGGCGCGAGGTCGGCCATGGCGTGATAGCGTTGCATGAACGGTTCGCCGTCCGGGCCGCGCAAGATGGCCCCTTCCCCACGGACCGCTTCGCTGATGAGAAACGACTTTGCTCTTCGGTCATAGAGACACGTGGGGTGGAATTGGATGAACTCCATGTCCGAAATGCTCGCCCCGGCGCGGTAGGCCATGGCCACGCCGTCACCACTCGCGATGTCGGGATTGGTCGTATAGAGGTAGACCTTGCCCGAACCGCCGGTCGCCAATAGCGTAATCTTCGCGGCAAACACTTCGACAACATTTCTCTTTTTATCCAGCGCGTAGCAACCGAGACACTGGTTTGGACCGCTCGCGCCCAGCTTCTGCGTCGTGATCAAGTCGATCGCCAGCGATTCCTCGAGGACGGTGATGTTCTGGTGCCGGGCCACCTGCGCCAGCAAGGCGCGTTCAATCTCGCGCCCGGTGATGTCACCCGCATGCATGACACGCCGCCGTGTGTGTCCGCCTTCCCGCCCAAGGTCGTATTGGCCGCGCTCATTCTCCTTCTCCGTGAATTTCACGCCGAAGTCGATCAACTCGCGGACCAGCACCGGGCCTTCGCTGACGATGGTGCGAACCACGTCCTCTTTGCACAAGCCGGCCCCGGCCTCGAGCGTGTCGCGCACGTGCAACTCCAGCGAGTCATCCTTGGCCATCACCGCGGCAATGCCACCCTGGGCATAGTTCGTATTGCTCTCCGCGCGCTGCTTTTTGGTGATGATCGCCACCGTGCCCAGCGCTGCCACTTTCAGGGCGTGCGTCAGCCCTGCGATACCGCTGCCGATGACGAGAAAATCGTAATTGCGCTGTGAATTGGCTGCCATGACTTGCCCAAGCTGAATCTATCGCCTACCTTGCGCATCATTATTACACAGAAATGTCGCAGAAACAAAAATGAAACCTCGCTTTGAATTTATCTTCGACCAGGCGCAACCGGATGCCGAGTTGCGGGCCTCTTCGCGGCTCGGGTCTTCCGATGCTGAACTTCTGGACGCGTATTCGCATGCCGTGGCCACGACGGCGGAGACAGTAAGCCCCGCGGTCGTGAAGATCGATGTGCAGCAACGCGGCCCGAATGGACGATTCGCGCGGGCCGGCAGCGGCTCCGGCTTTATCTTCACCCCGGACGGCTTCATCCTCACGAACAGCCACGTCGTCCATGACGCGGCGCGGCTGGAAGTCGCCCTGACGGACGGTCGCACCGTCGACGGTACCCTTATCGGTGATGATCCCGATACCGACATCGCGGTGGTTCGCATCGATGCGCCCGACCTCGAGCCCGTGACGCTTGGCAATTCCGATTCGTTGCGCGTGGGACAGGTCGCCATCGCCATCGGCAATCCATACGGCTTCCAATGCACGGTTACGGCGGGGATTGTCAGCGCGCTCGGTCGATCGTTCCGCTCGCAATCGGGCCGCCTCATCGACAACATGATCCAAACCGACGCGGCGCTCAATCCTGGCAATTCCGGCGGCCCGCTCGTGAACTCGCGCGGCGAGGTCATCGGCGTGAACACCGCCGTCATCCTGCCCGCCCAGGGCCTCTGCTTCGCCGTTTCTGTGGACACCGCGAAATACGTCCTCGGCTTCCTCATGCGCGACGGCGAAATCCACCGCGCCTATCTCGGCATCGCGGGTCAGAATATTGACCTGCATCGCCGCCTGGTGCGCTTTCATCAGTTGGAGAAGCAAACGGGCGTCCTGGTCATCTCGGTCGAAAAGGACAGTCCCGCCGCCGCGGCCCAATTGGAAGAAGGTGATGTGATCGTTGCGCTGGAGGATAAGCCCACCGCGACGATCGACGACTTGCATCGGCTGCTGGCGATGGAGAAGATCGGCGCCAAGAGTCGGCTGACGGTTCTGCGTCGCGCCCAGAAGCTCGACGTTGAAATTATTCCCCAAGACTCCAAACGGAGAGGTTGAAGACAAATGAAAGCGATCCGTGTCCATCAGTTTGGCGGTCCCGAGGTCATGAAGTTGGAGGACCAACCCGACCCGAAGCCGGGTTCTGGTCAGGTGTTGGTTCGTCTGCATGCCGTCGGCATAAATCCTGTTGATGCCTATGTTCGCGCCGGCACCTACACGATCAGCGCCACGCTCCCGTTCACTCCCGGCTCGGACGGCGCGGGCGTCATTGAAGCCGTCGGTGATGGCGTGAAACAGTGGAAACAGGGTGATCGCGTTTACATTTTCGGGACCGCCAGCGGCATTCGTGCGGGTGCGTATGCCCAACTCGCAGTCTGCACTGCATCTCAGGTCCATTCCCTCTCCGGTAATGCCACTTTTGCCCAAGGTGCGGCCATCGGCGTGCCGTACAGCACAGCCTATCGGGCGCTTTTTCAGAAAGCTCGGGCCATCCCCGGTGAGGCCGTCTTTATTCACGGCGCCAGCGGGGGCGTGGGCATCGCGGCGGTGCAACTCGCCGTCGCGCGCGGGTTGCGTGTCATCGGCACGGCCAGCAGCGGACGCGGACAAGAGCTGGTGAAGCAACAAGGCGCGCAACACGTCCTCGATCACCACACCCCGGACTATCTGGCGAAGTTGACAGACCTCACCGACGGTCGCGGCCCCGACGTGATTTTGGAAATGCTGGCCAACGTCAATCTCGCCAGGGACCTCAGCGTCATCGCGCCCCATGGTCGCGTCGTGATCATCGGCAATCGCGGCTCGATTGAGATCAACCCGCGCGCCGCCATGCAACGGGACGCGACGATCCTGAGTATGATGCTGCCCAACGCCTCCGAGGGCGAACTCACCAGCATTCAAGCCGCATTGGTAGCCGGTCTGGCCAGTGGCGCACTGAAACCGGTCATCAATCAAGAGCTTCCCCTCAAAGACGCGCAACACGCGCACGAACTCCTCATGCAGCCCGGCGCCTACGGCAAGATCGTGCTGATTCCATAGACCCATCTTCCGCGCTTCCTACAAAATCAGATTATCGATCAGCCGGGTCTCGCCGACGTGAGCGGCTATGAGAGCCACGTTGCCGCTCTGGGCATCATTGACAGGTTCGAGGGTTTCGGCGTCCGCGATCTGGGCGTAGTCGAGGCGCGCGGAGGGTGCCAATGCCACGGCATGCGACATGGCGGCTTCGAGTTGGTGCGCGTTGCGTTCGCCTTGGTTGAAAAGATCGCGCGTGATGCCGAGAGCTTTCCAAAGCACGGGGGCCTGGGCGCGCTCGGCGTCGGAAAGACGCTGATTGCGGCTGCTCAAGGCCACGCCGTCAGCTTCACGAACCGTCGGGACAGGAATTATTTCCACTGGGAAGCGAAGGTCGCGCACCATCCGTTGGACGATCTTGAGTTGCTGGTAATCCTTCTGGCCAAACAGTGCGCTGTCGGGCTGAACAATATTGAAAAGTTTCGCCACCACGGTGCACACGCCGCGGAAATGACCCGGCCGCCGCTCCCCTTCCAGCCGCCGCGCGAGCGCGTTCTCTTCAACAAACACTGAGGATTGCAATCCTCCGGGATACATTTCATCGTCCGACGGCGCGAAAACAGCAGCTACTCCCTCGCGCTCGCACAGCCGCGCGTCGGCTTCCAGGTCGCGTGGGTATTGCTTGAAATCCTCGTGTGGACCAAACTGCGTCGGGTTGACGTACACGCTGACCACAACCGCCGCACCCCCGTCCCGCGCCCGCCGCATCAATGCGACATGCCCTTCGTGCAGCGCCCCCATCGTTGGCACAAGCGCCACGCGGCGATGCCCCCGCTTCACAACGATCGAGGCCGCCCGCATTTCCGGTAAGGTTCGAATGATCACCATGGTTGCGGGCAAAATAGCGCTCACGGATGACTGCGTCACGGACAAAATGGGCTAACTCGCCCGGCGAAGCCGCACAAGTAGGCCGGCAACCGAATCCAATTGCGGCACCGCGAACCATCTCACTTTTGTGCCGTCCTGTCTCACGAATGAAGCCGGTGCTCTGGCACATAAAAAGCTCTAAATCCTCATCAATTCGGGTCGAAAGGAGCCAGTTATGAATCGTCACGCCAGTACCATTTTCATGTCCGCCATCGCGGCGCTGCTCGTCACCTCCACCACTTACGCCGTCACCTGGCTCGTCGCCAACGATGGCGTGGACAGCCCGACTTGCGGGAAAGCGGCCAGTCCCTGCCGCTCGATCAGTCAGGCGATTCAAAATGCCGCCGCGGGCGACACGATTACGGTGGGGCCTGGGCGTTACGGCGACCTCAACAGCAACGGCACGTTCACCGACGCTGGCGATGAAGCCGCGGAAGTAAACACGGGCTGTCAGTGTCTGGTCAAAGTGAACAAAGCGGTCAAAGTCTATTCCCGCGACGGAGCTGACGTCACCGTGCTCGATGCGGGCGGCAACCACATCGCCGTCGTGGACATTCAAGCCACGGGCGCCATCTTTGGCACAAAACTTAAAGGGTTCACCCTCACGGGCGCCGGTGGGAGCGCTCTTCAGGGCGCTGGCTTGGTGATCGATGCGAATGTCAACAGCGTCCTCGTCGGCGGCAACCGCGCGGTCGCCAACGCCACCTATGGATTCTACGTGAACGACAACACCGCCTCCGATCAGTTCATCGGCAATGTCGCCGTTGCCAACCAGGGCGATGGGTTTGCCATGAGCGGTGTCAGTCATGTCTTCAACGGCAATGCGGCCACAGCGAATGGCGGGAACGGTTTCAATATTCTCAGCGGCTCCAGCTTGCTCTTCACGCACAATGTCGTCGTCGGCAACGTCCAGGGTGTTTCCGACATGAGCATCGACGCCACCAGCGGCACGCTCACTGGCAATTCTTTCGTCGGCAACCGGGACGTCGGCATCTTGATGAGCAGTTCCTTCTTTTCCATCACGAAAAACAACATCTTCGGCAATGTCGGCGCCGGCGGTGACAACTGCGGCCTGGAGAACACGACCAGTCCGATCGCCGCTCCCCAGAACTTCTTCGGCGCCGCCACCGGCCCCGGCCCTGTCCCAGCCAACGGCGTCTGTGTCGGCACCGTCACCACCGCCCCCGTCGCCACCAAAGAAATGAAGGTCAAGATCGTCGCGCCCTGATATCCCAAGCGACCGCTTCGATTACTTGATGAATCGAGCGTAGTCGCCACGTTTCATTATGGCTATGAAATCTGCCCAGCTCCCAAAAGCTATTTCATAAATTTCGGAACGAAGAATCTGGTTTGTTTCGACGTCCCACCTGGTTGCCATGTGGCCGAGTGATTTTGAAGTACGGCAATACAAGAGGACTAGAATTTTATGAATATTCCGTCGCGTGATGCGGTCGAGATTACACGCCTGCTGAGCAAAGATATCGATTACCAGTTCGTCGAACTTAACAATGCAACCAAGCGGTAGACTGATAACCGGCCGGCCCCGCTTTAGGCGTTCTAGACTTTCGGATGCGACGGTTTCTTCAGGATGCAGTCCCAAATACTCCGGTATTCGATGCGCGTTGTGAAAATTACCTATGAAGTCGAGCACCAACACCCTTTCCTTACCGGGACTGTGCCGAAGACCGCGCCCGAGTTGCTGGAAAAAAATTCGCTTTGATTCCGTTGGGCGAAGAAATAATAAGCATTCCACAAATGGTATGTCCACGCCTTCGTTCAGTACATCAACAGCGCAAAGTACCTTTAGTTGGCCGTATTGCAGCTTCTCGATAAGTCTTAGGCGACGTTCGATGGGGGTTGTTCCAAGGTATTCTGCTGCCGGAATGCCAGCGGCTACAAATGAAGCTGCCATCCGTTTGGCGTGTTCGCGACTGCAGCAGAATGCCAGAGTGGGCAGGTCTTGCCCCATGGCGCACCACTTCTCAATGATTGCAGTATCGCGTTCCGGAAAGATGAGCACCTTATTTAGGTCTCTGATGCTGTAACCACCTCCGAGGCACTTGACCTCCGTGTAATCAACATCTTTACTGTCGATGCAGCCGTAGTAGTGGAAAGGGACGAGAATGCCGGAGTTTATTCCACTTTCTAATTCGTACTCGACGACGATGTTTCCCCCGCAAAGCTCAACGACATCTTGTCGGTCAGCACGAAATGGAGTGGCCGTCAAACCGAGTAAAAACCCGGGCTTTAGTTGCGAAATGACGCTCCGATAGCTGTTGGCTGCCGCGTGATGGAATTCATCAATCACTATGTAGTCGAATTGTTGTGAGGGAATCCTGCCAATGCTCCTGCTGATACTCTGAATCGTGCTAAGATGCACAGACTGCTCGGTCGTTACTTCACGGCAATGCCAGCTTCTGTGTACGGCTTTCTTCCCGTAAATGTGAGCGAACTCTCTTTCAGCATTTTCGAGGATCTCGTGCGTATGAGCCAAGTATAGGATTCGTCTTGCGTCTTGCCGTTTGGAATCAATTGCGGCAATGCGCGTCTTGCCGCTTCCAGTCGGAAGAACGACCACTCCCTTACTGATGCCTGAATCATGAGTCTCCTGAAGTTTCTTAAGAGCCTCCGTCTGGAGGAAATTCAGGTGGTCACCCCTTACCCTGTATCCACATCGGCAGCGACCATCTGTGATCCTTCGTGCATCTCTCGGACATAATGCGCCCTGAATCACGGCCAGCCGTGCAAAATCTGTCGCGTCTATAATTGTGTAGTCGATCCCCAAATCCTCTGCTGTGCGAACGAACTCTTCTCTCGCCGGATCGAGCAGATTGCCGGTATGGCCGAGGATCGCGAACGTCAGGTCTGAGATTTGGCGTAGTCTAAACACTTGATGTGAGATGTCGACGGGTGAGATCCTTGTAAATGACCGGCCTTTTAAGATAAACCCTGCTGCCCCTGTCCTCTTTCTGTACGTCAGTTGTAGTGTCAGAATGTCGACAATTTCCGATGGCCCATGAGGAGTGCGGTTCGGATCGGTGAGGTATCGAAGTACGATTTCCTCGAGGTCTTTCACCTCGTGCAATCGTCTCACAGCCTTAAGCAGGGCGTCTGATACCTTTGTCCGTCCAAAGTCGGAGAGATCCGTAAACTGATCGTATTTCTCTATCGGGATGTGCATCGGCGCGAGCTTGGGTTGAGTGTTCGAATGCCCTGTAAACTCTTGGGAATTGCGTGGCCTCTTGATAACTGAACGGCCCGGTGTCGGATTTTGTTCCATGACAGCGGCATGGGCGGATAATAGCAGAGACAGGGCTGGGGTCGAGTGCGGGATTTCCTCCTTCGCTATAGCTACGGCGGTTAAGCCTGCCTGTATATCGCCCCTAGATAATTTTGCTGGACAGGGTGTGGCGGAGCGAGTATAGTCGGCGCTGGTAGCAAAGGCAGAAGGCAAAATGAACAAGAAAGAAAGTGCTGTACACGGCTTCAGTCGGCCTTCGCAAGCACGCATTGGCGGACGGGATGGCGCGAGCCTACTCCGCGAAGACGCTACGAAGGCCAAGCAGCGGGGGCCCCTATACGTTTCTGCGAAACGAACCCAAATTATTTTCTTCGGAAAACAGCATTTATGTAACTGGATGGCAATGAGTTACGCAACGAAAAAACGGTCAGAAAATTTGGGTTCGTTTTCTGAAACGAACCCAATTTCGGGGGGTTTTGAGGCCCCGGAAGCGACATTTTGGGGAAAACGAACCCAAACTGAAGTGTTCGGGAAAACAGTATGTATTCATTTGAGTTAGAAAGGCTTAGATGGAAAAAAAGTGGAGTTGGGGTTTATGGACGGAATGGACGAACACGGACGATGTGGACGGGGGGCGAGGTCGGTTGACTTCCACGGCAGTTCTGTATAATCGTGCTTTATGACGGAATCGTATATTCAGCAACTCTTTGCGGAACGCATCGGGGGGAAGACGTTCGGCAAGGGCACGGCCATCTATAAATTTGAGAAGATCAAGCGCGCGAAACGCGCGGCGTTGGAGGCGCATCCGCACGACGAGTTGATCGACCTCGGCGTGGGCGAGCCTGACGAGATGGCGCTCCCGCTCAGCGTGCGCGCGCTCTATGAGGAAGTGCAGAAACCCGAGAACCGCGGCTATGCCGACAACGGCGGTCCCGAGTTTCGCCGGGCTGCGGCGCAATGGATGGAACGCGTGTTCGGCGTGACGGGACTCGATCCCGAGTTGGAGATCACGCATAGCATCGGCAGCAAGGCGGCGTTGTCGCTTTTGCCGGCGACGTTGATCAACCCCGGTGACGTGGCGATCATGACGGTGCCGGGGTATCCCGTGTTCGGCACGCACGCGCAATGGTACGGCGGCGAGGTTCACAACCTACAGCTCACCGCGAAAAAAAACTTTCTTCCCGATCTGGACTCGGTCCCGCGCGACGTGCTCAAGCGCGCCAAGGCCATCGTCCTGAATTACCCGAACAATCCGACCGGCGCGAGCGCGACGACGGAATTCTTCGCGCACGCCGTTGACTTCGCGCGCGCGAACAAACTCGTCATCGTCTCCGACGCGGCGTACAGCGCGCTCGTGTTTGACGGCAAGCCCTTGTCGATTCTGTCCATCCCCGGCGCGAAAGACGTCGCCATCGAACTGCACTCGATGAGCAAGGCTTTCAACATGACCGGGTGGCGGCTCGGGTTTGTCTGCGGCAACCCCCGGCTCGTCGCGGCCTATAATAATGTGAAGGACAACAGCGATAGCGGTCAGTTCCTGGCAATCCAGAAGGCCTGCGCGGCGACGCTGGCGCATCCCGATATTACCGCGAAGATCGCCGCGAAATACTCGCGCCGCATGGACTTGCTCGTGGCGTGTCTCCGGAACTCCGGTTTCGACGCGACGAAACCGAAAGGCTCTTTCTTTCTTTACGTGCGCGCGCCGAAAGCGGTTGCGGACAGTGACGGCAACCGCACCGCGTTCCAGTCCGCGGAAGACGTGTCGCAATGGTTGATCACGCAGAAACTGATCTCGACCGTGCCCTGGGACGAGGCGGGGCCGTACTTGCGATTCTCCGTGACCTTCGTCGCGAAGGGCGAGGCCGACGAAAGGCGCGTGGTCGGGGAAATCGATAAACGGCTTGCGGGATTGAAGTTTGAGTTTTAACGGCGATGAACCCGTCGCCCGGCAAATCGGATTCACCCACCGACGCAGTGAGCCTTTACGTGGAAGAGTTTCAACGACGCTTTCGCGACTTCGAGCGGGCCCGGCAGGAGGAATTGCGACACATGCGGCACGACTTCATCGTGCGCATGATCGGTGATCACGTCTTGCTCGGTGACAAGTTCAGTTACGATTGCATGCTGCAGGGGATGTTGAAGGAGGACGAGCGCGAACGGTTGGAGACCGATCCGGGTTTCACCCGGGCGTGGCGCATCTTTATCGATCTCTGCTGGCTGAAACGCCAACTCCTCCGCGCCGCGCTGGTGATCGGGGGAATCATCCTGGTCCTGCTGGCCGCGCTGCTGTGTTTCTTCGCCCTGCCGTACGTCGCCGGTCCGGGCCACCAATAGCGCTTACTGGAAACTCTGCGCGGCGCCGGGGAACTTGCCGGTTTCAACGTCGCGTTTGTACGCCGCAAACGCCTTGCGCATCTCTTCGGACAGGTTCGCATAACGTTTCACGTGCTTCGGTGTGAACCACGTGAAGAGTCCGAGCATGTCATTACTCACCAGGATTTGCCCGTCGCAATGCGCTCCCGCGCCAATCCCAATCGTCGGCACCGCCGCCGACTTCGTCACCTGTTCCGCCACGCGGGTGACCGTCCCTTCGATAACCATCGCGAAGACGCCCGCCTTTTCCAGCACCTGGGCATCGCGCAAGACTCCCTCCGCCGATTGGGGCGTGCGCCCTTGTATCTTGTAGCCGCCCGTTTCGAGAATGGATTGCGGCAGCAAACCAATGTGACCGAGCACCGGAATCCCGGACGCCACCAGCGCCCGGACCTGCTCGGCGATCGACTCGCCGCCTTCCACTTTGACCGCTTCGGCACCGGCTTGAATCAGGCGTCCGGCATTCTCCAGCGCCGTGCGGACGCTCGCGTAACTCATAAACGGCAGGTCCGCAACGACCAGCGCGTTCGGCTTGGCGCGCGCCACGGCCTTCGTATGATGGATCATCTCCTCCATCGTGACGGGCAGCGTATTCTCGTAGCCCAGCACCGCCATGCCCACGGAATCGCCAACCAGGATCAGGTGCACACCGACCTCATCCATGATTTTTGCCGTGAAGAAATCGTAGGCGGTCAACGCCACAAGCTTTTCCCCACGCTGCTTCATCGCCCGTAAGGCATGGATATTTACTTTATGCTCGTTCATGATGTGTTCACCAATCCTGCTGCACAAATTTAACCTCTCCGTCCCCTCCCCGCAACTCCCGCAAGAGCATCCGTACCGTCTTGCCCGTACCCTTCACAATCAGGTTGGGCTGAATCGTCGACAGCGGCAGGAGCACAAACCGCCGTTCCGCCATCCGTGGATGCGGCACCAACAGGTCCTTCTCCATTATTTCTTTCTCGCCGAAGTAAAGAATGTCGATATCGATCGTGCGCGCCGCGTTCTTCGGCAAGCCGCGGTCACGTCCGTGCGCGACTTCGTACGCGAGAATCTTCTTCAGCAACGTCTTCGGCGCGCCCCCAAACTCGATTTCCAGCACGGCGTTCAGAAACTTCGGCGAATTCGGGGGGCAGCCCACGGGTACCGTCTCGTACAACGGCGAGGTGACATGCCACCCTTCGTTCGACAAACTTAACGCGTACGCCTTCGCCTGCTGCAAATGCTTCAGCCGGTCGCCGAGATTCGACCCGAAAGCCAGCCCGACTTTCATTGCTGTCCGTCGGGAACAGGAGGGGCGGGTTTGACGACAATCTCTCGTCCCATGATTGTCCACACGAGATTGGCCTCGTGACAAATCCTGTCCAACAACTCTTTCGAGGTGATGTTCTTTCGGCGCACGGTCACCTTGTGCAACGTGGGCGCGGCGGGAACAACCACTCCGGCCGGTTGTATCGAATAGGTCATCGGATATGAGATGACGTGCATGAACTTGAAGTGCTGGGGATGATAGGTGCGACTCGTTTCATCCCAAAACTTGAGGGCGTCCTCGGGTTTCACATTCTCCAGGTCAACCTCCGGGATCACCGTCTGATTCATGGCCTTCCGTATTTCCTCAGCGCGCGGACTGGACGAAGGTTGTTCCGTTCGTCCCAAATGTGAGCACGACGAGAAAACGGCCAGCGCCAGGCAACCAAGGATCAGTTCTCGTTTCACGGTTAACGAAGTCCCAACACGTCCTGCATGTCGTAGAGTCCGGGTTTTTGTTTGACGGCCCACTTCGCGGCGCGTAGCGCACCGCGCGCGAACGTGTCCCGACTGCTGGCCCGATGAGTCAACTCGAGGCGCTCCCCCGGCGTGCCGAACGTGACCGTGTGATCGCCGACGACATCGCCGATGCGCAGCGCATGGGCGGGCGCTTCCTTACCGCGGACTTGTTTCAATATTTCCTGCAAGCGCTTCGCCGTGCCGCTGGGCGCATCCTTCTTCGCGGTGTGATGGGTTTCAACGACCTCGGCTTCCCATTCATTGCCGACGACCTCCGCCACTCTTTGCGTCACCCAAAACAAAGCGTTCACCCCCGTGCTGAAGTTCGCCGACCAAACGACGGGAATCATTTTTGCCGCACCACGCACGATCGTTTTTTCGTCCTCGCCATGGCCCGTGGTGCCGATAACGAGCGCTTTCTTGTGGTCTGCGGCCAGTTTGGCGACCGCAGCAGTCGCTTCACGTATTGAAAAGTCGACAAGGACGTCCGCCCGCGCGATGACTTTCGCGAGGTCATCGCCTTGATCAATCTCGGCGACGATCTGCAATTCCGGATCGCCCTGCGCACACGCGATGAGGGAACGTCCCATGCGGCCTTTGGAGCCGCAGATGATGACCTTAATGGGGCTCACGCTTTCACCAAGCCGAGAGCCAGCAGCGTCTTCCTCAATTGCGCGCGGTTCACGTCACTCATGGGCACCAGCGGCAGCCGATACGTTTCTTCACACAGGCCCATCATCGCCATGGCGGCCTTGAGCGGGGTCGGGTTCGTCTCGATAAAAAGATCTTTGAAGAGTGGGAACAGTTTCGTGTGGATGCGACCCGCCCGCTCGAAGTCCCCCTTCAGCGCGGCATGCGTCATCTCCGTCAGTTCTCGCGGGAGCATGTTGGAAACCACACTGATCACGCCGACCGCCCCGACGCTCATCATCGGCAGTGTGAGCGAATCATCGCCCGAAAGAATGCAAAAATCGCGGTCAACAAGCGTGCGTAATTGGCTGACGCGGTCCACAACACCCGTCGCCTCTTTCAGTCCAACGATATGCTTCGGTAGATCGCGCCGCAGCCGCGCAATCGTGTCATTCGCGATGTCCACGCCGCAGCGTCCGGGAATATTATACAAAATAAGCGGAATATCCGCCTGTTCCGCAATCGCGCGGAAGTGCGCGTAGAGTCCTGCCTGTGTCGGCTTGTTGTAATACGGCGCGACCTGCAGCGACGCGTCCGCTCCGACCTTCTTGGCGTATTGCGTCATGAAAACCGCCTCAACGGTCGAGTTCGACCCCGTGCCCGCAATGACCGCGCAGCGTTTCGCCGCAAACTTCACCACGAGTTCGATGACATGGTTGTGCTCCTCGTGGTCGAGCGTGGGCGATTCGCCCGTCGTCCCACAGGGAACGAGGCCGTCGATGCCTGCGGCGATCTGCTGTTCGACAAGCTGCCGCAGCCGTGGCTCGTCGATTTTCCCGTCTTTTGTAAACGGCGTAATCAACGCCGTATAAGTACCCGTAAACATAGCGGGGTTATCCTAGGGCAAGATGGGGGTTTTTCAAGTGCTAACCTGCCGCCGCAGCCCGGAGTGCGGCATGCGATCGGTTCAATGCCGTATCGCTGCGACTCGCCAGGAATGACCGGATCATCACCCTATAAACGTCGCCCCGCGAAATCTTGATGCGTCGCGCCGGGTCGAGTGGATTCTCGGCGCGCAACCGCGCAATGGTCATCAACCCGATCCAAATCGGCCAGATGCACGCCAGGCGCAATCGGACCTCGGAACGCGGAATCCGCATGGTGTACTGCCAACCAGCATCCAAATGCGCCAGCGCCACATCCAGCCAGTGCAAATAGAGCGGGCGGATTGCCTCGAAGTTCCGCGGGTCGAGCAACGTACTTGGCTGGCCCACAGGAAGATAACAGCGACCGATCCGCAGGTCTTTCGGGATGTCGCGTAACACATTCACGAGTTGCAGCCCCTTCCCAAAACGCACCCCCAGCGCGCTCATCTCTGCCACGTCCCAGTCGCCGAGGGCGGGAAGATGCGCCACGCACATCTTCGTCCAAAACTCCCCAACACAACCCGCCACTATATATGTGTAACGGTCCAACTCATCGTCACTGGCGAGCGCGACAATGTGTTTCTCCGTCTCGCCGGGAAAACGTTGCAGGTCGAAGATCTGGCCGCCAACAATGATTTTCAGCAACTCCTGGATTCGCCGACCATCCGCTTCGTCAAACCGTCCCAGCGCGACAACGCATTCTTCCAAACGTTCCAGTAATTGTTTTTCGCCGGCAGAAGTCTGTTGGGCTGCGATTGTCCCCAACTCCGGCACATGCGACAGATTCTGAAGCTGTTGTAGCGCAAAAATGCGCTTCGCTCGCGGCACCGCTTTCGTGTCCGCGATCGTGTCGGTCGCCCGCGCCAACAGGTACGCGAGCGAAACCTGCGGCCGAATCTCCGGCGGCAACACGCGCAACGTGAGATAAAACGAGCGCGACACGTCGCGCAGCAGCGGGCCGATCAGTTCAGCTTGCGTGGTGCTCATCTACGGTTGCGCGCCACGATAAGCCTGCGCGATTCACGCTGCAAGACAATCGGTCAGGCACTCAACCGCCAAACCCAATTCCCCGAAGAAAGGCGCGCGCCAGAACCATGTGGCCGATGAGGTTGGGGTGAATGCGGTCCTCCGCCAATTCCGTTGGGGCCACCGTGGTCAATAAGCGGTCGAAGGCTGCCTGCGTATCCACAAACAAGGTCTTGTGGCGCGCGGCGATCTCCCTCACATACCCGCCGTATTTATCCATGCGTGTACGCATGGGGTCCTCGCGGCTCGGCTCGATGAGATACGGTGTCATCAATACCAGCCCTTTGACTTTGGGTGACGTGCTCACGACCAATTCCTCAAGCGTGGCCTTGTATTCGTCGGGATTCACATGCGCCGCCTTTTCGTGCGGCGTGTCGAATTGGCGCCACACGTCGTTGATCCCGATCATGATGGAAAGCCAATCGGGATTTTTGGCGAGAACGTCGGTGTTCCACCGCGCCTTCATATGGCGAGCGGTATTTCCGCTCATGCCCATGTTGATAACATGAATACGCGCTTCGGGCTGAACGGCGCCGAGGGTCGCGGCAACCAGTGCGACATATCCCACCCCGAGCGCGTTGTCTTTGAAGCCTTCGCCCACCGGCCTCTTCCGTCCACAGTCCGTTATGGAATCTCCGACCATTAACAATCGACTGCCTACCTCAATCTTCATGCATAAGATGATTCATGGAGTGGTCGCATTCAGTCGAGCAAAATCCCAGTTGCACCGCGTCTTGCACTTGTTTGTCCTTCGTCACATACTTTGGACATGCGCAGTCGAATCTTGATCACGGCGTTGTGTGCCGTCGTCGCCTTGCTGTTAGCAAATGCGGCCCAAGCGGACTCTGCCGCCGTGCCGCGAGACCCAAAATACCCGGCGCATTGGTGGACGCCGGTGCCGAAGGAAGGCGCGCCAACCTGGGAAATCCTGCCGCAAGAAGCCGGACCCGGCGAAGTGATCCTCTCGAAGCGTAACGAACTCGGCCTGCTCTCCAATTTCGCGGCGACCCCGTTCGAGTTTCATGGCAAGCGTTACGCCAGCCTGGAGGGATTCTGGCAGATGATGAAATACCCGGAAGACACCAACGATCTGCGCGCAACCTTCCCGGGGTTGGAATGGAAACTCACGCGCGAACAGGTTGCGCAACTCACCGCGTTCGATGCCAAGCATGCCGGCACAGCAGCCGATGCCAACATGAAGAAGATGGGTATCACGTGGGTCACGTTCGAAGGCAAGCGCCTGGAACCACGGTCCACGATGTCAGACGAGTATTACAAGCTGATTGTGGAGGCGACCCGTGAAAAGGTCCGGCAGAATCCCGAAGTGCAAAAGGTTTTGCTGGTGACAGGCGACCTCGTGTTAAAACCCGATCACCATCAAGAGTCAGACGCCGCGCCAGCGTGGCGCTACTACGAAATCCTCACGACCATCCGTACCGAACTGCAGAAGAAGTAACCGCGGCGCGGGTCGATAACAGGAGTATACGCTTGTAAACAGACTTGAGATTCATTAATCCTCGTAATCGCGATGTGGGAAATCTTAGGAGCGTGGTTACAATTTGTTTTCGTAATTATTTACGCGTTCTTGGATTACCGCTTCCTCCGGATTCACCGGTGACCATGACCTCGTAGACTACGAACCCATACTCCACCGTGCCCTCACAACAGTCGTCCGAATTCAAATGGCCCAATCAATGGTATTCACAAACGCCCCTGTCCAACCATTGAAGAAATAGGAATCGCCAATAATCCACGCCCTTCATTCCCGCACAAACGTTCCCACTAAGTCCGCTTCCGCGATAATGTGCCCCTTTATCGCGGCATCGAGTTGTTGACGCGTCACGCGCGGCGCGAGGTTTGGTTCCGCATCCAGCGCGTACAATTGGAAGTGGTAGTGATGCACGCCGTGGCCGCGGGGTGGTTGCGGGCCGCCGTAGCCAATCGAGCCGTAGCTGTTCACGCCCTGCTTCACACCACCCAGGCTTCCTACCGTTTCAGTTTTTACAATGTTCTCAGGCAGTCCTGTCGAAGTTCCGGCAATTCCATAAATCACCCAGTGGATCCATGTGCCGCCGGGCGCATCGGGATCGTCGCAGATCAGCGCGAAGCTCTTGGTGCCCGGCGGCGCCCCTTCCCATTTCAACAAGGGTGAGACATCTCCACTATCACGCGAATTCTTCGCCGGGATGGGTTGATTGTTTCGGAAACTCGGACTGGTCAAAGTTAACTGCGCCACAGTTGCCTCCTTTCCCTCTCCATGCGTGCAAGCGCACACGCTCAAGAGGATTGCGATGATGCAAACACTCGTTTTCATCGCCCTTCATTTTCTCTCTAATCGCCGCCCCGCGCAAGTTCTGCTTGCAAATCGACCGGAAATCCATATACTGCCTCCAGCATCAGGAATGACCCCGGTACGGATCGGGGCCTGCCAACCGAGGCGGGAGCGCCTACGGTGGCTTGCTCAGGGCAGTCAGCCTTGAACGATGTGCGAGCGGCAAACTGCCGTTCGAACAATAAGCTCCGCGCAACCGCGCTTCGCTTGATGCGAGTCGCGGTTTTTGTTTGTCCTGATGCGTGAACCGAAAGGAATACGCATCATGTACGTTACAGCTACACAACCAACGGTCGCCGTCGTCCAACACGAAACTGCCGTGCTTCGTCAACCGCAACAGACTATTCCGAGGCGCGACGCAATGGCTCTCAGCGCTGCTTTCGCGGAACAACCGAGCACACGCCGACTGGAGGAATGGGCGGCGGCACTGGATTTCCCGTTGGATTTCCAGATTTAATCAAGCACCAACGCAGACCGGGCTGCCGCTTGTTTTGCGGCGGCCCGGCTGCTAGTGTATCGCCCTTGGGTTTCGCATGAACGACCGCGCTGATAGAACCAAACTGTTGAAGTCGCTACTGGATGAACGGATCCTCGTGCTCGACGGCGCGATGGGGACGATGATCCAGCAGGTCAATCTTACTGCCGACGATTTCGGCGGCGCGGCGCTGGAAGGCTGCAACGAAAACCTCGTGCTCACGCGGCCCGATGTCATACTCGACATTCACAGGAAGTATTTCGAGGCGGGCGCGGATATTGTGGAAACGGATACGTTCGGCAGCACGCCCATCGTGCTTGCGGAATACGCCCTCGCGGACAAATGCCACGAGATCAATGTCGCCGCCGCCAAAATCGCGCGCCAGGCTGCGGCAGAGTTTTCCACGCCGAACAAGCCGCGCTTCGTCGCGGCGTCGATTGGGCCGACCACGAAAGCGATCACGGTCACCGGTGGCGTGACGTTTGAGGGATTGATCGAGAATTTTTACCAACAGGTGCGCGGGCTCGCCGAAGGCGGCGCGGACATCGTGCTCGTTGAGACCTGCCAAGACACGCGCAATATCAAGGCCGCGCTCATCGGCATCCAGAAAGCCTTCGACGAACTCGGTTACCAATTGCCCATCATGGTCTCGGGCACGATTGAACCGATGGGGACAATGCTCGCGGGACAGGCGGCGGATGCTCTTGTCGCTTCCTTGCAGCACGTGGACTTGCTGAGCGTTGGGTTGAACTGCGCGACCGGTCCTGAATTCATGACCGATCACATCCGCACGATTCACAATATGGCCAACACGCGCGTCTCGTGCTACCCGAACGCCGGGTTGCCGAATGAAGAAGGGTTGTACCTGGAAACACCGACCACGCTCGCGTCGGCGCTTGAGCGCTTTGTCAAAAACGGCTGGCTCAACATCGTCGGCGGGTGTTGCGGCACGACGCCGCCGCACATCAAGGCCATCGCGCAAATGGTCGAGGGCAAGGAACCGCGCAAGTTCCGCGCGCAACGCAAATCATGGTACAGCGGCATCGAACTTGTCGAAGCGACGGACGACAACCGCCCGCTCATCGTTGGCGAGCGCACCAACGAAGTGGGCTCGCGCGCGTTCAAGCGGCTGATTACCGACGAGAAATTCGAGGAAGCGACGGAGATCGCCCGCGCCCAGGTCAAAAGCGGCGCGCATATCATCGACATCAACCTCGAAAATACCGACCGCGACGAATTGACCGACATCGACCGCTTCTACGAGAAGGTCATCCACAAGGTCAAAGTGCCGTTCATGATCGACTCGACCAATTACAAGTCGGTCGAGCGGGCGCTCACCTATTGCCTGGGAAAAAGCATCATCAACTCGATTAATTTCGAGGACGGCGAGGAAAAATTCCACAAGGTATTGCCGCTGGTGAAGAAGTACGGCGCCGCGATCGTCATCGGCTCGATTGACGAAGACAAGCAGCAGGCGCAGGCCATCACGCGTGAGCGCAAACTCGCCATCGCCCAGCGCGCCCGCGATTATTGCGTCGCCAACGGCATCGCCGAGGAAGACATCATCTTCGACCCGCTCGTGTTCCCCTGCGCCACGGGCGATGAGAACTACATCGGCAGTGCCGTTGAGACCATCGAAGGCGTGCGGCTGATCAAGGCGGCGTTGCCGAAATGTAAAACCATCCTTGGCGTGAGCAATGTCAGCTTCGGCTTGCCGCCGGCGGCGCGCGAGGTCATCAATTCCGTGTTCCTTTACCACGCGACGAAAGCCGGGCTCGACCTCGCCATCGTCAACGCCGAGAAACTCGAACGTTACGCCACCATTCCCGAGAAGGAACGGAAGTACGTCGAGGATCTGTTGTGGAATTATCCATTTGAAGGTTACGAAGCGCCGCGTGATTACCGCGAGCAGTCCAAGGAACAGCGCGCGACGATCAATCAGCATCATATTGCGGCGATCAATGAGCATTTCCGCACTGCCGAGAGTCGCGTGAAGAAGAAGACGTCCGATCTGCCGCTGGACGGACGGCTGGCCAATTACATTCTTGAAGGTTCGAAGGAAGGACTCATTCCCGATCTCGACCTGAAGCTTAAGGAAGCCAAGCCGCTGGAGATCATCAACGGCCCGCTCATGGACGGGATGAAGGAAGTCGGCCGGCTGTTCAACGCCAACGAGCTGATCGTCGCGGAAGTGCTGCAGAGCGCCGAGGCGATGAAGGCGGCAGTCGCGCACCTTGAACAATTCATGGAGAAGAAAGCCGACTCGACCAAGGGCAAGGTCCTGCTCGCGACCGTCAAGGGCGACGTGCATGACATCGGCAAGAACCTCGTTGAGATCATTCTCTCGAACAACGGCTTCAACGTCATCAATCTCGGCATCAAGGTGCCGCCCGAAGACCTGATCAAGGCCTATCGCGAACACAAGCCCGACGCCATCGGCCTGTCGGGCCTGTTGGTAAAAAGCGCGCAGCAAATGGTCATCACCGCGGGCGACCTCAAGAACGCGGGCATCACCGTGCCGTTGCTGGTCGGCGGCGCGGCGTTGAGCGACAAGTTCACGCGCAACCGGATTTCGCCGAGCTACGAACGCGTCGTGGTGTATTGCAAAGACGCGATGACGGGCCTGTCGATCATGAACCGATTGATGGACCCCGCCGAGCGCGACAAGGTAATGACGGAACATAAGCCCGTCGCCGTCGCCGCCGTGGTGGAAACTCTACCTGAATTTCCCGAGACGACCGAGCGCAGCTCGCGGGTGCGCATCGTGCCGCCGTTGCCCTGCCCCTACCCCGAGCGCAAGGTGCGCGACGTGCCGCAGCTTCGGGAAGTGTGGGAATATATTAATCCCCAGATGCTTTACGTTCGCCATCTCGGTTTCAAAACCAACTACGAGAAAGCCCTGGCCGCCCGCGACCCGAAGGCGCTCGAACTTCACAACCTCGTCGAGGACGTCCAAGCCGAGGCCGCGAAGTTCATGAAGGTGAAAGCCGTCTGGCAGTTTTTCGACGCGGAAGCGGATGGGAATTCGATCAAGCTGTTTGCTCCCGGAAGCCGTCATTCCGAGCTTGTCGAGGAATCTCAGCCTTCCGGGAAGGCGGCGGAGACCGTTGCCGCAAACAACAGCGGCGTCTCGTCTGACTCGGCTCGACAAGCTCAGGGTGACAGATCAGGAGAGCTGGTGCACACCTTCCATTTCCATCGTCAGCGGAAACCCGACGGCTTGTGTCTGTCGGACTACGTGAATCCACCCGGGGATTCTGTCGCCCTGTTCGTGGTTGGCGCGGGCACGGGGATACGTCAACGCGCTGAGGAATACAAAGCGAAGGGCGAATATCTGAAGTCGCACGCGTTACAAGCGCTCGCCATCGAGACCGCCGAAGCCTGCGCCGAGTGGTTACACAGGCGCATCCGCGAGGACTGGGGTTTCCCCGACCCTGCCGACATGACGATGATCAACCGCTTCACGACTAAATACAGAGGCCGCCGCTACAGCTTCGGCTACCCCGCCTGCCCCGCGTTGGAAGACCAGGCCGGGATTTGGAAGCTACTGAAGCCGGAGGAGATTGGTGTGCAATTGACCGAAGGCTTCATGATGGACCCCGAAGCCAGCGTGAGCGCGCTGGTGTTCCATCATCCGGATTGTACTTATTTTGGCGTGGGAGACGTTGCGGATTCTGCGAACTGATTCCCTGTAGGGCAAGCGGTCCGCTACCGAGACCTAACCCTGCGGACGGCGGCCATCTTCATCCTCCATCTGGTCAAGAAGACGCGCGCCTTCGATTGCTGCCGCATCGCTCTGCTTTACCTCTTCGTCTTGAAGAGCAAGCTCCAGCAACCTGGCCTGTACCTCTCGTCGCTGGGCCTCTGTTAGACTGGGTAGTGCGCTGATGATTTCCGCCGTGCTCATGCAGTAATAATACTGGCGATCACTTCCCGGATTCAAGGGCGGAAAGGTATAGCTGACGATTGTCCGAAGGGTATCACCGTGATGGCTATGTCGCGGTTTCCTGTTTGACGATTCGGCGAGATTGATCCCGCCGGCGGCGGTTGCTCTCTTTCTTTGCTTCCGCCTTGCTGCCCCAATATGCGCCTGAGCCCTTCTTGGAGCCGCTGTGTTCTGTTTTGTGGGCGCTGTAAGCCATGTCAGTCCTCGTAGCACCAGGATTCTGCGACAACAAAGGTTTGCTGTCAAATGACGGGCAGCTCGGTCGATCTTGACAGGTCCCGCAATTCTGCGGGATCCCGTCGCATGACGGGACTCAGAATGACAACCTTCCCGGCTGGCTGAGCGATACATGGTACTACCATGTATCATTGCTTCCCAGACAGGTGATTTCACGTGAGCGGCGAGTAATCTTTGGCGGTCGCAATTTGCTGGCAGCCCTTGCCTGACGGACTTGATTCGTTTCGCTTAGTCTTTTCGGTGTGAGCAAATCGGAACTCTTGAACTCTTTTGCCGAACCTCACAACCGCTTCACGACGAAATATCGAGGCCGCCGCTACAGCTTCGGCTACCCCGCCTGCCCGGCGTTGGAGGATCAAGCCGGAATTTGGGAACCGAGCCATGAGGGTAACGGCGAGATGACGTTGCGTCGTTTCAACGCCCGCAGGGTGCGGCGCGCGGGAAGCGAGTCGCATCAACTGCTGAAGCCCGAAGAAATCGGCGTGCAGTTGACCGAAGGCTTCATGATGGACCCCGAGGCCAGCGTGAGCGCGCTGGTTTTCCACCATCCCGATTGCACTTATTTCGGAGTGGGTGATGTCGAGAACGACGGCGCATAGACATGGCTCTCACTCTTGAGCAAATCAAGCAAGGCGATTAGGCCATATGAGGCTGGGGAAGCACGTAAACTGGCCTTCAGTGATGCTTGAGTGGTGAATTGGGTGGAACGAAGAGTTTGAATACTATACCTGCGTCGTTTGTCCCGCCATCGGCCGTCCCGTATAGATAACCGTCGTTGCCTTGAACAAGCGTCCCCTGGGGGATGCTGCCGTCTGCGCCACCGATAAATCGATGCAACGTTGTCAACGCGCCGGTCGAACTTATCTTGAACAAAGTTCCTAGGCGTGTTTTCAAACTGGCAGTAGTTCCGTAGAAACAGCCGTCACTGCCCTGAACAAGGCCATCGAATAGGAAATCACCTTCATCACCACTGAACTGATGAAGCACAGTCAGAGTACCCCCCGAAGTGATCTTGAAGACCATTCCATGGCCATTCTTCCCTATAGAAACCGTCCCGTAAAGGGTGCCGTCATTACCCTTCACAAGGCCACCACGGGGGCAGCCGCCACGACCAGCGTCACTAAAGCTGTACAGTGTCGTCAGCGTGCCCATAGAACTAATCTTGAACACGGTGCCCAGCGATTCGTGCCCCCTTGTGATGTCGTCCCGTAAAAATAGCCGTCGCTTTTCTGGACGAGCTTGCCCTCCGGGTTGCCGCCGTCAGCGCCATTGCTGAAGCGCCATAGGGTGGTCAATGTGCCCGCTGAATTGATTCTGAATACAGTGCCAAAGAGTGCGAGGCTCGTCCCGTAGAAATCACCGTCTCTGCCTTGGACGAGTGTTTCTGGGGTGCCGCGGTCAGCGCGCCCGTCAAACTGATATAGCGTGGTCAATGCACCGGCTGAAGTGATCCTAAACACAGTACCAGCGCGGTTCGTCCCTCCTCCGGCGGTCGTCCCGTAGAGGTAGCCATCAGTGGCTTTGGTAAGTCCCCCGTCGGGGTTGCTACCGTCAGCGCCGCCGCCAAATTGCCACAGCGTAGTCAGCGTCCCTGCTGGATTAATCTTGAATACGGTGCCATCATTGTTCGTTCCCCCTCTGAACGTCGTCCCATAGAAATAACCATCATCGCCCTGGATGAGGCCCCTGGTTGGGGAGCGACCGTCAGGTCCATCGCTGAACTGATGCAGCGTAGTCAAGGTCTGCGCGCTTGCTTTGCCGGCCAGGGCAAGGAGGACAATCGCAACAAGGATTCGGAGAGCTTTCACAGGGCTTTTCCAGCTTCTACGAAAGCCAGTAAACGCCTGTCTCGCGTGAAAGTCGAGGTCGTTGTCACAATCTCCGATACGATGAAACATATCGGACCGAGAGAGTCGCAGTGCCGAAACTTCCGCTGGCCGCTACACTTGCAATCGATGTTCGCGGTCGCTACACTTTCCGTCATGACCATGAAGAATACATCCATGACGTTGCATCGATTTGCCGCCACGTACTCGTTCGTTCTCGCGCTGGTTGTCCTTGGGACGGCTTGCTCCCAGAGCGAGGCGCCTAAACAAGACCAGGCGGCAGCACCGCAGTCAGCGCCTGCGGCTACAGCTGCCGCTACGGCAGCGCAACCGGCAACTGTTACGGCAACTCAATCAGCAGCGGATGCGGTATCGCCGCCGCCGATTGGGGCGCCAATTCAACCCACAACCGCTGCGCCCACACAACCAGGAGCTACTGTGACCGAATTAAAAAAAGAAGATTCTAAAATCGGCACGGGTGCCGAGGCTGTTACTGGCAAGAGCGTGTCGGTCCACTATACGGGCTGGCTCACGGACGGCACGAAGTTTGACTCGTCCAAGGACCGCGGACAGCCGTTCAGCTTCCAACTCGGAGCGGGCCAGGTCATCAAGGGCTGGGACCAGGGCGTTGTGGGAATGAAGGTGGGCGGAATTCGCAAGCTGACCATTCCGCCCGAACTCGGCTACGGCGCAAGGGGCGCGGGTAGCGTGATTCCCCCGAATGCGACGTTGGTGTTTGAAGTGGAATTGCTGGGTGTGAATTAGAACGCACCCTAAAGGGTGCGGCTACAGCGCGTGCGGATTTGCGGGGGTGAATTAAGGGAGACCCTCGGTCGATGGATGTGCGCGGTCGGGCCCCGAAATGCTTCGGGGTAAAAGACCGGCGCACAACCTAGATTGAATTGCTGGGGTGAATTAGGCATGGATCGAACCCTTCGTTCGTTGGCGCTTTGTCTCGTCGTCCTCGCTTCGGCGTGCCAGAAGCAGAATGGACCAGATTCGAACGCACCGGCGGCGTCACAACCGGCCATCGTTGCGCCCACTCAACCAGGAGCTACTGTGACCGAATTAAAAAAAGAAGATTCTAAAATCGGCACGGGTGCCGAGGCCGTGACTGGCAAGAGCGTGTCGGTCCATTATACGGGCTGGCTGGGTTAGCGGTGCTCAGTTGTCGCGAAAACAACATCGCGACGTCTCGGCCGATTAATGTCGGCCTCGGCTTGACTCGTCCAAGGACCGCGGACAGCCGTTCAGCTTCCAACTCGGAGCCGGCCAGGTCATCAAGGGCTGGGACCAGGGCGTTGTGGGAATGAAGGTGGGCGGAATTCGCAAGCTCACCATTCCGCCCGAACTCGGCTACGGCGCAAGGGGCGCGGGTGGCGTGATTCCCCCCAATGCCACGCTGGTGTTTGAGGTGGAATTGCTGGGCGTGAATTAAACGACGCCTTAATTTGGAGGGACGCGCTCCGTCGCGTCCGTCCGGTCGATGCGGCCACGACGGAGCGTGGCCCTCCATACCGGTGGTTGCAGTGCCGCAAGATTCCGGTATCTTGTAGCCCAATGGCCGATTGGGAATTACTACCGAAAGAGGACACGCCGCGTCCAACAGAGGCGCCGCCACGGATTGAGCCGGCGCAAGCTGTTTATCGGAAGCACCGGCTTGTGCTGGCGTTTGCGGTCGCAGCGATTTCGGATGTGCTTGCGGTAGCGGTTGCATTCGCGCCGCCACTGCAATGGCTGCTTGATGTGGTGACGGCTTTTCTCTTGTTCCTCATCCTCGGCCGGCAGTGGCTGATTCTTCCCGGCTTGATCGCCGAAGCGATACCGGGCATCGCGGTGTTCCCGTTCTGGATACTGGTCGTCACCTCCATCGCGGTTTGGGGAAAGATTTCCAAGCAACCGGCTTGAGGCGAGCTTGAATCGTGAGGATGGGGATACCCCTCACCTTACTCCTCTCCCCCAAGGGGAGAGGAAAGACACAAAAGAGGGCGGATGCGCCTCACCTGTAATCCTTTGCCCTATACGACAACGGCGTCTCGCAGACTCGGCTCCCCCCAAGGGGAGAGGAAAAGGAAGCCACACTTGGCGAGTAGGAATCCCGTCGACGTGCTTCGGAGCGGACCCTGAGCGGCTGTATCGGTAATGGATACTTTTTGCTGGACATGGCGGGGTCGGAGGGGTAGACTGGACAAATGAACGTTCAACATCCAACGTTAAACGTCCAACTTTCAAGTACGCGGGGTCGGGCGGAAGCATCAAGAAAGGGTGGGCCGCCTTCGCCAAGGCTTCGGCGGACAAGGAGGACCTCGAAACATGCAATTCTGCGAAACGAACCGGATTGGTTTAGCCTGCAAAACAGCATCTATCAAACAGGGCCACAACAAGTTACACGAATGGGAATGAGAAAAAGCAATCCGGTTCGTTTGGCGAGAATTGACCCATTCTTGAGGTCGAAAACAGAGGGATTGGGAAGCGAATTTGGGGGGAAATTGCCGCGAAAACAGCGTCGGGATAAACTACAGTTTGCGGACCTGCACGTTGCGGTAGCGGATGACCGTCTCGTTGGCGTCGTTGTACGCGCCCAGACCCAGGAGGCATTCTTTCTTTGGGACCTTGTCGTTGTAGGGCGGTTTGGCATTCTTGAAAATCGTTTGGCCATTCACCGTGGCGCTGACCAGGCCGCCCTGGAAACGGAAGGTAAACGAATTCGTATCGCTATTGAGCGTGACCGGTTTGACAAGCTGCGTCGTGCTCCAGCCTTGCGCGAACGCGACCACGTCGCCTTCATCCGCGTTGCGTTTCATGCGGAAGCCATACCAGCCGAGGTAACCGAACTGCGGCATGCCCATGACCAGCCCGGCCTGGAAGGATTTGGTCGATGTTTGCACCACCTCGAAGCTGCCGCGGACTTCGAAATTGGGCCCAACCTGCGCGCGCGAGACGATGCTGTGGCCGGTCTGACCGGATTGGATATCGAGAGCGCCAACTTCTGCCTTCAGGCACTTGCCATACTGGACCGCCCAGCCCGGCGAGTTGGTTCCCGCCGGCAGGAAATCGACCCACTCACCCGTTTTCAGGCGTTGTTCCATCTCGACCGTCGCCAAGCGGTCGCGCACAAAGGTGGCCGTTCGCTCATCGGCCTTGGTCGCCGCGTCCAGCTCCCGGTACATTTTCAACGCACCGACTGTGTCACCGTCCGCGCGGTGGGATTCGGCGGAGGCAATCTGCAACCCCAAGGGACCGGTGCGCGCGGCGACTTCGAAGGGCATCAGGGACAGGTCCCGGCCCCACCGCGCCGAGTTGTTTTCCAGTGGGTGCCAATTGAGCAGCTCCAACTGGGTCCGCGCCTCATCATATTTGCCGCCGAGGAAAGCGACGATGGAATAGGAGGTGCGCCAGCCATCGCGCAGACTGGCCTGGGAGGGTTCCGCGAGGTAGCCCGCATACATTTCTTGCACGTGGGGCCAGATATCGTTGCGTCCATAGATGTGCTCGCCGGGCGGCAATTTGGATTCCGTCTCCACGTCGGAAATCGAATCATTGAGTTTGCGCGGGACATCCGTATCGTAGCGCCGGGTATTGGCGGCCGCGATGCCCAGAGCCAGCATGGAGTCGGGGTCACCGTACCAGCGCGGACGAAGTCCCCAACGCAGGTTGTTCCATGCCCCGGGATAATCGATCTGGATCGCGACGACGCGATCGAACCACAACCGCATTTCGTGGAGATCGGACTCGCCCAGCGAGACGTAAATCATTCGGCAGGCGGCGAAGGGAAGATCGGGACGGAGCCGCCATGCCTTGGTGAAACTGGCGCGGGCGAGGGCCAGATGATCGGCAAAGCCTTTCCAGCCTTCCGGCTTTACCGTATTTACATAACCGTTTCCGCGCGCTTTCCAGGCGTCAACAACCTGATGTTCGCCTTCGAGCATCAGCGCCAGCCACTGGTAACGTTCTCCGGCCGCCTCGGCAATCCGGGGAACCGCCGCCGCGTTGCGCTCGAGGAATCCACTCCCCCAGCCGGCGATCAGGATATCCGCAAACTCCGCCTGGTCCTCGGGTTGGATACTGCCGTCCTGCAACGTTTCTTTCAGCAATCGTCTCGCCGAATGATCCAACTCCCGGACGCGGTCGGGTTCACGATGCAAGTCAACCAACCTGTCGGCCAGCGACACCGTCGCGTACAGCCGGGGATAGGCCTTGTACTGGGAATGCTCATAGCCTTTCAGCGCGCGGTCGAATCGCCGCACCGCTTCGTGCATCTCGATCTCGTTGGCAGCAGTCAATGATAACACCAGCGGATCATCGCATGCGGGATTGGCCGCCAGCCGATCGCACATTTCCACGACCACGGTGTTGTTGGTTTGAAGCGGGCCTCCGTAGTTGGTGTCGATCCACGTCTTGATCATCTGTACGGCATCCGCGTCATACGCCGGATTGTGCTCACTATATTTCTCGTAGCCTTCCAGGTACTGGCGGGTGCGAAACTCCTTCTGCTTCACCGCCATCTGCGCCGCCGTCAGCGTATTGGTGGTCCATTTGATGGGCTTACTGGCCTCCGCCAGGGCCGAGGTTCTCCTTCTCGGTCGTTCCGCTGTCGAGACCGCTTCCCGCAAAGTCGGTGGAAGGCCATGAACACCATACAACATCAGGAATCCAAATAGCGTTAAGACAATCACGCCCCCAAAAACGACCCCAACCATCATTAAGGTGGGAATTAGCTTCGATTCCGATTCTGCAGGAGCCGGTGGCGCGGGGCTATCAGCCGGCGTCTCCCGTTGCAACACGGCATCCAACGCTTGCCATTCGACCATGCCCTGACACCAGACCAGTTCCGTGCCCGTCAACTCCCCGGCTTGTCGGCGGCGACGCAATTCCTCCAGCGGAAAAACACCGTCAGTCAGGCCCTGTTGATGCAGGTGATAGTCCATCGGCTCCGGCGCAGGTTATAATCGCAGAAGTCGCATTCCGTGCGCAAGTCAAACACGGCTGAAAGCTTGGCGACGGCGTGCCTAGTACACGAACAGGCCCAGCAGAACCAGGAACACGCCGACCACGGCGCCCGCCGAACAGGCGGCGCGGCAACGAGTGGCATTGGCGGTGACAACGTTGACCCAATCACGGACCTGGTGCGGCGCGGAGGCCATCCAGACCGCGACGCAAACCCAGAGGTAGGCCAATACGGTGACAATGAGGCGCGAGGGCGAGTCGCTGATATCGGCGGCATTGAGCGTGACCTTGGATATCAGCAGGAGCAGTGCGGCCAGCCCACGAATGGCGAGAAACTGGTCGGCGAACTGGATCACGAGCCAGTAGCAGATCGGCACCCCGATGACAATCACCGGCTTGAGCCACGCAAAATCGTCGACCGCGGCGTTGTACATGACAATACCCGCCCATACCGCGCAGATTCCCATGAGGATGCGTCCCCACAACACCGAGCGCGGAAATTTTCGCGCGTGGGCGATGAACTTGTCGGGGTTGATGATGCCCGGGAGTCGGCCGGCAATGATCGCGGCGCCGATGATCGTCGAAGTGATGGCTAGTCGTGTCATAGGTTATGGATGGCGGGATCGCCGTAGAGTGTGATGGTGGTGGCGCGTTCGATGCGCACTGGCAGCAATTCGCCCCGGTGACGCTCGTCGCCGTCGAAGAGCACGATCTTGTTGGTACGCGTGCGGCCGAACATGCGTTTGCCGGCTTTCTCGCTGCGGCCTTCGACAAGGATTTCAACGGTCTGGCCGACGAGTTCCTGGTTCTTGCGCGCCATGCGTTCGTTGAGGATTTCCAGGACCATCTGATTGCGCTTTTCCTTCTCGCCGTCGCTGAGTTGGTCGGGCAACTCGGCGGCGGGCGTGTCGCGGCGCGGCGAGTACTTGAAGATATAGGCCTGGTCGAATTCCACTTCGCGCATAAGCGACGCGGTTTGCTCGAAGTCCTCTTCGGTTTCGCCGGGAAAACCCACAATGACGTCGGTGCTGATCGCGATGTTCGGCTGCGCCTCGCGGAGTTTGTCGAGGATCTGCAAATACCACTCGCGGCTGTAACCGCGGTTCATGGCCTTCAACAGCCGGTTCGAGCCGCTCTGCACGGGCAAGTGCGCGTGCTCGCAGAGTTTCGGCAGATCGCGATAGGCCGCGACAAGATCGTCCCCAAACCCTTTCGGGTGGGGCGACGTAAAGCGGATGCGCTCCAGCCCTTTCACTTCGTGCACGGCCTCGAGGAGTTGGACGAAAGCCGACTTGCCGTTCCGTTTCCGAATGTCATTGCGCCCGTAGCTGGTCACGATCTGGCCCAGCAAGGTCACTTCCTGCACACCCTGGCCGACGAGCTGCCGGACTTCCTCGACGATTTCCGCAATCGGCCGGCTCCGCTCACTGCCGCGAGTGTACGGCACGATGCAGAACGAACAGTACATGTCGCAACCTTGCATGATGCTGACGAACGCGGTGGCCTGTCGGTTGCCGTTCGTGCCGAGGACGTGGTCTTTGATCGTCGATTCGCTGCCGGGCTCTTCCGCAATGTCCACGATGGCCTTCAGTTCTTCGTCATACGAATCGGCCTCTTCACGGCGCCGCGTGAAAATCTGATCGAGGTAATCGGGGACATGATGAAACCGCTGGGTGCCCACAACCAGATCGACCGCGGACTGTTTCTCCGCGAGCGCGCTGCCGCGGCTTTGGGCCATGCAACCGAGGTAACCCAGCACGAGGTCGGGCTTGCGGCGCTTGAGATGCGCGAGCGTGGTCATTTTGCCGATGGCCTTTTGCTCGGCGAGGTCACGGACGCTGCAGGTGTTCAGCAGGATCACATCGGCGTCACGCTCCGAGGGGATGATGGCGTAACCGCGCGCGCGCAATATCGCGGCCACGGCTTCGCTGTCGCGCTCATTCATCTGGCAGCCGTAGGTCTTGATGTAAACCTTCTTCATCAGGCCGTCGACTTGCCGTAGATCAATGCCATGATTTCGGTGCGGCTGGTGACATTCTTCTCGAACGCGCCGCGCATGGCGGAGGTGATGACCGACGCGCTCGGCTGTTTTACGCCGCGCATCGTCATGCAGGTGTGCACGGCCTCACAGACGACCGCCACGCCATCGGCCTTGAGCTCCTGATTGATGATGTCGGCGATCTGGCTGGTCATGCGCTCCTGCACCTGCGGACGGCGGGCGAAAGATTCCACGACCCGCGCCAACTTCGAGATGCCGACGATATGACCGTTGGGAATGTATGCGATGTGTGCCATGCCAAAGAACGGCATCAGATGATGCTCGCACATCGAGAAAAAAGTAATGCCTTTGACGAGCACGACTTCGTGGTGGTGCTCGTCAAACTTCTTGCTGAGCGCGACATGCGGGTCCTCTTCCCCCTGCCCAAAAATCTCCTCGTACATCCGCGCCACGCGGTCCGGCGTGTCGCGCAAGCCGTCGCGATCCGGGTCTTCGCCGATGCCTTCCAGCAATAGTCGCACCGCTTCGCGGATCTTCTTTTTATCAATTGTCGTGTGATTTGGCATTCGCGACCCTCAGAGTTCATCCAGCATAGCCCAGCGCCCGGCATTGGTCAATCAGCGGAAAACACTGGTAGCGTCCTAATTCGACAAGCCTTCGCCGGGAGATCCAGGTGACGCAAGCGCTTTGGCGGAGACGAGACACCACTGTCGTGTGCGGCAAACGCCACCGCTATACTTCCGCGACAAACGCCGCGATGCTGTTTTCGCGGAAAACGAACCCGTTTGTAATCTTCCGTTTGTGTCGCCCTATTCCTTTCCGCCACAATGCCTTAACCCCTGTTTTGCGAGTGAAATCAATCCGGTTCGTTTCGCAGAAACACATGTTTTTGCGTCCCCTTCTCCCCTGGCAAAAATGCCCGCTCTTGGCCCTCGTCTCGCCCTCCGTAGCCTTGGCGAAGGAGGAAGCTTTATCGAGGTAGGCTTTCACTTGTCAAAGAACTGGTCCGACTATACCCATCCCAGCACACTGTGTCCAGCAGAATTATCATATAACGATACACAGGCGAAATCCATCTCCGGGTATAGCCGTCCCGTCCTGACGGGACGTCGCGCGCGCAAGGCCAACTTAGAACGCAACCGAAACACGACATTTTTTCAGCCTTGATATACATAGCATGGCTATGTATAATGTTCCCATGCTGAAAAAGGAACTCGTGGCGGCCTCGGCGGAGCCACTCATTTTGTCCCTGCTCTCGCGGGGTGAAAGCTACGGTTACGCAATCATCCAGGACGTCAAGGCCCGTTCCCGGGACGACATCCAATGGACGGATGGAATGCTGTACCCCGTGTTGCATCGAATGGAGAGCAATGGCTGGATCAAGTCCCGCTGGGTAGAAATGGAGAACGGGCGGAAGCGGAAGTATTACTCGCTCAGGAAGGACGGCAAGCGCGCGCTGGACGAACAGCGCGAACAGTGGATGAAAGTTCACACGGTCCTGACGGGCCTGTGGGGAGAGAATTATGTTTAACCTCGACACCGCCATCAGCAAATGGCGACAGCAGATGCTCGACGCCGGGATCAAAACTCCCGTGCCGCTGGAGGAACTCGAAAACCATCTGCGCGACGATGTGGAATGCCAGATGAAATCGGGATTGACCGAACAAAAAGCCTTCGAGATCGCCGTTGGGAGAATCGGACAGGCGAGCTCGCTCAATATGGAATTCAAAAAAGTCAGCAGCACGGACAAGACGCAGCAGCGGATGCGGGCCGGTCTTATATTTGCCGCGATTCTCGTCATTTACTCGTTGGCTGTCGCATGGATTCTGTCCACACATGATCTTACTTTCCATGAACGGATGTCGGGCTTTGCCTCGCTGGCGACGATGCTCGTGTCGGTTACCGTCATTTTGCAAATCATCCCCCGACTTTTTCCCGTCATCGCCAATAAATCCGTCCACTTGGCAAGTGGCATTATTGGCGGCATTTGGGGAGTAAGTTGGTTCCTGACAGAGGCTTATTTGATTTTTCCCCGCGTCGACTTCACGCAGGGACAATTGATGGTGGCCGTTTTTTGGGCGGCTGTTCCAATGCTGGTGTGGCCAGCAGTAGTAGTTCTGGGACTTGATAAAAGTGAAAGCCAGCAGTTCGGGACGACGCGCTCTTGCTTGGACCGGCGGTGTTAGTTGGTCTTGCCAGCGACATGGGCCGCTTCCCACAAATCCACGAAGGCGGGGTCGGGTGATTGTAGGACGGTAACATGTTTGCCATCGCGATGGATGCGCAGGCTTGGGGCGGGAGTCGCAGCCCGTTTCTCGATCACCTTTTTGTATGCCCCGGCGAACTCGGTGGCCTGCGGTTCCGTTTCCCAGGCTGTCACCCACACGAGGGCGGTCGGCCCATTCGTGCCCCGTTCGTAGACCTGGTAACGATCACCGTTCCACCCTTCCGCCAGGACATGCGCGTCGTAGATTCCCATGCCCTGCTCCAGGACAAAGCGCGTGCCAAACTCGCCGAGGGTATTATTGCCGATCAACCGCCAATCGCCGGCTTCGAGCTTGGGAAGTTCGAGATGCTCCGGCGTGGCGCGCTGCTGCAGAAACCTGTCGGGATGCAGAATGTCCTTCGTGGTCGTTGGCGGATTGCGAAACGCCGCATCGATGGCCGCTGTGCCGCCGGAGCTGTACAGCGTCGTCGCGAATTGCTGGCCTTCCTGGTACGGAAACATCAGCAACTCGCGCAAGTACGGCGGCGCCTCGCGGAGTTTGGCCGTGTTCTGGCCGAACATCGCGCCGAGGTCGCCCAACATCTTGCTCGGGTCGACGTTCTCCACGTACCAGCGCGTCATGAGCACGGTGGCGTCGCCCTCGATGAGCGCGGAGGTGGCCAACGCGAGGTCATCGTTGGTTTTCACCTTGAGCGGGAATTTCAACAGGTCAAAATTCTGGTCTTGCAGCGCATGCGTGAGTTCATGCGAGAGCAGCATCTTGTCGAGATTGCCGGAAAACACGAGGTCTTTGAACGTGTACAGCTCATGCTCCTCGGGAACGTAGAAGGCCGCGACCTGCTCGTTATAAAGGCTCACCAGGATGTTGAGCAGATCCGTGCCTTCGGGAACCAGCCCGACCGCCGCCAGCGTGCGGCTGTAATCGTGCATTTCCTGCTCGGTATATTGTTCCTTCACCTTGTCCACGAGCACGCGGCGCAATTCCGAGCGGTCGATGATTTTGTACTTCACCGGATTCTTGAACGGCAGGCCGCGCAGTTCGCTGGTCTGTTCCTCGATGCGCTGGCGGTCCCCGGCCTGTTCTTCCGGCTTCGGACCGCGCTGCGTGGCGGAAACCTTGCTCTGCAGGTCACGGCGCTCCCGTTCGAGCTGCGTGATCTCGCCCCGCAAGTCGCTCAACGTTCGGCGCAATTCAAAATTGCGCCAGCCGAGAAAGCCAAGCGCAAGGAACAACACCAGAAACGCGAGCTTGAGGAAAAACTTTTTCATTGGTGGGCTTATCCGCCCGTGCTAACGTGCCGCGCACTCTAATGGACATCCGCCAGAAAATCCAGACGCTTCTCGCCACACCGAATTACCACCCGCTCCGCCGCGATGAGTTGGGCAAAAAACTTCGCCTGAACGCCACCGAGCGCCGCGACTTCCGCCGGGTTCTCGCTGCAATGCTGGACAAAGGCGAGGTCGTCCGCGTCCGCACCGACCGTTTCGTCCTCCCGCACGACGCCGATTTGGTCGTGGGACGAATCGAGTTTAATGAAAAGGGCTTTGCCTTTCTGCGCCCCGAACCACCCGCCGAAACGACGACTCCCGCCGAGCCGCGGCCCGACATCTATGTCGCGGGAGAAGATACCGGGGTTGCGTTGCACGGTGACAAGGTGGTGGTCCGGTTGCATCGCGACCGGCGGAAATTCAAGGCGGCCGATAAACCCGCGGGCGTGGTTATTCGCATCCTGGAGCGCGCGAGTGAAATCGTCGTGGGCACTTTGCAGAAGGGCCAGCACGTCCACTACGTCATCCCCGACGACCCGCGCATGCCGCATGACGTTTACACGCGACCCGCGTTGAATGCGCAGGTTGGCGACAAGGTGGTGGTCAAGCTGCTCGAATGGAAATCGCGCCACACGAGCCCCGAAGGCGAAATCGTCGAGGTGCTTGGCAAATCCGACGCGCCCGGCGTGGATATCATGGCCATCATTCGCAAGCATCGACTCGCGATCGACTTTTCGGAACAAACCCTGGCGGAAGTCGCCCGCATCCCCGAGAAGATATCACCGGCGGAATACGAACACCGGCTCGACCTGCGCGGGAAGTTCATCGTCACCATTGATCCCGATGACGCGAAGGATTTTGACGACGCGGTGAATGTGGACGAATTGCCGGGCGGGGGTTGGCGGCTCGGCGTGCACATCGCCGACGTCTCGCACTACGTCCAGCCCGACGGCCCGCTCGACCGCGAGGCCCACGCGCGCGGGAACAGTGTTTATCTCGTGGACCGCGTTTTGCCCATGTTGCCCAAGAAGTTGTCGAACAACCTGTGCAGCCTGCGGCCCAATGAAGATCGCCTCACGCAGTCGGTGTTTATCGAATTCACGCCCAAAATGGTGGTTCGCAAAATGGAGTTCGCGCTCAGCGTCATCCGTTCCCGGCAACGGCTGACGTACAAGGAAGCTTTTGCGCGCCTGCAATCGCGCGACGAGCACGAAGAACTCACCCGCGAATTGAAAAAGATGTGGCGACTCGCTTCACACCTCCGGCAGCAGCGCTTCGCGCAGGGTTCGCTGAACCTGGAGTTTCCCGAAGTCAAAGTTCGCCTCGATAAGAACGGAAAACCGACGCATATCGAGAAAATCTACTATGATATTTCCCACCAGCTCGTTGAGGAGTTCATGCTGGCGGCGAACGAAGCGGTCGCCAAGCACATCTGCCAGTTGCAAATTCCGTGCATCTACCGGATCCATGATGACCCCGACCTGGAAAAATTGCGCGATTTTCGGCAATACGCGCAGAGTTTCGGTTACAAGGTCGGCGACGTGGCGCACCGCCAGGAGCTGCAGAAGCTCCTGAAGCAGGTGGAAGGCAAACCGGAGGAGTATGCCATCAACCTGGCCTTGTTGCGTTCGCTCAAGCGGGCCCGCTATTCACCCGTTCCCGTGGGCCACTTCGGGCTGGCCAAGAAGTTCTACACCCATTTTACGTCGCCGATCCGCAGGTATGCCGACTTGATCGTGCATCGCACGCTGCTGACTTTGTTGGCGGGAGGGAAAACTACGCCGCGCCGATACAGTCTCCAGGAGTTGACCCGCGCCGCCGAGCACATCTCCCAGACGGAACGCGTAGCAGCCGAGGCGGAAGAGGAGTCAGTGGAGTTGAAGAAGTTGGAGTACTTCCAGCAACAATTGGAGCGCGGCAAACTGGCGGTAATGGATGCCGTGGTGTGCACGGTGCGGAATTTCGGCATCTTCGTTGAGCTACCGGAAAGCCTGGTCCAGGGACTCGTCCATGTCTCTACGCTGGAAGACGATTTCTACCAGTACGATGAGCGACTGGAACGTCTTGTCGGGCGACGCACCAAACGCGTGATTCAGATTGGTGACAAGGTCCGCGTACAGGTCGCGCGCGTTGACGTTTTAAAGCGCCAGATCGATTTCCGGGTCGTTTCCGAGCAGTAAGGGTCAGGCACCGGTATCCGCTTGGTTTGGAACAAAATAGTCGGTCAATCCTCACGAAAACCGCTGCCAGATCGATGAATTTTCTTATCCAATTGGTATATAGACCTTTATGATGGTTACCGTTGATTACAAAACAGCCATAAGGAACTCGGAACCCGCCTGATAGCAGATATTTTCGCTTCCATCTTGACTTTGGAGCCGGGGTTTTCTAGTATGTCGAGGTAGGTAAAGAAGTCGGGCGACGTTGTTTGGTACAAAGCCAATGTCGATTGGGGTTCAAGCAAGACGGGGATTGGAGAAGACATGAGCCTTTTGAAGAGACATATCGTCAAACCAGTAAATGTAGCGATGGCGTGCGTCTTGGGTGTTCTGTGCATTCCTGTTTTGGCGATGGCGCAAGTGACTATCACC
>PLZV01000003.1 GCA_003152315.1 Verrucomicrobiota bacterium
GCGTCGAGAGAACGAATTGAATCCAACGCGACACATCACTCATCACCCAGCTTTCGTGACCGAGAGCCGGGATCGTATGCGCCATCGCCAGCACGAAGACTGGCAATGTGAGCACCGTGCCAACCCAGAAACGCCTCGTCATGTCGCGCAGCTCGGNNCACTTGGGGCAATCGCCGGGATGGTCCTGCTGCACTTCGGGGTGCATCGGGCAGGTGTAAATATCTTTGCCGTGCGGCTTCTCTTCGTGCTTCGCAGAGGCGGGTGCTGACAAAAACTCTTTCCGGCAGTGTTCGCTGCAAAAGAAGAAGGTCTTTCCATCACGCTCGGCGTGGAGCGCGGTGGCTTCGTCCACGGTCATTCCGCAAATCGGGTCTTTGGTCATAATTGTGTTCGTTTCATTTCAGTTCTCCTCTTGGCAAAAGAACAGTCGAGATTGGTTTCTGGTCTCGAATGGGCACGGCGCGCATCCAGGTAAAGTGCTCATAAACATCGGACCAATACATTCCGAAGAAGATGGCGAACAGCATCTCCTCCAGCGGCATGTGAAACAACTGGATTCCTGTCAGTGCCTGGAGATTCCATACCCGCGCGATGTAGCCCGGCGACATCAACTCCAGAAATTGCAGGAATAGAATGTAAATGGTGAGAAAAAGAATGCCGCCAACGCAGATTTTTACTTTCAGATGCGGTCGGCAGGCGACGGTGGCCACCGCGCCGATAAGCATGGCGGTCAGACTCGGATAAATCGGATTCCATGGAAACCAGTACAGGACCAGAAACGCCACCCACGGCGCGGCCAGCGCTTTGTAGTGATGCCGGTGGAGTGGCTCACGCTTCCCCGCTTCACTCATTGGCTGGTCCACCCGACGAGTCAGCACGTTATACGTCACCGCCCCCACGCCACCCATGCCGAAGCAAAAAATCAGGCTCTCAATATCAAAGCGCGTGGTTTGTGCCAGATGAAAGAGGCTGGGCGGATTCCAGTAAGCAGGAACAAAAATTGGTTCGGTCAATCCGAACGGTGCAGTGAAAAGACTCGCCCACCACATGATCTTGCGATGCTGAGGGAAGAAGGTAAACAGCGCGACCCACGGCACAAGAAACGAGCAGGCCCACACCAACCAAATATATTGGTCAGAAATCACGGGCGCATTCCGTGCGTGCTAAGGTCACCAAGCTCGTGCTCGCGGATATTACCCACAACAGCAGCCAGGCTTTTCCTCCAACTTGGCACCGGCAGGCGTGGACAGAAACTTCTGCCGACATTGGTCGCTGCAGAAGTAGAACGTCTTTCCAACGCGTTCGGCGTGGAGAGCGGTTGCTTCGTCCACGGTCATTCCGCAGATGGGATCCTTGGTCACGGGTTTCGATTCTTTCATCGTCATGTTTCTTTCTTGATTGTCGCTGTCACTTCATCGGCGGGTTATGTTCGCACGATTATTTCTTGGACATCTTGCCAATCACGACGACCAGCAGGACAACCACCAGTACGCCGGTCACCGCCCAAATCCACATCCCTCCGCCCGTCCATCCGCCCATCCATCCGTTAGTTTGGTTCATCATAAAGCCTCTTTCGTTGCGCTGCGACCAGCCCGCCACGGAACCGAAGCAACCGTTCGTCGCGGGCCATCGTGGTGCTCAGCAATCATTTCTGTTCTACTGGATGTTCTTTGTGATCGCCTGCCGGGTTTTCGCCCATGTCCTTCATACCCTCATGTTCGCTGTTGGCGTTCGGCTGAAAGCGTCTTTGAGAAATCGGTTCCACCGCGATCGGCAAATGTTGGCCGTACTTCGCGTAGACTTCCTTGATCTTGTCTTCGGCGGCTTTCTTCTCTTTGGGGGTGGCCATGGCCAGCATTTCATCGACCACAGCTTTTTTGCGGACACTGCTGTCGTACGTCAGAAACTCAATGATCTGTTCGGCTTCCTTCTTGTTGATGTCGGAGCCGGGCTTGCGCCGCATGCGATTGACAATGCTTTCCCATTCGTCGGGCAGCGCGTGGTGGTCGGAGTTGATGGTGTGGTTGAGGTGGTGACATTGAGCACACTTCTCTGTGAACAGCGGGTAGCTGTCCTGCCCGGCCTTGGGATAGGCGGAAACGTCAATCATGGCCGGGCCAGCATCCATCTGGGCACTGCCCGCTCTGGTCGCTTCATGGTGATGTTCCTCGGCAGCCCACAGGTGGACCGTCGTTAGCAGTGTCAGTGTCGCAGTCACGGCCAGTGCCGTAGCGGTCGTCAGTTTACCTGACTCTATCGAAGGTTGGGTTTGGTTCGACTCCATAGTCGGCACCAACAATCGTGCGCTGACTGACGGTTTATTTTGGAAAAACGCTTTGTTTTTCATGGGCTAGAAATCATAACTTGGAAAGCTGTGCGGGCGTTATGGGGTGTTCACCCCACCGGAGATTTCGTTCCAGAGATGGGGAGTCCCTTTGCCCGCAACTGTAACTGATATGGAATACGCGTACGCAAATCACACTCACAAAGCGTTTTTGCCAACGACGGTATCCAGTGAAGATTCTGACCTGTGCGTCCCGTAACAGTCTGCTGGATATCCAGGAATGCCGCATCCGGTCGGACGCTGGTGCAGCCAATGAAAATGCTGGGCGCGAGTATGACAGAGCTCGCCACCAGTGTTTGTCTGGATCCGATCATAGGGCCCCTTCCTCCGACGTGCTATTTCTTTGTCCACACCTGCCAACGCTCCCTTCCTGCAAACAGCGGCAGCGAATCCGTCACGGGCGCGTCCGCCGTTCGCGCGAATTTCTTGCCCAACAACTGCTGCGCTTCCGTTTCCGTCAGCGGATAGGGGGGCGGTTCGTCTTCCTGACCGTAGAAGAAAAACCCGATTAACCTTCCACCATCCGCCAGCAAGTCTGCCATACGTTGCGCGTATTTCGGCCAGATATCGGGCGACAGCGAGCACAGAAACGTACGTTCGTAAATCATGTCAAACTTCTGCCCGCGACAGTCGTAATCAAAAACATCCGCGAGCAGGATCTTGTCAGCCAGCGCATCCAAGCCCTGCCGGGCGCGGAGCACGGCAGCAGGCGAATAGTCGATGGCCAGCACATTCCACCCGCGCTCGTGGAACGCTCGCACTTCGTACCCCGATCCACAGCCTGGAATCAGTACCCGGCCCGGCTCCACTGATTGCAGATAGGTCGACAAATCACGAGGTACGCCATTGAAGTCCCATGGCATCCTGCCGACGCGATAACGGCTGTCCCAGAATTCCATGTCGGGACTACTCATGTTCTGATCCTCTAATGAATGATGTTACGGAGATGGTCGGCGCAAGCATTGCGACAGCTCCAGCAATTCATTTGCTCATCTAACTCTTCTTCGTTTGGTGCTCGTGGCGATGGTGTATATCTGGATAGTGTGGGTGCGAGTGAGTCAGTTTTGTGTGCGTGTGAATGTGACTGTGTGGTTCGATGATGGGCGTTTCCGATTCATGCTCGTGCCGATGGTGCTCGTTATGTACATGTAGATGCTCGTGTGTCACTTCTTCGTGAGCATGGACGTGCTCATGGCGTTCGCTGAGATGAAGCCAGACGCCAATACCCATCAGGAGCCCGGCAACGAGTATCCACCCTGTGATCGGTTCGGCCAGAAAAACAACCGAGACAATTGCTCCTAGAAATGGCGCGGTGGAAAAGTACGCTCCCGTTCGGGCCGTCCCGATATGGCGCAACGCCAGAATGAACAGCACCAGACTCACGCCATATCCGAAAAGGCCGACAAGCCCCGCGACGAGCAGCGGCGTCACAGCGGGCATCTTCGCTCCAAGCCACCAGCCAATGCCGCAATTCACCAAGCCGGCCACGCTACCCTTGATCGCCGCGATTTAGATTGGGTCACCCGCCGAGACATTGCGAGTAAAATTGTTGTCGATGGCCCAACACAAACACGCTGCGGCAATCGTTAGGTCTGCCCATGGGACCCTGAGTTGCAAATGTCCCGACCATGTGAGCAGCGCGCCACCCAATGTGATCAAAATCATCCCTGCCGCAATGCGCCGGTCAAAGTTCTCGCGGAAGACGAACCAGGCCAGGCCAGCCGTGAATACGCCCTCCAAGTTCAACAGCAGCGACGCATTGGCTGCCGTCGTCCGCGCTAGACCGATCATCAGCAGAACTGGACCGAGTAATCCGCCGCTCAAGATCGCTAGAGAAAGCCACGGAAGATTGGAGGCCCGCAGAGAAGTTTCCTTGGGATGCCTGCCGCCGGAGAACAACCTGCGACAAAAGAGCCACATACCGAGGCCTATCCCTGACCCGAGATAGAGCAGACCGGCAAGCAAGACGGCGGGAATTTCGCCCAAAAGCAACTTTGCGATGGGGGTGCTCACGCCAAACAGAACGGCGGCGAGCAAGGCGTATACTACGCCCGGCGAGCGTTGTGCAAACCGTGACTGATTCATGGCTCAATGACCGTATTCGTATTCTTCTCCGTGCTTAACCGGAATGGTCGGCGGACCTTCAAGCAGATCCAGAGGGCCGAATCTGACCGCCCCTAGAGTGATCTAACTACGAACGCTGCCGCCTGCAACGGCGGGGAATCCCCCCGCCGTCGGATTGCACACACCTAGTTATTTAACGAAGTCCGCGTTTTCGAGCAGATTCTCACTCCTTCTTCTCGGCTGACTTGAGCATTTCGGGTGCGTATTGGGCTTCGATGGTTTTCAAGATGCCTTGAAGCTTCTTGAAGTTGGCTTCTGTGCCGGCCTGATCGTTTGCATCGCCAGATTTATCGAGACGGTCTGCAAGGTCCGCAATGAATTTGGTGTTGGTTTTGACCTTCGCCAGTTTGTCGGCGGCAAGGTCCTTGGACTTGTCCGGCAGCGCGTTCACCATGTCGCGAATCTCAAAGGCGACTTCGTGCACCTTGTCGAGTTTCTTGTCCGTGATGATCTTACCGAGTTGCTCCTCGTGTTCTTTCACTTCCGACCAGATGCCGGCAGCAGTGTCCGGTATCTTCATCTTGCCTTCTGTGTGTTCATGTTCTTCTTCGGCGGCCCAAGCAGCGGGCAACCTCGCGATGCCGAGCGCTACGCCCAGCAGTGCGACGACGAGTATTCGTTTCTTCATCTTGTCTCCTTCTGTACGGTTAGGTTCTTGCTTCCGAAGGGGAAAGCTGAACCGCGACAGCTTCTCCCTTTGCTTTCGTGGCACGCTGTTCGCGCCGTTCTTCAATCTTGTTGTACAAGGTCGGAATGACGACCATGTTCAGGAGTGTTGAAGTGAACAGGCCGCCCAAAATGACGTGCGCCAATGGTCGTTCCAGCTCCTTGCCGGTCGCGTCACCCCACAGCAATGGCACAAGACCAAACGCCGCCGTTGCGGCGGTCATGAGCACGGGGTTGAGTCGGTCGAGCGAGCCGTGGATGACCGTGTCGGCGAGCGATTGGCCTTCTTTGCGAAGCTGGTTGTAATGGCTGATCAAAATGATGCCGTTCCGCGAGGCGATGCCGAAGAGACTGATGAACCCGATCATGGCCGGCACACTCATGTCGCTGCCAGTTAGAAAAATCGCGATTACGCCACCGATCAACGCCAGGGGCAGGTTCAGCATCACCAGCAACGCCTCGCGCGCTGTGCCGAAGGCTTGGAACAGCATCAGGAAGATGCCCACCACAGCCCCGATGCCGAACAGCATCAGGATGCGTTGCGCCTGTTGCTGGCTCTCGAACTGCCCGCCGTACTGGATGAAGTAGCCGCCCGGCAGCTTCGGAGTGACCTGTTCGTTGATTTTCTTCTGCGCTTCGGCGATCAGGCTGTTGAGGTCGCGGCCGGCCACATTGCAGGAAACGACGATGCGCCGTTGCACGTCTTCCCGGTTGATGAAATACGGTTTGTCCTCGAACGCGACGCTCGCCACTTCTCGCAGCGGGACTTTCGCGTTACCGTCCTTCGATAGCGCGGGCGCGTCCACTAGGATGTTGCGGATTGCGTTGACATCGTTGCGCGCAGAGTCTTGCAATCGCAAATACAAGTCGAACGATTTCTGACCTTCGAGCACTTGGGAGATCGTCACCCCGTTGAGCAACGTCTCGACCGATTTGGCTAGATCGCCCGCATTGATTCCGTAACGGCTCGCCCGTTCGCGGTCAGCTTTGATGACCAACTGCGGCACGTCGATCTGCTGCTCCAGCGCGAGGTCTTCCACGCCTTTGACGGTCTGCATGACACCGACCACCTGTTGCCCAGCCTGCCGCAACTTCGCCAAATCGTCGCCGTAAATCTTGATCGCGACTTGGGCCCGAACGCCAGACAGGATTTCATCCATGCGGTGCGAGATGAACTGGCCGACGCCGTAGACCGCGCCCGGAATCTCCGACAGGTCGGCGCGGATGCGGCGGAGCAACTCGTCGGGCCGCATGTTCTTGTCGCGGTCGTAATCCAACCTCACGTCGAACTCGCTGAAGTTCGGCGGCTGAGCGTCCTCGTCGAGTTCACTGCGCCCCGCCCGCTGCGAGATGGAGACGACCTGCGGATATTTTAGAAGCTTCTGTCGCACGAGGTATCCGAGCCGCATGGATTCGTCAAGCGAGGTGCCCGGCAACGTACTTTGCACGAGGATGAAGTTGCCCTCGTGAAACTCCGGTAGGAACGAACGCCCAAAGAACGGGATTAGCGCCACGGCAAAGCCGATCAATACCACCACAAGAATCACAACGGGCCAGACGTGACGCAAGGTGAAATGCAGCAGGCGCTCGTAGTATTTCTTGAGCCAGTGGGCCACGAAGCTTTCGCGTAGTTCCTTCTTGGTGTTGCCGATGAGCAGGTAGCAGAGCGCGGGCGTGACCGTCATCGCGACAATTAGCGAGCACAGCAATGAGCCCAGATACGCTAGGCCCAGCGGCGTGAAAATGCGTCCCTCCAAGCCGGAGAGGAAAAAGATCGGCAGGAACACAATCCCCACGATGAGAGTCGCGTAGATCACCGAATTACGGATTTCGCTGCTCGCTTTGAATACAACATCGATGGTGGGTTCTGGGTTTGGCGATTCGCAATTGAGACGAAGCCGACGGAAAACATTTTCCACGTCAATGATGGCGTCGTCCACGACTTCGCCGATGGCGATGGCCAGACCGCCAATGGTCATCGAGTTGAGGCTGACGCCGAACGCTCTCAGCACCATCACGCCCGCCAACAACGAAGTCGGCATCGCGAGAAAACTAATGAACGACGCGCGGATGTTCATCAGGAAGATCAGCAGCACGATAGTCACAATAATGCCGCCTTCGATGAGCGCCCATTTGAGGTTGCGGATTGAACCTTCGATGAAATCGGCTTGCCGAAATACTTGCATGTTCATCTTCACGTCAGACGGCAACTGTTTTTGGATGTCGCGTAGGGCCTGCTCGGCTTTGTAGGTCGTGGCAAGCGTATCTGCGCCGTACGTTTTCGAGATCGTGCCGATGACCGCGTTCTTGAGGTTGATCGCGGCATCCCCGCGCTTGATCTCCGGGCCGAACTTGACCTCGGCGACATTGCGGACGTAGATCGGCGTGCCCTGGGCGTACTTGACGATCGTGTCGCGCACATCGTCGAGCGATTGGATTCGCGCCACGCCGGTGACGATGTATTCCTGACCCGGCGCTTGCAGAAATGCGCCGGGGACGTTGACGTTCGATTTCTCCAGCGCGTCGTGCACCTCGGCGACGCTGACGTGATATGCGCTCAGCCGGTCGGGATCGAGTAACACTTGGTACTGCTTCACGTCGCCGCCCATGCTGACGACGGACGCGACCCCGCCGAGCGCCAGAATGCGCGGGCGGATTTGCCAGTCGGAGATCGTGCGCAAGTCCATCGGTGATTTCGTGTCGCTTTCGAGGCTGTACTTGATCATCCAGCCAACGGTTGATGTGACGGGCAACATCACGGGTGCGTGTGTGCCGGCGGGAAATCGCTCGCGCACGGACTGAATGCGCTCGTTGACCAACTGCCGCGCCACATACACGTCCGAACCCCAGCGAAACACGATGATCACCGTCGAGAGACCGACCGAGGATTGCGAACGCACCTTCTCCACGCCCGGCGTGCCGTTCACCGCGCTCTCGACAGGAAACGTGATCAACGACTCAACGTCTTCGGGCGCAAGACCGGGCGATTCGGTTTGTACAACGACCTCCGGCGGCGCGAACTCGGGGAAAACATCCACCGGCATCCTCATCGTGACATAGCTGGACGCAACGAGAAAGATGACGAGTCCGACGACGACGAGCAGGTGGTTCTTCAACGACCAGTGAATGATTTTGTTGAACATGTTTTCCTCGCGCGTTGGTTCTCGCTAGTCGGTATCGGTTGGCGGTTTCACGCCTTGGCTCATGAGCGATTTGGTGTAAATCTCCCGTTTGCCGTCGGTCACCACGACATCGTCCGGCACGAGACCGTCCTTGATCTCGACGAAGCGGTCGTCCTCCGCGCCCGTCTGCACGTCTACGCGGCTGAACGAGTCGCCCGTCTGCACGAAAACGAATTTCTCGCCACCCGCTTCCTGGATCGCTTCCTTCGGCACGGACAGAACGCCCTCGTTGCGTGCGAGCACGACCGCGACCTTGGAGAACATCTCCGGTTTGAGCTTGGCGTCCGGGTTCTTGACCGTGACCCATACTGGAAGCGTGCGCTTCTCGGAATCGAGTTCCGAGCCGATGAATGTGATTTTCCCCTCGAATGACTCGGTGGGATAACCGAGCACGCGGATGCGCGCCGTCTGGTCGAGCTTCACCTTGCCCACGTCCTCCTCGTACACCTCGGCCACGACGATCACCTGCGACAGATCAATAATGTGAAACAGTTCCTTGGTCGGATCAACCGACTCGCCGAGCGTGACCGGGCGGTCGTTGATGACGCCACTCATAATGGCCTCAATTTTTACGATGGGTGGCGGATCACCTATCTGGCGCGACTGGATTTCGGCGAGCTTCTGTCCCTTCTCGACTTTGTCGCCGACCTTGGCGAAAAGACTCTCTATGCGCCCCTCGATGCGCGAGGTGACGTGCGCGTGAAGGTTGGGGTCGAGCTGCACCTTGCCGTTGAGAATCAGCACGGTGTCGATGTCGCTTGATTCGGCCTTCGCGGTCTTCAAGCCGATGGCCGCCTGCTGTTCCTTGGTCAGCTTCACCGGCCCTCCTCCTCCCCCGCCGCCGACCTCGACAGCCGCGCCGTGCGGAAACGCCGGCCGCGCTCCCGCGACCAGCAGTGTCACTATGCTAAGAATAGCTGCGATGTGTTTCATGGTTTCTTCACCTCGGTTGATTGCCTGAATTTTATGGTGCTGGGGAAAATCCCGGCCGCGATGTCCAAATCGATCAGCCCTTCTTGGTATTCTCGCAGCGTGTCGATGTAAGAGGATTTCAGTTCGGCAAACTGTTGGCGCGATTGGATCACTTCGACAATGCTGACCTGCCCCTGCCGGTAGCCGTTCTCGACAAGTTTGACATTTTCCTCGGCGCGTTTCAGGATTTCTGGCGAGTAGGATTCCAACAACGGCGCAAGGGTCTTCACGCGCTGCTGGGCGTCCGCTAGTTCCTGAGCAATTTGAAGCTTGAGCGCCTCGACGCTCTTTTCCGCTCGGTCTTCGAAGGCCACGGTCTCGCGGATGCGCCCCTTCTTTCGATCAAACAACGGCAACGGAACGGTAAGCTTCAGTCCGACGAACTGATCCGTGGGTTGAGGCGGCGCACCGTCCACGACACTATGTTCGCTTTCATACGCCGCACCAATGCGCCAGTCCTCGAACCGTTCAGCCTTGGCGAGTCGCTGTTCCGCTTTGGCTGAGTCCACGTCCAGCCGGGCCGCAACAAAACCCGGCCGCCGTTGCAGCGCATTCTCCAGAGTGTACGCGGACAGGTCAGGCAGCGGCTGAAAGTCGAGTTTGCCCACCGCGACGAATTCATTATCAGCGGGTTTGCCCACAAGCTTGTTCAGTTCCAGCAGGTGACTGCGACGTTGTGTTTCCAGCACTGTCTCGCGCTGACGCGCCTGTTGCAACGCGATGTGGATCGCATTGACATCCTTCTCGGAAAGCTGACCACGCTCCACCGCGCCTTTGGTTGCCGCCAGCAATTCCTCGTTCAACCCGATCAGGAATTGCTGAAGTTTGATCTGTTCCTCGACTGCGAGAAATTCAGTAAACGCCCGTCGCACCTCGCCCACGATGCGTCGCTCCAAGTCGGCAACCTCTGCCGCCGTGCGTTCAATCTCCACACGGGCTACGCCCTTTTGCGCACCGATGCGTCCGCTGACACTGAACGGCTGGTTGATACCTACGGAAAGATTATGCTGGCCTTCGTCCCTGAACGTGTTGTCGAACCGTCCACCAAGTTCCAGTTCGGGATTGGGCCACACACCCGCCTGCTCCAATCCTGCCCGTGTCTCCTCGATGCGCACGCGCGTCGCCGCCAATTCGCGATTGTTCGCCAGCGCGCTTTCCACCGCCGCATCCACCGTGAGCGACTCCCGTGCGAGCACGGACACGCTCGTCAAGATCACTACTGCCATGATTAAGATTTGTTTTTTCATTCTTGCCTTGAACCTTTTTGGAAATGCGCAACACAACTCCACTGCGGGAGTGCAACACAGGTGTGACTCAGTCCGAAACCGAGCCTTTAGGCAAGACAGGGGGGTGAACGAGGTGAGAGCGAACTGACCAAAAGAAATTCAGGCGGCGTTACGCCAGGCGGTCCATGGTCATACGTCAGACCTGCGCGCGGCACGGTCACAGCGGAATCCGTCGCAAGAATAGCAACCGCCACTTGGAAAGCCCAGCCCACAGCGGGAATTTGAATGGTCGTCTGTGTGGAAGGAACGATGCTCTTGAGGCTGGCGCAACAATCCGCCTTGCCGCAGTCATCGTGATGCGAATCCGCGTCGCCGGTATGATGGGATGCTGGCTCGGCCTGCTCATGGCCGCGCCCCAGCATCTGTTCGGCTGCGCACGCGAAATTCGCTGCGAAAAACAGCAGTGCAACTGTCGCGGACATTATCCGCAACACGTTTTGCCCTGCCGTTGCCTTTCCAGACATCATTAGTAAGTGTATTCTCCGAGGTTCAGACAGTCAACCTAAGGCTCAACGGCGCAAGATCCGATAAATCCTGACGGGCAAGAATTCCCATCCCCGTCCCCGACAAATGAGAGAAGCCTCCTCCGCCAAAGCCGAAGGGACTTCTTCCCAACCAACACCATTCCTACTGACCCTTTTCCTTCTTCTCCATCCCTGGCGTCGGTTTGGCAGGCACGGTTGTCGCGCAGCAGAATGCAGAATTATCACCGCACATACTGCACGTGTGAACCCAGCCCTGCTTGAGCGTCATCTTGCCACCGCAACCAGGGCAACCGTGAACAGTCTCGACTCTCGTCACTTCCTGCATGCCGCCGGACCGTCCACGCCAGACTTGCTCCTTCTTCATGACGGTCACGGATTTACACATACTGCAAGCCATGGAGACGGTGGTGCCCGCCGGTAGCGCATCGAAATCCGCTTGGCTCTTGACCTGTGTTTGCTTCTGAACATCGCCCTTGTCAGGCTCTTCAGCCCAGATCGCGGTCGCCAAGAATGTCACACTCACGAGTGCAAGTAGTCGGACAATTTGCTTCTTCATCTTACCTCCGGTTTGTTGGTCCTTTTCTTACGTTTCTCCTCAAGCTCTCGCAGGCAGATCAGGTAAAGAGGCTCCCCAATGATTACGGCCTCTTACCTTCCATCCCTGGGGTTGACTTGCCCGGTGTAGTCGCACAGCAAAACGCGCCCGCGCCGCACATGCTGCACGTGTGAACCATCTTCGTCTGCTTCAATTCCGTGGTCATTTTGCCGCCACATCCGGGACATTGATCGACCTGCAGTGCCTCCTCGACAGTCCCATGCCCGGGTTTGGTAGTGATATTCTCCTTAACGATCATGGTCACAGACTTGCACTTGGGACAGGACATCGCGATGGTCGCATTGCCGGGAAGCGCAGCGAAATCGTTTGTTGTCTGGACGTGCGTTAGCGTATTCCACGGTTTGGTGCTTTGGCTCGCATCTTGAGCGTACACAACCTTTGCGGCGGAGACGGTCAGCAAGGCCGCCGTCATCACTGTAATCAGTTTGTTCATTCGCATCTCCTTTGGATAACTACCTTTTTCATTGTTCCTACTCTTCTGCTTTTGCAGTTATTTGTTAAATGGCTCGCCGCAGTTTGAACGGTGTCCGTTCCCGGTCAGGCCCCGCAGCAATGATAGGCGCAGGTGTGGACGTATTTGGTCTGCTTTAATTCCGTGGCCAGCTTGGCGCCGCAACCGGGGCATTGGTCTACGTTCACTGTCGCCTGGATCGTGCCATGGCCCGGTTTAGTGGTGACTTGTTCATTGATCGTCAACGGAACCTTGCATTTGGAGCACATCCGCTCGATTGTAAATATGTTCGGCTCAATTTTGGACGCGGGAGCTTGGTTCGCGCTGAGCCACGGCTTGGTGCTGTAAGCGGTTCCATCCTGGGCGGCGTTCGCGGCTATGGCGGCGAAGGCGATTACTGCAACGATGCTGAGTACCTTATTCATGACAACTTCCTTTCGTGACGCCGATGGGGTGCTACGGCTTCACCAAGTAATACGTCAACGGTCAGAAAGACCCTCGCGGGAAAAGACAGGTAGAGCACCCGCGCCAGGACTAACATAGATCCGCTTGATTTGTTCATCGTAGGCGAAGCGCTGGAGTTGAGGAGGCGGTCGTGTTGCAATGTTTTGTTGCAATGTCGCGGCTGGATTTGAGTGGCTTCAGGCAAACGCGAGCAAACTCCCAACCTGCAGAAAACCCCGATGTTTATTGGTTTTGTTCACTCCAGTAAAGGTGAGCGAACAGAGGCTAAAACTGTCGGCAGGAATTAGAAATCCCCTCGTCTCAAAAGACACCGTCGCCCCACCTGAACTTGGCAACCCGTTTATTGCCAGTTCAAAGATGTAGGCCCACGTGCCATATATCGGGGATATACATGCTTCGGTAGAGCCCTTCAACGCAGATTGCCAAGTCGTGAACGCGGTTTGGGCTGTTTCGTTCTCACGGCTGCACGCCTATATCGATACTCTTTATGCCACCAGCCCCTACGGGACAAGCCGCACCCGGTAGAAGCGAGAAGGGGAATTCGTTGCACCTCCGACGTCCAGGTAATTGGTGATCATGTCGCCTGATCCGGGGAGTATTAACGCGAGGCCGATATCGCTAAAGTTGCCGCCGCTGCCGAAAGTGTCGCTGGCCTGCACGGCATTTGTCCTCCCCCCACCTGCCCGCCAAACAATGCTCAGATCATTGCCTTGCGGAACGAGCGAGACAATCCGGAAAACCGAAGCGGGGTTGGTCGGGTTCAATCCAGCCAGATACTTATTGAGGTTGTTCTGGCCCGTGCCATCGGCATCGCAAATCGCACAGGAATGGTCGTTGGTCTGGCTGGTGGGATGCCCAAAATACTGTTGTGACCATAAGTCAGGGATGCCGTCACCATCGCTGTCAGCCGCCGGTGCATTCGTGGATTGGCCCAGTTTGATTCGGTAGAAGACGCTGGGGACCGCGGCGCCGCCGCTGTCTTTGACCCATTGGACGGCAGCGTTGCCGGGAATGTCGGTGACGATGTCCGTCCAAGGACCGCCGATGAAGTCACAGCGTTCCAGCGAGTAATACTTTCCGCCGACAGACGTGAAAAACACGCGCGTATCACTTCCCGACGAGTTGATCGCCACGATTCGCAATGCTGAACGGGAGTCGGTTGGATCGGTCCCGGCCAGAAACTCCACCCAGTTATTTTGACCGTCACCGTCGGCATCGGCCATTGCGGCCGCTTGTGGGCAATTGGTACAGCCAAAATACTGCATCCGCCACTGCTCCCACGCCAGCGAACTGACGACCAAGCTGACTGAACGGTTGGTTGTGCCGATCCCATTGGCCAGATTCGTGAACGTGACGGTGTCCGTATAGCTGCCGGGAACCAGATCGCTGGCGGTGCCGTTAACGCTTACGGTGATGTTCGTGCTGGTACCCGGGGATAGCACGCCGCCGGCTGAAGAGAGGCTCAACCAACCAGCCGCGTTTGTCACTGCCCAACTCAGACTGCCCATCCCGGTGTTGGTGACCGCGTATACTTGCGAGGCCGGAAGGAACGGTCCCCCCACCGAACCGGTGGAACTCAGGCCGGCGCCGGGCATAGCGGAGAGAATGCCGACGCCTTGCACCACGAATTGCACGCTCTTGCCGGAGTGACCGATGCCGTCACTGGCCACCAGCACCACATTTGTAGCCGCTTGAAGAACCGTGACCGCCCCGGTCCACACGCCGGCAGCGAAGCTGCCCGAATTCGTGGGCGTCATCGCCAAAGCGGCTCCGCTCCCCGACTTGATCATATCCAAAGACCAACTACCAAAGGAGCGCATGGCAACACCACCGGCCAGGGAACTCTTGTTCGTGTAACTGAGCGAATTCAAGAGAGTCACGCCGTCCGTGTCGTACAGACTGCATTGCACCGATATCGGCGACGTGAACCGCACGACTGCCTTGTACCATTTGTTTAGCTGCCAGGTCTGATTCGTTATCACCACGTTGGTGAATTGATAACCCAAATTCTGATCAATCATGATTTGACCGGAGTTTGGCGCAGCCACAAACGACCAGGCGCCTGTCGACGATGCGGCAAATCCAAGATAGGCCCGGCCAGCGGTGCCGGAAGGTCGAATCCACCACGAGAGTTCGTTCCCCACATCGCCCAGTCGAACGTCTGTCCGATATGCCCAATCCGGATCGCGCAACCCGAAGTTGCCATCGTGGGCGAAAGCGGCGGACAGTGTCCCGGCATTGCCAAGCAACACCCACGGGGCATGCGGCCAAACTCCGCTCTCAAAATCTTCCACCACACTGGTGACGCCATCCGCCGAAGCCGTAAGACCCACCGGGCCCGTGAAGCTCGTCACGGTATTGTTTCCCGCATCCTGCGCAGTGACGGCGACAGAGAACGGGATGCTCTGCGATTGCGGCGAAGGCACAGTGCTCCATGCGAAATGGTCGAGTGGACCGACCTGTACAGTGAAGGGATTGCTCAGGCCGATATGGCCGGAGCCGTCGGTGGCAACCAGCCGCACGTTCGTCAACGGGTTGGTGATTGTGACGCTGCCGGTCCACTGTCCCGCACTAAACGTCCCCGAGTTTGCAGGCGAGATCAAAACGGCGCCGAGGGTACTTGTCGCGGTCAACGAAACAAAGCCCGCAAATCCCGTGAAGATTCCGTTCGTGGCGTCTCGTGCGGTAATCGTCACAGTGATGGGCACTGCCGCTGTCTGCGGGCTGGCAACTGCGGAGAATGAGAAATGGTTCAACGGCAGGAGGATCGTCAAACTGGCGCTCCGGATTACGCTGCCGCTGCCGTTCGTAAGATTGGTGATGGCCACAGTGTCGGAGTAACTCCCAATTCCCAGAGCACTTGCATTTGAATTAATCGAAACTGTCACAGTTGTGCCTTCACCCACACCCAAAGTCCCACTCGTGGCCGACAGACTCAGCCAGCTTTGGCTGTTGTTCGCCGACCAACTCAACCCCGCGCTGCCACTATTCGTCAATGAGTACACCTGGCTGGCCGGACTAAATGGTCCCCCGATAAATCCACTGGAAGCCAGCCCCGCCGCCGGTGTGACCGTGAGGATTGCGGCCGGCGTGACCGTCAGGGACACACCGCGGGTGGTGTTGCCCAATCCGTTTACAAGATTGTTGAAGACGACGCTGTCGGTGTAACTGCCCGCCCACAGGTTATTCGCATTGCTATTGATCGAAACCGTCACTGTCGTGCTGCCACCCCCCGAAAGGGAACCGCTGGTGGCAGACAATGTCAGCCAGTTATTGCTGTTGCTCGCGGTCCAATTCAGCGTCGCGGTGCCGGTATTGCTCACCGTGTAGTTCTGGCTCAATGGAGCGAATGGTCCGGTTTGCGGTCCCGTCGAGTTCAGTCCGCTACTCGGTGTCACAGCAAGATTGGCTGGTAGAGTAATCGTCAACGTCACGCCGCGCTGCGTTGTCCCGTAGCCATAGGTGAGATTGGTAAATGTAATCGTGTCTGCATAGGTACCAACCGCCAGGCCGTTGGCACTGGAATTGATCGTGGCGTCGACCGTCGTGCTGGCTCCCGGGGCCAGTGTTCCACCGGTGGCCGACAAACTGACCCAGGGGGCCATGTTCGTTGCTGACCAGTTAAGTGCCAATACGCCGCTGTTGGTCAGTGTGTATGTCTGGTTCACCGGGCTGAATGGTCCGCCGATCAAACCTGCGGAAACCAGGCCCGTGGTGGGGGTGACAATCAACGACCCCGCCGCATCAACGCTGGTCACTGCAGTGGCAACATTGTTAGACGGGTTGGGATCCGCCCCGCTCGAAACAATCGCGGCGATGTTGGTAAGAACGGTGGGCTGCGGCGGGAGCACTACCACATTGATTGTTGCATTGCCTCCCGCGTTGATCGCGCCGAGACCGGCAGTAACCACGCCATTTGACTGGCTCCAAGTTCCCTGGGACACATTCGCCGAGACGAACGTCGCGTCTGACGGCAGGCGATCCAGAACCTGCGCGTTGACGACCGCGCTGGGGCCGCCGTTGGTGGCGGTGATCGTGTACGTCAGATAGCTTCCCGTGCCAACAGGCGCCGGCGAAACAGATTGGGTGAGGGCGAGGTCCGCCGGAAGCCCAACCCCTTGGGAAATCCAGCGCACCCCATTGCCGATCGTGACGAACACGTTGTTGCCGTCGCGAGACACGCGCACGCGACCGGCTGAGAAGCTTGAGTTATTGGGGGCCCAGCCAAATGAATAACCGCAATCGTAGCGCGTGACTTCCGCGAGTGTATGGGTTTCGTAGACGCGCAAGTAGGTGGTGGGAATCCACGGCAGATAGACCAGATCGGCCTGCGGATGATAGCCAACACCCAGCGGGCCCTCGGAAAAGTAAGCGCCCAGAACAGCGACCCGGGTCAGAGTGGCATCGAAAATCGGCATCCCGAAATAGGCTGGCGTCGCAAACTGCGTGCCGTCGCGATTCACACCGATATCGAACGGCTCGGTCATGCCGGAATGAACCGTCACGGTTTGGGTCGCAACATCATACCGGTCGAACGATCCGGGATCCATGTGGGTCTCCGCCCGTCCGATCGTGCGTCCGTCACCGCTGCTGGTAAGCATGTCCGCTGTGCCGCCCCCAACGAGCGTATATTGGTTGGTAGCCGGGTCAAATCGCAGTAACGGTCCGGCGGCAAAATACTGGCCCACGGAGCTAACCAAAGCCGCGTTGTCATTCCCGAAGGCTACGCACCAACTGCCAGCTCCTGCTCCGGGCGGATACTCAGATTTTCGAATGTTGCCACTCGGGAGATCCACGACGTAGACCCAGAGCGCGTTGGTTCCAATCACGTTGTCCGCTACGACCAATGTATTGTTGTCGGGCGAGATGTCGATTCCGATAAGGTTGCTTCCAAAGATAAACGGCGATAGAAACGCCCCGGCGTTGAGGTCATAGCGCAGTACCTGGTTGCCAGCGGTAATGTACAAAAGACCGCGCGCTGAATCGGACACCATGTCCACGCGATTGGTGGCAGGGATGAATGTGTTTGACGCTGGACGCACCACGTAGAATGCGTTGCTTTGGCCTGTGTGACCGAATCCATCGTCCACAGTGATCGTCAGATTCGCGAGAGTAAAGGTGTTCACAGTTATGAAGCCGGTCCATTGTCCGGCCGTGAACGCGCCTGTGTTTGTCGGCGAAAGGGAAACACCTCCGACACTGCTCGTGGCGCTCACGGTAACGGCATTTGTGAACGACGTGAAGATCCCATTCGTAGCGTCACGCGCTGTGATCATGACTGTAAAGGGCACCGCCGAGGTCTGTGGGTTGGCGATCGCGGATAGCGTGAAATGGTCAGGCGCGGGCCCGACGGAGAGTCGCATGAAGCGGCTGGTGTTGCCGAAGCCATTGGAAAGATTGGCGAACGCCACACTGTCGAAATAGTAGCCGCTGGTCAAGCCGTTGGCGCTAGCGTTGATCGAGGCCGTAACGCCGACGCCGGCACCCGGGGACAGCATCCCACTTGTGGCCGACAGGCTCACCCATTGGCTCGCATTTGTCGCTGACCAAGCCAGGGCCACATTGCCTGTATTGGTCAACGTATACAATTGACTCGGCAGGCTGAATGGCCCACCGATCGGCCCACGAGACGTTAGCCCGTTAGTGGGCGTGACCGATAAATAGGGGACTCCGTACACGGTCAGGTCCACTCCGCGGCTGGTGTTGCCGATTCCGTTCGTGAGATTCGCAAATGTGACGGTGCCGTGGTAACTCCCGAGGGCGAAAGCGGCGGCATTCGAATTGATCGAGATCGATACGGTACTGCTCTGGCCAATCGCCAACGTTCCATTCGTGGGGGACAGACTCAGCCAGTTCTGCCCACTGCTGGCGGACCAATTCAAGAGCGAGCTTCCGTTATTGGTCAGCGTATACGTCTGGCTCGACGGGCTGAACGGCCCGCCCACCTTACCGGCGGAGACAAGGGACGTTCCCGGCGTGACACTCATCGCCGCAATCCCTTGCACCGCGGTAATCGCCTGGACGGTATTGTTGTTAGGGTTGGGATCCGCGGCACTTGACGTGAGTGCCGCGACGTTCGTGAGGATGGCCTCGGCAGACTGGACAATCACGACGTTCACTGTCGCGGAGGCGCCGCCGGCCAGCGCGCCGAGCGCACACGAGACCAATCCATTTGAGAGACTGTACGAACCTTGCGAAGTGGTTGCCGAAACGAAGGTGACGCCGGGCGGGAGAAGGTCAAACAATTGCGCATCCGGGACTCCGTTCGGGCCGTTGTTGCTCACCGTGATGGTGTACGTCAGGTTACTTGCCACGCCAACCGGGTCGGGTGAGTCGAGCATGGACACGACGAGGTCCGCTGGTGGAGCGGTTCCACGCGAAATCCAGCGCACACCCCCACCAACGCTGACGAACACATCGTTGCCATCCGCCGAAGTTCGTACACGCCCTCCCTGATAGGTCGCCCCTCCCGGTCCACTGAAGGTGTATCCGCAATCGTAACGTGCCACTTCGGCCAACGTGTGCGTTTCATACGCGCGGAGAAACGTGGTCCCGTTCCAGGAAAAGAACGCCAGGTCCGCCTGCGGATGATAGCCAACCCCCACGGGACCTCCGAGGGTTACGATGGGGTTGAAATTGCCATCGAATATCGCTGTGCCCTGGGACGTTGGCACAGCAAACTGACTGCCATCCCGGTTCACGCCGATTTCATCCGTATACCATCCGGAACATCGCCCGGAGGGGATAGTCTGGGTCGCCACATCGTACTTTAGGCCGGGCCCGCAGGAGTCGTTGGATTCCGCGATGCCGATCGTTTTCCGGTCGCCGCTGCTGCGCAGCATGCTGTACTGATCCAATCCATCGAAAACCACCTTGACCTGCTTCGTTACGGGATCGTACCGACGCAGGGGAGTGAACCCGGAACCCTGGAACCCGGACGTGAACAAGACCGCGCCGTCATTGCCAAAGGCAACCGACCAGCTGCCGCTCTCATATTGGGCCAAGGGGAATTCGGCCTTCTGGCTCGTACCGCTTGGCAGGTCGATGACCCAAATCCACAGATTGCTCGTGTAATTCCCGTCTGCCACGACCAACGTGTTGTTGTCGGGCGAAATATCCAGGCCCTTCAGGTTGCTGCCGGAAAAGGTAAACGACGGCAGGTACGTGCCGCCGACAAGATCATAACGCAATACCTGAGAGCCTGCCGAGATGTAGAGAATCCCCCGCGTGGCATCCTCTACCATGTCCGTGGGAGTGGGGGCGGGTATGAGCACGTTGGCTGGTGGGCGGAACACATCGATAGGGTTGCTCGACACCGTGTGGCCAACACCATCATTGGCTGTAATGGTCACATGGGCGAGGGTAAGCGAGTTGACCGTCAACAGACCGGTCCATTGTCCGGCAGTGAACGCTCCCGATGTCACTGGTGAGAGCGAAGCGGGTTGCACGCTGCTGGTCATGCTGAAGGTAACGACGTTGGTAAACGCTGTGAAGATCCCGTTCGTCGCATCCCGAGCCGTGATTGTCACCGAGAAGGGAACCCCCGAGGTTTGAGGGTTGGAGATGGTGGAGAATGAGAAATGGTCAGGGGTGGGGCCAACAGCCAGTCCCACGCCGCGGTTGGTGTTGCCGATCCCGTTATAAAGATTGGCGAATGTAACCGTGTCGAAATGGTTTCCCGTCGTGAGGCCATTCGCAGCCGGGTTGATACTCACGGTGACAAAGGCGCTGCCGCCCGGGGTAAGTGTCCCGGTCGTAGCTGACAGAGTTACCCACGGACGCGTATTGGTTGCCGACCAGGTCAATGTCGCGTTGCCAGTGTCAGTTATGGTGTACACTTGGCTGGTTGGGTTGAACGGACCGCCGACGGGACCGCGTGAAATCAAGCCGCCCAGCGGATTAACCGACAGGGTTGGCGCAAGCGCCGCGGTGGTAGCGACGGCCTGATTGCCATAATCGGAATCCGCTACCGCGTTGTAAGCCCGGACCCGGTACCAATACTTCGTGTTCGGTACCAGTCCTGTATCAGTCAACGACGTGATGCTCGCACCGACGAGCGTGATTTGCGACCACGTTCCGGGACTACCACTGCTGTCTGGCGCCCGCTCGATCTTAAATCCGTCCTGATTACCGGCGTTGTTGGTCCACGACAGCCTAATCTGATCAATAGCAAATGAGGTAGCCGTCAGGGCCAAGGGTCCATTCGGGGCACAGGTCAATGCCAATGCGTGACCACCGCAGGCGATTGTTCCCACCGCCTTCAAACCAGTGGGCGGCGTTGGCGTGCCGTACCCGTTGTACCCCCAACCCACAACGGTGCCATCGCTCTTCAATGCGAGGCTTGTCGCGCCACCGGCCGCTATGGCCACCACGTTGCTTAATCCCGCCGGCACGATGGTCTCGCCATACCTCTCCCATCCCCAAGCGACGACAGTGCCATCGCTTTTGAGCGCGAGACTGTGATATTGACCGGCAGCGATGGCGACCACTCCGGTCAAACCTGCCGGCGGATCCGCCGCAATACCCGATGGCCAGCCAACGACCGTGCCGTCGCTCTTGAGCGCCAATGCGTGATAACTGCCGGCGGTGACTGCCACCACACCGTTCAGGCCGGCGGGCTGATTCGTCAACGAATCGTTGCCCCAGTCAATAACCGTACCGTCACTCTTCAGGGCAATATTGTGGATCTCACCCGCGCTGATGGCGACAACTCCACCCAGACCCGGCGGCAGCGCTGTTAGATTGGTTTCACCCCAACCCACAATCGTACCGTCATATCGTAGTGCAAGACTGTGATACTGGCCAGCGGCAAGGGCCACTACTCCGGTCAGCCCTGTTGGTGGTGTGGCTTGGCCGAAGTAATTGTAACCCCAAGCGAAGACTGTCCCGTTGGTTTTCAAGACCAGACTGTGCCAGCCGCCCGCGGCGACGGCGGCCACGCCGGCCAGGCCCGGCGGTGGTGTTGCCTGACCCTGGTCGTTCAGCCCCCAGCCGACAACGGATGTCGGGCAGAGAGACGGCGCAGTCACCCCGGGCATGTTGGAAAAGGCAGACGCACCATTTGCACTGTAAGCGCGTACTCGATAATAATACCTTGTGCCGGGCCAAACCCCGGTGTCGCGATAAACCGTCGTGTTCGGCAGCACCTGAGCGATCTGGGTGAAGTTCGTATTATCAAGAGATCGCTCGATCTTAAATCCGTCCTCATCGCTGGAGTTGTCTATCCACGACAGATTGATCTGATGGTAGGAGAATGCTGCAGCCGTCAAATTCGAGGGCGGGGATGGTGGAGGGGGGACAGTCGTCGAGGCTTGGTTGCTGTACGCTGAATCACCACCGGTGTTATAGGCACGTACACGATACCAGTATGTCCCGATAGCAGGAAGTCCCGTATCGCTATATGCGGTGACATTGGAGCTGACACTTGTTATTTGCGCCCAAGTGCCGGGAGTTCCCAGGGTGTCCGGTGCGCGCTCGATAAGGAATCCGATTTCGTTGCCGGAATTGTCGGCCCAGGACAGGTTGATCTGAGTCGCGGAAACCCCGGTGGCGATCAAGACGGAAGGTGCAGGAATTGGGTTGATAGTCAGACTTACGGCGCGGTTGGTCGAACCCTTTCCATTGGTGAGGTTCGTGAAGGTAACCGCGTCCGCATATTGGCCGGCCGCGAGACTGTTGGCATTGGAGTTGATGGAGACTGTTACCGTGGTGGCGACGTGAACGGCCAGGGTCCCATTGGTGGCTGAGAGGTTTAGCCAAGGTTGGTTCTTGCTCGCCCTCCAAGTCAGGCTTGCGGTGCCACTATTGCTCAGCGCGTACTGTTGGCTCGATGGGCTGAATGGTCCCGCAAGGAATCCGCTCGACGCCAAGTTATTGGTTGGGGAAACGAAGAGCACGCCTGTGGGTGCGGCGTTCAGCACGGGCGAACTCCAGAACCCCAGAATCAGGCTGATACACACGATCAGCCACATCGAGCTTCTCGCTTTGATCAGACGCTTCTCCTACCCTGCGGAGTGATGAGTAAGCTTTTACTACACATTTTCCGCCTCAATTACAAGGCGATTGTGGTCGGCAGCTTGAGCCTGTTTCGCAATCGCATCGAGCGCCAACGCTACGGACCAGCCGCACGCGGTAGTGGCAGGCAAGGTCCGTGTTTTCATCCTCGTTTAATCCGTCCTACTCGGAGTCGCGGTTCACAACTCCGTGCAAACACAGATTGGACAACAAGTGTGTTGCAATGTTTTGTTGCAATGTCGTGGCTGAATTTGAGTGGCTTCAGGCAAACGAGAGTAAACGTCCAACCTGCAGGAAAGCCCAGTGGCTATGGGGTTTTGTGCACTCCAGCAAAGACGAGTGAACACAGGCTAAAAACGTCGGCGGGAATTAGAAATCCGATGCTCTATCCAACTGAGCTTCAGGCGCCCGGATTGTCAATTAACTGCTGGCAACTCATTAAAATCTTCTACGCCATTTTCACCATTTTCAAGACCACCCGCAAGCAGATACGCCGTGGCCGTCAGTCATCTTCCCTTTCTCCTCAATCTGCCCCGTTGCCGGATTGTAGGGCGCGAAGCCCGAAGGGTTTCGCAGCCAATCCCTTCTTTCACATTGGTCCCAAAGCCGAATCGGACGGAGCCGAGTCCGACGAGACGCCGAGATGCTATTTTCGAGGCAAATGGATTCGGCTTTCCCAAACGAACCCGAATCAAATTCTCCCACTCATAGTCGCAACTAACTACATTGCTGCATGTTACAACGCTATTTGCCAATATTACAATCGGGTTCGTTTCGCAGAAACGCATGTTTTTACGGTCCTCCTCTCCCCTTGGGGGGAGCCGAGTCTGCGAGACGCCACGAACTCCGAACCGGAGTTCGGATCAAAGGATTGAGGTGAGGGGTGTTTTCGCCCCCTGTCGCGCCGCATCGCCCTCGACTGGTCCTCCGTACTCATACCACCGACTATACTACTATCGGAATACGATGTCCAGAAGAAGCGTGATGCCGTTTTTGCGGCAGCCGAACCGATCTCGGTTCCGTTGTGGCCACACTATACGACGGGCTTCGTACCCGGCACCTTCGGCATTCTGTAAATTGTAAAGCGCTGGCACGGAGAAATGTGGTGATTTACCTTCTCATTGATGTCGGAAAGCTGACTTATGTTCGAGGAACAGCACTTTCACATTTTTGGTAAAGATGAATAGTGTATCTCGGTGGGGGTCACGTGCTTTTGTCATGCGCGGCAGGCAACCCGAATTAACAGGGATGACGGAGAAATCGTTCGGAGTTCATCGGGATCACATCTCAACATTGTAACATTTGCCAGTTCCGCATCCCGCCGTTTCCTTTCCGCACTCCGCTCTTGTCCTCTCGGTCCGGCCCGATCATCGGCTTCCGGGCAATCCACCAGCGTCGTATTCTCCGGGTTCAGCCCCACCTTGGCGCACTCACCGGCAAACCATTCCCGTTTCGCCGGGGTCCTTGTAAGGATTGATGGTTTCGGCAGAATCCGACCAGGCTTTCACATCCACCGCCGTTTTCGGCACGCCGTGCGATCAGTCTACTATGTCGGCAACCTTCTGTTAGTCTTCTACAAGTAAAAGGCGCCTATCAAACCTGGACAATCATGTACCATGACAGACTCAGATTAAATCCGCCTGACTATCACGTTACAATTCGTTCGGAAACATTCATTGGGTATGGACTTGTGGTAAATAAGCCTTGTTTTTAAAGGCCTGTAGGCTTACTCTCTTTTTTCAGGTACCACAGAAGTGTGGTCAAGTTGCGCCTGCAATTATAATACAGGAGAAGAACCATGAATAATCGTTTGGCCACTTGGTTGATGGTTGGGATGTTGCCCCTGTTGGCTGCTTGCGCCACCTCGAGCCATTCCGCTGCGCTCAGCCCCGTTGATCCGCAGTTGTCGACGGCCAATGAGTTGACTTCTAAGGAGTGCGCAAACGTCTACACGGTGTGGGACGATGCCCTGGCCAAGAGCGAAGCTGATATCGTGCGGCTCCCGGACGGGCAAATCGTCGGTCTTCTACCACCCGAAGGGACCCCGTAAACGCGCTTGCGGACCTTGGTAAGACTCCCGGATGGCGATATCGTTGACTGGCGAGCCCTCGCAGAAGGTACACGCACTTCGTAATCCACCCAGTTCGCCATGATGCTGGCGAATGAAACCTACCGGGCCGGTTTCGCCGCCAGAAGCGCATTGACCTTGCGCATCACTTCGAACGCGTCTGCCACGTAAAGCACGTCGGTTTTTCCGCGCGCCCAACCGCAGTTCGGATCGAGGTTCACCGCGCGGCGCTCGCTGATGAATCGCCAGCCCACGGCATGCGGTTCTTCCCCGTGACAACAGGTCGAGAGGCCCTTGAGATGCCGCGGGGTCGAGCCGGTTTGGCCAATCTGGTTCAAGTGCGTCATCAGCGTCAGCACCGCCTGCCCGTCCTTGCTCAGATCCACCAGGGATTTGCTGCTGCCAAGAGAGGCGTTCGTGAGCTGGAGAAATCCGCGGATCAAGCTTTCAGCTTCGGGCGCATGGGCTTGACCGTCGGATTGTTTTTTCGTCCAACCGGCTCCGGCAACGAACAACAGTTCGGCGTCCGGACGGATCGTCTGCTGGCCCGACGTGGGCGCTTTCACGCCAATAACGGCTGTGCGTTTTGCGGCCACGGGCACCGTCGCGGTGACCAATTCGATTTTCACGGTGCCAACATCTCCCGTCCAGGGGGCATGACAGCCTGTCTCCAGGACAATGACCCAGGGACGTTGCGTGCGCTGCAATACCGCCTCCATGCGCTGGCGGTAATACCAACGCGTGATCGTCGCCCCACCTTCCGCAGCGACGAGATCGGTTACATGCGTATCAGCCCGTCCACCGAGACGATGTGCCAAGCCCGCAACGACCCGGTTCCAACGGGAGGTTGCCGGTGCAATCACCATTGTCGGGTTCACGGCCCGGCAGACAGCTTCGGCTGCGGCAATGTCGCTACCGTATCGAGAATGGCCAAACTCGGCCCCCTCGACTCCCAGGAACCGTGAAGCTCCGCACCCGGCAATGAGGTTCGCCGCCACCTGAAGAGATTCACCGACCAGGCCAACAGCCAGGTCCGCTCCGCCCGCCTCGGCAACGTCCTTCGCCGCGCCCAACGCTTCCAATGCCGACTTTGCCAGCCCGGCATCTTTTTCCACGTGCATCAAAATCAAAACTGTGTCCACGGTCGTTCTTTTCCTTTCGTGTCAGGCGTTCGTGACCCAGGAAACGATGTCCCGAGCAACTTCGTCGGTGCTGAGATCTTTCACGATTTTCGTGTCGCGGCGCTGTTTCGGCAGCGACACACTGGCAAAAGTGACGCCCTCTGCGCCCACCTTGCTAGTCCCGGCCTTTTGAAGGGCGGGCATGATGCCGCGCATGTTCGCCATGCCGACCTGGGGATTATTCGGCGGTTCGGGCAGGCTGCCGGTGGCCCATCCAAACACTGCCGGCGGACCGGTGCATTTCGATACCTGATGTTTGCCGCCCTCGATCCGTTCGAGTATCTCGATGGAGCCATCTGCGCCGACGGTAAGCTTGTCCACACCTTGGAACTGGTCCACGATCCCGAGCATCTCCCCAACGATTTGCATCGTCGCGCCCGCACCCCGCGAAGCGGATTCCCAGCCGCCGAAGACCAGCAACCGCGACATATCGAGTCCAGGAATCGCTTTGATGGCGCCGGCCAACACCGCCGCCACTTCGGACGCCTCGGTAAACCCGCTGGCGGAGCCGTCAATCGCAATCAACTCAAACGGCGCCTTCTGGGCGACGGTCATCATCACTTGCTGGAGCTTGGCTTTCGGGCCAAGGCTGACGAGCCACACCTTGCTGCCCGGCGCGCTCTTCGCCAGGTGCGCCGCTTCAAAAAGCGCGTGCCACGCCCAGGGATCAAGCACCGCGGGCAACATCATTTCGTTCTTCAACGTTGGCCCGGCCGCGCCCGCCACCGGCTCCAACGTTTGCAGCGGATCAGGCACAATGCCTCCACAAACGACAATTTGATACGCAACACTCATCCGTTCATCTCCTTGGTAAGAAATCAGTTTTCGGCGGAATGCAGTCCACCCGCTCCGGCGCGAAACTCGATCAGACCCCGGTCGGGATCGGTGGGATGGGGGGTGGTGCAGTTCCAGATACACGCGCCGCAATGGATGCATTTCTCCCGGTCAAATGCCGGAACTCCATTACCACCCGGTGTGATCGCCTGGCCGCTGCAAATCTCGATGCAAATCTTCGTGCCGCATTTCTCGCAGAGTTCGGGATACAAAAACACGACATGGTCGGCGTAACCCGCGGGGGCCTGCACTTTGCCCCCCAGCAACAATGCGTCCTGATGTGAGAGCAGCAACTTGCCGTCATGGGGAATTGCGGGCCAACCCACGCGGTCCATGAGCGCACTGTGGATGCCGACCGCCTTGACCGCGCATTCTTCGCGCAGCTTTTCAATTTCGTGCAACGGAACCCGTCCCTGGTAGTATTTCTCCAGCCGCAGCAAGTGTTCCGTTGGATGCCGCGGCTCAACCGGGGCGGCCAGCCAGCCTTTCGTCGCGCCCGTCAATGCCATGCCGATCAGGCCGGTGACGACACCGCGATGAAACCCGTCCCGCGCGCGCTCGGCCACGCGACCCTCGGCTTCCACCCAGCTGGCGCGGCGCCGTTTCACATAGGTCGCTTCCAGATTCTCTTTCGTGAACGGCTTGTGCTGTCCGAGCAACTCCAACACCGCCTCGCCAAGCTGGACTCCCGTGACCCAGGCCTCGTCTACTCCGCTGCCGGTAAGGACGTTCGTGCTGCCTGATCCTTCGCCAATACGCGCATAACCATCACCAACCAGATGCGGTTCGCCGCGACGGCCGGATTCACCCAACGTCTTTGCGCCCCACGAACGTAACGTCCCTCCGTTCAGGTAGCGCCACAGATACGGATGCAACATCCAATGTTGCAGATAACGGTAGGCCGTGCGCACCGGGCTTTCGAACCAGGAGGGCACGAAAATGCCGATGGACGCGATGCGGTCAGGATACACGTACAGGAACCCGAAGATCTCCGGTTCCGGATAGCCCAGCGTGTGCAAGACCGTGCCCGCTTCGAGCGGGCAATTCTCCGGCAGATTGACCACGAATTTCATGCCGACCGCCCAATCGCGCTTGTGATGGCCCTGGGGCATGCCGAAATGTTGGTCGATCTGCCGTCCAATGGGTCCGACCGGGCCATCGCCAACCACCGTAAGCGCCGCGTGGATATTCATGCCCGGCATGAAGCCCGCTTCAGGAGAACCCGTTTTGTCCGTTCCTTGGTCGGTAAGTTGGACACCAATGACACGGTCGTTTTCAATCAGGGGTTTGGCGACGGGCGTACCGGGCCAGATCTGCGCCGTACCAGTGTTCATCAATTGCGCGCCGACCCATTGATTGAACTGTCCGATGGACATGACCAGTCCGCCGTGTTTCTGCAGATACGGCGGAATATACGGCAACTCAAAGGCGCCGCTCTCGACCGGTAAGAACCTCTTAAACGCGCGAATCAGCGTGTCCACTGTTCGCAGCGTGACTGACCGCCGACTGGTACCGATGGGGTCGAGAAGATAAAGCACCTTCTCGTGTTTTACCGGCGCGCACATGGGAATTTGAGACGGGTCAAGGTCTGGAAATGTCTTCCGAATACCGCGTGCCCTCGTCACGACACCTGAGACGCTGAATCCAATATCGTCCGCGCGTTCGTAACAGATGATTTGCGGAGGCGCGCCGGGCATCACCGAGCTTTCGAGTTTTGGCGTGCTGTCCGCACTCATTAACTCACGAGACAAGGTTGTGAGAAACCCGCCGGTGGCTGGTCCGAATCCGACGCAGACGATGTCCACATCCATCCTCTGACGATCAATGGGCGGCGTTTGGCAACTCGTGCTTGGATCGCTCATCTGGTTAGCCGGATTAGAAATGATGCACCCAGCGAAGATTGTAGCGTTCGCCCTCGGGACGGTTCTCAGCGGCAAACTCGGCATACGCATTGAAGAAAATATGGTCGTTTTGCGAGATATGCCAGACGACGCCGGGACCCACGCCGACCACTTGTTCGTTGCGACCGGAGACATCGGCGCCATTGATCTTCGTGTCGGTCACCTGTTTGAGGTAATAGCCGTTGATGCCAAGACGCAGATGCTTCGGTAGTACCTCATATTCGGTGGCGTAGTTTAGATGCACAGCCTGACCGGCCTGCAGCGTATTGAATCCGCCGCCTGGATCGTCGTTTTCATTGTTCCACAAATAATGAATGCGCCACGAGGCGGTCCACCGTGGCTGGATGAACCACGTCGCCGCCCAGTACGGATCAATCGAAAAGAAGTTGCTGCCGGGATTGAGCGAGTCATTGCGATTGTAGCGGCCGGTGGGCAACAGCATTTGGAATTCAACCCGGTGCATAAATACCGGGCCGTTTTGGCCCATGATCGGATCCCATTGCAGATACGGGCCCACGAGCAGATCACCCTGACCCCCGCCATTGTCGGTGAGGGGCGTACCCTTGGGATCGAGGTCGAAGGCCACGAGTGGCAGGATCACATCCATGCCCCACTTGCCGCCCAGCAGTACTTTCTGGTCTGACTGGTAAATCAACTGGGAGAGACTGACCCACGCATCGAGTTTGAACGGGCCGATCTTGTTGCCATGCTGATCCGTAAACCTGTCCGAGGTGTACCATTGGCCGTACTCCGTGAAGTAAAAACCCGGGCCGGCGGGAGGACCGCCGTCGAGGAAACTGGTGAAACCGAGGTTGACGGCCGGCAGGTCGTACGCCCGAACAGGCGCCGACGTGACAGCCATGATACTACAGAGGACGACAAGAAGGCATGATCGTTTCATTGAGGGCTCTCCTGTTGTTTGATCAGTGATTGAAGTTCTCGGTCGTTACGCGGGATAATCCAATGCCTCCGGGATCATCACTTTCGTGAGAGCCCCGGCCGCGCGGTCTTTGGCGAGGCGCGAGCCTGTGAGACAACCATCCAGTTTCACACGCAAGCGCGCGAACGTCTCGTAACCGTCGAAATGCACACAGGGACCGGCCTTCGTCGGGTGGTCCTGGCCGGTTTCCACCACGTCACTGGAACCGCGAGCCCCGCTGGCGATGCCGGGTATGAAGCCTTCCAGCTCGTCAAGGTCTTCGGCGGCATAACACGCGGCGCAGGCGGCGTTATCCCAAGCGGGGTGACGGTTGTAGCCGAACACGAGCTCGGCGCAGATACGCCCAACTTCGCCGGCGGCTCGCGTCGACTGGACGTGGCAGAGATCGGTCATGAAATTCAATCGACCCGGCAGACCCTCCGCAACCACTGGATTCGCGGCGCCCTTCGCTTCGAGCTCGAGCACGTCGAGAATCATCCACCGCGCCGCCAACAACCAGCATAGCGCGTCCGCGAGTGGGAACGTCACTCCCTGGCGGTTCCCGTGATATAGATCGCGGCCATCGGCGTCCGTGGCTTTCTGGAGATGTTCAAATGTCCACAACCACAGCTGCATGGCAGTGGCCAGCGTACAGGCGCCCGTGCCGGGACGTTGGGACGCGATCTCGCGCATATCGTTGATCCAATTTCGAAATTGCGCGAGGAACAGTTTACTCGTCATCGTAATCGAAAGCTGTCGCCGTTGGACGGCTTCGGGGCCTTCGTAGGTTGCCTCCAATTGCGCATCCATCCACTTGTGACCGAGGAATCCCGGGCAATCTTCCGTGATGCCGTACCCTCCCATCAGGCTGACCGCTTCGCGCATCATGTTCGCGCCGTGGCCTGTGTTCCACAGCTTCACAGCGGGACACAACACATTCGCCAGGGAATCGAGGACGGCGAATTGCAGCAGCGGATCCTTGCTCAAGACGTCGTAGTGCGTGGCGGCGCGGCGGTCTTCGGAGAGGTTGGACAGCCGCAAATACTCGAGCGCGTCCTTTTCGAGTTCCATGATCGCGCGGAATTGCGCGCGCCCTTTCTCGACCTTGCGCGCTGCAAAAACCTCCTCCTTCTTTATCTCCAGCGGATCAAGTTCGTCGAACAGCCGCGCGGCCGCGAAACCCAGGGACGCGGCGGCTTCGCCCGTGGCCCAGACGTCCACCAGGCGATGCAGCGCGTCCTCTTTCATCTGCAATCCGAACTCGTAGCGAGGAGAGCCCAGGGCGGCGGCGTCTCCCCCGCGGAACCGGCCGCGCTGGTACCGAATCACCGGTTCGACCGCCGAGAGCAGCTTCGCCGCGGTCATCAACCCCACGGTCACGCGCGTGCGACGGAATACCGCCTCAATGATTTCGCCATGGGAGAAGTTGGGGACGATCACGCCATCCTTGATTTTGTAACCGCCGATGATGCGACTGGCGGGAACGCGAAGATTGAACACCGGGTCGCGTGTCGATGAAAGCTGATGCACGAGTTTGCGCGTTGGGGTACCACGGTCGAAAACGCCTGCGTCGCTCTCTTCAAGGATCACCATACAACTGCCTTTGATCCGGTCGTCGGCAGAATCGACGGCCGCGGTCACGAAATTGGCAAAACCCATGTTCGTAATGAAGCGTCCGCGTTTTTCGACCTGCAGAACCGGATCCTCTCCCTTTTTCCATGCCGCGATACGGACTTTGCCGCTGAGAAGTCCCGTTTCAACGCCAACGTACGGCAACGGTTCGGTGAGGGCGAATGCACCTCGCCCAATCTCGCGGTCTTCACCCGGCTTGGGCGGGCAGGCGCGACGCATATACGTGTCGCGCTGTTCTGGTGTGCCGCGGCCGTGAATCGGCGCGAGAGCAAGATTGCCAGCCATACTGCAGGTCGCCGCCCCGCCGTCCACCCATGACAGTTCAAAGGCGAGCAGCGCCAGCGCAAGATTCTTCGGGCCTTCAATAAAGCCACCCTGCTCGGGGTCCAAAAAGACGGACGAAAGCCCCGCTTCGTCGAAGAGATGCAAGAGTTCCGCTTTTTGCTTCGTCCACTCGTGTGAATTGCGGCCACCCTCGGCGACCATGCGGGCCACGGGACCACGGGCCACGCGCCGCGCGGATTGGACGAGCATTTGGAGGTCAAATCGATCAGCGAAGCGCCACATGATCTGGCGTAGGTCGTCACCCGGCAGCGTGCGGAGGAATTCGACAGGCTGAGCTACAGTGGTCGTAGGCATAACAGACGTCCTTTCCGTCCACGTGTAGGGAAATAACCCCTGGCGTGGCTAAACTGCACACCGAGCAGTTCGACGCGGACGGGGTGAGAAACCGCGTAACTTCGTGACGTTTATAGTGTGTCCCAGCCGGTAAGTCAATCCTCTTCAACCGCTTTGACCTTCGCTGGCCATCAAGCGGCGTGGGCGATGCAGATTTCCCTCGGCCGTTCTTGCCGGGAGGCGTGGCTGTGTTAATAATCCAGCCATCATGGATCTGCAACCGGACGATTTCCAGAACGAGATTGCCACCGCCGTGAAGAGCTACGACAAGTTCGTGGTCTGCATGGAGAAAACGCCCGATGAATTTCTCAAGAGCCTGCAATCACTGATGGCCAAGGCGATCACCGCCTTTCAGAATCGGGCCCCCGGCCTGCGTCACGGCATCGCCCTGGATCGTCACGTGACCATCATGCTCAGTCAAAATGAAGACGACCGCCCCCTCTGCGGAATTTACTTCAACCTGCACTCCCCATACCGCAAAAAGTCCGGCTAGTGCCGGGTCAATAAACGGGTCAGTTCGCCTGTCGACTCATTATAATTACGAAAGACGAACTGACCCCTTCGATCGAGTGAGTTCGATCAAGTTCTCCTCTTAAGCTGGAGCCATCCCCCTACGCGGGGAAGTCTTCGTCCATCAGTACATACCAACTCGTAACTCCAGAACAAAATAATGTCTTCTTCAGTGAGCGACTTCACCAGAGTCGGAAAATGCGTGTGAAGCGGGATGCGTCCTTGAACTTCACTCCCAGGCTTCATGACAAAAACACTTGGCCCCGGATTATCAAGTGGGAACACATTTTCAAGAACCTCCCCATCGTGTCCTGGTCTGGCTGCAACAAGAATTATGCTCTGCCAATGCCGCCATGGTAAAGACCCCTCATAAAGACTAATGGAGTTTGTTAAATGCGAGGTAAAGTGCACATTCAAGTACACTTCGTTTGCCTTGGATTGATCAATTGAAACCTCGACTAAAACTGGCGGCCCATCAGTCGGTGCGCCATTGGCGTCCGCAAAGACCACAATTTCCAGTACTGTAATCGCAATCGCAGTTGCCAAAAAAGGGGTTAGTTCGTTTCTCATAATCATGTCCTTCGTCCGTAGCGACTCATCGCTGCTTCCGACTCTAAAACGTCACAAACCCGCGCTTCATCAACCCCAACAGGCACGTGTAGGCTTCAAAGTCCGTGCCGGGAAAACTGTCGATCACGGTCTCCAGCGATCCGTTGTGCAACACGAGCTGGAACAATTGGATCTCTTCCGTGGCGAGATCGCGGAGGTTGCCAGGCAGCGGTTCGGCTGCCGCCAATCGCGCCCCGGGCCGCGGTAACTTGGGTTCGAGGATGCGGATCTCATCCAATTGTCGCATCCCCTCCAACATGAGCGATGTCGTGCTCTCGGTGATTTCCTCCGTCACATGGTGCTCGCCGATCGGCTGCAACTCGAACACCCCCTCCGTCCAGCGGAACATGCGATAAAACGCCTTGTACAGCGTCACCAGTGGATTGCCTTCAATCTCCGCGTAATAAACCTGACCGTCACGGAGGTAAACCTTGCCGATCCCCTGGTCGGAACGAACCGTCAACACGCCGCTTTTGCGCGAACCGGAGAAGAGTTGCAGCAGATCCGGCAAGGGCATCTCGTGGATCGACCCGGAGATGAGCGGCGCAAGCGCGTCAGACACGCCGGCAGGCGACGGTAACCCCGCCACAGCCCCGGGCTGCGGCGACCGCGAACTGACTTCACTAATGGAAACCAGCTTCATGGTGGATGAGCCAACGACGATTTGGTCGCCTTCCTGAAGCTCAATGCTGCGGATCCGGACACCATTCACAAAGGTGCCGTTCCTCGAAGCCAGGTCCTCGATCATGACCCGGCCCCCGTGCGTGGAAATCTTCGCGTGCTTGCGCGAAATCTTTTCGTCAAGCAGCAAGAGATCGGCATCGTTGACCCGCCCGATCACGATGGTCAAATCCGGCGGCAAGGGAAACTCCCGACCCTGGTCCTTGCCCGCCACGAAACGGAGGACGTATTGCAACATTCGTTCCTGTACGGTTCTATCGCACGGCTGTCCGCAGCAAAACTCTACCCAGACCCGGCAGTTGGGTCAAGCTACTGTGCCCGTCGTTACGGGTTGTTTTCGCGCCTGTACCATCACCACGGTCAGCACCGCCACGACCATCGACCCCACTCCCAGCCAAAAGAATACTGTCGGCGCCGGGGTGCGACGGAATAGCGCTGTTCCGAACTGCAACCAAAACGCCACGATCATGGTGGCCGAAGTCAACATCCCGCGCGCCGCGAATACCGCGCCGCGCCGCGCGTCCTCGACCTGCGCCTGGAGTCGTGCGTCGAAGTAAATCAGCATGGTCGCAATGACCCCGCCCAGCACGACGATACCAATTGAGGCGACCCAGATGCGCACGGTGAGCGCCAGCATGATGAGCGCGCCACCCATGATGACCAGGTGCGCCAGGGGAAACCAGCGGGATTTTGTCCAGCGGTGTTGCGTACTCAATGACCCGATGCCGGCGGCTGCGCCCACGCCTCCGGCCAGGGCCAGATAGCCAACCTGGCTGGTGGTGAGCCGCAAGGTATCCATTGCGTAGCCGACAAATACGACCGCCAGAATGCCCACAATGAACATGAAGACCCCGTTCAACAACACCAACGGCATCGCCGTGGGATGTGTCCAAAGGTATTCAAGACCAATTCGTAATTCGGTCCAACTGTTGCGGGTTCCGGGGTATTGGGTCGCCGTCGTCGCATGGGGTACCATCCGGATCTTCCAAAGCAATCCCGCGCTGACCAGGCACATCGCCACGTTGGCCAGCACGGTCGTCAGCACCCCCACTTTCTCGGCGATCAATCCACCCAAGGTGATCCCCCCGACAGTGGCGAGCGCGAGCGTGATGCCGAAAATAGTATTGGCATGAACGAGATCGTCTGTGTCGACCAGATTCGGTAGCAACGCGGAACGCGCGGCCAGATAGAATGTCGCGATGATCCCCAACACACCCGTCATCCAATAAACGAGTTGCAGCCCGCGATTCTCGACCTGGCCTGACAACAGCGGCAGCAACCAAAAGGCGATTGCGAGCACGACCACGGCACGGATGACATCGCTTACGATCAACACACTGCGGCGCTGCCACCGATCCAAGACCACCATTACCAAGGGGCCGAAAAGCAGCCCCGGCACTGCAACCGCAAAAGACAACTTGGCGATCTCGACACGTTTGTCGAAATGCTGATGCTCGCGCAACACCTCCACCAGCCCCATGCGCATCAATCCATCACCGAGGGTCAATGCAATCTGCGAAGACAACAACCACAGAAAGCGGGCGTTCTTGATCACCGCCTTCATTCAAGGATGCTCCTCGATAAATACCCTCATGTCGTCGGGTAATTGGGCCTGAAAGGCGCAAGGCTGCTGCGTGCGCGGGTGAAGAAACGCGACCCGCTCGGCGTGCAGCGCGTGACGCGGCAGCAGTAATATATCCAGCATTTCGTTGGTCACGCCTTTCTCGATGAACTGCAGGTACAACGTCTCGTCCGGCCCGTACACCTTGTCGCCCACAATGGGGTGACCGAGCCACGCCAGATGCACGCGCAATTGGTGTGCCCGCCCGGTGCGCGGCAACAGCCTCACAACCGTGAAATGATGCAACCGCTGCTCGACCACGAACCGCGTCAGGCTGGGCTGGCCAGCCGCGCCATCCACCACGCGCTTTGTGTAGACGACAGAGGATTGGCTCACCCCAATCGGTTGGTCGATCACGCCAAGCTCCTCGGCAAACTCACCCTGGCAAATCGCAACGTATTCTTTCTCAATTTCGCGTCGCAATACCGCCTTGCCAAGGGTTTTCGCCGCACCCTCGTTTTTCGCGACGACCACCAGCCCGCTGGTTTCGCGATCGAGGCGGTTGATCATCCGCGGCGTTGGCACCCCATGCTCCCGCAGCCATTCCGCAAGTGAAGTATGCTCGGGCCGTTGCGCCGAATGGCAGACCATTCCACCGGGCTTATCCACCACGAGCAGCTCTTCATCCTCGAAGATGACCTGGGGAGCAGCGTTGGTGATCGTGTGCACGGCGGATGTTAACTTCTGCAAGGAGAGCCTGGCAATGAAAAGCGCCTTGTGCGGATGCGTCAGCGCACGCCGGCTCTGTCCAAAATCGATTGCAATACCTTTGGTGCGTCGAGTCTTTCCTCCGCCAGCTTCCGCGCAGCCATGCTGTGCGCGGCGTAATCCGCGTTGATTGACTCAATGCCCCGCACCGCTTCCTCAAGGGTCGTAAATGTGAGTAGCCCTTTTCCCGTCGGCAGGTGTTTGCCAAGACCCGTGTCCTGAACCAACACGGGCCGACCGGAGGCGAGATAACACGCCGTGCGGTCGCTCAGCCAGCCGCTCCATGTCTTCACGTAACCGTGCTTGGCCACGCTGAACTCCGCGCGCGACCCCTGAATGTAGGAACGATAGCCGTCGCGTCCGCCTGCCGCTTTGTGAGGGTTCACGAGTTGCCAACTATTCGTCCGGAGCGCCGCGAGATCGTCCGTCTCGGTCTGGTGGATCAGCAGCGCAAGTTCGATGGGCTGCGGTGTCTTGCGGGGCAACTCCACAAACTTGAGGAACTCATCGCACTTCGGTCCATACATCTCGTCCTTCCACACCGCATACTGGCCGCGCCACTGGCCAATCGTCGTGAAGTTTTTGGCGTTGGCGTCGGTTTGCGCCGGCCAATACTCCAGCGCCACGGGCGGCATGAACGTCTGCCATTCGATCCCGCGCAACGGGATGCCAAAGTCGGACTGCCCGACGTTGAGGCCAACGGTGAAGAAGAGGTTGTGCTTGCTGAGGTCCATGTCCCACTCGTGCGCCCAGATTTGCGTGAAGCCGGGATCCAGATCGAAATACGCTCGACGCTGGGTGCGACGCAGCAGTTCGTCGTCTTTCAGGGCGCCGCAAAGATTAATCAGCAACACCGCATCGCCGCAAAGCGAATGCAGCAAGCGCTCCGTCATTCCAAAGATCTTTTGGCTGTCGTAGAGGACCGCCCAGTGATCTCCGAGTCCGAATTGTTCGCACTGCGCGCGAAACCCAGCGACCATCTCGTCAAGCGAGCGTTGGGCGCCTTTCTTCGGCGACCCGAGAACATCCAGCCAGAACACCTCGAAACCCAGCGCCCGCAAACCCGCGGCGTAATGCAGGTTGAGCCACTGCATCCCGCCGCCTTCGAGATAGCCCGCGCCCCACGTGCTGGTGACAATGACCTTCTTCATTGTGGCGGCGCGCCGAACTGCAGTTCGCACACCCGCGCATAGTGCCCACCACGCGCCACCAACTCGTCGTGCCGGCCGCGTTCGACAATTTGACCATCGTGCAGGACGAGCAGCAAGTCCGCCTGCCGCACGGTCGATAACCGATGCGCCACCACGAATACCGTGCGCCCCTGCCGCAGGCGCTCAAGCGAACGCAACACCGCCACCTCCGTCTCGGAATCGAGCGCGGCGGTCGGTTCATCGAGAATCAGAATCGGCGAATTCTTCAGGAACGCCCGCGCCAGCGCGAGGCGTTGCCGCTGCCCACCCGAAAGCGTTACCCCGCGCTCGCCAATCGGCGTGTCGTAACCCTGCGGCATCGCCCGGATGAACTCGTCGGCCTCGGCGGCGCGCGCCGCCTCCAGGATTTCGTCCAGCGTCGCCGCGGGCCGACCGTAGGCGATGTTGTCGCGCACAGAAGTCGAGAACAGCACCGGCTCCTGCGGCACGATGCCAATCTGGCGCCGCAACGACCGATACTGAAACTCGCGAATGTCCTGCCCGTCGAGCAACACGCGGCCTTTCTGCGGATCGTAAAAGCGTAGCAACAGGCTCAATAGCGTCGATTTACCCACGCCGCTCGGCCCGACGAGTGCCACCATTTGGCCAGGTCGCGCTTCGAAGTCGACACCCTTCAGGACAGGATGATCCGTAACATAACCAAACCACACGCCCTCGAACCGCACGACGCCGTTGCACCGCGTGAGCGGTCGGGCGCCCGGTTTGTCGCCTATCGTCGGTTTCGTTTCGAGAATCTCGATGACGCGACGGAATGGCGTGAGCGCGCCCTGAACCGCCGTGGCGATGCCGCTGATTGTGCTCATTGGGCCGTAGAGCATCCCGACGTAGGTGATAAAGACAAGCAATTCACCGATGCTGAGCCGCCCCGCCAGCACGCGTTGGCCGCCGATCCAGATCATCGCCACCGTGCCCACCGCCGTGATCAGCCCGACGACGAACGACGACATTACCTGTACCTTCGTCATCCGCACGTTGGCGTCCACACTTTGCGCCGCGCCTGTGCTGAAGCGCCGCACCTCATCTTCCTCGCGCGCAAACGCCTGGATGGTGCGGATGGCCGAGAGCGACTCCTGAATCATCGCGCTGACCTTGCTCTCGTGCGTGTAATACTCGGTCGAAACATCCGTCATCAAGCGATTGTAGCGCTTGATGGTCAACGCCAACGCGGGTGCAATGGCTAGTGCCAACAGCGTCAGCACGACGTCGAGATGCAGCATCCAAATCATCATCCCGATCAATGTCGCAATGGCCGACACCAACGGGATGAGGCCGCCATTGAAAATGGTCTGGATGGAATACGTGTCCCACGTCACGCGGTAAATCGAATCGCCCACCGCGCGGCTGTCGTGGAACACCAGGCTCAGTTTTTGCAAATGTTCATACACACGGAACCGCAACTCCTGCGTCATCCGCAGTCCCGCGCGCACAAGATACGTCGTACCCCACGCACCCAACCCGCCGCGCACGACATTGATGACCAGGAGCGCCAGGCAGACGGTGAGCAACGCCGCCGGCTTGTTATCAGCGAACCCGGCCAGCGATGCCGGCATGGGCACCGAGCCGAGAATACTGTCGACAATAATCTTTAACGGCCACGGTTGCAGCAAGCTTGCGGCAATGCTGAACAACGTCAACACCAGCCCGACCAGCGCGACGCGCTGCTGGCCGCGAATCAGCGACCAGGCGTGTGGCCAAAGTTTGGGCGTTTCGTTCATTCCGTTCCCACAGCTTCGGCTATGCTGCCAAATCCATCGCGTGCAAGCAATCGCAGTAGTCCGCGATTGATGTTTCGCACGATGGCGGGACCCTCGTAGATCATCCCCGTCCAAACCTCAATCAGGCTCGCGCCCGCGCGGATCTTCTCGTAGGCGTCTTCCGCCGTGAAAATGCCTCCGACACCAATGATCGGGAGCTTGCCCTGGTTTTGACGCGAAACGTGACGGATACATTCAGTGGCCCGCGCCCGCAGCGGCGCACCGCTCAATCCACCCTCCGGCGGCGTTGGATGATCAATGGTTGTATTCGTGGCGACAATACCCGCGATTCCATGCTTCTGAACCAGAGTAATCACATCATCGATTTGGTCGAAGCTCAGGTCGGGGGCGATCTTCAAAAGGATGGGAACCTGTTCGTGAAGCTGCGCCAGCAAGGCATCGAGCATTTCCTTGTCCTGCAACTTCCGCAGGCCGGGTGTATTGGGTGAACTGACGTTAATAATGAAAAAATCCGCGCGATCATGAAGTTTATGGAGAGTGGCTGCATAACTTTCGCCGGCGCGCGTCAGATCCACCTCGCGGTTTTTTCCGATATTAACGCCGATGGGGATGCGGTGCGGGGTCGGCGAGATGCGCGCTGCAATCGCGTCGGCGCCATCGTTATTAAAGCCCATGCGATTGATGAGCGCGTGTTGGGTAACCTGCCGAAAAAGACGGGGCGGTTCGGCACCGGGCTGCGCCTGCGAAGTCACGCTGCCGACCTCAACAAAACCGAACCCCAACGCCGGCCACAGTTCCAGCCCGAGCGCGTTCTTGTCGTAGCCCGCACCCAGTCCAACAGGATTCGGAAAATCGATCCCAAACACAGTTTGGCGAAGCCGTCGGTCCTCCACCAGGAAGACACTCTCGACGGCATCAGAAGCGATGCGGGAACGGCCCAGCGAGGCGACAAGATTCAAAGCCCGCTCATGGGCAACTTCGGGATCGGCCCGGTAGAGCCAGGGACGCACCAACGCCTTGTAGAACATTCTGCTACCATGGCAAATCGGCTGAACGCTTGCTATATTATTGTGTTGGGGTGATAGTACTGGCGTGAAACCTCGAGCCATGATGCCCGAAGTTCAGAAATACATCGAATACGCATCGGGGTATCTCGACCTGAAGATGTACGAGGACGCGATGCGGGAAGCCGACAAAGCGCTGGCGCTCGCCCCCGATCTTCCGCAAGCCATCGTCATCAAGTCCGCCGCATTGTGCCAGGCCAACCGGTTGAGCGAGGCCGAGCCATTCATGGCCCAGCTTGCCGAGTTGAATCCCCGCGATTCCGCGATTTGGATCAACCTCGCCTACATCCGTCGTCGGACGCAATCGGTCGACGCCGCGGTAGACACGTTGCAGCGCGCGTTTGACGCCAATCCGCAAGACGCGCTGGCCCACTACAATATGGCCTGTTACCGCGCCGTCCAGCACCGCCAGCAGGAAGCGATTGAACTGCTACAGAACGCCTTGCACCTCGATCCGAAATTGAAGGCGCTCGCCAAGGCCGAACCCGACTTCGCGGGGCTGCGTGAACTACCCGCCTTCCAGAAACTGCTCGGCAGTCGCGGACTTCCGTCCGGCGCGTCCCGGTAATTCTTGCAATCCCTGGTCTTTCGTCTTGTCATGCCTGCCGGTTTTTGCGACTCTCGCCCCAGCGAGTTTGGGCGGCGCGCACATATGCGCGTCTAAATTGAGCAGGTAACTTGGAGGAAGGCAGTTATGGACAACAGCACACCCCCGCAGTCAGTCATTTCCAGCGAAGTCGAAATCACCGGTACGATCAAAAGCTCCGGCTCCATCCGCATCGATGGCAAGCTGGAGGGTGAATTGCACTGCACCGGCGACGCCGTCATCGGCAAGGCCGCGCAAATCAAGGGCAATCTTGTGGTCACTTCGGCGACCATCGAAGGCGCGGTGCAGGGCAACGTCACCGCCAAGGACCGTATTGAGATGAAATCCTCCGCCCGCGTGACAGGCGACATCCGCGCCAAACGGCTCAGCGTCGAGGATGGCGTGACCTTCATCGGTCGCTCCGAGGTCAATCCTTCCGGCTCGCCGCTCAGCGCGGCCGCGCCGATAATGAGCGAATCGACCGAATCCGCCAACGACGAGCACGCCGAGGCGGCGACCGTCCGGTCTTTCGCGCGGCGCTAATGTGCCGTGCCGGCCGGCGGCACGTGTTCTTATGGGAGTGAGCTGTGCCCAAGAACCGCAAGGTCAACACACTCGATAGTTACGCGACGATCCGGGCCGTCGCGCGCACCAAACCTGTGCCCGGCTCGCCGCCTTCCGCGCCGGCTGCCGACGAAGCAACCCCCGCCGATGCGCCACCGACTGACCCGCAAAAGACCGGCGCACGCGTGGCGCGGACTACGGTTCCCGTCAAACACCACATCGAGTGCTACGAGTGCGGTTACAAGTTTCAGGTGCATGGCCGCGCGACAACCACCCACTGTCCCAAGTGCCGCGTGCTGCTGGATTTCAAGGATCATCTCATCGACTCGGAGTGGGTGGAGACAATCAAGACGGCAGGCACCATTCGCCTCACCGCCACGGGCGTGCTGAAGAGCGGGGACTTGATTGGCGCGGAGGTGATCATCGAGGGGATCATCGAAGGCGGACGAGCCCGCGCCCTGCGAACCATCGAACTGGGTGCCGGCGCGATTTTCTCGGAGAAAGCCGTGTCCGCCCCCGATCTCCGCATCGCGCCGGGGGCGGAGTTTAAGTTCAAGCAGGATACCAAATACCGCAATGTCGAGATCTTCGGCACCCTCCACGCCAAACTCGAATCCACAGGAATCATTACCGTGAGACCCGGCGGCCTGCTGTCGGGCGAGGTTCAAGCCCAGCATCTCGTGGTGGAAGACGGTGGTGGACTGAAAGCGATGCTGCGCATTGCCCCCAAATTGGAAGCCGTCCCCGAAGGCCAAGAAACCGCCTAAACACCCCGCAACGCGGCGTGGTATTCCTGCAGTGAACAAACGGTGAGGCCTTTTTCGCGGAACGCTTTGATCCCCAACAACGCGGCGTTGGCGCCCGCCAGCGTCGTCATGATTGAAATTTTATGTATGATGGCGGCGGTACGGATCTGGACTTCGTCGGCGCGCGGCGTCTGGCCGGCGGGCGTGTTGATGATGAGGTTGACTTCTCCGTTCTTGATCATGTCGAGCACGTTCGGGCGCCCTTCGGTGAGCTTGAAGAGAAATTGAACCTTGATCCCGTTCTCCTCCAGAATCTTGGCTGTGCCACCGGTGGCGCACAACTCGAAGCCGAGGTCGCAGAACCCCTTCGCGACCGGCACGACGAGGTTCTTGTCGGAGTCGCGCACACTGATAAAAATCCGGCCCTTCTGCGGCAGCGCCGGCGCGGCGGCCATTTGTGATTTGGCGTAAGCCACGCCCCAATCCTCGCCGATACCCATCACTTCGCCCGTCGACCGCATCTCGGGACCCAGTAGGATGTCCTGACCGGGAAACTTGTTAAACGGGAAAACGGATTCCTTCACACAATAGTACTTCGGCCAGATTTCCTTCGTAAATCCGAGTTCGGGGAGCTTCTTGCCGGTCATCACCTTGGCGCCGAGCTTGGCCAGTGGTACGCCAATGGCCTTGCTGACGAACGGGACGGTCCGCGACGCGCGCGGGTTCACTTCCAGCACCCAGACATTCGTGCCCTTCACCGCAAACTGCACGTTCATGAGGCCGGCGACTTCCAATTCGCGCGCCATCGCCTCGGTGTAACGGCGCATCGTGTCGATGTTCTCAGGCCAGATCGAATGCGGCGGCAACACCATGGCCGCATCGCCGCTGTGACAACCCGCAAACTCGATGTGCTCCAGCATTCCTCCAACCACGACCGTGTTGCCCCCAACGCCGATGTCAGCAATGCAATCCACGTCCACTTCGAAGGCTTCTTCCAGGAATTTGTCCACCAGCACGGGCCGTTCGGGCGACGCCTCGACGGCAAAGCGCATGTAGTGGCGGACTTCGTCATCGCTGTACACGATCTGCATCGCGCGCCCGCCGAGCACGAATGACGGACGCACCAGCACGGGATAACCAACCTTGTGCGCAGCCGCGAGCGCTTCGTCTTCATTGGTGGCCAGGCCATTCGGCGGTTGCGGGATGCCGAGCTTGGTGAGCATCGCGGAAAACATCTTGCGGTCCTCGGCCATCTCAATGCTCTGAGGCGAGGTTCCGATGATGTTGACGCCGTTTTTCTGCAGTCCCAGCGCGAGGTTGAGCGGTGTTTGCCCGCCGAATTGCGCGATCGCGCCCCAGCATTGCTCGCGCTCGTAAATGTGCAGCACGTCTTCCAGCGTCAGCGGCTCGAAGAACAGCTTGTCGCTGGTATCGTAGTCGGTGGAGACCGTCTCGGGGTTTGAGTTCACCATGATGGTCTCGATCCCCAGTTCCTTCAGCGCGAACGCCGCATGCACGCAGCAGTAGTCAAACTCGATGCCCTGCCCGATGCGGTTCGGCCCGCCACCAAGGATCATCACCTTGCGTGTATCCGTCTTCCGCACCTCATCGTCGCCCGTATCGTAGGTGGAATAATAATACGGTGTGTAAGCCTCAAATTCCGCCGCGCACGTGTCCACCAGCCGGTACGACGGCACGAGCCCGATCTTCTTGCGCAACGCCCGCACCTCGTCCTCCGTGCTCCCCACCAGCGTCGCAATCTGCCGGTCGGAAAACCCCATGGACTTGGCTTTCTGAAGAAGTGACTGCTTGTGAATGCTCGCCATCGCCCGCGACCTTAGCGAAGCCTCGCGGTTTTGACAAGTGGCCGGTTAATCCGGGACGAGCCAATGTAAAAGGCGCGGAAACCAAATTGGCAGCAGTTACCGGAGGGCTACGGCCTCTCCGCTTTGAACGATTTGCGAACCTTAAGGTTCGAACTTCCGAGGGTCTTCGCGCCTGATTGTGTGGGCGTATCGTTTTTGTTATGCTTTGGTTTGTGCCAGTGAAAACACCCAAATTTTCCGTTAAGACTACCGCTCTGGTTTCTGTCGCAGTCTTTCTGTTTCATCTCACTATTTTGTGCGCCTCCCTACTCAAGCTGAATGCCAAGATTTGGAGCGTTTACAAGAATTACTGCGATACGTTCGATCTGACGTTTTTCGGCCTGTATTGCTTCACTTTCATAATTGCCTTAGCCGTTTGGTTTTTCGCAGATGCTCCAGCCTCCAAGAGAGCGTTGTACGCTGGTGTGCTGTTTCCGCTTTATTTTGTGATTTCGTTAGTTGCTTGCATTATCGTCTGCCACGTCTATGCGGTAGGCGTTTGGGGTTAGCTCCCCAGACAGGGCTCGAACATTCGGCTAGAACAGCCATACATCTACATTCCGTCAACGCATTCGCTTAAGTGCTTCAGCGGCGAGAAGCGACCTGTGTCTGGGGCGACTCGGTAGCGGAGCGGATTTCGTAGAGGTGGTAGCCGATTTCGCGGGCGGCCTGGATGGTCTCGGTGTAGGGCGTGTCGGCCACGTCGACGAAGCCGTTTTGGTAATTCTCGCCATCGAGCGTTTGGCCTGTGGTCGGCTCGTCGCGGCGGGCGGGGCGATGGGAGTTCATTTCAAGCTGAAGAGACGTTTCAGTTTTGCGTCCACTTCGGTGAGTATGGCCGGTGGCAATTCACCCAATTCTCGCTGGATCACCGCAGTCGTGATGGTCATCAGCCGATGCAAACGCAGTGCCGAGGAGACGCGCAGCCCGGTCGTGGCAAAGATGGATGACCTCTCGTCCAAAACCAAATCGGAATCCAGAAGTGGTGTGGGAACCTGGCTTGTGATAAACGCCACCACCACATGCCGATGCAGGCCGATGGGTTCTGTGAGGCAAACGGCGGGGCGCACCTTCGTGGCGGACAGGTCATCGAAGGGAAACGGCAGGAGGACTACTTTACCGCGAATCATGGAACGGTTTCCCGTCGGTCGGGTCGTAAAGGTCTTCTGCCGGATCCTTCAAGAAATCGAAGGCGGGGTTGGCAGCCGCGAACTGCATCCACCGTCGTTCGTCCGTCTCTCCGTTTTCCGCCACGAGAATCAGGACACGGACCTGGCTCGGGCCATCAATCGGGAGCGCTTCAGACACGTGGAGCCGATGCTGTTCGTCAACCGTTCCTGTTGTTTCCACCGCTTTCATACTCGTTATCTAATCATATCGCGATGCTGAATTCAATGACTCAATCCGTAAAGCGGCTAACAAACAGGCGAGACACCTGTTCAGCTTGGAAAACTGCGTCAACGGCGGGAAGCGACCTGCGTTTGGGACGGCTCGGTGGCGGAACGGATTTCGTAGAGGTGGTAGCCGATTTCGCGGGCGGCCTGGATGGTTTCGGTGTAGGGCGTGTCGGCCACGTCGACGAAGCCATTTTGGTAATTCTCGCCGTCGAGCGTTCGGCCCGTGGTCGGCTCGTCGCGGTAGGAGAACCAGTGGCAGCCGACGATGTTGGGATGGCGGAGCGCGTCCGTCACGAAACCCTTGTACGCGACGGCGCGCTCCGCTTGATCCTTAACCCTCACCAGGCCGGGGTAAAACTGTCCACGATCCGTCGCACCGAAATGAAATTCGCCGATCAGCACGGGCACATCCACGTTCGCGGGCAACGTGAAATCGGCGACCGACCGTCGATAAATATTATAGCTAAGCACGTCGCAGAACCGCGCGGCGGTTTCGACGACGGCGGGATTTGAACCGGCGAAACGGCAACCGAGGTAAAGGTGGTTGGGCGCCGTTGCCCGCACGGCCTGGCGGCAGAGCTTGAAGTATTGCCGGGCGGTGTGCTTGTAGAAGGCCAGCAAATCATCGTGGGCGCGTGTTTTGTCCGGTGTCTCGCGGCTCTCGATGATGTCACCCCACGACTTGTAGGCCGTTCCCCAAGTGCCGTTGAGTTTCTCGATGGCGTGATACTTCGCCATCAAATCAGCCACGAGAACCTGCTTGGCGGCCTGGTACGGTGGCGAGTCGAGAGTCGCAAGCGCGAGCGAGATCTCGGTGCCCCAACCGATTTCGTTGTCGATGAAATAACCGAGGCACCATGGATCGTTCGCGGTGGCGCTGGCCTGGTCCGCCACGCTGGCGCGAAGTTGCCGACCAAAATCGGGGTCAAACACGTCGCGGAACCGTCCCCAGTAACCTTTCGTCCCTTCGAGCGGTTTGCTGGCGAAATGAACCGCCGCCACGTAGGGAGTCCGTTGCAGCGCACAGATCGCGGGATCGGACCAGTTGCCGATCGTGTTCAGGCCCCAGCTTCGCAGCCGTTGTTGTGTGATCGCGGCGAAATCGCCCGACCAGCCCGCGCCGTACTTGCGTTTGAGGTTGGCGCCCGCGAAATCGTAGCAGGCGGGTTTGGTATCGAGATAATGGCCCCACTGCGAGTCGCTGCTGGAGAGAAACTCCTTGTAATCAGGTTGCGACCCCGGAAAATCCTGAAACCACGTGGCGCGGCCATCCAGCGGCGTTGTTTCGCCGGGCCAAATGCAGTCGATCCCATTCGAAAAGAACAGTCGCCCGTCCGGGTCCACCAGCCACCACTTCCCGTGAAACTTCGCTGTGCGGAAAAAGCCCGTTCCCAGCAGGAGCGGTCCGGTTTTCCAGCCGCCGTACTTGTCCCACGATTTCGCCCCACGCCACGTGGTTAATTCATCCAATTCCGTGGTTCGCTGCGCGGTCAAGTCCTCGATGGCGTGCGTCTTATTCGGCCAATCCGTGTGAATATATTGCCCGAAGGTGTCGATGAACGGAAAGAGGGAGTGCACTGCGTCCGACGGCCTCTCGACGCTGACTTTCAGCGAACTCAGCCGGACATCACCAATCTCGAAACTGAATTTACTTTTCGGTTTCAGGACGAGGATGGACACACTCGAGACGGTGCCCGGGTCGATCGTATCCTCGCCAGAATCCGGCGGCGGGAACCCGTGCATCCCGAACATATGAATCGAAGCCAGGCTGAAAGCCGACCGTTTGAAGGGCACCGCCAGGGTACCCTGTGTACCCGGCGCGAGCGTTACCTGACCCTCGTTGCAGTGCAGTGGCGGGTCCGCGTCGGCGTTTGCCACGCGGCACACGATGGTGAGTTCGTCCGCACCCACATTGCGCACATCGAGCATCAACCCGTCGTGCTCCGCGAGATTCCAGCGACCGTGCGGCGCCTTTAACACGATGCCGGCCCACGCCGTGTCGTCCTCGCCGTCCACGTGCAGGGCCATACCGGAGTCGGGTTTCGCGGTCGTGACATCCACACTGCGCAGCTCGACAGCGTCGCTCGGCTTGCCGCCGTGTGTAAAAGCAAACAGCACCGACTCGGCATTAACCCGAGCGGTGCCGATCAATCCCATCAGCATGCAAACCCCGCTGACCACCACCCTACTTGTGTTCGCAGGCCGAGCTAAAACTTGTCCTGTCATGCTGCGCTTCCCGATGCTTGAAAGTTACGCCGGATTTTCACCACGTCAATCAAGGAAGACGATTTCATGAAGATTTTTTGTGGATTGGTAACCATTGCTAGCCGGGTTTCGCGTCTTTGAGAGAAATGCGGTGTTCTGCTCCTTAAATCCACGCGTTCCTTCGCTCACCGACCTTGCCCAATCGGCGTTGCGCACCTATAATGAGCGCAAGGTCGTGCATTTCCCCCAAAAACCAGTTTCCCCTTCGTCTCGCCACCATTCTGGCTGGCTCGTTCTCGTATTGTGCTCATTATCACTGCCGCTGTCGTCGTCGAACGGCGCCCAGTTCTTCAACAACTGGGCGGCAACAAACCTGAACACGGTCCCGTCCCAGAGTGGGCCGACAAACGATCCCGATAGCGATGGCGCTGCCAATCTTGCGGAGTTTGCCTTCGGCACGGATCCGCTCGTTGGCACCGGCCTGGGCAATGCGATAACAACCATCTTCGGGGGGACGAACGGTTTTTTTTGGGTCGAGTTATTTGAGCGAGCGGGGCATGTACCCGGAGTGCAGATCGATGTGGACGCCACAGTCGATGTGGTGCATTGGATTCGACCATGGTGGCTGAGGACACTGACCAATTCATTACCGGGCGATCCGCCGGGTTCGGTGCGAGAACGGCTCACGACTTACCTGCCCGGCACGAATATTTTCATCGTGCGTGGTGTTGTCACCCTGCTCCTGGCCGGCCCCGAAACAGCCACCTACTATGTCGCGACCAACGGCAACGACAGTGCCGCGGGTACCAGTATTAACACACCCTTTCGGTCGCTCGCCAAAGCCGCGAGCGTTGCCAGCCCGGGGAACCTGATTTATGTGCGCGGTGGCACGTACACGACCAACGCCACCATCTCCATCAGCCGTAATGGCAGCGCGGCGAGTCCCATCCGCCTACGAGCGTATCCGGGCGAGCATCCGGTCCTGGATTTTTTTCCACAGGCGTTTTCGTCCAGCAATCGCGGGATCAACTTTTCCGCGAGTTGGTGGCAGGTTTACGGACTGGAAATCGAGAATGCCGGCGACAACGGCATGAATGTGTCGGGCAGTTCCAATATCATTGAACAGTGCGCTTTCCATAACTGCAGCGATACCGGCCTCCAGCTCAGCCACCCCGCCAGTTCCAACCTCGTCCTCAATTGCGATGGTTACCACAATTGTGACGGCCCAACGGGCGGTGAAAACGCGGACGGTATCGACGCCAAGCTCGCCGGGCTTGGTCCGGCCAATGTGATCAGCGGCTGCCGCGCCTGGGAAAACTGCGATGACGGTTTCGATCTGTATGCCGCGCCATTCCCGGTCATCATTACGAACTGTTGGAGTTTTCGAAACGGCACAAACCTCTTGAACATCGCGAGTTTTGCGGGTGATGGAAATGGATTCAAACTCGGCGGCGGCAACATCCCGTCAGCCAATCGCATCTTCAATTCCATGGCGTTCAAGAATCCCCAAAACGGCTTTGATCAAAATGACAATATGGCGGGCTTGACCGTGGACCAAAATACCGGTTGGAAGAATCTCGGCCAAAATTTCGACCTGAACCACGGGACCGTGACGACGGGCGTGCATGTGGTGCGCAACAATCTTTCGATCGACGGCACCATTTCCACGGCAGCCGGATCAATTCTGTCAAACAATAGTTGGCAGGTAATAACTTCCCCGGTTGCCAGTACCAATGACGTGTTGAGCATCGATGACTCGTTCGCCACTGCCGCGCGGCGTGACGACGGCAGTCTCCCTGATATTCCCTTCATGCGACCCGTGACAGGCGGTCGGCTGGTGGACAAGGGCGTCAATATCGGCCTGCCATTTTCCGGCTCCGCGCCCGATCTCGGCGCATTTGAATCACCAATCTGGCCGTAAGCGCGGCCTACACCAGCGCTGCCAAACTCCCCGCCTTGGCGAGCTGCTCTTCCATGTCCACGATTTCTTTGATGTTCTGGAGGAACCAGCGGTCGATCTTGGTGAGCAGGTAAACGGCGTCGACTTTGAAGCCGGCACGGAAAGCGTGGCGGATGTAAAAGATTCGTTCGGCGCAGGGGGTGATGAGCTTGCGCTCGATTTCCTCGCGGGGCGGAATTTCGCGGCCACCCCAACGTCCGCCGCTGAGGCCGTGGGCGCCGATTTCCAACGAACGCAGTGCTTTCTGCAGTGATTCCTTGAATGTTCGCCCGATAGCCATCACTTCGCCAACGGATTTCATCTGGGTCGTGAGCGTCGGGTCGGCTTGCGGAAATTTTTCGAAGGCAAAGCGCGGGATTTTCACGACGACGTAATCAATCGTCGGCTCGAAACTGGCGGGTGTGGATTTCGTGATGTCGTTGGGGATTTCATCGAGCGTGTAGCCGACGGCGAGCTTGGCGGCGATTTTCGCGATGGGAAAACCTGTGGCCTTCGAGGAGAGTGCACTGGACCGGCTGACACGCGGGTTCATCTCGATGACGCAGAGTCGCCCGTTTTCTGGATTCACGGCGAATTGGATGTTCGAGCCGCCGGTTTCCACGCCGATCTCGCGGATGCAGGCGAAGCTGGCATCGCGCATGAGCTGCCACTCCTTGTCGGTCAACGTCTGGATGGGCGCGACCGTGATCGAGTCGCCCGTGTGCACACCCATGGGATCAAGGTTTTCAATGGAGCAAACGATGACGCAGTTGTCAGCCTTGTCGCGCATCACTTCGGTCTCGTATTCCTTCCAACCGATGAGAGATTCTTCGACGAGGATCTCGGAAACCGGCGAGGCCTCGATACCGCTCTGCGCCATGGCATCGAACTCTTCACGGTTATAGGCGATGCCGCCGCCCGTGCCGCCGAGCGTGTAAGCCGGGCGAATGATAACGGGGAATCGGCCAATCGTGCGCGCCACCTCACGCGCCTCCTCCACCGTGTGGGCCACACCACTGAGAGGCAGGTCGAGGCCGATTTTTTGCATTGCCTGTTTGAACTTCAGGCGGTCCTCGCCCTTCTCGATGGCCTCCGCCTTCGCCCCAATCATTTCCACGCCATGCTTCTGCAGGACACCGTTACGCCAGAGCGCCATGGCCGTGTTGAGGCCAGTCTGGCCGCCGAGTGTTGGCAGGAGCGCGTCGGGTTTCTCGCGTTCGATGATCTTCTCAACCGCCTCCGGCGTGATCGGCTCGATGTACGTCGCGTCGGCGAATTCCGGATCGGTCATGATCGTGGCCGGGTTCGAATTCACCAGCACGACCTGGTAACCCTCTTCGCGCAAGGCTTTGCAGGCCTGCGTTCCCGAGTAATCAAACTCGCAAGCCTGGCCAATCACGATCGGCCCGCTGCCAATGATCAAAATCTTGTGGATGTCGGTTCGCTTCGGCATTTAGCGGACGAAGTTTAGCCACAGATTCATACAGATGCACATAGATTTTTTACGGCTTCGTGGCGAGTTCCGAGAATATGCTTTGTTGGTGTCAAAAACCCGCTTTTAAATTCTAGGTGCCCCCAACGAGTCGGCGATGGTTTGCCCGGTGGCGCTGGCGATTAGCTCTTGCCGTTAAGATGGGAATTGAATACAAGTCGAAGTGCCGTGGAGATCAAATTCGATTGTGTGAGTTGCGGGCAGACTCTGTCAATTGACGAAGCTGGCGCAGGTCTGACAATTGATTGTCCCAAGTGTGGTCTGCCGGTTGTCGTTCCATCGCCTCCGAAGACAATTGCCCCAGCCAAAGTGCAAACTTCTCCACCAGTCCCACCTGCCGTGAATGACAAGGATACAAAGAAATGTCCTTTCTGCGACGAGACCATTAAGAAAGGGGCGAGGGTCTGTAGATTCTGCGGGCGCGATCTCGTACCACCACTGACTCACACTGCTGAAGCGGCTCAGTCGAACCCTCCGGCTAGTTCACAAGGCAGGAAGAAAACGCCGCTTCTTGTGGCGGTTGCGTTGGTTATTTTGGCAATCATCGTTGGCGCGGTCGTCTTGAAGCAACAGCGATCCGTTCCCGACTCTTTCAAACGTGAGGCTCGCGAGTTTCTCGCCAAAGCAGACAGACTCACATTAGCTACATCGGCTGGCGTTAACTATTCGGAATACAAGGAAAACGCGCTAGATGTGATATCTTCCTTCCGAACACTTAGCGAAACTTGGCCCGTGAACGGCGTCGTGGGGCAATTCAAATTGGGTCAAGCTGTCGAGTACTGGGCGGGCAGTCTTGTAGCATGGCAATTTTATGACGCCTCGCGGACCGGCGATATGGACACATTCAATCAACTTCGGGAACAGGTGAGTCATTTCCTAGCACGAGCGGAAACAGATTACCCTGCCCTTGAGAGTGAGGTAAAAGAGGGCGATCAATCGCGTTATGCATCCATACTAATGACGGCTGCTTCACTAAAATACGCGGAAGGAAGACAAGAACTGCTGCCATCGGTGAAAGAGTGAGCGGACAAATCAGATCCGAATTGGTGCTCAAGTGAAATACCGCGGGGTTCACCGTCAGCAGTTGTTCCACTGGATTGGTCACCACATTGATTACCCCGACAGAGATAACCAACGCCGCCGTATCAAGAAGCTGGAAGATTCGCACCGCCGAGAGTACATCCAGTGCCTGAGATCGGCATTGGAGAGTGGTCTGCGACTGAAGATCCCTAATCCGGCCGATGCGATTGATGACGGGCGTCTCATAAAAGTCACCAGACCAATCCTCTGTTTCACTGAGTGGTCTCTTGGAGATAGCCAGCCGCACGTGTTCAAGTATGGACGACTTGGGTTGGGACTGCCCAAATCGTTCGTGCTAAGCAAGGGCGGTCTTCCTGTCGCATACATCCGTGACCGGAGAGCGGCATATGTTAAAGCACTCTTGCATTTGGCGGAGCATGTACGCGATCTCCCAGAAGACAGAAAACATCGAGGGGTCAAGGATGATTTTGATTTTGTTTCGCAGTTTTTCAAGGCGTTGCGCAAACCGGGAGAGAAAAGACGAAAGTCCGCTCCTTTCTCCCGCGAACGCAGAAAGGGCGGCAAGTCTCCCGATCCATTTAAAAGAAGATTTGGTGGTTACCTCCAGTACTTGGAAGAGCGCGAGTGGAGGATCGTCATGTCGGAAGCGATGAAACGCAAACTCAAGCGCGAAGACGATGGGGATATCTGGTGTCTGCCGGTCAGGCCCGGACATGAGCTTTTCACGGTCGTACTCCCCGACAATAGGACAACGAACATGGCCTTGAACGACGGCTTCATTCGCGGTCGGCTTTTCCCCACGAGTGGGCCACACGTAACAGTGCTCTCGTTAGAGGACATTCCTACGTTCTGAAGTTCTACTAACTGCTGTGCATTGCTTCACTAATTACCGCTTCTCATGTTGTAGCTGCATACGAAACTGCGCGTGGTCGCGATCTAGAAGAGTTCATTCCCTGCGGCGTTTCCTTTTACACCAAGTTTCTTGTACGTCAATTCTGTCGGCACGCGGCCTTGCGCAGTGCGTTTGAGGTAGCCCTCTTGAATCAGGAACGGCTCGTAAACTTCCTCGAGGGTGTCCGGTTCTTCACCGACAGCGACGGCGAGCGAACTGATGCCGACGGGTTTGCCGCCGAACTTGTGCACGAGGGTCTCGAGAATGCGTTTGTCCATCTCGTCGAGACCGTGTTCGTCGATTTCCAGCATGGCCAACGCTTTGTCCGCGATGTCCTCGGTGATCTTGTTGGACTTCGCCTTCACCTGCGCGTAGTCGCGGACGCGCTTCAATAGATTATTGGCGATGCGCGGTGTGCCCCGCGATCGACCGGCAATCTCGGTCGCACCGCCGCCGTCAATGTCCACATTCAGGATGCGCGAGGACCGATCAATGATGGAGGTCAATTCGTCGGCGCTGTAGTAGTTGAGTCGTTCGGTGATGGGAAACCGCGAACGTAGCGGCGCGGTCAGCAGTCCGCTACGCGTGGTCGCGCCAATTAACGTGAAGCGCGGCAGGTTCAGGCGAACGCTGTGGGCGTTCGGGCCCTGGTCGATGACAATATCCAGGCGGAAATCTTCCATCGCGGGATAAAGGTATTCCTCGACGACCTTTTGCAGGCGATGAATTTCATCGATGAACAACACATCGCCTTTGTCGAGTTTCGTCAGCAACCCGGCGAGGTTCGCGGCCTTTTCGAGCGCGGGACCGCTGGTGACGACGATGTTCACGTCCATGACCTTCGCGAGTATATGCGCGAGCGTGGTCTTGCCCAGTCCCGGCGGGCCGCTCAAAAGAATATGGTCGAGTGATTCCTTACGCTGGCGGGCGGCCTGGACCGCGAGATCCAACCGCTCTTTCACCTTGCCCTGTCCTTGAAAATCGGCGAAGAGACTGGGGCGCAACGATACGTCCAGCGTCTTGTCGTGGATGGTTTCGGTGACGAAGCGTTCCGGCATGCATGCAAGATGCTAAAACCAAGAGTGTCGAGGCAAGACTAATCATATGAAGAGAGCCTTCCTGGTCATTTGGGTTTCGCTGTCGTTGCTCGGCGGCTGTCAATCGACACCGCCACGGCACGCCTCGGCGGAAAACCAACCGCCAATCGCGAAAAAAGTCCCGCACATCACCACGATCCACGGAGAACGGCTGGTGGATAACTATTACTGGCTTCGCCAGAAGGACAGCCCCGAGGTTCTCGCCTACCTGAAGGCGGAAGATGCTTACACTGATTGGTTCATGAAACCGACCAAGCCGTTGCAGGAGACGCTCTACAAGGAAATGTTGGGACGCGTGCAGGAGACTGACCAGAGCGTGCCCTATCGCCAGGGTGATTGGTTCTACTACCACCGCACGGAGGAAGGAAAGCAGTACCCGATCCATTGCCGGAAGAAAGGTAGTATCGATGCCCCCGAGGAGGTCACGCTCGACTTGAACGAGATGGCCAGGGGCAAGGAGTTCCTGGAAATCAACGTCTATGAAGTGAGCGACGATGGCAACCTGCTCGCGTTCAGCACGGATGAGACCGGCTTTCGGGAGTACACGCTTTATGTGAAGGATCTGCGCTCTGGCGAGACGCGTAGCGAGAAAATACCACTCGTCTCAAGCGCGGCTTGGGCATCGGACAACGAAACGTTGTTCTACGTGACCGAGGACGACGCCAAACGACCGTACCGCATCTGGCGGCACAACCTTGGCGAGAAGGCGGACACATTGCTCTATGAAGAGAAAGACGCCCTTTTCGATTTGGGTGTCAGTCGGTCACGCAGCGAGCGGTTCGTTTATGTTTCGATCAGCAGTAAAACCACGGACGAGGTGCGGTACCTGCGCGCCGATCATCCCGATGAACTCCTGAAGATCGTCGTACCACGCCAAAAGGACCACGAATATGACGTCGATGACGGCGGTGATTTCTTCTACATCCGCACGAACGACAAGGGCCGCAATTTTCGCATCGTGACCGCGCCGATCACCGACCCGCGCCGCGAAAACTGGAAAGAGATCGTGCCACAGCGTGCCGATGTGTCGATTGACGATCTCGGGGTATTCACCAATCACTTCGTACTGGCCGAACGCGAAAAGGGCCTGCCGCAGATCAGCGTCTACGACATTGTGACGGGCGCGGCGCATCGCATCGAATTCCCGGAGGCGTCTTACGCGGTGGCCATGGAGGAGAATGCTGAATTCAATACAACCAAGCTGCGCTTCACCTATGAGTCACTGACGACACCGTCCTCCGTTTACGACTACGACATGATTACGCACGAACGGAATCTGCTCAAACAGCAGCCGGTCAAAGGCGGCTACGATCCCGACCGCTACCAGAGTGAACGGGTGTTCGCGACCGCCGCGGACGGCACGCTCGTGCCGATCTCGCTCGTCTACCGCAAAGATCTGAAACGCCAGAGTGGCAATCCACTCCTGCTCTACGGTTACGGTTCCTATGGCGACCCGACGGACGTCTGGTTCTCGTCGAATCGCCTGAGCCTGCTCGACCGCGGGCTGATCGTGGCGATCGCCCACGTGCGTGGCGGCGGCGAATTCGGGAAACGCTGGCACGATGAAGGCCGCATGCTAAACAAACGCAATACGTTCACCGACTTCATCGCGTGCGCCGAGTTTCTCGACGCGCACCGTTACACTGACGCGCAACACACTGTCATCGAAGGCGCCAGCGCGGGCGGACTGCTCATCGGCGCCGTGCTGAACATGCAGCCACGTCTGTTCAAGGCGGCGCTGGCGGAAGTGCCGTTCGTCGATGTCATCAACACGATGCTCGACGAATCATTGCCGCTGACCGTCGGCGAATTCGAGGAATGGGGCAACCCGAAGATCAAGGAGCAGTATGACTACATCAAGACGTACAGCCCCTACGACAACGTCCGGCGGCAGGCGTATCCCACAATCCTCGTCGAGTCATCGCTCAACGATAGCCAGGTCATGTACTGGGAGCCGTCGAAATACGTCGCCAAACTTCGCGCGACCAAGACGGATTCCAATCCCCTGGTTTTCCAGGTGAACTTGGAACCGTCCGGCCACAGCGGCAAGAGCGGCCGCTACGACGCGCTGCACGACGTCGCCTTCGAGTACGCCTTCATGCTGTGGGAATTTGGAATCGATAAGTGATACTACTTGGTTGCCCTGTCCGGAGGTCTAATAACTTTGCCCTTCAACACGTCCACATCAATCCAGAGTTGACCAAAGTCCAATCGCAGGCCGTCCTGTCGCGGGTTTATCTCCTGAGTGTCGAAAGGGAACCGGCAAACCAAAAGACCTTCCCCGGTATAAACGAAATGCACCTCCGACTCGTTGAGTTCGGCGTGGTATTCTGAGGGATTAATTTGAAGACTTGCGGTTGCCAGACTTATCCAGTGGACTTCAATATAGTGCCTCACTTTCGGAATCCACTCCGCTACGTCAAACAGCTCGGGAATGTGAACTGACATGGGCTTTAAGATGACGGAGTTGAAGTATTCGAGACACGAGCCGTCGCTGTCCTCAATCACTATTCCAATGCTCTGATTTTCGATTAGAACATTGTCTTCTTTTCGGATCCACCCGTAGTGAGTGAACCGTTCCGAGTGGCTAATTCGAGTTTCAGTGAAATGTATCCACAACGACGCGGCAACGCGCTGCACAACGTTGTTTTGAGGATGTGTTCACATTGTGGGAGTGACCGCGCGTTTTTGAACACCGCGCTTAATGAAATGAATTAAAAAGCCAACTCACTTCAAAGCTCTAGTTGCTTAACGGCGTGACACCGAATATCTCACATTGATAATTTTGCTGGACTTGGCCCTGTTAGGGAGGTAGGATTAGAATGGTTCTTTGACAATTGAAAGCTCGGCTGGCGAGCATCCCAAACGCAGGCTAAAGCCTGCGACTACAGGGGTTGGTGCGGCAGGTTTTTTGGGAGAAGAGGGGCTGCAAAAACATGCGTTTCTGCGAAACGAACCGGATTTTTTTGGCGAAGAATTCTAGTGGATGGTGTTGCCATGGAGTTGGTTAGGTCGAAAAGTTGGCGATTTGTGAATCCGGTTCGTTTTCCGCGAAATGCGCGAATGTTGGATCGATCACATGCTCTACAGCGCGGCACGCACCAATTCCTCGACTGTGGCCTTGGGACCGGCCTTATCGGCAACAGCGAGCACAACACGGCGGGTATCGACCGCTAGGGATCAGGAAGTCGCCATCTCAAGCAACGCCGATGGTTCATCCAGTACCGCGCGCACCCGTCGGGCAAGTTGCTTTGGCGAGAAAGGTTTCTCCTGAAAGGCAATTCCCGGGCCCAGGGCGCCGCAATCCGCCAGGGCGTCGTCCGTGTACCCTGAGATGAACAATATTTTCATTTCCGGAAGCTTGAGCCTGATGTTCTCGACGAGCTCCCTGCCTCCCATCCGGGGCATGATGACATCGGAAATGATCAGGTCAAACTTGGGACTCTGGTCACTGGAAATGAGTTGCCACCCCTCCAGGCCGTCGCTGGCTTCATGGACGACATAACCGCAACTACGAAGGATTGTGGCGGTCAGGTGGCGCACGGATATTTCATCTTCGATCAGCAACAGAGTCTCGGTTCCCCGGCACGGCGGCGCGTTTTCGACCGGCGATGTCTCGGCTGCCGCGGAGTGGTCAATTCGCGGGAAATAGATTTTGAAGCTGGTCCCGTGATCGGGTTCGCTGTAGACACGGATGTCCCCGCCGCTTTGCTTGACGATGCCGTAACACGTCGCCAATCCCAAGCCGGTGCCCTTGCCCGGTCCTTTGGTTGTGAAGAATGGCTCAAACAGATGCGCTTTCACGGCGTCGGTCATGCCGACTCCCGAGTCGGTGATGGTCAACATGACATAATCGCCGGCTTCCAGTTCGTGATTCCTTGACTGGTTCTTCTGATCGAGCGTGACGTTTCCCGTTTCGATCAGGATGCGGCTGCCGCGCGGCATCGCGTCGCGCGCGTTGACCACCAGGTTTAAAATGACCTGTTCGATCTGGCCGGGATCAGCCGTGATCCGGCCGAGCGGCTTCTTGAAGGCCGTGCGCAGCTCGACGTCTTCGCCGATCAATCGCCGCGTCATCTTTTCCATACCGGCCACAACGTCATTCAGATCCAGCACCTTGGGCTGCAACACCTGTTTCCGGCTGAACGCCAATAGTTGGTGAGTCAACGTGGCCGCCCGTTCCGCCGCCTTTTGAACCTCCTCGGCGTTCCGTCTCAAGGGGTCGTCCGGCTTGACCTGCGCCGTTAACAGCTCGCAGTAACCGATGATCACCGTCAGTAGATTGTTGAAATCATGCGCCACGCCACCGGCCAGTCGTCCAACCGCTTCCATCTTCTGCGACTGCCGGAATTTCTCCTCACTCTGAAGCAATTGCTCTTCGCTCTGATGCAAGGCTTCTTCCGACTGTTTGCCCTTGGTGATATCCCGCACAATGACCAAGATCTGGCTTTCCAGCAACGGCAGGAGCCGCGCTTCATAATGCTTTGATTCGTGGGCCAGTCCCAGCGAGTATTCCACGCTGACGAGCGCCTTGGTGTGCTTCACTTGAGCAATCGCTTCGCTGAATTTCCCACTGACGCCCTGTTCTGGAATATCCTGGATTTTCTTGCCCACCAATTGCGCAGAGGGAAGACTCAGGTCCGTCTCGCTCCCGGCTTTTACTTCCAGTATCTTTCCCGTGTCGTCGAGACGAAAATAGAGGTCGGGGAATGTCTGAAACACGGCACGCATCTCCGAGTTGGCAGTGAGCAGTTCCTGCGAACTGAGTTCCAGGGACCGTTCGAGCATGTTGCGGTCGCCATCCGCTTGCCAATAGGCCTCGTTGACCGCGTCAATGAGACCCTGCACTTCCTTCGGATAATCGACGGACTGGCCGAACTGTCGCTTAAGCTGACGCCTCAGCAAGCTGTGGAGTGGCGCCATGAGTTAGCTCTCTGAGAACGTCGTGATCGTCATGGTTTGGTTATGCAATTCACACTTCGCGTTGCGCGTAAATGGCGAGATTTCCCCGTAGGAATAGAACCCGGTCAAGACAGCCTGTTCTCCCAGGACGTCGCGCACGGCCTCCACCTCTTCTTCAATCCGTTGCTTGAGGACCAGCTTGCGACCGACACAACTGATCAGCACCGCCAGATCCGGGGTGGAAGACGCAAGGCCTTGATGACAGGCTTTTGCTGCACCGGCCGCCCCGTCGATCAATCGCTCGAAATTCGCCGTCATCAACCGCACGTAACCGCCCACGGGAATGTCGCCCGCAAACGTCATGCTGCGCTCCTGTTCGTTGACCGATAGAATCGTGCGCACAACCGCCGTGTCACCTTCCCTGACTCGAAGATTCAATGGAAACAATAGTCCAGTCGCCGGCAAGCCCTTGGCGTGGTCGCCCAAATACTGTTTGTACAAGTCCAGTGCCGGCTTCCCGTCAAATTCGTACAACACGTTGCCGGTAGCCTTGGTGACCAGCCGTTCTGGACCGAATGAGTCCCAACCGCCCAACGAGCCATATCCAATCTTCAAACGATCACCGTACAGGCCCAGGACCGCAATCGTTCCCGGCGCAGGCGTGCCGCCGCACATGACCAGCGTCTCCTGAAATCTCGCGCCATCGCCCGACAGCCCGCCCGTCACGATCACCTCTGGGGGCAAATGCTTCGTGAGACCCCTGACCAATTCACTGCCGTTGACTTTCAGTCCATCAGAAAGAACAAAGACATGCACCAGACCATTTTTATCCAGGGCCTCCGCCAATCGTTGGCCCGCCTGATGGGATCCATCCACGTCAGCGATATTGACACAAGAGCCCTTGATCTGGGTCGCTTCAAAGTCAACCGCTGTGACCACCAGGGCTTCATCAGTTACCTGGGTCCCGCAGATCTCTCCGGCTGTCGAGCAGCCCAGAATCAAAGCCTTGGGATAGGACTTTTGCAGCGTGGCGATGGACACTTTCTCCTTAAAAATCGCCGTGCTTCCAAACAGCAAAACCAGATCCGCAGACTCGCCCAAACGACCTGGTGTTTGCGGCTCCCATCCCTTTGCCTGCATCCAGCGGTTTTGTTCGATTTTCATTCTTGAAGATTCCTCGAGTTTTCGTAGTCGGATTGAAGCATTCTTGGTGGGAGCGCCCAATGGGTACAGTGGGCGCACATTGCGTGCCAAAGCACGAAAAAGGATTTTTTGTAACCGGCAGAACTACAGAGGGTTACCTACTGGGTGCGAAGAGCGGTCCGCACCAGTTCTTCGACGCTGGTTTTTGGGCCCGACTTACCAGCGGCGGCGAGCACGATTCTGTGGGCATCGACCTGCTTGTAGCCCAGAGAAACGAGGGCGAGGACAGCGTCGATAAGCTTCTGTTCCTCGGGAGTGGCGGCGCGACTTTTCGTCGCAAAGGCCGCGGCTCCGCCGACTTTGTCCTTCAACTCGACGATGAGGCGCTCGGCGGTTTTTTTGCCGATGCCGCGTAAGGTCGAGAGCGTCTGGGTGTCGCCGGATGCGATGGCATTGCGTAATGCCGAGATCGACGTGCTGCTAAGGATGTTAATGGCCAGTTTCGGGCCGATGCCGCTGATGCTGATGAGCAGCAGGAACATCTCGCGCTCCTCTGCCGTCACAAATCCATAGAGTTGCTGCGTGCCATCCTGGGCAATGACGTGATGATGGGTCAGTAGTTTCACGTCGCCACCGCGCGGTGGGAGTTTGTCGTAGCTCGACAGCGGAATGAACACCGAGTAGCCGACCCCGTGGCAGTCGACGACGACATGCGTCGGCGCGGCCTCCGCGAGTTGGCCATGGAGATACGCGATCATCGCAGGCCAGTGTAACCGCGAATGGACGCGAATCAACGCGAATCAGATCTGCTTCGGCGGCTTGACCTGGATGCCACGGCAACTGTGGGCGTGACAGATGGCGACGGCGAGGGCGTCACCGGCATCGGCTTGTGGCAGTTCCTTGAGGCCCAGCATGACTTTCACCATGTTGCCGACTTGTGTCTTGCCGGCGCCGCCGAGGCCGGTGACAGATTGCTTCACCTTACGCGGGGCGTATTCGTAAATCGGCAGGTCGTGTTTCGCGGCGGCGGCGATGATGACACCGCGGACCTGGCCGAGGGTGAAGGCGATGCGGGTGTTCTGCACGTAGACCAGGCCCTCGATTGCGACCGCCTCCGGTTGGTGGTCGGCAATCAATTTCATCACGGTATCGCCGATGCGCACGAGGCAGCGCGACGGCAATACGGTCGGGAGATTCTTGAGGTTACCATGGCAGAGTGCAGTTAGCTGATTGCCCTGAGCCTCAATCACGCCGAAGCCGGTGGACCGCAGACTGGGATCGATACCGAGAATTCTCATGACGTATGGTCGGCTCTAGCAGACCGCCGCTACAGCTAAGCAGCGGCGGCTTGAACCTTCTCCATGATCTCGTCGGGGATTTCACAGTTGGAGTAGACATTCTGCACGTCGTCGCTGTCTTCCAGCGCGTCGATGAGCGCGAGAACGCCACGCGCGGTCTTTTCGTCCGTGATGGGCAACGGCGTCAGCGGGAAGAATGCAGCCTCGGCCGACTCGGGCTTAATGCCTTTTGCTTCCAGAGCCTTGTGCACGGTCTCGAGTTGGTGCGGGTCGGTCAGGATTTCGTAGTTGTCGGGGTGCGCGAGCATGTCCTCGGCGCCCGCGTCGAGCACCAACGCCAGCAGGTCATCCTCGGAAATCTGCTCTTTCGAGACGAGAATCTGGCCTTTGCGATGGAAGAGATGCTTCACGGCGCCCATGACCGCCATGTTGCCGCCGTGTTTCGTGAAGATCATGCGAATCTCGGCGGCGGTACGGTTCTTGTTGTCGGTGAGCAGTTCCATCAAGAGCGCGACGCCGCCGGGTCCGTAGCCTTCGTAGGTGACTTCCTCGTACGTGACACCGGGGAGTTCGCCGGTGCCTTTCTTGATGGCGCGGTCGATGTTGTCAGCGGGCATGTTCATAGCGCGGGCTTTCATCAGGATTGTGCGCAGGCGCGGATTGAACCCGGGGTCGCCGCCGCCGTGTTTACAGGCCACGGCCATTTCCTTGCCGAGCTTGGCGAAGATTTTCCCGCGTTTGGCGTCGATGGTCCCCTTGTAGTGCTTCACTTTCGACCATCTGGAATGCCCTGACATAGCGGGAAATCTTAGCTTGCTGGCGGTCGGCTTTCCATATAATTTATCAGCGACCCAATCACTCGTGCGCGGGTGGTGGAATTGGCAGACACGTACGCTTGAGGGGCGTATGGCGAAAGCCGTGCAGGTTCAAGTCCTGTCCCGCGCACCAATCCCTGAATTCATCCTGTCAACGAGACGACTTTGCTGGTGGGGTAACAGGTGTTGGGCCTGAACGGGGCTGGTTTCCGTTTGTAATGCTGTGCATCCATCGATCCACTTCTTCGTCATGTTCCGATATTCTCGTCGCGAATCTAAAATCGTAATCCAGAGCGCCTCGCGGGTATTTCTTACCTACCGGCGTGACAATGATGTGATTGAGAACTTCAGCAGTCATGGCGCGGGTAATTGTGTACCCGTTTTCGGAGACAAACCTAAGCAGACGCCGTCTGCATTCTTCAACCTTATCAGCCATGATGTCTATGCCATAGATGGTCAAAAGAGCTTGATGCGGGTTGTGTCCCTTCTGCAGTTTCCGATGTAGAACCTCAACGAGCATGTCCCCATCGCCGCAAGTCGGATCGCAAGAGTCCCTTTGTGGCTCCCACATTTCTGGAGGCAGCTTGTCGAGGATCTCGTTGACTGGCCTTGGTGGAGTAAAGCCGTCAGCCGTTTGCTTGGCGCGTTTCTCTCGTTTGACCTGATTCACGGCCAGTGGTTTCTTATTCATGGTTGCAGTCAATCCCCAAGGTTTTTTTCGACTCCAAATTCACTCACGCCAGCCGCCTCACCCTTTGGCCCGGGCCAGCAAGTGATTGAGACTGACAGGCGCTTATGGCGGATCACCACGAGCAACAGCGCCCCCCACACCATCAGGGTTCCCCAGCAAGGCGCGCCCACAACCTCAAGCTGGCGGATGCCGGCTGAGGCAGGAACGAGGACACAAAATACAATCAACGCCCAACGGATAATTCGCCGCGTCGTATCATTTGGCTCATTCATCGCCACCGCAAGCAACACCATCAGGGGCAAGAGCAGCAAGATGAAATAGTGCGTCTCCGATACCGGCGGCACCAGTAGCATCCAGGTCATCACGGCAGAACCAATCAGCAGTTCGGATCCTTTCCCCGCATTCCGTCCCACCACCCACATCGCTCCAACCATCCCCAATCCAATAAACACTGTCGCCACCCGGGCAAACGAATTGTTCGTCAAGCGGCTCAGCACGGCGGGCAGTGATTGGTTGCGCGGTTTCTGGGGGTCGAGCAGTTGTTCGTTCAATCCGCTCTGCGCCCGCTGGCCTTCATTCGCGAGTGCCGGTCGGGCAATGATCTGTTCCCAACTCTCCCAGTACGCGAGGTTCCTTTTGAAACCGAATACGGCACTGGGGAGAATTAACCCGCCGATGATGATGCTCACCACTGCGGCCAGCAGGAACTTCCATTTCCTCCGCCACGCGAAATACCCAAGCAAGACCAGCGGAAATGCTTTCAAGAGGACTGCGCCGGCCAGACAGGCGCCGCCCCGCAGGTCGTGACCTTCCCAGTGCCAACAGAATGCCGCCAGCACCAGCCACATCAATAACACCGAGGCCTGTCCGCGGGTGAGCCCCGATATGAACCATACCAACAGCAGGGCGATGGGCACTATGGACAAAATCAACCGATGGTTATCCATGCTGAAGACCGAGCGCACCGTCCTCACGCACATCACCAGGGCCCAAACGATCAGTGCCACTGAAATTGCGTACCAGACCAACGCCCCCCAAAACACCGACAGCAGTGCGAATGGCGCCATAAGAATCGCAAATGGCGGCGGGTAGACATACGCCCACCCCCGCACGTTGCGCACTTGATAAATGTCGGTGCCGTCAACAACAGCTTGTCCGGCCAGTTGGTAGACAGTGAAATCGGTCCTCTGGATTGGCCAAATTGCCGCGCGATACACGGTATTCACGCCCAGCCCGACTATGAGAGCCAAGGCCACCGCTAATAGAGCTGCCGTTCGTTTATCGACTGACAACAAGATCAACCTCGCGTTCGCGATTCTTCCGGCATCGTTTCGATATCATTCAGAATTCTCCGTGTGTCGCGCACCGGGAGCAAGGGGAAAACCAAATTAATGCGACATCGCATCTCAAGTTGGTTTTTCCATCTCAAGCAGGTCGGCGAAGATCGGGACGACCTCTGCCTCATCAGGCGCTGTTCTTGCCAACGGCGTGCGTGAGCATCGTGTGCGTGGCGTTCGTTGAGATTTCGGCGTCGATTACGGTCAGGCCGTTGTCACGGTAGACAACCCAATCCTTCGTTGCGGGGCCCTTGCCGGGTGGAAGAATGCGGTACAACTTCTCGCAAGCGGCATTCTTCGCTGACAGATCGAACGGTTCATTGATGTTGATGTAGCGCGACAACCCGAGCAAGCCGCGAATCTCTGGATTACTCATATCTGCGGTAGTGAACTCGCCATCCAAATGGATCCCGCAGTCCTGTCCGGCGTCCGCCCGGAGAGCCTGCCGGGCTTGTTCCATTTTGTGGAAGCTGGCGATAAAATAATCGGCGTGGGCGATGCGTTGGCCCTGGTAACGGAAAAGCGCGAGCATCAGGACCACATTGAAAGCCATGGTGGCGACCATCGCCGCCTGGGCGGTCTTGAGCCAACGGCGCGGCGCCGAGTTTTCCATCAGGTAATGTGCGGGCAATAGAAACAACAATGGATACAGCACCAGGGTGTAGCGGGAAGCAAAGTTGTGGCCCGTCAAGAGAAAGAAGAGTAGCGGACCGAGAAGCAACACACTCACGAAGATCTCTGGTTTGTCGGCGCGAAACGGACGACGCAGGCGTTTGCCGGCGATGAAGAAGTTAATCATCGACAAGATAACGAGCCCGAGCGAGACCATGTTGAAAGCGGCCAGCACAGCAAACGAACCGAAGGTGCTCCTGCCAAACTCCTGATAGTTCTTGTTGCCCAGAATCGAGGAGATCAGGTTCGAGAGAACGACGATCGGCACGGTGAACACCTTGAGGGTGCCGGCTGTTTTCGATGTGTCACCCGTGAAGATCGCCCGCGTGTTCTGCCAACCATGATGAGCTTCGCCCCAGATGTACGGCAGGTACAGGAGGGATGAAACAAACAGTCCGGCGACCAGCCATTGCCAGTTCATCTCACGGCGCCGCTGCCAAAGCAGGCATAGAATACCCGGTACAAGGAACACCGCGAACATGTGAAACTGCGGCATCATGGCAAACAGGACGCAGACCCAAAAAATAATCGGTGAGCGCGGTTTCGTCACGACCTGCCAGAGCGCCAGATAGAGGAGCGCGCCGAAGAACGCCATGACCTGCGGATTGCATTTGCCGACAGATTCGTAGATTGCCCATGGTGAAGTTGCGCACAAGGCCGCAGCCCATAATGCGGTCCGTTCGCTGAATAGTGCCAGGGCCAATCGGTAGGTCAGGTAGATGACGGCGGTGTTCAGCAGAATCAGCGTGAGAACAACGGCATCGGTTCCGCCCATGCGGAACGGGATGCTCCAGAAGATTGTCCAGAGCGGGCCGGGGACATTCCCGCCGGCGAAGTGGGGCTGGCCGAGGTAACGGGTTTGTTCGTCGCCGGCAATGAACTTCAGTGTGTTCTCATAGGCCGAGAGTTCATCGAAGAGATTGCTATCACGGTAGGCCTGTCCCCATACGAGACCAGCAAGGCGCAGGAGAAAACCCATGACGATGATGGCCAGCAGGAGCGTTGTTCTCCCGCGCTTGGACATGAATTGCGCTTTGACCACAGGGATCAATGGGAAATCCTCTCGAGGAGTGAGAATATCCTCGGTGGGTGCTCGAGTCACGACGGCATTGACAGCAGGGTCGAGTCCGAAATCCTTAGCGCTGACGTTTCTGGACATGCAACAGTTCCAATCGTAAGCGCGCCATGTCCCACAATGTCGCAGCGATGACGTCGAACCGTCGAATGTGGGAAGCACCCAGTTGCCTCTGGGAAAATGGCACCGCAACCTCTTTCACGCGGAAACCCTGACGCTGCGCTCTTATGAAAAGCTCGGCATCGACGAAGGGGCTGCAGGAGCGTGATGCCAGTTGGTCCCAAACCGATTTGCGCATGGCTTTAAATCCAAAATTGATGTCGCGCAGCGACAATCCAAACAGCCCCCTCACCAGGGAATTGTAACCCAACGAGATGACCCGGCAGCGCCAGTTCGCATCTTTAGGCACACTATCCGAGTAACCGGTCAACACGTCCGCGTCAGAAAACTCACGGAGAATCTGGGGCAGGCTGTTCAACGCCACGGGCAAGTCAAAATCCGTGTACACGAGGAACTCGTTGGAAGCAGCGGACAGACCCGCGCGCAAGGCGCCACCAAAGCGCTGGTTATTTGGCAGCCGCACCAACTTGAGCCGCGCATCCCTGGCAGCCCACCGCGCAACCTTCTGTGCGCTGTTGTCGGTGCTGCCATCATCGGCTACAACGATCTCAAAATCCTCAAAAAGACGGTCCAAACATTCGAGCGCGTGGGACAGGGTTGCTTCAACGACCGGACCTTCATTAAACATTGGCAGGACCAACGAGATTGCCGTGGCCACCTTTGCTCCAAACCATTGTGGTGTTTCTACTCCGGATCCCAAGCCGATGCTCGAATCCGCAGGCTCAATCGCTGAACCGTTTGACATAGCTGCCTAGACTCCTTGGTCAGAAACTACCGCACGCCGTGCCACGCACCCATGGCTGTTGACGTCAACGCGGCGCGATTCTTGCCGGCCCTGATGCTGCCGACTGGCGCAGTGCGCATATGATCACAAAACGATGAGGTGTCCCCTCACTACTCCAATTTTACAAACGTGGGGTTCTGTCGTCATGACAATCCCATTACAGTTTTGTGCGGGTTGGGTGTGGAGGCCGTGGGTCACCATAGGCGGCATGAGGACATGAATGGTGCGGTGACAAATTTCCAACGTGACCGAGGACCGCCCTCACGCACTTCCGCCACAGGCGGCGACGACACCAAAGAAATTCTTCCACGGTTTCACCGCTTCGTGGTAGATTATCCTGGAAAAAGCGGGTGGCTTATGCGGATCTGGTTTTTCTTTATTTCTGGAGTCATCATTGCCAGCGCCGCAGTTTGTGGCGGCTGCGCAATGAACGCCGACAAGCCGAACGGACCCCAGCCTGCCATGCGGGCAATGGGGCAGCCTGTTCCATCACCCACGGAATCTGGTGAGGCGCCAACCAACGAGAGCATCGGCTCGGAAATCCGCCGTCAACTCAACGCGATCCCCACGACGACGGCGGGCATCATCGTCGAAGTCGACGACGGCAAGGTCATGCTCCGCGGCACGGCGCCGAATCTCGCCACGTCATGGCGTGCCGAAGCCATCGCGCACGCCGTGAAGGGCGCCAAGGTGGTGGTGAATCAGATCGTGGTAATGACCCCGACCGTCCCGCTCTAGCGTGGTTTACTCGTCTTTCGCGGTGACAGGGTGGGATTGATGATCGGGTCCGCCCGCGCGGCGCAGGCGTCATCGATTACTTATTAGTGGAAGATCATCACGCGGTTCTTCCACATGAACCAGGCAACTGCCACACCAACCACCAGTGTGGCCAGCAACCCCAGCAGCGTCAGGATCGAGGGCCGTTTCCCCGTTGGAGCGATAATGGCTTTTGTGGCGCCGCCTGCCTTCAGTTCTTCCTGCGCCTCGGTGAGGTCCTGGATCACTTCTTCATAGGATTCGTAACGCTCGGCCGGGTCCTGGGCCAACATGCGGGCAATGGCCTGCGTCGTGCGCTCATGCAGGTCGGGCGCGTATGTTTGCAGAGAGAGGGCGGGCTGGGTCGCGTGCTTGGCGGCCATTTCGCCTGCCGTGTCGGCGTCGAAGGGAGGACGGCCGGCCAGCGCGTGGAAAAGCGTTGCGCCCAGCGAATAGATGTCACTGCGCAAGTCTTCAGGATGACCGCGGAGTTTTTCGGGCGCTACGTAGTAGGGTGTTCCCCACATCTGTTCCGGGGCTTGTCCCACAGTGCCTTCGGCGTCCTCGCCGTGACCGCGTGCCAGGCCGAAATCGACGATCTTGGGAACTCCATCCTCGTTGAAAAGGATATTGCCTGGCTTCACGTCACGGTGGAGCAGGCCGCGTTGCCAGGCAACGAGCAGCGCGGAGGCGATCTGACGACCAATGGAAAGCACTTCCGCTTCGGGAAGTTTGCCGAGCTTGGTGATGCGATCGTCCAGACTGCCGCGCTCGCACAACTCCATGGACAGGTAATACTGGTTGTCGATCTCGCCAAATGCGTAGACCTGGGCGACGTTAGGATGATTAACGGACGCCGCCGCGCGCGCCTCATGCGAGAAGCTGTTGATGTAGGCCGGGTTTGTGGAGAGCTTCTTATGCAGGATTTTCAGCCCGAGATAGCGGTTGAGCGGGAGATCGATGGCCTTGTAAACGGTGCCCATGCCGCCGATCCCGATGGGGTTGAGCAGCAGGAAATCGCCGAATTGCAGCGGCACAATGGAAAGCGCGCCGCAATGTTTGCACTCCACATGGGTGAAGCCGCTTTGTCCCGTCAGGTCGAGGATCGCCCCACAAGAATGGCAATTGATGGAATCCGGCACTTTGCCTGGCGCGTCCATGACCCGCTCAAGGTAGCACGCGCTCGAAAGCCGCAGCAACAGCAAACCAAGAGACAGAGGAGGCGTCGATGCACGGCAATCAGGAGTCCACACCAAGGCGGTTTTTCAGCGTTTCCGGCGGCGGCTTATCCGACTTAGCTGGCGTCAATCAAACAACTCTTGACGCGGTGAGGGTTCAACCGAAGAAACAACGAAGGCTGGGAAAGCCAGTGGAGGAAACTTTTGTCTTAATCGGAACCTTTAATGGGTGACCCCTTCATGCGTCATCGCGAGTCGTCAGTTTGCTACGGTGATTTGTTAGACTTGTCGGAAGGGTCGGCTTGATATGGGGTGTGCTCCATGGTCTCAAGCAGCTTCTTCCGCCCGTACGGACTCTTGACCTCTGCTTCATCGAGAATCCACCCCCGGTAGCTGGCTTGACCGACAACGGCCTGGCCAATACGAAACTCCGCCTTTGGTGGGCCGTAATGAGCATCACCCTGCGAGAACAAAAGTAGGCCATTTGTGTCCTTCGGGAACTCATACTCCAAGAGCGTATGCGCTAGCACCAACGTCTTCAGCTTTGGGTCGCCACGCAGCACCTCGCGCACCTCAAACGTCGCATTGCTGTTGGTGCGCGCCACAAGATCGACGACCAGAACATGCTCCGCACGCCCCAGCAAACCTTCGAGTCCGTAGCGCGCTGCTCCAAACGTAACTGCCGCGCTACACAACATGGCGGCAATGCATGAAACACGCAGGAAAACCCTCGTCGAGGTCAGGAGCCTAACGGCGATTTGGATTAGATTGCCATTCATAAAACATTCCTCCTATTGCAGGTTCCACCCGAGCGGAATGGGACCGCCGGGACTCACGTTATTGTCTCCTTGCACATCGTTGACGGCGCTCCACGCGTTTATCCCACGTATGTAATATGCCGAAGTGTTATCGGGGGCTAGCGCCCAAGCGGGACTGATTGTAATTCTTGTGGCATTGTTGCCTGTGATGACAGCCCATTGCCCGCCGCCGGTTCCACCAACGATGCTGATCGAACCGTCCTTCCACTGATCAGTTGTCCAAACTTGGTTTGTGTCTGTCAGAGTGCTTGTAGTTCCACCAGTCGCGATCCCCTGTGCGGAGCTCCCGGTCCTTGTGTAACTGTTTGACTTGTGTCAATACTAAGGAGTGGCCGTTTTCGGAGGATCTGGATACCATGAAAAGTAAACGCCTCTAAATTGCTCTAGATGCCTGTCTCGTTCTGTTCGCATTCTTACAAAACTTGCGCCGAGCTCAGGACCGAGAATCCCCCTCACAACACCCGCATAAAGCAGTAGACGCAACGAATCTGAATCTTGAGCGGCTTGTTTCATAACTGCCTGTAGTGCGGGTTGGCCCATCTGAACCAATATGCCCACCACAGGGAAGTCGCTTGGTGTAGAAAATCTATCAGTATATGCGATCCTTCGGAAGGTAATCAGATCGACAGTTTCGTCGACAAGCTCCGGAGCTCGCAGGCGACCCACCAAATTCAGTGCCTGTTCCAATACGTCAGGACGGCGCGCTGCTTTGTCCTTTTCCTTTAGGAAACTCTTTAGTGTCTGCACGGCGATGTCGCGCTGTTGACCAAAAGAGACAAGGACGGCCGACGCTCCGTTTGTGTCCATGTTTTGAAGCTCATACGAAGCCGGCGGTACTCCTTCGCAAAATGCCGTGCCTACATTCAACAGAAGCAGAACGATAATAGTTTTCATGAGTGGCCTTATGTTATTTTACTGCATATTCCATGTCAGTATGCCCAATTGTCCGTCTCCATTCGAGTTATCACTAGCAACGTCGTTTATCTGAAACCATGTATTGGTGCCTTTTTGCCACGATTGTTTGCTGTACCAGTCGCGGTACGCGGAGCATCGATTTGATGTACCACCAGTTACTTGTACCGCAAATTCGTGAAAGTTGCCTCGGTACCGGCGAATCGAGCCGGTCATATCAACTAGGTCAGATTTGTTGACGCCAGGGCCGTCGACATCATATATGCTTCCGTTCGGCTTGGGGTCATCGTCACGAACCGCCGCTTCGCTAGTGTCACGGCCTGTACTGTGATAATATAAATCCGACCCGTTGCTAGTGATCAATGAGTAGTATTGATATGCATCCTTCGTACGATCCAAAATCACCGCGATTCCGAATTGAGACAGATTAATGTCTGCGGGTTGAATGTCTCCTCGAAATTCAGATGCCCTACCAAATCGGTCAATGAACTCTCCTGGCCCCAGATCAAGTCGCTGCGGATTTACAGTTATGTCAGTGAAAAACTCGGCCGCTGCTGCATTGTCTGAAGATATCGTGCCGGAATGCTTTCCTGCCGCCATAGCAATCCACAACACGGTGAAATTCACATAGTCGGACGCGCTGCTTGCGCCGGTTGGGGCAACCGACAATTTCACATCCCTCACAGTAAGGGGGTCAAGGCTTGACTCTTGACAGTTTTCGGAGATGGTCCAGTTGGTTTCGTATCTTGCGGTCGGTTTGTGCCGCGGCGTCGAGGCGTTTAATGATCTGGCGCACGGCGCTTCCGTCTCGGTAACCGCGTTCCCGCGCCACCTCAATGCTGCGTTCGGCTCCCAGGCACACCCGCGCCCAGATCTGGATTCGTCGGTCCGGTTCATTCGCTACGAGTTCCTTAACTCGTCGGGTCACGCGCTGCTGATCTTCGGTAACCGTCCAGCGCGCCTCCTGCAAGCCGGCGTGCTGTTCGATCCGTTGTTTGACCTGATCATACAGCGCATCACTCCCGAGAATCAATCCCCGTCGCACTTGCTCCCAAGGGCTGCTGACGACACGCCCGAAGGCCTGGCGCACGGCTTTACGATATTCTGCGACCGCTTCCCGCTTGCTCCGACCCCAATAGCGCTGCCATTCGAGGCATAGCCAGGCGGGCGTTTGACGACGTAAGCCGGCGTAGTCGGCATGGCTGCTCCATCGGTAGCGCTTCAATTCCTCCTGACGCGCGGGTTCCAAGCGCTGCCTTTTGTTGGTTGGACGGACCGGATTGAGGTGCAGGTATTCTACCAGCCAGCGCGCATACTCATCGGCCTCAATGAGCTGGGCCTTGTAGCGACCGGAAAACAAGTGTCCCCGTCGCCGATGCCGCGCATTGAATCGCGCGGTGTAGGTGGCCTGCAACCAGCCCATCCCGCGGCTGAGATTCCCGCGCGGTGTGCCGATCAGTGCATGATAGTGATTGCCCATGAGACAGTAGGCATTCAGCCGCCAGCCGTATTGCTCGACCACCCCGGCCAGTGTGTCGAGGAATCGCTCTCGATCTCGATCATCGCGGAAGATGTCGCGCCGCTCATTGCCGCGCGCCATCACGTGGTACACCGCCCCGGCAAATTCCACTCGAATCGGTCGTGCCATGCTCGACACACTGCCCCGCCAGACGCACAATGTCAAGAGTCAAGCCTTGACCCCTCTATCAATGTCAAGAGTCAAGCCTTGACCCCTCTACAAGCCCGCGTTCGTCTGTGCGTTGGTGCCAGTGCCTTCGTCGGGAAGGGCGAGCACGAATTGAAATAAGGACGCGGTTGCTACCAGCGCCAGCAGCAGTGGAAGACGGATTCCTCGGTTCATAGCGGTGTCACTCCTCCATGAAAGCCACTTTTGGTAGGAATAAATTCCGGCGATTTTGAGGGCACGATCACAACGCAGATCGAGCGAGAAGAGATTGACTGGGATCGTTCAGCACAGGACTGACCGGAGGGGACTTCCACCACCCGAAGCTTGTCTCGCTTGCTATTCGTAGTGCGCCGGGCCTCACGTAACTGGGTTCTTGCTGCACCGAAAGACGACCGAACCCAGACCAACTGGCGACCCGGACACCTCACCAAACAACTGAAGCACTCTTAGCAAAAATGTTTGCGGATTGCAAGAAACAGTCGTGAAACATTTCACATGGCTCGCCCGGCCGACGGTGGCGGGTGGAATGAACCGGGCCGCGGCGCGATTTTTGCCAGTTTGAGCAAATTGCCGCATGATGAGGTCCCGCTTCCTGCCATCGCAGGTCCGCCCTGATCCTGTCTAATCCATTCCCCCACAGATTATTGCGTATGGGGTTTAGCGTCGCCAAAAGCGCTGTGGCATATCGGCTGCTAAGTCCGATGGATGTCCATGGTGTGCTGACTCCCGCTACGGCGATGGTGAGTAGTCGTCAGGGTGCTTTTTCTGTTTACAGGCCCCAGACGGTTCTCTAGTATTCGCACCCGCACTAGGGGAGGAAATTGATGAAAAAAATTGAGGCCGTAATCAAGCCGTTCAAGCTCGAAGACGTCAAGGAAGCGCTTGCAGGCGTGGGCGTCGAAGGCATGACGGTCACCGAGGTCAAGGGTTTCGGGCGCCAGAAGGGTCACACCGAAATCTACCGCGGCAGCGAGTACACAGTGGATTTTTTGCCCAAGCTGAAACTGGAGATCGTCCTGCCCGACGGCGCCGTGGAGGCCGCGGTCAATGCGATCCTGAAGACGGCCAAGACGGGCAAGATCGGCGATGGTAAGATTTTTGTGCTCCCCATCGACGAGGCCGTGCGCATCCGTACTGAGGAGCGCGGCGATCAAGCTGTGTAGCGCTGCAAAACTGGATTAACTACGAATCACATTCAGCCAGACGGTGACTTGTTCACCGCCTGGCCCGGAGGACAAACATGACACCCAAAGAAGTCCTGGCGTTCTGTAAGAGTAAAAATGTTCAACTTGTTGACGTAAAATTCTGCGATTTTATCGGCACCTGGCAGCATTTCTGCGCGCCCATCTCCGAGCTGGAGGAGGCGGTCTTCGAGGAGGGCCTCGGGTTTGACGGCTCCTCGATCCGCGGCTGGAAATCCATTGAAGCCAGTGACATGCTGCTGATGCTCGACCCGGCCACTGCGATTATCGACCCGTTTCCGCAGGTCACCACGCTCAGCATCGTAGCCGACGCCGTGGACACGATCACGCGCGAGCCGTACAGCCGCGACCCGCGCAACGTCGCCCGCAAGGCCGAGGCCTACCTGAAGCAGACGGGCATCGCGGACACCGCGTACTTCGGCCCGGAAGCGGAGTTTTTCATCTTCGACGACATCCGCTATGGCCAGACCTCCAACAGCGCCTTTTACTACATCGATAGCAACGAGGGCATCTGGAACAGCGGTCGCGAGGAATTCCCGAACCTCGGCAACAAGATTCGCCATAAGGAAGGTTATTTCCCCGTCCCCCCGCAGGACACCCAGGCCGATATCCGCAACGAAATGATCATGGTCATGAAGGAGTGCGGCCTCAAAGTGGAGCGCGAGCACCACGAAGTGGCCACCGCCGGCCAGGCGGAGATCGACTTGCGCTTCAATTCGCTGGTTTCGATGGCCGACGATATGTTGCTATACAAGTACATCGTCAAAAACGTCGCCAAGCGCCACAATAAGACCGTCACCTTCATGCCCAAACCGCTTTTTGGTGACAACGGCAGCGGCATGCACACTCACCAGAGCTTGTGGAAGAAGGGCAAGCCCCTCTTCGCGGGCAAGGAATATGCGGGCCTGAGCGACATGGCGCTCTACTACATTGGTGGTGTCCTCAAACACGCGCGAGCCATCGCGGCGATCACGAACCCAACCGTCAACAGCTACAAGCGGCTCACTCCCGGCTTCGAAGCGCCCGTGAATCTTGCGTATTCGAGCCGTAATCGCTCGGCGGCGATCCGTATTCCGACGTATTCACCAAGCCCGAAGGCGAAACGCATCGAGTATCGTCCACCCGATCCGCTGGCGAACCCGTACATTGCGTTCGCCGCGCTGCTCTTAGCTGGTCTGGACGGTATTGAGAACCGCATCGACCCTGGCGAGCCGCTCGACAAGAATATTTACGAGCTGTCGGCCAGCGAACTCAAGAAAGTGCCTTCGATGCCCGGCAGTCTCGCGGAAGCGTGCGACGAACTCGAGGACGACCACGAGTTCCTGCTCAAGGGCGACGTGTTCACGCAGGACGTGATTGATACCTGGATTGAGATGAAGCGCAAAGAGCAGGACCAGATCCGCTTGCGCCCGCATCCGTGGGAATTCCACATGTATTACGACGCGTAAGAAGTTGCGTCACGCGCAGGGCTCGAAGTTTTCACGAACTTCGAGCCCTGTTTTTTTCTATGGTGCGCGTCGTCACGAAATAATTTTTGCGCGTGGACACTTTTTTTCTTGAAGCGCGGAAACTCGCTGCTATGCTCACGTGCATTAAGGCGTAGGCGAGGACGAGAAGGGGGTTGTGAACAACGTGTTAGTAGCTTGGACGAATAGCCATGTATTGCTAGTTGGTCGTATCCGTTATCCAGGACATGAGGATTTTTTGGTTCACATCTCTCCCGGGTCTGACACGAATGTTGTGAGGGGAAAACGCAGCTGCACATCGGTATAAAAGCCGATTCCGAGACGTGATTTTCGCAGTTGCCGGGTGTGTTTGTTGGCGACGCATGGGGGTTTCGACGCGGTTTTGGTTCCCTCGGCATTCGTGTGCAGGTCTCTTCTCTCCGCCCGCCTCTGGCAAGGTCAGCCCGCGGGGCTGCCGCACAGAAAATGTGTTAGCAAGCTGTGAATAAGTCAGGAGTTCTGATGACGGAGGAAAGATGACGGCGGGGCACGAGCAACTGTGGCGAGACGCGAGCAAGATTCTGCAAGGAATGCTCAATCCTGAATTGTTTGGCCGCTGGTTTGCGCCAATCAAGGCCGTGGAGGTCAATCAGGACACCCTCATTCTGGGGGTGGCCAACGAATTCTATCAGATCTGGCTCCATGATAATTTCCTCCCGTTGATCCGCGAGGCCGTCAATCAAGTCTCCCGGCACCCGTTGCAGGTTCGCTTTGCCATCGCATCAGGCTTGAAAGCGCCCCCCGAAGTGGTTAAGCCAGCCGTGGTTGGTGCCGCGGAGAAACGCGGCGTGACGAAGACGTCTCTCGACGCCAAGTTGAACCCGCGCTACACCTTCGAGAGCTTTGTTATCGGCCCGAACAATAATTTCGCCCATGCCGCAGCACTGGCGGTCGCACAATCGCCCGCCAAAGCCTACAACCCGCTTTTCGTGTACGGCGGCGTGGGTCTTGGCAAGACGCACCTCATGCAAGCGATCGGCCACGCGGCGTCCGGTAACAGCAAGATCAGCCGGGTCTGCTACATCACCTGCGAACAGTTCACCAATGATTTCATCCAGGCCATCCAGAACAGCACGATGACGAAGTTTCGCAAGAAGTACCGTCAGGTCGACGTGTTGCTTATCGACGACATCCAGTTTCTCGGCGGCAAAGAGCGCATGCAGGACGAGTTTTTTCACACCTTTAACACCCTTTTCGATGCACATAAGCAGATCGTGCTTTCGAGCGACCGCCCGGCCGCGGAGATCGCGAACCTCGAGACCCGCTTGGTTTCCCGTTTCGAGTGGGGCCTGGTCACCGAACTCCAGCCGCCTGCGCTGGAAACGCGCATCGCCATCCTCAAGAAGAAGGCGGCGCTAATGGATGTGAAGCTCTCGGATCAGGTCATTGAGTTTCTCGCGGAGAGGATTCGCACCAATATTCGCCGCCTGGAGGGCGCCCTGATTCGTGTTGCCTCTTTCGCATCCCTCACCGGGAGCGAGATTAACCGCGACGCCCTGGAATCGTTGCTGCGCGATGCGCTCCATGAAGAAGCCCGACGGACGATCACCATCGAGTCGATCCAGAAGAAAGTCGCCGAGCATTTTGACATCCGCATCGCCGACATGACCAGCCGCCGCCGTCCGCAAAGTGTGGCGTTCCCGCGCCAGGTGGCGATGTACCTGAGCCGAACGTTGACCAGCCGGTCGCTAGCGGACATTGGTGAATGTTTCGGCGGCCGCGACCACGGCACGGTAATCCACGCCTGCAAACTCATTGAGAAACGCACGGCAAAGGACCAGGGCCTGCGCCAGACAGTGTCATTCCTGGAGCAATCACTGCAGCGCTAATAACCTGCCGGCAAGTTGTCAATCGCCTGCGGAATGATGCTGATGACTTGGGAGTTTGTTACCGAGAGAGATCGACTGGTCCCCAACTCGGAAGTTTTTCGGCTACGGCGAATTGACGCAACTACCTGCTGTATCCTTGACAAGGAAAGTTGTTTGCGATATTCACAGCCCGAACGGTAACGACTGCTTTTCTTATTATAATATAGTATTAGTATTCATACAGCCATGCCTATCAAGTTCAAAGTCACCAAGGAAGCGATTCTCGACGGCTTGCAACGCGTGCAGAACGTCGTCAGTACCCGCACGACCCTGCCCATACTGTCGAATGTGCTCCTCCAAGCGTCCACGGGTAGTCTGAGCCTGACGACCACGGATCTCGATGTTGGAGTTCGCTGCAAAGTCGAAGCGGAAGTGTCAAAGGCGGGTTCAACCACATTGCCCGCCCGCAAGTTGTTTTCTATTTTGAAGGAAGTGGCTGCTGCGGAGATTGAAGTAGAGGTGGACGACCGCAATGCCGCTTCGATTCGTTGTGGGTCGTCGTTCTACAAGATCATGGGATTGCCCGAGGAAGAATTCCCGCGTTTTCCAGAGTCCGGCGCGGGCAAAGCACTAAAAATCGAGCAAGCCGTCCTACGGGACATGCTCAAGAAAACCGCGTACGCCGTTTCCAACGACGAAACGCGCTATGTTCTGAACGGCGTTTTCATGGGATTCAAAGGCGATAAACTCACGGTTGTGGCCACCGATGGCCGCCGTCTGGCGCTCATCGAGCACGACATCGAGGTGCCCAAGGGCGCCGAGGCCGAGTTGATTCTGCCCACCAAGGCAGTGGCCGAGTTGGAACGCCTCCTCGCCGACAAGGGCGACGTAAAGCTCTCCATTGGCGAAAACCAGATTATTTTCGAGTTGGACGGCACCACACTGGTCTCCAAGTTGATTGAAGGCACGTACCCGAATTTCCGTCAGGTGATTCCGGCCGAGACGAAAGAGCGAGTCCCGCTGGAACGCGAGCTCTTGCTGGCGGCGCTACGTCGCGCCTCGATTTTGGCCAGCGAGAAGTCACAGTCTGTGAAGCTCAATTTTGCCAAGAACACGCTCACGATCACCGCGACCACGCCCGAAGTTGGCGAAGCCAAGGAAACGCTTTCCATCAACTACAAAGGCAAGGAGATCACCATTGCCTTCAATCCGCAGTACATGATGGATCCGCTACGCAATCTGGATGCGGACGAGGTTTTTGTGGAACTGACCGACGAATTGAGCCCCGGCGTCATCAAGGTCAACGCCCCGTTCCTGTACGTGCTGATGCCCATGCGGCTCAACTAGCCGATTCGCAACAGGCTGGCGGGCTTGACACCTTTTTCACTCCGTTCTACTCTTCCATGGATCACCGCGACTGCCTCGTAGTGTAATGGTAGCACAACTGACTCTGGATCAGTTTGTCTAGGTTCGAGTCCTAGCGAGGCAGCCACTTCGCCTCCCCTGAGGTCAAGCTACCCATTTAACGGCGGTGCTCGATTCTGCGTAGCGGGTCCAGGGATGCGAGTTCCTCGCGGCAATGCTAACGGAAGGAAATTCAGCCAGGACGAGTTTTTTGATCACACAGGCCTGGGGCGAACGAACTCTTACCGGTACAGGATCAAACTTTCACACAATCAGCGAAGATTCCGATTGACAAGACCGGGCAATTTTGGTAACGATACCACCAGCGAGTGGTAGTAGTGCAGTACGCACGGGAAACCAAACGAATCCTAAGGAGAAGCACGTATGAATAGGGCATTTGCGGTGTGTTTGGCGACGATCGGCCTGACGGCCAGCCTCGCGCACGCCAACCTTCTAGTCAATGGAGACTTTAACAATCCCAATGCTGTGGCAGCACCGATCGATTGGTCGCTGTGGACGTACGGTGGCGGCTGGGCCAACCACCAAAACAACACCAGCGGACCTCTAGATGGGGTAGATGGCACATACTATATGGCTGACGGTGGTTATTCCAGCGCTGGCGGCGGAGAGTTCCAGATAGTTCCCGGGACTGCGGGATCCACCTACACGCTTACCGTTGACAGTGGTGCCCAGGCTTGGTACTTGCCCTACGGTGAAATGAGAATATTCTTTCTCGATGCCGGCAGCAATCAATTGGCAGAGAGTTTTCAGGCGACCGTTGACCCTGCGGTGTATGGGCCGAATTATGACATACCCCATCCGTGGGCCAATTACACATTGACCGCGGTCGCTCCGGCCAATACAGCCCTGGTAAAGGTTGAGTTCGCTGAACCAAACGGAACTGGAACCGTATGGTTCGACAACGCCGTCTTGACGGTGGTTCCAGAGCCCAGCGCGCTGGCCCTCGTTGCCGGCAGCCTGTTACCATTGCTGGGCTACCGGTTCCGCCGTGGCCATCGGCACTCGTAATTCTTAATCGGTTGGTTGCGAACAGCTGCCCAACCTGACTAGCGCGTCAGGTTGGGCTGTTGATTGTCGTGGAATGAATCGTGGCGCCTCTGTCATTCAAGAAGCGTTGACACTACAACCTGCGCAATGTTACTGGCTGTAGACATGCGGGACCACGAGACCGACAAGGTAACCATGGGCGACATCGCTCGCGCCAGCGGCGTTTCGCCGATGACGGTTTCCCGCGTGCTGAGCAACAATCCTTCCGTCAAGGAAGCGCATCGAAAACGAGTGCTGGCGGTGGCTAAACGATTGAATTATCACGTGGACATCATCGCGCGACAGCTCCGCGCCCAGCACACGTTCCAACTCGGTGTGGTAGCCCCGTTCCGCGGGTTGGTAGGCACCTACTATTTCGGGCAGATTCTCCAGGGCATCCAACAGGTCCTGACCGGTACCGATTATCATATCGCCCTGTATGACAGCCTTTCCGAGGACTTCAACGACATTCCCAAATGCGTCAACCTCTGTCACGAGCGACGGGTAAGCGGTCTGATTGTCGTCGCCCCGGAGCTCAGCGCCAAGTTTCCCAAAACCTTTGCCAGTTTGAAGATGCCGATCATCGTGGTCGGCAGTTCCATGGGGCGGCAGGGGGTCAGTTACGTTGATGTCGACAACTACGGCGGCGCCTGCTTGCTGACGGAACACCTGATTGAGTTGGGGCATACAAGAATTGGGTTCGTCAGCGGCCGAGCGGATCTGCGGGACGCCTCGCAACGTGAATTGGGCTTCCGCAAGACGATGGAAAAGCACGGACTGCCGGTTGTAGCCGAATGGATCATTCAGGGTGAATATGAAGCCCGGAAGGCTTTTCAGGTCAGCATGAACCTGCTGGCCAAGAGCGATCGCCCGACGGCGATCTTCGCGGCGAACGACCAAATGGCCTATGGTGTTATCGACGCCGCCCGCATTCTGGGACTCCAGGTTCCCGAGGATCTTTCTGTCGGTGGGTTTGATGACATCCAGAGTTCGGCGGAGTTTGTGCCGGCGCTGACAACCGTTGGGCAACCCATGCTGGATCTGGGCCTGGTCGCGGCCCGCTATATACTCGATGTTTTGTCCAAGACGAATACAGCGGTTCTGCATCGGAAGCTGCCCGCCCAATTGGTGACACGCTCCTCGACCGCGATGCCGAATCAGCCACAGCGATCAGCCACATCCGACGATCCACTATCGAAGATCTCACGCATCAACCAAGGCTAGCCGAGTTGCCCATCGCGATTGGCAACAGTCGCTTCGTACCGGCCAAGATCAGAGAGCATCCCGCCAAGCCCGGTTCGCATCTGGAACATTAGGAATAAGGCGGGAATTATGGTTTTCGCACTTGGGTTCTGATTGGATGAGAATGAAATGGCGCGACATTGTGATTGACACATCCGAGAGATTTTGGTATCGATACCACAGCTTCAACGACAACCACGGGACACGGGAAGGAATCAGGCATGATCAAAAGAAATATCTTTTGCGCAGACTTCACGAGGTGGATGGTCGGCTTCGTGAGTACGAGCAAGCAAAACAGTCGGACCAGTCGCCAGGTGAGACCGCGTCTGGCAAAGCTCTTGTTGGGCGGCATGCTGCTGGCGGCGGTGTTGGTTCTGGCCTCGTTCTCCAGCCAGGCTGCCCTGGTGACGTACGACGGTTTCGCTTATATCCCCTCAGGCCCTCTGACCATCGATGGACAGCCCAGTGACGGCACACAAGCCTCCAACGGCTGGGACAATGTTACGTGGGGGCAGTTTCTCGGCGGCGCGACGAGCTATATCATCACCAACGGGAGTCTTGCGGACCCCAGCGGGTTGCTCTTCAAGGGTTCCAACAGTGTTTACACGACAGGAGGTTTTGCGGGACGCTTCTTCACGACCGCGGCGAATTGGGCTACGCCGGGTATACCCATGTACTTCAGCATCCTGATTCGACCAGCGAACACCCCGGTAACGAATCATTTTTACGGTTTGCAGATATTCAGCAATGACGCCAATACCGGCGACGGACATGATCTCTTTGTTGGCAAAAACGGTTCCGGCCTTAACTGGGGCCTCGAGTACACCACGAACTCCATCTCCGGTACCACGACCAGCACGGTTCCGGTTGACGCCTATTCCAGCACGCCAGCAGCGGCAAATCAAACCGTCTTATTGGTCGTGCGGATCGATTTTAATTTCGGGTCGTCCGATGTTTTCAGACTCTATGTGAATCCGACGCCGGGTAACGCTGAGCCGGCCGTCGCCAGTGCCACGATAACCAATGATATTGGTACGGAGAATGGTATCGCGCTCAACACGGGCAATGGGGGCGACGCCTTTTTCGATGAGATCCGACTGGGGCAAACTTTTGCCTCGGTGACGCTGACGTCGGGCGCGGCGGATCCCAATCTATTGACGTACGAATCGTTTGCGTACAATCAAGGCACTGGCCCGTCAAGTCTTCATGGCCAGCCCAACAATGGCACACAAGGCTCCAGCGGATGGGACGGTGTTGCTTGGGGGCAGGTCTTCGGTGGCGGAACCGCTTTCATCATCGCTAACGGCAGTCTTTCCGATCCCAGCCACCTGCTGATGACGACCGGAAATTGCACAAGTGCCACCGGCAATAATTTCGCCGACCGCTTCAATGTTTATACGGGTCTGCCTGGACATACGAATGTGTCACCCACTTACTACAGTATCCTGATCCGACCTGACAATGCACCGACGACCACGAACTTTTATGGCTTGGAGTTGTACACGAGCTTGGGGAATGGCAATGTGTTCGTTGGTAAGAACGGTGCAGGCCTTAACTGGGGCTTGCAGCAGAACAGCAACCAAGTATTTTCCAGCGTCGCCTGTACCATCAGTCAAACAGTATTCCTGGTAGTGCGGGGCGAGTATACTCCTTCGAACAGCAATACCTTCCGTCTGTACGTGAACCCGACGCCGGGTGCCCCTGAGCCGGGCACAGCGGATGCGATTATAACAGCTAATCTTGGCACTCAGAACGGGCTTAACCTGACCACAAGTAACGGGGGGTTGGCCACCTTCGACGAACTCCGCATCGGTACAAGCTATGCCGATGTCACTCCGGCGGTAACGGTGGTCGCGAATCCCTTCGTCATCACGTCGATCCAGCTCCTGGGCGGGACCAACGCGGTGATCAGTTTTACCACGACGTCTACCAACATTTATAGCGTGGAGGCGAACAGCGACCTCATCACCGGTATCTGGTTCACGGTAACGAGTGGTATTCCCGGTACGGGGGGAATCATCTCGATCACCAACGCCGTACCCCCCGGCAGCTTGAAGAAGTTCTACCGTGCCCGGCACCCCTAACGGTTCCAATAACAATGTCGTGGCAATGAATCTGAATGCGGAGCGCAGTTGAGATATGCGGGAACTAGAACATGCAACAATTTAGCCTCGTTCATGGCTTGGTAAACTGCTGCTTGACTGCGCTCCAGCCTCCTTTCATGAACCATCATACAATGGGGATCCCCGGGTGATCCGCAATTAGGACGATCATGGATTCCACCATCGCACCAAGTAAATTCACGGAGAGTGCCCCGCGCACCCTTGGTCGCCGGCGCGCAAGCCCCGGTCGAAGCTATTCATTTCCCAAGACCTTTGCCTGGGGAGCGGCCACGGCGGCGGCGCAAATCGAAGGCGCAGCCTTTGAGGATGGCAAGGGCGAATCGATCTGGGACCGGTTCGCCAGGGTGCGGAAGATCGATGCGCCGACGATCGCGTGTGATCACTATCATCACTATCGGGAGGATGTCGCCTTGTTGCGGCAACTCGGCGTCGCCAACTACCGATTTTCTGTTGCGTGGCCGAGGATTATTCCCAGAGGTGACGGGGAACCGAACCCCAAGGGTTTTGATTTCTATGATCGGCTAATCGACGCGCTCCTAGAAGCCGGTATCACGCCCTGGGTTACCCTGTATCATTGGGATCTGCCCCAGGCGCTCGAAGATCGCGGGGGCTGGCGGGTGCGCTCTACCCCGCAAGCCTTTGCGAAATATGCGCAACTGGTGGTCCAGCGGTTCGGCGACCGCGTCAAACACTGGATGACCTTGAACGAGATTCTGCGATTTGTGCCCTGCGGGTATGGCTACGGCTGTGATGCGCCGGGGGCGAAGGAATCAGCTGCGGTCATCAATCAGATTTATCATCACACTCTTCTGGCTCATGGCTATGCCGTCGAGGCAGTCCGTGAGTATGGCGGCAGACGCGCTTGCGTCGGTCTCGTTCACAATCCGCCCGCACCCGTGCCGGTAACGGAAACGGCGGCCGACATTGCCGCGGCCCGCACGGAGTATACGCGGCAAACGGAACAACTCATGGGGCCGTTGTTCCTTGGGAACTACACGCCGGCCTTTCTGGAGGCTGCCGGCGCTGACGCTCCACAGGTGGGGATGGGCGATCTCGAATTGATCTCCGAGAAGATGGATTTCTTCGGGTTGAACGTCTATCACGGCGAGTTTGTCCGCAGCACGGCCGACGGCCAGGTGGAAAAAATCGCCCTTCCTGTCCAATATCCTAAGGCGGACATTTCCTGGCTCAACATCGTGCCGCAGGCCATTTATTGGGCGATCCGGCACGCCCGCGAGGTGTACGGGGTGTCGACATTTTACATTACGGAAAACGGCGCGCCCTATACGGATCACGTCCGGCCGAACGGCGAGATTCATGATCTCGGTCGTCGTGAGTACCTGAGAAACCACTTAATTTCGTTGCATCGCGCCATCCAGGAGGGGTTCGACGTGCGGGGTTACTTTCTGTGGTCACTGCTGGATAATTACGAATGGGCGGAAGGATATACAAAGCGCTTTGGCATCGTGCATGTTGATTATGAAACGCTTCGGCGGATGCCGAAGCTCAGTGCGTATTGGTATTCGAAAGTGATTGAAGTGAATGCTGTTGTTTAGGCGCGAATGAGGTCGGACATGAATGATCATCAGGACAAGCGGACAGGAGCATCCCGGTCGGGGAGTTGCCGGCGGAGCGGTTTCACGTTGATCGAGCTGCTCGTTGTCATTGCCATCATCGGAATTCTGGCGGCCATGTTGTTGCCCGCGCTGAACAAGGCGCGCCAAACGGCCAAAAAAGCTTCCTGCCTAAGCAACGTCAAGCAGATCACACTGGCCTGCACCATGTACGCGAGTGACAACGACGAATGCCTGCCGTTTGGCGTTACCGCTCCCACTGACCTCGCAAAGTATGTCACTGACCTCGCGACCAACCCGTACGTGCAGGATATCATTGGCCCGCAGATCGCCAACATCCCGGGGCATATCACCCAGGTCTTCAAATGTCCGAATGCCCAGATCATTCCGACTGCGGCCGATCCGGAATGGCTGCGGAGACCGGACGCGTGCGACTATCGGTACAACTGTTACGCCGCGGCTGCCGATACCACCCAGTACAATACGCCCCCCCATGCTAAAGGGCCGGGTCGCCGACTCAGTGCCGTGACTAATCCCTCCGCCGCAATTCTGTGGGCGGACATGGTGTGGCCCGACTGGCAGCCGAGCTATTTACCGCACGACGGGATCAACTGCGGCTACGTTGACGGCCATGCGGAATGGGTATCGAGCCAGACATACTTTGCGGCCGATCCCACCAAAACAAAGGACCTCTGGTCAACGTTCTGGACCACTGGCTGGCATTAGCGCTGTCGGCACGAGAGCACCGACGTACGTTAGGGTGTTATATTCAAGACGGGAAGAATTCGCGGAGAAATGAAATGAATCGTCGTGGAAACTGGACGGTTGCCCTGGGATGCCTGCTGATTTCAGCGGGCGTTGTTTTGGCCAAGGTTGCCGTTTCAGACAAGGCTGACTCTCCCCGGCTGGTGAATCCGTCGTTTGAGGATCCGGGCGATGCCACCGACCGCGCCGCAAGTTGGGGTCGCTGGGGTCAGTGGATCAATCGCGAAGAGCAATGGACCCCCGTTCGCAGCGGGCGTTGCATCCTGGGATACCACCACTGGGAGATCCCCGATGCCAAAGACTCGGGTGTCTACCAGGATGTCGAACATGTCGTCAAGGGGACGAAATACACGTTCGGCATCTACGTCAATTTGGACAAGGCCAGGAAGCCTGCGCAAGACGCGCTTACCGTGGAGTTGCGCCTGGAATCGATCGTAGGAGGGCAACCGCAAGCGGTGGCCTCAAAGACGTACAAGGTGGCCGATCTCATCGCGGACCAGTGGCAGAAGCTGACAGTCTCCGGTGCCCCCGTTACCGACACATTACGTGTGCTGGTAATCATCACTCCGTCGCCCCAGGATGGGACGCGCGGGGGAGCGATTCGGTTGGACGACGCATTTCTCGACCCGACGAACTGAATCAGATCTGGACGACAACATCATGGACGTTTCACGACGAACGTTTGGCCTGGTTGGAGTTTTGATTGCGAGCGCACTCGTTTGTTCGGCGGGAGGCACGACTCCGGATCCGTTCTTAGCGGCCAACGGCGTCAATATTCGCAATGGTCATGGCAGCGGTGACATCGTCCCGCTGCATGGGGCGAACCTCGGCACCTGGTTGCTGATGGAAGGATGGATGTGCCCCATGGACTCCTCCGGGCTTCCTGATAACTACTCTGTTATTCAGACCCTCGACACTCGATTTGGAGTTCCCATCGAGCAAAACTTGATCAGGACGTACCAGAATACGTGGATTACGACCAACGATCTCGACAACATCCGGGCGCTGGGCATGAACCTGGTTCGGGTTCCGTTCTGGTGGGCTGACGTCCAGACATTGAACGGCACCTGGCGCGCCGACGCCTTCGACAGGATGGACTGGGTTGTGAGTAATGCCTGGCAACGCGGAATCTACACGCTGATCGACTTTCACGGCGTCCCTGGCGGCCAAAGCACCTCGCAATCCACCGGTCAACAGAACCAAAACCAGTACTGGACGAACTCCGGCGACCAGAACCAAACGGCGCTCATCTGGTCGAATGTTGCGGCGCACTTCAAGGGCAATGCCGCCGTGGCCGGGTACGATTTGATGAATGAACCCATCGGCTCGCCGTCACAGGCGGCGATCTGGGCCATGTATAGCAACCTGTACCAAACGGTCCGCGCTGTGGATCCCGATCACATCCTCGTGATGGAGGGGACTTGGACAGGCACGGCGACCGGCGGACAGCAACTGAACTGGCAGTGGGACGTTCTGCCGCCTCCTGGTCTGTACAACTGGAGCAATGTTGCTTACTCAATGCACGCCTATCCCGGCAGCACGACATTGAATGGTGTGAAAGCAGAGGTGGACAAGCAAGTGAACGACTTCAACACCCACCAATCGTGGAATGTCCCGGACCTCATCGGCGAGTTCAATGCTTATGGCACTGCGGCTTCCTGGCAGTATGCAGTCCAGAAGTTCAATTCCAACAACATGAGTTGGGCCAATTGGGCCTACAAGGCCACCGATGGCACGGTCGGGGATTCCTGGGGCATCTATGACCCGATCAGTAGTAGCAGCCCCAGCAAGCCCAACATCCAAACCGATTCCAGTGCCACCATTTCCAATGATTGGTCTCAGTGGAAGACTGTCTCAGCCTTCGGAATAACGGCATATCTCCAGCAATACCTGGGAGAACCCCTCGCTGTCGCGGATTCGTACACCGCCACGTCGGGTGTGACCCTGGCCGTCAGCAGTGGTACAGGGGTGCTGGCCAATGATCTGGACATCAACAACGGTCAGCCCGGCATTCAACTGACGGCGGTGTTGGTTAACGGTCCCGCAAACGGTCAGTTGACGCTCAACCCGGACGGCTCATTCTCTTACACCTCAACAGCCGGCTTCAGCGGGACCGACAGGTTTCGCTACAGCGATTACGACGGGTACGCTGATTCCGTGAATATTGTGGCCGTAACGATTCAAGTGAACCCGGCTGGAATCCCTCCCGGTTGGAGCGATGAAGACATCGGATCGCCCAGCCTGGCGGGCCAGGGCCAGTACAGTTCAAACACAGGCATTTGGACAATGTCCGGCGGTGGGGGGACAGGCATTGGAGGCACAGCGGACCAATTCAACTATCTTTGGGAGGATTACTCGGGCGACGGCAACCTGATTGCCGAAGTAACTTCCTTGCAGAATACCGATCCCGCCGCCAAGGCTGGCGTGATGTTTCGGAGCGACGACAGCGCAGGTTCCGCTTTTGCCGACGTGGTGGTCATCCCGGGTAACGGCGTCAACTTTGAATGGCGTAGTCACAACAACGGACAGGTCAATTCGGTACAGCTGACAGGCATCGCAACACCCGTCTGGGTGATGCTCACCCGCAGTGGTGGCAGCAGCTTCTCCGGGTATTACTCATTGGACGGCACCAACTGGACGCAAATTGGGAGCACACAGATAGTCAGCGGGCTCAGCACGATTGTACTGGCGGGGCTGGTGGTCACATCCCATAACGCAAACCAGCTCGCTACCGCGACATTTGCCAATGTCAGCGTGACACCGCTGTCGGCGTGGCAACAATGGCAGATGCAGTATTTCGGCAGCGTCAGCAACCCCATGGCCGCGCCCGACGTCGACGCGGATGGCGACGGCCAGTCCAATTGGGAAGAGTTTCTGGCGGGCACCGACCCGACCAACGGAGCATCATACTTACACATTACGTCGGTCACGCCCCAGGGCAATGCCGTTGCCGTCGCGTGGATGTGCGGCGGTGGCACCACCAATGTCCTGCAGGCGAGTTCAACCGTTACCGGGACCTATTCCAACGTCAGCTCAAATATGATTATTGTCGGGAGTGGAGTGACGACAACCAATTACCTGGACACCGGAGCGGTCGTGGTGGTGAGTGGAGGGGCCAACGACAATGCCTCGGCAGCGGCATATACGGGCGGCAACTTCAACGGGGCCAATAGCGGCACCGGATTTGGCGCCTGGGTGGTCAGTCCGACAAACAACACGGGCAATGCCCTGTGGTTCATTGCTTCTTCGACCACCAATGGGGTTAACCCTTCACTGGGTATCGACAGCACGGGTAATAAATCCTGGGGCTCGTTCGCCAATAACGGCGCGACAGGGACTGCGGTCCGAGTGTTTTCAGCCGGCGCGCTGGTTGTGGGCCAGACCTTCACCTTGGACATGGACAATGGGTACGTGGAGTCCAGTGACACGGTTGGTTTTGATCTGCAGAACACGTCGGGTCAGACCCTGTTGGAGATCAACTATATCGGGATGAATGCAGCGGGCAGTTACGGATCGATTGACAACACCGGCGCGCACAGCCTGGGAGTTTCCTATACAGATGGAGGTGTGCATGCGAAAATCACGCTGACATCCGCTACGACCTACTCGGCGAGCTTGACGCCGGCGGGTAAGGCGACGGTGAATTTCAGCGGCACGCTGATCAACGCAGCGGGCGGACGGGGGATCACCCAAATTCGGCTGTTCGACAACAATGTGGCGGCGGGGAACAGCGGTTCGCATTGGGATGTGTTCTGGAACAACTTCAACGTAAGCAGCGTGACCAACACCGTGAACGCCAGTGTCCTCAATGATGGTACCCGTTTCTACCGCGTGTTCCTCGTGCCATAAGCCAAACACATCCGAATGAAGTCTTCCTCACAGCGAGTGATGATTATCGCGGCGGTGGCTCTTTCCTTGACGGGATCACTCCCCGCGCGGTCTGCCAACGCCGAGACCTCGCCAAGACCGACGGCACTTGCACCACTCCACGCCAGCGGCGTGGCGATCGTTGATGACCACGGGCAGCCGGTGATTCTGCGCGGATGTAATTTTGGCAACTGGCTGCTCAATGAACTGTGGATGATGGATATGAAGGGTCCAGATGATCCGAAGGACCAGTGGCAAATGGAAGAGTTGCTGCAACAGCGCTTCGGCGCGGAAGAAAAGGAGCGCTTGCTCTCGCTCTACCGGGAGAATTGGATCAAGCTACGAGATTTCGACATCATCAAGTCTTGGGGTTTTAATGTGGTCCGATTGCCTTTTTACTACGATCTGCTCGAAGACGACGCCGCGCCGGGACGACTCCGTCCCGATGCTTTCAAATGGCTGGATCGAGCCGTCGACATGGCTACTCAAGCCGGTGTTTATGTGATTCTCGACATGCATGGCGCGCCCGGGGGCCAGAGCACTGACCAGTGCACCGGACATGGCAGCCAGAACAAACTCTGGCTACCGGAGAACAGAAAGCGAACAGCCTTCCTCTGGAAAACGATTGCGGGGCGCTATCGCGCCAACACGACCGTTGCCGCCTACGATTTGCTCAACGAACCTTACGGCAACCACGGAAATGAACCGTCCGACTCAATGCTTGTCACCACCATGGACGAATTGATCCATGCCATTCGCGAAGTGGACCAGGGGCACTTGATTCTTTGTGCGGGATCCATTCGAGGAATATCGGTCCTTGGGACGCCCGCCTCGCACGAGTGGAAGAATGTTGGTTACACAGAACACTTCTATCCGGGCCTGTTTGGCGGCGTGCCGGCAGTGGAAACGCACGCGCGATTTATCAGCCTCGATTTGCGGGCGAAGATAGCGTTGCTCCAGCAATGGAAGACGCCTTTTCTGGCCGGAGAGTTCAACGTGGTCTTCGACAAGGCGGGCGGTGCGGTTATGATGCGGCGCTATTATGACATTTTTGCTTCACACGGATGGGCGGCGACGATGTGGACATACAAGATGGTCAAGCACCAGGGCGGACGCCAACCGAATAACTGGTATATGCTGACGAACCTTGACGATCTCAAGATCCCCCAATTCCGCACGGATCCGAAGGAGGGAATTGAGAGCTTCTTCCGAACCCTCGGAACGATGGAGTATGCCCAGGACGACGAATTGCGCATGGCGCTGACAAGCAGCCAGCCTCCCACCCTGACGCTGCACGAATACCCCTTCGTCTCCGGGCCGGCCCCGCAGGATCGTTTGCCGGTCAATTGGGAAAGCGACGACTTGGGCGGACCGTTTATCAAGGGGGGCCAGCGCGTTCTGGCCAAAGATCAGATGGAAGTTTTTGGCGCTGGGCGTGATGTTTTCGAAGGCAACGATGAATGTCACTTCGTTTCACAGAAGGCAGCGGATCATTTTGAACTGAGCGCGGGCCTGACCCCGCCGGTTGACAGCCACACGTACGCCAAGGCGGGGCTTATGTATCGCACCGGTCTCGGCGCCGATGCGCCGATCGTCATCGTGTGCTTGAATCCCGACGGCACATGCACGTTCGCGTACCGACGGACGGCGGGAGCGCGTATCACCGAGAACCCCATGGCGCCTGCTGGACGAACGCGCGCCGTTCGTCTCATCCGCAATGGCGCCCGGTTTGAGGCCACCGCTCTCGGTGGTGATGGCAAACCGTTGGCCACGCAATCTGCCGACCTGCCCAACCTTGCCGCCGCAAAAGGCAATGTCGGGCTTTTCGTTCTGAGCCACGAAGCGATGCTCCTCAGCAAGGCGAGTTTCACCGATATCCAATTCCACTAATCCGGCCCGCCTCAAACGGGGGACATTTTCTTCTGAACGCAGTGAGTCTGACCTGGTCGCATTTTGCGACACCATCACGCAGTTGACGAAAAAATGAATCCCACGCACAACTTGCTCAATAGAGGACAGCTACATATAGTTGCACATGGTCGGGCGCAACGATGGGCCTTTCCATGGACCAAACGAACCGGACACTGCTGAATTGGTTGTTGTCGGAATTCCCTGACACACCCCGGAAACGCGCCAAGCAATGGATTTTGGCGGGGCGGGTGAGCATCGCTGGCGTAGTGGTGCGAAAACCGAATCAGTTGATCGCTGATCCGCGCGGGACGCTCGAATTGCAGGGGCGTCGGTCGTCCGCGTTGGTGCTCGATGAGGAATGGGGGATTCATCCCCGGCTGAGTTTGGTGTATCTCGATTTGTCGCTGGCGATCATCAACAAAGGGGCGGGACTCCTCTCCGTACCGGCGCCGATTACGGATATCTCGGTGCTGAGCATTCTCGCGGATTTCCTGGCCGGCAAGTTGCGCGGGCTGGGGCACCGCACCGCCGAACATCGCCTGCCACCGGCATTTCGTTTGTTGCAACCACTGCCGGTGCATCGCCTCGACCAGTTTACGACGGGCGTGCTGTGCCTCGCGATGAACCCAGCGGCTCGGGCGGCGTTGATCGAACAATTCTCCGCGCATTCAGCTGCGCGGCAATACGTGGCGTTCGTGGATGGGCGACCCCAAAATCCCCGCGGCACGTGGCGGCATTGGTTGCGGTTTAATGACGAGACGTTACTACAGCATGTCTTTGCAACGCCGAGTGGACCTGACGCGTTGGAGTCCGTCACGCACTACGAAGTGCTCGACGAATTTCCGGTCGGCACGACCGGTCGTGTTGTGAGCAAGATGCGGTTCCGTCTGGAGACGGGCCGTACGCATCAGATTCGGGCGCAAGCAGCGCATGAGGGGTTGCCGTTGATCGGGGACCGGACGTATCATCCAGAGCATCACGCGTCGAGACGCGCCAATGGCAGGGTGCTGGTGGAGTTTGAACGGCAGGCCTTGCATGCCGAGTCGCTCGAGTTGGAGCATCCACAACAGGCAGGCAAACGGCTCACGTGGCACGCCCCATTGCCGGCCGACTTGCAGAAGCTTGAACGCACGTTGCGGGGCAACACGGACATAAGAAAACGATGAATCCCAACAGGGCCAACCAGATTGCGCGGCAGTTTGAGGCGCAAGGATATTTTTTCCCAATCGATGTGTTTGCTCCCGACGAGATCGTTGAATACCGCCGCGCATTTGACACGCTGGAAGCCCAGGAAGGCAGGGAGAAGAGCCAGGTCGGTCTCTTCGACCGTCACCGAGATCTTGAGTTTGTCTGGCGGATGGCAACGCATCCAACACTTCTGCAATGCATCGAAGCGATCGTGGGCCCAAATGTGTTCCTGCTATCGAGTTTGTTTTTTTGCAAATACCCGCCTCAGCGTCCAACCCTCGCGCATCAGATCAAGGCGATCCTCGGGGCAGCTTCCGCCGAAGCAAGATTCGTCGATTGGCATCAGGACCTCAAATACTGGGGGCTCGATCCAGCCTACGCGATCACAGCCTGGATCGCCCTGGACGACAGCGACATCGAGAACGGTTGCATGCGCGCGATCCCGGGGTCGCATCGGCAGGGGATCGTGGAGCACACAACTTCGTCCGAGAGAGGGAACTTACTCAACCGCAACCAAGCGATCCGAAAGAACTGGATCGACGAATCAAAGGCCGTCAACCTCGTTCTCCGAGCCGGGCAAGCTTCCCTACATCATGGGGAGTTGTCTCACGCGAGCAACCCGAATCGCTCCACGCGTCGTCGCTGCGGGCTTGCCGTTCGTTACACGCATCCCGGAGTCAAGCCGATCCCTGACGCGAAAGTGGCAGCCCGCCATCCAATCCTGCTTCGGGGAATCGATGAACACAAGCATTTCGGGGATACGTCTGCACTCCCTTTTTCGCTGCCAACCTAAGCGAAGGAGGAGGCCACTCTGCCGTGCCAAGCTTGAAGAAATGCGTCCAAGCCGCAACAATTCGCACCGACTTTATCCCGCGGTCCTCCATTTCGGAATCATGATAAGCATCTGTCACTTTTGAGTTTAGGATTACTGCCAAAGCCATCGTGTTTAACTCGACTGCAACTGATTGCAGGCTCTTGGGGGCGAGTTATGAATACACCTAGAATCTCAAAAATTTTGTCTTGCAATCGTTTGCCAAAACTGCCATGGTAGTTTCAGTGCTTTCGGGTCCTTGGTAAACGTATGAGATTGGCGTCTTTGCGTTTATGCGTCGCAGCTGAGGCCGTTGGCCATGATGCCGACAATGCATTCCAAGGATCTATCTACGATGAACCCCAGCTTGAGACGAAAACCACCCATTCATTTGGCAGTGGCTGCCCTCTTGTTTATCATCGGCGCGAGTACTGGCACTGCTCAAGTGCAGCTATACCTTCAGCCCGGCGTTCAGTTGAGCTGGCCTGCGCCTAATACTACTAATACGTATCACTTACAAGGGTCCCCCAGCTCCGGCGGCACATGGACCGATCTCGTTGCTGCGGTGGCTGGTGATGGAACGACGCACACACTTTTTGATCCGGTTCCCAGCGGAACACGCCTCTATCAGGATTTGGAAATCGTTCCGGCCGTCGCCCCATCCTCCACAATCCCCGCGAATGGAGGATTTGAATCCGGAAGCGGAGCCAGTGCCACCAGTTGGACTGTGGATACGGCGGACGGCGGCCCTGTGTCTGGGGTTCGCACAAACAACAATCCGCACGGCGGCTCGTTTAACTTTGAAGTCCACCTGGCCAGCGTCGGCGCTGGTCCGGTGGTTCAGTTTAACCAAGCCGGAGTGCCGGTGATAGGAGGAACTACCTACCCGTTCACCTTCTACTCGAGTGCTCTGGCGGGCAGTCAGGGACAATCCCCACAGTGGCGAATTCTGTGGAACACCGGAGGGGACACGGGTTACCAAATTTTCACTCCCGGAGCCAACACCTACGCCTTATTTAGCACCTCCGTTACCGCTCCTGCCGCCGCGACGTCGGCAACCATCTATTTCCACATTGCGGGCGCGGCGAGTCAGAGCCAGTCGGCCACGATTGACATTGATGACGTCGCACTTGGGTTCGGCGGTTCCGGCCCCGGCAGTCCCGCTGTAACCAACGTCCTCCAAATGGCCAGTCTACCGTTCGCCAAAATCAGTTGGCCGTCCACCTCCGGTGTTCAGTATTTCCCCGAATCGACCACCAATCTGACTGTGGGGATCTGGACCAATAACTATGGAATGATGGTGGGAGATGGCGGCACCATGTCAATCATGGCCGCGATGACTGGCAGCGCCGGGTTCTACCGCCTACGAATTCCGCCGGTCACTGTCCTTCCCCCGACAAACTTGCACCAAGTTCCTTCAGGATCGACGAATGCCATCGGCGTGGCCTGGACTGGCAGCCTTTCGCCCGGGGTGACCGGCTATCGCGTCCTCTACGGTGATCCCAACGGCATCACGACCAATTCTACGGACCTTGGGCCCGTGACCAGCACTGTCATCTCCGGCCTGACGTCAGGCCAAACCTATTTCGTGTCGGTCATCGCCCTGTCTCCCAACGGTCAGAGCGATCCGGCCAATGCCACCATCACGGCCCAGCCGGACACGAGTATCGGCATCATCCCGCTATTCAACGCCTTTACGACGCTGCAACCAAACACGACAGTCGACACGCCGTCGGCGCTAATCACTTACATGGCCGACCGCGCCCGGGACCGCCACGCTCGGGAGAGCGACTACGCCATCTACGACCATTACTTGAGCTGGTACTGGGAACAGCGCACCATTGGCCTCCAGATTGCCGACACGATACCCAAGGGCGGGAACACAATCACTTTTACCTACCAGACTGGCTGCAAGTTGGGTGCCCAGGAATTCCGCGCGTTCTTCCTCGGCGTCACCACCGTTGCGCAGTATATGGGTAATGATCCTTCGACGTTGATCACAACAAATTACAACTTTGACTATTATTACCCGCAGCCGCTCACGACGAATGTTTACACGGTAGCCCTGAACTTCAATCCGCTCCTGAACCGTCAATTGCAGGTTGGCGATCGCATTGAGGTCGAAATCAGCCAGTTCCTCGACGGTCAGGTACACGGACGCGCAAACTACTACGGCACCGTGTTTCTCTACGTTGTTGGCCAGGGTGTTGTGCCGTGGTACTCGTCGATCGACCACCAGATTGACCAGTATATCTTGGATAATGATGGGCCCGTCGTCAACGGCATCAGGACGAATCTCGAGGCGTATCCGTTGCCCACCAACGCGTGGCTGGGGGGCAAGACCACGTTGCCGTATCAATATTCCAATGAACCCAGCAATCGCTTCAAGGAGATCGCGGGGAACCTCGCACCGACAAATGCGCAGCCGTTCATGCTCGGGCGGCGGTTGCATCACACCGACTTTGGCAACGGCTTGCATTCGGAGCGCGACGGCACGGGATCGGAGACAGACAACCCGATCTTTACCGAACAGATCGGCAAACTCGGGCCGAAGTTCGTCAATCGCAGTTGTGTCGCGTGTCACGTCGGCAATGGCCGCGCGCTACCGCCCGCCATCGGTGCGCCGATGTTCCAGTCCGCCGTCCACGTGGGCAGCGACGCGAATGGAACGCCGGATCCGGTTCTTGGCTCCGTGTTGCAGCCGCAGAATACCAACGGGCCAATCGAAGACAGCGTGTGGATTTCCAGCTATACGACCATCACTAATACGTACGGCGACGGCACCCAGTATACATTGCAAAAGCCAAACTACACGTTCTCGCCCTACACGCCGGCATTTTATTCCGTGCGTCTTGCGCCGCAGCTCGTGGGCATGGGCCTGCTTGAGGCAATAGACGAAAGTACCATCGAAGCCCTGGCCGATCCCAACGATGCGGACCATGACGGCATCACCGGCCGCGTTCGAATCGTGACCGATCCGGAGAATGGCCTGTTGCGTCTTGGGCGGTTCACCTACAAGGGTGCGAAGGCCACTGTCCGCCATCAAATCGCCGGCGCATTGAACACCGACATGGGTGTGACGACCACGGTTTTCCCGGTTCTTGACGGCGATATCAGCAGCGGACCGGTCGAAACCTCCGACGACGACCTCACGAATTGGACCGCTTACGTCTCCCTTCTCGGTGTCAGCGCCCGTCGCAGCCTGACCGACTCGCAAGCTTTGCAGGGCGAGGCGCTGTTCGGCAGCGCGAGCTGCTGGAAGTGCCACACGCCGACTCTCACGACCAGTCCGTTCCATCCCATGGCCGAACTCCGCAACCAGACCATCCATCCGTACACGGACCTGCTGTTGCACGACATGGGCGCTGGATTGGCCGATAACATGGGTGAAGGCAACGCCACCGGCTCCCAATGGCGCACGTCGCCGCTCTGGAACATCGGGCTCACGGCAGGAGTCAGCCTCGGCGAAGCGTACCTCCACGACGGTCGTGCGCGCAGCCTCGAAGAAGCTATCCTCTGGCACGACGGTGAAGGCGCGGCGGCAAGAGAAGCCTTCCGCACCATGTCGGCATCAGACCGTGCAGCCCTGATCGCGTTCTTGAAATCACTGTAAGCAACCGCGGATAGGCACGTGGCCAACCAAGGGGGTGGCTTTCCTGCGCGACCGTGCGGTCATGGCTTCAGGTGTCCCGTGCGCATGGGGCGATGCACGGGACGGCGAAACCACCGGTAGGCTTTCTCTCCATTAGCGCCCAGTCTTGAGGTCTAATACTCGGATCGCGAAGTCTTGCTATCGACCGTGACTGCCTGCGGCAGGACAGGGCGATCTGGAAACTTTTCAGGTGCTCCCTCAAGAACGCGAGGATGGGCTTCGCGCTCTACAATTCTCAGTCACGACCGGAAAAACCCAGTATTTACGGTGCAATAAACTCAGGCAATAGCTGGTTGGCGCGCAGGTATAATGAGCCGTTTTGGCTCCTCCGCATCTACGTGATCTGGGTAGACAAACCGCCGGCGGCACGAAACATGCATCATATGAAACACTGGAATTGGCGCTTTGTGAGAAATGCTGTGCCCGACGGATCGTTTGACGAAGGGATGGGCTGGGACGGGAGGTCAACGACGGACAAGTCGCATTTCGTCTGTGGTTGGAGCTGGCTCACCATGAAATCGAAGACAATTAGAACCAAGCCGTCGGAAGAGGACGGTGACGGGGTCCAGTCTGAATGTTACCAACTGCGCGTTTCGACCGAAGCACCACCCCCCGCAGTCCCAGCCTCGTGGTTGGCGTCAAACGTCAGCACGATCCTGGCTGCTGAGACGGGACAATCTTCCACGTCGACCGATTGGAGCAACCTATTCTGATGAGCTTCCTGCTACATGCGATTGCTGGCAAAACGAGCCGGGTGCGCCTCTTGGTATTGCTGTTGGGGGTGACACTTGCCGCGACCGATGGTCTGGCGCAATCTTCCACAACCAGCAACGACTGGCAGGACCTCACGCTCGAACAATTGGTCAATGTGCAGGTCACCTCCGTGTCGAAGAAACAAACCGACTTGTTCAAGTCACCTGCCGCCATTTACGTGATCACGCAGGAGGACATTCGACGCTCCGGCCTGACCAGCATTCCCGAGTTGTTGCGGATGGTGCCGGGATTGGACGTCGCACGCATCGACGCGACCCACTGGGCGATCACTGCCCGCGGGTTCAACAATCAATTCGGGAACAAGCTGCTGGTACTCATCGATGGCCGCACTGTTTACACCCCGGAATTCGGGGGCGTCTATTGGAATGTGCAGGATATGCCACTTGAAGACCTTGATCGGATTGAAGTCATTCGAGGTCCAGGGGCAACGCTCTGGGGAGCGAACGCCGTCAATGGTGTCATCAACATCATCACCAAAAGCGCCAAAGACACCCAGGGCGGCCTGTTGAGCGTCACTTATGGGACCGAGGATCAGCCCTCAGCGACTGTCCGTTACGGCGGCAAGATCGGTACGAATCTGTTCTATCGCGGCTATGTGAAGTATTTCAACCGCGAAGGCTTTGAGAATACCTCCGGTGCCGCTGAAAACGATGCCGATGCGACCCGCGGTGGTCTCCGCCTCGACTGGGAAGCGTCGGACATTAACCGGCTCACGCTTCAGGGGGATTATTACAAGAGCGATGCCAGCGAAACATTTGATGAAGCGCTGTTGACGCCCCCCTTTGTCAACACCGCCACCTTCACCAAGCCCGATGATGGCGGCAACATTCTTGGCCACTGGACTCACGACTTCTCCGAAACCTCCCAGTTGACCTTGCAGATGTACTACGACTACCTGGAGCAGGGTGATGCTCCCATCACAGTTCGGGACGACACGTACGATGTGGACCTGCAACATCGGTTTGCCCTGGGAGATCGCCAGGACATCGTCTGGGGACTCGGGTACCGCTATCAATATGAAGCTGTCACCACGAACTTCTTCGTGTCGCTCACGCCGCCGGTCACGCATCAGACGATCTTGAGCGCGTTCGTTCAGGATGAGATCACGGTCGTTCAAGATCGTTTGCATCTGACGATCGGTTCCAAGTTCGAACACAATGATTTCACGGGATTCGAGATCGAGCCGAGCGCACGCCTGGCCTGGACGCCCACGGAAAAGCAAACCGTCTGGGCGGCCATTTCGCGCGCGGTCAGGACTCCTACCTCGGTCGATCTGTCCATTCTCAATAACCGGTCAGCCTCTCAGCCTCCGTTGAGCCCACCGATCTTGATCTCTGTCGTTGGGAATCCGAATTTCAAGTCCGAGGAGCTTCTCGCCTATGAATTGGGCTATCGGGTCGAGCCGACCAAGCAGGTGTCGTTTGACGTAGCCGCGTTTTACAACGTGTATAACCGCCTCGAAGAATTCGTCCAGGGTACCCCTCAATTCGTAGGGACTCCTCTGCCCCCGCACTTGGTGATTCCCTTGGTGGCGGGAAACAACCAGCAGGGAGAAACCTATGGCGCCGAATTCCTGACGGAGTGGCAGGCTACCGCACATTGGAAATGGACCGCCAGCTACACCCTGCTCCAAATGCACATCAGCCCAAACACACCCGGCACGTCGATCAACAACGATAGTCCGCAGAACCAATTCCAAATCCGCTCGTACCTTGATCTGCCGCACAACGTCGAGCTGAATGGTGCGGTGTATTATGTTGACCAGGTCAGCCCAATCTTCGGCCTTGGCGAGAAGAGCATCCCTGCGTATGTCCGCCTGGATCTGGGTTTGACCTGGCGCCCCACCAAATCACTCGAGATCGGCGTTTGGGGCCAGAATCTTTTGGATGGTCAGCATCCGGAATTCACAAGCGAGAATAGCAGTGTCATCACCGAAATCCCGCGCAGTGTCGTGGGGAAAATCACGTGGCATTTCTAAATCACACGGCCAGGACGCAGAAGATCGCCAGAACCTGCCGCAAGGGCCGGGGCTTCCCAGTCGTCCGCCAGGTGCTGGTGTGGGCGACCATCGCGACCGTCATACTGGGTGTGTTGTTGCGCGCCGGCTCGGTCCGGGCCGCCGAAACACCGGCTCTCTCAGAGCGCCAAGTGAAGGCGTTGTTTCTTTTTAACTTCGCCAAGTATGTGGAGTGGCCGGCGGGTGCGTTCTCGAATAGTAGTGCACCCATCGTGATCGGCGTCGTTGGCGAGGACGGCCTTGGCGATGAATTCAGGCGCGTGACTGGAGAACGGACGGTCAACGACCGCAAAGTCGTGATCAAGCAAATCGACGGCACGGCGGATCTCAAGGACTGCCAAATCCTCTTTATCGGCTCCTCGGAGAAGGGGCGCCTGGCCGAAATCCTGGAAGCGGTGAAGGATTCCGCCGTGTTGACAGTCGGCGAGACGGACCGATTTCTCCAGCAGGAAGGGATGATCAATTTTACCAAGAAAGAGAACAAGATTCGCCTCGAGATCAACCTCGTTCCCGCCCAGCGCGTAAATTTAAAGTTGAGCTCAAAGCTTCTCACGGTAGCGGACGTAGTACTGGGCAAGCCAGAAGGGCAGAAGAACTGATATGCGTCTGTTCCAAAACGCCTCGATCCAGCGCAAGCAAATGTTGGCCATCATGCTGACCAGTATTGTCGCACTCTTGCTGGCGTGCGCGGGGTTCATCACCTACGAGATCATGTCGTACCGCACGGAACTGGTATGGAATCTCACGTCGCTGGCGCAGATGATCGGCGACACCAGCAGCGGGGCGCTCGACTTCAATGACCCCAAGCCCGCAGAAGATACCCTGTCGGCGCTCCGGGTGCGACCGAACATCGTCGCAGCGTGCATCTACACAAAGGATGGAAGCCCATTCGCAAAGTATGTTCGTAGCGACGTTGCCGCAGGCTTCTCGGTTCCGAAGCAGGAAGCGGATGGCCACCGGTTCACCTACGGTCGGCTGATTCTGTTCCACGGCATCGAGCAAAAGGGCGACAAGATCGGCTGGATCTACCTGGAATCCGACCTGGGGCGTTTGACGGCTCGGTTGAAAGAGTACGCAATGATTGTCATCGCCGTGGTGCTCGCTTCCATGTTGGCCGCGTTTCTCCTGTCGTCCAAGCTGCAACGGTGGCTCTCAGAACCGATCCTGCAGTTGGCCAAGACTGCCAGGGCCGTCGCACTTGAAAAGAACTATTCCCTTCGCGCAACCAAAAAAAACCAGGACGAATTGGGGATGCTGACCGACGATTTCAACGCGATGTTGAACCAGATCCAGCAACAAGATGCCGCGCTGCAGTCCGCCAACGAAAGCCTGGAAAAACGCGTCGAAGAGCGCACGCAGGAGTTGGAAAGTTCCCTCTCCCTTCTCCATGCCACCGTCGAGTCCACGGCCGACGGTATTCTTGTGGTGGATCGAAAGGGGAAGGTCGTGACGTACAATGGAAAGTTTGTGGCCATGTGGCTCGTCCCTGCGCCGGTCATCGTGTCTCGAAACGACGATGAACTGCTGGCCACCATGACCGATCAACTCCATAATCCGGAGGGATTCCTTCGCAAAGTGCGGGAACTGGACACGCATCCGGATGCCCCCAGCTTTGATTTGATTGAATTCAAGGATGGCAAGGTCTTTGAACGGTATTCGCAACCGCAGTACGTGAAACAAGAAATCGTCGGGCGCGTCTGGAACTTCCGGGACATCAGCGAACGCAAACAGGCCGAAGTGAAACTGGATAACCTTCACCGGCAACTGCAGGATGCATCACGGCAGGCGGGCATGGCGGAAGTGGCGACCAACGTGCTCCATAACATTGGTAATGTGCTCAACAGCGTGAATGTCTCCTCCGCCCTGGTGTCCGAGCGGGTTCGGAAATCGAAGGCGGCGAACCTGAACAAGCTCGCCATTTTGATCCAGGAACACCCGCATGACCTGGCGGCCTTTCTGACGAACGATCCGAAGGGAATGCAGGTGCCTGGCTACCTGGTCGGTCTCGCCGCGCAACTCACCCAGGAACAAGCCGAGATGCTCAAGGAACTCCAATCTCTCGGCGCCAACATCGAGCACATCAAAGAGATCGTCGCCATGCAGCAAAACTACTCCAAGATATCCGGCCTGACCGAGTCGCTCGCGGTGGTCGATTTGGTCGAGGACGCGATTCGCATGAATAACGCGGCGTTGGTGCGTCACGACGTGCAACTCGTCCGCGAATACTCTGAGACCTCGCCGGTGTTGGTGGAGAAACACAAGGTGCTGCAAATCCTCGTGAACCTGATCCGTAACTCCAAATATGCGCTCGATGAAAGCGGCCGCGCGGACCGGCGGGTGACGGTGCGCGTGGCCAAAAATGGCGGTGACTTCGTCCGCGTTTCGATCATCGACAATGGCGTCGGCATCCCCTCGCAGAATCTGACGCGCATTTTTGAACATGGTTTCACCACCCGGAAGAACGGTCATGGATTTGGCCTGCACAGTGGCGCGCTGGCCGCCAGGGAACTGGGCGGGACGTTGACCGCCTACAGCGACGGACCGGGAACGGGCGCCTCGTTTGTCCTGGAGTTGCCCGTAGTGCCGAAGGAGAGAACACATGACTGATACTACCGGCAAGCAATCCGGTCCGGACAAAGGCCGACGCATTCTGGTGATTGACGACAACCGTGCCATTCACGACGATTTTCGCAAGGTTCTGTCCGCCACCAATCCCCAGCCCTCGGCACTGGCAGAGGCTGAGGCGGTGCTGTTCGACGAGAAACCCGACGCCGAACCACGTCCGTCTTTCCAGCTGGACTCGGCTTATCAGGGACAAGAGGGATTGGTTCTCGTGCAGCAATCGATCCAAAACCATCAGCCCTACGCGGTCGCGTTTGTGGATATCCGCATGCCGCCCGGTTGGGACGGCGTGGAAACCACTCAAAAACTGTGGGAGGTCGACCCGGATCTCCAAGTCGTGATTTGCACGGCCTACTCGGACTACTCCTGGGACGAACTCATTCGCAAAGTGGGCAACTCCGACCGCCTGTTGATTCTCAAGAAACCGTTCGACACCGTCGAAGTGCTGCAACTGGCCAATGCGTTGAGCGAGAAGTGGCGGCTGCATCGAAGAGTCAGGGCGCAAATGGGCGATCTGGAACGAACCGCGACCGAACGGACCCAGCAGCTCCAGGCAACCAATGACCAACTCGTGGTGGAAATCGCGGAGCACCAACTCAACAAGCAGCGACTGCAACAAGCCGTTGAAGATCTGAAGTCCGCCCGGGAGCAGGTCATTCAACAGGAACGGCTGCGCGCCCTCGGCAGCATGGCCAGCGGTATCGCCCACGATTTCAATAATTCCCTCGTCGGCATCCTCGGCTTGACCGAATTGTTGTTGAACCGGCCCGAGGACCTGGAAAACAAGGCCAAGGCCCGACACTATCTGGAGATGATCAACACCACAGCCAAGGACGCGGGTAAGATCGTCGATCGCCTGCGTGAATTCTACCGTTTTCGCGAGAAACGGGACGCGTTGGAGGCGATCGACCTCAACCTGCTCGTCGACGGCGCCATCACGCTTACGCAACCGCGGTGGAAGACGCAAGCCGAGACCCGAAACATCTCCATCACCATACAACGAGATCTTCAGGAAATTCCGAAGGTAACCGGCAACATTGCGGAGTTACGGGAAGTGTTGACCAATTTGATCTTTAACGCGATCGACGCGATGCCCTTGGGCGGGAATATCACGATCCGCACGTATGACAAGGGCGACCAGGTCGTGCTCGAAGTGAGCGACACCGGCCACGGCATGACCGAAGAGATTCGCCGCCGCTGTTTCGAACCGTTTTTCACGACCAAAGGCACGCATGGCACCGGTTTGGGATTGTCCATGGTCCATGGAATTGTGCAACGCCATCAAGCCACCATCGAGGTCAAGAGCGAAGTCGACAAGGGCTCAACTTTTATCATCCGATTCGCGCCACAGTCCGTGCCGGCGCAAACCGTGTCCCCGCTGCAACCTAACACCACTCTCCAAAATCTGCGTGTCCTCTTGGTGGACGATGAACTGATGGTCCGCACGATCATCGGTGAGTATCTGGCCATTGACGGACACGCGGTGGAGACCGCGGACGGCGGACGCGACGGGGTTGAAAAATTCGGCAAAGACCAGTTCGACCTTGTGGTGGTGGACCGTGCCATGCCCGATATGAATGGCGACCAGGTCGCCACCGCCATCCGGTCCGTCAACCCGAGCGTGCCGATCGTTATGCTTACCGGTTTCGGCTCGATGATGGAGGCCAACGGTGAGAGACCTGAGGCCGTTGATCTCGTCGTCGGCAAACCAGTAACGATTGTCGATTTGCGAGCGGCCCTGTCAAAAGCCGTTGCTGCCCACGCCGCCTAGTCCACCCGCCTAGAAACCCAGGTCTTCGCCTTTTGGCTTCAGGCTGAAGAGGTAGGCAACCAGGTCGTCAAGTTCGGCGTCTTTGATGGTGCCGCGCCACCCGGGCATGTAAAGCGGAGGCGCTGGCTTGGATGCATCCAGGGATGTGATTTCGTGCTGACCGTTGAGGATCCGCTTGAGAATCTCGTCCTTCGTGTAGCTATCGGCGACGTACTTGAGACTGGGGATCTGCTGGGCGGTCTTGGCATTCGGATTCGGCACGCCGCCTTGAGCGTTGGGGCCATGACAACCCGCGCAGCCGTATTTGCGGAAGACCTCGCGCCCACGCTCGACGGGGCCCATCAACGACGGGAGGCTCAGCGCCACCTTTTGCTCGCGCAAGTGCATCAAGAAATCGGTCAACGACCGCGCCTCGGCCTCGGTGAAGCCGAATTTCGGCATCACCGTGCCGGGGGTGACCACCTGCGGGTCTTTGAAATGCGCCACAATCCAGTCCGGCGCGCGGCGCAGACCAACGTCATCCAACGCCGGGCCGACGGTACCGCCCTTGCCGCCGAGCGAGTGGCAGCCGATGCAGCCCTTCTGTTGGAACAGGCGCTGGCCTTCATCGGGACTGGCGATGACTTTCATCGAGGCGTAATAGCCCGGCACCATCTCACCGGTCTGGCTGAGCATGAACAGCGTGATCGCCTCCAGCTCCGGCTCAGAGAACTTCTGCGGCGGCATCCCCGATCCGGGGCTGACGGCGGCCGGCGACAGGAAATGTTTCTTCAACCACTCGGACGAGCGGCGCGCGCCGACCTTGTCGAGGTCCGGTCCAATGATGCCGCCGGTGCCGCCCAGTTTGTGGCAGCCGCGGCATCCACTGTCCTCAAAAATCTGCTGGCCGCGCGCCAACTCCGGCGCCGCCGGATTATCGGCGGCTTGATGGCACTTACCGCAGGATGCCTGAATGTACATCAATGGCAACATCGGTTCGTCCCAGTGCGGCACGTTCCCGTGCGCGGCGGCGGCAGTCGTGGCGCGGCCCTGGCCACGATGGCAGATGGTGCACCCGAACTTTTCCGACGGATGCTGCTCGTGTAATGGGTGATACGCCAGCGGCTGCGGATAGCCGCCGTAGGTTGGATCGTCCACGGCCAGATGGCAGGTCGTGCAACGATCCACGCGGTTAAGTTCCGGCAGAATGATTTGGTGGACCTGCACCGGCGTGCTCTCGGCGCGCGCGCGCTGCTGGGGCGTTATGGCGCGGCGAACTTCTTCGCGGATAAATTTGCGTTGGAAATCCTTCCACTCACGAAACTGGTCCTTGTAATAGCCGCCGACAACCAGGCAACCGACAACGATGCCCAGCATCGTGAACCATGGGTAAAATTTACGGACCGACTCGTTGGCCATGTCAGTGGCTCTCCGTCGCCACTGGCGGCTTCTTCCAGGGTTCCTGCCACGACCAGTTGGGGCCGCGGAAAAAGCTGCCGATGATCGTCAATACGATCGCTACGAAGAGGCAAATGCTAAAAATGGTGTTGGCGAGAACGCGTTCACGGGCGAACCAGCGGCCGGTGCCACGGCGTTGCCGGTCCACATAGGGCAGGAGCACCAGCGTCACCACCAGCAACGTCGGCACACCGACCCCGCCCCAGAAGGCCGAGTGCGCCACCAGTTCCTGCAGGCCAAGGAAATACCAGGGGGCCTTCGCGGGATTCGGCGGATGAATCGGGTTGGCGAATTGCTCCAGGGGCGCGTTCCAGCCGATGGCCAATACCAGCAGGACCGCGACGACAAACATAAACAGCAGCATCTCGCGGAACACCAGATGCGGCCAGGAGAAGACCTCATCTTCGGGGTTCGCGCCGACTTGCGGCGTGGTGCCGCGGGCGAGTTCCATCAAGCCATAGGTTTTGTTCGTTGGCAAATGGCTTAACTCGACCTGCGCGACAACATTGCCCGGCTCATCGGGACGCGACAGACCACCGTCTTTGCGGACGCGCCAGAGGTGGACGGCGACCATCAGGATCGTCACCGCCGGCAGTACCATCACGTGGAGCGCGTAAAATCGGATCAGCGCCGGCTGTCCAACGACATTGCCGCCCAGCATCAGGAATTTCAACTTCGGCCCGACGATGGGTGCGTACCCGGAGATGTTCGTCCCGACGGTGATGGCCCAGTACGCGAGCTGGTCCCACGGCAGGAGATATCCCGTGAACGACAAGCCAAGCGTCATCAGCATCAACGCCACACCGAGCACCCAGTTGAACTCGCGTGGCGGCTTGTAGGCGGCCGTGTAGAACACCCGGCAGAGGTGCAGCACCACGAACAGGACCATCAAGTGCGCGGCCCAGCGGTGCATGTTGCGGATGAGCTGGCCTGCGGACACCACGAACTCCAGGTCCTTCATGGACTCGTACGCCCGCTCGGTGCTCGGCACGTAATAAAACATCAGCAACACGCCCGTGCCGATCAGGATGAAGAACAGATAGAGGGTGATTAGTCCGAGGCCGAACGAATACGATGCGCGCAAGGAGTGCTTGTTGACCTTGGCTGGCTGCAGGTGCAGCAGGAAGCTGGAAACCATCACTTGCGACCGCTCCAGGTTACTGTCCGGGAGGCCGACGCGGAAGATCGAGCGGCCGATGCGTGTCCGCTGGAACTTTTGCCAGAGCTGTTTGAGTGGGGAGGCGTTCACAGGACGAAATATTGTTCGGGAGCCGTTGGCTGGCCCTTATCAATCAGGAGGCGGCCATCCTTGCTCAGGGTCACCAGAAACCAGGTGAGCGCGCGCGGTGCCGGGCCGCCCTTGACGGTGCCTTGATCGTCAAACACACTTCCGTGACACGGGCAATGAAAACCGTTCTCGGCGCGGTTGACTGTGCAACCGAGATGGGTGCAAACCGCCGACAGACACCGAAACGTGTTGCCCTTGCGGATGAGGAAGACGCGTTCGTCCTCAAGAAACGTCACCGATCCATCGGGATAGTCCTCGGGTTTGTCGGCCTTGAATTGCTCGCTCGGCTCGAACAACACATTCGGCACCAGAAAACGCACGGCGGCCACCGCAGACGCGCCAAAGGCGAACAACCCGGCCAGCCAGCCGAGAGAAAGTTGGAAGAATGCGCGGCGGGAAACTCCATTGCCGGGTGTGGGATCGTTCATAAATCAAACCGGCAGCAGTTCAATGCGCTCCATCATCACAGCACCGGTTGGACAGCGGGCGGCGCAAAGGCCACAGCGGATGCAGCGCGTTTCGTCCTTGATGATCGCACCATGTTCGCCGGGTTCGGGCATGCGTCCGTAGCGGGCCACGAACGCGCTCTGCAGCTTCTCGTCACCGCGCAGGCTGGCCACATCCACCAGGCGCAAGCAGAATTCAGGACACACGTCGGCGCAGCCGCCGCAGAGAATGCACTTGTCGCCGTCGAATACCGGGCTGATGTGGCATTTCAGGCAGCGAACCGCCTGCTCGACGGCGGCCGGTTCCGGATACCCTTTTTCGACCTCGGCGATTCCGATCCGCCGGTCCAGCGGCAACGTCGGCGGCGAGTGCCGCGCCAGCTTCTCGTAGTCGGGCTTCATCCGGTATTGGTCAGGGTTATAAACCGTCACCCGCGCTCGTTGGGGCTCGGCGGGGACGCGGCCGGTGAGGAATTTGGTGATCGACCGCGCGGCTTTCTGGCCTTCGGCAACGGCCGTAATGATGATGCGCGGGCCAAACGCGACGTCGCCACCCGCAAAAATGTCCGGGCGCGACGTGGCCATTGTCTGCGGATCGGTTTGCAGCGCGCCGCGCGGGGTAAGCTTGAGATTGTCCTCCGGTTTAATCCACGCGAGATCGGCGGATTGTCCGATGGCCAGCACCACGGTGTCACAATCCACGATTTCTTCGCTACCCTCAATGAACGACGGGCTGAATCGGCGGTTTTCGTCGAACACACGGCTGGCTTTGATCAATTCGATGCCGCGCACCTTGCCGTCCTCACCGAGGACCCGCTTCGGCCCAAAACGTGTATGGAGTCGGATGCCTTCGCGCTCCGCCTCTTCGATCTCTTCACGGGCGGCGGGGATCTCATCGACGTTCTCGAGGCAATACATATGGACTTCCGGCACACCTTTGCGAATCGCCTCGCGGGCCACGTCCAGGGCGAGGCGCACCTCGTCGGGCGCTTCCGGCTCGCGCGCGGTCAATTGTTCCAGCGCCGAAGCCGCCTGATGCAAAGCGCCGCGCAGTTCCGCCTCGCTCATGCCGGCGAGTTTTTCCGTCTGCCGGAGCACCGAGCGCGCGACATCGAACGCGACGTTGCCGCCACCGATGACAACAACTTTGCGGCCGAGCGTGACCCGGTAGCCGAGATTGATGTTCAGCAGAAAATCGATCGCGCGGAGCACGCCATCCAATTGCACGCCTTCGATGGCGAGTTCGCGGCTTTTGTGCGCGCCGATGCCGATAAAGATCGCTTCGTATCCCTGCCGCTTCAGGTCTTCGAGCAGGAACTCCCGGCCCAGTTTCTGGCCGAGCCGGATTTCGACGCCCAGCGATTCAATGGCCTTGATCTCCGCCTGGATGATCTCGCGCGGCAGCCGGTACTCGGGCACGCCAAGCACCAGCATTCCACCCGCCACGTCGTGGGCCTCGAATACCGTCGCGGAGAAACCCAGCAACGCCAGTTCGTGCGCGCACGACAATCCCGCGGGCCCGGCGCCGATGACGGCGACCTTGCGTCCGCCGCCAATCCGATCACGATTCGGGTCGCGGAGCGCGGGGTACACGCGGTCGAGATCGAACTGGTCCGACTCGACACCGAACTTCTCGCAGACAAACCGTTTCAGGGCGCGGATCGAGACGGTTGCATCCAGCGCTCCGCGGCGGCACTTCGCTTCGCACGGCGCGGCGCAGACCCGGCCGCAGATCGAGGCGAACGGGTTTGGCGCGCGGGCGATGATGTAGGCGTCCTCGTAGCGTCCCTCGGCGACGGCCTGGACGTAGGCTCCCGAATCGGTACGCACGGGGCAGCCTTCGCGGCAAAGCACCTGCCGCGTGAAGTAGGTCAGGTCAGGCACTTCGACTGTGTAAGTCTGGGACATGGTGCCGTTCCACTTCTCAGCCGGGACGACTACTTGTCGTATAGATCGTGGACTTCCTTGATTTTGCCCTCAGCAGCCTTCTTCTCGTCCGGCGTTACCTTCGCCAGCTTCTCGTCGACCATCGCCTTCTTGCGGACGCTGGAGTCATAGACGAGGAACTCGTAGATTTCCTTTCCTTCGGCGGCGTTGATGCCGGAGCCGGGCTTGTGCATCATGCGTTTGACGTAGCGTGACCATTCGTCCGGCAGCGCGTAATCGGAGTTGATCGGCCGGCTGAGCTTGTGGCACTGCGTGCATTTCTGGGAGAACACCTCGTAGTTCGCCTTGATCCCGTCGGGATACTTCGAGATGTCAACGGTTGCCGGGCCTTTCTCGAAGCGCTCGACGCGGGCCTTGGTTTCGGCGTCGAGTGGCGCGTCAGCCGCGCGCGCGACGCCCACGCCGATCAGGGCGAGCGCAGTCACACCCGCGAGGATAGTTGCGAGTTTATTGATCATTAACATGAATGGTGTTTCCTTTCGTTTAGAACCCGTAGGAGAGTTGGAAGATCAGGTTGTTATTCGCCTGCGAGTGATCGCTGCAGTTGACGAACTCGTAGTCACCCTCGAACCACAAGGTGTTGGTAATGTAGTAGACGTAGCCTGCCGTAAGCCGCCCCGTCCGCGTGCCGAGTCCGTCGTTCTTCGTGTCGTAGCGGCCTACCAGCTCGAGGCTGTTGATCATCGGGAAATCGAGTTCCAGCCCGGCCAGCTTGTAACCGGCCTGGACCCACCAGCCGCGTGGCGTAAACGTCCCGTGGTCGGTGCTCTGGACCCAGGTGTTGACATACTCGCCTTTGACTTCAAAATTCGGGCTGAGATGCATCGCGCCGTCGAACACGAACGCCGACCACAATTTGTTGTCCATGTCGTTCCACGTGCCGGACTGGCCGGAGACACCGAGTTCCACGTCCGAATGGGCCTGCCACGGGAAGAACCAGCCAACACGACCGCCCGCGCTGGGTGAGCCGTGCAGATTCATGGTTCTGCCATCCGCGGTGAGACCGACGTTGCCGCCGAGATCGAGCTGATCGGAAGTAGCGGTGCCATCGGAAGAACTGGGGCCATTCACGCCGTACACCGCGTACGTAACCGCCTGTCCCGAATCACCCACCGGCATCGCGCCCCGCAATTGCAGGCCGACGCCGGCCCCCGGCAATACGTCGCGCGGGAGCGGACTGTCCGGCATCTTGTTGAGCCAGCCGGCAGAGCGCTCGGAATAAGTGCCCAACGGCAACAGCATGTCGCCGGCGACCACTGTCACGTAGTCGTTGAACAGATAGTCCAACGTGCCGAAGCTGAGACTTACCGAATTTCCCGAGCCGCTGTCGTGGGTGCCGAGCGGGTTGCTACCATTCTGCAGGACGACATCGAAGCCCGCCTCGAACAGGATCTTGTCCGTCGCACGGAACAGGAAGATTGGCGCGAAATCAGCCAGCGCGAAGGCGCTGTGCTGGCCCTCGGTCTTGGCAAATTGAACCTCGGCGTCACCGACGACCATGAAGTTCTGTAGCGCGTCCGGCCCGGTCGCCGCCGGCGTCTTGGCGCTGGCCTCGGCGGACGCGGCGGTCTGCTGGGCTTCTTCGGCTTTCTTCTGGGCCGCCTCGGCCTTCTGTTGCGTCTCGGTCGTGGTCTTCTGCGTAACGCCCTGTTGTTCTTTCAGTTGCTGGATTTCCTGCCGATCTTCTTGATGCGCTTTCTGCAGGTCCTGGATCTGTTGGGACTGTTGCTGCATCTGCTGTTGCATCTTCTGGAAGTCCTCATCGCTCACTGCCAGAGCGGAGGCGCAGCCGATGGTTAAGGCCGTCAAAATTAAGAAATAAGTTTTCATCAGTTTGATCTTTCCGTGGCCTATTTGCCGGCGTCTTCCTGGAGGTACTTGAGAATTTCTTTTGCCTGTGCGGCTGGTATCTGTGCGCGGGTGCGCATGTGCAGCATCAGCGTCTTCCACTGTGCCGGCGTCCGCTCCGTTGCGTAACGTTCGGCGTGGCAGCGATTGCAATTGATGGCGTACAACTCCTGACCCGTGAGTTTCTTCTTTACCGGTTTGGCATCGCCGTTAGCGGCGAAGGCGGATGCGCTGATGACCACTGCTGCCGCAACGACGGCAACGACACCCGCACACAGGTGTAGAGAGCGGAATCGGTTCATAGTCCTCCTGAAACTGAAGTTGATTCGACGCCGGTCAGTTTGTCACGGAGACCGCCCCGGGCGCTACTTGCCGCTTGGCATTCTCTTATCGGAATTTGCGGTGGGCCAGGAGGGGGGATGCGGCAAAAACTGGGAGCTCACATAGCCAACGGCGAGCGCAGCGTGGCCCGGTACTGCGTGGGCGGCATCCCGACATAGCGCTTGAACATGCTGTTGAAGCTCGGGATCGATCCGAAGCCGGCCGCGTACACAACCTCGCTGATGCGCAGCGACGGATCCACCAGCAACGTTTTGGCCTTTTCCACGCGAACCCGCGCCACGTATTCGGTGAGCGTCATGCCGGTCGCCTTCTTGAAGAGTTTACAGAAGTAAAACGGGCTGACGTGAACGTGCTGCGCCACCTGTGCCAGCGTCACGGGCTCCTCGACGTGGGAATGAACAAACTCTTTGGCCGAGACCACCACCGCCGGCTCCTCGGAGGACCTGGCGATCGCACAGCGGCTGGCATAGTCGGCCAGGTACTGCGCGAAAACGTTCAGTAATTCGACGATCGCCTGGAACCTTTCCGCAGCGACCACGGGGGTCTCGAAATAGGCCCGCCGCGCTCTTTTCTCCCAGTCGCTGTTCGGCGCACCGTTGAGCATCTTGACGACCATCGTGAAGTCCCGCTGCGTTGGTTCGCGGCGCAAGACGTGTCCGCTGAGCAACGTCGCCACGTGCCGTCCGCCGATAGCCACGGGCACGGCGACGATGGTAAGGCCGGCAAAGCAATGGATCTGTTGCGGGGTGAGTTTTCGCGCGGCGCTGCGGCGGACGCGCCCTTCCTCCTGCCGGCACGCCTCACAGCCCGCCGGTGTATGGGACACCAGGGCGCAAAACGGGTTTTCCGATGCCCCAAAGGAGAGCTGTTTTCCGTGATCGTCAGGCGGGACAACCTTCAGAGACACACCCGTTGCCTTACGAAAAGCCGTCTCGTAATACTCGACGACAGGCAGCTTCGCCAAATCATCAAAGGCCACTTGCTTCATGTGTCGGAAACCAACCAGCCACGTTGTGCGCTGCAATTGAGGGTCATTGTAGCGCACGCGCGTTGTCCCTGTCACTCCTGTAGTGACGGCTGATCGATTGCGACTGAATCCCCGTTCGTCAGTAATCCGGGGCCAGTTCCAGCGCCTGAATGCGCTCACGTCCGTTCAAGTCGAAGAATGCGTGAAAAATCTCCAACGCCTGCTCTCGTGCGCAGAGTCCGCGCTTCACGTAAGGCCAGGCGTTTACTTCGGTCTCCCTCACGACAATTTCGCCGTCGTGCACGAGCTTTGGCAGCGATGAACGACTGGGCCACGAGGCCAGTTCCGCATTGAGCGCGCGCGCGGACGGCACGAGCACCGTAAGTCGTTTGCGCCCCAGATGACTTAACGCGGCGAGGCGGTGCTGGCCGTTGTAGCGCATGGCGCGGTACTCACCATTACGGCGCACCAGCAGGGTTACTGTGGGTAATTGGGCAGCGCGCAGTGGATGGTATCCGCCGCGAAGTTTGTTGAATAATCGGCGAGTCTTTTCCCATTCCAACCGCAACGGAGACGGGTCGCCGGGCTCGTACCAGACGTTGGCACGAGGGCCGTACATGTCGCGCGTCGAATTGCCGGTGATCTGATCGAAGTGATGACCCCACGGCCCGCCGCCGACCTGGTCGCCTCACGGATAGGTGGCGAGGGCGAACTGGAACCCGCAATCGCGTTGCGCGGGCTTGTGCAGGAAGAGCAGATCGTTCAAGTAACGCACCGACTTCACGCGCGGGTGCTGAAAGAAACGGTAGAACGCCGAATCCTCCAGTTGAAGTTGCGGTTGGCCCTGCTGCTGGGCCACCAGCGCGCGGAAATAGTTCCAACCATCGTCGGCAAACGAAAACGCGAATTCGTTCGTGATCCACTTCAGCGGAACCCGCCGCAACGTTCCGGAGCGAAGGTACTGCACCCGCCGCGCCATCGCGCGTGCCGCCCGGATCGGAAGGTTTTCCGCCATGGTTATTTCTCGCAGACGAGCGTCGACGTATCACCAGCAAGATCCACGCGACGAAATCGCTTGTGGAGCGCGCCGCATGATATAGCCAGTCTTTTCCTTGATCGGGTGGGTGTTGTAATGGCCGCAAATCGCTTTCGGTGTGTCACAAATCGCATCGAGGACGCATTACTGGGCCATTGTGACCATGTCCGGAAAATCTGTCAATCCTGTAATCATTCTGTAATACAGAACCTTCTTGGCTTAACACCCGATTGCGGTGGGGAACTATTTGAGATCATGAACGGCGCGGCGCCATGCCACGTGCTTACCGTTGGGGTGTGTGCGCAGTTTGTTCGTGGCATTGCCCATGGGTTCTGCTAGAAGGCGTTCTGCGGACGCTTTACGGAATGAAATCTGCCGCCACACTCATGCACAGGAACAGGCACTATAAGTGGGCTGTCGTCGGCATGCTGTGGTTCGTCTGCTTTTTCAATTACGCGGACCGGCAGGCGATTTTCTCGGTCTTCCCGAAACTGAAAAGCGAGTTCGGTTTTAGCGTGGTGCAACTCGGCCTGATCGGCTCGGCGTTCATGTGGGTCTACGCGGCGGGGGCGCCGTTCGCGGGTTTCCTGGCCGACCGTTTGCCGCGAAAGCAATTGATTCTTGGTGGTTGCCTGTTGTGGAGTGGCGTCACGGTCATGACCGGTTGGTGCGGGCGGTTGTGGCAATTCGTAACCGTGCGTGCGCTGGAGGGGCTCGGCGAGACGTTTTATTTCCCCGCCACAATGTCGCTGGTGAGTGACTATCACGATGGACGCACTCGCTCGCGGGCGTTTTCCGTGCACCAATCGAGCGTCTATGTTGGCACCATCGCCGGTGGTTGGGCGGGCGCGTGGTTTGCGGAGGCACACGGATGGCGGACAGGATTTTACTTTTTCGGTTGTGCCGGTGTGGTGCTGGCGCTGGTGCTCTGCCGCTTTTTGCGTGAACCGGCCCGGGGCGCTGTCGAGAGGATCGATCAAGTTGTGCTGCCGCCGCTGGGGGTGAGCGAGGTGGGCGGCGTGATTTTTCGCAAGCCGACAGTCCTGCTGCTCATGGCCGCGTTTCTTGGCGCGAATTTCGTGGCCACAATTTTTCTCGCGTGGACCCCGACATTTCTCGTGGAGAAGTTCGCCTTCAAGCTCACCGCAGCTGGTTTATCCGGTAGCGTGTACATTCATCTCGCGAGCGCTCTCAGCGTGCCGGTTGGCGGTGTGCTGGCCGACCGGCTGGCGTGTCGTTTTGCCGGTGGGCGGATGCTGGTACAGGCGTTCGGTTTGCTCGTGGGCGCGTCGTTCGTCGGACTGGTGGGCCTCACCTCGAGCGTCACCACGCTCCTTGCGTCCATGACTTTTTTCGGTCTCTGCAAGGGGCTTTATGATGCGAATATTTTTGCGTCGCTGTTCGATGTGGTTGAGCCGCGGGCGCGCGCCACGGCCGTGGGCATCATGAATACGGTGGGATGGGGCGGCGGCGCGCTCGGGCCGCTGGCTGTCGGATTTGCGACACAGTACGGCCGTCATGAAAAACCGATCGACAACATGAGCGAAGCCATTGCCTTTGGTGCGATCATCTATGTCATCAGCGCGGGGCTGCTGTTGTTGGCGGCGTTTGGATTCGCCGGGCGCGATGTGGTGCGCGTTGCGACGCCGGCCTGAGGTTTATGAAGACGCGATTTCTCGCCATCCTTTTCTTCTTTGCGGTCAACGGACTGGCGGCGGAGCCACGCCATCCTGCGGTGATCACCTCCGCGTTCATCAACGAGCACGCCCCGTATCCGGAGTGCCATGCTTCGACCATCGTTGAGGTGGCGCCCGGCAAACTGGTCGCGGCGTGGTTCGGTGGCACGCGCGAACGCGCGCCCGATATTGGTATCTGGGTGGCGCGACAAGAAGGGGGAAGCTGGCTCGACGCGGTCGAAGTTGCCAACGGTCTGCAGCCGGATGGCACCCGCCTCCCGACATGGAATCCTGTGCTATTTCACCCAAAAGACGGCCCGCTGGTTTTGTTCTACAAGGTCGGGCCTTCGCCGAGTGCGTGGTGGGGGATGATGATGACCTCCGTCGATGGCGGGAAAGGTTGGAGCAAATCGGTGCGGCTGCCAGCGGGTGTGCTGGGGCCGATCAAGAACAAGCCGGTGCTTCTGGCCGACGGCACGTGGCTGTGTCCGTCGAGCACTGAAGGCGGGGAAGCGGGTTGGCAAGTGCATTTTGAACTCGCGCACGACGCAGGCCGGACCTGGGAGATCATCGGGCCGGTTGAAAAGGGAAACAAATTGGACGCCATCCAGCCGAGCGTGCTTTTCCACCGCGATGGCCGGTTGCAGGCCCTTTGCCGCACGCGCAACGGCGTGATCGCCACCACGTGGTCGAGTGACGGGGGAAAAAAATGGAGCCCATTGGAGGCGGTTGGTTTGCCCAATCCGAATTCCGGCATCGATGCCGTCACGCTGGCCGACGGCCGCCAGTTGCTGGTTTACAATCATTCCGCGCCGCCTGCGGATCGTCCAACGAAAGGCGTTCGTTACCCGCTGGACGTGGCGATTTCGCCTGACGGCGTGAAATGGCAGCACGTTCTCACGCTGGAAGACCAGCCGAGCGGCAATGGCTATGCTTATCCCGCCGTCATCCAAACATCCGACGGCCTGGTGCACATCACCTACACGTGGAATCGCCAGCATATCAAGTACGTGGTCCTCGATCCGAAACAACTCGGATCGGGAGGAGAGCAGACAAATTCCAACACGGATCTTCGTGTTACGAATCTGAAATGCGAATTCGCCACAGACCCGCTCGGGGTCGACGTCGCGCAGCCGCGATTGTTCTGGTGTGTAGCGAGCGACGAACGCGGTCAGCGGCAGACCGCGTGGCAGGTGCTGGCTGCGTCATCCGCCGAGATTCTCGCGCAAGATCGGGGCGATCTGTGGGACAGCGGGCGCGTTGCTTCGGATGAAACAACGTTTGTGCGTTATGCGGGCGCGCCGCTCACGTCGTCACAAAGGGTGTTTTGGAAGGTGCGGGCCTGGGACCGCGACGGACGCGCCACCCCGTGGAGCGCGAACGCGACGTGGACGATGGGGTTGCTCAAGACGGCGGATTGGAAGGGGAGTTGGATCACTTCGCCGGGCGCGACCGAGTCGTTACTACTGCGCCGCGAATTTTCCGTGCGACCGGGATTGCGCCGCGCGGTGGCGTATGTTTGCGGGCTGGGACAATACGAACTCGATTTCAACGGCGCGAAGGCCGGCGAGGACCTGCTCGCGCCGGGGTGGACCGATTACGAACGCACGACGCTCTACGACACACACGACGTGACGGCGTTGTTGCACGAGGGCACCAACGCCGTCGGGATCATCCTCGGTAATGGCATGTATAACGTTGTTCGTCGAAACCGCTATGTGAAATTCACCGGCTCCTTCGGCCCGCTGCGCGCGATTCTGCATTTGCGGCTCGAATATGCCGACGGTACCGCGGAAGTCGTCGGCACCGATTCGACGTGGCGCGCTCTGGCGGGGCCGCTCACCTTCAACAATATCTACGGTGGGGAAGATTACGACGCCCGGCTCGAACCGGCGGGCTGGACGAAGGCAGACTTCAACGACGGCGCGTGGCCGCACGCGGTGGCGATGGTGCGGGCCGGCGACACATTGCGCGGCCAGAGTGTTGCGGCCGAGCCGTTGCGGGCGATCGAGACGCGGCAGCCCATCGCTTCACAGACGTTTCCTGACGGCAGTGTTGTGTACGATCTCGGCCAAAACGCCTCGATGATGCCGCGCCTCCGCGTGAGCGGACCGGCGGGCAGCACCGTGCGGCTCACGCCCGCCGAGGTGGTCAATGCCGATGGCACGATCAATCGCAGCACGATGGGAGGCGCGAGCCGCGGCAGTTCCTGGTGGCAATACACCAAGGCGACGGATGGCGAAGAGACATGGTTCCCGAAATTCTTCTACGTGGGGTGCCGGTATTTGAAGGCGGAGTTTTTTTCGGCAAATGCCGGCGAAACGAATACGCTGCCGCGAATCGAATCGGTCGAGGATGTCATTGTGCACTCGAGCGCCGCGCCGCTCGGCCATTTCGCCTCGTCGAACAATCTGCTGAACCGCATCCGCGACCTTGTGCGCTGGGCACAGCGGTCGAACATGGTTTCCATCCTGACCGACTGTCCGCACCGTGAAAAGCTTGGCTGGCTCGAACAGTATCATCTCAACGGCCCGGCGATACGGTACGAGTTCGATGTCGCGCGCATTTTCAGCAAGGGCGTGCACGACATGGCCGAGGCGCAGACGGAGGACGGCTTCGTGCCGACCACCGCGCCGGAATACACGAAGTTTAAGGGCGCTTTCCGCGCCGCGACGGAGTGGGGTTCGGCGTTCATCCTCGTGCCGTGGCAGCAATACCAATTCACCGGCGATCTCGACCTGTTGCGCGCGCACTTTGACGCGATGAAACATTACTTCGCCTACCTCGAAACACGCGCGACCGACGACATCGTGTCCGAGGGACTGGGCGACTGGTATGACCTCGGCCCGAAAAAGCCCGGCGCGGCACAGCTGACGCCGCCGCCGGTCACCGCCACGGCGTTTTATTTTTACGATGCGACGATTCTCTCGCAGGCAGCCAAAGTTCTGGGCCGCGCGGACGACGCGAAGCATTACGCCGCTCGCGCGGAAAGAATCCGCGCGAGTTACAATCGGCACTTCTTCCATCGCGCCACCGGTTTCTACGCCACCGGCTCGCAATGCGCCAACGCGCTTCCGCTGGTGATGAACATCGTCGAGCCCGGCGACCGCGCCCGCGTGCTGGTCGCGCTCGTGCGCGATGTGGAACAACATGGGGACACGATGACGGCGGGAGACATCGGTTTCCGCTATCTCCTCCAGGCGCTCGCGGAAGGCGGACGGTCGGACGTGATCTACCGGATGATCAACCAGGATGAAAAGCCGGGTTATGGCTACCAACTTAAGAAAGGCGCGACGAGCCTCACCGAGTCGTGGGATGCGAATCTCAACTCGTCCCACAATCACTTCATGCTCGGGCAAATCACGGAATGGTTTTACAAAGACCTCGCCGGCATCGATGTTGACCCGACCGGACCCGGTTTCAAGAAAATCATCCTGCGTCCGCAACCCGTCGGCGATCTCACGTGGGTCGAAGCGAGTTACGAATCGATCCATGGTCCGATCTCGGTGCGCTGGGAGCGCGCCGGCGAACGTTTCATTTTGAAAGCAACGATTCCCGCGAACACGACGGCAACCGTCTTCCAACCCGCGCGTGAGGACGCCGCGGTACAGGAAGGCGGCGCGCCCGCGGAGCAGCGCCCCGGAGTAAAATTCCTTAGACGTGAAGGCGACCGCGCTGTGTTTGCCATTGAGTCGGGGAACTACACCTTCGAATCTCGGTTTGTTCCGCAAGCGCGTTAAGTGCACACTCAAGCTGGCGCAGAAGCATTTTGTTAATCACCGGCGCCAAGAGGACCGGTGCTTGTCCGTTTGAGATACATCGTCTGTTTGGGGAAATCCAGGGTGACAAGATGCCGTGACAGGAAACGCAGTCCGATCCCATTGTTTTCGACGTCAATCCGGCGCAACCGAATATCCGGGTAGGCCTCTCCGCCCAACACGCCATTGGGAGAGTGAACCTCGCCGGTCGCCGTTGGCGCCGCTTGGTTGGTCCATTGCTGGTAGAGTTTTGGCATCAGCCAACCGTCGATATCGAAGCCGGAATCAATCAGCGAAGTTGAACCCTTCGCGCCGTCAAGACTCTCGCGAACGTCAAACCGTCCGTCGCCATGGTCTACCAAGGGGAATGGTTTGCCCCAGCTTTCTTTGTTCGAATGTTCGTCGTCGAGAAAACGCATCCTACCGGCGGCAAAATCCAGTTGAACGCAATAATGGCGCAGGCAGTCCAGGCCGAGAATCCCCATGATGGGACGACGGGAAGAAGAGGATGGGCGCTTCAAATTAAGGGTAATGATCTGGCTACCGGTCAGCAGCCGAGTGCTTCCCGCATAGAGCCGGGGCTCCGCATAGGTGTCCTGCTTCTTGATAACGCCCCACCTCGTGACCGACAGTGTGCCGACAGGTTTTCCCAGGTGTGACTTCCAGGATATGTCGAAACAAGTGCCTCCCGATCCGGTGTCCACAAGAAACGGCAACTCTTCGCCGCTTTTCAACCGCAGCATTACAACCAACATATCTCCGCGGCCGGCATTTTTGTTCATGGACACATCCGCGGGAAGGGGTGGGTGGAGCGAACTTTCCGTCGCGCAAGAGCACAAAAGCAGCAGGATCAGGAATGTTGCGAGTGTGCGAGGCATCGGGATTGTGTTCATGGATCCAGCTGAACACACGAGTCCCGCTAGGCGGCAACACTTTCGCGATAACAATGCGCAGTTCGCCGCTGGAAGGCATAAACCAGGGCGACTGTCACGAGCGGCATCGCAAGTCGAATCCATGGGGAGGACCCATGTGGAGGGAAGGAGAACCCCAAACTCAATGAGTGCGGAACGATGTTAATCCAGGTAAACAACGCGTAGATGGAACAGATGGCACACGCGATTGCTGTCCACTTGAAGCTCAGACCCGATCGCCGTGCCAACCAGCAGAAGAGAAGCGTCACTAGGGCAAGCGCGAGGCAGTCAGCGCCATGAACCAACATAGACATATGGTGGAAAACAACGGGGTTGTCGGCTGCCACGTGGAGTCGGGTCTCGTCCAGGGCATAACCAAAGGCGAACACCAGCCAGAGACCGACAAACATTATCAAGCTCCACAACAGGGGAACCGCCAACAGCGGCAACACACAGAAACCGATAATGGAATGGCGGCCCCACCAGGACGAACGTCGGAGCGCCTCCGCCAGGCCTTCTGCCAAATCGAGTGGGTTTCCAAGCAGCGTGTCGGCATGGATTTCGGCTGCAACCCCGGACAATCCCTCCGCCAACGCGGTTTGCTTCAAATCCTCGCGGTGGTCGGTGACTTCTTGAACCAACCGCCGCACGCGCGCGATGGGACAACCCAGATCCACGAGCCGACGTCGCAATTGTTCGATATAATCTGTTTTAGGCATATTGCTCTCCCATCAATGACGAGATGCCGGTTGTAACGCGCTTCCACTCCGTGGTCAATTCGTCGAGCCGCTTTCCTCCGCGAGGGGTGAGTTTGTAATAATTGCGGCTTCGGCCATCGACCTCCCGCCGTCGACTGCTCACCAGTTTTTCCGCTTCCAGGTAATGCAGGTACGGGTAGATGCAGCCTTCGCCAAACGACAGGGTTTCCCTGGTTTGGGCGCGGATTTCCTCGATGATTTGGTAACCGTACATTTCACGCCGGGAAAGCAGGCGCAGCACCAGCAATTCCGGGACGCCGTTCAAAAAAATGGGGTTGGTCTTTTTCATCGCGGCGACAATACCTATAACTGTAAGGTATGTCAACATCAAACTGTGAGGCATAGGGGCGACATGACGGGCGTCGCAGTACAGGAGAGCGACCGCGCGTGTTCGTCGTCGGGTCGGGCTCCTATGGTTTCGAATCGCAGACCGGTCCACAAACGCATTACGTGCCGTCTGGGATCGGAATGGAAACTGGGAATGCCAGTCGGTACCAATCGCCTTGTAAAGTCGCGCTGTGTTCAGGATACTAAGGCCTCATGGCGTTGCCCGGTCATCTGCCGGTCGAGGATTCGTTGCGTCGTTTGACACGAAAGACGCAAGTCTGCCGCGCGTCGGCTACCCGTCCCACGTGTTCCAGTATCGTCCGGAGGCAGGCGACAAATTTCCTGCCAACAAGCAAAGGTTGCCGGTACGAAATGGACTTCGTTTTCACTGTCTAGCAAAACCGAGCCGATTCGGGGAGAATGATTTGGTGCCACGAAGGCAGTGTTCCTATTCTTGGCCCTCTCTATTCTATCATCGTTAACCGATACATTTTACTGGACACCAGCGCAGCTGGAGGGGTATAGTCAGCGCAGTTCTTTGACATCCGCCTTCGCCGAAGATACGGCGCGACTACGCTGCTAAAGGTGGCTTGAGGTGCAGGCCAACTTTGCCAAAGCTGGTAAGGCCAAGGGGTGGGGGGTCTGCGGAGTGGATTTGCTGGAGGCAAAAAGGGGACCTATATATGTTTTTGCGAAACGAACCCACCGTTTTTCGGAGAAAAATCCGTTATAAGAATCTAAAAGCAAACAGGTTAACTAGAAAAAGTCGCGACAAATTCGGTGGGTTCGTTTTGGAAAACGAACCCAATTTGAGGGGGTAAAACAGGTGCATTTGCCGAAAACGAACCCACTTTTAGGCCTTTGGTGGGTTCGTATCCGTGGGAACGAAGCCACCGGGACGCTGACGCTATGGGGCGAGGAGTGGTCGGAATGGCGGGAGCGTCCTGATTGTTCGAAAGGTTATCCCAGTCGCGAGAGATGCTTCGACAAGCTCAGCATGACGGACCGGGGAGGGGATGAAAGGATTTTAGATATAAGGACCAGCACACAACCGCAGGAAGGTAACTTGAGAGTTGAGATTGACGGCGACAAATGCAACAGGCGGGACGCCTGTTCAACGCGGAGTGGATTTGGAACTTTGACATTGCATTGAAAACGACACGGAAGTGCGGTATTGCAGGTGGACATCGACGAACCAAGTGAGGCGAATTATGCAGAAGCGGATTATTTTTGGATTACTGGCGATCATGACCCTGGGACAGGGTTGTGGCTACAACCGTTTGGTCAGCCTGCAGCAAGAGGTGGATAAGCAGTGGGCGCAGGTGCAGAATGTGTATCAGCGCCGGGCGGACCTGGTGCCGAACCTGGTCGCGACGGTGTCGGGGTCGGCGAATTTCGAGAAGTCGACGCTGATAGCGATCACCGAGGCGCGCGCGTCGGTGGGCAAGATTGACGCGAGCCAGGTGGCGAACGATCCCGCCAAATTCGCGGAGTTCGAGAAGGCGCAGTCGAATTTGGGCGGGGCACTTTCGCGATTGCTGGTGGTGGCGGAAAACTATCCGCAGTTGAAGTCGAGCGCGAACTTCATGGAGCTTCAGGCGCAATTGGAGGGCACGGAGAACCGGATTTCCGTCGAGCGCGGCCGGTACAATGACGTCGTGCAACGATACAACACGGCCACCAAGAGTTTCCCGACGTTGGTGTACGCGGGTTCTTTTGGATTCAAGGAGAAGCCGTATTTTACGGCGACGACCGGCGCGGAAGTTGCGCCCAAGGTTGATTTTGGTTCTCAGGGAACATCTACGAAGTAAGGGCTGATCTTGACGCGCATAAGATCAATCTTTCTCTTTGTGGCCCTGCTTCCCACGCTGGCCATGGCCGCCGAGGTCATCCCGCCGAAGCCGGAGAAGTATTTCAACGATTACGCCCACGTCACATCGGGCGCGACGGCTGCTGAGCTGAACCAAAAGCTCGAGCAGTTCGAACGCGACGCCTCCAGCCAGATCGTGGTCGCCGTTTATCCGAAGATGGAGACGGATTCCTCGATCGAGGATTATACCGTTCGCGTCGCGCAATCGTGGGGCGTTGGCCAGAAGGGAAAAGATAACGGCGCGATGCTGTTCGTGTTCGTCCAGGACCACAAGATGTACATCCAGGTCGGGTATGGGTTGGAGGGGGCCCTGCCCGACGCGTTGGCGAAGCGGATCATTGAGAACGAGATCAAGCCGCACTTTCGCAACAATGATTTTGATGCCGGTCTGCGCGCGGGCGTGACGGCCATTCTTCAGGCGGTGAAGGGCGAATACAAGGGCACGGGTCGCACTGTGGCGGATCGATCTCGTCAGACGATATCGCCAAACGCGATCTGGATTGCCCTGGTTATTATTATTATTATTCTCATTCGCTTCATCAGCTACGGATTTGGGGGAGGCACGGTGTACTCGAGCGTCGGACGGGCCGTCAGCTATGGCTTTTTGGGTGGAATGTTGAGTGGAGGCGGCGGGTCTTCGGGTGGTGGCGGCTTCTCGGGAGGCGGCGGGTTTTCAGGAGGCGGTGGAAGTTTCGGCGGTGGTGGCGCCGGGGGAAGCTGGTAAGGCGATGAAGACGAAGCATTTATTTGCCGAACTGGATCACGACCGGATTACCGTGGCCATCCAGAAGACGGAGAAACACACGTCCGGCGAAATCCGCGTGTACGTGAGCCATCGCAAAGTCTCCGACCCGCGTCACGCGGCCGCGCACCAGTTCGTCAAGCTGGGCATGGACAAGACCAGGCATCGCAATGCGGTCCTGATTTTCATCGCGCCCGAATCGCAGAACTTCGCAATCCTGGGAGACACGGCGGTGCATGCCCAGTGTGGCGAAGCGTTTTGGGAGAGCGTCGCCGGAGCCATGCGCGAGCTGTTTCGGCAGGGAAAGTTCACCGAAGGAATCGTCCACGGAATCGACACCGCGGGCAGGTTACTGGCGCAACATTTTCCGGCTGACGACACGGGGCCTAATCATCTTCCGGATTCGGTTGTGGAGGGTGAGTGACTCGCTCGGCTTGGAAGGCCGGGGGAGCGCGTCAACGGTCATTGGGCGATCCGGACTTTGACTTTCTCGCCAGCGTTGCTTGAGCCGTTGAGGTTCATCGCCAATCTCCGGACGTTGAACAAGCCGGACATCGTTACCGGCTTGCCGCCGTACGTGACGTAGCCGTAAACCCTGTTGCGGGAAGTCACCAGCAACTGTCCCACCACGGTGCCCGGATCCGCGCTCATCGCGATATCGAAGACGGCGAAATGATTGGCGTTGGGGCTGAACACGTAACTCACCGGCGCTGCCGGCGTTCTGGCGACCATCACCAATCCTGTCCAGGTCCCGCTGAGATCCCGGAATGTCGTCGCGGTGATTCCCCTCCAGCGGAAGTTACCCGCAGCGGTGGTCACCACTGTCCCGTTGACGCTCCTCAGGCTCCGCACTGGCCCCACCAGCGTACCGTTCCAATTCGTCACGTTGCCGGTTTCTTCGAGGAATGGCCCGGTCAACTGCCCCTTCGTGTTGAAAACCCAATGACCCGATACAGTTTCCAGCCCAAACTGCTTGAGACGAATCCCGAAGCCACTCGCGGTGAAGTCATCCTTGAAAACCAGGAACTGCGCCCCTCGATCGGCGCCGCTGATGGTGACCTCCCAATTGCCCACCGGCGAATTCCTGGCGCCGACCGTGATCGTGACAGGCGCGGAGGTGTTGGTCGCGCCGAGTGCGTCGGTTGCGCGGGCCGTGATGATGTGGGCGCCGAGCGTGGGGTTGAACAAGAAGTTTGTCCCCGGGTTCGATGTCGTCTCCCCGAGCTTCGTGCTGTCCGCAAAGAATTCAATTTTGCTGATGGCAGCGCCGTCGTTGGCGGTGGCGCCGGCGACAATGGTGATCACCAGGTTGGTCAGCGGTGGGTACAACATTCCATTCGCGGGGTTGACGATGCTCACCGTCGGCGAGGTGCTCACTATATTGGTCACCGTGACCAGATTCACGAGGTTGGTCACACCCGACCCACCGGGACCGGAGACTGTCAGCGTGACCGAATAGACGCCGGCGTTGGAGTACGTGTGGCTTGGGCTGGTCAGGACGCTCGTGCCGCCATCGCCGAACGTCCACGAGCGATTTGTGATTGAGCCCATCGAGGCGTCGGTAAAGTTTACCAGCAGCGGTGCGGCGCCATTCGTCGGACTGGCGATGAAGCCGGCGATCGGGGCTCCTGCCATGGTCGTCACGGTAATGTAGTTCGAGAGCGTCAGCGTGTTCGAGCCGAGAGGACCAAACACCAGCAAGCTGACTGAGAACGCCCCGGCGTTGGTGTAGGGATGGCTCGGGCTGGTCGAGGCGCTCGAGCCGCCGTCGCCAAAGTTCCACATACGGCTGGTAATGGAGCCACTGGAAGCATCTGTAAAGCTCACGAGCAATGTCGCGCCGCCGTTGGTCGGGCTGCCCGTGAACCCGGCCGACGGTGCGATCGCGGCAGAGCCCATAACGGCATTTGTTGAAATACCGCCGTTGCTGACAGTGATCATCGATCCCGTAAACGACCCGGCGAAACCGGGGCTGAAGCTGACGCTTACCGCGCCGGTCTGCCCGGCGTTCACGTTGAAAGGGCTGCCGCTGGCGAGGGCAAATCCTAAACCGGACGCGGTGGTGGTGCCGCTAAGTGTTTGCAGCCCGGTGTTGGCGATGGAGAACGACTGCATACTGCTTTGCCCCACGGGCAATAAACCGAAGTCGAGACTGCCCGGCACGATGGTCAACTGCGGGAGGCTGTTGGTGACGACGATATAATTAATTCGCTCATTGGTACTCACACCCGCCGGGCCGCTGACAATCAGCGTGACACTGTTCGTGCCTGGCGAGTTGTAGTTGTACCCCACGATCGTGTTCATCGTATTGGTTGTCCCACCGTCTCCGAAGGTCCAGGATCGGTTCGTGATCGCGCCGGTAGAACCATCGGTGAACGTCACTGCCAGTGGAGTCGGCCCGGTTGTCGGCGACCCTGTGAAGTCCGCGGTCGGCGGCTGTACCAAAATGATCGTGAAACTGGCGCTGGCAGTGGCAATCCCCGTCAGACCTCCCAGAAATGCCTTGGCGCCAACCATAGCGGAGATTGTCAGGGAAAATGGTCCTGCGTAGAGGGTCGAGTTTGTCGTCGGAACGGTGTTATCCAGCGTGTAATAAATAGCAGCGCCCGGTGTGGTATCGGCCAGCGTCACCAAGACCGAGTTGGTGAATGTGCCGCCGTTGGGCGCGATGGTGGGCGCCGCGACGATGTTGCCAAACACCGACAGTCCCGTTTCCGTTCCGACATAGACCTTGCCGTTGGCGACAGTCGGCACAGTGAACTTGACTGCCCCTCCGAGAATGTCCCGCGCGCCGGCCAGCGTGCTGTTGTAAAGTTCCTGGGAGACATGCGCGGCATTGTAGGCATGTAGAATAGACGGCCCACTGGAATCGAAAGCGTCCGATTGGATCGCCCAGACGATGGCGTCATTCGTGCCATTGGCCGAAATGCTGGGTGTTGCACCGGGGAAACCAAAAACCGTGGAACCCTGCGATGACGGAGTTGATACGATGGAACCGTCGGTGATGGTGAACGCCTTGATCACGTCATTGGCACCAACGAAATACAGCGTGCCATTGAAATACGCAGGCGTGTCGAAACACTGCCCAATGGCGCCCAGAAGCGATTGCACGATCTGTGTGTCACCCGCCGCATTGAATTTCCCCATATTGTCCCGGTCGACCAGGTAGAGCGTGCCCTCTTTGCCGGCGCAAACCACCAAATGCGGATGTGCCCCACTGCCCGCCTCGTCCGGCAGCAAGACGACGCCGCCCGAAGCGAGGTCATTGTCGTTAGTTTCCAAGCTTTGTTCGTTATAGGGCGTGAAGTAATCGGTCACCACCAGTGAATTACTGATGGACAATTTGAGGAGGGTGTCGCCGTAGTTGCTGTTAACCGGATCAAATGTGCCGTTGCCAGTGGACACATACAAATTGCCGTTGGCGTCGCAAGCGGGGCCGCAGCCGCTCGCCCAAATGCCGGCCCGTTCGCCATTCGGAGTTGCATTGAAAATCCCATTTGTCGCGAGCGTCTGGGCATTGAATCCAAACAACCAGCCGTGGTATGGGTTGATGTCGCAATGTGACCCGCAGCCAAAATACACAACCCCGTTGTTCAACAGCAGTGCCATGCGGTTGAGCTGCAGAAATGGGCCAAAAGACACATGGCCCGAACCGTCCGTGTCGATGCCGGTTCCCAAAACGCTCCCTTGAACCACCACGGGCCCGCCGAGTTTTTCCGCACCCGTCGTTAGATCCAACGCATGCAGCCGCTGTATGTAATTCGTCACACCACCCACAACCTCGGCTGTTTTCGCCACGACGTAAATGGCGCCGCCGACGGGGTCAATGACGGGAGTGCTGGTGATGCCGATTTCGGCGACGAGATCATCGCATTGGATGTTGCCGTTTGGAACCGACGTAATACCCCCGGATGGATTGATAAAACTGACCTGCCAAAGCGGCGTTGCGTTCGAGCCTGCGTTGCTGTCAGCGTCGAACGCGTAGACACTATCGTGCTCGGTGGCGACATACAATACGTTATGCACACCCTTGCCGGGAATCGTGACATTCGCCAGGACCAGCGGTTGAGCATACACATACCCATCGACAGCGTAGCTAAAGAGCATCCCGAAGTTGTTGGAATTGACGTTGGCCAACGTCAGGACGGTCTCGTTCGTGTTCCGGCCGGTGCGGGCAATGTCGTTATGGTAGGTCAGGACACTGACGGAGGCCGCCGAGGTGACGTTTACCATCGCCGCAAATAAAAATAGGACAGCGTACCGTCTCAAATGAAGATCCCAAAGGGTCGAGAATGCGCGGGAGGCCGCGCCCGGCTTGATTCTATATACCTTCCAAGACATAAGCTCCTTACTATACTCATGAATCCTGGCGGATGCCAGAGGTCGCTTCAAGTCCGATCGCCACCACATAATTTTGGTGTCCTCGTTTCGTGGAAGCAGCTAAGCTTGGGTGTCATGCGGATCATTCTTTTGGGCACGGCAGCCGGCGGCGGGCTTCCCCAGTGGAACTGCAACTGTTCGAACTGCCGAGGGGCGCGGACCGGTTCCGCGCGGATTGCGCCGCGCACACAATCGTCGGCAGCCGTCAGCGCGGATGGGCGGGCGTGGTTTCTGTTGAATGCCTCACCGGATCTACGGGTGCAACTCGAGAGTGTTCCTCGCTCGCGCCTGCGCACGAAAGCGGTGCGCAGCACGAGGATCGAGGCGGTGCTTTTGACAAATGCGGACCTGGACCACACGCTCGGGTTGCTGTTGATGCGAGAAGGCGGGAAGATCCACGTTCACGCCACGCCTCAGGTTCGCACGGCGTTGACCCGGGGTATTTCACTCGCGCCCACTCTCCAATCCTTCGGCGGTATCCTCTGGACGAAACCGCCGGGTAAACTTTCACCATTGCTTCGTCGGGATGGCTCAAAGAGTGGATTGCAGTACCAGGCGGTTAACGTGATCGGCAAGCCGCCACGGTTTCTGAAAGGTCGTCAGTCGAATGGGTTTGGGCATAGCATCGGTTACCGCATTGTGGATGAGAAAAACGGAGGACGATTGCTTTTTCTGCCGGATATCGCTGTCTTGGACGGACGGACCATCGATGAGTTGTCGGATTGCGACATTCTGCTGTTTGATGGAACTTTCTGGTCTGAAGATGAAATGCGGAAACTGGGGGTCGGCAGCCTGTCCGCGAAGCAAATGGGCCATGTCCCTATTAGCGGTCCTCAGGGCAGTTTGAAACAACTTGCCCCATTCCAGGTCACTCGTAAGATCTATACGCACATTAATAATACGAATCCGATACTTCGGGAGGGATCTCCGGAAAGTACCGCCGTCCGTGTCGCGGGCATGGAAATCGGGCGCGACGGAATGGAGATTGTGATTTGAGCATGGAAATCAAATTGTGGGACAAAGAAACGTTCCTCGCGCGGCTGCGGGACGTAGGAACCAAACAGTATCACCATCAGCATCCGTTCCACATCCGGATGAACGCGGGCCAACTTGCGCCGAACGCCATTCGCGCCTGGGTTGCCAATCGGTTCTACTATCAACGCAATCTTCCCATGAAAGACGCGGCGATCATTTCCAATTGTCCAATTCGCGAAGTGCGGCGGACCTGGCTTCATCGAATTAGTGACCACGATGGTTCCACTCCGGGGACCGGCGGTATCGAAACCTGGTTGAAGCTCGCGGAGGCGTGCGGAATGTCGCGGGAGGAGATCCTGGATGAGCGTCATGTCGCGCCGTCTGTCCGTTTTGCCGTGGACGCGTACGTGAACTTCGCGCGCAGCAAGCCGTGGCCCATCGCCGTGGCGTCATCGCTGACCGAGTTATTCGCACCCGACCTGATGGCGGAGAGGTTGGCAGCCTTTCAAAAATACTACACGTGGGTCAAGCCGGAGGGCTTTGATTACTTCCGGGGCCGCGTGGTTCAGGCACGCGTCGATTCCGACGAAGGTCTGCAATTAACTCTCCAGTATTGCGATACCCCGGCGCTGCAGGAAGAAGCGGTGCGGGCATTATCTTTCAAGTGCGATGTGCTCTGGACCATTCTCGACGGCATCCAGGCGGCCTGCACGACTTCCTAATACTGGGGCGTGGCCCGACACCCCTTGGTTGATTTGGACAGAAACACGGCTTACACTTCCCGCGCGTGGTTATGTCGCCGATATTACCAGGGGAGCGCCCCAAGTTGTCATCGCGAGCTCGCCTTCAAAAGGACAAGGTGACGGGCAAACCCATCCTGCTCTATCCCGAAGGAATCCTGATTCTGAATCCGACAGCACACGCGATTGTGACCCATTGTACGGGTGCAGAGACGTTCGAGGATATTGTCGCCAAACTGGCGGCGCAATATGGAGCTTCTCCTGAAGACCTGCGCGCGGATGTCACCACATGCCTGGACCGTTTCCGATCACTGAACCTTTTGGAAATGTTGGCATGAGTCGACCAATTCCAAGGCCGTACAGCTTGCTCGCTGAGGTGACCTATCGCTGCCCGCTGCACTGCCCCTACTGCTCGAATCCCACGCAATTCTCCCGTACCGCAGCGGAACTCACGCGGGACGAATGGAAACGGGTGTTGGATGAAGCGGCCGAATTGGGAGCGCTCCATGTCGGTTTTTCGGGTGGCGAACCGCTCCAGCGTCCCGATCTCGCAGAACTCGTTGCGGCTTCATGCGCGGCGGGCCTGTATTCCAACTTGATTACCAGCGCGATCGGCTTGAGCCGTCCGCGCGCCGAGGAATTGAAGGCGGCGGGTTTGGACAGTGTGCAGATCAGTTTTCAATCGGATGAGGAGCCACTGGCCGACAGGATCGCCGGGACCAAGTCCCATGCGAGCAAACTGGAAGCGGCGCGACTGGTCCGTGAAATCGGTTTTCCGCTGACGATCAATATTGTGCTGCATCGGGGAAACATTGCCCGCGTCGCGCGGATCGTCGCGCTCGCCGAGACCCTCGGGGCGGAACGGCTTGAGTTGGCCAATACGCAATTCTACGGCTGGGCCTTCCAAAACCGTTCGGCATTGCTCCCGACCCGCGACCAAATTGAAGACGCGACTGCGGTGGCGTTGGCCGCAAAGAACCGACTCTTGGGGAAAATGGAAATCCTGTTCGTTGCCCCTGATTATTACGGGACACGACCCAAGCCCTGCATGAATGGGTGGGGCAATCGACACTTGACGGTCAACCCCGTGGGTGATGTCCTCCCTTGTCCAACGGCCGGCGGAATAAAATCGTTACGCTTTGAGAACATTCGCGAGAAACCGCTCCGCTGGATTTGGACCGAGTCGGAATCCTTCAATCGCTTTCGCGGGACGGAATGGATGCCGGAGCCTTGCCAAAGCTGCGAATTTCGGGAAATCGACTTCGGGGGCTGTCGTTGTCAGGCTGCGTTGCTGACGGGAGACGCCGCAACCACTGACCCGGCGTGCTCGCTCTCGCCATTTCGCGAACAACTCACGAGATTTGTGGAGTCAATACAGGGTGCGACCGAGAAAGGTTTTGAAGCGGACACAAGCAGTGTCGCTTACCGCGAGAACCCGGCGTGAGTGAACTTACTCGAGCTCGGCGCAATAAGCTGTGCATTCCATGCTGACAGGCACAACTTCAAAGTCCGGCTTGACCCAACGCTCAACGATTTCACTCTTCATCATTCCCAACTATAAATCGCCACGAAGCAAATGTCAATTCGAGATCGGCTTGACGATAAAATACAGGAACGGGTTGCTGGTCTCGGTAAACTGATGGGGCGTGCCGTTGGGCACAATAATCACATCGCCCTTCTTGAGATGGTGTGTCTCGCCCCCCGTAATCGACGTGCCGCGCATCTGGCCAGGTGAGACCACCTTGCCGTCGACCATCGTGCCGCCGGTCACGAAAGTTGCGGTACCATCCACCACGTAGAACACGTCGGTTTCTTGCGTGTGCAACTCGACCAGTCCCGGTCGCTCGCGTCGGCCAGCATGGACTTTGTAGCCGGGAGTCTCGATCAGCGGCGCACCTTTGGCGAACGCTGCGGAGACCTTTTCGCTATCGATATAAGTGACCGGGGCAACCGCCTTCGGTTCGGCGAGCGTTACGGAAGCGAACATTGCTGCCACAGTAATCGCAATAAAGTTCTTCATATGATGGCTCCTTCAGTTCCAGATTACCCGGGACCGGGTCGCTTCACAAGAAGCGCCGAAAGCGCAATTGACGTTTCAATCTGATCGAGATTAGGGTTGGACCATGACGTAAGCTTCTTTCGGGAGGGCTATCGGCGATGATCACTTACTCAAGAAAGTTCGGCATTGTTGGCGTTGCGGTCTTTTGCCTGGCGATCACCTCGTGCCGGACACCGTCCACGTCCGAACAGGGCCACGAGTATCTGGATTCCCTGGTCCAGATTTTGCCGGAGGCGCCGACGAATGGGCCGGCCTTGTGTCAGGCCAACTATCTCAAACCGGAGCAGGGCAAGGCCGTGCTCGACGCAACTCTGGCGCAGTTTCCCAATCGTGAGTCTTGGGATGCCTACGCCCGTCATGTGCGCGAACGCATCCAACAAGGCGCGGGTCTCGCGCCGTGGCCGCGGCGCACCCCCCTGAATCCCATCATTCGCGGGCGGCGCGTCTATGACGGTTATACGGTTGAGAATGTCGCATTCGAGTCGGTGCCGGGGTATTTCGTCACAGGGAATCTTTTCCGCCCCCTGAATGCGAAGCCGCCATATGCGGCCGTTCTTGCGACCCACGGTCACGCCGGGAAAATCAAAAAACCGGAGGACTACGACCACTACGCCCGTTTTGCACCGTCCATGCAGGCGCGTTGCGCCGCACTCGCGCGCATGGGCGCTGTTGTCTTGTCGGTCGATATGTTCGGCATGGGCGACTCCATCCTTGAGGTCGGCGAGGAGGCGCATCGCCATCCGTTCTCGATGACCATCCAGGCGTGGGACAATATGCGGGCGATCGATTTTCTGCTCTCGCTGGAAGGCGTCGACCCGCGCCGCGTCGCGGTCACCGGCGAATCCGGCGGTGGCACGCAGGCCTTCCTGCTAACCGCGCTCGATTCGCGCGTGGCGGTCAGTGTGCCGGTGGTCATGGTGTCGGCGCATTTTTTTGGAGGTTGCCCGTGTGAGAGCGGGCTGCCGATTCATCGGAGCGCCGATCATTTTGCCAATAATGCCATGATCGCCGCGCTCGCTGCGCCCCGGCCGATGCTGGTCCTTTCCGATGGCAAGGACTGGACCGCCAACGTCCCGAAGGTGGAGTATCCGTTCCTACAAAAAATCTATGCGTACTATGGCGCAGAGGAAAATGTAATGAACATCCACCTGCCGACAGAAGGGCACGACTACGGACCTTCGAAGCGCGCCGCGATGTACCGCTTCATGGCCGAGCGATTCGGGTTGAATCTCGCCGCCATCCAGGACGCCGACGGGAGAATCGATGAATCACGCGTCACCATCGAGCATGCCGGGCCCAGGCACGTTTTCAACGATGACTTCCCTCTGCCCGCGCACGCCTTACGCGACGCAGCCGAGGTCGAACGAGCGCTGCGGAAACTCCAGCAGTGAGCGCCAGATTTCTTGCGTTTGCGCTTCCTTTTGTTTTACGCTCGCAACATCCGTGGCTTACCCGATGAAGGAAAGAGGATTTGGCATGAATAGAATCGAAACAATCCTGACCATCGCGCTGCTCACCGCAGTGCCGGCATTCTGCCAGGCTGCGACCGGCGAACTGAAGGTCAAAGCGGTCAATAAATTGGAAATCGCCCGGTCCAGCCAGACGATTGAGTTATCGGCTGATCAACTCGCGCCACTGGGTGAAAAGGATCTGCGCAAAATCCACGTCAAGGACGCCAGCGGCAAAGAGTTGCTTTGCCAGGCAGTGGATACGGATGGCGATTATCATCCCGATGAAGTGATATTCCAGGCTGACTTCGCTGCAGGAGCAACCAACAGTTTCACGGTCACGGTCGGCAAGAAATGGGATTACACGAAGGACCAGTTCAAGGCGTATGGGCGCTTTGTACGCGAGCGCTTCGATGATTTCGCCTGGGAAAATGACCGTATCGCCCATCGGACCTACGGCAACGCCCTGGAAACATGGAAGGAAGAGCCATTGACCAGCAGCGCCATCGATGTCTGGGTCAAACGCGTTCCCTCCCTGGTGATCAACGGCTGGTACATGCTCGAGAATTACCATCTCGACCACGGCGAAGGCGCCGACTTCTATTCGGCCGGAGCAACCCGCGGCAACGGTGGCGACGGTCTTTGGGCCGCCGACAAACTGTGGGTTTCCAAAAACTTTGTCGACTCCCGCGTGCTTGCTTGCGGCCCAATCCGCGTGATGTTCGAGTTAACCTATGAGCCGTTTGATGTCAACGGGACGAAAGTTTCCGAGGTCAGGCGGATCAGCCTCGATGCCGGTCAAAACCTGGACCACTACCAGGTTACCTACAAACCGGAACGACCGACCGCGCTGACCGTGGGCATCGGCATCAAGAAAAAAGACGTGACGCAGACCGATGCGAAGATCAGCCGCGGTTCGTTCTCCACCTGGGAGCAATTGAGGGATGACAAGCTGGAGGAAAGCCACCTCGGCCAGGTAATTGTCCTCGATCCGAAATTGTTGGTGAAGACAACTGACGACAAGCTGAACTACCTCGTCCTCGGCCAGGCGTCGAAGAATAACACCATCTCCTACTGGGCCGGGTTTGGTTGGGACAAGGGCGGCCAATTTGCCGACTACGATGCCTGGAAGGGGTACGCGGATGAATTTGCGCGGGGAGCGCTCTCGCCGATCGAAGTCAGTGTGTCCGCTGACTGAGGCCAACATGACGCGCATCTCCCTACTGGTACTCTGGGTGATTTTTTTCACGACGCCGATCCTGCTTGCGACGGACGCTCCGCTAACCAATGGGTTTGCGGGAAGCACCCCGTTCCAGTGGTCGGTTCGCATGGCGGATTCGGAGATGGCCCGCCGCGGTGACAGCCTGGCTTGGAAGGAGGGCGGCACCGCCAAATGGGATTACACAACCGGCCTCTTCACGCTCTCCCTCCTCAAACTCCATGAGCGGGTAGACGATCCGCGCTACGTCGCCTTCGCGGAAAACGCCATCGGCTCGTTCATTTCGACGAACGGCGCGATTCATGGTTACAAGTTTGAGGATTACAGCCTCGACAACATTGATCCGGGACGGACGGCGCTCGATTTGTACCAATTAACCAAGGACGAACGGTACAAGAAAGCCGCCGATATATTGCGCAAACAGCTAGACCTGCAGCCCCGTACCGCCGACGGCGGGTTCTGGCACAAGCAGCGATACCCGCACCAGATGTGGCTCGATGGCCTTTACATGGGTTCGCCGTTCTACGCCGAGTACGCAAAACTTTTCAACGAGCCGACGGCTTCGTTTGACGAAGTGGCGAAACAGATCCGACTCGTGGCCGCGCACACGCATGAACCCAAGAGCGGTTTGTTCTATCATGGTTGGGATGAGACGAAGGAACAGACTTGGGCCGACAAAACCACCGGCGCTTCCTCGAATTTCTGGGGCCGGGCCATCGGGTGGTATGCCATGGCGTTGGTGGATGTACTCGATTATTTCCCAAAAGATCATCCCGCCCGCCCGGAGATCATCGCCACGTTGAAGAAACTTTGCGACGGCGTTGTAAAACATCAGGATCCGGCGAGCGGACTATGGTGGCAGGTCATGGATCAGGGTGGCCGGCCGGGTAATTACCTCGAAGCCAGCGCATCGAGCATGTTCGTGTACGCAATGGCCAAGGGCGTCAACCAGGGCTACCTCTCGTGCGATTACGTGCCGGCAATCGTCAAGGGCTACAAGGGCATCATCGACAAACTCATCAAGACCAACGCCGATGGCAGTGTCTCATTGACGCAATGCTGTTCCGTGGCGGGCCTCGGCGGAAGTCGCGATGGATCGTTCGCGTATTACATCAAGGAGCCCATCGTGGACAACGACCTCAAAGGTGTCGGCCCTTTCATCCTCGCCGGTATCGAGGCGCAACCAATGCTCTTCAGGTTTGTGATGGAAAAGCAACTCTCACCCAAGCTTGTCGAAAAAATGATGCGCGAAAGTCCTATCCTCCGGTTACTTGCGGAGGGACCCGATTACAAAACAGAAACGCGGGCTTTTTTGGAAAGAATCAAGGCAAAGCACACGGCTAAAGAAATTCAGGATTGGGCACAGAAGCTTCTCGACGTCCACAAGGACGATAAGCGACCTTTTCAAATGCCTCGTGGGGAAACACCCGCCTTTATTGTGGAGTTGGATCCACCGTCTAGGCCGTTTGTAACTGTATTCCCAAAATCGTCTGTCAGCATTGATTGGGGTGGTGGATTCGGTCATTGGGGCTTGATGGTCGGCGCGAGTAACCCCCCGTCGAATTCCACTTTGTACACTATTGAATGGGTACCGGGGATATACGCGTACCAAACTACTCAATAGAATTCGCTTCGATTACTGAGCAGCCACCGCGAGTCTGGTCACTATGTCGGAAAAGCTGTTCACGACGGCTGCGAGATTCTTGATCAATTCCTGCCCGCTACCCGTGGAAGTTTGGACGCAGAACGCGCCTTTAAATTCCTGTTGCGCGAGTTCTTTTAGGACCTCGGCAACCGCGGCGGTTTCCTGCGGACTGCTGCTGCCCTTCAAATGAACTTCAAAAATGCGGCCCTTCAGTTTGCGGACACAGTCCACGGGGTCCTGGCCGGCGCTACGCCACGCGATAACGTCGGCACAAATACCAATGCGCGTGGAGCGCTCATGGATGGCTTGAAATAGCGCGTTACCATCAGCGTACGGCGGCGAACCGGGCTGGTTGAGGATGGCAATGTTGATCTGATATTCGTTGGCGAGTTTATCCAGCATTTCCAATGAATCCGGGGAAGGTGTGCCAATGATGTTCTTCACCTTGAGGCCTTTGGCGAATTCGAAAACTTTGCGTGCCTCGGCTTCGGTGTGGCCAAATTCCGTGACGCCGTAGCTTACGATGTCCAGATGGTCGTCCCTCAATCTAGTGTTGAGAATCTCGAGATCCGACGGCGTCATGTCCGAGTTGATCTTAACGCTCTTGCGGTCCGGCGACAGCGACTGGCCGGGAGACAACTCAATGTGATGAAAGCCATTTGTATGCAAAACGTCGAGCATCTCCGTAACCGTGAGTTCATGGAACGTCGACGCCTGACATAACAACTGCCACGAGAGTTTCTTCAGGCCCGCGTGGTCGATGTGGATTGCTGGCGGAATTGTTCCGCCGTCATCTGCGGCGTACGCGGTAGAGGATAGGGTTAGCGCCAATGCGGCGATAGTGGAAAGTCGCATGGGAAGCATGGTTGAAGCAAGGGGACAGCGGAGTCAAGAGCCAAAGCCCTTCCATGCTACTGGTTTCTGCTCTAATATGTTTGCGTCGGCACAAGCCTTCACGTTAGGAAACAGGCGGGAGTCGATCCATCATGAAACGCATACTCGCAGTTTGCCTGGGCTTCGTCCTGACCGGAGGGTTCATCGCGATACCGCTTCGCGCCGCACCTTTCGATGTTAAAACGTTCGGCGCCATTGGCGACGGCAAAACGGTTGATACCGCCGCCATCAACAAGGCCATCGATGCCGCGCACGCGGCCGGTGGGGGAACGGTGCAATTCCCGCCGGGCACGTACCTAAGTTTTTCAATTCATCTCCAAAGCAACATCGCCTTGTACCTCGAACATGGGGCGACGATCCTCGCCGCGGATCCGCCGGCGAACGGTGGCGCTGCTTACGATCCGCCCGAGACAAATCAGTGGGACAGGTATCAGGATTTTGGCCACAGCCACTGGCACAACAGCCTGATCTGGGGGGAAGACCTGGAGAATGTTTCCATCCTTGGTCCGGGTTTGATCCATGGCAAGGGACTCAGCCGGGGCAGCAGCGCACGTACCCGGGCGGCGACCAACGCCCCACCCTCGGAAGCTCACCGCGATGGAGACAGGCCTCAGTATCCCAACCCGCGCGACACGCTTGAGGCCGGCATCGGCAACAAATCGATTGCCCTCAAGAACTGCCACAACGTAATCCTCCGCGACTTTTCGATCCTGCACGGCGGCCACTTCGCAATCCTGGCTACGGGTGTAGACAACTTCACTCTCGATAATCTCAAGATCGACACCAACCGCGATGGCATGGACATCGATTGCTGCCGCAACGTGCGCGTTTCGAATTGCAGCGTGAATTCGCCCTGGGATGACGCCATTTGTCCGAAGAGTTCTTATGCATTGGGTTATCTCCGACCGACCGAGAATCTGACCATCGTGAATTGCTTTGTCACCGGTGGCTACGAGGAAGGCACGTTGCTCGATGGCACCTACAAGCGTTTCACCGGCACCGAAACCAACCGGATCGGCCACACAGGTCGCATCAAGTGTGGAACCGAATCCAACGGCGGCTTCAAGAACATCACGATTGCCAATTGCGTCTTCGATTATTGCGGTGGGCTGGCGCTGGAGAGTGTCGATGGCGCCATCATGGAGGACGTGACCATTGACAACATCGCCATGCGCGACATTGTGAACTCACCGATCTTCATCCGGCTTGGCAATCGCGCACGCGGCCCGAACAATCCGCCCGTCAGCGTTATTCGCCGCGTCAACATCAGCAATATTGTTTGTTCGAATTCCAGTTGGCGTTTGGGCTCGGTCATTAGCGGTATTCCCGGTCATCCTATTGAGGACCTTCACATCAGCAACGTCCACTTCGTCTATCAGGGCGGCGGCGTCAAAACGAATGCGACCATTGATCCTCCCGAGAGCGAAAAGATGTATCCGGAGCCTGGTATGTTCGGCACGATGCCGGCCTACGGCTTTTTTATTCGTCACGTGAAGGGCCTCGAGATGGACCATGTGGATGTGAGTTACGTGAAGGAGGAGATGCGTCCCCCAATCGTGCTCAACGATGTGGGCGGTGCGGACTTCGACCACGTGAAAGCGCGGCGCACACCCGACGTACCTTTCTTCGTCTTGCACAACGTCAGTGAATTCACGTTGCACAACTGTCCGGGGTTGGCCGACACAAACCGGGCGACAGTCGAACGCGACTCATTTTGACCGTTCGTTACGGTCGCGCGTGGCCGCTACGCAAAGCGGCTTCGAGTTGCTGCATGTCTTTGGGTAAAGCCGCCGTCCACGTCATTCGCGTGTCGGCTTTCACTGGATGGTCCAGGGTCAGGATTTCGGCGTGTAACGCCTGGCGCGGGAAATCGATGCGGGATGTTTTGGGGGCGTCGCCGTGATACTTTGGGTGATACGTCCGGTCGCCAAGCAACGGCAGGCCGGCGTGGGCGGCCTGGGCGCGGATCTGATGTTTGCGACCCGTCTCGAGCCGTAGCCGCAGCTTGGTGACGACTTCTCTGCTGCCCGTAAGCTTGAATTCCTTGATCACCTCGTAATGCGTGATGGCTTCGATGGCCTCCTCACCGGCGTTTTTAGCTTCCGCGTCGGAAATGACGAACTGACGAAGCTCGTCGTCGCGCAGCCGCAACCAGTTGCGCCAGGTGCCCTTCGCCTGTGGCGCGCGGCCTTCCACGTAAGCCACGTACTCGCGTTTCATCGTGTGGGTCTGTAATTGATTAATGAGGTGCTGCCGCGCGGACGGATTCATCGCCATGCAAAAAACGCCGCTCGTGTACTGGTCGAGCCGGTGGACCGGCAGTGGTACAAGGCGGCGGTAAGCGGGTGGCAACGAGTACCCGCGCCCATCGAGGCCTCGGTCGTACGCGCGCAGTTTGCCGTCGAGAAAGTCGGCGAGGATGCTGAGCGCCGACAGATCGCCGTGCTGCGCCGGTACGGAAAGCAGGCCCGGCCCCTTGTTGACGACAGCGAGGGCCGCATCCAGGTAAAGCACCGCGACGCGCGGATGAATCTGCCACCCATTGACTCCACAATCCAACGCCGTGGCGCGCCGGTCGAGGAGTTCCAGCGCATTTTGCGGATCGGGAATCGACTGGTTCGGTAGGCGCACGATCACCCCGTTCACGCTCACGCGACCGGCTGTGATCCATTGCTTGGCCCGTTTCTTCGGCGTGTCTGGATATTTCCGCAGCAACCACTCCAACAGTGGCCGTTTCAACTGTTCCGTGGAATCTTCCGTCGTCATTTGTCCAACAATACGCGCCGACGCGCGGGATCGGCCTGTTCGCGATACAGCACCGTCACGTGGCCGACAATCCACACCAGTTCACTGTGGGTGCGGGCGGCCATCTCCGCGGCAAGTGATTTTCTTTCCTCTTTGAACGCGGCGAACTTGATCTTGATGAGTTCGTGGTCATTCAGCGCCTGCTCGACGCCGGCCATGAACGCGTCGGTCAATCCCGCCTTGCCGAGATGCAGGACGGGATCGAGCCGCTGCGCCAGCATTTTCAATTTGCGAAGTTGTGGATTGGACAGACTCATGTGCGGACTACTGTAGATTGTTTCCGTACCGAAAGGTACAATGAATTATGAGCGACAACCCGGCGCCCGAGCAGGTTCCTGCCCCGCAACACAAACGGCGGGTACGCTATTCCGGAAACAACCCGCGGCGCTTCGAGGACAAATACAAGGAGCACAATCCCGAGCTTTACCCCGAGGCCACCGCCAAAGTCCTCGCTTCCGGCAAAACGCCCGCCGGCACGCACCGGCCGATCATGGTTGCGGAGATTCTCGAGGTGCTGGATCCGCAACCGGGCGAAGTCGCCGTGGACGGCACACTGGGCTACGGTGGCCACGCGCGTGAACTGTTGCCAAAGCTGCAGCCCGGGGGACGTCTCATCGGTTTGGATGTTGACCCCATCGAGTTGTCGAAGGCGGAGGCGCGGTTGCGCGCGCTTGGGTTTGGACCTGAAACCTTTGTGGTGCACCGCAGCAATTTTGCCGGACTTCCCAAGGTCCTCGCCACTGAGCAACTCGCCGGAGTCGATATGGTTCTCGCCGACCTCGGCGTTTCGTCGATGCAGCTCGACGATCCGGGGCGTGGCTTCTCGGCCAAGTTTGCGGGGCCGCTCGATATGCGGATGAACCCGCAGCGCGGTCAGCCCGTCTCCGTGATGCTGCAACGGAACAGTGCCGAGGACCTGGCCATCCTCCTGGAGGAAAATGCGGATGAACCGCATGCCGCTGTTCTGGCCGGAGTTCTCGCGGGACAGGTATTTCCAACCACGACCGCGCTGGCCAAGGCCATCCGTAGCGCTCTTCTGCGCAAAGTCATGGATGACGAGATCGATAATTCCATCCGTCGCGTCTTCCAGGCGCTGCGCATCGCGGTGAATGATGAATTCTCCGCGCTCGATAGTTTTCTCCGAAATCTTCCCGGCTGTTTGAACCCGAATGGTCGCGTCGCCATCGTGACGTTCCATTCCGGCGAAGACCGCCGTGTAAAGAAGGCCTTTGAAGCCGGTTTACGCGACGGTTTGTACGCCGATATCGCCCAGGAAGTCATCCGCCCCATGCCCGCCGAACGCCGTGACAACCCGCGTTCCAGTTCTGGCAAACTTCGCTGGGCACGCAAAGCGGGATGATGGGACAGAGTTTAGAATTTGAACGTGGTATCGATCTGGAAGCCAATGGACTGATGGCCATTGGGGAAGAGCGGAACAGGGTCGGAACCGGCATCGTCTCCGAACTTGTCTTCGACAAAGGCCGCAACGCCGAGTCGCCACCAATTACGAACGTTGTAGTTGGCCTTGAGCACTTGCGAGCGGCGATCCGAGAGAGTCAGCCCCGAGCTGGCATCCGCGATCGCCTGCCAGGAAGTATCCATGGTCATTAATTTGCGACGGTAAGCCAGTTGCCATTGGCCCTGCTGCTCGCCATCGCCAAACGCGACCCCTGCGATCAAGCCATCCATCTGGTCGAGTGTCAATGGCAGGTTCCACGCGCCCGAGGCTTCAAAATCCTCTTTTGGGGTATTCACATAGTCGCCACTCAATGTCAGAACGCTCGATGTGCGGAAGAACGGCCGATCCGAAAGGACGGTTTTCAAGGCAGGCGAAGTATCACTCGTTTGCGCCTTTACTGTTGCGGCGGCAACGAAACAGATGGAACTGGCCACGATTAAAAGGACCAACTTTCTCATAAATACCGATTAATCTTAGCACAGGGATGCCGCCTGTCGAGCTTGGGATGAATAGTAGTTGACTAGTTAGTCAACTTGAATATAAGTTCATGTTCGTCACAGAATTGAGCTGGAAATCGAGAGGAATACCCCATGGGACGCGTGAGCGATGCGAGAGAAAAGTTGATGGACGCGGTGATGGAACTGATTCACACAGGCTCTTACGGTAGCACGACCATCGATCATATCTGCGAGAAGGCCGGCGTGAAGAAGGGCAGCTTCTATTATTTCTTCCACTCAAAATCAGACCTGGCGATTGCCGCCGTGGAGGCGAGGTTTCAAGAGGATCGCAAACTTGCAGACGCGATCTTTTCCCCCGCGATCCCGCCGCTGGAACGGATTCACGGAATGTGCCACTACCTCCTCGAACGGCAGGGCGAACTACAGAAAAAGCACGGACGAGTGCTCGGCTGCCCGCTGCATTCTATTGGGTCCGAGGTAAGCACGGAAGAGCCGGAGCTCTGCGCAAAAATCCAGGAGATCATGGTTCATCATCGAAAGTATTTGGAGTCGACGATTCAGGAGGCGCACTCCCAGGGACTCATCCATGCGCCCGATCCAGCCGCCAAGGCGGAGATGGTTTTTGCGTACTATGAAGGGCTGCTGACACACGCTCGGATTCAGAACGATCTTTCCGTGCTCAACGAGATGGAAGAGGGAACGATGTCGCTGTTGGGGCTCAAGGAAACAGCATCAGCCTGATGAGATGCGCAATTCAGAGGTCAAACGTGTTATGAAAGATTCATTCTTAACCAGCGACAGCACCGCGGCCCCTTCCGTGGGCACTTCCTCATCGGCTTACAGTGGCGCCCGACTGGAAGGCAAATCGCAATCAACACATGTTTCAAAATCCATGACCAAGCGAATGCTGATCATGCTGGGATTGACGCTTCTCTTCATCCTGGGGATTGCTGCCTGGAAAGTGTGGCAGATTCGGGCCGGGGCGGCGCAAGCGGCGCGATTCGCACCGCCTCCTACGGCGGTCACGACAGCCGCGGCCAAAACCGAGCGCTGGCAACCTGTTCTAAGCGCGGTGGGATCGTTGAAGGCCGTCAACGGCGTCACCGTCAGCACGGATTTGGCGGGAATCATCTCGCAGATTGCTTTCCCCTCTGGCGCCACGGTGAAAAAAGGTGACCTGCTGGTTAAGCTCGACAGTCAGCAGGAAGAGGCCCAACTGCATTCCGCGGAAGCGCGCCGCGACCTTGCGAAATTGAGTCTCGACCGCCAGCGCAATCTCCGGTCCAGTGGAGCGGTCTCACAATCGGACTACGATTCCGCCGAGAGTGAGTCTCGCCAGGCCGCCGCGGCGGTTGATGAGGCGAACGCGCTGATCGCCCGCAAGACCATTATCGCTCCGTTTGATGGACTACTTGGAATCCGACAGGTTGACCTCGGCCAATACTTGAATGTCGGCTCGCCTATCGTCCAACTCCAATCGACCGACCCGATCTACGTGGACTTCGCGCTTCCACAGGAGAACCTCGAGCAGATTGCCGTCGGGAAGAAGCTCCGAGTCAAGGCGACCGGGGTCGCGGGCAACCAGTTTGAGGGCGAGATCACTGCGATCGATTCCCGCCTCGATGAGTCGACACGCAGCATCATGATCCAGGGTACGGTGGGGAATGCGGAGGGCAAGTTGCGGCCCGGCATGTTCGTCAACGTCGAAGCGCTCCTGCCGGAGCAAGACGTTATTTCCATTCCGTCATCTTCCATCAGTTATGCGCCCTATGGCGATTCAGTTTTTGTCGTCAAAAAGAAGCAGGGACCGGATGGCAAAGCGGGCGCAGAAGCGCAGCAGCAGTTTGTGAAAACCGGCCCGAGCCGTGGCGATCAAGTCTCGATTGTTTCCGGCGTCAAAGAAGGCGACGAGGTGGTGAGTTCCGGTGTCTTCAAATTGCGCAGCGGCATCGCGGTGCTGGTGAACAACAGCGTTCAGCCGGATAACGAAGCCAACCCGACCCCGCCCAATCGGTAAGCCGCGCCATCGGAAAGCGAGACCATGAAACTTACCGACTTCTTCATCCGCCGGCCGGTCGTTGCGACGGTCGTCAACCTGATCATCTTGCTCGCGGGCTTCCAAGCGATCCGCTCGCTGAATGTGCGGCAGTATCCGCGCAGCGACATCGCTGTGGTGACCGTGACGACAACCTATGTCGGTGCCAACGCCGATCTGGTGCGCGGGTTCATCACGACACCGCTCGAACGGGTGATCGCGAGCGCCGACGGCATTGATTACCTCGAATCGCAGAGCGCGCAGGGCGTGAGCACCATCACGGTGCACTTGAAGCTCAATTACGACAACAATGCCGCGCTGACGCAGATCCAGTCAAAGGTTGCCCAGGTGCGCAATGATCTGCCTCCGGAAGCCGAATCGCCGATCATCGATCTTACCACCAGCGACAGTCAGTTTGCGGCGGCGTATTTGAGCTTCTATTCCAAGGACCTCGACCAGAATCAAATTACCGACTATCTGACACGGGTTGTCCAGCCGAAGTTGACGGCCGTCAGCGGCGTCCAGCGAGCGGATATCCTTGGCGCCCGCACGTTCGCGATGCGGATTTGGCTCGAGCCGGATCGTCTGGCCGCGTTGAACATTTCGCCGTCGCAGGTTCGCGGCGCGTTGGCCGCCAACAATTATCTCTCCGCCGTCGGTGCCACCAAAGGCTCGATGATCTCGGTGAACCTGACGGCGAACACCGACCTTCGCACGCCGGAGGAATTTCGTGAACTCGTCATCCGCGAACAAAACGGCGCCATCGTTCGCTTGAAGGACGTCGCCGATGTCGAACTTGGCGCGGAGGATTATGATGAAGACGTCCGGTTCTCCGGTGAGAAGGCCACGTTCATGGGGATCTGGGTGTTGCCAACCGCCAACTCGCTGGATGTGATCAAGGCCGTACGGGCCGAGCTTCCCCAAATCGAACGACAGTTGCCCGTCGGCATGAAAGTCGGCGTCCCCTACGATTCGACGAAATACATTAGCGACGCGCTCCACGAGGTGACCCATACGTTGCTGGAGACGCTGGTCATTGTCATCATCGTCATCTTCCTCTTTCTCGGCTCGTTTCGTTCCGTGCTTATTCCAGTGGTAGCCATCCCCATTTCACTCATCGGCGCGGCCTTCTTGATGCTGGCGTTCGGGTTCACGCTGAACCTCCTGACGCTGTTGGCGATTGTGCTCTCGGTCGGTTTGGTCGTGGATGACGCGATTGTTGTCGTCGAAAACGTCGAGCGGCATTTGCACGAAGGATTGAAACCGTACGATGCCGCCATCCGGGGCGCGCGGGAATTGTTCAGCCCCATCATTGCCATGACGATCACGCTGGCGGCGGTGTACGCCCCGATCGGATTTCAGGGCGGACTCACGGGGGCGCTGTTTCGCGAATTTGCCCTGACGCTTGCGGGTGCCGTGATTGTTTCCGGGTTTGTCGCCCTGACCTTGTCTCCCATGATGTCGTCGAAACTCCTGCGTGAGGGCGATTCTCACCGTGGATTTGCCGGGATGATCAATCGGCATTTTGGCATTCTGCGGCGGAAGTACGTCCAGATCCTCACCAACACGCTCCAATGGCGCCCGGTGATGCTGACCCTGGCATTGATCGTCATTCTCCTGATGCTGCCATTTCTCTTGTTCTCACAACACGAGTTGGCGCCGAAAGAGGACCAGGGCGTGGTGTTTGGGATTGTCCAGGCAGCGCCGAATTCCACCGTCGACCAGACGACGCGTTACACCGAAAAAGTGAACGACGTGTTCGAATCGATGCCGGAGACCGAGCACACCTTCCAGCTCACCAATCCGTCAGGCGGTTTTTCGGGCATGGTGACCAAGCCCTGGAGCGAAAGGAAACGCTCCACCGAGCAGATACTCGGCGAGGTCTTCGGAAGGGTGAGCACCATTCCCGGCGTTCGCGTGATCGCCACGACTCCCGCGCCGCTACCCGGAGGCGGACAGTTCCCCGTCGAATTCGTCATCGCGTCCACGGCCGAGCCGCGGGAACTCATCGACTTCGCCAATCAACTGGTTTTGAAAGCCCTCCAGAGCGGTGTTTTCGTGTTTGCGGATACCGACCTGAAATTCGACCAGCCGCAAACGGAGGTCGTCTTTGACCGAGACAAGGTTGCATCGCTGGGATTGAACCTGCAGCAGGTTGGCCTCGACCTTGGCACGATGTTAGGGGGCAACTTCGTCAATCGCTTCAACATTCAAGGCCGCAGCTACAAGGTCATTCCACAGGTGGCGCGCGTACAACGCCTGAATGCCGAGCAGTTGAAAGATTACTACGTCAGCGGCCCCAATGGAAAGCTGGTGCAACTTTCGACTTTTGCGACCCTGAAGCAAACGACGGAACCGAGGGCGATCTATCGGTTCCAGCAATTGAATTCCGTCAAGGTCCAGGGGGCCATCCGCCCGGGCGCGACGTTGGACCAGGCGCTGAAGGTGCTCGAGCAGGAAGCCGCGAAGATTCTGCCCCGGGGCTACACCATTGATTATGCCGGGGAAGCGCGACAACTGCGTGTGGAAGGGAACAACCTGAACACGACCCTGATACTTTCCTTCATCCTCATCTACCTGGTGCTGGCGGCGCAATTCGAGAGCTTCCGCGATCCGTTCATCATTCTGCTCGGTTCCGTGCCGCTGGCGCTCTCGGGCGCGATGCTGTTCAGCTTTCTCGGATTCACAACACTGAACATCTACAGCCAGATCGGGTTGATCACCCTGGTGGGATTGGTTTCCAAGAACGGAATCCTCATCGTGGAATTTGCCAACACGCTGCAAGAGTCGGGCAAGACCAAACTCAACGCGGTCATTGAAGCTGCCGGAACGCGTTTGCGTCCCATTCTGATGACGTCCGTGGCGACGGTTGCCGGTCACTTTCCCCTCGTGTTGGCCCGGGGACCCGGCGCCGGTTCGCGAAACAGTATCGGCATTGTGCTCGTCAGCGGGATGATGATCGGGACCATGTTCACCTTGTTTGTCGTACCTTCCATCTACATGCTCTTGGCGCGCGATCGTGCGTTGCACCCGCGGGTCGCCGAGGTGGAAGAGCCGGAACTCGAGAGCGTTGCCGAGGCCGCCTCCCTTCGTCGGGACATTCTCCTTGCCGAGGGAGACTAGCGCGATCGGACCGGGCCGTTGTCTGGATGCCTTCACCGATTTTTTCGCGCGGAGCCCGGAATTTGGATTGACTCACGTCTCGAGTCGCGCCATTGTTGGCGCACGGTTTCTACCAAGGAGGGGGCCGTGATCAAGTTTCGTTGCCTGAATTGTGGCCAAAAATTGGCCGTGAATGACGATGGCGTTAATGCCGTCATCTCCTGTACGAACTGCAGGGAGTCTATCGTCGTTCCCCCTTATTCCATATCCGAATTCTTTTCCGCGGAACCGCTCCGCCACCCCGGCGCGCCCGGCGGCTCCCTGGAGCTGATTCGGCCCGACTACGAGCGCCTCGAAAGCGCCCCGGCAACCGGGCGCGCGGCATTGCTTCCGCAGCTCGCGCGGATGATGATGAACCGGCTCGTGCAGGCGCTCTACGGACAACGCGAAAGCCTGATCGCCGCACAGGCCGAAGCGACCCGGCGCATGGTCGAGTTGGAAGAGCGAATTGCCCGGGCCCAGACGAATGTGGAGCGGAAGATTATCGCTTATGAGGGCCGCATCGGGGAATTGGAAAGCCAGTTGGCCGCAAAGGAGGAGGAAAACCGCGAACTCATGCGGGCGAATTTCCAACTCGCCAAGAAGGCCCTTGAAGTCGAGAGCAGCCCGCGTCCCTCCCGCGTGAACCTACGCGATGCTGGGTTTTTGTTGCGCGCGTAGCGCCTGTTCGTAGCACTGCAATGCTTCGCCATAGCGTTCCAAACGGTTGAACACCCCGCCCTTGTTCAAGTAGGCCATGGTCATCGAGTTGTCCAACGCGATGGCACGGTCGTAGCAGTCGATGGCCCCGTCAAGATTCCCGAGTTTCTCCAGCGCCATGCCTTTTTTGACGAACGCCTCGGCAATGGTCGAATCCAGCGCGATCACTTCGTCGAAGCACACGAGCGCGGTGTCGGCTTGCGACAGGTTGAGTAACGCCTGTCCTTTTCCCAAGAGCAAAGCAATGCGGGCGTCGCGCTCCGCCTTTTCGGTTTTGGCGCGCGTCGTGGCCGCATCCAGTTCGGGGGTTTCGGAATGAGGTTCGGTCGTCGCCGGTGGCGCATCGGCCGGTTTCTTCAACTCCGGCTGCTCGGCCTCGGGCAATGGGTCCGCGGTTCCTTCCAGTTCGTTGATGCGCTTCTCGAGCCGCTCGATGGTGTTGACAAAACGCGCGGTGGACTGCTCGACGCGGTTTACCGAAACCACGTGCGTGTCGCCAGAGGCGAGAGCGGCGGGCGTGAAACCGGTACCAAGCATCTGCCCCGTGAACTGTGTGATCAGGGTCTCCGTGCGGCGGTTCATCATCCGCAGTAGAAACACCACGAAGAACATCGTTCCCAGGAATCCAAGGCTCGCAAAAATGCCGACCGTGATGAGGGTGGAACGTTGCGAAAGCCGGACGGTCTCAATCTCGTGTTCCCGCTGCGCCGTGACGGATTGTTCGATGCGATTCAGTCGCGCTTCGACCTCTTCACTATTCCGTTTTGCAGAGGCTTCGGCATCCTGGCGGGCCTGTTCGACCGCGCGCGCGGCCGCAGCCGCGTCCTGCCGGGCCTGCTCAATGCCAATGAGCATTGATCGCTGCTGCTCCTGGAGTTGCTGGTAAGACTGAACGACGTGCTGGGCCCATTCGACACCGCCTTCGGGCGGCAGGTCCTTTCCCGCAGGTGGAGAATTGGTTTCCCCCGCCACGGACAGGCAAAGCGCCACATAGAAAACGGCCACCGCCGAGAAAAACCTCGGCCCTTTACGAATTCCTCCCATAATTCAAAACCCCCGCCGCGCAACCTAGAAGAATTGTAATAAAAATTCAATCAAAAACCCGCTCCGAGCCTTTTTTTCGATAGCATTTTGAAATGGGACGGCTACAAAGACCAGATAGCGCGAAAGGAATCAACACATGGCCATCACTATCAAGGGTATCACTCCACTGTTTCAGGTTTACGATATGCACCGGTCAGTGGCGTTCTATCGGGACGTTCTCGGGTTTGAAGTTCTCCACAAGTATGAACCCGACGGACATTTTTATTGGGCAATGCTCAAGCATGGCGATGCGGTGCTGATGCTCAATGCCAAATATGAGGACGAACATCGCCCGGGCAAGCCCGTGCGTGTCGCTGGTCACAACGATCTGACCCTTTATTTCGATTGTCCGGATGTCGATGGGGCGAATACAGAACTTCGCGGTAAGGGGTGTAACGTCAAAGAACCCGAGACGACGCGTTACGGGATGAAGCAGTTGACCGTGAGCGACCCGGACGGGTTCGACTTGTGTTTCCAACAGCGCGCGAAGTAAGAACTGGTACGGCGCCGTTGACAGACGGTGGGCACAAAACTATAGTCGACCCGTTGTTTTTCTCGACAAGGGGGACGACCAACCATGCCGGAAATCGCATACGTCAACGGAGAATTTCTGCCCCTCGAACGCGCCACCGTGCGCGTGGAGGATCGTGGTTTTCAGTTCGCGGACGGCATCTACGAAGTCGTACGCACGTACGGCGGCAAACCCTTCGCGACGGACGCACATCTGGCGCGACTCTTCCGAAGCCTTGAGGCCATTGAGATCAAAGTCTCGGCCACGGCGGAGCAATTGACGTCAATTATCGAAGAAGGTGTAAAGCGCTCCGGTTTCGCCGAGGCGATTGTTTACCTGCAAATCACCCGGGGCTGCGCGCCGCGCCACCGGGGAATGCCGAAAGATGCCAAACCAACGATTGTGATGACAGTGCGCGAGCTTCCGGTGCGCGCGATGAAATTGACGGCGAATGGCATAGCCGTCATAACCCTGCCGGAATTTCGCTGGGCGCGCTGCGACGTCAAGAGCATTGCTCTGCTGCCCAGCGTACTGGCCTATCAGGCGGCGAAGAAAGCGGGTGCGAGCGACGCGATTTTTGTGCAGGAAGATGAAACCGTGAATGAAGCGACGGCGGGCAATGTATTCCTGGTCAGCCGAGGGCGATTACGTACGCCCCCGAAGAGCACGCATATCCTGGCTGGCGTCACGCGCGACAAGCTGCTTGAGGCGGGGCGCGCGGCGGGGATTGAAGCTGCGGAGGAGCGAATCAGCAAGTCCGATCTCTACGCGGCGGAGGAGATCTTCCTGACTAGTACAACGTCCGAGGTGGCGCCAGTTGTGACGGTCGATGGAAAGCAGATCGGGACGGGGAAACCGGGACCGGTGTCGGCCAGGATCTACGAACAGTTCGCGCGGATGTTTATTCGGGCGTGACGACTACTCGACCGGGTCGGGCAGCTTGTCGAGCAGGTAGTTGCTCGCGGGAATTGTCTGCGTTTTCTTCTCACCAGACTTGTCATCCGCCGCGGGCGCGATGAAGACGTAATCCATCAAGGTCTTCGCCGCATGGGTGGTGTCGATGTTGACGGGGACTTCCACACCCGCTGCGAGTTCGTCGTCATGGCGCGTGGTGTCGTAGGTGGCGCAGAGGTTGCCAATCTGGTGGTAAAGCTTCTTCACGCGCAGGTCGCGCTCTTCATTTGCCAACACAATGACGCGGCGGCGTGTCTTGAGGTCATCGAGCGCATTGGCGGCCTTGATACGGGCTTCGTAGTCGGTTTGGATGACCCGCCCCTGGACCTGGCGGAATGCCTCAATAAGGATGGAGAAAACGGAGTCCTGATTTCGCAGTTCTGAGACGGCAGCGGCGGGGCTGTTTTGCGGTACCGGACGAGGAGCGGCCTCATCCTTGGTTTCCGCCGAGAAAGAGAACGGACAGATTAGTACCGATAGCGTTAGCCATCGCGCCAAACCCTTGTGTTTCATAGCATCCAGGCTAATAGCGCATTGTGTGCCAGTCCCAGCCGGCCGGCCCCAAGGAGGGTCGGCTTCAGGGCATGCGCGGTCTTGAAATGCTTCGCTTCCAGCCGCTTTGCTCGGTGGTTGACAATCGAGTCGTGCCTGCTATGATGCGCGTTCCCCAAAACAGGGACTGACACATGAAACGGACATATCAGCCGTCCAAGATTCGGCGGCAACGAAGATTCGGGTTTTTGAAGCGGACACGCACGAAACGTGGCCGCGCGACATTAAGTCGTCGTCGTCGCAAAGGGCGCAAGCGCCTTTCTGTGTAGGTCGAGACTGTTGTGGTGGCGAGGCGGAGGCCGTTTTGCAGGGAAGCCGTACATTGCCCAAACGCGAGCGACTCCAGCGCGGCTACCAGTTTCGGGGCGCGTATGAACACGGTCGCAAGTTCGTTGGCCGGTTTGTCGTGCTCTACGCGGTGGACGATCCACCGGCGGGTCGCGCGCTGGGGGTCGTCACGAGCCGCAAGATCGGCGGTGCGGTCATCCGCAATCGCGCGCGGCGGCTTCTGCGCGAGGCGTATCGGCTGAACAAACAGAAACTCAAAACCAATTTACAGATTGTCATGGTTGCCCGCAGCGCCATCAACGGAAAGCACCGCCAGGACGTGGAGGCGGATTTATTGCGGCTGTTTCTGGCGGCGGGCATCCTGAACGAGACGTGATCAAACCTTTACTTCTTTTGCTGCTGCGGCTCTATCGGTGTCTGTCGCCGCTGAAGATGCTCTTACCCGCACCCCCGGTGGGCTGCTGCCGCTTTCATCCCACCTGTTCCGGTTACGCCCACGAAGCGATTGAAAAACTTGGCCCCACCCGCGGACTGTGGCTGTCAGCCGCGCGGCTGGCGCGGTGCCATCCGTTTGCGGCTGGCGGTTACGACCCGGTGCCGAAGCGATGATGGACAGGAAGACAATGCTGGTAGTTCTCGGCTGTCTGGCTGCCCTGATCGGCTGGCAGGCGCTGATTAATCATATTTATCCGCCGAAGCCGAAAGCGGCCAAGGTGGCAAATGCGGCTGTCGTAACCAATGCGGCGCCGCAGACGACGGTGGAGGGGCCCGCGCTGAAGCCGGTCGAACAACCGAAGGACGCCGCTGTCCAACCCGAGGAACCCCGCCTGCCCGAGCAAATCGTCACGCTGAGCAATGAATTTGTCCGCATGGAATTTACAAGTTGGGGTGGCGGTGTGCGTTCTGTCGGGCTGCTCAAGCACAAGGTCAATGGCTCTGGCGATGTGGTGCTCAACGGAACGAATTTCATCCCGGCACTGGCCTTGACGGGGATCACGAACGCTGGTCCTGACTCGGTATTTGCGGTGGAGCAGCCGGCGTCAAACACCGTCGTGATGAAACGTCAAACGAGAGCGGGCTGGGCGATCACCAAGACGTTTGCACTCAACGACGGATACTTGATCGCCGGCACAGTTGAGATCGCCCGTGTAGCCCGAGGCTCCGAACCGTTGCCCACTACCGCGGGGTTGGTGATCGGGACGGTAACACCGACGACGGTAAAGGAATTGCCCACGTACCTTACCGCGAGCTGGCTTCTGGGAGACAAGTACCAGTACCGCGACCTGAAGCAGATCACCAAGAACGCCGACAAAGGGATTGTCAGCGAGGAGATCAGCGCGCGCTGGGGCGCCGTGAAGAACCAGTTCTTCGCGATGATCCTCACGCCGGAGACGAACGCCACCGCAATCGAATGCAAACAGGTGGATCTCGCACCGCCCGCCGACTGGAAGGCGAAGGAGCCGCCCCATGGCGTATTCGCCGCGCTGACCCTCCGGCCCACCGCCGCGAGCACCAACGTGAACGAGCGCTACGAGTTCACGTGGTACGCCGGGCCGAAAGCGTATGAGCGGCTGGCGGCACTTGGCAAGGGCCAGGAAGAGGTGATGCAATTTGGGTTTTGGGGCGTGATCAGCGTGGTCCTCCTGAAGGGCATGAAGTTTTTCTACGGGCTGATCCCGAGCTATGGCATCGCGATTATTCTTGTCACCATTCTCATCAAGATCCTCTTCTGGCCGATCCAGGCGAAGAGCATCAAGTCGATGAAGGCCATGCAGAAGTTCCAGCCGCTGATCAACAAGCTCAAAGAGAAGTACAAGGACGATCCGCAGCGACTGAACGCGGAGACGATGAAGCTCTACAAGGAGCACAAGATCAACCCCGTCTCCGGGTGTTTGCCGATGGTGGTGCAGATTCCGGTGCTATTTGCCTTCTACCGCATGCTCGTCAGCGCCATCGAACTGCGCGGGCAGTCGTTTCTTTGGATCCACGACCTTTCGGCGCCGGACACGATCTTCCAGGTGTTGGGGCTGCCGATTAATCCGCTGCCGCTGGTCATGACGGGCCTGTCAGTTTGGCAGATGAAGATTACGCCGCAGACCGGTGATCAGCAACAGCAGAAGATGATGATGTTCATGCCGCTGATGATGATGTTTATTTTTTACAAGCTGGCCGCGGGCGTGGTGCTGTATTACACCGTGCAGCAATTTCTTTCGATTGCCCAGCAATGGTGGAGCATGCGCAAGGGGGACAGCGCGACCCCGGCGACCCCGCTGGCGCCCGCTGGAAAAGCGAAATGATTTTCGGTAAAGTAGCGCGCAACTCGACATTACGAGGCGTCGTAGCCAACCCCGCAGGGAGAGGGCCGAACGCATCCAAAAAACAGGAGCCTAACCATGGAAACGGAAACCCCAACCTCATCCAGTCCATCTGTTCCCTCCGGTCCGCCGCTTGATCCCCGCGAAGTCCTGCAGAAAATGCTCGACGGTCTTGGCTTGCAGACCAAAGTCGAGGTTTTCACGATGGACGGTTCGACGTTGCTGCACATCGCCACCGCCGAACCCGGCCGCCTGATTGGCAAACACGGCCAGACCCTCAGCCAGTTGCAGTTTTTGGTGAATCGCATCCTCCAGCGCGCCAGCGCCGAGGCCCCGCGCGTGACGGTCGATTGCGAACGCTATCGCGAGCGCCAGCGCGACGACACTCTCAAGAAAGTCCTCGAAGCCGCCGACAATGTCCGCCGCTGGGGTGACGCCGTGAAGATCGGCCCGTTCAACGCTTTCGACCGCCGCGTCATCCACCTGCACATGGAGAAAGACCGGGAGTTGGAAGCCATCAGCGAAGGCGAGGGAGACGAGGCCGGCATGAAGAGGATGATCATCCGGGTGCGGGAAAAACCCACCGCATGACGACAGCCGATTCGTGTTAGGTTCAAGTGCAGCCGTGGAGATTCTGATAACCGTCTTAGGCCTTTGGATCGCTTGCGGAGCCATCGGCGTCATGATGGGGGCATGGGCTGGGGAAGGCGTGGCCGAGTTTCTACTGCGTCTTTTGTTGGGTCCGATTGGTATCGTGGTGGCGTTAGTAACACGGAAGAGATGTCCCTATTGCACTCACCGAATCCATCCGCAGGCTGCAATCTGCCTGCACTGCGAGAAGCAGCTATGAGCCGCTCTGTCAATTTGGGCTCACACGATTAAGTGAATGATGCGCTTCGTTCGGCGCAGGTCTCCTGACCGCGCCGATTACCGATATCTCAACAACCGCATCGCGTTCACGATTACGAGGACGCTGCTGAACTGGTGGGCGATGGCGCCGCCGATCATGTGGAGGTGGCCGGTGGCGGCGGTGGTGACCATCACGACGTTATAGACGAGAGCGAAGAGTAATCCCTGCTTGATGATTTGCAAGGTGTGGCGGCTCAAGCCGACGGCGAACGCGATTTTCGAGAGGTCGTCGGCCATCAAAGCGATATCGGCTGCTTCGTGGGCCACGTCGGTGCCACCCAGGCCCATCGCGATGCCGACATCGGCCACGGACAGCGCAGGCGCGTCGTTAATGCCGTCGCCGACCATGGCGACGCCGCCGAGTCGGCCTTTTTGCCGTAACGATTCGATGTGCGCGGCTTTCTGTTCCGGCAACACGTCGGCTTTTACTTCATCGATACCCAATTTGTCGGCGATCTGCATGGCGACCCGCTTGTTGTCACCGGTGAGCATGACGACCTTTTCGATACCCATTTTGCGCAGGTCGCTGATCGCTTCGTCGGCGCGGGCGCGCACCGTATCGGCAACGCAAATGGTGCCGCAGATTTCGCCATCGTGGGCGACGACGATGGTCGTGTGGCCTTCGTCGTGATGTTCGTCCATGTGCGTGTGGAGCGCGTCGCTCATCACGATCGATTGATCATCCATCAATCCCGTCTGGCCGACGACGAGCTTCTGGCCGTTGCGCTCGGCAACCACGCCGCGGCCATGATGGGCTTCGAAGGTCGCCGGGTCCTCGGTCACGAGACCCAGCGCAGTGGCCTTGCGCATGATGGCGCGGGCGACGGGATGGGCGCTCATCTTCTCGGCGACGGCAGCCATCTGGACGAGTTCGGCTTCGCTGTGCTGGTCAAATCGGCTGACGTGCGTGACTTCCGGCTCGCCATGCGTGAGCGTGCCGGTCTTGTCGAACACGATGGTGTGCAAACGCGCCGTGGCTTCGAGGTACTGTCCACCTTTGATGAGCACGCCGGCACGGGCCGCGCGGGCGATTGCGGCCATCACGGCGGTCGGCGTCGCCAAGATCAGGGCGCAGGGGCAGGCCACGATCAAGACCGTGATTGCCCGCGCCACGTCGTGTGAGAAAACATAAACGAGCGCCGATAGCGTCAGCATGATTGGTACGAGCCAGCCCGCCGCGCGGTCGAGAGTCCGTTGGATTGGCGCTTCGCGTTGTTGCGCGGCTTCGACGAGTTGGGCGATGCGAGCGAGGGTCGTGTCTTCACCGACGCGTCGGGCCTCGATGATCAGGGCACCGGTCTCCGCGAGCGTGCCGACGAACACTTCATCGCCCTCGCTCCGGTCGACGGGCATGCTTTCGCCCGTGACAGGCGCCTGGTTCACGGACGCCATGCCGCTTTGCACGACGCCATCCACGGGGATGCGTTCGCCCGCGCGCACCACCACGACGTCGCCCACCTGCAATTCCGCGGCGGCAACTTCCTCTTCCTTCCCATCGCGTCTTACGTGCGCGGTCGGCGGCACCAGAGAAAGCAGGCTGCCGAGTGAACGGCGGGCACGACGGATGGTGTATTCCTCGAGTTGCGCGCCGAGCAGCATGATGAAGGCGACTTCGGCTGCCGCGACAAATTCACCGACCGACGAGGCGGCGATGACGGCGATGGTCACGAGGACATCCGCGTCGAGCCGTTTGCCGAGCAACGCCTTGATGGCGCGGAGAAAGATCGGCCAGGCGGCAAGAACCAACGCGATGATGACCAACCCGGTCGCAACGGTCGCGGGCACAAGCTTGGTTGCGCCCAGCACCCATCCCACGACCAGCAGCGCACCAATGCCGATGACTTTGACGAATTGGCGGCGCGCAGCGCGGTTCTCCTGGGTTTCGCGATCACGAACGGGAAGATGGGCGCTATACCCGGCGCGCTTGACAGCGTCGATCAGGGGCTGCTCGTTGGCCAGTGTGTTTTGTACATTGACGGTGGCGGTCTTGGAAACGAAATTGACAGAAGCTTTATCTACGCCGGTCACTGCGGAAAGCGCCTTTTCGACCGCTTTCGCGCAACTCGCGCAGGACATGGCGTCCACTTGTAGCTTTACCGTTTTCATGCCTTTCGCTGGGTAAAGGATAGCCTGCGATGAGGGGAATGTCGAGTGGGCGACGGAATGCGCTAGACACCGGCGCTCACGACCACCTGCGGTTGGCGCACCTTGGAACGCTCGGTGGACGACGTTTCCAATCGACGGCGGAAGCACACGTGGCGCTGGCGTGTGTATTCGACAAGCGGATGCCACACGGTGTGTTGCAGGCGGTGGCGGATGAGCAAATGCCAGAAACGGTTCGAGCGTTTGTAGAGGTACGACATGGCGAGATACGGCAGCACGGCGCTCGCGTCCACGGGACGGCGCTTCCAAATCGAACGGTGCGAAAACAATCGTTCATAACACCACGCGTAGCCGTCCGCCAACTCTTCGGGCGTCATGTGACGCGGTTGGAAGACGACATGGGCTGTGTCATACAAGTTCCAGTTGCGATGCAACAGCCGCTTTTCCGTCTCCATCTTTTTGTAGAGCGGTGTCCCCGGATAAGGGGTAAGGATGTGGAAGGTGGCGCATTCGAGCCGGTGGTCCTCGATCCATTGTGCGGTCTTCTCGAAAACGTTCTGACGATCAAGGTCGAAGCCGAGCACGAAGCTGCCGTTCACCTGGATGCCGTTGTCGTGGAGGATGCGAACGCGTCGCCCGTAATCCTCAGTGCGCGAGGTTCGTTTGTGGGCATCGACGAGATTGTCGTCGCTCAATGACTCGAAGCCGATGAACACCCCCGTACAACCGGCCAGCGCCATCTCGCGCACGAGCGCCGGTTGGTCGGTGACATCGATCGTGATGGCAGCGCTCCAGATTTTCTCGAGGGGACGCAAAGCACGGCAGAGTTTGCGCAGGTATTCAGGACGTGAGCCCAGGTTATTGTCGATGAAGACACCATACGGCTGGCGGTCCTTCGCGAACTCCTGGACGATTTGCTCCGGATCACGCATCAAGTACGGCATGTGCAAGCCGTCGGTTGAGAGATAGCAGAAACCACAACGATTGTGGCAGCCGCGCGTGGCGATGAGGCTTGTCGATGTAAGGAAACCCCAACGGGGGACCAATTCACGACGCGGCGCCGGGTCTTCGCGATACGGACGGCGATAGTCGGCGTGGTACACGCGCTGCAACGCGCCAGCTTCCACATCGCGGAGGATTTGCGGCCAGAGTTGTACGCCGTCACCGATCGCCAGCGCATCGGCGTGGGGCGCGCACTCGTCGGGACAGGAGAGGGCATGCAGCCCGCCCAACACCACGAGGGCTCCCTGTTGCCGGTACCAGCGCGCAAGTTCGAACGCGCGTTCGGCAAACGTGAGATGCACGGTGATCCCCACAACTTGCGGGAGCGGGACGCATGGTGGCGGACCTTGCAGTAGGTTCTCATCCCAGTAGGATACGTCCCAATTCGGCGGGGTAGCCCCCGCGATGCTGGTGAGTGCGAGCGTGGGCGTCAGCACGTGTTTGCCGAAGCTGGCGTGCGGATCTTTCGGGTAGAAGGGATTGATCAGTAGCGCCTGATGGGGCCGGGGCTGTTGCCGCGGCACACTTGCGTTGAGTAGCGGCGCGACCCGCAAATCGTGTGGATGAAACAACGTCTTCGTCGGTATCGGCGACGGGCGTTTCCGCGAAATGACTTGCTCAGCGGCGCCAAGGGCAAAGGAGATTCCGTGAAGGATTGCGTCCCTGACCGCCGTGAAGTTGGCCCGCGACCCTCGCACCAGTTCCAGTCCTGAAACGTCCAAGGCGGCGAGCGTTGCCCGGTGCTCCACGGTTAACGACGGGATAACGGTGACGAAGCGCGTGAATAACAATAGCCAGAATCGTGTCCGCTTGGGTGACTGATTGAGGAGGTCGCAGCCGAAACGAATGTGGAATTTCAAATCGTGCAATAGTTGGTCGCAGACTGTTTGCAGGACACCCGTACCAGCCGCGTCGCGCAACCGGGCCAGAAAGTTGAGGACGAGTGCATCCTGAGCAAGCTGGCCTGAAATTGTCCGTAAAACTCCAGCTTCGTAAAGCCGCGGGAGCTTCGGCAGGTGGAAAGGATGGGGAATCCTCGGAGCGTGGAGGCAAGGTGCCGTCAGGAGTTGTGCGGCGTGTCTCAAGAGTCGGGCATGTTCCTGCTTCTCAGCGGCGAGGAACTCAACCATAGTGTCGAACTCGGTGTTGTCCTTCGACCGTGTTTCTACCAGGCGCTCGGCGGCATGTTCAGCTTTGTCGGCCAATCGGAGCAAGGAACAATGGACTGGTCCGCGCAGGCGCGGGCGGAGAGGAATGCCTTCATGCCAGGCGATGCCGCGGCGGTCGAGTTCGTTTTGGCGGAAGTAGGCGAGCCAGTCGGCGGTATTCATGGGAGGGAGTGTTTCTTTTACTTTGTACTACAAAGTATCTGGCACAAAAAAGGGAAGACCGCCGTCTCAGCGATGGCGGTTCACGATGTGTTCCAGGCCCTCCAGATAACGCGTGAAAGCGCTCCGACCGGTGGCGGAGAGAGACGCCGCGGTGGTCGGCTTGTTCGGGTTGCCGATTTTGCGCAGGCGGACCAGGCCCGCGTCAACGAGCGCGCGCAGGTGCGCGGCGAGATTGCCGTCGGTGAGTTCCAGCCCGTCGCGCAATTCCGTGAAGGACAACGATTCGTTGGCGGCGAGGATGGAGACGATGGCCAGGCGCGCCTTGGTGTGAATGGCCGGCTCCAGTTTGTCGAACGCCGCGCGGTCGACGGCCAGCTTTGTTGGATTCAGTTTGCCGAGTTTGTCTGCCATGATGATCGTTCCTATTCCGTCGCGCTCAATGCGGCGAGGCGCTCCACCTGCCTCCAGAAGGCGCGCGTTCGCGCTTCGCGTCTTTCGGCGACGAGGACCCCGACGCCAAAACCGATGTGGGTGGCGCCAAAACCGACCGCCATGGTCAGTATCGCGTGACCCGGTAGCGTCGCCAAGCTGATAGTTCCAATTACCAGACAGGTCAGGCCCAACCAGGCGATGGAACGCGGCGCGAAAAAACTGGTCGCGAGCGCCCCGCAACCATACAGCAACAGCCAGAGTGCGGGTAGTAGATCGAGCCGGTCAAGCCGCCACATCAAGACGGTGATCGCCAGGCTGACACCAAAACTCGGAAGAACGGCCAGCAGAACGGTGCGCGCCTGGCGCGACCAAACGGGTTCGCCCCGTTGGCGGGCGCGCCCAAATGTGACGAGTAGATGGCCGGCGAACGCAACGGCGAAGACAGCGCTCCAGACCACCGCGAAGTCGAGGCGCGGGCCGAAAGGCAGCAGCTTCAAGCCGAGCACGGCGCAACCGAGGAGGGTCGTGCCGCCGGCCAGTAAACCCGAATACCCCGAGAGGTGTTCGTACCGTTGGCTGCGGTCCATCAGCGTGCGAATGGTTTCGAGGGTGTGTTCGGCGTGTTCCAGTTGCATGGCGGCGCAATATCCTTTGTGCTTTGTGACACAAAGAAAAAGCCGACGTTCAAATTCTTCCCATTCGACCAGCGGCGGGCGGCGGCTGGGTGGTTGTACAACGCTGTAAGATACTGATCATCAATGACAATGGCTGGCTTGACGTTTGGTGAGCCGGGGATGACAATCTTACGCGGCGCCGACGCGGGCAACGGGTCACGCGCGACGCAAGACGAGGGTGCGGATGGTTTTCGAAGTACAACATCAAAGTCCAATACGCCGCCTGGATGGCCACGGTGACCCTTGCGACAGTCGTGGTCATGACGGCGGCGCACCTATGGCGGGAGTTGGACGAGCAGCAAAAGATGACCCGGCATCGCGGGGAAATCGCCGCACAAACCCTGGCCAAGTCCGTCGTTTCCGCCGTGGTGAGCAACGATATTCCCGCGATGGCGCGAGCCGTGGAATTGATCAATCCGGACCAGGAAATCCTTTTTGTCCGCATTCTCGACAGCAACGATCGTGAAATCTTCCCCAAATACCGCCAGGTGAAGCCGGAATCGCTGATCATCGTGAAGGCACCCGTGGGAAATGGGTCGAAGGCGGTGGGCACTGTGGAGTTGGGATGGGACAGGCCTTGACAAGCGAGGTGGTGATGCACGCGGTGTTCATGGATCTAATCCTTGGTGTGGTGGTGGTGATCGCGGCACTGGGGGCCTCATTTCTCGCGTCGGCGCCGGTGCGGGACTCATTGAAGGAGTTGCTGGGATTCGTGAAGCGCGTGGACGCCGGAGAATCGCGCGGCGAAGAACTCGAGAGCGACCTCGCCGAGGTGAACGACGTCGGCAGATTGTTGAGCGACCTCGTTAAACGCGTCGAAGAAGCACAGGTGAAACTGGCCCGCGCACAGAAACAGTTGAAGGCGACACAGAAGGAAATGGATGAGCACACCTACGTGATCAGCCATGATTTGAAGGAGCCGCTGCGGGGGATAGAAGCGTTCAGCAAGTTTTTGGTGGACGATTACCGGGACAAATTGGATGAAGAGGGACGCCATTGCGTCGATGTGATCCGCAATGCGGCGCTACGGATGCAGCGGTTGATCAGCGATCTCCTGAAGTTCTCGCGCCTGGGTCACCAGCGAAACCCGTTTGAGACGGTCGGCCTCAACACCATGCTCATCCATGTGCGCGTGAACCTGCAGTATGCGATCGACGCGAAGAAGGTGGACCTGCGCGTGGACAAGCTGCCGACGGTCCTGTGCGATGCGACAGCGATGACGGGGGTATTCCACAATCTAATTTCCAATGCGATCAAGTACAATGAGAACCCGCATCCGGTTGTCGAGATCGGCTGCGAGGAGAAGGAGAATCCACCGACCGGTCCGGCCGAGTACGTCGTTCATGTCCGTGACAACGGCGCGGGCATCGAGCCGGAGTATTTCGAGAAGATTTTCCAGATTTTTCAACGCTTGCAGCGCGACGACGAGGGGACGGGGATTGGATTGACCATCGTCAAGCGCGTGATAGAGTGGCCCGGTGGTCGCGTTTGGGTGGAGAGTGAGTTCGGCAAGGGCACGACGTTTTACTTCACCCTGCCGAAGCGGGGACTGAAGGAAACACAAACCGCGACCGCCATGGACGCCAGCAAGACGACAGCCAATGGACGCGCCGAACTCGCACCCACCGTTTGATATTCTCCTGGTGGAGGACAACCCGGCCGACGTGGAGATCACGATTGAGGCCTTTCGGCGCAGTCGCAAGGGCAATCACGTCTTCGTTTGCCACGATGGCGAGGAGGCTCTGGACTTCCTCTTTCAGCGCGGGCAGTACTCCAAACCCGGCACGGCGCCGCGTCCCGACCTCATTTTACTCGACCTGAACCTGCCCAAGAAAAACGGCGTGGAAGTGCTCGAACAGGTCAAGACCGATCTGCGGATGAAAGGAATCCCCGTGGTGGTGCTCACAACCTCCGACCGCGAGGAAGACGTCGCCCGCTGCTACAAGGTTGGCGCGAACAGTTATCTCACCAAGCCCGTACAGTTCGACGACTGCCTGAAGTTGGTCGAGGACATCCAGCAGTACTGGCTGCAGATCTCCAAGCTTCCGCCGAAGAACAATACGGCCCCATGAGCGCCGCGCCCGTACCCCTGCTGGTTGTTGAGGACAGTCCGGTCTATGCGGAGATCCTGCAACGGTTGCTCCCGACGCTGGGTGCGGACCTGCAGTTCGCGTCGAAGTGGGTGGATACCGCCGAAAAGGCCATAACAGAAATCTCCCTGGCCAACTACACCCTCGTGCTTCTCGACTATAAGTTGCCTGGCGCCGACGGCATGACCGTGCTCGCCCACATTCGCAGCCTGCCGTCGGCGCGCCAGCCGGCGGTGATCATGCTAACCGGCATGGGCAGCGAGGCTGTCGCCGTCGAAGCGATGAAGCGCGGGGCGAAAGATTACCTCCCGAAGGACTCCCTCGACGTGCCCTCGTTGTTGCGCGCGATCACCAGCGCGCTCGAACGCAAACGGTTGGAGGAACAGATCGCCCGTTACACGAGCGAATTGCGGGAAAAGAACGCGCAGATGGAAGGCGACCTCACCATGGCGCGCGAAATCCAACAGGCCTTTCTCCCGCAACGCTACCCGACGTTTCCGCGCGACGCCATTGCGCCGGAGAGTGCGCTGCATTTCCATCACCGCTATCACCCGACGGGCGCGGTGGGTGGAGATTTCTTCGATGTGATCCCGATTTCCGACACGGAAGCCGGCGTGCTTATTTGCGACGTCATGGGCCACGGCGTCCGCGCCGCGCTGGCGACCGCGATGGTGCGCGCGCTGGCTGACGACCTGCTGCCGGTGGCGGCGGAACCGGCCACGTTTCTGACGGAGATCAACCTCCGCTTGATCGCCATTCTGACACAAACACGCAGCCCGATGTTTGCGTCGGCGTTCTATCTGGTGATTGATCTCGCGCGCGGCGAACTGCGTTACTCAAGCGCAGGCCACCCCAGCCCCTTGTTGGTGCGACGCAGCGCGGGCGTGGTCGAGCCCTTGCGGTTCCCGAATAGCCGGCCCGGGCCGGCGCTCGGGGTTTTTGAGGAATCGGAGTACCCGCTTTGCCGGAGCGCGCTGGCGCGGCATGACCTGATCGTGCTCTACACGGATGGCCTCTATGAGGTGGAGGGCACCGCTGGCGAAGAGTATGGCCCGGATCGATTGCTGGCCGCGGTGCGTCAGCGGGTTGATTTGCCGGTCGAACAGCTATTCGACGAACTGCTGGCGGATATCCGACAGTACGCCGGCAAGCAGGGTTTCGTGGACGATGTCTGCATCGTCGGCGCGGAGGTCGTCCGCGTGGGATCGGCTGAATGAAGTGGCGTCCACCCGATCCAGCGCAAGGTGCCGTGAGGTTTTCTTCGGTCAGTTCGTTTTCGGGACTCCGCTCAATATCGGTCCCGTCACCGTGATGGAAAGAGTGGATGGATCGACAAGCCTGGCTTCGAGTTGAAGTCCCAGGCGTTCGCTGAACGCCTTTACCAGCGACAGTCCCAACCCGCTGTGGTTCGGATCGGAACGCGCGCTATCTTTGCGCCAGAACCGCTCCGAGAAGTGTGATAGATCGTTCACGGTGAGATCGTCGCAGGTATTGGTCACTTGCAGCGTGAATTGGGTGGTCCGGACTTCCGTTTCGACGCGCACCGATCCGCCATGGGGAGTGTATTCCATGGCATTGTCCACCAGGTTGGTGAGGATGGAGCGCAACAACACGGGGTCGGTTTCGACTTCGGCTCCGTCCGGCACGGCCCGGGTGACATTCAATTGCTTCGCGGCCGCCCTCTCGGCGAAAGGCCGCCAGACGCTTTCAATCAGCGGCGCGAGCTGGATGCGCTCGGTCAGCACCGGCAGTTGGGCATGCTCGTTTCGCAGCAGGGCCAGAAGCCGGGTAACGACGCCCTCCATCTGCATAGCGATCGCCAGAGCCTCGCGGTCCGTGGCCGCCTCGCGGGTTTCCGGCCATTTCAGCGCGACTTCAGCCAAAGCGCGCAACTCCGCGATGGGTGTGCGCAGTTCATGCGCCAGGTCCGCGCTGAACCGCCGTTCACGCTCGAAGGATTGTTCCAGCCGCGCCAGCAGATCGTTCAACCGGCTGCTGATGGGCGATAATTCGCCTGGCAGCGAGTTGGTGGGGAAGCGTGTGGCCAGCGAGTCAGCGTTGATGCGCGTGGCACGCTCGGCGAGGGCGTCCAATGGAGCCAGTTCACGGCGCAAGAGGCGTGGGACGATGACGAAGGTGATCACCAGCAACCCCGCGCCGCAGCCGAGCAGAGCGAATGCGAGCGCGGTGAGAGCTTCGTTCAATTCGCCACGGTCGGAGGCCACGACGAGGATGACTTCGTTTGGCGCGGACGGTGTTTGTTCCTCTTTGGATGTTTGCGGGGTGAACTTGAGTCCGATGGCGCGACCGGCGGACCCGGAGGGCAAAGTCAAATTCCAGAACTTCGGCCTGTCGAGCGTGCCGAAACGGGACGGCAAGCCAGAGGCAGGGGCCGAGGCCGAGTGTTTTAGCGTTGTGCCGTCCGTGCGCCACATCGAGAAAAAGCCCGGGGTATCTTCCTCGTCAGATTCACGCATGAATGAATCGGTGACCTCTGCGTCAACCTGCCCGCCTTTCTGCCTGGTGACCGTCATGATGGCCAGTGCCCTGGTGCGGAGCGTGGTGTCGAATTCCTCGAGTAAGGCGGCACGAGTAGAAAGAAAGACGGCAATTCCCCCGAAGACGAGCGGCAGAGCAAAAGCCAGCAACAGTTTCCAAGTGAGTTGGCGGCGGATCGTCCTCATTCCGACTCGACCTTCAGGACGTACCCCAATCCGTGCCGCGTGTGAATGAGCGGGGCCGGGTTGGGTGCGCTGATTTTTTTTCGCAGCGAGCAGACGGCGGACTCGACGACGTTGCTCATCGGATCCACGCTGTCGTCGTAGATGTGCGCTTCGATCTCACCGCGCGTGACCACCTGACCGGATCGTCGGGCGAGATATTCCAGCAGCAGATACTCGCGGGGCTTCAACCGGACCAGGTGGCCGGCGCGGAAAACTTCCTTGGCCACCGTGTCAATTTCCAGGTCAGCGATGATGAGACGGGTTTGCTTGCTGCCGTAGGCGCGTCGGCAAAGCGCCTCGACGCGGGCGAGCAACTCCTCCAACGCGAACGGCTTGACGAGGTAATCGTCGGCTCCCAGTTGAAGCCCCTGTACGCGGTCTTCCACAGTGTCCCTCGCCGTGAGGAGGAGGACATGGGTGCCCTTGCCCTTCTGCCGAAGTTGTCGCAGCAGCGAGAGGCCATCGAGCTTCGGAAGCATGATATCGAGCACGATCACGTCGTAGTCGTTGGCTACTGCCTGCCAGAGTCCCTCTTCGCCGTTGTCAGTGACATCGAGGGCGTAGCCGGCCTTGCGCAGGGCCCGGCCCACGGACATCTGAAGACGCGCGGAATCTTCAACGAGAAGCACCTTCATGGTGACATGTTACCAAAAGGACGAGGTTCTGAGGCGCCCATCCCGCCTCAGAACCCATCCGGAATCCGCGGAGTATTCAGCGAGGTTTAATCCTTGTCGCCATCCCCGTGGCCTTTGTGCTCGTCCTTCTCCCCAGCTTGAATTGTCCCGTCGGGAGCGATGTCGGCTTCCTTCTTTTTGCCGTCGATCGTCACGGCGACCTCGTAATTCTTCTTGCCGCCGGCATTCTCCTCGACGATTTCGTCAACCGTGCCCGCGCTGGCCAGTTTCTTGATGGCGGCCTGGACCGGGCCCGGCGTGTCTTTCAGTGCGACTGATTTCTCGGTCTGTAACACCGTTCCGTCGGCAAGTACTTCGATGGCTTGCTTGGTGCCGCCGACTTTGACCGAGGCCTCATAGATGACCTTGTTATCTTCCGAGTCTTTCGTGATTTTCTCGATGGCATTGCTGCCCGCGAACTGCTTGATCGCCGCCTGTACGGGGGCCGGGACATCCGCGATGGTCAATTCCTTCTCCGATTTTGCCTTTTCATCGGCCGACGCGCCGACGGCGAGTCCCGCGACGATGGCAAGCGCGGCGATTCCTGAAACGATGTACCTGATCTGCATGCTTAGATGACCTCCAGTTGGCATAGCTGAGTTTCGCGGCCGAATTTCTTCGGGAGCTGCGAGTTGGCACCCCGGCCAACCGCGGCATATCCTGCCACAGGTGAGATTACCGGAATGTTACAGAAGAAAGGATCTTTGCGGGTACGAGTCGGAATAATTGGGTGTGGGCGAAGGTCGAAGGCGGAAAATGATCGCCAAAGTCAGGGAGTGCTTCATTTCTGTTACGCCGTAGGGTATCACCTTCAGCAGATGAGTCCAGATTGGATACTGGTGGATGGGTATAGCGTGCTGCATGCGTGGCCGAGGTTTGCGACGCGGAAGGCGCGGCAGTTGTCGCTGCAGCAACGGCGGGAGGTGCTGGTGGGATTATTGCGGCAATACGCGGACCACAGCCGGCGGCGCGTGACGGTGGTGTTTGACGGTTATGCGGCGAAACACAAGCCCGAGGGGAAGGAACCGACGCACGGGGTGGAGGTCTTGTTTTCCGAGCGCGGGAAGACCGCGGATGACGTGATTGAGCGGCTGGTGGCGGACAAAGGGGACAAGGGGAAGATCCTGGTGGTGACCTCGGATAACGCGGAGCGGCAGACGGTGGAGGCGATGGGCGCGCAGACAACGTCGGCGGAAGTGTTTGAGGCGGACGTGGAGGCGGTTTTGCGGGAGTTGGCGGGGATGGTTCGCCTGCACAGTCGGCGTCGGTCGATCGGCCCGAGGCACGATGATTGGGAGCCATAAGTAATTCAGACTGAAGGCGTGGTTGACACGGAAGCCGAAATTTGGCTAGGATGGCTGGTGCTTTTCTGGAGGAGTCCCAGACGGAGGAAGCCGCGTTATGAATAAACTTGGAAAAATCGCCCCTATCATCGTCATTGTCGCCTGTCTCGGATCGCTCTTTTTTGCGTACGAGCTTCAAGTGATGAAGAAAACCCACCTGACCAAGATCGCGGATCTCACGGATTCGTACAACACGACGACCGCCGAACTCACGAAGACGAAGTCGACGCTCAAGAAGACCGAGGGCGACCTGGCGCAAAACAAGAATGATTTAGCGAAAACCTCCGCTGATCTCCAGGCCACAAAGGTTGCGCTCGACCAGAAGACGCAGGAAGCTGACGGCCTGAAAACGCAAGTGGCGGACAAGGACAAGGAGTTGCAGTCAGTGAAAACGGATTTGGCGTCCACAACGGACACCATCAAGAAGATTCAGGATGGCCTAGCTTCCGTCGGCATTACGAACATTACCAGCGTTGGGGAACTTCGCGACAAGATCGTCAGCTTTGGAGACGAAAACAAGGTCCTCGGCGAACAGCTCTCTGCCTTGCATGCTGAAAACGTGCAACTGAAGGAGAAGCTGGAATACCTGACCACCACACCCGTCGGATTGCGCGGCCACGTGACGCACGTGGAGGAGAAATGGGGCTTTCTCGTGCTGGATGTCGGCCAGACGCAGCGGGTCCAGCCGAACGCGGAATTTCTCGTATACCGCGACACCAAGCTCATCGGCAAAGTGCAGATCGTTTCCGTCGCGGCCAACAATTGCATCGCTCAGATTATGCCGGAATACCTGCGCAGCACACCCCTGGTGGGCGATCTCATCATCCACTAATTGAGGCTGACAAATTCGGTGAACACGATCCGCATCGTTTTTCTCGGGGCACTGTTGGCGGGCGGCACTGTGTTCCTGAGCGGATGCGCCACCACGAAACAGGACAACGATGTTAGCTCGATTCCCTGGAACCGCCCGCAGGACTGGGAAGGTACGGGCGCCATGGGTGGGTTCCGACCGCCGGGTTCTCCCGGTTATTGAAACGCCAGGCGGCGACCGCGCTTTTCCGAAGCGCAACTACACCAGCAGTTCGGCTATTTGCACCGCGTTGAGCGCGGCACCCTTCAAGAGTTGATCGCCGCTGACGAACAGTTCGATTCCCCTGCCGTCATCGCGCGACACGTCTTGCCGAATGCGTCCCACGAGACAGTCGTACATTCCCGAGGCATCGATCGGCATGGGGTATTTTTTGTTGGCTGGATCGTCCACGACCTTGAGGCCCGGCGCTTTTGACAGGATGGCCCGCGCCTCGGCGGGTGTCATGGGCCGCTCGAACTCGATGTTCACCGACTCGCTGTGGGCGCGATAGACCGGGACGCGCACGCAGGTGGCGCTGATCTTCAGGGTCGGATGATGCATGATCTTGCGGGACTCGTTGACGAATTTCATTTCCTCTTTGGTGTAGCCGTTGTCGAGGAATACGTCCACTTGCGGGAAAATATTGAACGCGATGCGCTGCGGTAGCGCTTCGATTTTGATGTTCTTCTGGCCGTGCAGGAGCATGTGGGTTTGCTCTTCCAGCTCAGTCATGGCCTTGGCGCCCGCGCCGCTGGCGGCCTGATAGGTGGAAACGACGACGCGTTTCACGGGATTGGCTTTGTGAAGTGGGTAGAGGGCGACCAAGAGGATCGCGGTTGAGCAATTGGGATTGGCAATGATTCCCTTGTGCAGCTTCGCGTCCTCGGGGTTTACTTCCGGCACGACCAGCGGCACATCGGGTTCCATACGAAACGCTGATGAATTGTCGATGACGATCGCGCCCTGTTTGGCGGCGCCGTGCGCGAATTCCTTGGAACGCGACGCGCCGGCGCTAAACAGCGCAAAGTCGATGCCTTCGAAAATGCCGACCTTGAGCAATTCGACGGCGACATCCGTGCCCTTGAACTTCAGTTTCTTGCCGACACTGCGCTCGGACGCGAACAAGCGCAGAGTTTTTACGGGAAACCCGCGTTTCTCCAAAGTCTCAATCATCTCGACGCCGACCGCCCCGGTCGCGCCGACTACGGCTACGTTGTATCCTTTGCTCATGTTGTGTCCTTAGGCCTTCTGCTGATGAAGGGAGAGAGAAAATACCCTCGCGAGGCGTCCGCGTCAATAGTTGTAGGACGGCCGCTGTCCTTAATTGAACAGGTGCTCGACTTCGATTCCGTCGTCGAGGTCGTCCCAATAGATGGCGAAGCCCCGCGGTTCGATGTGCCAATGGCGGCGTTGGGTGGCCGTGGCGCGTGCCAGCCAGGGGAACTGCGCGAGAGGAACCCCGATCTCCCGTCCGTCGGTAAGCTCCACGTACAACTTCCCATCAGCAAAGCGAACGGATTTCGCCGCTCGGGTTGGTGCCGCTGTTTTCATATGAACTACACCGCTGCGGCAACCAGGTCGCCGACTTCCTTCGTGCCGTAACCCATTTTGCCGGCGGCGAGGGTCTTCAACTTTTCACGGACGGTCTTGATGACGGCGGTTTCGATGGCGGCGGCGGCTTTCTTTGGCGCCTCCGCGGATTCGCGGTCGCCGAGGAAATCAAGCATCAGGCCGCCGGCGCAGATGGCGGCGAGCGGGTTGATGACGTTTTTGCCCGTGTACTTCGGGGCGCTGCCGCCGATGGGCTCGAACATGCTGGTGCCCTGTGGATTGATGTTGCCGCCGGCGGCGATGCCCATGCCGCCCTGGATCATCGCGCCAAGGTCGGTGATGATGTCGCCGAACATGTTATCGGTGACGATCACGTCGAACCACTCGGGATTTTTCACGAACCACATCGTCGTGGCGTCCACGTGGGCGTACTCGCGCTTGATATCGGGATAATCTTTCTGGCCGATCTCGTGGAAGGCGCGTTCCCAGAGGTCGAAGGCGTAAGTGAGCACGTTGGTCTTGCCGCAGAGCATCAGTTTCTTGTCTTTGTTGCGTTTGCGGGTGTAGTCGAAGGCGTACCTCAGGCAGCGCTCGACGCCGCGACGAGTGTTGACGCTTTCCTGGATGGCGATTTCGTTCGGAGTGCCCTTGAACACGAAGCCGCCGCTGCCGGTGTAGAGACCTTCGTTGTTCTCGCGGACGACGACGAAATCGATTTCCTTCGGGCCCTTGTCCTTCAACGGGCAGAAGCGCTCGTCATAGAGCTTCACGGGGCGCAGGTTGATGTACTGTTCCAGCTCGAAGCGCAGGCGCAAGAGGATGCCCTTTTCCAGGATGCCGGGCTTGACGTCGGGATGGCCGATGGCGCCGAGGAGGACGACGGGGAATTTGCGCAAGTCGTCCACGGCGCTGTCCGGCAGGACTTCCTTGGTGCGCAGGTAGCGGTCGCCGCCGAAGTCAAAATGGGTGTAGTTCAGCTTCAGGTCGAATTTTTTCGACGCCACATCGAGGACCTTGATCGCCTCGCGGACGACTTCCGGCCCGGTGCCGTCGCCGCCAATGACCGCAACATCATAAGATTTCATCGGTAACCTTTCGCGAAAAACCCGACCGTATGGACGGGGAGGGAGATTCTAGTACGTGGCGGGAGAGTTGCAACCGAATTTTGGTGGTGACCGGGTCAACCTGCGGCCAACTAACTTGGTAGTGTCTTAATTTGAAATTACTGGCCATTCCGTAAAGTGGACGGCAATGGCGGCGAGAGCGGCACAGATCAGCAAAAGAATCACCGCCTGTATCCGTTGTTTTGGGGTCGCTTTTCTGATGCTTGTGACCATGATGTCCACCAATAAATTAGCCCAAAACCGCCCTTACCACAAAACAATTTCATGCTCGTTTGACGCCGCCAACTAACTTGCTTGACTCGCCCTGCAGGTGTGTGTTTTCCTAGCTTCGGAGACATTGTTTGCGAGTCGCGGTTGCAGAAGCGGAGAGGTGAGGAGTTCGGATGGAGCGAGGCGAGCATTGGTATCCCCCTTGTCGTGGGAAGTTTGGCCGGTATGACATTCCGGCCGTGTACTATTCGCGCCCACCCTTCCTGGCATTTCCACCCGCAATTCGCTGACAAAGAGAATTTCCGACTGTCGGCGTTGTTCCTGCGAGGACAAGGCCAGCTATGAAACAGACACAAACACCAACCAACTGCCTGCGGAAGCAGGCTGAAAAAGGAGTCTTGCCATGAGAACATCAAAAAGGTCCGCCCGGATCGTAGCCTTCACCGCCTTGCTCGGCCTCGCCGTGGTCGCCATGCCCGGTGCGGCGTCAGCTTATGACGTCGCTGGGGATTTTTCGCTGGGCAGTAATCCCAATGGCGCCTGGAGCTATGGCTGGTCGACCACCATCGGATCGGCGTTCAATCTGGATCCCACCAATACGACGTCCGCTTACGGACAAAACGGCCTGCTCGCCTGGTTTGACGTTCCGGAAGATTTCGGCAGCGAGTCGGTTGTTTATAACAGTACGGCGAGCCCACTTTTTATCGGAGGCCATACAACCTTTCAACCGGGGCAGTTGGCTTTAAATCCTGGTCTCACCGGCCACGATGCCATTGCCCGCTGGACAGCGCCTTCGTCCGGGGTGTTTAACGTTGCGGCCACATTTTCCGGCCTCAGTACGATCGGCGATACAGCGGATGTGCACGTTCTGAAGAATGGAACCTCGATCTTCGATTCCGCCGTGAATGGCACCCCCAGCCCGACGTCCTATTCAGGGACTCTGAACCTCACGCTGGGTGACACGATCGATTTCATTGCCGGCTTCGGAAATAACGGAAATAACCATGACGACACCACCGTCCTCTCCGCAACAGTCGTCGCCGTCCCCGAGCCGGGCACATTGGGCCTGGTGGCAATGAGTCTCGGTTGCCTGCTCTCGGTTCGCTTCTTGAAGAGGAAATAGTCAGAGGCCCGCCTGTGTATCGTAAAATAATAATTTTGCTGGACTTGCCGTCCGGAATGGGTATAGTCTGCTCGGTTCTTTGACAATTTGGCCCCCTCCTTTGTGGGGCCGCGTCCTCGTTCGCCAAGGTGTTTTTTTACAGGGGGAGGGGTAGTCAAAAACATGCGTTTCTGCGAAACGAAGCCAAATTGTTTTCGCTAAAATGCCGACGGAAGAGTCAGCGTATTAATGTGTTAAGTCACATTACCGAATTATTACAAATGGCTTCGTTTTTTCTGTTGTGACGGGGGAATGAACGACGGAAACGACGCACGACAGAGATCCCTCGACAAGTCCCGCAATCCTGCGGGATCCCGTCGTATGACGGGACTCGGGGTGACAGCTATGGACGAAGGGGACCGCGCCCGACGTGCGCGGCTACAACGGATCGGAAAACAGGCGAGACGCCTGTTCAACGGGAAACGGGCGGGAGCCTACTTCGCGAGGACGCTACGAAGGCCAGGCTGCCCGTTCTACTTCGGAGGGAGTTCGGTCCAGTTCAGGCGGCGGATGTTTTCGGAGTGGTCTTCTACGAAGAGATTGGTTTGGGCGGTTAGCTTGACGTTTTTGAAGGTGATGTTTTTGGCGTAGGTGCAGGTGACGCCGTTGGTGCCGGAGAGGTCGAGGTCGGTGAGGGTGACGTTTTGGATGGGGCATTCCTCGAGGCCTTCGATGACGCAGCAGTTGCGGGAGTCGCGGGCGGTGACGTGGTCGACGTGAATGTCGCGGAAGAGGGGAGTGCGGTCGGAGAGTGGTTCGACCGGAGTTTTGGTGTAGCGCAGAGAGAAGATGATGGCGTTGCGAACATTATGAAGGCGGAAGTGAGAGGCGACGATGTCCTCGACGATGCCGCCGCGGCCGCGGGTGCTTTTGATGCGGATGCCGTTGTCAGTGCCGTCGCCGTCGCAGTCGAGGAAGCGGACGTGGCGGACGCTGCCGGATTCTTCGCTGCCGATGGCGCAGACGCTGTGGGCGTGGGCGACGTGGCAGCGGAGATAGGTGACGTACTCGGTGGGGCGATTCATTTTGCGGCCTTCTTCGTCGCGGCCGGATTTGATGCCGAAAGCGTCATCGCCAACGTCGGCGTAGCAGTCGTGGACGAGGACGTGGCGGCAGGAATCGGTGTTGAGGGCGTCGGTGTTGGGAGAATCGGGCGGATTGATGATGCGGCAGTCGCCGACGTCGATGTGCTCGCTGTAGAGGAGGTGGACGGCCCAGAAGGGGGAGTTGATGAAGGTGGGACCGTCGATGCGGACGTCGGTGCAGTCTTTGATTTGCAGGAGCATGGGGCGGCGGCGAATGGGGCGGTTGGGGCGGGCGTTGCCGTGCTCGGCCATGTCCATGGTGGCCCACCAGGCGGCGCCCTGGCCGTCGAAGGTGCCGGGGCCGGTGATGGCGATGTGATGGAGGCCGTTGGCGAAGATGAGGGGATGCGGGCCGTTTTCGGTGAGGCCTTCCCAGCGCGAGGTGATGTCGGGGTATTTCGCGCGGTCGGTTTCGAAGAGGACGACGGCGTTGCTGTCGACCTGGAGAGTCATGTTATCGACCATGTCGATGGGGCCGGTGAGGAATTTACCCGCAGGAACGCGGACGGTGCCGCCGCCGGCTTGATGGCAAGCGGCGATGGCCTGGCGGAAAGCGTCGGCGCTGGAGATTTGCGGATTGTCGACCGCGCCATAGGCGGTGATGTCGAAGACGGGGACGGAAGAAGCGGTGCGTGTGCTTTTATCAGTGGCGCAACTGATGAGGAGAGAGCCGAGGAACAGAAGTGAGATGATGCGTTTTAGCATGGTTGGCTCCTTATATATGAGGCGGTCAGTCGAACAGAACGCGAGTGCCTGTTTCGGCGGAGAGATAGGCCGCGTAAATCACGTTGACGCATTCGACAGCGAGGTCGATGCCGGAGCGCGGTTCGCGGCCTTCGTGGATCGCGCTGACGAAATCCGCGATCTCCTGGGAGAATCCACGGAACCAATCTTCGTCGCAGCTCGGGCGATTCCAGCCGGCTTTCGTCTCGAGTTTTTCCGTGAAGTATTCGTCGTGAAAGACGGAGGGATCGGGCGCGTAGGTTTCGATGGCGTCGTTGGAGGTCATATTCGCTTTGATCACGCCATCGGTCATGAAGGCGGTGACGCGCGTGTTCAAGCCGCCGAGGCCGACGTCGCTGACGATCACGGTGGCGCGCGAACCATCCTCAAAAGCGATGATGAGGTTGGCCCAATTCTCCACGTCGACGGGATTGGCGCTAATCCATTGGTTCGCGCCGGCGTCGCGGGCACGGGTGGAAGCGCTGCTATGAATCAAGTTGGCGGTGTCCGCGAGCACAAAGACGGGTCGAATGCCTTTGCCGAGCCGCAACTGACCCTCCCATTGTTTCAGGTGCAGACAAGCACCGACGGAATGCACACCCATGCGCAGCAACGCGCCGCCGCCAGTGGACTTCCACTCACGCGAGAAGACCGAGTTGGAACCGGAGTGGTTTTCCTCGGCGCGCAGTTCGAGGATCGAGCCTTTGGAGGCGGCGATCAGGCGACGCATTTTTTCGATCGGCGGCGCGTAAATCCAGTTTTCCGCATAGCAGAATTTTACGCCATTGCGGCGCACGGCTTCGCGCACCGCGGCGGCATTGCTTCGCGCGCCTTCGCGCATGCGGGCCCGCGGCACGCGTGTTCCGATTGGCTCGGGATCACCGGCGACCCCGAAATAGCCGGTGAGCGGCTTCTCCATGATGATGTGCTTGCCGGCGTTGGCCGCGCGGATGGCGAACTCATGGTGCAAGGCAGGTGGGGTGCAGATGTCTATTACGTCGATGTCCTTCCGGGCGAGCAGCGAATCGTAGTTGTCGGTGACGAAGGCAATTTGCGCTTCTTGTGCGAACGCGGCAGCGCTTTCTGTGGTGCGAGAGCAGACGCCACGCAGTTCCACGAGTTCGCGGAGCAGTTTGGCGTAATTGGCGAGATGCATCCGCGCCCCGTAGCGCGCGCCGACGATGCCGATACCGAGAGTCTTCATCTAGTATTTCTCATGGGATGTGGCGGCCATTGTATCCCGTCTCACATCGACGACAAGCCGATATCAGGCAAGGCGGCTCTTTCGCGCGTAGCAGCCGGTTCCGAGCGCGAAGGCGAGCAGCGACACGAGGGTGATCCATTTCCCTTTTTGATAAGCGGCGGGCAGGTATTCGAGTTGGATGCGGTGATGACCGGCGGAGAGCGGGACGGCTTGCAGCGTGTAATTTGCCGGCAAGACCTGGTAGGCGCGTTGCGCGCTGCCTTCCAGCGGTTGGGCGCGCCAGCCATTGCTGTACGCGTCCGTGATCAAGAGGATGGCGGGGTGAGGCAGATCGGCTTCCACGGTCAATTGACCGGCGGAAGAATCAACGATGCTGGCGGTTCCTTTCTCGGCGAAGGGGGTTGGCGCGGGAGTGGGTTCGGTTTCGAGGATGACTTGCTGTTGCGGGTCGAAGGTCGGGGAGGTCATCGCCTGAAAGATCGCGTCGCGTCCATGGATGACGCGGCATTCCTGAAGCAACTGGAGCCGGGGCATGAACGACTTCGCCGTGAGAATGCGATCACCGTCCTTGTCGGAGATGAAGGCGTAACGCCAGCGCAACATTGCATGCAGCGGATGGAACTGCGACATGTCGACGTAGAGCGTCACGCCGTCGGGAGATTGCCCCTGGGTGAAGGCCATGAACTCGGCATAGCGTTTGAGCGTGGAAGGCGAATAGCCCCAGACATCTTCTTTGCCCAGCCACATGGCCATGTTCGGGGTGCGCTGGTAGAAGATTCGATAATCACCCGGATGTTTATCGAGGAAGGCATGCAGATTGGGAGATTGGGTGTCGGGCAATTCGAAAGTTGTTCGTGTCGTTCGAGCAAAGGCGAAGATCTCCGCGATGGCCATGAAGGCGAGGGCGTAAGTCGCCCTGCGGGAGGTCCCGGCCAGAAAGAACAAGCCGCTCACGACGAGGAATTCGGCCGCAGCCACGAACAGGCAATGCGAGGCAAGTGCCCCGGCTTTCTTGACGGACGCGGCATCCGAGTAGACTGCAGCCGGCGGATAGGCTTCTTGCGTGGCGTAGATCGACTGCATCGCATGCGTCCACCAGGTGGCAGGTTCAGAAGAACGCGCGGCCGAGCGGATTTCCCGCGCCGCACTTCCGACAATGACGCTGGTGACCAAGAGACCCAGCGCCCACCATCTATTCTCTCGTGGACTTTTCAGCAGATGATCCAGGCCGGTTCCCGCGAGCATCGCCATGAGCAGAGAGGCGTGGATGATGAATTTGGCGTTGCCCCGCAAGTGGTCGAAGCCCGGCAGCCACCGATAGAGAATGCGGAACAGGGGGGTATTCGAGCCGAAAGCCAGCACCAGGAGGATAATCGTGAGGGGAACCAGCGCACGTCGAAATTCGCGCTGGCCGCATATGGCGCCATAGACCGCCAGCGACAAGCCACTGATGCCGATGAACAGGCACATCTCCCACAGGTACCAACGTCCCCAGTAGGGGAGGGTGACCATGTCGCCGAAGAATCCTGGCGCCAGAAGCGTGAGCAGGTTTTCCGGTGCGAAGGAGACCATCGAGGCGAACTCATAGCTGACGCCGCCGCCACGGACACTTTCGGAGCCGGCTTGAAGGCTTATCAGCAATTGGATGGCACCGAGGGCAACCGCCCCGACATACATAGCGAGCAAGCCCAGGAGGATTTTTGAGCGCTGCGGGGTTTTCAGCAACTGAAATGCGGTTAAAAGTCCCGCAACGAGGGCGGTGTAAAACCACCCTTGCAAATCCCCGACGAATAGCTGCATGGCGACGGCGGCCATTCCCAGGAGAATCCAGCCGAGCTTTCGCGTGCGAATCCATTCGTCAACCGACGCGAGCACCAGTGGCATCCAGGCGAGTCCGTAGAGCAGCATCAGGTGGCCGGCATACACATGAAAAAAGTAGGCGCCCGAGAACATGAACAACGCGGCCGAAGTAATTCCCGCCAGGGGATGCAGTCCGCGACGCAACGCCCACACGTATGTGAACAAGCCCGCGAGGAATACGTGAAACGCGATGCCGAGGTTGATCGAGCGCGGCAAGGCCAGCACGAGATCCAGCCAGTTCGGCGGATACAATACGCCGCCCACGCCCCAACCCAGGAACGGCTGACCGCAAAACACATACGGATTCCATAGGGGCACATGACCCTGACGGAGTTGCTCTGCGGCGAAGGGGCACCAGTAGGCATAGATGTTGGCGATATCGGTCGTTGCGCTCGAAAGCATGATGGGCTTGGTCGTAAACAGCACATCGCCAAACATGCCGAGGGTCAAGAGCAGCAAGGAGGCTGCTCCGATCCAGAAGTGGATCGTGCGATCTGACTTTTCTGACGAGGAGGGACTCAAAACGGTTCCACCAGTTGTTCTCCTCTCCATAACTGAACTGTCCGATAATTGCCAACTCTTGTTGCCTGCGTCGCGCCCAGCATGTGCACGGCAGCGCATGAATGACTTGCGGTTGCGCTGCGGGAGTCTTAAACAAACACCATGACTTCCCTCCAAGAACCAGCGAATTCGCGTCGCGCGCGTCTGGTCGGGTTTCTCGGTTTGCGGCGCAGCCTGGTGGGATTGCTGAGCATGGTGGTGCTTGTGGGGATGGGCGAGCACATGGCCGAACAGTTCCTGCCGCTCTATTTGCTCACACTTGGCGGCGGTTTCATTTCGGTGGGATTCCTCAACGGCATGGACAACTTGCTCGGTGCGCTTTACTCGTTTCCGGGCGGTTATCTCTCCGACCGATTCGGCACGAAGCGCGCGCTGCTGGTGTTCAACATTGCGTCGATGATCGGCTTCGTCATCGTGATCCTGGTCCCCACGTGGCCGGCGGTATTGGGTGGCGCGGCGCTATTCCTTTCGTGGACTGCGATATCCTTGCCGGCGACGATGAGTCTCATGGCCCGGGTGTTGCCGAAGAACAAGCGAACGATGGGCGTGTCGTTGCACTCGCTCGTGAGGCGATTCCCGATGGCGATTGGGCCGATTGTCGGCGGAGCTTTTATCAACGCTTGGGGAGTCGAGCGGGGAGTGCGACTGGCTTTCATCGGGGCGCTGGCGATGGCGATGATTGCGGTGGTGTTGCAGCAGACGTTGATTGAGGATGACTCGACGACTAATAAAAAGGAGGCCGAACCCAATCCGGTGCGCATGTGGCAATACGTGAGCGCCGACCTGAAGCAATTGTTGGTCGCCGACATCCTCGTGCGCTTTTGTGAGCAAATCCCTTATGCCTTTGTTGTCGTGTGGGCCGTGGGCACGGTGAAAGAACCTGGACCCGTCACCGCACTGCAATTCGGTGTGTTGCGTGCGGTCGAAATGGCGACGGCGGTGGCCATCTATTTACCCGTCGCTTACTTTGCTGATCGCAGCCAGAAGAAACCGTTTGTGGTGATGACCTTCGTATTTTTTACACTTTTCCCCCTGCTGCTGTTGTACTCCAAATCTTTCGAGATGCTGCTGGTGGCGTTTGTCCTGCGCGGGCTGAAGGAATTTGGCGAGCCGACGCGCAAGGCACTAATCATGGATCTCGCGCCTGAAAACCGGAAGGCGGGCGTGTTTGGCCTCTACTACCTGATTCGCGACGTGATCGTGTCCATCGCTGCGTTCGGTGGCGCATTTCTATGGCAGATCAATCCACGCGTGAATCTGCTCGTAGCGTTTACATTTGGCGCACTCGGCACTATTTGGTTTGCTCTACGCGGACGCGATCTCGGGCGATCCAATCTTAAGTGACGCGCCCATGTAGCCACTAGGCGCGGTTCAGATTTTTCTTTCACCGCGTTCGCGATTGCGGGAATACTTCATTATGGAATCAGCTTCTGGATTGAATCGGCACGTCGAGTTACCGGCCAGCCATGCGGTGAATTTCCGGTTAGGATGGATTTCGTTGCTGGCGAGTGGCATCGGCATCGCCGCGGGATTGATCGCCTATCTACTGCTCAAATTGATCGGCTTGTTCACCAATCTATTCTTCTTCCACCGGCTTTCGGCGGAGTTCACCAGTCCGATGACGCACCATCTCGGTGCGTGGGTGATCCTGTTGCCGGCGGCGGGCGGAATTGTGATTGGGTTTATGGCCAAGTACGGCACATCGAAGATCAAGGGTCACGGCATTCCCGAGGCAATGGAGGCCGTGCTGACAAGCCGCAGTCGGATCCACCCGAAGGTCGCCATTCTCAAGCCACTTTCGGTAGCGGTAGCCATCGGCACCGGCGGACCTTTCGGAGCAGAGGGCCCGATCATTCAGACCGGGGGAGCGGTTGGGTCGTTGGTGGGGCAGTTGCTCCACATGACCGCCGCCGAACGCAAAGTCTTACTGGCTTGTGGCGCGGGAGCCGGGATGTCGGCGACATTCAACACGCCGATTGCGGGAGTGATCCTAGCGATTGAGCTGCTCCTGTTCGAGTTTCGATCGCGTTCTTTCATTCCGCTGGTGGTCGCGAGTACGCTGGCGACCGCCACGCGATTTGTAGTGATGGGACGGAGCGCGATGTTCGAGATCGGCAACGTGGATTTTGGTGTCCCTTCCAATTTGCTCTACTACCTTTTACTCGGGGTAATTTGTGGTTTTGCGGCGGTGGGATTCAGCCGGGCGTTGTATTGGGTCGAGGATCGATTCGAGCAACTGCCCATCGCTGAATTCTGGTGGCCCGCCATCGGCGGTCTCGCGCTGGGCACCATTGGCTTTTTCATGCCGCGCGTGCTGGGTGTCGGCTACGACACGATCTCGGGGATTTTGAATGACAAGTTCACGCTGGGATTGCTGTTGGGCATCATGGTCTTTAAGGCGCTGGCATTGCTCGTGTCGCTTGGGTCCGGGACCTCTGGTGGATTGCTGGCGCCCATGTTCATGACCAGTGCGGCGATGGGCGCCGCTTTTGCCATGGGGTTGAATTATTTGATTCCGGGGGCGCATCTGGCTCCCGGCGCGTTTGCTCTCGTGGCCATGGGGGCCGTGTTCGGGGCGGCGGCAAACGCGACGTTTGCCTTCATTATCTTTGCCTTTGAGATCACCCGCGACTACAACTCCGTATTGCCACTAATGCTGGTCAGCGTCATCGCGAGCGGCATCGCGCGGCGGTTCATGAAGCACTCGATTATGACGGAAAAGTTGGCGCGGCGCGGCCTGCACGTCCATCAAGATTATGAGATCGACGTGTTTCAGCAGGTGCTGGTCGGCGATGTGATGATCAAGGATCCGCCCACTGTCTCCTCTGAAATGAAGTTGGCGGAATTGGCCGACCGGATCGCGCGAAGCGAGCCACAATTTCACCAGCATCAAGCGGCCCTGGTTCTCGACAAGGCGGATCGACTGGTAGGTATTATCACGCGAGGTGATATGATCGAGTTGTTGAAGGAGAATCCGGCTGGCGATGTCATGATCGGGGACGTCTGCAGTGCGAACTTGGTGGTGACATACCCTGACGAGAACGTGTCTGATGCCATGACGAAGCTGCTCACCAACGCTGTCGGCCGCCTGCCCGTGGTTCGCCGTGAGACGCCGCACGCGCTGGTTGGCTACCTCGGTCGCGCCGAAGTGATGGCCGCACGCTCGCGCCGCCATGAAGAAGAGCACGTACGTGAACCCGGATGGCTGAGCCGGACTGCCTAAGGCCGTTTAACCGGCGAAACACGGCTGAAATCATTCGAGATCTGCAACTTCTGCATCAAAGAGGGTTAATCGTTTTCCACTCTCAACCTCAATCTTCGAGTCCGCGAACCGAATTCCGTGGGCGTGGTAGATCTTCAGGCCGGTTTTTGCCGAGATGGTTACATTCGAGAGTGTCACGTCGGAAACTGGCGCTTCCGGCAAACCACGGATCGTTCCGGCGGTTGAGCAGTTAGTCGCGGTCACATTGCGGATGATGATATTCTTGTTGATGGGCGTGTGGTCCGTGACTGGCTCGGCCTTCTCGGTTGCTGGATCTTTGGGCGCGTACCGCTCCGGATACCAGTCGATGATATAGATCGGATTCTTCACCGCCGTCATCGTGAGATTCTCATACGTAAGATTTTGCAACAAACCACCTCGCTCGCGGGCCGTCTTGATGCGAATGCCGGAGTCCGTCCCGTCAAAAGAGCAATTACTAACTCGCAGATCCTCAATCCCGCCGGAAGTTCCCGAGCCAATCGACATTCCGTGGCCATGCAAGAACCGGCAGTTCGTGATCGTATAATTCTTGTCACCGGGAATGCGACCGCTGCCGGGCTTCACCGCGATATTGTCATCCCCAGCGTCAATCGTGCAGTCGGTGATGAGATAATTCCATCCCGAAGGATCGATCCCGTCCGTGTTGTGCGCATTGCTCGGTGACTTGATGGTGATTCTTTGAATCGTCACATCCGTGCAATTCTGTGGTACCAGGTGAAACATCGGTGAGTTGCTCAGGGTGACACCATGGACCCGCACTCGATTGCAGTTGGATAGCTTGATCATGTAGGGTCGGTGCGTCATTGAATGGTTCGCCTCAAAGGCCGCCCACCAGGCCTTGCCCTGGCCGTCGATTGTCCCTTCTCCACTGATTTCGATGTCCTGCGCGTCAGTAATGGAAATGCAATCCTGATATCTCTCCCTGGTGACGGGATACTTCGCCATATCGTCGCTAATCAAGATGACCGCATTGCTGGCCAGATGTAAATTAATGCGGCTGGCCAGCAAGAACGGACCGGTAAGAAACCTGCCTTCTGGGACCAAAACAATTCCACCTCCAGCTTTGGAAGCCACATCGATCGTCTTCTGGATGGCGGCGGTATTCATCGTTTGGCCATCCCCGACGGCCCCATATGAGGTCACAGGGAATGTATTCGTCGGAATTACGGGAAGCGCCGGGTTTTGGGCGGAGACGCTCCACGCAAACGCGAAATAACAAGCTGTTAGCGCGAGGACAAACGACTGGAAACGATGCATGGCGGCTACTCCTCTTGACATATTCTGGCTCGGTCAGTTGCTACAATACTATTCCCGCCGCCTTCTCCGACTCGTAAATGAGTCCAATCGATTTGCGCCAGCGGTCGAGCGTCTGCATGTTGCCAAGCGAATCATCCCAACTCATCGCGGGTGCCTGGCGATGTTCAATATACGCAGCAACGTGGTCCGCCTCGATTGCGTAGGCGGGTTGCGCCAATTCCACGACGATCTCCTGTTGCGCTTCACCTCTCCGCTCGACAAACAACCTGGTCGTCGTCCCGTCGTGGACCTGCGCCCACGGGGCGGGCACAAAAATGCTGCCGTTCGAGCCGTGGATGCGCAATGTGTTGTGTTGTTGCACTTCGATGCTGGTGGCCAGGGCCGCAAGGATATCGCCGGGGAATTTCAACGAGGCAGTGGCCCACGTATCGACGCCACTAGGTGCGAAATGCCCACAGCCCTTCACCTCGACCGGTTCAGCAAACGGTTTGCCGGTGGCGATGCCGGCGACGAGACGTGACATCGACGTCGTGTAACAACCGACATCGAGGATGCCACCGCCGGCGAGCGCGTTCTTGAACAGGCGGGCTTCGGGATTGAAGTCCCTGTGAAAGCCGAAAGATGCATGGATGACCCGCACCTCGCCGATGACTTTCTCGCGGAGGAGTTCGATGAGCTTCGCGGTTTGCGGGTGGCAGCGATACATGAACGCTTCCATGAGGAAGATATCGTGCCTTCGTGCCGCATCGACAACCGCCAGCGCTTCGGCGTGATTCAGCGTCAGCGGTTTTTCGCAGAGGATGTGCTTGCCCGCTGCTGCGGCCTTGAGGCACCACTCGGCGTGCAGTGAGTGCGGTGTTGCGATGTAGACCGCCTGCACCTGGGAATCGGCGAGCAACGCTTCGTAGTTGCCGTGGCTCCGTGCTACGCGGTACTCCGCGGTGAATCTGTCAGCGCTCGCCTGCGAGCGACTTCCAACGGCGACGAGTTTACCGGTTTTGGATTGGGAAAGTTGTTTGGCGAAGATGCCGGCGATTCGGCCGGTTCCCAGAATACCCCATGAAAGTGAGTTCATGCCGGGAGAGTCCTAGGGTGGTTTAGGGTGCTCGACAAGGAAAAAGTGGCGGCGCTACGTTCGGCGTGATTCGCCGCCGCTCATCAATGGCCCGTCTTCACGGTAGGACGAAGGGCGCGCTGAATCGTATTGGCGAATTCCTGGAAATCCAACGGCTTGGTGAGGTAGGCAAATGCCCCGAGACGCAAGGCCTCATCGATTGTGCACTGCTCCGTGTGACCGGTCATGATGATGACCGGAACGTCGGGAAAAGTTTTCTTCGCCAGCGTCAGGAATTCCATGCCATTGATGCCGGGCATGGCGAGATCTGTGATGATCACGTCAAAGCGATTTCGAGCGCCGGCCACGTAGTCCATGGCCGCCTGGGAATTGGCAGCTCCGGCCACCACGTACCCGAAGTGGTTCAGCAAGTTGGAGAGCGACGCCAAAACCGCGACATCGTCGTCAACCAGCAGGATCGTTGGACTTGCCATGGGTACACTAGTCTCGGATCGCTGGTGAATTGACAGCACCAGACGTGCCGGGCTCAAATCCGCAAGTATCTCGCTACCAAAGAGGCTACGAGGGCGCCGCCACGTTGTCAATCCGAAGTGGGCACTTTGCCATCGCAACGCGCAGTTCTATTTTGCTTTCACTTCGTACCAGAGCGTTTTGTGTTGTGGGCCGAGGACGAGAATAGCGTGGCCACTGGCACTCGGTTCGAGGAGGATTTGCTCCTTGCGTTCTCCGTGCTCATCGAGCCAGCCACTCAGGTTGGTCACACTCGGTATGGCGTCGCTCCATGGCAGTACGAACGGGAACACGGAGGTATCGTCCTGCACTTATCTGATCGGCATCGAGACGAACCCCAAAAAGAATGTGACGCCAAGGAGCCGGGCTCGTCTCATGGCGTCGGACTCAATGTTCCATAAGAAATGCCAAATCATCCTGCCGGCTTCCGGTTCCGTCACCCTTCTCGCCGACACTGTACACGACGTATCCTTGCGCGAGTTTTTTGTAACGCAAGGGCTGGCCGTCGAAAGGATCGATCGGCACCCCGCTACTGCCGAACGGTGTAAGTTCTGCGAGGGTCTGGGGCAATTCATGGTCATGGGAAATGCGGAAACGCTCGATCGCGATGACTATCCGTGCGGACCGGAGGCGGGCGGTGACGGTCGCGTCTTTCAGGATAACGCGGGAGCCGTTCATGCCGCGCAACCACCCACGGGAAAATGCGTGCAGCCCATCCTGTTGTTCCAGGAATTTTCGCAATACCTGTGCGGCGGCGATTCGCTCGGGAAAATCTGTCTGGGCGGTTTGGATATAGCGATCCATCAGTTGCAAATAATGGAGTTCGTCCCACTGGAGCAGCCCGCAAAAGTCGTACAAATACTGGGGTGAACTAAGAAAAACGGCCGCATTTATAAGAAGTCTTTGATTTAGTGAACGCGTCCGGCCAGCCGGTAGCGCTATCAGGTCTGATGTATCCCGCAGCCTATTGAAACCATAAATACCAATGCACCGCTGGCCGATGAACGCGCGCGCGAGCCCGCGTTGATCGTCGGCCTTCTCCAGGGCGGCACCTAGGCTGCCCAGTTGCTCATCGGTCAGGCCGGTCCTATTTAACATGTGCTGCAGGCTGCTGACGGTGATTCCCTGGCTCTCGATGCGCGCCAGATGGGAACGCATCAGTGGTTCCTTTGCGAGTGACCGCGACAGGGCGAATGACGAATTGACAGAGAGGACAGCTAACTCCGGATTGGCGTCTTCGGCGTGGTTGGCGGCATCAGTCTGCAACAAGTACGCGCTACGAACGACCTTCGCCAGATGGGGGTAGGGCATGATCGAGAGTTTGCCCAGATTGATCGGGAACCGGCTCCGCGGAATCTCGGATGCCTGGTGCAACAAGGTGAGGGCTTCACCATTTCCGCCGAGGTAACCCGTAACCGGTTGTTCGCAGGGATCTACTCCTGACTCATCTGGCGATGTGAGGTCTCCGTGTTTTTCGTCCAACACGGGTGACGGATTGAACCGGCAGGCCAGCCGAGCGAACGCTTTGCCAAACACAAGGGCGCTATTTTCTTTCACGGGAACCCGTGGATACCATCGATCTAGTTCCGCCAGCGTGACGGGATAATTCCTCTCGTGGATAGCAGCCATCTCGGAGGCAAGAAGATGGTTGAGGGTCAACCGCCAGGCAATGAACAACATGGTGAAAACCACTGCGGTGAGGTAGATGCGCCGCCGCCGGTGCTTCCATCGCGAATCAGGTTGCCGAACGCCTGCGCTCACCAGCGAATTATAGCATCAACTAGAGCCAAACAAAAGCCTCATCATCGGTGGCCTGCGCAGGAGCGTTTAGGTCAGGGGCGACGGTTGCCGCCCTTGGTGCCGGGGCCGTCAATTCAGTGGGATTCTCATCAAGGCCTTTTTTGGCCAGCGGATCCTTCGGTTTGGAGGGGCGGACTGGCAATTTCGGTTGGGACGGGCTGGCGCCCAGTATCTGCACAGCTGCCACACCATCAAAACTGAGCTGGTGTGCCAATATGCCGAGCAACCGCCGGGTCGGCCCACTGGGATTACGGCGCTGGTGCTCGAGGTATTTCACCTGCTTGATTGAGACACCAAGCCACAGGGCAAATTGGGCCTGGGTCATACTGGCATGCTTACGCAAAGCCAGAATACGGCTCGCTCCCCATTCCATCGTTCCGTATGAGGGAACTGCGTTCCCCCACCTCCTTGTGACAAATGGGTAACAAAGTTCGTGCTCCGATGCAACTCCCAAATGCAGAATGGCGATTATTTTTTACGCGCATAGCCCCGCCATCAAACGCATCAACGTTTCCTGACTGGCGTTTGCGCGCGAAACTTCGCCGGTGATCTGCCCGTTGCGCAGGACCAAAATGCGCGTGGAAAGGTTGATCACTTCCGGAAGCTCGCTGGAAATAAGCAGCACGCCGTTGCCTTTGTTCGCGAGTTCGTCAATGAGGCCGTGGATTTCCGCCTTGGCGCCGACGTCCACGCCGCGGGTGGGCTCATCGACGATCAACACGCGGCAATCCGCCGCCAGCCACTTTCCGAGGACAACTTTTTGCTGGTTGCCGCCCGACATTCCCGCCGCCACCGACTCGATGCTGGGCGCTTTGACGTGAAGCAGATCGAAATATTTCTTGGCGACCCGCCGCTCAGCCGCGGGGTGCACCCATCCCAGGCCCGCGAACCTCTCCAGCGTGGGCAGGGATGTGTTTTCTCTCCCATTCATCATTAGCACCAAACCATGCCGCTTGCGGTCTTCGGGGACCATCCCGACGTGATGACGCATGGCAATCGACGGATGGCGCAGCGGCATGGGCTTGCCGTTCACGTAAACCCGGCCCGTCGCCAAACGGTCGAGTCCGAACAACGCCTCGGCAATTTCCGTGCGCCCGGCCCCCACCAATCCCGCGAACCCAAGTACTTCGCCGGCGCGCAATTGGAACGAGATGTTCTCGAACTTGCCGGGACTTGAGAGATTCTCAACCCGCAGCAACTCCTCACCGGGTTTCGCCTGTAGATGACCAGGGAAATACGCCTCCAGTGCGCGACCGATCATCATTTGCACCAGACCGCCCTGGTCGAGTTCTGTTACGGGCTTCGTTCCCACGTGCTGGCCGTCGCGCAATACGGTGATTGTGTCGCAGAGTCGGTAAATCTCCTCCAGTCGATGCGACACGTAGATTGCGGTCACGCCTTGTGTCTGCAGTTGCTTGATCAGTTCAAAGAGATGCTCGCTTTCGATCTGCGACAGGCTGCTCGTTGGCTCGTCGAAAATCAGGATGCGGGCGCCATGCGAGACCGCCGCGGCGATCTGGACCAGTTGCTGTTGGCTGACGGGCAACGCGCCCACAAGTCTTGTCGGATCGATCTTCGACTGGATGGCGGCCAGATATTCCCGCGCTCGCCGCAACAGTTCGCGGCGGGAAACGAAGGTTGCCCGAGCGGGAAGCCGGCCGAGACAGAGATTTTCCGCGACCGTGAGATTCTCGCAGAAGGCGAGTTCCTGATGCACGATGCCAATGCCGGCGGCCATCGCGTCGCTGGGGCTTCCGAACCGCACGGCTTTGCCGTCGACGATCAGTTCGCCTTCGTCAGGTGTGTAGATGCCTGCCAGGATTTTGCCGAGCGTGCTCTTCCCGGCGCCGTTCTCGCCGCAGAGCGCGTGACAAGAGCCTCGCGCAACGTCAAAGCTCACGTCCCGCAACGCCTGCACGCCGGGAAAACGCTTGCCGATGCCTTGGAACCGAATGATCGGATTGTCAGCCATCAAATTATCATTAGGGCAGCTTCAGATATTCCTCGGGCACATCCGTAAAGCCCCACGCCTTGAGCTGGCGCGCCCACGTCCCGAGGTTTTCCTTGGAGACGCGCACGAGGTCCATGCGGGTGATTTCCGGCACGTCCTTCTTGAGCACAAGCTTGTCGATGATTTTCTCAACGGAGACATAGCCCCACAGGTACGTGGACTGAGCCAGCAGCACCGGCGCGATGCCTTTCTCGACGTACGGCAACTCGGCCGACAGGGCGTCGACGGATACAACCTTCACCTTGTTGGGATCCAGGTCCGTGAGCAGCGTTTTGGTGAACAGCGGCCAGCCGCCAATAAATCCCCAACCGTTGATGTCGGGGTAGGCATTCATCACGCGCAACACTTCCGCGGCGGCGTCCTGCGGCGTCTCGATATGATTAAACACGCCGACAATCTGGATGCCGGGATATTTCGCCGCCTCCTTCTTCAGGCCGTCCACGCGCCTACGCAGGTTCGGCGCATTCTGGTTGCCCGCGAGGATGGCAATCTTGCCCTTGCCGCCAAGCTGCTTGGCCAATTCCGACATCACCTGCTCGCCCGTCCGGAGGTCGTCCACGCCATAAAACGCAAAGCGCTTCGACTGCGGCGCGTCGCTGTCGAAAGTCATCACCGGCACGCCCCGCGCCACGGCGTCGTTGATCGCGCCCGTGACTTTCCCGGCCTCGGAACAGGAAACCAGGATCGCGTCATCGCCTTCGTTGACCGCCTGCGCGATCCGTTGGGCTTGTACCTGCGCGTCTTCCGTCGGCGGTGTGCGCCAGTCGATCACGATGTCAATGCCGTGCTTGGCGGACAGCTCCTTGGCGGCCGCCTCCGCACCCGTGCGGGCGGCGAGGAAGACCGGGTTGGTCGAATTTTTCGCGATGAGCGCTATCTTGATGGTTTTCTTTGCCTGCGCGAAGCTGCTGGCAACCGCCAGCACAGCCACGCAGCCCAATACAATGAATGCTTTACCGAGTCTGTTCATGATTTCCTCCGATTCCTATCCTTTCGCTAGCCGTTTCGCCGTCAGCCGCGTATTGAGTTGATCGAGCACGACCGCGATTACGATTGCGCTGCCGATAATGATCCATTCGTAGTTCTGGTCGAAATGCAATTGGCGGATCGCCTGCCGAATCAGCACGATGAGCACCGCCCCGAGCATGGCGTTGATCGCGCTGCCTTTGCCGCCGCTCAGGCTCGCGCCACCGACCACCGCCGACGCGATCACATATAGTTCGTAACCCGTCGCATCCCCGCATGTCGCGGAGCCATAATAACTGATGCCCACAAACGCCGCGATGCCGGCGGTCAGGCCCGACAGCGCGTACACGCCGATCAGGATTCTTCCCAACCGCAGCCCCGAGTAGCGGCTGGCTTCCGAGTTGCCGCCAATCGCGTAGATGTGACGGCCCATCACGGTTCGCGACAGATAAATCGCGCCGAGCGCCGTGACCGCGATCATCACCAGCATCGGCAAGGGATACAGGGCCGAGCTTGAGCCGAAGGTCGTCTTGACCACGCTGGTCAGCGCGTCGGGCACGAGGATGCTTTCCGCCTTGCTCATGACAAACGCGATCCCGCGAAACACCCACATCATCCCCAGCGTGATGATGAACGGATGCACCCGTAGTCCGACGACCATCACGCCGTTGGCCAGTCCGCAGAGCAGACCGATCCCCAGGCACAACATCAAAGCTACCAACACGGTCACAAACGGGTTGGAGAATTGCCACGACCGCAACGCCATCGCCATCGTCGTCCCCGCCAGCGCATAGATGGAACCCACGGACAGGTCGATGCCGCCCGAGATGATTACCATCGTCGCCCCGACCGCCATGATCGCGAAGAAACTCGCATCCGTCGCCGTCTGCGTGAGCGTGTGGAAGTTGAGGAAATTGTTGACCGACCGTCCCGTCATGCGGTCCACGTGCGAACCGGCAAAAACAGTGAGAATGGCCCCCAACAGCAGGATCACCAATATCAAACCAGACTGCTGAGCATTGAAAACGCGGCGAATCGTCGGGTGCATGAAAATCCGCCGTCAGATTAGCGGCCCGACCGCAAATTGCAAGCATTCGGCTCATCCGCCATTCTCCTGATTTGCCGAATGGAGGGACGCGCTCCGTCGCGTCCGTTTGCCAATGCGGCCACGACGGAGCGTGGCCCTCCAAATTAGGATGCTGCCGCGTATTCACGTCCTCCTCCATTGGTCTGTCGTGCTGCTCCCGGTCCGCCACCGCATACCCCATAGCGTCAGCGTCCGGTGGCTTCGTTTCCCCGGAAACGAGGCCAATTTCGTGGCAAAGGCCGCCGTCAGCCCTCAAATTACCCCTCCCGGTGGGTTCGTTTTCCAAAACGAACCCACCGAATTCTTCGCGCATTTTTCGGTATAACTTCCTTGTGTGGTGATTATTACATCGGAAAATATTACAAAAAACGGTGGGTTCGTTTCGCAAAAACGTATATGGGCCCCGAGCTGCGCACAGCAGCGAGTCGCGCCGTAGCCTTGGCGAAGGCGGATCCAAGATGCGTAGAGCGGTGTTATCGCGCCATCCTGTCGCACCAAAACTTGAAGAGCGACGGCGGATTGGAAGTTGAACGCTCATCCGTTTCCCCGACCATACCCCTCCCGTCACGCCGTGTCCAGCAAAATTATCGACTAGCGATAGATGAAACAAAATCCATATTCCAGATGTAGCCGCCGCCTCGCAAATTACAGGCATTCGCCCCATTACTGGTGTCAAGTCTGCCAAATTGACGTTGCATCGTCTTTTCAGCAGGGGCATCATCATCACATGACGCAAAAGCAGTTGGTCCTGAATGCCGTCAACGACCTGCCCGACGACGCGCCCCTTAGCGACATCGTAGAGCGTGTCGAGTTCTTGGCGGCGGTCCAGAAGGGATTGGATCAACTCGACCAGGGTCTTGGTATCCCGCACGACGAAGTCAAACGGCAACTGGCTTCATGGCTTGCCAAATAATCTGGTCCCCCGTTTCACTCGACGACCTGCACGATCTCGTGCGCAAGAGTCCCATCTCATAAACCCGACTGTCCCTGTTGTCATCTCTGAAAGCGCGCTTGG
>PLZV01000016.1 GCA_003152315.1 Verrucomicrobiota bacterium
CACGGATTGTCGTCGTTTGGCACAGGATGCGGAGCGGCGAGGTTGGTGACCATGTCCCGTGAATATACGAAATTCGCTAAGAGCGATGAGGCGAAAAACAGCCCGAACACGTTGACTCAGGGCGGACGAGTTTTTACACAAGACAGGGCTACGGCGGCCAGATGACGTCGATCTCGTAAAAGCGGTTGGGGAGGTTGGTTGCGCCGCCGGGGTCGGTGAAGGTCAGGTCGGTGCCGGTGCCGGATTGGATGGGGCCAGTGTTTGTCCAGATTGGGGAAACCACTGTGTTGGCGATTTGCAATTGGTAGTCGAAGTCCAGTGCGGAGGGGGCAGTGACGATTACGTCGTTGCCGGTGCGAATGATCGAAGTAATGATCACAGGGCCGGCGTTGGTGATGATACCGTTGTTGATGAATGTGCCGTGGAAATTCGTCGTACCGCCGTTGTAAAAGAGCAGTCCGCTATTATTGACGACGGTACCATAGAATTCCAAGGCTGCGCCGTTGGCGGCGAACGCGCCGTTATTGGTAACCGTGCCCGTGAACGTCAGCGTGCCGCAGGTCGCAAACACCGAACCGCCGACGTCGATGGTGACATCGCCATTGACCGTGCCGCAACCGGTCAACGACGCGCCATTGCTGACCCGCACGCCGTTGTTGAAGTTGTGCACACCGCCGAGCAAATGGAAGTTCGCGTACGCCGCGCCATTGCCAATGACAAACTGCGCGCCATTGGTCACGAACGTGCCAGGACTGTTGAATTCACCGCCGTCGAACTCGGCCGTTGTGTTGGCATTGGTCAGAACCAGTTGATTCACCGTCACGGTCCCACTATTGATCGTGAAGGTACCCCGCTGCACCACCAGGTTGTTGGCGAAGAATTGCGCGCCGCCGTTGGCGACGTAGATGGCGCTGGTATTCGTGCCGCCGATCACGAAGTCCTGGCCGTTGGCGATGGAGGCGTAGAAAGCCGTGAGCGTGCCGCCGTTCAAGGAGATGAGACCGCCCCCGCTGTTTGTGGAGGTAAGATTATCCACCGTCACGGAACCGCTGTCGAGAATGAGCCGATTCTTCAGACCACTTGGACCAATATCGAGCGCGCCCGTACCACCCGCGGTGGTGGCGAACAAACTTCCCCCAGAAACCTGCAAGAGATTGTTTGAAGGAGCGAACCTGGCAGCTCCAACGACGAGGTTCGAGGCCAACACCATGCCGCCGTTGGTGATCGTCACCTTGTTACTTGCGCCGAGCATGCCGATGTTGAAGCTTATCAGGTTCCAGACCGAGCCGGTGTCCGTGATTATCACGAAATTGTTGGAGCCGGAGCTGTTGTTGCCCATCCAGCCTATGCCGCTGACCACTTCGCCGCCGTTGGCAATCATCAACGTGTTCCCTACACTTTCGTTGCCGATAATGGGTTCGCCCAACAACTGGCTATTGCTATTGCTCAAGACCGAACCGGTGCCCGTGATCGTCACGACATTATTGCTAGCTGGAGGGCCTGCCCCTACCTCAAATGTAGTGGCGACCACAGTGCCGCCATTGGTGACCGTCAACGTGTTGCCCGCGCACTCAGCACCCAAGACCAGATCGCCAGCGTTCCAAACGGAGCCCGCGCCGGTGACGATCACGACGTTGCTGCGGCTGGCGAAATCGATGCCCACTTCATTGATGGCGTTGCCAAGATTGTTCACCACGCCGCCATTGCTGACCCTGAATGTGTTGCCGGTGCCGAAGGTGCCGACCTCCAAGCCATCCTGAATGTTCCAGACAGAGCCGGCTCCCGTGACCGTCACCGCGTTATTGCTACCGCCCATTTGGGCGGAGGCGCAGCTCACTACGGCGCCGTTGGTGATGGTGAGGGAGGAGTGTCCGCCCTGGCTGCCGATCGTCAGCTTCGAGAAAGGGTTTGTCGCCACAATGGAGGAAGCGTTCACCACCAAGCTGGCATTGGTTTCGATTGTGAAGATGTCGAAGGCGCTGCTGAGGATCTGCAGTGGCGCGTTGGTGCCGGCGTTGTTCAGAAACAGCGTGTTGGTGGAAGTGGCCGTTCCGGCCACATACAGGTTGCTGATGCTCAGGGTGTTCGTCGAGCTCGCTGTCGTCGCATCGATGGTGATCGTTTTGGTTGTGGCATTGGTGATGAACTCAATTCCATCCGACGCGGCAGGAGCATGCACCGACCAGTTCGCTGACGTTTCCCATTTGCCGCTGGTAGCGCTCTTCCAGCTATTGGTGGTGGCGGCGTGGGCGGTCGCGACCAGCAGGGTGAGAAACACGCCACAAGAGGTCAATGCGATCAGCTTTGTCTTCATCATTGCATTCGGACTCTGGAGGGCTTGGAAGAGGAACCGCGTGCGGGTTACTCGTGCCTTGACCACGCCAAAATTACGACCCGAGTAATCAGAACACATCGTGTCCCTCAAAAGCAAGCAAATTGGGTTCTCCAGGGCATTCGGAAACCGCGGGACTAGCACGCTGCGGCATGTTCAGGACACTTCGGCAATATCGTTTGTGTTGATCTTGCGCATGCGCCTCGTGACAGGAGGACATCCGAGTCATGGGAACTGGCGGCTGATGGCGGCAGGGCGCATCGGCGGGACAATGGCGGCAAGACGATGGCGACTGGGCGGGCGGCAGAAACGAAGGGAGAGTAGAGGCGGAACTGCAACTGCTCGACGCTTGGGCGGCTACTTCTTTGACTTCTGATCCTGCATCGGCACGGAGCGCAATCGGCGTTTCTCCTCTTCCTTCAATCGGACACGTTCTTCTGCGGGTATTAGGAAACCGGTATCCTCAGGCAAAACACAGCCTCGCCGACCGGGGACGCAGTCGGTCTTCAGCCGCCGACAGTAGTCGTTCGGTTCGTCATAATGCGGGCAACTGAATGAACTCATGACAGCGAGAGTATAACGGCTTTTCTACCCGTTGGCTCGTCTGCACTCGAATCGACATGAGCAGCGGAGGCAAAAAGGGCGAGTCGAGGCTGAATTGCAACTGCCATTCTCATTCGCCGCTCAGGTCGCCAGTCGCTGCGACTCCAAGGCGATCGCATGCGGGAACAGGATGTTGTTTTCCTTGTGGACATGCTGATGCAGGTCGCGTTCGAGATGCGCCAGCGCATCGAGCATCGCCCGGTAGGTGTTGCAGGCCCAATCCGGCGGGTTGAACCCATCGCTCAAATCGCGGAGTTTCGCCAACGCCGCGCCCGCTTGGTCGTGTTCCATCTCCATCTGGTGAATCGGATTGGCGAGCGACCCGCAGTGAAACGCCGGCGGGGTTGAACTGGCTTCCAGTTGCCGCACCATCGGGAACAGAATCTGTTCCTCTTTCATCATGTGGCTCGTCATCTCCGCAGCCAACGCGAGAAATGTCTCGCGGACTTGATGAAGGCGGGCATCTTCGCCGCCATGCACCGTCGCCACTTTTTGGGTCATCGCATCCAACCGTGGCAACTCGGACTTCAAATAGGTGTGGTGTGTTGCCTCAATGTGGTCCGCCAACGCCGTCAGCGACATGGCTGCCGCGTCCACGCTTGCGTCACCCGCCGCCGCTTCTTCGAGCTGGGCGAGGAATGTCTGGGGATCAATCCTTTTCTTCCGGCACGCCTGTTCGAGGGAAATCTTGCCCCCGCAACAGTAATCAATCCCTGCCTGCTCGAACACCCGTGAAAGTGCCGGGCGTTGCGCCACGATTGAACCCACCGTATCCGCTGTCTTGAATAATCCCGTTGCCGTCTGCATTAGAGTATCCTCCGGAAGCCGTCGATTTGTTGGTGTTGTACTACGACCATGAAACCACTCTACCCGCCAACGCGATGGGGTGAATTGACGTAGGTCAACAGTTCTCGGGAATATCCGGCTACCTGACGGGGCTGAGTTCGAACCAGAGGACAACAAGTGGTAACTGGGGCAAGGCGATTTCCCGGGGTGAGCATCGCGGCGAGGAACATCCCCTGCCCTGGAAGCGAAGGCCTACATCACCGGCAGCGTCAACGGAGAGCTGCGTCAATCCCACGGACCACGATTCCTGCATCTGGTCATTCAGCGCGCGCGGGTTGCGGATAAGTATTTTTACCCCACAGGCAATACAACCAACATCGTCCGTGCAGTCGGTTGGGTTATCAGAGTCCGCTGCGGTTTCCGGCTTAACTAACTCCGTCCCCGTCTGCGGCCGGGCTTCGCCCTCTCTCCGTCGGGGATGGACAAACCCAAAACCCTGGTTCAAAATGAATGTCTTGGGACTAACCCACACCCTGGCTCGAAAAGAGTGGTTTGGTCAGGAAGGGGCGGTAGCCATGAGACTAAATCGGGTCGGCGCAGCCAATGGCTATTTCGAGTTCTTGAAGGAAAACATGCCGAGATGGGACAACAAACGATGAGCGAGCAGAACCACTTGGCCCCTGACTCTTCTCCCATCCTCTCGTTTGCGGGACCAACTCCGCCATTGGCGGACCCGAATGTTCCTGCGACTCGGACCATTGCCCGGCGGTCCAATGCCGATCCTGCGCCTCTTTCGTTTGCCCAACAACGACTGTGGTTCTTGGAGCAATTGGAGCCGCGCAGCGTTGCTTACAGCGTGGGGCAGTTCATGCGCCTGACGGGCGACCTGAAACTCGATGCACTACAGCGCGCCTTGTCGGAGATCGTGGCTCGACACGAGTCGATACGAACGACCTTTGCCGCCGTGGACGCAAAACCTGTTCAAGTCATTGCTTCTTCCGCCAATGTGCCGCTGGCAGTCGAGGACCTGTCTCATCTCCCTGTACCCGACCGACCGATTGAGGCGCAACGTCGCGTTGCGGACGAGTTGAATCGCCCTTTTGATCTGAGCGTCGGACCGTTGCTGCGTGCCCGACTGTATCGGCTGAACCAGCAAGAACATCTACTACTTCTGTGCTCACACCATATCATCTCCGATAAGTGGTCACGCGACATATATCAACGAGAGTTGTCGGCGCTCTACGACGCGTACAGTCAGGGACAGCCTTCGCCATTGCCGGAATTGCCGATTCAGTACGCGGACTACGCGATCTGGCAGCGCGAATGGCTGCAAGGCGAGGTGCTGCAGCAACAGCTTTCCATCTGGAAGAAAAAGCTCGGCGGCGAGTTGCCGATCCTGAAGTTACCTACCGATCGGCCACGTCCTCGCGTGCAAACTTACCGCGGCGCGCGCGAGTCAATCGTCTTACCGCCAGTGCTGGTGGATTTGCTGACGCTTCTGGGTTGCAAGGAGAGCGTCACGCTGTACATGACGTTGCTGGCGGCGTTCAAAGCGTTACTGCATCGCACCACGGGTCTGGAAGACATCCTCGTCAGCTCAACCATCGCAGGACGGAACCGGATCGAAACGGAAAGTCTGATCGGATTCTTCGCCAACACGCTCGTCCTTCGCACATCGCTCGCGGGCGACCCGACCTTCCGCGAGCTATTGGGCCGCGTGCGGCAGACATGCCTCGATGCCTGCGCGAACCAGGACCTGCCGTTCGAGAAGCTTGTTGAGGAACTCCAACCGGAGCGAAATCAATGTCACCCGCCTTTGTTTCAGACGATGTTCAACCTGCAAGACGTGCCGCGGCAGGAGATTCGACTGCCGGGATTGACCATTAGCGATCTGGACATCGAGAGGGCGACCGCCAGGTTCGACGTGACATTCCTGCTCGCGCCGACGGACAAGGGACTGGGCCTTGATGTCGAATACAATATCGATCTTTTCGATGGCTCGACCATCCAGCGAATGCTCCAGCACTATCGAAATCTGCTCGAAGGAATCGCGGCAAATCCCGACCTTCGTATTTCGAACGTGCCTCTGCTCACCGAGGCGGAGACACGTCAGTTGCTCATCGAGTGGAACGACACGAAGACAGAGTATCCGAGCGACAAGTGCATTCACGAGTTGTTCGAGGAGCAGGTGGAACGGACGCCGGCGGCGGTGGCGGTGGTGCATGAGGAGCGGGAATTGAGCTACGGTGAACTGAACACCCGTGCGAATCAGTTGGCGCATTACTTAAGGGAGTTGGGAGTAAAGCCCGACGGGCGCGTGGCGATTTGCGTGGAACGAGGGATCGAGATGGTGGTGAGCTTGCTGGCGGTCTTAAAGGCTGGCGGAGCGTACGTCCCTTTGGATCCGGCGTATCCGGCTGAGCGGCTAAAGTACATGCTGGAGGATAGCGCGCCGACGGTGCTGCTGACGCAAGGACGGCTTAAGGAGATGTTTGCGGGACGGAGCAACGCCCTGGCAGTGATCGATCTGGCAACCAATACCCCCCAGTGGGCGGACCAGCCCGAGAGCAACCCGGATCGCGCCGGTGTGGGACTTACCCCCAGGCATTTGGTTTATGTGATCTACACCTCCGGCTCCACCGGCACGCCCAAGGGGGTTATGGCCGAGCATCGAGGGTTACAGAACCTGCTTCAGTGGTACACGAAAGAGTCGAATCTTTCCTCCGGCGATGTGGTTTTGGTGGTGACGTCCTACAGTTTCGACCTTACGCAGAGGAACATTTTCGGAACCCTAATTGTTGGCGGGTTGTTGTACTTAGCAAAAGAGCCATTCGATGCTCAGGCAATCGTAACGCTGGTGACAAGGGAGCGCATCAGCATAATGAACCTGACACCGAGTGCGTTTCATACACTAATCGATTGCAGCGTCAAAGGGGAACTCGGTAGAGTGCGGACTGTAATTCTTGGCGGTGAAGTGATCGACTCATCCAGATTACTTAAGTTGGTCAAACCATGGCCTGAATTTTTCAATTGCTACGGACCGACAGAGTGTACCGGCGTCGTTGTGTTTTACCGTATGTCTCCTGATCTTGAGCAATACCGCAATCGGTCCGTGCCCCTCGGGCGACCGATAGCCAACGCGCGGATTTACATATTGGACGGGCACGGTCAACCGGTACCGATCGGTGTGGCAGGCGAAATCTATATTGGGGGAGTCGGGGTGGCGCGAGGGTATCTGAACCGGCCGGAATTGACGGCGGAACGTTTTGTCCGGGATCCATTTACGCCGGAAGCTGGGGCACGAATGTACAAGACAGGCGATCTGGGGCGTTGGTTACCGGACGGCACGATAGAGTTTCTGGGTCGCAACGACTTCCAGGTGAAGGTGCGGGGGTATCGGATCGAACTGGGGGAGATTGAAGCGCGGCTGAGAGAGCACGCTGGCGTGCGGGAAGCGGTGGTGCTCGCCCAGGAGGACAGCGCTGGGGACAAACGGCTGGTGACCTATTACACCGGTGTAGAGACGGTCGGAGCGGAAGAGTTAGGGAGGCACCTGACGGAGCGATTGCCGGAGTATATGGTGCCGGCGGCGTATGTGCGGCTGAAAGCGTTGCCGCTGACGCCCAACGGGAAGCTGGACCGCAAGGCGTTGCCAGTTCCGAAAGCGGACGCCTATGCGGTGCGTGGGTATGAAGCGCCACAGGGAGAGGTTGAAACGATCCTTGCGGCCATTTGGGCGGATGTGCTCAAGGTGGAACGGGTGGGCCGACACGATAACTTCTTTGAACTGGGCGGACATTCCCTGCTGGCGGTGACACTGATCCAGCGCATGCGGCAGAAGGGGCTGCATACGGATGTACGGGCGCTATTTAGCGCACCGACGCTGGCCGGGTTAGCTGCGGGTGTGGGCGGTGGGGCCAGCGTTGTTGATGTTCCGCCCAACCTGATTCCGCCGCAGTGCGATGCGATCACACCCGAGATGCTGCCGTTGGTGAAGCTTTCAACAACAGAGATCGGGCGGATTGTCGGTGGTGTGCCAGGTGGGGCAAGGAATGTGCAGGACATCTACCCGCTGGCGCCGTTGCAGGATGGGATTCTCTTTCATCATCTGATGGCGACCAAAGGAGATCCATACCTGCTGTCCAGCCTATACAGCTTTGATAACCGCGCACGACTGGACGGTTATTTAGCTGCCTTGCAGGCAGTGATGGATCGGCATGACATTCTTCGTACAGCGGTGGTGTGGGAAGGTCTACGCGAGCCGGTGCAGGTGGTGTGGCGGAAAGCGCCTATGCCGGTGGAAGAGGTCCAATTCGACCCAGCGGATGGCGATATGGCTGAGCAGTTGAAAAGGCGTTTTGACCCGCGGCACCACCGGGTCGATGTGCGTCAAGCACCGTTGATTCACGCTTGGGTTGCTCAGGACACAGCCAATGAACGCTGGCTGCTTCTTTTATTGAGCCATCACCTCGCAAGCGACCACACCACGATGGGCGTGATGCAGGAGGAGATTCAGGCGCATCTATTGGGGCAAGCCGATCAGCTTCCGAGACCGTTGCCCTTTCGCAACCTTGTGGCGCAAGCCCGGCTGGGCGTGAGTCAGGAGGAACACGAAGCGTTCTTCCGTAAGCTGTTAGGGGATGTGGACGAACCCACAGCGCCGTTCGGCCTGCTGGATGTGCAAGGAGACGGGAGCGGGATTGAGGAGGCCAGCCTCGAAGTGGACGCGAATCTGGCGCGCAGACTTCGAGATCATGCACGCAAACTCGGGGTGAGCGCAGCAACCTTGTTCCACTTGGCGTGGGCGCAAGTGCTGGCTCGGGTATCGGGGCGTGAGGATGTGGTGTTCGGCACCGTTCTGTTTGGGCGCATGCAAGCGTGCGAAGGGGCTGACCGGGCATTGGGGCTTTTCATGAACACGCTTCCGGTGCCGATCCGGGTTGGGGAAGAAAGTGTGGAGTCGAGCGCACGGGCCACGCATACCCAGTTGGCAGATCTTCTGCGGCACGAACACGCCTCGCTGGCTTTGGCCCAGCGTTGCAGCGCAGTTCCTGCTTCCGCCCCGCTGTTCTCGGCACTGCTGAATTACCGCCATAGCCCGAGTATGGCCCAAGCCCCTTCGGCTGAAGCAATGCAGGCGTGGGAAGGAATCGATTTGCTTTATGAGGGTGAGCGCACCAACTATCCGTTCACGCTCTCGGTGGATGATCTTGGCGAAGGATTCGTGCTCACAGCACAGGTGTCGGCAGTGATTGGTCCGATGCGGGTGTGTGAGTTCATGCACACGGCACTGGAAGGTTTGGTTGAAGCGCTGGAAAAGACGCCGGCTAAGGCGACACACAGCATCGACGTGCTTCCCGAGGCCGAGCGGCGTCAAGTGTTGGAGGAGTGGAACGATACGAAAGCGGAGTATCCGCGAGACCAGTGCGTGCACGAGGTTTTCGAAATGCAGGCGCTGCGCACTCCGGAGGCAATCGCGGTCGAGGACGGCGAACGCCGGCTGACGTACCACGAATTGAACTCCCGCGCGGACGGCCTTTCGCAGCGGCTGCGGACATTCGGTGTGCGCGAAGACGTTCTCGTCGGACTGTGCGTCGAGCGATCCATCGAGATGATCGTCGCGATGCTCGGCATTCTGAAAGCGGGAGGCGCGTGCGTTCCGCTCGATCCGACGTACCCGACAGAGCGGTTGGCTTTCATGCTGGAGGACACAAAGACGCCGGTATTGGTGACCGAACGCCGGTTCATGGACCGGTTTTCCGGTGCGCACACGAGGATCATCTTCCTCGACGATCCGCGCACCGAAGCGGTCGAGACGAATCCGCCGCGAACTCACCCGCATTCCGAGAGCCTTGCATACGTCTTTTACACCTCCGGTTCCGAAGGTCGGCCCAAGGGCGTCTGCATTCCGCATCGCACAATCAACCGGCTTGTCTGCAACACGAACTTCGTTCAGATCGTGTCATCCGACTGCGTCGCTCAGGTCTCGAACGCGTCCTTCGACGGCGCCACGTTTGAGATTTGGGGCGCGCTCCTCAACGGCGCGCGTCTGGTTATGATTTCCAGGGACACCGCGCTCTCGCCGCGCGAGTTGGCCGAACAGATTCAGCGACGCGGCATCACGACGATGTTCCTGACGACCTCCCTTTTCAACGAATTGGCCCTGCAAGCGCCGTCGATGTTTCGCGCGCTCAAGCATCTCGTTATCGGCGGCGAAGCAGCGGACCCGAAATCGGTGCGCATGGTGTTGCGAAGCCAATCACCGCAACGCCTGGTCAATGGGTATGGCCCGACCGAAGCGACAACTTTCGCGACCTGGTACGAGATGAAGGACGTGCCCGACGATGACCAATCGATCCCCATTGGTCGTCCACTGGCGAATACGAAGGCTTACATACTCGACGCGCAGTTGCGGCCTGTGCCGATCAGGGTGGCTGGTGAACTTCATATCGGCGGCGATGCGCTGGCGCGTGGTTATTGGAATCGTCCCGAACTGACCGCCGAGAAGTTCATTGCCAACCCGTTCACGAACGAGCCAGGCGATCGTCTTTACAAAACAGGCGATCTCGCTCGCTATCGTGCCGACGGCAATATCGAGTTTCTGGGCCGCATTGACCAACAGGTGAAGGTGCGAGGGTACCGCATCGAACTGGGTGAAATCGAAGTTGCACTTGCCCGTCATGAATCCGTTCGCACCGCGGTGGTGACGGTTCGACAGGAATCGCCCGCCGACCAACGCATCATCGCCTACGTCGTTCCGGACGGAGCCAACGCCCCGACAGCGGGCGATCTCCGCGCGTTTCTACTTCAGAAACTTCCCGATTACATGGTACCGTCGGCGTTTGTCTTGGTGCGGGAATTGCCGCTCACGCCGAATGGCAAGGTGGATCGCAAGGCCCTTCCCTTGGCGGATCAAGCATTGTCTCTCGAAGAGCGGAATGTCGTTGTGCCGCGCACCCCGGTCGAGCTTGCGCTCGCGAAACTTTGGTGTGACCTGCTGAAGATCACCAACGTGGGCGTCCACGATAATTTCTTCGAAGTCGGCGGCCATTCGTTGCTCGCCACGCAACTCGTTTCGCGAATCCGACGGGAGTTCAATGTTGAGCTTCCCTTGCGAAACGTCTTCGAGGGGCCGACGATTGAGAGCCTGGCCTTGTCCATCCTCGAAAACCAAACCCGGACAACGGATCCCGATGAACTGGAGAAGATGCTCGCGGAGATCGAGTCTCTCTCGGACGAAACCGCCGCGCGCCAGCTTTTGGAGGCAGGCCAGAACGCGCCAGATGTCCCGCCGGATGAAGAAGGACCCACCCGACAGAGAACAGTATCCATTTTCCGTTGCCCGACCACGAAATCAGAACTCTTCGGCAGACGCGATTGTAATCTGGTCATCCTGATCAACGAAGATTTCGAGTGGGAGGGCTTCGAGAGGGTGGCTCATCTGGTCCGTGAACTTGACCCAACCATCGACGCTCGCCTCGTCAGGGATGGTGACGCACCCGGTCTCGTTCTTCCGCAGCGGCCCACACTGACATTCTCCCCGGCGGCGATCCGACATTATCCACCGCAGCCCGGCCGCGTGTTCTGCGGATACCCGTTGGGCAAGAGCGAGGAATGCGAGGCGCTGGTCAGGGCGGGTATAACCGTGCCGAAATGGGTGTTGCTGACAGAAGATCAACAGCCTGACCTGTCGGACTTCAATGGCTACGTGGTGCGAAAACCAAATTACGGGGGACGGAGCGAGGAAGTACGGCTCATGCGCAAAGAGCGTGTCCGCTGGAAGCCGGTGACCACCCATGCTGCGGGCACCAGCGATTCCGTGATCATTCAACAATTCATTTACACGGGCCCGCTGCCGACCTCTTACCGTGTCTGCACACTGTTCGGGCGGGCATTGTATTCCATGAAGTCGCAAGCCGGTGCCGACCATCCACGGTTGACGACTCCCGCAGATGTGGCTTCGGCCCTAAAACAGGAGCGCTTCACGATTTCCGCTAACGGCCGTGACGGGCGCCCGGAACTGAATTTCGATGAGGAAATCATTCGCCTGGGCGAACGCGCGCACGCGGCCTTCCCGGATATCCCGTTGCTGGGGTTCGATATCGTGCGCGAAGTTCCTTCGGGCCGGCTTTATGTGCTCGAAGCCAATGCGATCGGTTACGTCTGGAATTTCCAATCGCAACAACTGGCGGATTACGGCTTTTCGTTTGAGGAGCAGTTCGATGGAATACGCAAAGCCGCCTATGTTCTCGCCGAGAACACGCAGTTGCACGCCCGGTGAATGTGTAGCCGAGTCGAGACATGACCGAGAACGAGAACAACGTGGAGTTGAACAGGCGGCTGGCGAATCTGTCGCCGTCGAAGCGGGCGTTGCTGGAGCAAAAACTTCAGAAAAACGTTGTCGCCCAGGCCCCCGTCATTCAACCGAGCGATGACGACGGCCCGGCTCCCCTCTCGTTCGGCCAACAGCGATTGTGGTTCCTCGAACAGTTGCTGCCCGATCATTCCGCGTCTCACATTCCCGTGACCGTGTATTTGACAGGAACCCTGAACGTCGATGCTCTCCAGCGGAGTATCGGGGAGATTCTGCGGCGGCACGAAGTTCTGCGCGCCGCCTTCCCGGCAGAGGATGGCACACCCGTTCAAGTCGTGGCACCTGCCTCGGATTATCGGTTGCCCGTGACCGATCTGACAACCCTGACCGAACATGATCGTCAAGGAGAAGAGGTGCGAATTACCGACGAAGAGGCACACGAGCTCTTTGACATGGCCCGAGGCGGTTTGGTCCGGACGCGTCTTCTGAAATTGAGCGACACGAGACACCTCTTGCTCCTGACGATGCACCATATCGTGTCCGACGGATGGTCCCTTTCCATTTTCAACCGCGAGTTGAGCGTCCTGTACAACGCCTTCGTCGAGGGGAAGCCATCACCCTTGGGAGAACTTCCCATTCAGTACGCCGACTTTGCCCGGTGGCAACGCGAATGGCTTCGAGGAGATGTCCTGCAATCCCAGCTCGCTTATTGGAAGCAGCTCCTCGGGGGCCGTTTGCCAGTGCTTGATTTACCGACGGACCGGCCCCGTCCGGCCGTCCAGACGTTCCGTGGTCACCGACAGACATTGCGACTTTCACCGTCGCTTGTCGAATCGCTCAATGCCCTGGGCCGAAGCGAGGACGCCACGCTTTCCATGACATTACTGGCTGCCTTCAAAACGCTGCTCCACAGGCTGACCGGCCAGGACGATATCATTGTGGGAATGCCCATCGCCGGGCGAAATCGTCTGGAGACGGAGAACTTGATCGGTTTCTTCGTCAACACCCTTGTCTTGCGCACCGACCTTGCCGCGCATCCAACATTCCGTGAATTGCTGGGCCGGGTCCGCAAAGGAGCCGTCGAAGCTTACAACCATCAGGATTTGCCCTTTGAAAAATTGGTCGAGGAACTCCATCCGAACCGCAGCTTGAGTCATACCCCCCTGTTCCAGGTCTTCTTCAATATGCTCAATCTGCCCGAAGACAGACTAAATCTGAACGGGCTCACAGCAGAACGCGCGAACCACGCGGAAGCCGAATCCAAGTTCGATCTCACGCTTTACATGCGAAAGGACGACGAAGGACTCACCCTCGATTTTACTTACAATGCGGATTTGTTCAGCCAGGCGCGCGCGGCGGAGATGTTGGGACAACTCGGTCTCTTGCTCACGGACATCGCCGGGAATCCCGACAAAACGGTGCGGGATTATTCTCTTCTCACATCGGCCGCAAAGGCGGTTCTGCCAGACCCAACCCAGCAACTCGATCGGGCTGGAGGCAAACCGGTTCACCAACAATTCAGGGAACAGGCGCAACGGATACCCCGGCGCGAGGCGATTATCGATAGCGAAAGTGTCTGGACGTACGAAGAGTTGGATCTGGCGAGCCGCCGGATCGCGGACCATCTCCGCCAGGGCGGCATTCGCGAGCACGATGTTGTTGCGATCCATGGTACCCGCTCCGCCACATTCGTCTGCGCGTTGCTCGGTATCCTAAAAGCGGGAGCTGCATTTTTGATTTTGAATCCTGCCTATCCCGTGAAGCGCCTGACGGAATATCTTCGGGCGGCGAATCCGAAAGGACTGGTTCACCTCGGTGCTCCCGAAGATCTTCCGGCGGATCTCCAACGGGCGATCGATGATTCCGCACGCTGTTTTCGGTTGGATATCCCGCAGCGAAATTCAGCCAGTGTGCTCGAAACACTTCCCAGCCAATCGCAGGAAACTCCCCTGCGCATCGTAGCCCCGGATGCGATCGCTTACGTGACCTTTACGTCGGGCTCCACGGGAATTCCCAAGGGTATCGTTGGGACGCATCGTCCACTCGCGCACTTTTTCGAGTGGTACACGCGGGAATTTCCATTGAGCGAAGCCGACCGCTTTGCGATGCTTTCGGGCCTTTCGCACGATCCTCTGCTGCGCGACATATTCGGGCCGTTGTGTCTGGGCGCGACTCTATGCATTCCTCGCGATGAGGATCTTGCTAATCCGGAGCGGCTCTGTCAGTGGATGGCAAACCACGACATCAGTGTGATTCATCTCCCCCCGGCAATGGCTCGATTGCTCAGCGAGGAGGCCCGAGAGTCTCGTTTGCCATGCCTGCGACATGTCTTCTTCGGAGCGGACGTGTTGACGAGAGCCGATGTGCGAAACTTTCAAAGACTGGCGCCTTCGGCAACCTTTGTGAACTTTTATGGCGCCACAGAAACGCCTCAAGCCATCGCCTGTCACATCGTCAGAGAAACCGATGATGCCTCAAAGGCAGACGGGTCGCACGACCACGATGTGAAGGTCCGCGTGCCCATCGGCAAAGGAATCGAAGGCGTCCAGATGCTCTTGCTCAACGCGCAGGGCCAGATGACCGGAATCGGCGAGATCGGAGAAATCCATATCCGCACGCCCTATCTTGCGAATGGGTATTTGAATGATGAGGCGCTGACGGCCCAGCGCTTTATCGTCAATCCATTCACCCAGTGGCCTGAGGACAGAATCTACAAGTCGGGCGATCTGGCTCGGTACAGTCCGAACGGGGAAGTTGACTTCATTGGGCGACACGACCTGCAAGTGAACCTTCGCGGCCATCGCGTCGAATTAGAGGAAATCGAAACCGTCCTGGCAGAACATCCGCAAATCCAGATTGCGGTGGTGGTTCCCACCGAATATCCGCGGGGAGAAACTGCATTGGCCGCTTATATCACCGTCCATGGAAGCGAGAAACCCTCCGTCGCCAGCCTGCGGCAATTCGCCCGGGAGACGCTGCCCGATTTCATGGTCCCGTCCGCTTTTATTTTTCGCGACTCTTTGCCGTTGACGCCAAACGGCAAGGTCGATCGGGACGCTTTGCCTGCCTTGGAGCCGGGTCAGATTGGCTTGATCAGCGAGTACGTGGCTCCGAGAAATGAGACCGAACAATGTGTCGCCAGTATTTGGGAAAAGATCCTCGGCGTCGAACGCGCCGGGATGGATGACGATTTCTTCGACCTCGGAGGTCATTCCCTGCTCGGCATTCAACTCATCGCGAAGTTGCGAAAAAACTTTCAGGTGGATATTCCCCTGCGCACTCTGTTCGGATCGCCCACGGTTGCCGGACTGGCCGCACGGATCGATGAACTGCGTCGCGGCGAATTGGCGACAACTCCTACACAGGGCGACAAGTGGCAATTCCTCATTCCGATCCAGATCGGCACGCGCCCCCCGTTGTTTCTCGTTCCGGGCGGTGGCGGCGGCGAGGAGGAGTTTCTGGTGTATGCCCACCTGGCTCGATTCATGGGCAGGGAGTACACCATGTACGGTCTCCGAGCGCGCGGCTTGGACGGGGTCAAACTCCCCCATCGAAGTGTCAAGGAGATGAGCGCCGACTATGTCCGCGAGATTCGCGAGTTTCAACCCGTTGGCCCGTATTCTATCATCGGCGAATGTGTTGGCGGCATCGTCGCGTTCGAGATGGCCCGCCAACTCATGGCCCAGGGGCAAGGGGTGTCGTCGTTGATTCTCATGGACACACGGCTTCCGAACACGGCTATCCGCCTCCGCGCGTGGAGGCGGGATATCGCCAGGCGAACCCGCGAGTCCTGGCCAGCCGGTTTTTCGGATCGGATCGTTCATTACAGACGAATTATGCCCGAAATGAATTGGGGTGAGCGTCTGGGCTACTTCGCTGACAAGGCAGGGAAAATCATCCAACGCCTTCTCCACGTCTCTCGCCTGAAACGCTTGCCGATCTCAGACCCTGCACACGAGCAACGCATGAATGTCAAACGCGCCCGGGCCGTGTACCCGCAAAGTATGTTGCGCTACAGGCCCAAGCCCTACTCGGGACGGTTGACGGTAGTGGTCAATCGCGAGGAATTCGGTCGCGATGGCACACCAGACTGTTCCCGATTCGCGCAGGGCGGTATCGACACGCATACGGTTCCGGGGAATCACCACTCTTACATTCGCGAACACGCCGAGTCGGCCGCGGCACAACTGCGCGCGTGCCTGCAGAAAGGGTCGATCGATGAATGACCCGCAATTCGCCCTGATCGGCTCCAACGCGGGAATGAACCGGGGGAATGGTTGCATCTACCCGGCTGACAATCCGGTGGATGTCTGGCAATTCGAGCTGGATCTGGCCATGGACGAAGTCGCCGAAGTCGAACGCGTCCTTTCACCCGATGAACGAGGACGGGCCAATCGTTTCAAGCATGCGGATGATCGTGACCGATACATCATTGCGCATGGATCGCTCCGCATGTTGCTGGGTCGTTACGTCGATGAACCGCCCGGGCAACTAGAATTCAATTGTACACCCAATGGCAAACCACGATTGGTCAACCCCACTCGTCCATCGCTTCGCTTCAACTTATCCCACTCGGACAAACTCGCGCTCGTCGCGGTCACCTGCGGACGCGAAGTGGGCATTGACGTGGAACGCATCGATCCGAATTGCGACTTTGAATCCATTGCGCGCGAGTTCTTCACCCCTGCTGAACAGGCCGCGCTTCGCGCATCGCCGAGCCATGAACGATGCAGCACCTTCTTCAAACTCTGGACCTGCAAGGAATCCGTTCTGAAGGCGATGGGCGAAGGCTTCCAACGATCGCCTACCTCCATTTCGTTAACCCTCCAGCGGGATCGAAAGTCCGTTGAACTGGAAATCCCTCAAGACTCGACAGAGGCCAGACGTTGGTCCATCAGAATACTTCCTGGTATCACAGGATACGCAGCCGCCCTGACCATCGAGGGATAAGATTGGAAACAACAACTGTCCACACAAGCGACATTGGAATCCGCGTGATCACAAAACTCGTTTTGGCTGAATTTCCTCGGTGGCATCGCGGGGTGGAACATCCCCTGCCTTGGAAGCGAATGCACCAAATCATCAGGAACGTCGACGAGGACCTGTTACCAGAATCGAGCTCCCATTTGAGGGGAACGGCATCCCGTGTAACCAGCCGCAAGAGCCACCAACGCCCCCGCCCGCTGCTACCGCGTGCGGCTGGCACCGTAGGCCGGCACTCCTTGGAACCGGATTCCGCTTGGCCATCCGCTCGTCTTGTCGGCCTACTGCAGATATGTCCACCAAGTAACCATCTCGCGCTGACACTGCCCCGCCTCCGGTTTCCGCCGCCGCTGCCATCCTCGACTTCGGGCACCTGCTGCAGGAAGAAGACCAGCGCCACAACGCCAACCGCAACCCGTCCCACCTCCCGGAAACCGAAGAGAAGTTGATCACGCAGTTGAGCACGGAGAAGAACTCGCTATTGAAGAGCGTGTTCAACTTCAATGTAGGCAAGCCAATCGATCCACTCGCACTGCGCGTCCTTGCCTTTGTGTCCTATCTCCAACTCTGCACCAACCGTCTCACCATCGTGATCTCGGATGTCGCCAAGGCGGTCACCGCCGAGAAACCGGCGCAGATGATCGAAGCGCGACAGGCAGTTTCGCGACTTCTGATCGCCAAGCAACTGGTATTGCGGGACAACACCGGCAATTGCATCGAACTGGGTCAGCCGATGCTCGACTTGCTGGCAGGTGGCAAAGAGGCGACACCCCTCGAGATCACCGAGAGGGAACTTTGGCGCCGCTGGCGAAAGGCGGATGCGGACGCGGCGAAACGCAAGGCAAAGGATTCCTTCGAAAATTTGCCCACCGCCAAGCAACTGGCGACGAAACTGGGGGAGAGCGTGATCGGACTCGATGAGCAGGTGCGAACCTTCGCGCACCTCCTCGACCACACCATAAACCAGCTTGACATCTTACATCGCAATGGTATGTTGTAGAAGGGCTTGCATCCTTGCCATAAACGCCATTCCGCGGTAGTATTATTGCCAGACGCACAAGCTCCCTTACGGAGCTGCACAATAGCGCGACCCTAGGCGGCTAACCCCCGGCTAGAGATGTGGCGATAACACGTGACATTATTCTGAACTTGGCTCACTGGCCTGCGCGGCTCACCTCAGAAGAGGCGGGATGGGTGCTGGGTTTTGCAAGCCATGACATACCCATCCTGGTGAAGGCACAGCTTCTCAAGCCGCTTGGCTCCCCCACACCCAACGCCCCCAAATACTTTTCGGTTGTCTATGTTGAAGGGCTTGCGAAGGACATCACCTGGCTGAACCGGGCCACCAAGGTCGTGTCGAAGCACTGGAAATCCAAGAACCACAAGCCATGCGCGAACACGGATCTCATCCCCGCCTGATAGTTGAGCGCGACATCCTAACAGCGTTACCGGTTTGTCGATGGATCGGAATAATCTTCCGCTCCACTCGTGCCTGCTCATATTCCTCTAGAGACGGGAGCGTCACTTGAGCGTGCTTGCCATAGGCGCGGTGTACAGCCTTGCTGGCATGCCCGAGGGCCTGTTGTGAAAACCGTTCCGGATAGCCGCACTCCTCGGCCCGCTCGGCCCACGCGTACCGGTAAGAGTTAAGCGTCACGCCTTTGATCCCCAGAAGCCGGCAGCGGCGCCGGAATTCTCCCGCGCGGTCCTTGGCCTGTAACCGGGCGATATTGGGAAACAACGGCCCGTGCGACGGCAACTTTTTCAAAATGCTCCTAAGTCGCGGACCGATTTCCAGCGTGCATTCCGTTTTCGTCTTGCTCCTGGTGTACGCCATCCCGCCGGTTCCCCAGTCAACATTCTCAGCCGTCAGCTTGGCGCCGTCACTTTGCGAGGCGCCAATCTCCCACAGCACTTCGTAATACATGCCTCGCTCCCGATTTCTGTCAGATGAAACGACGCGCTCATGCTCATCATGCGTTATAGCCCGCTTGGGTTTCGCCTTAATCTTGGGCCACAGTTTGGGCGGAAGCACCACCCACGGCAGCCAGCCCAGGCCGATGGCCAGATTGTGCAACCGCCGCAGGAAGTGGTTCGTCGAGGACGTTCCCGATCGAAGCACGTCCAGGAGATCCTTGGCGGTTGTCTCGACCAACTGCTGGTGGCGGATCCGGTCGAACGGTTTGCTGCGCATGGCGCGCCGACAGCGGTCCTGTGTTGTTTGTTCCCCGTGATTGGACATCTCGGCCATGACGTCCGCCCAAGTGCGCTTCGCCATTTTCGGATCGTGCGCGCCAAGATACGCTCGCCCCAAGGCCAGACTGAGCGCGGTCTCGCAGGGCCTCGTTTCTCGCCTGACGCAGTTGTTCCGCTTCCTGCCGATCCGACGTGCGCAGGCTCTCCTGTTTACGGGTGACGGTGTCTTCGACGTACCAGGTGCCTCCCCGTTTGAACATCCAGTAACGATTTTTCACGTGTGTCTCCGGCGAGGATAGTAGAGGCGCGAGATATTTCGCGTTAGGGTGTTCTGGCGGGGTATACCCGAATTCATGCGAATTGTCCCGGTGGGGCTGGTTCGCGATGGTTTCCCTGGCACTTTCCCTGACAGTCGGCCCTTCTGACGCACCCGGGAGGGCAATCCCCGATGCGGCCCAACGGGATTGAAATTGGCTCCCCGCTTTGGACGATTTGCGAACCCTGCGGTTTGAGACACCGAGGAAGATTACGAACTGCCGCGACGTAGTCGCAAACCGCGGAGGAGCGTACCGATGGCCATGGCTAACAAGGCCCAGGTTGAAGGCTCGGGGATGAGGTCGGGCGAGATCGCAATGAACGTTGGGGCGAGCAACCCACTGGCGAAGACCGTGCCCGACCCCGACGAGTTGAACTCCTCGATGGTTCCGTTATACCAGTTGGCCGCGTAAAGGTTACCCGCGCTGTCGAAGGCCAAGCCCACCGGATGATTCAGCCCCGAGCTGGCAAAGACCGTC
>PLZV01000045.1 GCA_003152315.1 Verrucomicrobiota bacterium
TGATTTTCAACGCCCTGATCATCGTCGCGCTGATTCCGTTGGCGTTGCGCGGCGTGAAATACCAACCGCTGGGTGCGGCGGTGATCCTGCGCAAGAACATGCTGATCTATGGAGTGGGCGGCATCATCATCCCGTTTATCTTCATCAAGCTGATCGACATCGCGTTGGTCGCCGTTCATCTCGTGAAATAAGGAGAACCCAATATGAAACTACTCATTCAATCCATTCTGCTGACGATCGTGTTCACGGTCATCACCGGCATCCTATACCCGCTGGCGATCACCGGCATCTCGCAAGTCGCCTTCCACGACAAGGCCAATGGCAGCTTGCTCGTGCGCGACGGCAAGGTCGTCGGTTCCGAGTTGCTCGCGCAGCAGTTCACGGGTGACAAATACTTCTGGCCGCGACCCTCCGCGGGCAGCTATGCCACGGTACCGTCGGGCGCCAGCAACCTCGGTCCGACGAGCCAGGCGCTGCAGTCCAACGTCACCGCCAACGCCGCGGCGTTCCGCACCGGCAACAAGCTGGCGGCGGACGCGCCCGTGCCGGCGGACATGGTCTTTACCTCCGCCAGCGGACTCGATCCCCACATCAGTCCCGAAGCGGCGCGACTGCAGGTCGCACGTGTCGCTGCCGCGCGCAGCCTGGGCACGGATCCGGTCAAGGCGCTGGTGGAGAAGTTCGTCGAGTCGCCACAGTGGGGGATTTTCGGCGAAGCGCGCGTGAACGTGTTGCGGTTGAATCTGGCCCTGGATGAATTGGACACGAAGAAGGCAGAAGGGAATGTGCCCGTGAAAGGATAGGTGATCGAACATGGAAAATCCTCCATCTCGAAAGCCCGAACGGCGCGTCATCAACTCGACATCGTCCGGTCTGCAATTGCGCCGGATTCTCGTGCCGATCGATTTTCGTGATTCCACCGTCGTGGCGCTGCAGTACGCGGCGGCGTTTGCCCGGCAGTACAAGGCGACGATTACACTGCTGCACATCGTCGAACCGGTTGGTCCGGAGTTGAGACGCAATATCCCCCGTGAGCGCCTGATCGAGGAAATGAGCGAGGTCGGCGAGTGCCAAATCCGCAAACTGGTGGACGTGATTTGGGGAGAGGAGATCGCCACCGACATTGTGGTTGCCGGCGGAAAGCCGTATCGGCAAATCGTCAATGAAGCCAAGGAGACGAATGCAGACATGATCATCATGGCCAGCCACGGCGCCGTTGGCTCGTGGGGATTGTTTCGGCGCGGCACGACAGAGAAAGTGGTCCGTTATGCGCCCTGTCCGGTGTTGGTGGTGCCGCCCTTTGAACGGGGTTTTGTGGTGGGTGCTTCCGTCGAACGCAACGCGGACCGTTGAAAGGCTGAATTGTGTCCCCCGCATGAAACTCGGCCTGCCTCTGGGTCCTGAAACTTCCGCCGGCAACCGAAATGTGCCGGCTGATCAGGCGAGTTACATTACCCTGTGTCCCGGCGACACGTTGGACGGCCGGTTCCGGCTGGTGGAAACAATCAACCAGGGCGGAATGGCCACGGTGTTCAAAGCCGAAGACCTTCACCGTGATCACCAGTTGGTCGCCGTCAAAGTACCCCTCAGGAAATACGCCAGTGGCGTTGGCACGTGGTCGCGCCAAGAACGCGAAGAAGAAATGGGGTTGCGGCTGAACCATCCCTATGTCCTGAAGTTTATCCCCGTGGACGGGCACCAGCGATACTATATTGTGACCGAATACCTGATCGGCCACACCCTGGCCGAGGATCTCAAGAACCTCGGTCGAATTGCGGAAGCGGAGGCCATCTCGATCGCGCGTCGCATCTGCGAGGCGTTGCAACACCTGCACGAGGAAGGCGTGGTGCATTACGACCTGAAGCCGGCCAATATCATGCTGTGCGCAGATGGATCGATCCGGTTGATTGATTTCGGTCTGGCTCAACCAGTCGAGACGAGCCGATTTCATTTGCGCGGTCCCGCTCCCCCAATGGGAACGGTCGCCTACGTCTCGCCGGAACAAATTCAGCGCAAACGCGGCCGGCTGAGCGCGGACATTTACAGTCTCGGCGGGATGTTGTACGAGATGCTGACCGGTTCCCCACCGTTTCCTGGCGACGATCCGTATCTCATCGGGAGCCGGCGACTGACCGGTGACCCGGTGGCGCCGCGAACGTTGGCCCCGGGAATTTCGTTGCAGGTTGAAGAAGTCGTTTTACGCGCGTTGCAGCGCGATCCCGCGCGGCGCTATCCGAGCGCGGCGGCCATGCTCGCCGATCTGGCCGCGCCCGAGCGGGTTGTGGTGACGGGTCTGAGTGGGCGATTGCAACCGTCCACCCGCTGGCGGCGGAATTGGCGGCGGTTTCGTTGGTTTGCGCTTTGCTTTCTCCTCCCAATTGCGATTCAATTGCTTCTCTACATCTTGATCTGGCGGCGGTTCAACGGAAGGCGATGAAAGGGACATGAAGATACTGGTCTGGTTGATTTTTCTCAGCGCGGCAATCCTGGAAGTCGGCGGTGACGCGACGGTTCGCCGCGGCCTACGGGGGAGTAATCTTGCGCTCATCATCGCCGGCTTTGTCGCCCTGGGTTGCTACGGCCTGGTTGTCAACTCGGTCAAATGGGATTTCTCGAAACTGATCGGCGTTTATGTCGCCTTTTTCGCACTCGTCAGCGTCTTGGTTGGCCGGTTCGTTTTCAAGGAGGTGGTTCCCTCATCAACCTGGTGGGGCCTAGCCTTGATCATTGCCGGTGGGTTTGTGATTCAGTTTGGACACCGCTAGGGCCGCGCCGGGCGTGTCCGGTTTTTTGATGTTTTTTTAGCACGTCGGCCCCGCCATTTAATTACCCGACCAGTCAGAAGCGTGGGATAGTAAGACTATGAAAACCACCACGCTGAGCCCGCTGGAAGAGGTGTCCTGCTGCCGCGAGGTAGCGGAATATCACGCGCCGGTGAATTCCCGAGGGGGCGAAGAACTTCACCCCGGAGACATCCTTGATGATCGTTTTCTGATTACCGAAGTGATCAGCCGCAGCGGCATGGCGATGATTTTCAAGGCGCAAGACATGCGTCACGACCACGCCAACGTCGCGATCAAAGTGCCGCATCTGGCCTGCGAAAGTGACCCCGGGTCTTTTGCGCGCTTCCGGCGCGAGGAAGAGATCGGGCTTAAGCTCGACCACCCGTTTATCCTGAAATTCATTCCGGTTGACGGACCAAAGAGCCGTCCTTATTTGGTCACCGAATACCTGCGCGGCAGCACCCTGGCGCATCTGCTGGACGCGATGCATCCGTTGCCCGAGAAAGACGCGCTGAAGATCGCCAGCCTGCTTTGCGAAGCGGTGCAGTACTTGCACGACGAAGGGGTCATTCATCGCGACCTCAAACCGCAAAACGTCATGATCGGTTGCGACGGGACAATCCGCCTCCTTGATTTCGGGCTGGCCGTCGGCGCGGACACGCGGCGCGTCACTTTTCCAGGACTTACGCCGGCGATGGGAACACCCGATTACATGGCGCCAGAGCAGGTCAAGGGCAAACGTGGCGACGAACGCACAGATATCTACAGCCTCGGCGCAATTCTGTATGAAATGCTAACCGGGATGACGCCCTTTGAAGGCGATCATCCATTGGCGGCGATGAATGCCCGCTTGCTCGGGGATCCTGTTGTCCCGCGCAAACTGAATCCGTCGCTCTCTCCGCAGGCTGAGGAAATCGTCCTGCGCGCCCTGGAACGAGAATCTACCCGGCGGTATCCCAGCGCCGTGGCGATGCAAGCACACCTGGACCTGCCCGACCAGGTGTCTGTGACCGGTCGCGCGGAGCGGGCACATTCGCCCGCGCCATGGCGCGTGTGGCTCCGACAATACCGCACCGTCGCGCTGGCGCTGGTGGTTCCCGTGGTCGTGCCGGTGGCGGTGGCCGTGTACCTGTTGCTCCGTCAATGAGTTCTTGTGAACAAGGTGCGACTGGCTAGAATGCCCGCATGACCGAGCCATCGCGGCCAAACCCCGACGCGTTGCTCGCGGAGATCCAGCGCGAGGAACAGTCGGCAAAACGCGGGCAGCTGAAGATCTTCTTCGGCATGTCTCCCGGCGTCGGCAAAACGTACGCGATGCTGGAGGCAGCGCGCATCCAGAAGGCGGAGGGCGTGGACGTCATGATCGGGGTCGTGGAGACGCACGGGCGCGTGGAAACGGAAGCGCTGCTCGCCGGGCTACCGATCATTCCCCGCAAGAAGATCGAGTATCGCGGCGTCACGTTGCAGGAGATGGACATCGACGCCATTCTCGCGAGGCGTCCGGCCCTCGTGCTCGTGGACGAGCTGGCCCACACCAACGCGCCGGGCAGCCGCCATCCCAAACGGTACCAGGACGCGCTCGAATTGCTAGACGCCGGCATCCATGTCTACGCCACGCTCAACGTCCAGCACCTCGAGAGCCGGCTGGACGTGGTGCAGCAGATCTCGGGCGTGGTAGTGCGCGAGGCCGTGCCCGATTCGGTGCTCGACCAGGCCGATGCGATCGAACTGGTTGACGTTACGCCCGATCAATTGCGCAAGCGACTGGCCGAGGGCAAGGTGTACATGGGCGAGCGGGCGGCGACAGCTTCGGAGAATTTTTTCCGCGAAGAAACCCTGACTGCATTGCGCGAGATGGCGTTGCGCACGACGGCCGAACACGTGGACCAGGAATTACGGGATGTCATGCGCACGAAGCGGATCGGCGCGCCGTGGAAATCCGGGCAGCGACTGGGCGTGGGCGTCGGGCCGAGTCCATTTTCCGGTCAATTGATCCGTTGGACGCGGCGGATTGCGGCGGCGATGGACGCACCGTGGGTGGCGGTTTACGTGGAGACCTCGGCAGCGTTGGACGAAGACGAGAAGCGACGGTTGACCAAGAATCTTTCGCTGGCGCGGCAGTTGGGCGCGGAAGTGGTGATGACGACCGGCGACGATGTGGCGGGGGCCTTGCTGGAAGCGGCGCATCAGCAGGGCGTGACGGAGATGGTGGTCGGCAAGCCTTTCGGCAATCCATTACTTGAATCGCTACGGGGCGGCTCGCTGGCGAGCCGGTTGATCCGCCGGGGCGGCGACATCGATGTCCACGTGGTGAGTGGAACCACGCGCACCGACAGGAGCGTGCGTGCGCGCCGTCCCTGGACACAGTATGTGGGGACGAATATTCTGCGCGATTGCGCCGTGGGCGTGGGCGCGGTGGTGGCGGCGACGGCGGTGGGGTGGTTGTTGCAGGGCCTGACGGGGTACATGGCGGTCTCGTTGGTGTATCTCCTGTGCGTGGTTCTGTTGGCGATGGTCTTGAATCGGTGGGCCGTGCTGTTGGTGGCAACGCTGAGCGCCGTGGCCTGGAATTATCTTTTCATTCCACCGATCTACACGTTTCAGATCACCTCGGCGCACGATTTGATGATGTTCTCGATGTTCTTTGTGGTGGCGTTGGCGATGGGGCACATTACGAATCAACTACGCACGCGCGAAACCGCGGAACGACGGCGCGAGCGGCGGGCCTCGGCGTTGAATCGATTATTGGAGAGCGTGACCGCGAGCGCCTCACTCGAGGATGGGCTGGCGCGCTCCGTGAAGGAGGTGGACGCGTTGTTTCGGTCGCGGACGGTGGTTTTACTGACGGCGGCGGAAGGGCGGCTTGAAGAAGCGCCGCATCCGGCGAGCACGTTTTCGATCGACGCCAAGGAGCGCGCGGTGGCGGCGTGGGCGATCGAACACGGGCAGGCGGCGGGACGGTTTACCGACACGCTGCCGGACGCGCAGGGGTTGTATGTGCCGCTGCAGACCTCGAAGAACAAGCTCGGCGTGCTGGGCGTTCATTTTGAGGAGCGGAACACGTGGACGCTCGACGAAAACGATTTGCTGGAGACGTTCGCGGGCCAGATCGCGGTGATGATTGAAAGCTACCGTTCGATGGAGACGGCGCAGCAGGCGCGCGTGGCCGAGGAATCAGAGAAGTTGCATCGAACGCTGCTGGATTCGGTTTCGCATGAGTTGAAGACGCCGCTCGCGGTGATCAGCGCGGCGACCGACGGGCTGGACACGGTCGTGAAGGATGCCGGGCTGCCGCTGACGGAGACGTTTTTGGACGAGATTAAGGCGGCAAACCGGCGCTTGAACCGCATCGTGACCAACCTGCTCGACATGACGCGCATTGATTCGGGACGGCTGCCGCTGAACCTGGAGTGGGGGGAAGCGCGCGAGTTGTTGGAGTCAACTGTGAGCCAGGTCGAGAACGAGGTCTCGCGCGAACGCGTCCACATTACGGCGCCGGAAAACCTGCCGCTGGTGCGGCTGGATTTTGGGTTGATGGAACAGGCGTTGTGCAATCTGCTCGTCAACGCTGCGGAACACAGTCCCGCCACGACGCCGATTGAGATGTCGGCGCAACTCGACGGCGGCACGTTGCACTTGCGTATCCGCGACCATGGCCCGGGACTGATTCCCGGCGAGGAAAAGAAGGTGTTCGAGAAATTCTATCGCGGCACCGATTCGCGGCCCGGCGGCACGGGACTGGGTTTGTCCATCGTGCAAGGCATCGCCCGCGCCCATCACGGCGAGATCGATGCCGAAAACAGTCTCGCGGGCGGCGCGATCTTTACGATCCGCATGCCCGTGGAAACGACCGCGAGGCCGGCATGACCGCCGAGCGTACGGTGCTGGTGATCGATGATGAACCGCCGATTCGCCGGCTGCTGCGGTTGACGCTGGAGCCGCAGGGTTATCGCGTTTTCGAGGCGGACAACGGGCAACTGGGCCTGCAGGAAGCGGCGGCGCGTCGACCGGATGTGATCGTCCTGGATTTGGGATTGCCCGACATGGATGGCTTGACGGTTTTGAAGCGGCTGCGGGAATGGAGCCAGACGCCCGTGCTGGTGTTGTCGGTGCGCGACCGCGAAGCGGACAAGGTGGCGGCGCTCGATAATGGCGCGGACGATTACCTGACGAAGCCGTTCGGGACGGGGGAACTGCTGGCGCGGATGCGGGCCGTGCAACGCCGCACGCCCGATGCGCAGGAGGAACCGGTCTTCATGAGCGGGGACCTGACCGTGGACCTGGCGGGGCGGACGGTGACGGTGAAGAAGAAGGAAGTACACCTGACGGCGACCGAGTACGCGTTGTTGCGCGAGTTGGTGCGCCATGCGGGGAAGGTCGTCATGCACGCGCAACTCCTGCGGGCGGTGTGGGGGCCGAACTCCGAGGGCCAGTCGCAGTATCTGCGCGTGTACATCACGCACTTGCGCAAGAAGTTGGAGACCAGCACGAGCGGGAAGTTGATCCAGACGGAGCCGGGCATTGGGTATCGGTTGCTGGCGAGTGAGTAACTTCAGAAATCCTCAAAGCTGCGAATTTATCAGGTTACCACCCATACGAGCACGGGTTAATTATTTGCTTTGACAATATCCCTGTAAGCCGCCATTATGCTGGCTTGCGAGGAGATTAGGGTATATGGGTAAAGCAAAAAATGCGGGTGGGCGGAAGCTTGTCGTGCTGTCGGGCAGGACAAAAGGTACAGCGTTTGTGTTGACGAAACCGGAGGTCAATGCGGGACGTGAAAGCGACAACGCCATTTGTTTGAAGGGCAAACGCGTGTCTCGTTATCACGCAGTTCTGGTTCGCAACAACGGCGAATACACCCTGCGCGATGTGAGTCCACACATCGGCACGCTCCTGAATGGCCGGCGCACGAAAGAAGCTCCTTTGAAGCCGGGTGATCGGATTTGCATCGGCGAGTTTGAGTTCAGTTACGAGGCGTCAACTGCGCCGGCGATTGACGCTCTGCCCGTCACAACTGCTTCGCAACCCGATGAACTCTCCGCACTCAGCCTTCCGGTTGCGGCGGCGCCAAAAGAACCTGTCGCGGAGTTGGCCGCTGAGAACCCGGCCCCCGAAAATCAACAACACATTGCGGAGTTGACGCAGGAAACGGAACGGCTCGTTGGCGAGGTGAAACTGGGCAACGAAGCTTTGGAATCTGTGCGCGCCCAGTTGCAGATGCAGTCGGATCTACAGGCGGACTTGTCGGAGCGGCTTGGTAGCATGTCCCAAGAGAACATTGACCTGGTGAAGCTGAACAGAGAATTGCAGGCGAAAGTTTCCGAATTGAAAGGGTCGGCGGCGGCGGCGGACCATGTGGAAGCGAAGTTGACGGAGGAAATAAAACGGCTCGTTGGCGAAGTGAAGAAGGCCAACGAAGCCATGGAATCCCTGCGCGCTCAATTGCAGACGCGGTCGGATCAACAGGCGGACTTGACGGAGCGGCTTAAAACCGTGTCCCACGAGAACGCGACGTTGACCAAGCTGAACAGCAAATTGGAGGCGAAAGTTTCCAAACTGGAAGCGTCGGCGGCAGAGGCGGACCGTGCGGAAGCCGAGTTGGCCACCGCGCAGGCTGCGCTCCGCCAAATGAGCAAAGACCTGGCGAAGGCGCGCCAGTCGACCAAGCTGGACGCGAACACCGAGCCAACGGGCCAGGCGCTTCCGTTGAGCCCAGCCGCGCCAGCCGAAGCGCACGTTGAACGGGACAAGGTCAGCGATCTACCTGCCGATATTGAGCCGGTTGCGGTCGAAAGTGACGAGGTGCGGATTGCCGCGGCCAAGAAGCGAGAAGAAGCGGCCCTTGCCAAGCGCGGTGTTTCCGACCAGACCAACCAACAGTTCGACCGTATACGCCAGTCGATTGTGGAGAAGAAGAACCAGAATCCTGACAAGACGCTTCTCACTAGATTCTTGCGGCCCTTCCGCGGCCCCGTTCGCCCGGAGAGCATTTCCTAGCGCAGAGGCCACCGAGAAAAAAGGGTCAGTTCGATGGTTGAGAGTGGATTCGCGCGCTACCACGAAAAGCGAACTGACCCTTCACCACCCGTTGGGGATGCTGGTGTTCCAATTTCATTGAGTTTCCCTGCCTTGGCGGCTACACTGCGACGGAGTCTGCGATTACTATTTTGCGGGCGTGAGTTGTAGGGTATCGCTTCTTCAAGAGAAGGATGGGACGGGTCGGATGATCGGTTGCGAATTAAACATCTTGGGGACATCGCGGTGTTCTTCCTTGTCCCCGCACCGGCGACGTCTTCGAGTCGGGAGTTTTTGCGGGCTCATCCTGTTGTTGCCGGTGGTTGCTGCCCAGGCGGCGACCGTGACGAAGATTTCCGCCGGAGTTTACCACAGCATTTTTGTAAGGTCTGATGGCAGCCTTTGGGGTATGGGGGGCGACCCGCATGGCCAGTTGGGCGATGGCTTCAGCGTCGCCGGCACCAATGCTCCGGGGCAGATCGCAACAAGCAACGTCACGGCGATTTCCGCCGGAGACTTTCACAGCCTTTTTGTAAAGTCCGATGGCAGTCTTTGGGGCATGGGCGCAGATTTCCTGAACCAGTTGGGCCTCGGCACGACCAATGATGTCCTCATCCCCGAACTGATCGTATCCAACGAGGTTACGTTGATTGCCGCTGGAGCGGTCCACAGCCTTTTTCTAACGTTTCATCCGTTGAGTGGCCCGGGCAGTTACTGGGCGATGGGTTACAACGCGAGCGGCCAGTTGGGCGACGGCACTACCAACAATCGTGCCTTGCCGGAGCAGGTCCTGTCCAATCTATCAGGCAATGTTTTCTCGGTGATTGCGGCCGGAGAGCAGCACAGCCTTTTGATCAAGCCGGATGGCAGTCTCTGGGTCACGGGATGGAACGGTTACGGCCAGTTGGGTGACGGCACCACGACGAACCACCACCTTCCCGAGCTGATCGTGGCCAGCAATGTCACAGCGATTGCCGCGGGCGGAGACCACAGCCTTTTCGTGAAATCCGATGGCAGCCTTTGGACCATGGGGAACGATGCCGTCGGCGAGCTGGGTGACGGCACCAACGGCACTATTCACACAACCCCTGAACTAATCGTATCCAACAACGTCACGGCCGTTGCGGCGGGGGGCGCCCACAGCCTTTTTCTGAAGTCCGACGGCAGCCTCTGGGGGATGGGCCGGAATGTTTATGGCCAGTTGGGTGACGGCACGACCAACAACCGCTCCCTACCCGTGCTGATCGTGTCCAACAACGTCACGGCGGTTACGGCCGGATTTTTCCACAGCCTGTTTATCAAGTCCGATGGCAGCCTGTGGGCCATGGGTTTCAACCAGAGCGGGCAGTTGGGCGACGGCACGACGAACAACCGCGTCACCCCAGTGCAGGTCGTCCCGCCGCCGCCGCAAATTCTCTCGGTGAACCTGGCGGGCGTTAGTTTTGAGATGAGCTTTCTGTCGGTTTCCAGCCAGAGCTACACGGTCCAAGCCAACCTGGACCTGACGACGACGAACTGGTTTGCGTGCACGAATGTTTCCGGCAACGGCCTGATCATGCCGGTAACTGTACCCGTCAGTAACGGCGTCCCGCAGGAATTCTTCCGCGTTAGAGAGCCGTGAAGGCGGGGAGAAGAACGTCGGCATCAGGAGCCACGCTGAAGCGTGGCTCCTTGAAACCTTTACGCTATGTTTATCGGTACTACGCCGAGCGGCGACCAAAGCGGCGGAAGCCGAGGAGCAGGCCGAGGCCGCCCAGAGCCATTGCCCAAGCCGAGGGTTCGGGAACGGTCACCACGATATTGTCCAACGTGACTTGATTCGCCACGCCATCCACACCGTTCTGGAACATGAAGACTTCCGAAACGCCAGTCCCCGGACTCACCAGAGCCGCGCCGGTCACTACCTGGAGTCCATCCAGAGAAATATTCATGGTGCCCGCGCCGAAATCCGCATTGATGGCCACGTGATGCGTTTCGCCGTCGGTGTAGGAGCCAAAACTAACCAGGTCTCCACTCACCCCGGGCAGGCGGTAACCGAAATCGCCACCCGTGAGGCTCGTCGGCGAGACGGCGAAGCGAAAGAGCCGTTGGGAATCCAGCCCAAATACATTGATGGCGAAGGCCTGCCCGTTCGGCGCTCCCACGCGACGGGGATTCAGGGTTTTTCAACGGCCTCATTAGACGTGACCCTAAATCTTTGAAAAGCGAATTGATCCCTTTCATTCTCCTCTGCCAAACGCGCGCTCCCATACGCCGCCGTGGCTGAATTCATGTAGCCCACGGTAGGTCAACACCCCATAGCACCCGTACGGTTGCCCGGACTATCCTCGGTTTCATCAAGAACGGAACACACGGGTTGTGAAAGGATTCCAAGGCAAACACAGTCTAATGCAGAAATGAAACCAGTAAGAAGCATGAGTACCAACAACCAAACTAGGAGGCATACGTTGAATGTAAGAAAATGGATTGCTGCCAGTATAATAATCAGCGCGATCGCCGCGCAAACCCGCGTCATGGCCGATGATGGGGTTCAGCCAACCCAAACAACAACCGACACCCAGGTAACGACCGATACGACGACGGTGACGACCACGAACCGGGTGACAACGACGAAATGGGGTAACACTTCCGGTGAACCCTTTCCGTCGCACCAACTGAGCCTGCAAGCGTTCGGCACCTACGCGACGCGGGGCCGCGAGGGCGGGAGTAAAGAGGAAGGCGGTGGCGGCCTGGGGTTGACGTACTTCTTCACGCGGTACGTGGGTCTCGGTGCGGATACGTATGTCGCAGAATGGAAATTGCCTTATCGGGTCAATGGCAGCGTGATTTTGCGCCTCCCACTCCCGGAACAGTTTTCCAAGCTGGCGGTGTACGGCTTTGGCGGCGGTGGACGGGAGTTTAAGGACATTCCGCAGTTTACGTGGCATGGTGGTGGCGGACTGGAATACAAGTTCTGCCGCTATCTGGGACTGTTCGCCGATGCGCGCGAAGTTTTTCCTGATAAGACCGCGAGTTACACCCTGGTACGTGCCGGTGTAAACATCGGATTCTAAAGCGCAACCCCAATGGGCCCAGCAGCCCTCTTCGATCGCCGTGTGATCCATACCAAGATTACACGGCGATTTTTATGGCTGGAGCAATTGTACAGAAGTACAGCGGATGCAACGACCATACGTGACCCTAAATCTTTATAGGGTGAATGCCCCATTGTCGCGCAGATGGCTCGGCGCATAGATTGTGGCAGAGCTGTTAACGCCAATAGCCGAAAGAGAGAGAAGAGGTATCAGCCATGGTGAATAAGGACCAATTGGAACAGACCAGTGAAGGCCAACAGGTTTTGGCTTTCATGGCAAAGAATTTTACCGCGGAACAGTTTCAACCGGCGTTGACGCTGATTGAGCAACGGTATACGGAAGACCTAACGGTATGGGATACCGAATTGAATAGTGATAGCAAGTTGCCGTTTAGTCGGACAACCAGCGCCCAACGGCTTTTGGTTTTCTTTGCCAGTCCAGACCGCCTGGCAAAGATCAAGGACGAGCTTGCGCAGCGTGAGGCAGAGCACTCGATTAAACAGGCAGAAGGCCCAGCGGGAAAAGTCCCGGCAGCGGCCAAGCCCAAGGTGAAGGGCAAAACCAAGACGAAGGCCAGCGGGTCAGTTCAAAAAGCCCGGGGGCGCAAAATAAAAGCCAACAAGGCCATCAAGAAAAAGCTCCCAAGGCGGCAAGGAAGTAACCGGCCCAGTAAGCGACCCACACACAAGAGCGTTCCGGCAAAATCCGAGAAATCCCGCGGCAAGAAAAAATCAAAAACCTCAAAGAGAAAGAGAAGCTAGAGGCATTTCCTCCCCTATTCCCTGGCGTGAGATCGGTCGTGAACCGATTGTCATAGCTCCCAATCCAACGCATACTTTGCTCCAGAAAGGAACACAACAAATGCAGCCCAGAATTCTATCAGCAACGACAATTATTAACGACAAAGTCGTGAATTTACGGAACGAGAATTTGGGCTACATCGATGAGCTAATGATCGATCGGAACTCCGGTCGAATCGCCTATGCGGTCTTGTCCTTCGGTGGCTTCCCGGGGACGCGGGATAAACTTTTTGCGGTCCCGTGGGAGGCGCTCAAAGTTGACAGCGAAAACAAGCAGATCATCCTCGACATCGATCCGGAAACTCTCAAGGCTGCGCCGGGGTTTGACCAGAACAACTGGCCGGATATGACCACTCCGGAGTGGCACAGCAGCATCCACGCTTATTACGGATTCGAGCCCTACTGGGAAAAAAACTCTGTCAGCAGCCGGCAAGTGGCGTAACGGCCGATTGAAAACAGGGACCGTTCGATTGTCCGCTCGTGTGGTGGCGTGCCATCTTGGAAAGCGAGACGACCCCTTCATGGGCTGATACTGGCCGGCCACGTTTTCTATAACACCTTTCGAAGTTGGGCGCTGACCGCTATTACTTATTGCTTGCGGCCCATCTGTATCGATCGCTTGGGTTGCAGACTCGCTATTGAGGCGATTAATCCTTTGTTTTGTGTAATAACGTCTGGCTTCCTGTGTGGATGTTTATCCTATACCGATAATTTTACTGGACACGGTGTTTCGGGGCGGGTATAGTGGGGGCGGAAAACAGATGAACGCTACGCGCTCAACATCCAACCCCGAAACGAGTTCGGGGCAGGCTGCTCAACCCTCCATCGCGAGGACGCTTCTTCCTTCGCTAAGGTTCCGGCGGACGAGGAGAATCTCAAAACATGTGTTTTTGCGAAACGAACCCACCGTTTTTTGGAAGGAAAACATGGGTTAAGTGATTGGGGAGCAATGGGAAACGATGGAAAAAATATTGGAATTTCGGTGGGTTCGTTTTGGAAAACGAACCCACCGGGAGGGGTTTTTGGGAGGAATAAGTGACGAATTTAACGTCCAACGCTAAACGTTCAACGCCCAACGCTCAAGGGAAGAGGGAAACGAGAAATGGAGACCTGCGGTCGGATGGAGTGCGCGGTCGGGAGACCGTCGCACAACGATTTGCCTGTTCAACAGGAAGGCGTAGTTGGTTCTCGCTCCGCTCGGTTGGCTCCGCTCAGGCCCCTGAGCTACGCCCTTCGGGCGTCGGCACAACGCGACGCCATGTCGGTGCTACCCCCGCACCTCCATTCTGCGAAACGAACCGGATTTTTTCGAGGGTGAAAACAGGGGATAAGTTGTTGAGAGAAAATGTGATGCGGAGCGGAAGTGAGGAAAAATCAATCCGGTTCGTTTGGAATGGAAATGCGCCCGTGCTGAATCGATCGGACGCGATGGAGCGCGTCCCTCCAGGCGGCGAATTGGAAAGCGGCCGGGCGGATAACAGCCTTGCCGCCTGTGCGCGCATGAGCTATAAGGCGGGGGAATGAGTACGCGCAGTATCGCGCTGGCCAATCAAAAGGGAGGCGTTGGCAAAACCACCACGGCTGTCAGTCTGGCGGCGTGTCTGGCTGAACGGGGGATACATACGCTGTTGCTGGATCTTGATCCGCAGGCGAATGCGACGAGCGCGTTGGGGTTGGAGAAACTTTCGGGTGGGAGCGTTTACAAGGCGCTGCTCGGCACCGCGCTGCTGGCGGATTCGATCCAGCCGTCGGGGTTGGAACATCTCGATATAATTCCGAGCGAGGTGGACCTGGCGGTGGCGGAAGTGGACGTGGCGCGCGCGGAGAATTATTTACAACGGTTGCAGTTTGCGTTGACGCCGATCCAGGGTGCGGACCGGTATGAATTTATCATTGTGGATTGTCCGCCATCGCTGGGGATTCTCACGATGAACGGGCTGGCGGCGGTGGATAGCGTGATGGTGCCAATGCAGGCGGAGTATTTTGCGCTGGAGGGCTTGGCGGTGATCACGCGGGTGCTGCAACAGATACGCGAGAGCGGGGCGAATCCGTCGCTGGAACTGGAGGGGATCGTCCTGACGATGTACGACGGGCGGACAAACCTGGCGCAGCAGGTGGCGGCGGAGGTACGCAAACATTTTCCCGACAAAGTGTACAAGACGATCATCCCGCGGACGGTGCGGCTGGCGGAAGCGCCAAGTTTTGGCAAGCCCATTACTACGTACGACACCGGTTCGTATGCCGCGAAGTGTTACCGTTCTTTGACGGATGAACTACTCGCGCCGCCGGCGGCGGTTCCCGAATCGACTCCCACAGAAAGCGCGCCGAAAGAGGAAGCGCCTTCCTCGACGCCGTTGCCGGCAGCTTGATCGGAAAGTGGTCGAGGGTTCAATCGGCTGACTTGCCGTCTCCGTCCACCATGCGAAGCTCGAGCCGATGGATTTCGTTCTCCGAGACGCCGTAAGCGATGGCCATGCGCGACTTGTCGGCAGTGCGCTTGATATAGATGCCCGGCGTCAATGATAGAGGGTGCCAATCATCGGCCCAGGTCGAGTTGCCCTTGTTGTTTTCCAAGAGGGCGTTGAGCGCGGCGGGTGAAAACGGGACGGAATGGCCGACTTTGTCGCCGTTCTTGTTCTTCTGCCAGACGAGGGGGCAGTTGATGACCTCGCGGACGGAGGAGCCGGAAAAATCGACGTCGTTGTATTTCTCGCCGACGTTGCCGATATAGACCACGATGCCCAGGCCGTCTTTCGTGAAGGTATCCCGCTGGCGGGTTTCCACGAGATCCATGTTGTAGTCATTGTTCGTCGTGGCAATCAGGCTGACATTCGTGGTGAAGGATTCCGTGAGCTCCACGTAGTATCCTTTTTGCGTGGGGATGTCTCCCGTGCTGATCTCGACCGCGCGGGGCGATCCATATCGTTGAACCAAGGTCGGCTCCGAATCGCCGAGCCAGGCGTTGGTGGTGGCGACGGCGGTCAGTGAGGCCGCGATGGTCAGGGCAATGGAAATTGTTTTCATCCTTATTCCTCCTGGTACGAGAGCATTATTACCGCGAGTGAAAACACAGTCAAACTGTAAGCGAGGCCGGGGTGCGTTTGGCAGGTTGGGAGGGAGTCGGTGAGTTGACGCCTGCAATCTGAAAGGGTTACGATGCCGATATGCGGAAGACGGCGATTTTTATTAACATTCTGACGGGAGCTGTGTTGGCTGGCAACTGCCGAGCGGCGGTGACGTTGCCCGAGGCGCAGAGCGGAGTCAGCATTCAGGTGAACACGAATGGCGACTACGAGATTCGGGCGCGCGAACCGGCGTGGACGTTCGGCGGAAACGTGGGCTACCCGATCCAGGAGATCAAGACGGCGTCGGGCCGTGACACGATTGGCGTGTACCAGGAAGTGACGTTCCGCTGGAACGCGCAGTTTTCGGGCGGCATCCGGCGCTACGACGACAAACCCGCCGTGCTCTTTTCCATGAACCTACCGGCCGGAGCGATTGTGACGAATGTGGCGTTCCCGTCGTTTACCCGTTTGCCCGCCAACCTGCATGGGTTCAGTTATCGCGAGGAGAACTTTGCGCCGCCCAGTTTCAAGCTGGAACAAAACGGCACGCCATGGCTGCTGTTCGACGACGCGGCCAACACGGCGGTCCTTTCGCCCGCCGCGAACTTCCTCGTCGCTCGGCTGACCGGCGATGAGCGGACGGGAATCGCCAGCGGGTTGAATCCTGAAATCGGCACCCTGGAGAAGCCGTTGACGCATCGGAGCCTGCTGGTGGTCGGGCGTGGCGTGGGGGTGACTTTCGAGGCGTGGGGAGGCATGTTGACCGATTTGTATGGCAAGAGACGTCCGCCGTATGACGCCGATCCGACGCTGAAGTATTTCGGTTACTGGACGGATAATGGCGCGGATTACTATTACCGGTATGACAAGGACCTCGGCTATCGCGGGACGCTTTTGAAACTTGTGGAAAGTTACCGGCATCAGGGCATCGCGTTGGGGTATTTCCAACTCGATAGTTGGTGGTACCAGAAATCCACTCGAGAACCCAATGGCAATCAGGGGAAGGAGAAGAAGGTTGCGGATTTGCCCGCCGGCCGCTGGAACCGTTACGGTGGGACGATGGACTACACGGCTGATCCCGATCTGTTCCCGCAGGGTCTGGCCGCGTTCCAGAAGGAACTGGGTCTGCCGCTGGTGGTGCACGGTCGCTGGGTGGACCGCGAAAGCCCCTACCAAAAGCAGTACAAATTCTCCGGCGTGGCCCCGATTGATCCCGCGTATTGGGAGGATCGCATGGCCTATCTCGCGACGAATGGCGTTTGCTGTTACGAACAGGATTGGCTGGACCGAATCTATTTCAACAGCGACCTGGGCCGCGCCGTCGGACTCGGCGACGCGTTCACTGACGGCATGGCTGCAGCGAGCGCAAAGCACGGCCTCGTGATGCAGTATTGCATGCCGCTACCGCGCCATTTCCTACAAGGCGCGAAGTACCGCAACCTCACGACCATCCGCACCAGCGGTGACCGGTTTGAACCGGGAAAGTGGCGTCCTTTCCTTTACACGTCCCAACTCGCGGGTGCCCTGGGCATCTGGCCATGGTGTGACGTATTCAAGAGCGGCGAGACGGGCAACATGGTTGTGGCAGTGCTTTCCGCCGGGGCCGTTGGCACCGGCGACGCGATGGGCAAGGAAGCGCCGGAAAATATCCGACTCGCGGCCCGCGCCGACGGTGTTCTCGTCAAGCCCGACCGGCCAATGGTTCCCACGGATGACACCTACTTGCAGGAGGCGGGCGTCTACGGTACCTCGAGCAGCGCCAAGATGGCGTTCACCGCCTGGACCTGCACGGATCATGGTGATCATCGAACGTTGTACGGTTTCGCCTTCGTGCCCGATAAGAAGAAGGTGTCGGGTACGGACTTTGGTTGGACCATCACACCGGCAGCCTTGGGCATCCGGTCACCGGCTTACGTTTATGACGTGACCCGCAAACGGGGTGTGACACTGGCGGCTGGCAAACCTTACGACGCGGACCTGGAGAGCGGCCAATACGCGTTCGTGATCATCGCGCCGATCGGGCCCTCCGGCATTGCCTTCCTCGGCGACGCAGACAAGATCGCTTCCACCGGGAAACAACGCATCGCTGATATCCGCGAGTCCGCCGAAAGTCTGAAGGTCACGGTCCTCACGGCGCCGGGCGAGTCCGTAGTGACGCTCCATGGTTTCGCCGAGGCCGCACCCATATGTCAATTGGCGGACGGAAAAGCCCTGCCGGTTCGGTACGACGCCGCGACGAAGCATTTCACCGTCGCGGTCACCGTGCCCGCCACCGGGGGAGAGCACGTCGTGATTTTCCGGCACGTAAGCACCCGAACCGCACGAGAATGAGATTGCCCAAACCCCAGCGCTTCCAGCGCACGGCTGGACAAACTTGGGACATTCGTGCACCATGGATGCCACTCTTGAATTCACGCGTTTCCCACGGAGCAAAAAACGCAACTCGGTCACCTAAGTGCGCGACCAGGGATGGCATTTTGTGATTACGACATCGAAGTCATCTACAGCCAGCATGCTGGCGCTGGGGCAACACAGGAAATCGACTTTGAAGGAGTTGAATTTCGCGACCGCACACGAACTGGCAGCGGCCATACGTGAACGCCGCGTCTCGGCAGTTGAGGTGTTGGACGCGCACCTTGCCCGCATAGCCCGGTACAACCCGGCCCTGAATGCAATTGTCACGCTCAACGAGGAAAATGCACGCGTGAGAGCTCGGGAAGCGGACGCAGCCCTTGCACGAGGTGAGGTCTGGGGGCCCTTGCACGGCGTGCCGGTGACTATCAAGGACTCTTTCGCCACGGCCGGTCTGAGGACAACCAGCGGCTTTCCACCGTTGGCCAACTATGTTCCCGACTCCGACTCCACGGTGGTTGCACGTCTGCGGGCAGCCGGTGGTATCGTGCTGGGGAAAACCAATCTTCCCCTGCTGGTGCATGGCTTCCAGAGCGACAATCCCGTGTTTGGTCGAACGAACAACCCATGGGACCTGGCGCGAACCCCGGGCGGTTCGACCGGGGGCGGTGCCGCAGCAATCGCGACCGGTTTTTCTCCGCTTGAAGTGGGAAGCGACTATGGCGGCTCGGTGCGCATTCCGGCGCATTTTTGCGGCATCTATTCACTGAAACCAACGGATAATCGCGTACCACTCACAGGCCACATCCCGGAGCTTCCGGGCCGACGAGGCGTGAGGCATTTGGCCACGCCGGGGCCTCTTGCGCGTTGCGTGCAGGACCTGGTGTTGGCGCTGCGAGTGATGGCCGGTCCGGATCCCCATGACCCGGATGTTCCACCATTGCCGCTGACCCTGGCCCCGGAACCTGCATGGAAGAATCTACGCGTCGCATGGGTCGAGGAATTTGGCGGGATACCGGTGACCCGTGACACACAGGCGGCGCTGACGAAACTGGTCACAGCCCTGCAGGAACAAGGATGTACCGTTGCCCGGCGCCTGCCGGACGGAATCGATTTTCCAGGAATTTGGGAAACGTACGGCGAGTTGCGCCAGTGTGAAGTTGGCGGCGCGATGCCGTCGGAGTTGGAAGAAGAGTGCGCCGCAAATTTCGGGGTGCGCGCGCAGTCCGACGATCCCGAGATGCGTGGCATGGCGCGGAGGTTGAATGCGACGTTACGGCAATATACCGCCACGTTGGCGAAACGCGACGCCTACATTGCCGCGATGGAACAGTTCTTTGAATCGTGGGATGTTCTGCTTTGCCCGGTCACTGTTGGCCCTGCGTTTGTGCATTGCGCGCCCGGCACGCCGATACCAGTGGACGACGGCCATGTGCCGTACCGTCTTGGAGGAACGGGCTATACCAGTCCGTTCAATTTGACGGGTAACCCGGTCGTTGTGCTTCCACTGACCCGATCCAGCGGAGGACTGCCGATTGGCGTCCAAGTGGTTGGCCGACGCTGGGGCGAGATGAAACTTTTGGCAGCCGCCGAGCGGATTGCCGGGCTGACAGTTCCGTTTCAGCGCCCCCCAGGGTACTGAGTCGATTTGCGGTGGCGGGGCGGCGCTCGTAGAGAAGGTGTAGTTCAACCGTGAGATCATTGGCAGGGAGGATCAACCACACCATGCAAATATCTATGTTCGCAGTTGTCGCATTCTTGATGGGGGCGATACTTTCCGTCTACTTGCCGATGAACAGTTCGGTTTCGCGACATCTGGGATCTTCCATGGCCGCATCAGCGGTCTTTTTCGTGGTGGCTACAATAACCTCCATTTTGATCCTCATTTTTGGGGGTGAATATCATTCACTGGCCAAACTTCGGAACGTGCCCGTTTATCTGCACGTCGCCGGGATCATCAGCGCCTTCTTCATCGTCGGGACGACCTTTCTCATCCCCAAGGTCGGAGCGAGAACGTTTTTTATACTGCTGGTTTCCGGGCAAATCCTGATGGCAATGGTTATCAGCCATTTTGGCGTGCTGGAATCTCCACAGGATCCGATAACCCTGAAGAAGACACTCGGAGCAATTCTGGTGATTGCCGGTGCGTGCCTATCGGCGCGTTAGCCGACGCCGGCTTCTACTTCTTTGCCGGAGCTTTGGTGTGGAACTTGTACGCATCCGGACGCCCGGCAAAACAAAGCCCCATGGACGACCCTTTCACGTCTTCGTAGGAAACCCCCTGCAATTCCAACGCCACTTTCTCTGCCGTAATTGGCATGGTCTTCATTCGCCGGCCAACCGCGTCTTCCACGGCGTTGGCGACCATTGCTGCCGCCGGAATCATCGTGTGTTCCGCGGCTCCACGAGCCCCGAACGGACCATCCGGCTGCGCGACTTCCACGATAATCGGAACAATCTCCTCCGGCACATCCATCGAGGTTGGTATCTTGTAATCCGTAAAATTGGCATTCATCAGTTTCCCCTTGAGGCTGTAGCGGATGTCTTCGTACAGCACCGTCGCCAACCCTTGGACGATCCCACCGACGATCTGGCCTTTAACAAGACGTGGATTGATCGCCTTGCCGGCGTCGACGGCCAGCGTGGCCTTCAGTACGCGCATCTTACCGGTTTTCTTGTCGATCTCGAGAGTGACAGCAGCGGCGCCCACTGTGTAGTGCACGTTCGGATGGCCACCCTGACTCGTCTCCGGGTCGCTCAACGCCGAGGTGAACTCAGGCATGAATACACCGCTCCCGAGAATCGGTCCGCCGATAAAGCTCCCCTGCGACGTCTGGATGCCGTTGATGACGAAGTTTCGTAGTGGCAATTCAAAATCCACGCGGGTCCGGCATTTGACCTTCTCATCTTCAAGGTAAAGCGCGTCGCGGGCGATGCCCAGGGCCCGCTCGACGACTTCAAATATCTTCGCCCGCACATCGAGGGCGGCGGCCTTCACGGCATTGCCGCACCCCCACGTTACGTGCGAGCCAACAGTCTGCCACTCGTATGCATTGCGATCCGTGTCGGGCAATTCCACACGAATCTTCTCGATCGGCACCGTGAGAATCTCGGCGGCAATTTGGGCCATCACGGTCATGTACCCCTGCCCAATTTCCATTCCCGAAACTCCGATGTTCAGGCTGCCGTCCTCGTTAAATTTCAGGAAAGCCGCGGACGCGGCATTGGGTGGCATTGCGGGTGCCTTCCAGAAGCAAGCGAAACCCTTTCCGATGACCTTGTTGGGGTCTTTGGAAACCTCCTTCTTTCCCCAGCCGATTTCCGTCGCAACCCGGTCGATCGATTCCATGAGGCCGCACGGGTTCATCTTCGCGCCGTACGCCAGCGTGTCGCCTTCGCGAATGGCATTCTTCCTCCGGAAATCAACCGGATCCATGCCGAGTTTGTGCGCCATCCGGGTGATGTGGGATTCCAATCCAAAATGGAACTCGGAATACCCAAAACCGCGGTACGGACCGCTCGGTGGGAGGTTGGTATAGACGCAGACCGAATCGATTTTGACGTTGGGGATCCGGTACGGGCCCGTGGCAGAAAGTCCGACCGCATTCACCACATTGGCGCCGTATTCCACATAACCACCGGCATCCCAGTGCAATGAATGTTCGATCGCCGTAATCGTGCCATCCTTCTTCGCGCCCAATTTGATTCGCGCAATGACTCCCTGTCGTTGGTAGGTGTTGTAGAACTCCTGGGCCCGCGACCAGCGGACCTTGACTGGTTGACCCTTCACCATCATCGCCAATGCCGCGCCAATGATCTCCATCGACACGCCGGCTTTGCCGCCAAAACCACCGCCGACATACGGCGTCACGACACGGATGTCCTTGTGGGACAACCCGAGCGGGGCGAGCGCCTGCGCGAGGACGTGTCGTTGCGTGTAGGGCGACTGCGAAGCCGACCAGAGCGTTAGCCGTCCGGACAAATCGTATAGACCGACGATCACATGTGGTTCGATCGCACAGTGGGAATAACGCGGGACCGTATAGGTGTCTTCCAGAATAACGTCTGCTTCCTTGAACCCTTTCTCGATGTCACCCTTCCTCGTTTTACGCCAATGGGCGATGTTCGTCCCCGCTTGCGGGAAAAACCATGGGCAACGTGTGTAATTCCCGAGATCAGGGTGTACCAACACGGCATCGTCCCGAAGCGCCTTTGTGAGATCGAGGACGGGTTCCAGTTCCTGGTAAACCACCTTTACGAGTTTCGCCGCCCGCTTCGCTGTTTTCGCGTCCCGTGCGACCACAGCAGCGACTTGTTCGCCGACAAAACGGACGCGGTCCGTTGGAAAACTGAATCGGTCCTGCATGTACAATCCGAAGCGGTACGGAAAATCCTTGCCGGTGACCACGCGGACAACACCGGGAACCTTCTCGGCAGCCGATGTATCGATACTCTTGATCAACGCATGTGCGTAAGGGGTTTCCACGATCTCCGCGTGAAGCAACCTTGCGCCGAAATCGATGTCGTCCACGTAGGTGGCTGCCCCCGTGATTTTCTCCAACCCGTCGATGCGTTCGGGAGATTTGCCAACAAATTTAAGCGAACTCATGCGCGTTTCCCCGCTTTCTTACCGACGGCCACAATGGCATCAATGATTGGTTCGTAACCAGTGCAACGACACAAGTTGCCCGAGATGGCCTCCTTGACTTCATCTTTGGACGGGCTCGGGTTCTTGCCCAGTAGTTCAGTCGCCGAGAGCACCATACCGGGCGCGCAGAATCCACATTGGAAGGAGTTGTACTTGAGCAGAGACTGCTGCACAGGCGTCAGACCCGATTGACTCAATCCTTCAAGCGTCGTGATTTCATGACCGTCTGCTTCGACAGCGAGAATGAGGCAACTGCGAACGGTCTTGCCATCCAGGAGGATCGTGCACGCACCACAGTCACCGCGTTCGCAACCAATCTTCGGGCTCTTCACGCCCAGCACTTCCCGCAAGACATCGAGGAGAATGTCGCTGGGCTCGACAGCAAGGCTACGGATTTCATTATTGAGTGTTACGGTGATCCGTTTCGTCATGGCCGCCTCCTATATCACGCTGGTGCCATACGCGGGGCCCGAGCCCGTTATTCGCTCGACCGCGGCCCGGACTCCTCGCTCCAGCATGACACCCACCATGTGCATCCGGTATTCCTTGGTTGCACGGATATCGGTGATCGGGGCAATTTCTTCGGGCAAAAGTCGCACCGCTTCCTGAATCAGATCGTCCGACAACGCGCGGCCTTCCAACAAAGCTTCGATTCTTTCCCCGCGAATCGGGCGTGGCGCGACCGAGCCGAAGGAAATCCGATAATGGTTATCGGCATACGCGAGAACCGTCACGCTGGCTTGCGCGAGATCTTCGCCTTCGTACCTGCGCAGCTTGACGAAACAGGCGCCATGTTTCTTCTTGGGCAGCGCTACCGCTATGCTGATTGCGATTTCGCCGCGCTTCAGCACGGTCTTGCGCGGACCGAGAAACCAATCGCGCAGCGGCACCTTTCGCCTGCCCGACGGGCCGGCCACCAGCACTGCGGCATCGTAAACCAACAGAACCGGACCGCTGTCGCAGCAGGGGACCGCCGAGCAGATATTGCCAACCATCGTGGCCCGATTCCGAATGCCCACAGAAGCCACCCACCCGGTCATCTCCCAAATCACGGGAAACTTTTTCGCCACAACGGTGGAGTCTCGTAGGTCGCTGAACGTGACCAGCGCGCCAATTGTGAGGACCCCATTCTTAAATTCGATCTTATCCAGGCCGGGAACGCCCTTGATGTCCACCACGATGTCGGGCGTCACCATGTCTTCGGCGATGAGAGTGATCAAGTCAGTCCCGCCGGCGAGAACGCGGGCGCGCGTTCCGGAGCGCGCAAGCGTTTTGACCGCCTCGCGCAGTGTGCGGGGCTTCACGTAGTCAAACTCATGCGCGATTGCCATGATGACCTCCTTATTTTGGCGGCAGCAGGGCCACGATGCGGCACATGGCAGATTCCATTTCGATGCCACGTAGCGGGAAGGCGCCAATCCAAACACGCTGATTGCTGACTTTGTCGATTTCGCCGCCGAGATTCTCGGCATGCACCAGCTTCTTCGGGAACAACTTCAAGTGCATGACCTGATAGTACTCGTCCGGCGGAAACATCTCGTCCCATCCCTTGCCATACTTGGCCTTCAACTTCCTCTCGGCTTCGGCGAACCGGGCAGGGTGCCAGTTGCGAATGATGGTATTCATCGGATGGTCGGCGCTGCCGCAATCGACCCCGATCCATTTGAGCTTCATGTCCAACGCCCATTGGTGGAAGCCGGGGCCGGGCCCCGGGTGTTTCACAAAATACCGCAGCTCATCGGATTGTTTCTGGTCCCAGGCGTAGCGGTGATAGCCGGTGTTGATGATCAGGATATCGCCCTTCTTGACCTCCACATTCCTGGTGATCATTTCCGGCGAATAAAGATCGTAGTCGCCCACGTCCTTGGAGATGTCGGCCACGACGCCGGGACCAATCCACTCTTCAATGGGGACATGACCAATCGATCGACCGCTGGCGTGAAAATGAATCTCACCGTCCATGTGTGTGCCGACGTGGTTGCTGGTCGTGATGATCTGGCCGTTGGCGCCCTGCCCCATGTGCGCACCGGCGATGCGCTTGAAGTACTGGATTCCCAGCGGCATGTAGCTTGGCCATGGTGGGGTGTGAATGCTTAATGGCTGCGTCAGGTCATACACTCGGACCTTGTCCATGAACCGCAGGAATTGTTTGGTATTCATTGGTTGTCTCTCATTTCTTGGTTAATCGTCTGGCCAACCCCGCGAAAGCTTTCCGGAATGGCTCGGCGGGCGCGCTCAACACGCCGGCGCCAATCTGGCCAACGCCCGGTTCCTTGTGGGCGACGCCGGTATCGATGAATGGCAGGATATTCTTTTCGACGACCTTGATGGCGTCGATGCCCGTTGGCGTGCCGCGGAAGTTCAGATAGGGAATCTGGTAGGTATTGTTCTCGCCAGCGGTGACCTCGTACATCTGTCGCGTGTAACGAATCGCATCGTCGCTGTTACCGCCAACGAACTGGACAATGGCCGGTGCCGCCGCGATGGCGAATCCACCCAAGCCATTCGTTTCTGTGATCGCGCTGTCGCCAATGTCGGGATTCGCGTCGGCTCGCGTATACCCCGGGAAGAACAAGGCGTCGGGCACATCTGCCGGACCGGTGAACCATTCATCACTCGTGCCGGAGAGTTGGATGCCGAAATCGGTGCCATTACGGGCCATGACGACCAGAACACTGCTATTCTTGACGCCACGCGCCGCATCCAATGTGACTTTGGAAGCGGGCATGGAAAGGTTCAGGAAAAAGTGATCGTTGTGGTTGACGAACTCCAGGACTTCCGCAGCGACGGCTGGAACATCACAGGTCGTCACAATCGCCGGCGCAATCGTCCGATAGAAAATAGAAGTTGCCGCGCGGTTGCGGTTATGGACCTCATCTCCCATGTGGAGCGCCTGGGCGATGATATTCTTGAGGTCGATCTTCCCCAGTTTTGCCACCGCTTTCTTCAACACCGGATACAGGGTTCCCTCCATCCAGCGGAGCTTCTGAATCACCGGCTCACCATACGCGCCGTACCGTAACACTTTGCCGAGCCCCTCGTTCAACGTGCAGTACGCAAAATTGCCGTGCGCCTCGTTTTTTAGCACGAATACCGGCATCGATGGCGAGATAATGCCCGCCATGGGGCCGACGGAAGCGTGTTCGTGACAGGGAGAGAACTTGATGGCACCGGATGCGGCGAGCCGCTGTGCATCCTCGACAGTTTCAGCCTTCCGCTCGTACAATAACGCGCCAATCATCGCGCCACGCATTGGCCCGCACATCCGATCCCACGTAATCGGCGGTCCCGCGTGCAGCAGCATGTCCGACTTCATCCCCGGAATGACATCGATCGCCCGTTCCAAGCCGATGAGGTGCGGCATTCCGCTCAGGATGATCTTCAAGACTTCGGCATTAGCTCTTTCAATGGCGGGGCGAAACATTTTCACGCGGTTCGCCGATTTGGCATCGACCTCGATGGGGGGCTTCCAGTCGACCTGCACGGACATCGCATGAGCATCATCCAGCGCCTGTTTGAAGGCTGACAAGCCGATGTTAATGACCTTCAGATCACTGCCGAACAGTTGATTGATGGACGTCATTTCCTTTCCCGGTATCGAATAATCTGACCTGCCAGGTTGCAGGCGGCGGCGTTTGATGGCGTCACAATTGCACCGGCCTTTCGCAGGGCGGCCTCAACACGTCCCCGGTTCTGCGGGTCATGATTGGTTCCGGTGACTGAACAGACAACGGAAACTTTGCGCGACGCCTGCCGAACCACACCCGAGAGTTCGGCTGCCGGATCAGGATGGGCGCCGTAGCCGAGCACGACATCCAGCAGAATGACCGCGGTCTCCGGGTCGGCCGCTTCGACGAGGATGCGGCGATTCCGTAGCGAGTAATCGATCATGGGATGCGGACGACCGACGGTGAATTCGTCTTCGCCCAAATCGATTACAGAGTGTTTCTGGCTGACGAGAGAATCTCGAAGCTGCTTCGTATTTCCTACAGGAGCATTTGAGTACACACCCGTCAGCAGGGTTTTGAAAAGGACTTGAGCCTCTGCGCAGAACGTACCGCCACTGAAGAGCCCGCGCACATATTTCTGGTTCCGCTTACGTTTGCCGGCTTCGCGCTTCGCGGTCCGCAGGATCTCTTTGTCCCGCGCAACGAGTCGAGAGGCGACTTCATCGCGTGGTTTTCCCTGTGACAGGGCCACGGCGATCAGGGCCGCTTCTTCGAGAGTGGAGGGACGATCTTCTTGTGTGGAGGCACCGACAAACGAGGTCACGATGGGCTTGCGGATGGTCTTCGCCAGCTTCTCGATCCGGCGCAGGACGTCTTTGTGCGGCGGTTTGGAAACGAGAAGAATGACGCGTGTTTGTTCGTCCTTCGCCAGGGCTTTCAGCCCCTCCAGAAACATGATTCCGCCGACCTCTTGCTTCACATCGCGGCCACCAGTGCCGATGGCTTGCGAGATCCCCGCGCCGGCGTTGGAGATAATGCAGCTTACTTCCTGTAACCCTGTGCCGGCGGCGGCGACGATGCCGATGTTTCCCCGATTGACGACGTTTGCGAAGGCGAGGGGAACGCCGTTGATGATGGCCGTGCCGCAATCCGGACCCATGACCAGCAGCCCGCGTCTTTGGGCAAACTTCTTCAGAGCAATTTCTTTCTCAAGGGGGACGTTATCCGAGAAGAGCATCACGTGCAGACCGTTCTCGAGAGCGCGCATCGCTTCATCGCCAGCGTATCGGCCGGCAATCGAAATCAGCGCGAGATTGGCACCGGGAATTAGATTGAGCGCACCAGCCAGGCTTGAGGGACGGGATTCGCCTCCAGTGGTGATTGTGTTGATTGCCTTCTTGAGAAGACCGTCGACTGCAGCCAGGGCGGATTGCGTCGCGGTTTCGGTTTCGCCCTTTACCGCGACCAGAAGATCGGTGTCGCTTGCATTATCAAACTTGGCACTCAGCAGGCCACTGGAGTTCAGGATCGCTCTGTTGGATTTTGTCCCCATCACCACGGCGGCGTCGATTACGCCTGGCAGGGCCGTGATCTCCGTTCCCACGCGCATCAAGGTGACGGAATCGAAGTAGGCGCCCTTGCGGATCTGGCCGGCAACGTTCATGAAACCCCCATTTGACCGCGTACTGTGAGCAAGAATCCCGTTCCCAAATCGGCGCCGGAACTTCCGCCGATGGCCATGAGTCTCGCCGCCGACTTCCTCACCGTCTCCTCGCTTTCGTGCATCAGCGCGAGGACCAGATCTTTCATGCGTCCGAAAAGCAAGCCGCGGCGGGCGAGATCCAGAAACGAATTGGAGAATATGTTGCCGGCTCTTGCTGTTCGAAACACGTCATTCGCAATCCTTTGGTAATCCTGCCCTCGTAGTTGCTGCAAAAGGTTCAAACCAATGAGCAGCCCGGCAATAAAATCGTCGCCACTCGGGGTCAGCCCCAACCCACAGCCTCTCAGGGTTCGAACTCCATCCAGTAGGTGACCGTTCATCATCTGGTACACGCCGCGACGGATCTGATCGGTAAACGCCCGTTCAAATCCCGGTCGGAAATTCGTGGTTCGCTGTTCATCGAGAAGAAACGCGAGACTCTTCGGCGAAGACGCAGTTTGCAGTTCTTCCGCAAGGACGGCCAGATTGTGATGGAAGAGACGCGGCTCCCAATTGTCGAGGGCGACGGCTGAACGATAATAATCCTGGTCCGTGAATTCAAAACGATTGCTCCCAAGGACGACCGTGTTCGCCGTAATCATCAGGGGCGCAGGCTCGTGGGTTGCCGATTGACCCTCGAAATCACGAATGACGATGTTGAGTGGCCCGTCGCCGATTTCTTCGCTGACTACAGAAATAAGCTGTTTGTCGCACAAGAAGTTGACAGCATGTCGAAATCGGGAGTGGAACGGGTAGGTTCCTTCCTTTACCTGATCTCCAATGCTCACCAGGGTCATGCCGGGTAAAACACCATCCCGAAGTTCTTGCTGTATTCGGCCTCACGGACGATCTCGACCTTCCCGCTGACCGCCATTCCGATCTTCGGGCTCGGAACTTTCAGTTGCCCCGTGATCCGCATTCCGTTTTCCAACTCAACGATTCCCAGGCTCAACTTGGCGACGTTGAAGTCCGGAGGAAGATTGTGGACGGTTGTGAACGTCAGCAGTTTGCCGTTCTTCGGAAGGGCAACCGTGTTAAACTCGAACGGTTCCAGATTTCCGCACTTTTTGCACACCATGCGAAATGGATAATGAAGTTGGCCGCATTTCTTGCATTGATAGGCGTAGATTTCGAGAGCCATGATCAGTTCTCCCTCTTGAAGACGAGGCAAACGACATTGTTACCGAAGCCGCCGAAGTTGCAGGTGAAACCAATCCGGGCGTCCTTCACCTGTCGTTTGTCGGCTTCGCCGCGAAGTTGCAGAACAATTTCGTGGGCTTGCCCGACACCCGTCGCCCCAACGGGATGTCCTTTGGCCTTCAGGCCACCCGACGTGTTGATGGGAAGCCTCCCGCCCAGACGGGTTTCACCCCGCTCGAGCGCAAGATGTCCTTCGCCTTTCTTGAAGAAACCAACCTCCTCGCTCTCGACAATCTCCAGAATCGTGAAGGCGTCGTGAAGCTCGGCGACATTGACGTCGGACGGACTCACGCCGGCCATCTGGAATGCCTTGGCCGCAGCACCCCGTACGGCCAGCAAGTCCGTCGGTTCCGCACGTTCATGGACGCAATGGGTGTCCGTCGCCTGCCCGACGCCGGCGAGGCGAATCATCGGCTTATTCAATTGCTTCGCGACTTCCGCGGATGCGAGGATCACGGCAGCGCCACCGTCGGAAACCGGACAGCAATCGAAGAATCGCAGCGGTTCGGCAACATACGGGTTGTTGGTCATCGCCTCGGGGGAATCGAGGATTCCTTCGAGGGTGATTTTTTCGTGCAAGTGCGCGAAGAAGTTCAGCAATGCATTGTCATGGTTCTTTACCGCCACCATGGCCAAATGCCGCTCGGTTACGCCGTACTTTTGCATGTAAAGACGGGTGAACATTGCGGCCAACGAGGGTAGCGTTACGCCGTAGATGTATTCGGCCAGCGGATGGGACAGCGATGCCACAACATCGGTCGCCTCAAGGTTGTTCACCTCACGCAGACGCTCCGCGGATGTGACCAGGACGGTATCGTGAAGTCCGGAAGCCACGGCCATGAACCCTTGCTTGATGGCGGAAGCACCGGACGCGGGGCCGTTCTCAATGACTTCGGCGCCAGCGGGAGTAAGGCTCAAGGTGTCGACGACGGCGCTGGCCAGCCCGGTCTGGTGATTGAGCCGGGCGCTGCCCATGTTGGCCACGTATACATGATCGACCTTGGAGAGACCGGCGTCCTTCAGCGCGACCATGGCAGGAAAAGCGGCGATTTCACTTAACGGGTATTCGAGCCGGGTAAAGCTCGTGATCCCGATACCGACGACGTAAACCTCGCGCATGATCAAGCCTTCCCTTCCTGTTTCCAACGCTGGGACATCAATGCGGTGCCCGTTGAGTCATACAGCGAGCGCGTGGCTGCGAGAAGGTCGACTGGCGCCTTCGGTGGATCGGTCGGCGGGAGAATGGCCGCCTGCGCTTTTTCGAGGAGGTGTTGCGGCACAGGGCGCCTGCCGACGACAAGTGTTTCCCGCGCTCGATTGAATAGTTCCTTCGTCAGCGCCCACGAGGGAACACCGCCGAGTTCATGCGCGATGTGGAATCGCTTCTCCAGTTCATACTCGATCATCCATCGGCGAAATCCAATCGGCGACTCGGCCACGACGAGGACTTCCTTTTGACCGATGATATCGATGTGGTACTCCATTTTCGTGGCGAAGGCGTGCGCTCCCACGCGCAAGCCGCGCCGGAGAGCGACGGTGTGGTACGACATACCGACGTCCTTGCTCAAGAGGCGGCCATTAACGACCGCGACGAGTTCCCCGTTGATTTGCGCGACGAGGACATATTCGTCCTGAACACGATACCGATAGTAGGCCAGAAGCTCACTGTAGAGACGCGCGGCGACAACGTCGTAATAGTCACGCTCTACGTGAATCAGGGGTTCGACATGTTGCAGAATGTCGGGGATTTCATCACGGGTCACCTGACGGATGACCATCTCCTCTCCGCCCGCGAGCATCATATACTTGGGCGGAAACGGCGGAACGGGGTTATCGACCGGACGCAGGATCTTTTCAAGGTCAACAGCCATGGCACCTAACTCTCCTCCCTAATATCGGTGAATAATCCAGCCTCCTTTGGGACAAGCAGACGTCGATGCACTCTGCGCATCGACCAATGTCGGAAGCTAAATGCCTTGACATCGCATTGGGTATGCCACGCTGGGTTTTTACGAAATTTACCTCGATGTATCTATTTAATAGTGAATATCTTATAATTTAAAAGGCGTTTGTGTTACTGTTTGATGGTCCGTTGCCATAGTGTCGGACTTCCCTGCGCGAGGCTGACAACGTGTCAGAACTCGCTGGAAGAGTTCCTGTCGGAGTTGCCAGAGTGGCGGATGAAACAACTGAAACTTCGGGACTTCGACGAGTTTTCGGTGGTCCCAATCGAAACTGCCAAGACCACCTTGAATTCTGCTTGCGAGGGTCGGATTGTTGACGCCCGCAATGTGAAAGCCTACGATGCGATCCAGAGTAAGGTTGAAGGAGAGACCATGAGCGGACAAACTCGCGCCAGCAGCCCGATCCACAGTCTTCTACCCGAGGAAATCGAGGGGTACGGTTCACTCGCGGAGCTTGCCCTGGACTTGCGCTGGTCATGGAACCATCGCGCCGACGACCTGTGGAAGCAGCTCGACCCCGCGCTCTGGGAGTTGACTCGAAACCCTTGGGTCGTTCTCCAGACGGTCTCGCGGGAAAAACTCCGCCTCCTGTTGGCCAATCCCGCGTTTCGCCAGAAGGTGGATGATCTCGTACAAGCGGAGAAGCGCGCCGCCGAGTCACCCGCCTGGTTTCAGCAAACTCATCCGCAGGCGTTCCTGACTTGTGTCGCGTATTTTAGCATGGAATTCATGTTGGGTGAGGCTCTCCCGATTTACTCGGGGGGGCTTGGCAATGTGGCCGGCGATCAACTCAAAGCCGCCAGCGACCTGGGTGTGCCGGTGGTCGGCATCGGACTGCTTTATCAGCAAGGCTATTTCCGCCAAATGATCGACCAGGACGGGGTGCAACAGGCGCTCTATCCGTATAACGATCCCGGGCAATTGCCGATCACACCCGTGCGCCAGCCGAATGGCGAATGGTTGCGATTGGAGATCGCGTTGCCCGGTTACTCGGTCTGGCTGCGCGCATGGCAGGCGCGTATCGGGAGGGTGAAGCTCTATCTGTTGGACAGCAATGACGCGGCAAATTTCCCCATCCATCGCGGCATCACCAGCGAGTTGTATGGCGGCGGGCCGGAGCTGCGGCTCAAGCAGGAATTGCTCCTCGGGATCGGTGGCTGGCGGCTGCTCGGCGCGCTCGGTATCCGTCCGGAGGTTTGTCACCTCAATGAAGGACACGCGGCTTTCGCTGTTCTGGAACGCGCCCGGAGTTTCATGCAAGAAAGCGGGCAGCCCTTCGACGTCGCGCTGGCCGTCACGCGGGCGGGGAACCTATTCACCACCCACACGGCGGTGGCGGCGGGATTTGATCGTTTCTCTCCGGCACTCATTGAACAATATCTCGCCCGGTATACGCAGGAGAAGCTGGGAATTTCACTCCACGATTTACTGGCCTTGGGACGCCAGAACCGCGATGACGCTGCCGAGCCTTTCAACATGGCGTATCTGGCAATGCGCGGCAGCGGGGCGGTCAATGGCGTGAGCCGCTTGCACGGCCAGGTGAGTCGACACCTTTTTGCGCCTCTCTTTCCCCGCTGGCCAGAAGACGAAGTGCCGGTCAGGCATGTGACCAACGGAGTCCATATGCCGACGTGGGACTCGGCGGCGGCCGACGATCTCTGGACGGAGGCGTGCGGGAAAGACCGCTGGCTGGGAGCGACGGATCCATTGGAAGGGGACATTCGCAGCCTTCCTGATGCGCGACTCTGGGAACTGCGCACAGCCAGTCGCCAGTCGTTGATCGATTACATTCACACTCGATTGCCGCAGCAACTGTCCGCTTCCGGACGGCCGGCCAACGTAGTGGAGGACGCGAAGCATTTGTTCGATCCCAATATATTGACGCTGGGATTTGCGCGCCGGTTCGCCACCTATAAACGCCCGAACCTGCTGCTGCACGACCAAGAGCGGCTGCTGCGCCTCGTAACCAACCCGCAACGACCCGTGCAGCTCATCATCGCCGGAAAAGCGCATCCAGCGGACCAGCCGGGTCAGGCATTGATCCAGGAATGGATTCGCTTCGGCCGGCGACCCGAGGTGCGCCAGCATGTGATCTTCCTCAGCGATTATGACATGCTCCTCGCGGAGCGTCTGGTGCAAGGTGTGGACGTCTGGATCAACACGCCACGCCGACCCTGGGAGGCTTGCGNNCGAGCGGCATGAAGGTGCTCGTTAACGGAGGCATCAATCTTTCGGAGTTGGATGGCTGGTGGGCCGAAGCCTACACCCCTCAAGTGGGGTGGGCATTGGGTGATGGCCAGGAACATGATGACGATGCGGCTTGGGATGCTGCCGAAGCCGGGGAGCTTTACGACCGGCTCGAGGGCGAGGTCATTCCAGAGTTCTATTCCCGCGATAAGGATGGCCTGCCCACCGCGTGGGTTGCGCGAATGCGGGAGAGCATGGCGCGTTTGACGCCCCAGTTTTCCGCCGGCCGCGCCGTGCGCGAATACACGGAGCAGCATTACTTCCCAGCCGCGGCAAACTATCTTGAACGCGCAGCCGACAAGGGCGCGGCGGGTGCGCGACAGGTGAAGTGGCAGCATGCCCTGGATGAGAAATGGTCCGGCCTGCGCTTCGGCGAAGTGAAAGTGAGGACTACCGGCAAGCAGCATGTTTTTGACGCCCAAGTTTACCTCGATGACCTAGATCCGCAGGCCGTGCAAGTCGAACTTTACGCCAATGGAGCCAACGGCAGCGGCCCGATCCGGCAGGAGATGGCGCGTGTCCGTCCATTGGTGGGCGCGGCTCATGGCTACCTCTACAGCGCATCGGTGCCCGCGACACGCCCGGCGACTGATTACACGCCGCGAATAATACCGCGCTGCCCCGGCGTGGCGGTTCCTCTGGAAGCTCCACACATTTTGTGGCGAGGTTGATCCCGCTAAAAGTAAAATGACGACAACAATTCAAACCAGTGTCCTGACGATCAACGGAGGCTCGTCGAGCATCAAGTTCGTGTTGTATCAGACAGGCGAACCACCGAAGCGAACGCTTTCTGGAAAGGTGGATCGCATCGGCCTGAGCGGAACCAATCTGACTTTCCACGACCCCACCGGGAAACCGCAGAACAGTCGCAACATCGCCGCGGCCGATCACAAATCGGCAGCGAAGTCCTTGATTGATTGGCTCGAAGAGCAGCCTGGCTTCGCTTCGGTCGGGGCGGTGGGGCACCGCGTGGTGCACGGCATGACGCATACCGAGCCGGAGCGGGTCACGCCGGAATTGCTCGATGAATTGCATCGCCTCCGGCCGTACGACCCGGACCATCTGCCCCGCGAGATAGAATTGATCGAGGCGTTCCGCCAGCGGCATCCGAAACTGCTCCAGGTGGCCTGCTTCGACACGGCGTTTCACCGCACCATGCCGCGGGTCGCGAAATTGTTGCCGATCCCACGACGCTTCGACGCAAAGGGAATTCAGCGCTACGGTTTCCACGGCCTGTCGTACGCCTACCTGATGGAAGAACTCGCGCACCTCGGCGACCCGGCGGCAACAAAGGGCCGCGTGATCCTGGCGCATCTCGGTAACGGCGCGAGCCTGGCCGCCGTGCGCGACGGCAAGAGCATCGACACCAGCATGGGCTTCACGCCGACCGCTGGATTGGTGATGAGCACGCGCTCCGGCGACCTCGATCCCGGGCTCGCGCCCTATCTGGCGCGAACCGAGCAGATAACGACAAAGCAGTTTTACGAAATGGTGAACCACGAGTCCGGGCTCCTCGGCGTATCGGAGATCAGTCCCGACATGCGGGACTTGCTCGCGCAGGAAGCCGCTGACGTGCGGGCGGCGGAAGCCGTGGCGCTGTTCTGCTACCAGGCGAAAAAGTGGCTGGGCTCCTTCGCCGCCGCGCTCGGCGGACTGGATACGCTGGTGTTTGCCGGCGGCATCGGCGAAAACTGCCCGTCCATTCGCGCCCGCATTTGTGAGGAGCTGGACTTCCTCGGCATCAAACTGGACGGGTCGCGCAATACGGCCAACGCAGAAGTGATTTCCACGGACACCAGCCCGGCCACGGTTCGCGTCATCCGTACGGACGAAGAATTGATGATCGCACGCTCGGTATGCCGCCTGCTTGGACTCGCCACGGCCACATGAAATAAACTCCGGCGACACGATAGAACACATCTCTTGCCGGGTCCGTTTTTGGAGGCTGGCGGCTCCCATAATCCACGGTAGGGTTTTGCCCCATGGCAAATGATCGGCCCGACCCGTAATTTGAACGGAAATGCTAAACGCCAGGACACGTTGGCCGCGACTAAACACGAACAACTATGAAAGACACAGTCTATAAACTCATCGAACTCACCGGCACTTCCGCCAATTCCATCGAGGATGCCGTTAATCAGGCCATTAAGCGGGCGCACAAAACCATCAAGAACCTGTGCTGGTTTCAGGTAATCGAAACGCGCGGCAATATCGCCAAGGGAAACGTGCATCACTGGCAGGTGACCATCAAAGTCGGCTTNNAGCGCGGGCGGGCCATTGGCTCGCACGGACGCAACCAGATGCAATGCAGCGTGAAAGGGGAAGCATATTATGACTAAAGAACGCACGACCGCAGGCTCGAATATCACTCGCGAACAGATGATCCAACTGCTGAACGAGGATCTGGCGGGCGAATACCAGGCGATCATTGCATACACCGTGTACAGCCAGGTGCTAAAGGGGGCCGCATACACAGACATTGCGCGGGAGTTGGAAGCGCATGCCGGGGAAGAACTGGCGCATGCCATAAAAATCGCCAAACAGATCGATTATCTGGGTGGCATGCCGGGAGTAATGCCCAAGCCAGTCAAAACTTCAAATGACCCGGTCGAAATGCTGCGCGCGGATCTGGAGAACGAACGGGCAACGGTGGGGCGTTATCGCGAGCGCATCCGTCAGGCAGAGGCGATGGGGGAATTTGCGTTAAGCGAGACCTTGCGCGCAATTATCGTGCAGGAGCAGGAGCACGAAATCGATCTGGCTGCGGCGCTGGGCATAGACGTGCCTTTCGCAAAGGAGCCCGCAGGCGAAAAAACGGTCTAGACCAAGTGAAGAACAACCATGCCTCAAGGCGATAAATCCAGCTACACTAACAAACAGAAGCGTCAGGCGGCCCACATCGAAGCCGGTTACAAGAAAAAAGGCTTGAGCACGAAAACTGCGGAAGCACGAGCTTGGGCCACCGTAAACAAACTCACCGGTGGCGGCAAAAAGAGCGGTCCCAGCCGGAAGAAAAACTCCGGAGGATGAACGGGTAGGCGCCCCTCGCTGGATTTTGCGACGTCCACGGTTGAATCCCAAGGCTCTCCAAAACGCTCGCAACCTGAAGTCACTGGATACGATCTTCGGTCACCAGGACTGGTTCCTAATTCCAATTCAAATGATCAGTGTGAGGGGACCAGTTTTGCAGGAGCCGGGCGCCGATGCTACGCTGAAAAACTCCGACCACATCATTACGCATTGATGCGCCTACCCGTTCTTGGATAGCGGGGAATTGCTTTCAGTATTTTCCTTCACGGCGGCAACCATCGCGTCCATCCCCTCCTTGATCTCACCCACCTGCGGATGCACTTCCTTGATGAGGTCATGTTCGAGCTTGGACAACTTTTCGATGCGTTTGCCCTGCGCGTGAAGTTGATCCAACAAGGCATTCTGTTTGGTTGAAATCCGATGCATCCACCAAAAACAAACAACCCAGCAAAGGGTGCCGGTCAAAGTCAGCCAGAAAGCGAAGCCGGTTTCATCCATTACCATTTCTCCCCCGTTCATACACACCAGCCTGGGCAGCCTTGGCAGTCCTTGCCAGCAGGGCGACCTGCTATGTAATCAGTTTTGCGTCCATGGTGATGGTTGTTTTCAAAAGCCGTGACATAAGGCAGCCTGTCTTTGCGTCCTCTGCCAGTTTGGCAAACGACTCCGGGGTGGCCCCCGGTATGGTGGCGTTGACCTCCAGATGGCTTTCGGTTACGGTCCATTCCTGGTCCCAGATTCTCAATGGTAACAACAGCGGTAGTGGCGATTTGCTCCGGGACCAGTCCGGTTTTGCCAAGCAGTGCCGAGAGCTGCATGGAAAAACAGGCCGCATGGGCGGCAGCGACCAGTTCTTCAGGATTGGTGCCGATTCCGCTTTCGAAGCGGGTACCAAACGAGTACTGCGCATGGGCCAGCACGCCGCTTTCGGTGGAGATGCTCTCTTTCCCTTCCTTGAGACTTCCTTTCCAGTCGGCAGAAGCTTTTCGTTTCATTTAGACCTCCTCAGGAGTTCATTAAGTTTTGAAGTGAGTTGCAGGCGAGTCTTTGCAGTAGAGATTGATGCGACTGTGGTAGTCGGCGTATCAGTATTTTGTCGAACCCTTATGGATTACCGCCTGCATGCTTGAATTAGCGGAATTGCTCGACGTTCAAGCGGCCCCGATCTATGCCCAGCTTGTTACCTATTTCAAGGGCCTGCTCTGTTGTGAAATGTTGTATGGTTACCCCCGACGTGCCCCCCTTGCGCCATCTTCTCTCCCCGTTCAATACGCTAGCTCAAATGTAGCCCGATAATAGTCAATGTCAAGACGTGTCCGACATCAAATGAATGAATGTATTGAAAACGGCTTAGAAAGAAAAACATCCAATATTGCTGAAAACCTGTCAAAAATAAGAATCGGTTCAGATTTAAACATTGAATTGACGACATCTTAGCGTTATCATCCCCAACCAAAACCTTAAAATCGGGATATAAATCCAAACAGTGTGCCATGCGGTTTTGTTCAACACCAGTTTATGCGGTGGCTCCGCTTCGCTACGCACTGCATAAACTTTATTTGGTTGGAAGATAAAAAAGGAACCTGATAATGATAGGAAGTCTAACTCTAATATTTTTTTGTCAGCTCGTCGGTGAAATTATCTCCAGATTGACTAAACTGCCGATCCCCGGTCCGGTGATCGGCATGGTCATCTTGTTCTGTGGGTTGCTTATTCGCAAAACAATATTGTCAGAACTAGAAACGGTGAGTGGTTTCCTTCATCGGTACTTACCCCTGTTGTTTGTTCCTGCCGGGGTCGGAGTTATCAAAAACCTGGATCTTTTGAAGAGGTATTGGGTTCCCTTTACAGGAGCAATCATCATCGGGACTGCTGTGACAATTGCTGTAACCGGCGTATTCGATGCGAAATCCTTGCAACTCGAGTGTCTCGCGGATAAGCTGTTTGATAAGCATGGGTTCCTCTTTCAGATAGAATAGTTGGTCGCGCTTCCATAACTATCTGAGGGAACTCATGCTTTTCAATTGTAAAAGAACAAAGTCACGCTTTGATTACTGTGACGAATCAAGAAATTGTACTAATTGCGAGCGTAATGCAAAAATCCCATTAGAATTATATTTTGGATGGCCACTCTTAATGACATTCGGCATAGTCACTATGAATCACTTTAGAACAATTCGCCGGGTGATGATTGACACCTGGGTGGCACCCTTGATGAAGAATGCTCAGCAATACGAGTAACAGCAATGACACAAAGAACGGGTCTCCAACGAGCAATGACGTCAGAAGAAGCCCGCGACTTCACTCACCGGCGGCATGAGATCTGCTCGCCAATAGACATTATGATGCGTCTACTTGTCTTTGGATACAGGAGGATTATTTTCAGCATTTTCCTTCACGGCGGCAAACATCGTGTCCATTCCCTCCTTAATCTCGCCGACCTGCGGATGTACTTCCTTAATGAGGTCATGTTCGAGCTTGGACAACTTTTCTATACGTTTGCCCTGCGCGTGAAGTTGAGTCAACAAGGAATTCTGTTTGACTGAAATCCGATACATCCACCAAAAACAAACAAGCCAGCAAAGGGTACCAATCAAAGTCAGCCAGAAAGCGAGGCCGGTTTTATCCATCACCAATTCCTCCAGTCATCACAACCCGTAAGCGGGTGGCTTGAGGAAAGCCCCTAAAGGGCTAGTTATCAAAATTTAGCTCTTCTTGGCGTTCATATTCTTACTGATTACGGACGTATGTCGGATCGTTTCTTCATCCATTCCGATGGTGGTTTACTGAACTGAACAATTATTTCCTTCCAGGATTCTTTAGTGTAGCTGTTCCACGAGATAGTTCTGTGGCCCCATCTGCTTGATCTGTTCGAGTTGAGCCTCTATCTCGTCAATGTGGTCCTCTTCATCCTTGAGAATCGCCTCCATCAGTTCGCGGGTACCATTGTCGCCCACCTCAACCGCCAACCGGATGCTCTCGTTATAGCCCTTGATGGCAATCTCCTCGGCGCTCAAGTCGTTGGAGTGCATTTTGGGCACTTCGGCGCCGATATGGACCTTGTTGAGGTCGCTTACTATAGGACGCCCGTCCAGAAAGAGAATACGGGCAA
>PLZV01000029.1 GCA_003152315.1 Verrucomicrobiota bacterium
CAACGTGCGCGAGCTGCGCAACGCCATCGAGCAGATGGTCGTGCTGGCCCGCGGCGAGCGCCTGACTGTGCGCGATGTGCCGGCGGCAATCCGCGGTGGCGCGGACCTGACGAAGATCAATGTGGTGCGTACGGGAATGACCGTTGAGGACGCCGAGCGGCAGTTGATTGTCCAGGCACTGAAGGAAACGGACGGCAATCGCACGAAGGCGGCGCAAAGGATCGGTGTCAGCCGCCGCACGTTGCATCGGAAGTTGAAGGAATACGGACTCGAAAATCTGTAGCGAAGAGCGAAGCAGATAACAGGAGCATACATATGGCGCGACCAACAGGGGCACCCGAAACATCGGTTCAGTCGGCGGTTTTTCAAATTGAGATGGGGCGTGGGAAGAAGGTCATCCAGTGGGCAGCCTTGGTCCTGCTGGCGGCCGTTTTGAGTCCCATCTACACCGCCAGCCAGTTCCGCAACGGCCTTGGCAAGCGCGAATCGATCGACATGGCCCAGTTGGCGCGCAACATCGCACGGGGTGAAGGTTTTACGACGCACGTCATTCGCCCCTTGAGCCTGTGGCAACTGGAGCAGAACGGCTGGAACATTGAGGATAAAGATACACGCGATCGGCTGATCAACCGGCATCCAGACATCTCCAACCCGCCGCTCTATCCATTTCTGCTGGCGGAGGTGTTCAAGGTCTTGCCCAAGAGCGTGTTCAAGTACAACGAAGCCGATCATATTTTTCCAGCCGAGCGCTGGGGCATTCTACCGTTCAACCAGCTTTGCCTGCTGGGATCCATATTGATCGTGTACCTCTGGGCCAAGCGGCTTTTTGACAGCCGCGTCGCCATGATGGCGGGCTGGTTGATGCTCTTTTCCGATACGCTGTGGTCGTACGGCGTATCGGGACTACCAACGAACCTGCTCATGTTGCTGTTCTTGCTGGCGGTGTACTGTTTGTTCCTTGCCGACGGCCGTCTGAATCCACCTGAGCTCGCGGAGGATGAGGCCGCCAACGCAGCACCGGCGCGAGTGACCGGCGGGGTGGTGGGATTGGTTGTTGGTAGCGCGGTGTTGTTGGGGTTGTGTTTTTTAACGCGATACTTGGCGGGGTTCTTTCTCATCCCACTGACGATCTACGCGGCGCGCATCTTTCGCGGTCGTGGGGCCGCGTTGTGGGCGGGTGCGTATGTGGTGGTGTTCCTGGCGGTGATCAGCCCGTGGTTGGTGCGCAACGAGCGGGTCTCTGGGAGCATGCTCGGCATTGCCAAGTACGAACTGGTCGAGGGTTCCGGAACAATTCAGGGCGAAGCGCTGCAGCGTTCCTATAAACCCGATTTCACGGGCGTCTACTCCCTTCGACCGATCATCTCAAAGTTTTTGAGCCATGCGCACACGAATCTGCTCACCAACCTGCGGCTCATCGGTTCCGACTTTCTGGTATTCTTCTTTGGTGTTGGCCTGATGTACGGCTTCCGGCGGCGTGACGCGACACGATTACGCGGCGTATTGCTGGGAGCGATCGCAGTCGCCATCGTAGCCATGTCGTTGATCGGCTCCGACCCCGAGCGCAACGGCCCCGAAGTGGGCGGCGGCAATCTGCTCGTGCTGCTTCTGCCGCTCGTCGCGATCTTTGGCGTGGCGTTTTTCTACCTCCTACTGGATCGCATTCCGTTCCGCATCAAGTTGACCCGCGGGTTGGCCATCGGCGCGTTCGTGGCACTGAATGTTTCGCCGATGATCTTCACGATGCTTCCGCCTCGACCCGGCTCGTACCCGTATCCGCCGTACCTTCCACCGATTACTCGGTCGGTCGCAAATCTCTTCGAGCCCAATGAACTGGGCTGCAGCGACCTTCCGTGGTCGATGGCTTGGGACGGCGACCGCCGTACCGTGTGGCTGCCCATGACCGTTGACGAGTTTTACCAGATTAGTGATTTTGTCGCGCCGAAAGGTGTTCAGTTCCTATTGCTCACGCCTTATTTGCTGGATACGAAACGGCAGAGCGAGGTTTTCAAGGGCGAGTACAAGGGTTGGGCGGGGTTGTTCCAGGGCCAACTCCGGTCGGATTTCCCGCTCAAAGCTTACATGGCGCCGACGCCGGACCACATTCTTCTCGCCGATCGCGCCCGTTGGGTAAAGAAGCCAACGGAAGAAGCGCCAGCGGGAACTGCCCCACCTTCGGAAACCGGAGCCACCAACGCACTTGCGCCTTCCGTAGCTTCGACTAACCAGCTTGCGGCGCCACCCGCAGTTGATCCCAAGCCAACGGCAAAATAAGCCCGGCGGCATGGCGGCCTGTCACGGAGGAATTTCGCTATCGCGCCAGGCCTGGCGCGGCTATAGTGGTCACGCAGGAGATCGCGCGGAATATGAAACCGGCGGCGGCATTTTCAATTGGATTATGGACGGGGGCGGCGGTCATTGCGGCAATCGGGCTGTTTTATGTGCAAGGTTCACAACATGCGCGCAGTGGGGCCTCGCCCGCCACGAATTCCGAACTCTCTGCGGAATCCGAGCAGATCCGTCTGTTGCAGCAGGAGAATGCGCGGCTTAACGCCGAAGTCCGGCGGCTGAAAGAAACTGCTTCGACACTCAGTAGCAATCTCGAGATGCAGGTCGCGGTTGATCCCCGCCGCCGTATTCCCTTCGTGCCCGGGTTGAACGAAGCGCAATCCACCACTCCTGAGGTCGCATCCGAAAGCTGGATTGTGCAAGTGGTGGCCGGAGCGGATACGGCCGCGCTGCCCCAATTGGAAAAGATGGCGTCGCGGAACAATCGTCGGGCACTGGAAGCCCTGGCGCTGCTGGCCGACCAGGATCAGGCGGCGACGTTGACGCGGGTGTGGCGTTCGGGAGCGCTGACGTTACCCAACCTGGTGGAGGCGACGCGCTATCTCGCCGCCACGCTGGAGGTCAATCCCGATGCGGAACAGCTCTTGCGCGGAGTGGCTACGGACCCGAACGTGGATGCGCGGGTTCTCTACGCGGCAGTGGACGGACTCGCCAACCCGAATTTTCCGGTGAGTTTTGCAGGAGCGGGTGCGGTGCCGTCGCCACCGCATTTCAAGCCGGACTATCCGCGGCGGATTCGGGTGCTGGACAGTTTGCGATCGTCGTTCACCGATGACAACGCCCGCGCATATGCGGACCAGGCGAAAGCCGAGCTGCAGACGCGCTGGACAGAGTCGAACCCGACCGCGCCGTAGCCCAACGGGCCCTGTCACCATTGGCGCGCCGGTCGTTAAGGAGGATTGTGCAGGATACCATGGCGATTTTCTGGCGTGTCGTGCCGGCGTTTCTGCTCGCTGTCGGCGGCGGGACGTTGAGCGCACTGGCCGGCCTTTCGCATGAGCGGCTTTGCGCGCTGATCAGCCTGGCGGCGGGCACGCTGCTCGGTGTGACGGTCTTCTCGATCCTGCCGGAAAGTTGGGAGGCCATGAATTGGTGGGAGCTGGCATTGGCTTTCGCCTCGGGCTATGCTGTGTTCTGGTTCATCAGCAAGTTTGTCTATCATGTTTGTCCCGCGTGCGCAGCGAGCCATTTCGACGAGGCGACGACGCATCGGTTCAGTGAAATCGCCACAGCGCTGGTGATTGCCCTCACGATTCGCAGCACGATGGACGGCGTGGCGCTGGCAGCGGGACACGAGGCCGGCGGTCACGCGCAGGGCCACGGGATGGGAGCGCGGGTGGACTTGTCACCGCTACTGGCGGTATGCGTGCACAAGGTGCCGGAGGGCCTGGCGCTCGGCGCGCTGTTGCTTGGAGCGGGGTTCGCGCCCGTGAAGACCGTGGCGTGGGTCACAGCGGTGGAGGCGACGACGTTGTTGGGCGATGGGCTTGGGATTTTCTTTTTGCGCAATATTTCGATATTCTGGCTTGGGGCGGTGCTGGCGCACGCGGTATGCGGGGAATTGGTCAAGCACGGAAAGATGTTGGCGCTGTCGGCTTCCGCCGTTGGCATCGCCGTGATTGGAATCCTGAATCCGGCGGTGCGGGCGCTGTGAGCCGGCGCATCCAGATTTCGGTGGCGGTGATCGCCATGGCGACCATTGGCGTGAGCCTTGGATTGCTGGCGATGCTACGGATCCGCGAGGCGAAGGAATTCAACCAGCCGCACATCGTTCAGACATACGGTGGAACAAATTACGTAGTGCAGCTGACCGAGGCCGCGGTGGGAAAGACCGAGACGGGTTGCGTGTTGATTGTATACTTGCGACTGCAAAACCCGAATGCGTACGACGTGACACTTCGCCGTAACTGGTTTATCCTCATCGATCACGACAAGAATTATTTCCTGCCGTCGACCACGGGCACGCAAACGGAATTGATCAAATTGCCCGCCAACAGTGTCTTAGACCGGGAGATGCTCAGCTTCCTGGTGCCCGACAACACGTTCGCGGGCAGGGTGGCGCTGTTCGTGGGCCAAAACTACATGGTCCTGGTGAAGAACGAAGGGCCGTTCGAAGCGGACCTGCGGAACGGAGAGTTCCGCTCGTTTCGACGGAGGAGTTGGTAGGCGCCAGGCGTCAAACGCTCATGTGGAAGACAATTAAGTTCTACACGGTCAGTGCGGTCATCCTCGCGCTAAGTGTGACGTGTATTTACCTGTATTACTTTGGACGTCGCGAAGCGGTCGTGCGCCGCGTGCTTGACCCGCCCGCGGTGGTGAAGGAAATCCAGCGGCTGAGCGAACTGGTCACAGTAAAATACAGCATCCAGAAAGTTGTTGGCTTGAAGGAGGAGAAGGTGCCGTTCGGTTCCGAGCAGGTGTTGTTGATGGTGCAGGCCGACATCCTCGGCGGTGTCGATCTTGCCGCGCTGAATACGAACGATGTGCAGGTCGCCCCGAACAACACCGTCACGGCCAGGCTTCCGTCGGCGAAAGTCCTCCACGTGTACGTGGACGAGAAACAGACGCGCGTGTGGGACCGCTCCAAGACGTGGTGGACGCCGTGGGTGCCGTTCAATCCGGAACTGGAACAGAAAGCGCGGCTCGCGGCGCTGGAGGCCGTGCAAGCCGCGGCGCTGGAGATGGGCATTCTCAGCAACGCACAGCAGAACGCCCAGAAGACCATCTGGGAGTTCCTTCACGCCACGGGCGTCGAATCGGTGCGGTTCGAGACGACTGCGGAAGGAAGCACGACGGCGAAGTGAGCGAAGATTTCCTTGCGGGACATCTCGCAACAATTGTTGTAACCTTGCGCCGATGAATTGCGTCTCTTAATAGGGACGGGCACGAAACCGACGGACTTTGGGACTGGAGATGGCAAACAAATCAAAAAAGCGGTCTTGGAAATGGGTGGTTCTCATTGCGGGTGTGGTTGGGTTGGCAGCGGTTGGACTTTGGTACGCCAAATTCCGCCGCGACAGCGCTCCGCAGTATCAGACAACTCTGGTCGTGCGCGGTGATTTGACGCAACTCGTCACCGCGACGGGCCAACTCAATCCTGTCACCAACGTCCAGGTCGGCTGCCAGATTTCGGGAACGATCGCCAAGCTTTACGCGGACTGGAATTCGCCGGTCACGAATGGCCAGTTGGTCGCGCAGATCGACCCGGCGACGTATCAAGCCAACCTGCATCAGGCCGAGGGCGACCTCGCCAACTCGCAAGCGGCCCTGGAGCTTGCGAAAGTCAACGCAGTGCGGGCGCAGGAATTGTTCGAAAGCAAACTGATCCCGCATTCCGACTACGATCAGGCGATGGCCAATCTGCATCAGGCCGCGGCGACCATCCAGATGAAGCGAGCCGCGGTCGAGAAGTCCCAGGTGGATTTGCAGTACTGCACGATTTATTCTCCCGTGGACGGCATGGTTATTTCGCGCAACGTGGATGTGGGGCAAACCGTCGCGGCGAGCTTCAACGCGCCGGTGCTCTTCGTAATCGCCAACGATCTCGCCAAGATGCAGATCGACGCCAACGTGGCCGAAGCCGATGTCGGTGGTGTCGAAGAACAGCAGAATGTGGATTTTACGGTCGATGCATTTCCGAATCGCACCTTCCATGGCGGAGTGGTTCAAGTGCGTAACTCGCCGATCACCGTCCAGAACGTCGTGACCTACGACACGGTCATCGCGGTGAACAATCCGGATTTGAAACTCAAGCCCGGCATGACCGCGAATGTCTCGATCATTGTCGCTGAGCGCAACGGCGTCTTGCGGGTTCCCAACTCGGCGTTGCGTTTTCATCCTCCAGAGACCGGAACCAGCACCAACGCGACGCCACGCGCAGGTGTTGGCACATATCCCGGCGCCGCCGCCGGCTCTCGGCCCAGGGGAGAGCGCCGACCAACACGCACTGTTTACGTTCTCAAAGACGACAAGCTGCAACCGGTTCAAGTCAAGGTGGGCATCACCGACGGGATCAATACCGAGGTGACGGAGGGTTTGAGCGAAAACGACAAGGTGGTTACGACCGCGATTTACAAACAAGGTAGTTCCGGGTCAGCCGCCAGTCCGTTCGGCGGGATGCGACGGTTTTAAGGAGGCGAAGCGCGCGTGACGGAGGTCATCAAACTCGAGGAGGTCCACAAGGTCTACCACACCGGCGAGGTGGATGTACATGCGGTGTGCGGCGTCTCGCTGCAGATCATGCCGGGCGAGTTTGTGGCCATCATGGGCGCCAGCGGCTCGGGCAAATCCACGATGATGAACGTCATCGGCTGTCTTGACCGTCCCACCGAAGGTCGCTACTTTCTCGACGGCGTCGATGTTTCCCATCTGGATCGCGACGAACTGGCGGCGATTCGCAACAAGAAACTTGGGTTTGTGTTCCAGGGTTTCAACCTTTTGTCACGCACGTCCGCGCTGGAGAACGTCGAACTACCGATGCTCTACACGCACGACCATATCACTTCCATCCAACAACGCGATCTCGCCTTGCATGCGCTGGAGGTCGTTGGTCTGTCGGATCGCGCGGATCATTATCCGAACCAACTGTCCGGAGGCCAGCAGCAACGGGTTGCCATTGCGCGCGCGCTGGTCAATAGTCCCGCGGTATTGTTGGCGGATGAGCCGACCGGCAATCTTGATACCCGCACCAGTGTGGAGGTGATGGGCGTGTTCCAGAAACTCAACGACGAGGGCATCACTATCGTCATGGTGACGCACGAACTCGATATCGCTTCTTACACGAAACGAAACATCATCATGCGCGACGGCGTGGTGGTCAACGATGTGTTGGTCCAAAAGCGGTTGGTGGCCGAGGTGGAACTTCGCAAACTGCAGCAGGCGCACCAGGCTGTCAAACTTTCGTCATGAGAATCGCCGCGACACTACGTCTGGCGCTGCGCGCCCTGCGGCGCAACAAGCTGCGTTCGACGCTCACCGCCCTGGGCATCATCATCGGTGTGAGCGCGGTCATCGCCATGGTGGGGATCGGCACGGGGGCGAAGTCGCAGGTCGAGGCGCAAATCGCCAGCCTCGGACAAAATGTTATCCTCGTTTTCTCGGGCAACTTTTCCAGTAGCGGCGCCCGGAGCGGCTGGGGCGGCGCCGGCACAATGACCGTCGACGACGCGGACGCCATTGCCCGCGAGGTGCCGGGGGTGGTCGGGGTCAGCCCGGAAGTTCGCGATCGCCAGCAGGTTCTCGCGAACGGTTTGAATTGGAACACCCAGATTCTCGGGGAAGGTCCGGACTATCTGGACATCCGTGACTGGCCGCTCGCCGACGGTGCGATGTTTACGGAGCAAGATGTCCGCAGCACTGCCAAGGTGTGTATCGTTGGCAAGACCATCGTCGCGCAGCTCTTTCCCAACGAGGATCCGGTCGGCCAAATCATACGCATCCGTAACATTCCTTTCAAGATTCTCGGTGTGCTTACTCCCAAAGGGCTGTCGGTTATGAATACCGACCAGGACGACGTCATGATCGTTCCCTACACCAGCGAGATGAAGCGGGTTTCCAAACGCACCAATCTGAGCATGATTACAATCCAAGCCGCCTCGCCGGCTGTTTCCGATAGCCTTCAACGCGGCGTTTCTGACCTGCTCCGCCAGCGCCATCGCCTCGGCCAGGGACGGGACGATGATTTCACCATTCGCGGCCAGCAAGAGATCGCGGACGCCGCGACCGCCACCACGCGCGTCATGACGATGCTGTTGGCGAGTATTGCCTGTGTGTCGCTGGTCGTTGGCGGCATCGGCATTATGAATATCATGCTGGTTAGTGTCACCGAGCGCACGCGCGAGATCGGCATTCGCATGGCGGTCGGCGCCCATGGACGGGATATTTTGCTGCAGTTTCTCATTGAAGCCATTACGCTCAGTTCGCTGGGGGGAGTTATCGGGATTTTGCTGGGCGTGGGTGCGGCCAAACTCTTGTCCGCAGTGGCCGGTTGGCCCACGTTGATTTCGGTCAGCTCGATCACCGTGGCGTTCCTCTTCAGCGCGGCGGTCGGGGTGTTTTTCGGCTTTTACCCGGCGCGCAAGGCCTCTAATCTCGATCCGATTGAAGCGTTACGTTATGAATAGACCCATCCGTTCCCTGTTTGCTCCCACCCACTGGAAAACTTTTTTCGCGGTGCTGGCCCTGTTGTCGGTGGCATCTGTTGCCCGTGCCGGCGGAGGCGACACCAACCAGATCAAATCACTTACGTTGCGAGAGTGTATTGAGCGCGCGTTGGAGAACAATCTCGAAATCAAGTCCCAGCGCATCAACCCCTCAATCGGGTCCTGGGGTGTGGTGGGCGCGCAGGGCGTGTACGACCCCATCCTCTCTGGTTCTGCCAACTATCTGAACTCCATCACGCCGGAGGATTTCGGCACGTTGACCGACCGCCGGTTCCAATCCAGCGGCGCGCTTAGCGGATTGTTGCCGACCGGTGCAACGTACGATTTTTCCACGGAGACCACACGTGAAACCGGCAATTTTCAGAGCATCTCCAATTTTCTATACAACGGCACTGCGGGAGTCAGCTTGACGCAACCGCTGCTGAAAAACTTCGGCTTGGGGATCAACGCAGCGACCATCCGCATTGCCCGTGAGAGCCAGGCGATTGCTCTGCAGACTTTTATCCAATTGGTTATGAGCAAGATCAACGATGTCAGCACCGCCTACTACGAGTTGATATTCGCCATCGAGAATCACAAGTCCGCACTCGAGACCCGCGCGCTTGCCCAGCAATTGCTTGACGAGAACCGCAAGCGGGAGCAGGTCGGCACGATGTCGCCCTTGGATGTGATCCAGGCCGAAGCGGGGGTTGCGGAAAGCGAACAGACCGTTATCACCACGGACCGGGCGATCAAGGACAACGAGAACACACTGAAGCGCCTGATTTGCCAGCGGGTCACGGAATTTCGAGGCGTGTCGTTGTTGCCGGTGGATTATCCGCTGGTGCAGATGGTCGCGGCGGATGTGGACGAGAGCACGCGTACGGCGCTGGAGATGCGGGCTGACTACCTTAGCTTGAAACATGCTTTGGAAAAACAAAACATCACCGTCCAGTTCAACCGCAACCAGCTTTGGCCGGAGATTGACTTGCAAGGCAGCTATGGACTGAACGGCGGCGGTCGTACCTTCAACCGTTACGGCGACAGTCTCACCAGCGGTGACAACCCGGTATGGAGTATTGGCGTCGCCCTGACCGTGCCGCTGGGCAATCGCGCCGCGCGCGCCAATTACCACATCGCCCGTTTGGATGCCGACCAGGCATTGCTCAGCCTCAAATCGCTTGAGCAGGATATCATTGTGCAGGTGGACAATGCGGTCGGGCATGTGGAAACCAACTTGAAGAGCGTCGAGGCCGCGCGCGCCGCCACGCGTCTGGCGCAGGAGTCTCTCGACGCAGAAAAGAAGAAACTGTTGGCGGGTACTTCAACGACCTTTCTGGTTCTGCAGGCGCAATCGCAGTTGGCCGCCGCACGCTCCGCCGAAATCCGCGCGGAGGCCGATTACAGTGAGTCGATTGTGGCGTTGGACCTGGCGGAAGGCACGATCCTCGATAAAAACAGTATCGTGCTCGACGAGAAGTTCTAGGAAAGGGCTGTGCATCCGATTTTCATTCGTCTTGGCCCGCTCGACATCCATACCTACGGCGTGCTCGTGGCCATCGGGTTCGTCGTTGGGCTGGCGGTGGCGGGCCGGCGCGCGCGCAATGAGGGGATCCAGGCGGAGCAGATCAGCGATCTTGGCATTTGGTTGATTATTGCGGGAATGCTGGGCGGGAAGATATTTCACATCATCTTTTTCTGGGACGATTTCATTGCGGGCTGGCATGTGGATGGAGTGCGATCGCTGCGGGAAGGATTTGTGTTTTACGGCGGCTTCATTTTCGCGACGCTCACGGCGGTCGTGTATACGCGCCTCAAGCGACTGCCGCTGGCAAAGCTGGCGGACATTTTTGCGCCGTCGATCGCGCTGGGACACGCCTTCGGTCGGATGGGTTGTTTCTTCAACGGTTGTTGTTACGGGAGAGTCTGCACCCTTCCGTGGGCCGTGAAGTTTCCGCCGCCGCACGTCATGGCGGGGATTCCGGTACATCCGACGGAAATCTATGAAGCGCTCGGCAATCTGGCGATCTTCGGCGGATTGAGCCTGTTTTACCGTCACAAACGCTTCGACGGCCAGGTGTGGTGGTTGTACGTGCTCGGCTACGGTGTGCTTCGTTTGGTGGTGGAATTCTTCCGCGGCGACTACGACACGTTCTATTTCGGTGTGGTGACGATTGGCCAGATCGTGGCGATCACGATGATCGTTGTGGCTTCGCTGGCGATGGTGCTATCACCCAAAACCGTGAAACTTCGCGCGGCCTGAGCCGTTGATTGGGAACGATGTCGGCACACGTTGTTGCAAATGAAGCGGCGGGGCAACGCCTCGACCAATTTCTGCGCGGGGAACTCCCCGAGTATTCCCGGGCTTTTCTGCAGAAGTTGATCGAGCAAGGCCATGTTGCCGTCAATGGAGGCCCGGCCAAGGCCAGCTACAAGGTGCGGGCAGGTGATAAAGTCCGTGTCGAAATCCCGCCACCGCGTCCGCTCGAAACACTGCCGGAAGAAATTGCGCTGGCTATTCTCTTTGAAGACGACGACCTCATTGTCGTGAACAAACCCGCCGGTCTGGTCGTGCATCCCGCCGCGGGTAACTACGAACACACACTCGTCAATGCCTTGTTGCATCATTGTCGCGGCGCGCTGGCGGGGATTGGCGGGGTGGAGCGTCCCGGTATCGTGCACCGGCTCGACAAGGGCACGAGCGGTTGCATTGTGGTCGCAAAGACCGACTTCGCACACAAAGCACTGGTGGCGCAGTTCAAATCCCGCGAAGTGAAGAAAACCTATCGCGCGGTTTGTTGGGGAAAATTCGAGCGGCCGAGCGGACGGATTGAAACGGTCATCGGCCGCAGTGAGCGCGATCGCAAGAAGATGTCTGCGATCACGTCGCGGGGACGGCCCGCGGTGACGGACTACCACGTGTTGAAGCAGTTCGCCGAGTTCGCGCTGGTGGAAGTGCACATTCACACCGGCCGCACCCACCAGATTCGCGTCCACATGGCGCACATCGGACATCCGGTTGTGGGCGATGCGACGTATGGGCGCGCGCGTTCGACGAACATTTCGGTTGCCCGTCCGTTGCTGCACGCCTATAAACTCGGGTTCACGCACCCGCGCTCGCAGGAGTTTGTGGAGTTCACCGCGCCGGTGCCGGACGACATGGTGAAGATGTGCGAGAGCTGAACGAAATTATTGATGGAACCATCAAGGTGCTGGAAGACATGAAGCGCTCCGGCGTGACGCATGTCGAAGTGTCGAACACGACGATTGAGGAGTTGGGTAAGCCGGTGGTGTTGACTCCAAAGGCATCCATGGCAACACCAGTCGCCTCGACCGGAGATCCGGCAGCAGAATTGGCTGCGATTGAAGCGCGCGCGAAAGTCTGCGTAAAGTGTGCCGAGCTGTCGCAATGCCGGACCAATGTTGTCTTCGGTACGGGCAATCCGAGGGCGGAGATCATGTTCGTTGGTGAAGGGCCCGGGCATGACGAAGATGTACAGGGCCTGCCGTTCGTGGGACGTTCTGGTGAGTTACTGACCAAGATCATTGCGGCCATGGGCTTTGCGCGTGAGGAGGTTTACATTGCTAATGTGGTGAAGTGCCGTCCGCCCGAGAACCGCACGCCACTGCCCGATGAAATTGCGAATTGTCTACCGTATCTGCTGTCGCAAATCGAACTCATCCAACCGAAAGTCCTTGTCGCACTCGGCGCCACCGCTGTGCGCGCATTACTGGATGTGCATCTCGGCATCACCAAAATGCGCGGCCACTGGTACACCTTCCGCAGTATCCCCATTATGCCGACCTTTCATCCTGCGTACCTGTTGAGGAACCCGCCCGCGAAGAAGGAAGTATGGGAAGACATGAAAGCAGTATTGGAGAAACTCGGGCGCGCGGTGCCCAAGAGTCGATGATGTCTCACGGAGGAGACTTTCCCATTAGCATGGGTAACTTAGTTCCAGTCGATTCTTCTCCCGCTTCCGTGATGTTTCAAGGCCTCGACATGTTTCTGTGGATTTTTCATACGGGGATGGGTAAGTTAACGCACTGTGCAGCGAGTGTTAATCACCGGTGGGGCTGGCTTTATCGGATCGCACCTGGCGGAGTCTTTGGTGACGGAGGGCAAGGAGGTCTTCGTCATTGACGACTTGAGCACGGGTTCGCTCGCGAACATCGCCCATCTGCGGGACAATCCGAATTTTCACTTCACGAAAGGCTCCATTCTCAATAGCGCCGACCTCGAGCCGTTGGTGGACCAGGTGGATTTCATATACCACTTTGCGGCGGCGGTGGGCGTGGAACTGGTCGTGCGCAGCCCGGTGTTCACAATTGAAAACAACATTCGTGGGACGGAGAACGTCCTGGCAGCCGCCGCGAAACGCAAAACTGGGCTGCTACTGACTTCCACATCAGAAGTTTACGGAAAGAGCGAACACGAAAGTTTTCGGGAGGACGATGATCTCTTGATCGGTCCACCGACGTTTGGGCGGTGGAGTTACGCATGCTCAAAATTACTGGACGAATTTCTGGCGCTTGCGTACTGGCATGAGAAGAAGATGCCGGTGTTTGTGGTGAGGCTTTTCAACACGGTGGGGCAACGCCAGACGGGTCGGTACGGAATGGTGGTACCGCGATTTGTGCAGGCCGCATTGCGGGATGAGCCGATCACAATTCACGGGGACGGGAAGCAAACACGCTGTTTTTGCCATGTAACCGACGTGGTGCGGGCGTTGGTGGCGCTCCCGAAGCAGCCCCGGGCCGTGGGCCAAGTCTATAATATTGGTAGTACGGAAGAGGTTTCGATCCATGAGTTGGCGCGGCGAGTCAAGCGCCTGACTGAGAGCCGGTCGGACTTGCGCTTAATCCCTTATGATCAGGCATATGCCAAGGGTTTTGAGGACATGCGGCGGCGTGTGCCGAGCATCGATAAGATTTACCAATTGATGGGGTGGCGGCCAACAAAGTCACTGGACGAGATTCTGCAGCAGACAATCGAATTTCAGCGTGCGGAAGACATCCAGGCGGATCGCCGCGGACGTAACTGAATCATTGCATTTCACAGGGCCGTATGCTATAACTTGACCCCAAGTCAGTGATAATAAGGTATGCTTCCCGATGATCATGAGGCCAGAGAGTTTTGCCGTGAGTGACAGGCGCGAAATGAGCGGCGACTCTAAAGATATGGTGATGAACTCGGCGCTCTACCGAGAGTTTTTGGCCGAGCGCGAAGAGATTTTGCGCCACAAGTGGATCGAGAGCGAGAAGGCGGGGCATGACATCGGTTTTGAGCGCGCCCTGCTGGACTGGATCGTGAAACACCGGTCCAACTGGCGCAGGTCACGGAAAGACTCGCGCTCGTAGTTCAGCGGAGTCGTATAAGGCACCTTTAAGTTGGCCCGAGAGGTCAGCAAGGAGCGATGATGAAAGAGATAGACGCATTAATGAGGCCGTTTGCCAAACAGAGGCAGACGGTTTTTTTTGTGTCATGAGCACGGCAATACTCATGGACGGGGCGGCATTGGAGCGGGCGCTGACGCGCATGGCCCACGAAATTGTCGAACACAACCCCGAGCCCGACTCGTTGGTTTTCATTGGCATTCGCACTCATGGCGCGCCCCTGGCACAACGGCTGGCCACCAAGGTCGGGGCGATCCTCAAGTGCGAGTTTCCAGTCGGTGAACTGGACATCTCGATGCACCGTGACGATCTTGCGCTGCGGAATGCGCCGCCGCAGGTGGGGCCTTCCAATATTACGTTCGATCTCACCAACCGGGCAGTCGTGCTGGTGGACGATGTACTGTTTACGGGCCGCACGATCCGGGCGGCAATGGACGAGATCAGCGATTTCGGCAGGCCGCAGCGAATTCAACTGGCCAGCCTGATCGATCGTGGTCATCGCGAGCTGCCGATCCGTCCCGATTACGTGGGCAAGAATGTGCCGACAGCGGCTGGCGAACGCGTTCGTGTGCGGCTGACGGAGATCGACGGCGAAGACGAGGTGGTGATCGAGCGATGACGACCACCTCATGGAATCACAAGGACCTGCTCGGCATCCAGGATCTGACGGTGGACGAAATCAATTGTCTGCTGGACACGGCGACAGCATTCAAGCAGGTCGGGGAGCGTGCCGTCAAGAAAGTGCCGTCCCTGCGCGGCAAGACGATGGTGAATTTGTTCATCGAGCCGTCGACGCGGACGCGCACCAGTTTCGAGTTGGCGGCGAAACGCCTCTCGGCCGACGTGATCAACATCACGACGTCCGCCTCGAGCATCGTCAAGGGCGAGACGTTGAAGGACACCGCGCTGAATCTGCAGGCGTTGAACACCGACATCATTGTCATTCGCCACTCAGCGGCCGGCGCACCGCATTTTTTGTCGCGGCTGTTGAAGGCCAGCGTGATCAACGCGGGTGATGGCGCCCATGAACACCCGACGCAGGCGTTGCTCGATGCATTCACGATTCGCGAGAAGAAGGGACACATCGCGGGACTCAACGTGACGATCCTCGGCGACATTCTCTATTCGCGTGTTGCGCGCTCGAACATTTGGTTGCTCACGAAACTCGGCGCGCACGTCACGCTGGCAGGACCGTCGACACTCGTGCCGCGGGTGTTCGAGGAATTCGGTTGCCGGGTGACCCATGACATCGACGAGGCGATTCGCGATGCGGATGTGATCAATCTGCTGCGCATTCAACACGAGCGTCAACGCATGACGATGTTCCCGAGCATCGGCGAATACGCGGCGATGTTTGGCCTCAACAAAGAGCGCTTCGCGCGCACCAAGCCCGACGCCATGATCATGCACCCCGGCCCGATCAATCGCGGGATCGAGATCGACAGCGAGATTGCGGATTGCGGGCGTTCGGTGATTTTGGAACAAGTCACGAACGGTCTCGCCGTGCGCATGGCTGTGCTGTTTCTCTGCGCGGGCGGGAAACATTCCCCGGAGGGCGCGGAGTGAACTCCCTGATAATCAAAAACGGGCGCGTAATCGACCCCGCGAATAACATCGACGAAGTCCGCGACGTATTTGTCGTAGGCGGCAAGATTGCTACAGCCGCCGCACAGGACGCGGAAGTGATCGAGGCGGCGGGCAGAATTGTCACGCCCGGCTTGATCGACATGCACGTGCATTTGCGCGAGCCGGGACGGAGCGATAAAGAGACGTTTGCGACGGGGACGCTTTGCGCTGCGCGCGGGGGATTCACTTCGGTGGTCTGCATGCCCAACACGACACCGGTGGCAGACAACACGGGTACGATTGCCTTTATGAAGCAACGCGCCGCGGAAGCTGCCTGCGTGAACGTGTTTCCGACTGGCGCAATCACGAAGGAACTCAAGGGCGAAGAGTTGGCCCCGATCGGATCGTTGGAAAAAGCCGGCGTGGTGGCCGTCACCGACGACGGCCATTGCGTGCAGAACAACGAGTTGATGCGGCGCGCTGTTGAGTACGCGAAGATGTTTCAACTTCCCGTGCTTGATCATTGCCAGGATTACAACCTAGTCGCCGACGGCGTGATGAATGAAGGCCATTGGAGCGCGGCGCTCGGCTTGCGCGGGTGGCCGTCGATTGGCGAAGACGTGATCGTGGCGCGCAATATTCTGATTGCCGAGCAAGTGGACTGGCATATCCACTGCCAGCACATTTCCTCCGCGCGTTCGGTGGAACTTATTCGTCAGGCAAAAAAGCGTGGCATCAAGATTTCCGGCGAAGCCTGCCCGCATCATTTTACGTTGACGGAAGAATGTGTGAAGATCTACGACACGAATTATAAAATGAATCCGCCCCTGCGGACAGAACACGATCGCGACGCGCTCCTGGCTGGACTCGCGGACGACACTCTGGAGATTATCGGCAGCGACCACGCACCACATTGTTCGTATGAGAAGGAAGTGGAATTTGATTTCGCGCCGTTCGGTATCATCGGATTGGAAACGGAGTTGGCGCTATCACTCGAACTCGTGCGAAAGAAGATTCTCAGCCTACGGGCGCTTGTGGAGAAATTTACAGTGAACCCGGCGCGATTGCTGCGGTTGCAGGAAGGCACGCTGTCGGTGGGCGCGAATGCGGATATCACGGTCATTGACCCGGAACGTGAGTGGACTTACGATGTCGCGCAGACGGCGAGCAAGTCACGCAACTCACCGTTCCACGGTTGGAAACTTCGTGGGCGGGCACTGACGACTGTCGTGAAAGGCAACGTCGTCTGGCGCGAGACAGAGAAATAATCGAAATGACAACGGAACTGGACGGAGTTTTCGCACTTGAGGATGGCACGGTTTATCGCGGCGTCGGCTTTGGCGCCAAAGGTACTGCTTGTGGCGAAGCGGTCTTCAATACTTCGATGACCGGGTATCAGGAGATTCTGACCGACCCGTCATATAAAGGCCAAATCGTAGCGATGACCTATCCGGAAATTGGCAACTACGGGGTTAATCCAGCGGATGTGGAGAGTTGGCGCCCGCATGTTTCTGGTTTTGTTATTCGTGAACTTTCTGGAACTGTATCAAATTGGCGCGCGCAAGATACTCTACCCAAGTACCTTGAGAAATATAAGATTGCTGGCGTTCAAGGAATAGATACTCGTTCCTTGACAAAACTATTGCGTGTTAAAGGCGCCATGAAGGCCTGCATTTCGACCGAGGGTCTCAGCAATAATGAGGCTGTGTCACGTGCGCGTGAGTGGAAGGGGATCGTTGGCGTTGACTACGTGAAGGAAGTCACTCATCGGCAGGCTTTTGCATGGGATCCGCAAGATGATTTAAGCCATGGGTGGAAAGCCGATCACATGGCTGATGGGCGCATGGAGTACGCAAGCAAGCTGCCCGACGCCGACATTCCAATTGTGGCGTTTGATTTTGGCATCAAGTACAACATCCTTCGGAAGCTTCGCCAACGAGGGTTCCGCGTTCAAGTCGTACCGGCGACGGCGACGGCAGAGGAAGTGATGCAGTATAAGCCGCAGGGGGTATTCCTATCGAACGGGCCTGGAGATCCGGAAGCGCTGGGTTATGCGCACGAGTCTGTGCGTGGTTTGATGGGAGAGGTCCCCATTTTTGGGATTTGTCTCGGACATCAGATCCTGGGATTTTCCTTTGGAGGCAGGACTTTCAAGTTGAGATTTGGTCACCGCGGCGCAAACCAGCCCGTGAAAGACGTTGTAAGTGGGCGGGTAGCAATTACTTCTCAAAATCATGGATTCGCAGTCGATCCGGAGAGCCTCGATCATAGCGCGGTGCAAATTTCACAGATAAACCTGAATGACCAGACGGTCGAGGGAATGCGGCATAAGAAACTGCCAATCTTCAGCGTTCAGTATCATCCTGAGGCTTCGCCAGGACCGCACGACGCCGATCAGTTGTTTGACGAGTTTCGCCAAGTGATCTTAAATTGGCGGAAGACAGCTTAGACTGCGACTTCGCCCGCACGCTTGATCCAGACCAGGAGAATGGCGATGTCAGCGGGTGTAACGCCAGGAATTCGGGATGCCTGGCCAATTGAGTCAGGACGGAAGCGGGTCAACTTCTGGCGGGATTCGAAGCGGAGCGCGGCGATCTTATCGTAATCCAACCAGCTTGGAAGGCTTTTATCTTCTAGCTTGCGGAACCGCTCGATTTGCTCTAGGTCGCGGGCGATGTAGCCCTCGTACTTCAGTTGAATCTCAACTTCTTGAGTTACATGGGCGGGAAGAGTTGTATCGGCGATTGGGAGTGAATTGTAAGTGATCTCTGGGCGGCGAAGGATTTCAGCGTAAGTGAAAGATCCCTCACGCGATTTGCGTAGGCGATCGATTTCCTGCTCGATGCGGTGGCGTTTTTGCTCAAACAACTGCCAATGCTCATCAGAAACCAAGCCGACTCTTCGTCCGAGAGGCGTGAGGCGGATGTCGGCGTTATCCTGACGAAGGAGAAGTCGGTATTCAGCACGCGAGGTGAACATGCGATAAGGTTCATCCGTGCTCTTGGTGATCAGGTCGTCTATCAATACACCGATGTAACTATCTGCACGCGTGAGAATTAACGGCTGTTGTGTTTTGGCGCGAAGAGCGGCGTTGATACCCGCCACCAAGCCTTGGGCACCAGCCTCTTCGTATCCAGAAGTACCGTTGATTTGACCGGCAAGATAAAGATTTTGAATTCGTTTGGTCTCCATCGTCGGGTGGAGCTGATGGGGGAGACTGTAGTCGTATTCCACCGCGTAGGCTGGGCGCATGATCTGCGCGTTCTCGAGGCCGATTATCGACCGGATCATCAGCATTTGGACGTCTTCGGGTAGACTCGTCGAGGCACCGTTTACGTAGAACTCGTCCGTGCTGCGGCCCTCTGGCTCCAAAAAGATCTGATGGCGCTCTTTTTCGGCAAATTTCACAAACTTATCTTCAATGGAAGGGCAATAACGCGGACCGATGCCTTGTATCTGTCCTGAGTACATCGGTGAGCGATGGAGGTTCGCTTGAATGACTTCCCGGGTTTTTTCGGTCGTGTAGGTCAGGTAACAGGGCAATTGTTCCACGTGGAACGTTGGCGGCGTCCGGTACGAGAAAAACGGGATAGGGTCGTCTCCTAGCTGGACGTCCATCTTGGAAAAATCGATGGAACGGCGGTTGAGTCGCGGTGGTGTGCCGGTTTTTAGGCGTCCGAGTTCAAAACTGAGGCGGCGAAGACTATCTGATAGCGAATATGCCGCCGGCTCGCCAGCGCGGCCAGCCTCCATCTTTGATTCCCCGATGTGGATCAGGCCACGGAGGAATGTTCCCGTTGTCACGATGACGGCCCCGGCTTCGTACCGGACTCCCATTTTGGTCACCGCGCCGCAGACCTTGTCGCCCTCCACGACCAAATCGTCGATCATCGCCTGCTTCGCATCGAGGTTTGGTTGCTTCTCAACCACCCATTTTAGCCTGAATTGATAGGCTTTCTTGTCGCACTGGGCGCGCGGTGCCCACACGGAAGGACCTTTCTTTGTGTTGAGCATACGAAACTGAATGCCGGTGGCATCGGTGTTAACACCCATCTCGCCGCCCAGAGCGTCAATCTCCCTGGCGACATGGCCCTTGGCGAGTCCGCCAATAGCGGGGTTACAGGACATCTGGCCGATCGTATCGAGATTCGTGGTGAGCAGTAAAGTCTGACAGCCGATGCGTGCGCTGGCGAGCGCGGCCTCCGTGCCCGCGTGTCCGGCACCGATCACGATAACATCATAGCGCTTCGGATAGGTGAAAGTGTTACTCATTTTCCAATGCAGAAGGTGCTGAAGATCTTGCTCAGGACATCTTCAGTGGCCGTTTTGCCAGTGATCTCGCCAATGGCGTTCAGGCTTCGTCGAAGCTGTTGGGCGATGATCTCGATGGGCTTGTCAGAGCTGAAACACTGTATACATTCTGTCAAGTATTTATCTGAAGACTCGAGCAACGCTTTCTGTCTCTCATTGATGGCCACGTCGACGTCTGTTGTACCAACCTTGCCAGAATAGGCAAGTTTCACGAGTTGATCACGAAGGGTATTGAGGCCGGTGCCATTGGCGGCTGATACTTTGACGTTCTCAATCTTCGCGAGGTCATCGGGGAGGCGCAGGCGACTTGGAAGATCGATTTTGTTTAGAACCAGAAGTGCGTGCTTTCCGTGACTGTGTTTAATGAGTTCACGATCCGCAGCATTTAGCTGTTTTGATGAGTCGAGAACTACCAACACTATCTCGCTACTGTCCAATGCCTTGCGACTGCGTTCCACGCCGATTTTTTCCGCTGCTCCGCGGGTTGATCGGATGCCCGCGGTATCGGTGAGGCGGAAGGGCACGCCAGATATACTTGCGGTTTCTTCAATGGTATCGCGCGTGGTGCCAGGAACGGATGTGACGATGGAGCGGTCCGTGCCGATCAGCGCATTCAACAAACTGGACTTACCGACGTTCGGACGTCCGACGATGGCGACGGAGATGCCTTCCCGAAGAATCTTTCCTTCGCGGGCTGTGGCGAGAAGTGAGCGGACGAAACTCAAAACGGCCTCGGTGTCGCGAAGCAGTGTTTCCCTTGTCTCCGTGGCGATATCGTCCTCGGGAAAATCGATATACGCCTCGATATGGGCGAGAATGGTGATGAGTTTTTCGCGTGCTTGATCGATCTTTGCCGAAAGATGGCCTTCGAGTTCGTGAACGGCGGCGGCGTGGGCTCGGTCGGACTTCGCGCGAATCAGATCCATGACAGCTTCGGCTTGCGTCAGATCGAGGCGACCGTTGAGGAAGGCACGCTTGGTGAATTCGCCGGGTTCTGCTAGGCGTGCGCCACTTTGAAGACATAAAGCTAGAATCTTGCGGGCGGTGAGGATTCCGCCGTGGCAATTGATCTCAATAGTGTCTTCCTTGGTATAGGTCCGCGGCGCGCGCATGACCCCTAGCATGACTTGGTCGATCATCTCCCCGTTCCGGCCGATGGTCCCAAAGTGAAGAGTATGTGAGGGGAACTCGGATACCCTGCCATCGCGAGTGTGAAAAATGCGGTTTCCAAGCGCCAAAGCGTCCGGACCGGAGACGCGAATGATGGCGATACCGCCTTCACCAATCGGAGTGGAAATTGCCGCGATCGTGTCGTCCATAAACTCTGCCTCGCCCCGAAAGCGTTCGGGGTTAACCTGCAACAGCACGAGAGTATAGCAGGCGCAAAGCGGATTTCAATGAAGGGAACAACGTGGCGTTTATCGCTTGACGAACCAGCCTGATGGCGGGAGCATGGCGTTGGGGAAGCGTTCACCCCGGCTCCCCATGGAGGCAGGCTGTCGTGATCGAGCGGCCAATGCTGACGTTTGCAGTTCAGGGGACGATATACTCCCTCGCCACCCACTGTAATGCTTTGCCCTCAAGTCTGCGTCCGCTTCTTCTCACGGCTTCACCGCCCATCATTAGCAAAACTGCCACACCCGAAAGGAGAACCATGAAGTCCACCAGCAAGAAGATCACGTTCGTTCTCTTACTCAGCGCCGTCGTCGCCTTGGGAGGAACGTTCGCGCAACAGCCCTCCGTCGAGAAGCCGGTCGTCCCCTCCGACCGCCCGCAACGCCTCGCCGTCATGAAATCGAAAGGGCCCGACGCCTCGCTGAGCATCCTCCCTGTTCGGTTGGCGGGGAAACCGTTCGACCGTGTGACCGAAGTTGTGGGCCTCATGCTCGAACAGCGGGGGCTCAAGAACATTGAACTCGCCAGCACACCCTTTGAGCCGGGGCCGGGCAACCTGGACGCCCTCGCCGGCGCCGTTGGCGAATTCGTCGAAGCCCATCCCGTCACGACCGACTACGTGTTGTACGCCGAGATAAACGGCAGCCGCGAACAGGGCCTGATCGAGCTTCGCACGGTCGTCACCGACAAACACGGCGCTGTTGTCTGGACCGACCGCCAGGGCGCCAGCGACGAGGCTTTCAAGAAGCTTGAAGCGCGTGAGCCAATGACATTGTGCGCACTACTGGTCGAGCGCCTGGGTCCTCAGTTCGGCCTCAACGAGCAAACCGCCAAGGCCGCCACGCCCGGCAAAATGGCTGCACTGATGGCAGCACGCAGTGGTATCCCACCGGAAAATGAAACCGCACCCGTTCCGGCCCGCCAGAAGGAATTCAAGGAAGCCCGACAGACCGCAACAGTGGCGGTGTTCCCCGTCCGCATCGGCAATGAGGTCAACGCCGGCAGCGCCGCCGAACTGGTGAAACAGATTAACGACGCGGGACTCTGCAAAGCCGTCGTCGCCAGGGATGCCGTCGTTCTCAAGGCATCGCACGCGGACCCCAATGAAATGAAAGCAATGTGGGACCTCGCCCGCGAATTCCGCGAGTACGCCCGCAAGAACCCCACTGATGCCGATTACACGCTCTATGCCGATTACGCGTTCACCCCGAACAACTGGGAACAGGGATTCGTGCACTTCATCGTGTGCAATCGCCAGGGCGACTGGGTCATCGTGGACATGCAAAACTCGCATCACCCCGACTACCAGAGCGTCAAGCCAACATCGAGCCATGGCTGCGACACCCTTCTGCTAAAACGCCTGCAGGGCTATCTGCAATAGTGCCCTTGCCTCGATTTGGTGGACAGCGAAGTGGGTGCATGAGTCATGAGTTTAGTTGAGGCAAGGCACTCACCGCTTTATCCCCTCCGAAGAAGGGATCGTCTTTGTGTATCGTAGAGCGATATTTTTTGCTAGACGCGGCGGTGCGGAAGGGGTATGATCGGTGACAAACGGATGAACATCGAACGGTCAACTTCCAACGCTCAACGTTCAAGGCTGGGAGCATCAATGAGGGATCTGCCGATGGGGAATCGCGATAGAATATCGCTCCTACGGGGAGGGGAGGAATCCGCCGTCGCTAAAGCTATGGCGGGCGAGGAGGACCTCGAAACATGTGTTTCTGCGAAACGAACCCGATTTGTCGACACTGAATTTCGAGCGGATGTGGCAGGGCGGCAGGGAGTTGTGAAGAAAAGAGAAATTTTTCCAATCCGGTTCGTTTTCTTGGAAAGACGTCCAAGCGGGAGACCTTCGGTCGGTCGGAGTGCGGGGTCGGGAGACCCTCGCACAACCGGAGTTGACGGCACTGGACGCGATCCTTCGGCTTCGCTCAGGACAGGCTCCGCGCGTCCCTCCAGTTTGGAAATTAAGGCACAACCTTGGAAACTACGAGTTGGCGAGGATGCGGCGGGATTCGTCGAGGAAGATGCCGCGGAAATTCATCTTGAGGGCTTCGGGGTTGGTGGCTTTGAGGAGCGCTTCCTCTTCGGTGATCAGTTTGGCTTTCACCAGTTTGAAGAGCGCCTGGTTGAAAGTCTGCATGCCTTCATCGGTGCCGGTTTCGACGGCGGCAAAGAGTTTGTCGAGGCGGTTTTCTTCGATGAATTTGCGGACGGTACCCGAGTTGAGCATGATCTCGACGGCGGGAACAACGCTGCCGGAGGTCGCGGGAACGAGGCGCTGGCAGATGACAGCCTGCAGGGTGGACGCGAGCTGCCGGCGAATCTGGTCGCGTTCGTGCGCGGGGAAAAAGTCGAGAGTGCGGCCGATCGCGGAGTACGCGGTGGTCGTGTGCAGCGTGGCCAGCACCAGATGGCCGGTGTCCGCAGCGGCGAGGGCGGCCATGAAGGACTGGCTGTCGCGCATTTCTCCGATGACGATGACGTCGGGATCCTGGCGCATGACGTGAACGAGGGCGCGTTCGAAGCTGAGCGTGTCGAGGCCGACTTCGCGTTGTTCGATGACCGACTGTTTGTCGTCGAACATGTACTCGATCGGGTCTTCGAGGGTGATGATGTGGCACTTCTCGGTTTCGTTGATGTGCTGGACCATCGCGGCCAGCGTGCTGGATTTACCGCTGCCCGTGGGGCCGGTCACCAGGATGATGCCGCGCTCCGAGCCAGCGATTTTGCCCAGTTGCTCCGGCAGGTTCAAATCCTTGAAGGTCGGCACGTTCGTTTTGACGAAGCGCATTACGAATGCGGGCATACCGCGCTGATAGAAGACGTTTACGCGGAAGCGGCCGAGGGCGGGGTCGATGTACGAAAAATCAGCTTCCTTCTCGCGATCCAGGCGGGATTCGAGATGTTTGGGCAGCATGTGGCGGACGATTTCCTCGACTTGCGCGGTGGTGGGAGGATCGACCTGGACGGGGAACAGTTCGCCCGAGATGCGGATGGTGGCGTGATGGCCGGGCTTTACGTGGATGTCCGAAGCCGACATGTTGATGGCGAACTTCAGGAGACTGTGCAGGTATTCCATACGGGTCAGCGGGAGATCGAGATACTGAGCGGGGCATCGGCGGGGGGGGTGATGGCGAGCTGGGCTTGCGCGCGTTTGGGCAGGTCCAGGAACAGCAGCACCACCTTGAACCCTTTGCCCTGTTCGCGTCGGGCGCATTGCACCACGACACCGCGACAGTCGATATCGAACCGCTGATCTCTACGCGCCGCCGGCCGCGGCAGGCGCAACTCCACGCCAACTTCGGTCCATTCTGGCATGAAAGTATCGGTCAGGAACGTAATGCCCTTGGGACTCAGGTCAAAAACCTTGTCGAGAACCGCGGCCTTGTGGGAACGTTTGCTTTTCAGCTCCGCGTCGAAAATTCCAGATACATCGCGCTTGGTAACACCCATAATAGCCTCAATTGCCTCAAGTAAAAATCGTTCCGCAATGTAGCACTGACCCGGCACCCTGTCAACGAGGCCACAATCCAGCCCCTACCACTGGATTACACAGGAGGCCCAAGTCAGACCGCTGCCGAAAACGATGAGCAAGATCAGGTCGCCGCGCTGGAAGCGGCCTTCGCGGGCGGCTTCGTCGAGGGCGATGGCGACGGACGCGGCTGAAATATTGCCGTAGCGATGGAGGTTCACGTAGACCTTGTCCATCGGCGCGCCGATGCGGTCGGCGATCGCTTCGAGGATGCGGATATTGGCCTGGTGCGGGATGACGCATTTGATGTCGGCGATGGTCAGGTTGCAGCGGCGCAACGCTTCTTCCGCGGCGGTCTGCATCGCGAGGACGGCGCTCTTGAAGACCTCTTTGCCCGCCATTTTCAAGTGGTGCATTCGGCCGCTGACTGATTCCTTTGTCGCGGGATAACGCGCGCCACCCGCCGGCATTAGTAAAATATCCGCCTGCGAACCGTCCGCTCCCATGCAGGTCGTCAGGATGCCATGTCCGGCTTCCTCGCCGCGGCTGCGCAAAATCACCGCGCCTGCGCCGTCGCCGAACAGCACGCAGGTGCTGCGGTCTTCCCAGTCGATGATTGTGGAAAGTTTTTCCGCGCCGATGACGAGCACCGTATTGTACGTTCCCGATGTGATGAACTGCTGCCCGACTTCCATGCCATACAGAAACCCCGAGCACGCCGCTTCCATGTCGAACGCCGCCGCGCGCTTGGCGCCGAGTTTCTGTTGAATGAGACACGCGGTGGCGGGAAAGGGCATATCCGGCGTGATCGTGGCGCAGATGATCAAGTCGATTTCGTCTTCGTTGACCTTGGCTTGTTCCATCGCGCGACGCGCGGCCTCCACGGCCAGGTCGGACGTGCATTGCCAGTCGGCGGCGATGCGTCGCTCCTTGATGCCCGAGCGCGAGACGATCCACTCATCGGTGGTGTCGACCAGCTTCTCCAGATCGGCATTCGTGAGCACACGGTCCGGCACGTACGAGCCCGTGCCGACGATGTGCACGGGCCTAAGAAGCTGCTTCGATCGGGGGTTGCGCAAATGTGTTTTGCTGGACTTTGTCATGGAACTTCCTGGTTTCCTCAACGAGGTGCTCGTTAAACTGACATTCAATAAACTCGGCAGCCACGCGAATGGCATTCTTGGCTGCATTCGGTGAGCTGGCGCCGTGGGCCTTGACGCAGATACCGTTGATGCCCAGCAGGACGGCGCCGCCGTACTCATCGGGATCGGCTTTGCGTTTGAGCGCCTTGAACGCGCCGGCGGCAAGCACCGCGCCGAGCATCCGCAGCGGGTTTTTCTTGAGTTCCTGTTTCAACCAGTAGCCCACCAAACGCGCGGTGCTTTCGCACGCCTTCAACACCGCGTTCCCGACGAACGCGTCGGTCACAATCACGTCGGCGCGGTTCGAGAACAGGTCATGGCCATCGATGTTGCCGACAAAATTCACGTCCGTCTGCTTGAGCAACCGATGCGCTTCCAGCGTCAATTCGTTTCCCTTCATGTCCTCGGTGCCGGTCGAAAGGAGTGCCACACGCGGCTGCTTGTATCCGAGAATCTGCTTCGAATACAGACTGCCCATGATGGCGTATTGCACGAGGTTTGACGCATGGGGTTCGAGGTTGGCGCCCGCGTCCAGGAGCACAAAAATATTCTTGGGCGCGGGAATGATCACGGCCAGGCCTGGTCGGTCGACACCCTCCAGCGTGCGCAGTTTCAGGTGCGCCGCGGTCAGCAGGGCGCCGGTGTTGCCCGCCGAGACAATCGCGTCCGCCTCGCCACTCTTGACGAGGTCAATCGCACGGCACATCGAGCTATCTTTCTTGCGCCGCACGGCTTGCACCGGCGAATCGTCCATCTCGATCACTTCACTGGCGTGGACGAGGTCAATGCGGTTGTTGGAAGCGCCGAACTTGCGCAGTTCCGCCTCGACGCGGGGTTGATCACCCACGAGGTAGAGTTTGGTGATGCGGCTGTTGTCGTGAAGCGCGGCTACCGCCCCCGCGACGATGTTCTGGGGGGCAAAGTCCCCGCCCATCGCATCGATGGCTAATTTCATTGTGGGAAATCAGGCAGCCGTCACAGATACGACCTGCCGGCCCTTGTAATAACCACAGGACGGGCAGACGCGGTGCGGTAACACCCGCGCGCCGCACTGGGCACACACCGACAACTGCGGTGCTTTGGGACGATGTGACGCCTTGCGAGTGCGCAGGCGCATCTTCGACATTCTACGTTTCGGTACGCCCATGAAAAATGCTCTCCGTTACTTCAGTTTCAGGTTCAAATTGTCCAAGGCATGCCAGCGCAGATCGCCTTCCGAATGCTGGCAACGGCATGGACCCTTATTCAAATCCTTGCCACAATGGGGGCACAATCCCTTGCAATCCGCAGTGCACAACGCCCTTTGTGGAAGTTCGAGGATAATATCTTCGCGCATATTGGCCGTCAAGTCCACGAAGTCCTCGCCCTGCAACTCCTGGTGATAGACAAATTCCTCCACTCGCACTGGCAAATCGAAAACGCGCAGACAACGGCTGCAGCGCAGGGTGGCAGGCGTGCTGATGCGACCTGTGACAAGTACCGCCGTACCTTGTAGTTGCGCGAGTAAATCATACTTCACTTCGTGCTCGAACCGGGTGTCGGGTTCTTCCAATTCCATGATGGAGGCAGGGTCGGCACCGACCAGCACCTCCCCATCCTCGGGAATGCGTTTGACGTTAATTTTCATGTTTCCCTTTCGCCCGAACCGTTCGAACATCAAACCGACCGTTTCGAGGCAAATTTGCGCTTCATCGCTCGTTCGACACCCCGTGGCACAAAATCGCTCACGTTCCCGCCCATCCGACAGATTTCCTTTACCTGTCGCGAGCTGATGAAGGTGTATTCGTCCTTCGTCATCAAGAAGATGGTTTCGATGCCCGGATCCAATTTACGGTTCATCAGGGCGAGCTGGAATTCAAATTCAAAGTCCGAAACCGCCCGCAACCCGCGAACGAGAACGGCGGCGCGCTTACGGCGCGCGTAGGACACGAGCAGCCCGCCGAATTCATCCACCGTGACGTTCTTGAATCCCTTGACGGCGTCCCGCGCCAGGACGACGCGCTCGCGGAGACTGAAGAGGGGCGTTTTCTCTGCATTGATCGCCACGGAAACAATCACGCGGTCAAACATTTTGGCGGCACGGCGGATAATGTCGAGATGACCGTTGGTGATGGGATCGAAACTGCCCGGGTAGACTGCAATCTTCAACATAACCTCCCTGCCCTTGACGGTGACGATAATTTTCAGGACGCAATTTTGCAATCTTTTCTTTTTTCGATGGCATCCGGGCAACGAAGCAAGCGGGCGCGGCCGCCTGTGCGCCACAGCTCCGATGTTAGCGCGGCGAGTCGTTGACTGATGAGGTGTTCGCGCGCTGCTCAAGAGCAGTCCACCCACCACCAAGGGCCTTGTAGAGCGCCACGAGATTGACAGAGACAGTGCTTTGGCTATCGGCGAGTTGATCTTCGGTCTGATACAGCGAGCGCTCCGCATCCAGCACGTTCAGGAAATCCGCGAGGCCATTGGCGTAACGGTCGTTGGCGAATTTGAGTGCCTGACGGTTGGCAGCCACGGCATCGCCCAAGGCGCGATAGCGTGTCTTCTCATTCGCATAGGCCACCAGTGTGTTCTCAACGTCCTCGAACGATGTCAGCACTGCTTTCTCATAGACTACCAGAGATTGCTGGGCCTGGGCATTGGCCGCCTGGATCTGGCTGCGCACTCGGCCCATGTCAAAAATGCGCCACGTTACCGTTGGCCCGGCCGACCAGTACTTACTGCCGCCGGTAAACCAATCGCTGAGCGCGAAACTTTGAAAACCGGCCACCCCCGTCAGCGTGAATTTTGGAAACAACTCCGCCGTCTGCACGCCGATGTTGGCTGTCTGCGCCGCCAACTCGCGTTCGGCACGGCGCACGTCGGGCCGGCGGCGCAGCAAATCGGAGGGAAGACCAACGGGCACCTCGGGAGGTGGCGCGGGAATGGGGGCGGCCTGGGACAATTCAATAAGCAGCGTGCCCGGTTCCCTGCCGATGAGCACGCCGAGTCGATGCAGGCCATGCTTGAGCGAGGTTTCGAGAAGGGGAATCTGGGCCTGCGTCGTCGCCAGTAGCGCCTCGGCCTGCTTCGCGTCGAGTTCGCTGCTGAGACCCGCGTTGAACCGGGAATGGGCGATGTCCACGGCATCCTGTTGCGCCGTGATATTCTTGTGCGCGATGGCGAGCCGTTGCTGGAAGTTGCGGACTTCGATGTAATTGCGGGCGACTTCCGCGAGAACGCTCACCAACACGTCGCGGCGATCTTCCTCGACGGAGGCCAGCAGCGCGTTGGCCTGTTGCAGCGCGCGGCGTTTGCCGCCGAAGACGTCGATCTCCCAGCTCGCGTCGAAGTGCGCGTCGTAGAGGTCGGTGTGGAATAAATAATTACTGCTGATGGCGGCACCGGCGGCGCCGGCAGTATTGAATGGAATGGAATTCTTGGATTGCTGGGCGTCCGTGTAGCCGGCCGACCCGTTGATTATTGGACCAAGATCCCAGGCCACACCCGAACGCAGCGCGCGCGCCTGCCGCAACCGGCCATCCGCGATGCGCAGATCATGGTTGGTGGCCACTGCGCGTTCGATAAGCGAGTTGAGTTCGGGATCGTTGAACGTCTTCCACCACGCGATGATCGGCACGGCCGTGTTGGTCGTGCCACCGAGTTGGGCTTCGCTCCAGTTGACGGGCGCCTGGGTCTTGGGCGACTGATAATCGGGCCCAACGGCACAGCCCGCGACGGTCACAGCGGCCAACGCGGACAGGAAAAGAGCCCTGATTTTCATAACGACGCTTCCTTCTTGTTAAGCGCGTCCATCAGGTTCTGGATCGTGGCGAGGATAAAATCGTCGCCCAACGCACTGTTGAGCATGGCGTGATACGCAGGGCGGTACGGCCACTCCACGGCAAAGTAGTGTTTCACAAACGCCCGGCGGTTGCGGTCGACCGAATCGAGCAATTCCCTGGCCCTGGCTTCGTTTTGGGTTTGCGTCTGCAGAAAGCGGAGCTTGAACTCGCGCGGCGCAAATAAGAAGACCCGGAGTGTGTCCGTTCGCTTTCGCAGAAAATAGGCCGATCCCCGCCCCACGATGACACAGTTGCCCGTAGCCGCCGCCTCTTCGACGACCTGTTGCACCAGTTCGACCACGCGATCCGCGTCGAAGACTTCCTGTCCGCTAACGGGAAGTGATCTCTCGTGGCTGCCGAACCGGAAAACTTTTGTCAGCCTGTACAACAGGGGATCCATGCACTCCTCACGCTGTTCGACAACGGCGCGGGCGACCTGGCCGATGCGCGCGACTTCCTCGGTCAACGTCTGATCCAGCACCTTCCAACCCAGACGCTTGGCGAGCGTTTCGGCAATGGCACTCGCGGTACAACCGAATTCACGTTCGATGGCGATAATCTTGATCATGATTAGTGCACCGCGACGGGCCCTCCTGGTTTCGTCTTTTTCATGATAAACACAAACGGGATCAACACGAGCGCGGACATTCCCAACAACCAGAAATTGTCAATGTACGCCAGCAGGGCCGCTTGCCGCACCATCATCCCTCCGACCGCGGCATATGCCTGGCGGGTAGCCGCCACCGCGTCCGCGCCCGAGGCAGTGAAGTGGTGGGTCAGTGCCCGCGCTGTGCCCATGAAATGTCTGTCGTAGACGGACAGATGGGTGACGAGCGTTGCTTGATGAACCTGCGCGCGCCGCGCCAGCATGGTGGTGACATAGGAGATGCCCACACTGGCGCCAATATTGCGCGACAGATTGATCAGGCCGGAGGCGGCATTACCTTTCTCGCGCGGCAGGTAGGCGTAAGCCGCGGTATTGATTGGCACAAACAGGAACGCGATGCCGGCCGCCTGGAACACGCGCGCCCACATCATTGTCCGAAAATCGACTTCCAGATTGAACCGCATCATGTTCAACGTGGCCAACCCAATCGCCAGGAAACCGAACGCGATCAGTTTGCGGGCGTCGTAATGGGTCACGAGAAACCCAATGAGCGGCATCAACAGCATGATAGTGATGCCGCCCGGTGAAATCAGCATCCCGGCTTTTTGCGCGGTGTAGCCCATGAGTTCCTGAGCGTACTGCGGAAGCAGGACCGTGCTTGAATACATCACAAACCCCACCATGAAGAGCATGACATTGGCCGTCAAAAAAGTGCGGTCCTTGAGTAGCCGCAGGTCGACGATCGGGTCCTTCACGCGGAATTCCCAAATGACCGCGAGGATCAGCGCGGTCACGAAGATGAAGGTGAAGATGCGGATATAGGGGGTCTCGAACCAATCTGCGCGTTGGCCCTTGTCGAGCACGATCTGCATCATCCCGAGCCCCAGCGCAATCAACCCGAATCCCAGATAGTCAATCTTCGCGCCAGCGCGATTCTGCTTCTTCAGGTACGGCGGGTCGGAAATCAGCCGCGAGGTCAAGAGCAGCGAGAGGATGCCGACCGGCACGTTGATGAAGAAAATCCAGCGCCAGCTGTAATTGTCGGTGATCCAGCCGCCCAGGGTGGGGCCGATGATGGGGGCGGTCACCACGGCCACGCCGTAGACCGCCATGCCCATGCCGAGCTTCTCGGGCGGAAAAATGTCGTGGAGGATGGCCTGCTCGCTGGGCTGCAGGCCCCCGCCGCCCAGGCCTTGAATGATGCGAAAGACCACCAGCCAGGCCAGGCTGGGCGCGAAGCCGCAGAGGCAGGAACTCAGCGCGAACATCGCCACGCAGCCCATGTAAAAGCGTTTTCGCCCCAGAATGCTTGACAGCCAGCCGCTTAAAGGCAGGATGATGGCGTTGGCCACCAAGTAGGAGGTCAGCACCCAGGTGCTTTCATCTATGCTGGCGCCCAGGTTGCCGGCGATATGGGGCAGCGCCACGTTTGCGATCGAGGTGTCGAGCACCTCCA
>PLZV01000018.1 GCA_003152315.1 Verrucomicrobiota bacterium
GGTCGATGTGCGCGATGATGCAGAAATTGCGTATGTGACCCAAATCCATGAGTCGCACACTGTACCAGCCTTTCCCCCGTTTGGGTAGTCCCCTTCCCCACTTTACTGGGACTGCTTCAGGACAGAAATCGTCACGGGGATTGCCACGGTCGGCTGGCTTGACGTGTTCGTCTCGAAGTTGATCGCACCCTGCACAGAGTGCTTTGGCATCTTCGTGAACCTGGCAACCACCACATACGTCTTGCCCGCAGTTTTTGTAATGAGCTCGAGTTTCAAATCCGTCATGTTGGTCGTCAGGTTCTTGATTTCCAGTGGCCGGTCGGGCGTGACAGCCGAGACCTTGATCTCCCGCGTTGGTAGCGCCTCGGAATTCGTCGAGGAAGTATCGGCGATTGGCCAGTACAGCGTTGCCGGCTCCAGAGTTACCTCACCAAGCAATCGTCCGCTTACGGTAATCATCGACACGGGCTGGTTGATGCCCGCAAGGGACAACTTAACGTTCTCGCTAAATAGCCGCGGCGTTCCTTCGCCATCGACGTCCACAATGACAATCGCCGACTGATTGTCAGAACTTGTGACGGGTACAATGCGCGCCCGCAAGAGTTTATTGCTCGGCGCGGCCTTGGTGATGACGAGGTTTTTGCCATCCGTCCGATGGATCAGCACCACCACATTTGTGATGGTCCCCTGTCGAATGTTACCGAGTTGGATATATCGGGGCGAAATATCGAGTATCTCTTTTATTTCGACCTTGATTAACAAGCTGAGGGCCGGTGTCTGCGGGTCATTGGACGGCACGCTGATGTACTTGTGAATCGTGCCATGGTCGCCGCCGATATTGAGCTTGAAGACCACCTCGCCCTTTTCCCCCGGCTTCAGGACCTCCGGCATCACACTGGCGACCGGCCGCAGGTTCGCGACCTTGAGCTTTCCCGTGCCCGCATTGTGGAACGTGAACGTTCCGGTGAGGGAATCGACCAACGACGTGGTGCCGAAATCGTACACGGTCTTGTCGAATTGGATTTTTGGCGATGGGGCCGGTGGTTTGGCCGGATTGTTTGTTGGCGGCACCGGTGGTTGCGAGGACGCCGTCGGATTGCTCGTCCCGTCCGCTCGCGCGACGCCCACCGCCGCGATCACAACTAAAGCTACTGCCAGCAATTCTCGCTTCATCTTAGGCCGCTATTGATCATGCATTGTGCAGGATTGACCCTTTAGCCTTTAGGCAAATCCATGAGCCACACACTGTACCAGCCTTTCCCGCGTTTGGGTAGTCCCCTTCCCCACTTTACGGCGGATGGACAAACCCAGAACGCTCAAGTAACATCAACCGTCGGCTCAGATAACGCTCCCAGTCGCTCGCGAAGCAGGATACGGTCAGGACGGAAGAATAACCTGCCGCTTGTGTCGAGAAAAGAGCTCATGAACTTCATCGTTCTCTCCTTGGTTTCTACCTGGTTCCTGTTGGCAAACCTCGTTTTCGCGGCGGAGCCACCGTCAAAGGGGGTTCAACAGGAAGCCCACTTTGAAGCCCAGAGCCCGGTGCGTGCAAAGATCGATTACTTGCTCTTCCTGCCTCGAGGCTATGAAAAATCCAAACAGTACTGGCCGTTGATGCTATACCTGCACGGCGGGGGAGAGTCTGGCACGAACCTGGCCCAAGTGAAACGCAATGGCCCGCCCAGGTTCGTGGAATCCAATCCTGACTTCCCGTTTATTCTAGTGTCTCCCCAGACCCAGAACGGCTGGGACAGCAGAACACTGACGGCCCTCCTGGATAATGTCATTAGCAGGTACCGGGTCGATACGCGACGGATCTATCTGACCGGCTTGAGCATGGGCGGCGGCGGCACTTGGGCTCTGGCAGTGGCCCACCCCGAGAGGTTCGCGGCGGTTGTCCCCGTTTCCGGCATCGGCAACCCAGCCGATGCAAGGAAACTCGCAGCCTTGCCGATCTGGGTATTTCATGGCGCAAAAGACACGATTATTTCAGTCGAGTATTCCCGGAAAATGGTTGCGGCCATCAAAGCAGCCGGTGGCAACGTCAAGTACACCGAATACCCCGATGCTCACCACAACATCTGGAAGAGAACCTACGACAATCCCGAGCTTTACAAGTGGCTGCTGGCCCAGAAGCGTTGAGACCGAGCACCACCCCGGACCGTTTGGGTAGTCCCCTTCCCCACTTTACGGCAGGCTGATGTCGAGGCGGGTGGTTATAGCGATTTCAGGAACGCGATGAGGGCAGCACGGTCCGCAGCCGGCATGGTGCGGAAGGCTTCCTTCGATGCCTCGGCTTCACCGCTGTGCCAGAGGATGGCTTCCTCGAGAGTCCGGGCGCGGCAATCGTGGAAGTAAGCTTCACGGCCGCCGCTGACCCCGGCCGTGAGGCCGATGCTCCAGAGCGGCGATGTGCGCCATTCAGCGCCGGTGGCGTTCCCTTGATTCAAGTTGTCGGCCAGACCGGGGCCCAGGTCGTGCAAGAGCAGGTCGGTGTAGGGATGGATGGTCTGGTTGCGGAGTTCGGCCATCGGATGATACGGGCTCGTCGTAAAAGTGGGCGTGTGGCAGCTTGCACACTGGGCGCTGGTGAAAAGCTGCTCGCCGTGCAGGGCGACGGCGTTGGTGAGGTCGCGACGGGCGTTGACGCCAAGAGCGGAGAGGTAGCGTGTCCACTGGTTAGCTTCGTCGGCAGTGACTTCGGGCGGACCGGAAGAGTTCGGGCCGTTGAAGTTGTGCGGGAATATCGGGGTCGTCACGCCCAACTCGAGATTGAGGGCGGCGCAGACGAAATGTTCGACACTGAAACCGGCGGCTTTGTAGCCGAAGCGCCCCAGACGCGGCTGGCCAGTCCACGGATCGCCCGCCATTTGGATGGTGCCGAAAATGCCGTCATGATCGGCGTCGCCAGGGTCCGAGAGTGCGAGGACGCTGCTTTCGCTTACCGCCTCGAGCAAGCCGAGGCCCACCAGCGGCCGCGCGAAGCGCACGGAGAAAAATGCCGGGGTGTGGGGAGAGAACGCGTAGTTCGGCTGTTGCAACATGTACGGCGTGCCGTCGCCGTATTGTCCATTGATGGTCGTGTAGCTGGCAATCGTCGCGGTGCCTTCGCTCGGTCCGCCGGCGTTCTGCATCAGCAGTACGCTGCCGTAAACCGGATCCGGCGCGCCATCCGCAGAGCTACCAACCTCGATGAGGGCCGTAGTCAACGGCTGGCCGACGGCAGCCGGGAACCCGCGGCCATTGTTGACGTGGCATCCCATACAACTGGTCTGGATGTACGTGGGCCCGGCCTGACCAACATGACTGGTGAAGACCGGATTATCCGGCTCCGAATGTGCGCCGGTGGTAAAATCGGTGTGATGCAACCGCCGCCCGAGCATGAATTGTTTCCCGGTGGCGGGCGACGCGTTTGGCGCCATCTGCTCGAAGACGTGGTTCGGCTCGCCACTATATTGATAGGGCATCGTGCCACTGCCCGCGAGCCAGCCGTTCGTGGGCATCGGCGTGGAGTCGATGGCCGCGTTTACTGAGCCCGGGTCGTTGGTCGCTCCCTCCTGCCACGGGACGATACCTTGGCCGACCACATAGAGGACTGCGCCGCCGTAGTAGTTGAGTTGCCCGTTCGTTACCGTGAGCATGAACGGGCTGAACTCGAACTCCATGCGATCCCCCACGTGCAAGGGGCGATTAAACATCGTGTTCACGCTGATGGTCGATGTCCAGTTGGTCCCGCTCGCGTCGGCTTGGTTCGCAAAGAGGTTGTCGCTGTATTGCGCTACCGTGGTTTGGCCCTGGAAGAAGAAGCGGATGTTCGGTTCGTTCAGTGCATTAAGTGAGAAGAAGTTGAAGGTAATCGTCGACCCGCCTTTGCCCAGGGTGTCGATAATCTCAATGTCGGTCATGCGCTGCTCCCAATAGAAAGGCAAATAGGTGTCATAGAGCATGAACATGTCTTCCCGCGCGTGTCGGGCGCGCGGACGATCAGCAATCCACGTGATGAGCGCCGTGGGCGTGTTGATGATCGTGTCCGGTTCCAGCGGTGTACTGGAGTCAAAAAGCGGAACGATGCCAATACTCGTATCCGGTTGGGCCGTGATCGTGGCATCCGCTGGGTTGCTCTGACCGTTGGGAGAAAGGGTGATGATCGACACGAAATAAGTTTGGCCCGACGTTAAGCCAGAGATGACGGTGCTGGTCACGTTTCCAAGGTCCGTAATATTGGTCGTGGTTCCGCTGGTGTCACCGTAGAACATGCGGTAGCCGCTCACCCCGACCGAAGAACTGGCAGTCCAGGCGAGGCCGATGGCATTCGTAGTTCCCGAGGGGACGGTGTGCAAATTTGTTGGCGGCAAGACAACGACCGGGGGGATTCTCAGTCGAACGAACGTTGCGTTGTTCGTCATCGGCACCATGATCGACTTGGTAGTGCCATCTCCCACGACTGCAGGAAGGCTGTCGGTCCAGACTCCCGATACCTGATCGGTGAGCATTTGGGGGAAATACTGAACGCCGGTTGTGCTTGGCCAACTGATGTTGGCGACGGGCAGGGTCGCCACTTGCAGGACATTGGTTACAGTGGGGCTACCGGGATCGGAACTCCCGTTCCCGAGTACGACGTCATCAATGTCAATCGTGGCCGTCACGCCGGCAGTCGCCGAGCCCGCAAAGTGGAAAAAGATGGTCGCCGACGTTGCCCCGGCAGGAGCGGTAACGGAATTGCTGATCGAGGCATAGACGTTGGCTCCGGGAGTATAGGCTCGGTAACCCGTGTCCCCCCCGGCATTCCACAGGATTCGCCATTCTGTGGTTTGTCCCGAGCTGCCTGTCAGAGCCTTGGCGTAGAAAGTGAACGGGTAGGTCGTTCCGCCCGTCACCGGCACTCCGGGCTGGTTAAACTGAACCACCGGACCATTACCGGTGCTGGCCAGATGGACTTGAAAGTTAAACGAGCCGCTGTGGGGGTTGTCGTTGGTGCGAACCCCATACACAGGGCCGCCACCAGCCGTATCCACAGTCCAACCGGTGGCGCTGGTTCCGCTTCCGTTCTCAAATCCCCCATTCGTCGGGCTCGCGGAAGACGGGGGTGTACCTGGAACGATCTCCAAATCCTGATACTGGCGGGTACCGCTGGGGACCGGATCAAAAAGTAGATGCGTCGTTCCATCGCCGGGGATCGCCGCGACAAGATCGGCCCACGTGCCGCCGGGGCCGGATGACCATTGTAGATGATACGTGTTAGTAGTATTCGTCGCCGGCCAGTTCAACTGGATGCCGGGCTGAATGTTGAGCTGCACTTGAGCACGGCCCAGACTTGTGCCGATAACAAATACCAGGGCGATTGCGGCGAACCGAAACGAGAGTTCTTGCTTCACCTGTTTAACCCCAAAAGGTTGTGAAATTTTTCACTAGCCTAGGCTCTTGGAGTGTGGAGTCAATGCTTTTCAGAGGTGCGGGGAATTCCAATCGGCGAAATGCGGTCAGTGCGATTGTTGTTAGTGATGTCGCGCGCCATCATGAAAAGTGGACTGGCACCTTATTCCCAGCTTTTCCCGCGTTTGGGTAGTCCTCTTAGTGAGACAACTTCGTGTGGATGGATGCCAAATTGACGAGCCACATCCGCGAATATCTTTTTGAATTGCTCTTCACGGTAGTCCATTGCAGCCCTCCGCTTTTGCTAACCAACAGCGAGCACCAATGGTGGCGTCAAGTCATGTCTTAACACTCCCTCACCCCATCACCGCGACATCCGGGCAAACACGCTTATTGATTCCCGCTGCCTGTTACCGTGTGGAGGTGCTCAGAACAGCCGCTTTAAAGCTCTGGACATCGTATTCCGATAGTGGTATAGTACAGGGAGTATGCTTGTTGAGAGTATAAAGACAGGTCAGACGTCGCTACGGCTTCCGCCTTCGCTACAGCTACGGCGGACGAGACGGCGAGAGCCGGCTTCGCTAGGGGCGGCAGATACCGCTCACCTCAATCCTTTGCCGTATACGACTACGGCGTGTCGTCAGACTCCGCTCCCCCAAGGGGAGAGGAAGGTGCCGCAAAACATGTGTTTCTGCGAAACGAACCCGAATTGTTGGCGTGCGATTTGCGATGTAACCACCAATCTGGGCGAGAGTTACGACGGAATTGCAAAAAAAGTGATTCGGGTTCGTTTGGCCGGAAATGAGGGCACCTGGGAGGGAGTGAGCCTACTTCGTCTCGATGGAGATAGGCGCGGGGGCTTCGTGGCTCAATTCCTCGGCGAGTTGATCGGCTTTGACGGGGTCGATCTTCTTCATTTCGCGGGCGGCTTCGCCCGCTTGACCGGTTTGATGGAGTTTCAAATAGGCCCGGACGAGGCCACCCCACGCTTCGGCGTAGTTGGGTTTGAGCTTGAGCGCCTGCGTGAAGAAAAGGACGGCTTCATTGTGCTCGCCTTGCTGCTCGGAGACGACGCCGAGATTGAACCACGCGTCGGGATAATCCGGCTTGTACTTGAGCGCCAGACGGAAGGCGTTGATCGCTTCCGGGTTTTGGCCCTGACTTGCGTAGGCCGCGCCGAGCTTGAATTGGGCGTCGGCAAAGTCGGGCTTCAACTCGACCGCCTTTTGGTACGCGCCGATTGCGTCCGCCGGGTGCCCCTGCCCCGCGTAGGCGCCGCCCAGATTGTCCCAGACCTGGGGATCGTGCGGCGAGAGCTTGACCAATTGTTGGAAGACCCCGACCGCTTCCGGGAACTTGTCCGCCTGGGTGTAGGCCCAGCCGAGGTTGAACCAGGCATCGATGTAATCGGGCTTGATCTTGATCGCCTCTTGGAAAGCCGTCGCGGCATCGGGGAAAAAGCCCAGCTTCGCGTAGGCTTCGCCGAGGATATACTGGACCAACGCGCTGCTGGGATACCTGCCCGCCAAGACCTTCGCGCTCTTGAGCAATTCGGTGTAGTTCTTCGCGTCCTCCGCCGCGCCGGCCACGGCGTAATCAGGATCGGAATACACATAAACTTCCGCGCTGCGCCCAAATTGCCGCAGCGGCCCGCGCGGTCCAAACGGCCACTGGTCAAACCACCACGCGGTGGCGACGCCCACCAAGGTCAGCAGCAAAAGCGCAAACAGGCGATGTGGCCAGGTTCGACGACGAGCCGGCGCGGTCGGCATCCTTTCGCTGGCCGTGACAAACTCCACCATCGCACTGGGACCGACCTTATGAGGTGTTTCCGAGCGCGCTTCTTTGGGAGGCGTGCCCAAGAGGTTGGTCGGAGTCGGATTGGCGCGGAGCGCGTCGGTAAACTCGGGCAGCTCGGCGAGTTGTTTCCAGTTGCGGCGCGCCTCGGCGGGCAGCCAGGTCTGCTCATTGACGTAGCCCTGGGCAATCCACTTCCGCAATTGCGGGGCATTGACCGGTCCGTAGGTGCGTCCATCGGCGCCGACGATCCGGTATTCCAGTTCTTTTGCGGGTGGCGCGATCGGCCGCGATCGGCCCAGGGGCAAGACCTTCTGGCTCGCGGGCTTCTTCGGTTCGGCCTCGGCCTGCCCCGGCTCCTCGTAGCGCATTTCGACCTCGCCAAAGAGCAGGACGTCCCCATGCCGCAACTCTGCGCCGGTCACGCGTTCGCCGTTGACGAACGTCCCGTTGGTGGAGATCAGGTCGCGGACCTTGTAGTGGGTACCGACACGAATCAGGATGGCGTGATGAAGGGAAACCGTAATGTGGTCAAGACAGATGACATTGTCGTCGTCGCGTCCGACGTTGACGCGATCCTGCGCCAGTTCGAAAACACGACCCGACAATGTTCCCGTGACAAGATGAAGCTTGCCGATGGCACTCGTCGCGGAGTCGACCATTTCAGACATCCGATTCCACGAGGCAGTGTGGCTCGAACGTCCCGAATTTGCAAGCCGAGAGCGGCGCGGCCGGCAGGAATTTCCGTGGCGCCCGCGAATTTTCAAACAAACGTGACAATATCCGGGCGGTCTGGCACGATTGGCCCAGTCAGATGATGGAAAACAGACCAGAGAAGCGAATCCTTGGGTTCAGCGGGAGTATGCTCGCCATCCTTTTGCTCGGAACGGCCCTGCGATTCCTGAATCTGGGGCGGCAAAGCGTATGGATTGATGAGGGGTTTTCCTGGCTGGCCGTGCAAATGAACTTTGGCGACCTGACCCGGTTGTCATGGACGGACGTCCACCCACCGCTCTACTATTACCTGTTAAAAATCAGCCTGTGGGTCCTTCCCGACACGGAGTTCGGCCTACGGGTTGTCAGCGTGCTCTGCTCCATTGGGACGTTGGTGGTCCTGATGAGATTTGTCGATCGGCGTTGGGGACATCGCGCCGCCTGCTATGTCGGGTTGCTCGCGGCGGTGTCACCGTTCGATATTTACTACGCCCAGGAAGCGCGAATGTACGCGCTGCTCGCCTTCCTGTTCGTGCTGGCCTTCATCGAGCTAGTCGAAACCCTCGAAGGCAAGCCGGCGCACCTCATCGGCTGGGTGGCCGCCAATATCGGCCTGGCGTGGACACATGCGTACGGTTTGCTGGCCGTTTTGCTTCAACTGGGATTCTTCGCGTGCTACTGGGCCGCGCAGCGCCTCCGGGGCCGTCCGTTGGCGTTGAAACCAGCCGCGCTCATGGCCGCTGCCGTTGGCCTGTTCCTCGGTGTCGCGCCCATCGTGATTTTTTTCTGGATGATTCGAGCGAACGGATCCGGCAGCGTTTCCCTTCCCCGATTGGACACTCTCACCTACCTCGTTCGCTGCTGGGCTGGGGGACAAATGATCGCCTTTCCAGCCTTTAAGATCCCGTGGCGGCTGCGCGACGCGTCGGCGGCGGTGATGATCGGCTGCGCCGTTCTCGGAGGTCGTCAATTGTGGAAGCGCGGCGAATTCTATCGGTGGATCCTGGTTTTTGCGGTTGCGCTCATCGTGCTTCCCGTGGCGTTGATTTTTGCGTACTCGACCGTGACGAAACATGCGCTGTGGATCGATCGCGGTTTTCTTGGCAGCGCGCACATTCTCTATCTGCTCGCGGGGGTTGGGTTGAGCGCTCTGGGATCGCGCGCGCTCCGTGGTATTGCCGCCGTGATGATCGGTGTGTCCATCGTTTCGGGTGAGATTTATTACTACACGCGATTTGAGAAGAGTCTTGCCGCCTCCGCGTTTCGTACGCTGCCGCATCTCACGGCACAGCGAGCGCTGCTCGTGACGCCACCGTGGTTGGACTGCGAAGCGTATTATTATCTTCGGGTCCGCGTTTCGTTGTGGGGCGTCCAATCGAAAGCTCCCTGGCAACTGCTGCGCATCTCGCGACCTGTCGCACGGACACGGCAAGAGTCCGTTGCGCCATGCGATGAACCAGACCTCCAGGCCGTTTCCGAGCTTTACACTTTTGGCGATGCCTCCGAAATCCGAACGAACCGAATCCATTGGCCGAGCTGCTTGCTGACCAAGAAGATCTGGGTGTTTGAGCAGTCGCATTGGCATCCACTCGATGAGTAAGCCCGATCACAGCCTCATCATGCGGTGTCGCCGCATTCAATCGCTGACTGTTAGCGTGCGGCTGTTGGAACAAGCACTTGAACCTCGGCTTGTTCATCCGAGAATGCCACTGCGAGGTGTTTTCCAATCTGACTTTGAATGAGACCCCAGACATCGGACTCGAATTCGCGGAGTTTGCGATCCGCATAGATGGCTGCGACGTTGTTGCGGGCCATCCAATCCGCGAGGTCCTGCGGAGACTTCATATAGCGGAGTTCGCCGCTCATCTGCACAAAGGACATGTTCGCGAGCCAGACATTGCCGGGCGCCCACGCTCCCACCGGGGTGTCGCGCTTGAAATGTTGCCTCAGGTAAAGCGCGGCCTCCTCGTCCGGAGCGCTTCCCAGCACGCGCGTCTTCGGATAGGGAAACCCGAATCTCACGAGCAGCGCGACCGACAAGAGGAGAAGGCCCGCAAGCGCTATCGTGTTCGAAACGTCGCGATAGCGGTCCGCGACGAGCCAGACGATCCACAAGCCCAACAGCACAGCCAGCGTCGCGCCCAGCATGTTGGGCGTCGTGCACTTCGCTGCCGCCACCGCGGCAATGGCCAAAAGACCAGCCGACCACAGATAGCGCTCCCTCCAGCCGTTCGCGTTAAGCGCCATGGCAGAGATGCCAATCGAGGCCAGCGAGAACACGGTCAGAAATGGCATGAGCAAATGCGAGGGTTGGTAGCAGAGCAGCACATAAAGAATAGCGTATCCCGACCAAAGCAACAGCGTCGTCAGGAGCATGAACGATTTCCTTCTGACCAATTCGATGATACCACGCACCGCGAATGCGAAGCAAAGCAGCCCGAAGTACTGTCCATAGACGTAGGTCGCATCCTGCGCTGCGTGTATCGTGAGATGAATAGTTCTGTGAATGTACGCTGCGGGGTTCCGACGAATCGCGGTGAAAACCGAATAGTGGTTCTCTTCTGCTGTCCCGAAGAGTTTTCGCGCCTCGATCTCACCTTCCACGTAATGGGCCTTCGTGGCGTATGATTCCACAAACGCCATCCCCTGCCCCTGTTCAAATGCCTGATAGGCCCGTTTCGAATTCCCCAACTCAAAATGACCCGTCTGTAACCCATACAGGAGCACGTACCCTCCCACCAAGGCCGTGAACGGCACCACACAGGCCACGATCCCCTTTCTCACGACTCCCCCACGAAAACATGCGACGAGAGCGATGCTGAGATAGATCAGGAAGAGCACGGGGCCCTCGTTCCTCGACAGCGCCGCGAGGCCGAGAAACAACGAACCGAGCCATAAGTGTTTGACACTTCGTGCGCGCAGGAACGCGAGCAACTGCCACAAGGCAAAACCCGACATCGCGGTGAACAGTGCATTGCTGCCGTTGTCAACAAGGCGTACCAGTGCCGGCGACATCACCAGCAGCGCAATCATGATGAATGGAAGCGCCAACTCGGCCAGTTGGCCAGCCACGAGATAGGCGGCAAGCCATAGCAAACTGAAATTGACAGCCCGCCCAATGGAACAGGTGTGGATCAACCAATACGGTGATGCCTGAACGGGTAGATAGGCCACCGCATAGAGACCGGCCACCAGTGGATTCACTGTGAACAGCGGCAGTTTCCCCTGCGTCAACTCCCGTCCCTCGTTCATGTATTCCGAGTCGTCCCACGCGTTGATGTCGCTCATGGACGGGAAAAAGACCGGCGACACCAGAACTGCCTGCAAAAGGAAAATCACGAACACGATCAAATGAATGTTGCGTGGCGCGACCTGTGGCTTGGACTCTGCCACCTTTGGCAGAGTTTCAAAGTCGCTCTCGCTCATGGATTCTCGACTCGGCTACGACCTGGCAATTTTCAGCGCAAGGCTCTTGCCATGTTCGAGCAACTGCTTCACGCGCGAGGCGGTGGCGGCTTCGCTGTAGATGCGAATAATCGGCTCGGTGCCGGACGTGCGGAACATCAGCCAGGAATCGTCCCGCGCGATGTACTTCACGCCATCGAAGTCTTTCATCTGGGTCAGGGGAACCCCGAGCAGCTCCTTCGGCGGTTTGACCCGCAAGGAATCGATGAACATTTCGCGTTTCTCCAGCGGGAAGTGCATGTCAATGCGATCGTAGGAGCTGGCGCCAAATTCCTGCTGCAGTTCCCGCGCGATTTGGGTGAGGCGTTTACCGCTCATCGCCAACATTTCCAGCAACATCAGGTTGGCCAACATGCCATCCCGTTCGGGAATGTGGCCCTGGAACCCAATCCCGCCACTTTCTTCGCCGCCAATCAGTACATCTGTTTCACGCATTTGCTGGCAGATGTATTTGAAGCCCACCGGTACTTCCGCCAGTTTCAAACCGTGTGCCCGACAAATGCGGTCAATGAGCACGGTGCTATTGGCCGATTTCACCACCAAGCCGGTCTTCTGTCCACGATTGCGAATCAAATGCAGCAACAACATGGCGAATACGAGCTGAATGGATTCGTACTGCCCCTTGTCGTTCACAATGCCGAGACGGTCCGCATCGCCATCGGTCGCCAACCCGATCTGAACGCGTGTCTTTTTCACCGCAGCGCACAGCGCACCGAGATTCTTCCCAATCGGCTCGGGGTTGATGCCGCCGAACAGCGGGTCGCGGTTCGCCCGGATCGTCTGCACCCGGCAGGCTGACTTCGCGAGGATGGTCTCCAATTCAATGCCGCCGCAACCGTACATCGAGTCCACAACAATCCGGAGCCTTGTGCCACGGATCTTTTTGAGATTGATGATCTTCTTCACGGCTGCGACGTGCGCCGCACGGGGATCGTAAACTTCAATGCTCCCGTTCTTGATGCCTTCGTCGAAATTAATGGTGCGGACCGGCGTTCGGTCCACACCCGCCTCCACCAGCGCGCAAATCTCGGGATCTGCCGGCCCGGCGTAGTGGGCCTTGAGTTTGTACCCATTGAACTGCGGCGGGTTGTGGCTTGCGGTAATCATCACCGCACCACACAAGGAACGATCGCGCACGGCAAACGACACCGCGGGTGTCGGCACGGCCAACGGCGGATACAGCGCCTTGATTCCATTCGCTGCCAGAACCTCGCATACGAGTTTCGCGTACGTTTCCGACAAGAAGCGGTTATCGTAACCGACAATCGCGGCCTTCTGCGTGCCCACCAAGGAATTCCAATAGTCCGCGGTCGCCTGGGCCACGCGCCGTACGTTTTCAAACGTAAAGTCCTCGGCGATCACTCCCCGCCAGCCGTCTGTGCCGAATTTGATCCTAGTCGGTTGCATGTTTTCTCAATTCCGCGATGGCCTCCACCAGGTTCAACGTCTTATGTCGAAATAACGAGTTTCCAGCCACCAGCACGTTCGCGCCGGCCTCGACACACTGTCGGCCCGTCTCCGGGTTGATTCCACCATCGACGATGATCGGCAAGTCCTCGGCCACTGCCGATCGCAGCGCGCGAATCTTCGGCAATATTTCCGGTAGAAACGCCTGGCCGCCAAAGCCCGGATGCACTGTCATCACCAACAGCTCGTCGATTTGACCGAGAAACGGCCACGCCTTCTCCACCGGCGTGGCTGGATTGATCGCCAACCCCGCGGACTTCCCGCGAACGCGAATCTGTGCCAGCGTCTTCGCGACATCGTGTGCCGCTTCCAGATGCACGATCAGATGATCGGCGCCGGCATCCATGAAGCGCTCGGCGTATTGATCCGGCCGCTCGATCATCAAATGCACGTCCAGCGGCAGTTTCGTGGCCTTGCGGAAAGCGGCGATCGTGTCCGGGCCAAACGTGATATTCGGCACAAAGTGGCCATCCATCACATCGCAGTGCAGCCAATCTCCCCCGCCCTGCTCCACCCGCTGGGCATCCCGTGCAAAATCACCGAAATCGCCGGCGAGAATCGAGGGTGCGACGATGATGTTTCGCGGTGTGGTCACTTTCTGGGCCGTTGGATGAGTTCGATTTCGTAGCCCTCCGGCGCGTCAACAAAGGCGAACACGCTACCGGGCGGTGATCCCACCGGCCCGTCGGACAACTTCACGCCTTTCTTCTCGAGCTGCTTGGCGAAGGCTGCCAGATCATCGACCTCGAACGCGAGGTGCGTGAGATCCGGCGGTACCTGGACGGGGCCGCTCGCGGGGTAGCAACAAAGCTCGATCTCCTCTTCACTTCCGGGCGCCTTCATGAAAACCAATTCCGAGCCGCGCGGTGACTTGTGCCGGCCTGTTTCCTGGAGGCCGAGCACATCCCGATAAAACGCGACCGTCTTCTCCAAATCGTTCACGCGATAGCGGGTGTGCAGGAACTTGCTGATTGTTGCCATGTTCTCTTTAGTGGCCATGTTGGTTCCGAAACGGCCCTTCCGAGCCGTACTTCTGATCGTACCAATAGGCCGCCCCAATCAGCAACAGGATGGCGGCCAAAAACAATGCAATTGGCAGGAGCACTTTCCTCATCGCATTAGAATGTAACGAAAACCCTCTCGCAGGACAAGCCGCGAGGATGGTCGCGTAACAACGAACGCTCGTTGCCTTTATTGAACGATCTTGATCGTCACCCGCTCCCCGGTCGCATCCGCACCGCGCAGTGTCAACGTCGGCATTGCCCGCGGCATGGTGAACGTGCCGGAGAGTTCGAATTCCTTGTTGCTGCCGGAGGCAACGAAGGCGTAGACCTTGTTGTGCGACGTGACCAGCAATTCTCCAACCACCGTATTCGTATCCGTGCTTGCAGCGATGTCGAAGACAGCGGGATCATTGGCATTGGGGCTCAAGCTGAAGCTCACCGCCGCCGGCGTCGTCCGGACAATTGCAACTGTGCCTGTCCACGTGCCCGTCAACACCGGTATCATCTTGGGCGGCACGCCTCTCCAGTGGAAGGTGCCGAATTGCGGCGTGGGCACGGATCCGCTGAGCGTCCTGGAATTGTTCGACGGACCCTTGAAGACACCCGTCCAATTCGTCGTGCCGTCGCTCTGGCCCAGGAACGGCCCGGTCACCTGGCCCTTCGGCCGATTCGTGAAACTCCAGGTGCCCGTGACGTCTTCCAGCGCAGGCGTCTTGAGGCGGATGCCAAAGCCGTTGGCGGTAAAGTCATCCTCGAACGTCAGGAACTGTGCTCCCTTGTCGCCCCCGGTGATGGTGATTTCCCAGTCGCCCAATGGCGAGTTTTTCGCGCCGATAAGGATGGTTGTGGCACTAGTGATACCTGTCGTCCCAAATGTTTCATCCGCGCGCGCGCTCAACTGATGCGTGCCCAGTGCGGGATGCACCAGGAAGTTTGTGCCCGGATTGTTGGTCGCCTGACCGATCTCCGTCGCGCCGTCAAAGAACTCGATCTTGCTAATCGAAGCCCCGTCATTGGACGTAGCATTGACGACGATGGTAATCGTTTGGTTCGTATACGATGACGGATACAACATGCCGTTCCCGGGACGTACGATGGTCACTGTCGGCGGTGTGTTCAATGCATTCGTTACCGTAATCAAACTCAGGCGGTTGGTCGTGCTCGACCCGCTGGGGCCCGTGACCGTCAACGTGACCGGATAGACTCCCCGGTTGGTGTACGTGTGACTCGGGTTGCTCAGAATGCTCGTACCGCCATCTCCAAAGGTCCACGAGTGGTTCGTGATCGTGCCGGTCGAGGCATCGGTGAAGTTCACCAGCAGTGGCGCCGGGCCATTAGTCGGAGTGGCGTTGAAGGCGGCCACGGGCGTCACAAACGCATTCGTCACGGTAATATAGCCCGAACGCAGCAGTGTGTTCGACCCGAGCGGGCCCAACACCGTCAAGCTCACCGAGAAAGTGCCCGCATTGGTGTAGGAGTGGCTCGGGCTGGCCAATGCGCTCGTGCCGCCGTCACCAAAGGTCCACGCAGTGCTTGTTACCGTACCAGTGGAAGTATTCGTGAAGCTCACCAACAACGCCGCCGCGCCATTGGTCGGGGTCCCGGTAAAGCCGGCGCCCGGTGCGACTGCGCCGGTACCGGTCAGGGCATTGGTTGAGGCGCCACCGTTGCTGGTGAAGAAAACCGAGCCGGTAAATGCTCCGGCGGCCACGGGATTGAAACTCACGCTCACCAGCCCGGTCTGCCCACCATTGATAGTGAACGGACTGCCGCTAACCAGCGCAAAGGGCGCGCCTGCGGTGGCTGAGCCGGTCAGCGTCTGGAGCCCGGCATTAACAATGGAAAACGTCTGCGTGCTGCTCTGGCCCACCGGCACCACTCCGAAATCGCGATTGCCGGGTGAAACAACCTGCTGTGGCGGAATGTTGGTCGCAAGAATGTAATTGATACGTGTATTGCTCTGAACACCGCCGACGGGGCCGCTCACGGCCAGCGAGACGGTAAATAGACCCGCCGAGTTGTACGTGTACGTAACGGTCGTGTTCAGCGTGTTTGTTGTCCCGCCATCCCCGAACGTCCAGGACCGGTTCGTGATCGTGCCTGTCGATGTATCCGTAAACGTGACCAGAAATGGCACGAGACCGTTGGTGGGGGTGCCGCTGAAATTGGCAACGGGAACAGTCGCGCCAGCGCCCATTACCGGGTTGGTAGAGTTACCAATATTCGTGGCGAAAACCACCTTGTCAGTGAAGCCGCCCGCGCTTACGGGCGTAAAACGGACAACGACATTTGTCGAACTCAGGCTCGCGACTGTGAACGGCGTGCCCGAGACAATCGAGAACGGTGCGCCGCCGACAACTGCCGTTCCGTTGAGAGACACACCACTGCCGTTGGTCACAACGAAACTAAGCTGTGCGGTCGTACCGGTAAGAATCGTGCCAAAATCCTGGCTCGCGGGTGTTACCACAAAACTAAAGGAGGTCACAGCGCTATCAAGGTTAAGGGCGGCGTTGTTCGCTGGATTCGGGTCAGGACTGAACGCACCGACCTGCGCGATATTCGTCAAAATGCCGACTGATGGCGCGTTCACGAGAACACTGATCGTAGCGGCTGTGCCGTTGGTCATATCCTGGAGATTGCAAATGACCCGTCCCAACACGTCGGTCACGCAGGTCCCCTGGCTTGGCGTTGCCGAGAGGAACACGACGCTGCTGGGAGGCGTATCCGTGACCGTAACACTGAACGCAACACCGGGCCCGGCGTTTGTCACCGTGATCGTGTACGTCACGTTGCTGCCAGCCAACACAGGACTGGGCGAAGCCAATTTGCTGATTATCAGATCAGCTTCACTACCCGCCGTGCAGCAGTTGCCGCCATCGTTTATTTCAACACCGTCAATGAACCAGCCGTTGCCACCACCGCTGTCATCGGTTACACAACGCCAGCGCAGTTGAACGTTCTGGCCAGCCGCGGCGGCCGGCAGGTCCACCGTCGTGGTGATCCAACCGCCGGAATTGCCAGACCACGCGGCGAGTCCGATGAGACTGCTGTTTACCGCGTTGGTGTTGATAAACTCGGAATAGCCGCCCTGCTCAAAACTGCCTCCTGCGGCGAGAATATCCTGGAAGATGCCCCCGCCGATTTGGATTTCCAGAACGCCACCATCGAAGCCCAACTCCAGGTCGTAGTTGTTGCGGAAAACCAATTTCGCGTTGGGACTGGTGATCGGAATACTGGGTGAAACGAGCGTGGCCTCGCCCACGTCATTCGTGTCGGGGCAAAACGCCGCGTTCGGCGCCGTGTCCGCAACGCTACTGGTCGTAGTCCAGCCGGATAACACGCCGCTCCCGGCGGTGGACCAATCGACCGGCAACGCGGGTGCCGTGACGGAATCGAAATTCTGTGTAAAAACGCCGTTGGGTGTGCCGACCGGCAAACGGAAACTTGCCGTGCCAAGATCAACCGCACCGCTCTGCAACTGGAGAGTTGCGAGGATATTGCTGCCGCATGGAGCATTGGCGAGGAACGAGTAAACATTCGCGCTCGCTGAACCGCCGGCGGCGATAGTCCCGAAGTTCTGCGCGACACTGGGCGACGACACTCCCCCGGTGGCCAGCAGAGTCCCGACAACGTTTGTCGCGTCTTTGGCGCCCGTATTCAACAAGGAGAACTGGACGGACACGTGCTCGAAGGGATCGATGACGCCGTTGTTCGGACCGCAACTTTCGCTCAGAACAACTGCGTTGCTGGCGATAACGTGAGGAGCTACGAGTACATCGCCCCACCATGTGCCCCAGAGTGAGGTGCCTTTGATGGTGTTGGCGGAGTATTCCTGAATTGTCCAGAAGTCCGTATCATTCACGGGATCGACGACCGTCGAGGTATGGTCGCCCCACCGGTCACTACGGGTAAACGGCCCTTCACCTGCTTTCAACAGGATCTCGCTTTGGAGCGTGTTCGTCGGATCGGTGCCGGCGCGGAAAGAGAAGTACGCGCTAGGGAAGTTGGACGCTGAGAACCGTGCGTATCCGATGAGCACGTCATTACTCTGGTTGACGGCGATGCTCGGATAGCCGTAAAACAGATTGCCGGTGGGATCATCGATGCGACCCCGTTGGAGAATCGTGCCATCGGTGCCAATCTGCCACCACTGGATGGCGCTACGGGTGGCGGAACCTCCTGCGGGAAGGAAAATCGAGTGGGCAACCCAAATCGCGCCGTTGCGATAAACGGTTTCCGACAAACGGGAATCGTCCAAGCCGATCAGGTTTGTGCTTCCGAGTTGCGGCGCAAAGTCAAACGTGGGTGCGTGGTCATCCCACGGGTCCGCCACGCTAATCTGTGGCCCCACATGAAGGACTTCCGATCCGACGGCTCCGTCGACATAAAGCAATTGGATCTCACCATTGCCACCCGAGTCGCCGTTGATCGCCGCCAACAGGTACAGATTGGTTTGTGTGTTATCGTAGGTTGCGGCCGGCTGCTCCACAACGCCGAACGTGGACTCATCCTCACTGGTGAATTCTGTGTAGTGTCCCGCTCCGCCCGCGTAGAGATCGGCCTTGTCAAAAACATACAGTTGGGACTGAACGGGGCCGTTACCGATGGTAAACGCCGTCACCGAGACCGCGATCCAATTGGTGTTGAAACCGAAGGTAGGATAGTTGACCCAAAATTCGCCATTGGTGTCGGCGGCGATTCGATAGAGGTTCCAGTTGCCTGTGGGATCACTCGTCTGCGAAACCCCGATAAGGGTTGAGGAAGTGGGCTGGTTGTGATCCGCGACAGCTGTGGTTATCCAACGACCGCTGAATGGATCATAGAGTACCTTCGGGTCAAACGCGCCGCGCGGGTCGACGTACGGGCCGAGCGCTGCCCAAAAGTCCTGCAAAATAATCGTGCTCACGACAGTACCATCCCGCTTCTGGATGCGAATCGAATTATCGAGCATCGACACCACGTGGTTCGGTCCGGCCGCCCCACCGGGGAATGGCGGATCCTGGGTGCCACCATCGTCCTGGGCTTGAAAGGTAATAGCCGGTGGCGATGAGGTGAGGTTTGTACCCGGGACCGACACGGGTGAATTGGTCGCGAGATTGCTAAAGTTAATGACGGCGTTCGTCAGCGCCGTCCCTGGTGTGCCTGTGAACGTTTGGCCGAAAGCCTGCCCCACCAACATCCCCGATACCATGGCAAGCAAAACAGTTAAAAGCAATGCACTGACGCGGCGCTGGTTATGCGAAAACATGTTCCCCACTCCTTTTCGTTACTAACAGATATTCCTCCTCCGCCACCTTGTACGAGCGCGAAGTATACTACGAAACAACATCATGACAAGCCCCAAAATGAAAATCCCATGGTGGCGCCACTTCAACTCTTGCACTGGCGGGCAGAAATATTAAACTGCGCTCTCATGCTCATCGATTACCACATGCACACGGAATTGACTGATGGAACGGGACGACCCGCTGACTATGCCCGGGTCGCCGTGGAGCGCGGCCTTGACGAGATCGGCTGTTCGGACCATGCACCTTTGGCCGAGCGCGAAACGGATTGGACCATGAAAAAGTCAGACCTGGAGACTTACGTCAACTGGGTGCGCGAGGCCCAGGCGAAATTTCCGCAGTTGCCGATCAAACTCGGGCTTGAGGTGGACTACGTGCCGGGCTGTGAGGACTGGGTGCGGGAGTTGGCGGCGATGTATCCGTGGGATTTCTTTCTCGGTAGCGTCCATTACCTCGGTGAGTTTCCCGTCGACCGCAGCGCGAAAGACTGGGAAACGGAGAACGTGGAAGCGCGCTGGCGCGAGTATTTTGAGCTGTGGAAAAAAGCGGCGCGAACCCGCCTGTTCGATTCCCTCTCCCACCCCGACCTGCCGAAGAAATTCAATTTCCGGCCAACGACGGATTTCACCAGTGTTTATGATGACGCATTGGGTGCCGTTGCGGAATCCGATGTGGCCATTGAAGTCAGTACCGCCGGATTACGCAAACCGTGCCGGGAGATTTATCCGAGTGAACCCTTTCTGAAGATCGCCCGCCGTCTGAATGTCCCGATCACGTTGGGAAGCGACGCGCACATCCCGCAAGATGTTGGCGCGGAGTACGGCAAAGCCATCGCACTGGCCCGCTCGTGTGGTTATGACAAGGTTTGCCGGTTTACACTGCGGAAGCGGGACCTGGTCAAACTGTAAGCGCCCGGTAGGGTCGCGCCCCCACCAATCAGGCTATTTCGTCGCCGCGAGGACGGCGTCGAAAGCCTTGGGATCGTTTGTCGCCAGCTCGGCCAAAATCTTGCGGTCGAGCGCAATGTTGGCTTTCTTGAGTGCGGCGATGAACCGGCTGTAGTTGATCCCCTGCGCGCGACAGGCCGCGTTGATGCGCAACGTCCAGAGGGTGCGATAGTCCGCCTTCTTGTCCTTGCGGTGGGCGAAACTGTAGGTCAGGCCGTGCCAGACTGCGTTCTTCGCATAACGAAACTTCTTGCTGCGCCAACCGCGATAACCGGCGGCGGCCTTGATCATCCGTTTGCGGCGGCGCTGGCTGGCTGGGGCATTGGTGGCTCTTGGCATGGTGAACTCCTAGGATTTCAAATTGTCGATTTCAGGACTGGATCATTAACCGCGATGGCTGAACGGCAGCACGTCCGTGATATGATGCTTGTGAGTTTCGCTGACCGCCTTCGTCTGGCCCAGGCGCCGCTTGTGCTTCGAGGACTTGTGTGTATTCAAATGCCGCTTGCCCGCACCATAGCGCATCACTTTACCGGTCGCCGTGATCTTGAATCGCTTCGCGGCGGCCTTTTTTGTCTTGGCTGATTTCCAACGTGGCATATGCCGTTTCCTTCCAAAAATTCCTACGCTTCTTTTTCTTCTTCGTCCCGGGACCCTTCCTGTTTCTTTCCGCCACGAACGGGCGAGATCATCATCGTGATGCTTCGCCCCATCAGCTTCGGCATCACCTCGGGACGACTGCAGCCTTGCAGGTCTTCGATGATTTTTTGCATCAACTTATTGCCGTACTCCGGATGCGCGTTTTCACGACCGCGCAACATCATCGTCACTTTCACCTTCATCCCGTCACCGAGGAAATCCCGCATGTGATTGAGCTTTGTCTCGTAATCGTGCGGATCGATGTTCAACCGAATCTTGATTTCCTTCAACTTCGTAGCGTGGTGATGCTTGCGCGCTTCGCGATCCCGTTTTTCCTGCTCGTACTTGTACTTGCCGAAATCAACGATGCGGCAGACCGGCGGCGCCGCGTTGGGCGCCACTTCTACCAAATCGTATCCCCGCTGCATGGCCGCCGCCAGCGCCTGGCTGGTGGGCAAAACCCCGAGTTGCTTTCCGTCTGCGTCGATTACCCGCACTTCTCGCGCGCGAATCTTCTGATTGACACGAACAAATTGTTGAATTGCTCCGACCTCCTGTTGGCCCTCAGCGGGTTAGCTTGGTTGAATGACTTCGCTCACAATTCTTTATGTATATGTAAATGCGCCGTGCACTACCGTCGGCTTTGCTCTCGACCGTCCGCCCGGGCGCGAATGGCCCATTCTTCTAAGGCTTTTCTCCCGTCAATGCAACAGTCTTTTTTAGCCGGGTCGCTCGAGGCGGTTACTCGCCCTCTTTCAGTTCGTTTTCAAAACGGTAACCGATATCGCGGATGGTGTGGATAAACGTGGGGCGATGCGGGTCGGGCTCAATTTTGCTCCGCAGCGTCGTGACACAACGATCCACACTGCGCGAGGTGACCATGACGGTGTTGCCCCAGACGGCGTTCATGATGCTGTCCCGAGTGAACGCCCGCCCGGGGTGCTGGAGAAAGTATTCGAGGAGGCGGAATTCTTTGTTTGTGAGCGGCACTTCGACCCCGTCCTTGAACAGCTGGTGCGACACGGTGTCGAGGCGGCAGCGACCAAATTTGTAGCGCTCCGCCGCACCTGCCTGCCGCCGGCGTAGAAAGGCCTGCGCACGCGCCACGAGTTCACGCATGCTGAACGGCTTGGTAATGTAATCGTCCGCGCCGAGTTCCAGGCCGCGGACAATGTCTTCCTCCTGCCCTTTGGCCGTCAACATGAGGATCGGCATTTCGAGTTTCTCCGCACGAACAGCGCGGCAGATTTCAAAACCGTTGATCTTCGGTAGCATGATGTCGAGCAGGATCAGGTCGGGTCGGCCATTGAGGGCGGCCTCCAGTCCTTCTTCTCCGTTGCGCGCCGTCCGCACGCGATAGCCGCGCGTAACGAAATTGTCTTTCACCACCCGCAGGATGGCAGGGTCGTCTTCGATGATGAGGATGTCGGCTGGAGTCATGACGCTCCTTCGGCAACAACGGGAATCTCGATGGTGAACGTGCTGCCGCGTCCGGGTTCGCTCTCGACGCGTACGGAGCCGTGGTGTGCCTCGACGATCGATTGGACGATACTGAGACCGAGCCCGCAACCGCCGGCGGATCGCGAGAGTCCCTGGTCAGTTTGATAAAAGCGTTGAAACACACGCTTGCCCTCGCGCGGCGTGAGGCCGATGCCGTTGTCTTCGACAGCGAACCAAACGCTGCCATTGCGCGCCTCGGTTCGCAGGACGATGCGTTTTTCGTCGCCGGAATATTTCCAGGCATTGTCGAGGAGGTTCAGCAGTGCCGTGACCAGCGCATCGACATCCCGCGAATCGAGGGGAGATCCGCCGCGATGTGCGATTCCAGCACGCAGCCGGGCACCTGGGCTCGCTCTCCCAAAGCCGCTACAGCGCCTTCCACGACCTGTTGCGGGCGGACGCGGGTGAACTCAAACGTGAACTTGTTCCGCTCCAGACGTGAAAAGGTGAGAAAATTATCGATCAAGCGGCTCAGCCGGGCATTTTCCGTGGCTAGCAACTTCAGGTATTCCCGTGTCGTCTTTTCATCGAATCGCTCGGCATCGAGCAAGGTATCCACGAGGGCGCGCATCGCGGTGAGCGGGGTTTTGAGTTCGTGGGAAACCGTGGCGACGAGATCGTTCTTTAGCCGGGCCAACTGCACCTGTCGCCCAAAGCCACGGGCAATGAGAAGGCCCAGCACCGACATCGCGGCGATCACGGCGCTGCCGACAACCAGATAGCGGGTCACCCGACGATCCGCCTCGGTGTTGAAGAGGGTGCGATCATCCAGTGACAAGGCGAGCCGCCAGCCGGGCAACTCGGGACCCAGCGACGCCGTTGCCACCGTGGACTCCGTCATCACGTCATCGCCCGGCGAGATCACGGCAAGATTGACGCCCTTCGGCAAGGCGGGATCATGGATCAGATTGTTCAGCTTCGCCTGCAGGCCAGTGGTGGTGAACAATGCCAGTGTCAGCCGGTTCGAGGTGCCCACCGACCAAACATCGCGCAATTCAGTGGCGTGCAAAGTCGACGCGTGCACGAAGACCGGATTCGCCTCGAGATACCGAGCGGCGAGTTCTTCCCCAGCCTGTGTCGGAAACTCCAGATGGGGATCGAGCCGCTGCAGTTCGTTCATGAGGAACCGGCGCTGCGCCGACGGGAGCAGACCCGCTGCGTAGTCATTGACCCGGTCACGCAATCGCGCGGCAGTCTCATTGAACTGCGGACCTGTCTTGTTGGTCGACGATTCGAGCGCGAAGAGTTCCGCGTTGGCGGCGGTGTCGCGTCCGTCTGACAAGCGTGGATAGGCAACGCGGCCCTGCTCATCGAAGCAGATGACGCTGTCGGCTGACCCTTCGCGGACGCAGCGCGCAAAGCGGGCGGCAGCCCCCTCCATGCCGTCGAGCCGGCCAAGCTGCTGATTCCAACGTTCCAGCAACTGCGCCTGAACGAGCGCCAGTTGGCCGCGATAGGCTTCGGCCAGCTTCTCGCGCACGGCGAGGCGTTCATTGCCCATCGCTTCGCGCATGAACCACAGTACGCAACCGACGGCGACGAGCACGACGAGAAGCAACAATGCCAACATGGGCCAGGCCCGAACGTCCCGGCCCACGCGACGTTGGAAAAGACTGAAGCGTCGCATGCTCATTGTGAATTGGTGGTTGTGGACGGGGGCTGCCGGTTGACTCTATTCAAGAGCGACGACGTAGCCGCCGGCAAGATATATTGCTGTAGCATATCAAATGGCTGATCCCACGATGCATTGTCGTTCCAGCCGGTGAACACAACAACTATCTGCAGGTCCGGAAAGGCAATGATGAATTGCCCGCCCCTGCCTTGCGCGCCATAAGCCGCGACCGTTCGATCGCGCACCCGCAACCGCCCCAACCACCATTGATACCCATAGTCGCGATCTGGAGCATGCTGTGTTGTTGACTGCCGAATCCAGTTCTCGCTGACGATCCGTCTTCCTTGCCAGCAACCGCGATTCAAGAGTAGGTAACCGATCTTCGCCATATCGCGCGGCCTCAACAAGAGACCTCCTCCGGTCTGGACGACGCCACTGGGATACTTGAGCCAATAGTAATTTGAGATGCCGAGCGGCCCGAAAAGATACTTCTCAGCGAATTTGTCCGCCCGCAACCTGGAAACTTTGTAAATAATCTGCCCCAGTGTGATGGCAATTCCACTATTGTAGCAGAACTTCGTGCCAGGCGGCGCAACAACAGGTCTTTCAAGCGCATATCGAACTGGATCACTGCTGCGATTCATGCTGACATGGTCATTTCGGGCATCGGCGTAGGGATACGTCCACTCGTCCCATGATAGACCGGCTGTCATGGAGAGGCAGTCCTTTAGCTCAATTCTGTCTTTCTTTCCGTCTGCGAAGATATCGGAATACTCCGGGAAGAACGCAGAAATCTTCTCATCAACGTCTCGAATCAGATGCTGATCGATCGCGATCCCGATCAGAATGGAATTCACGCTTTTCGTCGCCGAGTGCAGCTCATGCAGTGTGTCCCGCTGGAACGCGTGAAACTGGCCCTCGCTGTCTTGACCCGGAAAATACTCCTCAACGACGAGTTTACCGTTCTTGACAAGGAGCACGCTGTGAATGTTCTTGTATGTTTTGTCATTGATCCGCTCAAACAAATCCTTGATTAAATCGGTATCGAGGTTTTCATTGCTCGGGTCAGCAGTCTCCCAACCGTCATTCGTCTTTTCAGGAACGATATACCGATATGTCTTAAGATGATTGTCGGGGGATCGGTCTGCGGCACAAGTACTCTGGCCAAAACCCATTGCGACGAGCACGACGAGAAGCAACAGTGCCAACATGGGCCAGGCCCGAACGTCCCGGCCCACGCGGCGCTTTCTTCCAGAAGTCGACGCTCTCATTCGGTGCGTGAGGACAAGTAGGCGCACAGCAAGCACAGCACCAGGATCTCCGCGGCAGCAGTGAGACGGACGGTGACAACGCCTTGTCCTTCAACCATCCGTAGCGGAACGATCAGAAAGACGAGAACCAGCAGTAGTGTTGGAACTGCGCTTGGGCGGGCAAAATTCAGTGTCCACCCCATCCACTTGATTCTCCTCGGCACGATCACCCGCGGATCCTCCTTGCAGAAGTAGATAAGCCGCCAGTTGTAATTCCGGGGGTCTTTCCGACGGACTTCGATTTCTTCTCGTGTCATATCTCCTCCACGCGTCTGACATTCTCGTTTACTTCGTCCGGTAGCTAGTGAGGATGCTGTCGAACTGCGCCTTGAGTGCATCGAACTTCTCCGGCGCGGACGTGAGCACGAAAAGCTCCGATTCCTTCGGCCCCAGCACGCGTAATAAGAACTGTACCCGCGGTTTGCCCACCTCAGTGTACTCCACAGTGCAAGCGACTCCCGTCCGTCCGTCGATGGTGTAATTCTTCCGACTATCGGGGCGCACCTTCACGTTCTTATTCTTGGCAATTTCCTCCTCGGCCCAGGCGCGGGCCGATTTTTGGGCGGCGTCCGACAGGGAATCGGTGGCAAAGAGACGCATGCCACCATCGTCCGTGTCCGCGCCGGGATCGAGCGTGCGAATCAATTCCTGTTTTGGAGGCTGGCCGTTCTTGGCTCGCCAAACGACCCAATCGGCCGGCGCGGTGAACGAAATGCCGAGTTCGTCATCGTGAAACCTCACGGCCTCGCCCGGTTTTCGTTGCGTGATCGATGTGAGCTGCGCAGTGATGGGGCCAGCATCGAATTTCACCAGATAGCGATGCGCGTCATCGGAGAACCAGAAATCCTGGTTCACGAGGCCAAGATGCACCTTGAAGCAATCGAATTTTCCCGCCGGCACTTCGACCGTCTCCTTTCCCTGAACGTCGACCCCGATTGAAATGACAGTCCCTCCCAAAGTCGTGGCCACCGGGAGCGTCGTCTTGTAGCCGACTTGCAGCGGAAACCGGCGCATCGCATGCATGGCTTCTTCGTTATCGAGGATTGGGCCGTCAAAGGTAATGGTGGTCGGCTGCGCCTTCCCGACGCGCTGCACTTCCACGCTGCCCGTCCGGTAGGTCGCCGACACTTCGCCCAGCATGGAATGTTTCCAATGGCTGCTCAGTGGTCGGAATGTCTCCGCGTCCGCATCGACGCTACTGACCGATTGGGGCCCCGCCATCAGGCGAGCGCCGACGCGCCAAACTTTGTGTCCATTGACCGGCGGCGCCAGGTCGGCGCGATACTCGACGGTGCCAATGTCCATGCCCGAGGCCAGGCCAATATTGAGTTGCAGTCGCTCGCCATCGACCCAGGGCACCGGCCCGAGGGTGAGTTTGCCGGGCAAATACTCGCGGGCCTGGGCGATGAGCTGTTTCTCACTCGGAAAATCACGGATCAACTTCTCGAACGCGGCCGTCGCATCGGCGGGCCGGTTCTTCTTCAGGTAGCATTGGCCGAGGCGGAACTGTGCCTGGGCCGCGAGCGACCGGTTGCTACTGGCCTCCGCGACCACTTGTTGGTAGATGGCAATGGCCGAATCGAGGTCACCCTTGGTGTCCTGGTTATAGATCCCCTTCTCGAGCAACTCGGAAGGAGACTCTGGTGCGGCCGGCGAAGCCTGTGCACAAATCGTTGCAGCCGCAACCACGACGAACATCCCGAACACGGTTCGCAAAGCAGTTGTAGTTTTCATGGCTCTCAATGTGCCGAAGCCATGTTACCACTTTGTTACCTGCATGTCCTTTGTTTGTCCAACGTCGACAGGCAACGGGCGGCTGGCTGACGGGCCGTATCGTGGAATCGGTCACTTCTTTGGTGTCAGGGGCGTGTAATAGTAGATGACCGTGTAGGTGGCCGGAACTTTGCCGGGATTGCGCAGGCGCGTGGTGGCGTGGGACGCGAAAAAGATGACCGAACCCGGCCCGACGGTTTCGCTGTGGCCATCGAACGTCGCTTCGATTGTGCCTTCCTTGACGATGACTACCTCCTCTTGCACATGCAGGCGCGGCTCGCCGCTTTGTTGGCCGGGATTGAGGGTGGTAATGTGACAATTGATCTTGTCGAGGGTCGCGGTCGGTCCGTCGAATACAACCCGGCGCACACCGTTGGATACCTGCGTGGGTTGCATCTTCTCCCAATCATAGACGGCAGAAAGCAGCTTTGTCTGATTGGATGACGCGGCCGTCGTATTTGTCGGTGTTTGCGCCGAAAGAGTCGTACTGAGAGTGACCAATGCCACCGACCAGAAGATGATCTTCGTATTCATCGTGTCCTGGGGGTTGTTTGACGGTCTCTCGTGGGCGACAGCGAGACTACGGCCTACGTTCTTTGATCGCTGCCAGAATCTCCGTCACCACTTCCGCCTTCGGTTTGGCGCCGAGATTGCCTTTGCCGTGGAGGCGCACGCTGACTGCGCCTGCTTCCATGTCGCGACCGCCGATGACGAGCATGGTGTGGACCTTCGCCTGCTCGGCGTCGGCAATTTTGCCTTTGATATTGTCGTTGCTGTAATCGCCTTCGGCGCGAACCATGTTGGCGCGGAGTTCGTTGACAATGGCTTTGGCGTACTCCACCAACGGGGCATCTTCGCCGATAGTGAGGACGCGGACCTGTTCGGGCGCGAGCCAGAGCGGGAAGTTGCCGGCGTAATGCTCGATGAGGAAACCGATGAACCGTTCGTGCACCCCCAGCGGTGAACGGTGAATACACAGCGGGGTCTTTTCGGTATTGTCGCGATCTTTGTATACGAGCCCGAAACGTTTCGGCACGGCAAAATCCACCTGATTGGTGGTCAGGGTAAATTCCCGTCCAATGACGCTCCAAACCTCCACGTCGATCTTCGGGCCGTAAAACGCTGCTTCGTTCGGCACTTCCACGAAATCGATGCCGCTGTTCTTGAGCACATCGCGAACGAGGTCTTCGGTCTGCTTCCAAAGTTCCGGTTCATTGACGTACTTGGCGTTGTCGCCGGTCAGGCGGGACGGATCGTGAGTGCTGAAGCGCATGACGTATTTGTCGATCCCGAACAGCTTGAAATACTTCATGTACATCTCGTTCACGGCATTGAACTCGGAGGCGAATTGCTCCGGCGTACAATAAATGTGCGCATCGTTCATGTTCATCGACCGCACACGCATCAGTCCAAACAGCTCGCCCGACTGCTCGTAGCGATAGCAGCACCCATACTCCGCCATCCGCAACGGCAAATCGCGGTAACTCCTCGGCTCCGCAGCGAAAATGCGATGATGATGCGGACAGTTCATCGCCTTGAGGTAGTAGCTTTCAGGCAAGCCCAGTTTCGCTAGTGACGACGCCGCGTGTCGATAATCGGCCACAAGCGCGCCGATTTCCGATGAAGTATCTGAAGTCCATCCAAATCTTTCGGCACGAGCGATCGCTGCTTCCACTCCGGCCAACATTCTCCCATCGCTAGTCCATTCAGAAACCGGCGGCGTACCGTGCCGATCTGTTTGCGAAGCGAGTACCAACTTGTAGATTTTGCTGCCCAGGGAATTGATCCTATCAGAAAGCTCCTTGCGTTCCTTCGCATCTTCGTCAAACGACATCGGCGGGAACATGCTGTCCGCGTAGTACGGCAGGTGACCACTGGTCTTGAACAATTTCTCTTTTGCGATGTGCGGTGTTTTCACACGCACGTAGCCAGCGGCGAACTCGGTTTCCTTGGCCAACTTCTCAAGTTCTTCGCAGATCGCTGCGCCTTTCGGCAGCCACAGCGGCAGGCCGGGGCCGACGTATTCGGGGTCTAACACAAACAGGCCCATCTCCTGCCCGAGCTTGCGGTGGTCGCGTTTCTTGGCCTCCTCCAGCATCGTGAAGTAGGCTTCCATCTCGGTCTTGTTCTTGAACGCGGTGCCGTAGATGCGCTGCAACTGCGGGTTCTTCTCGTCGCCCTTGTAGTAGGCGCTGGCGACGTGCGTGAGCTTAAACGCGCTGACGTTGCCGGTGCGCATCACGTGCGGCCCGGCGCAGAGGTCGATGAAATCGCCGCTCTTGAAATAAGTAATCTTCTCGCCCTCGGGAATGTCCTCGAGGTTGCCGATTTTGAATTTGCTCGGATTTCCCGGGCGTTCGCTCAAGGCGCCGAGCCGACCGCTCTGCGCGTCCTTGAGCGCCTGTTCGCGTGTGACCTCGACCTTCTCGAAGACCTGGTTCTCCTTGGAGATCTTTTTCATCTCGGCCTCAATGGCCGGGAAATCCTCGGGCGAAATGCGATGCTGCAACTCGACATCATAATAAAAGCCGTCGTCCACCGGCGGACCGGCGGCGAACTGTGCGTCCGGCCACAGTTTGGCGATGGCAGTCGCCATCACGTGGGCAGCGGAGTGCCGCAACCGTTCGATGTCGGTCATCTGCGCGCGTTGATCGAGTGTTTTCCGTTCCATAAGAAGCGGAAGTTTAATAAGGCGCAAAAGCAGCAAAGTCAATGCTGCGTACCGATGCGGATGGGAGAACAGTGCGTTGGGCAGGCGCGTGCCCGGTCGGGACACGCGCCCGCTTCGTGGTTGGTTTAGTTGTCGTCGGGTGGAGGCGGAGGACGCTGACCGCCCTGCTCATCGGGCGGCGGGCCTTGCGGACGTGGCGGCAGGAATTCGTCCCGGGTCAGCTTGCCATCGTGATTCTTGTCGAGCGTCAGCAACGCCGCCGAGGCGTTGGCGATCTCATTTGAATCGATCACGCCATCGTGATTGGCGTCGAGCGCCAGCAGGATGGGCAACGGTGGTGGACGATGATGTCCTCCCTGCTGACCACCACCGGGGCCTCCCTGCTGATTGGCACTCGGAACATCTTGTTGGCTACCCTGCGGTGGTCCCTGATGATCACCCTGTGGTCCATTCGGGCGCGGCGGTCTGTATTCGTCCGGCGTCAGTTTGCCGTCGTGGTTTTTGTCGAGTGTCAGCAACGCCGCCGAGGCGTTCGCGATCTCATTCGAATCGATCACGCCATCGTGGTTGACGTCGAGAGCCTCCACAATCGGGGAAGGCGGCGGACGACGATGATGTCCGCCCTGCGGTCCCCCTTCCCCACCGCCTTGTGGCGGCGGCCCACCCTCGTCCTGGGCGAAGACGATCCCTGCTCCCAAACCCACGATCACCGCTGTCATCCAAACTATTCTTGATACCTTCATAACTGTGATTCCTTTCTGGTAGTAATAGACACGGTCAGTGTTAAGCGCGTGTGTGTGAAGACGGGGAAAATTGTTAAGGAAGCGTTAAAGTTGCGGCGCAACCCGCCTGCCTGCGGTATTCTGGCAACGTGACGACACATTCGGCTGCCTCAGTGCAGGCTCCACGCCCCACACGCGTGCTGATCATTGATGACGACCGCAAACTCTGCGCGCTCATACGCGATTATCTCGCGCCACTCGGGTTCGAGGTGACCGCGGAGCACACGGGGCCCGCGGGCGTCGAGCGGGCGGTCACGGGCAACCACGACGTGGTCATTCTTGACGTCATGCTGCCCGGGCTCGACGGCTTCGAGGTGTTGAAACGCATTCGCCACGCGTCGCAGGTGCCCGTGCTGATGCTCACGGCACGCGGTGAGGAGACGGACCGTATCGTCGGCCTGGAAGTGGGCGCGGATGATTACCTGCCGAAGACATTTTCGACCCGTGAACTTTTGGCGCGGCTGCGCGCCGTCATGCGCCGCGCCTCCCGCCCTGCCCCAGCAACTGGCGGCGACGCGCCGTCGGGCGAAATTGTTGTGGGTAATTTGCGACTCAATTCCGATGCGCGTGCGGCCGCGCTGGGCGATAAACCCCTCGATTTGACGGCCATCGAATTCGACCTGTTGGAATGTCTGGCGCGGGCTCGCGGGCGAGTCCGCTCGCGCGAGCAACTGATCGAATCCATTACCGAACGCAATTACGACGTCTACGATCGCTCGGTCGATGTGCACATCTGCTCGTTGCGCAAGAAGCTCGGGGACGAATCGGCCAGCCCGCGTTTCATCCGCACCGTGCGCGCGGTCGGTTATATGTTCATCAACCCGGATGACGCATGAAACTGCGCCTGCCATTACTTGCCCGCATCCTGTTGTGGTTCTTCCTGAACCTCGCGTTGCTGGCGGCCGGGTTTATCCTGTTGGTGCGTTCGCAGTTCGTCTTTGATCGCGATTTCTTGCTAACGGCAGGCGCGGTTGAACGATTGCAGACGATGGGTGACGAGATCGCCACCGAAATGTCAAACCGTCCACTGGAACAGTGGAAGGGCATGTTGGAGCAATACGACAACACTTACAAAGTCCGCTTCCATGTTTTCTCCGATGAAGGCCGACCGTTGGCTGGGGAACCGGGACGCCTGCCTCCCGAAGTCCACGAACGCATCGTCCGACGTCCGGTGCCACCGCGGCGTCCGCCGCCGGAGAATATGGGGGAACCTGGGAATTTACCGCCGCAGGATTTGCCACCCGAACAACGTCCCCCTCCGCCACGTGGCCGGAATCCGAATCCCCCACGCATGCTCATTCGCGCGGGCAATCCCCCGCATTATTGGTTCACGATTCGCGCGTCAACCGGTGTGTTTGTCGTTGTTGAATCCGAGACGTTGACCGGTGGCGGATTGTTTCTCGACCTGCGACCGTGGCTGGTGGCCGTTTTCGGCGCGGCAATTTTCTCGGCGCTTTTCTGGGTGCCGGTTGTTCGGGGCATCACCCGCTCCATCGCCCAAATGACGCAGGCCACCCAACAGATTGCGGAAGGTCATTTCGATGTGCGGGTGCAAGCCCACCGCCGCGATGAACTCGGCACCCTCAGCCAGGCCATTAACAGCATGGCCCAGCGGCTGGATGGTTTCGTGACTGGTCAGAAACGTTTTCTCGGCGACATTGCGCACGAGCTTTGTTCGCCGCTGGCCCGATTGCGCGTGGCGCTTGGGATCTTGGAGGAACGCGTCAACGGGTCGCAGCAGGCGGATGTTTCTCGCGCCGCCGAGCAGGCCGATGAAATCGCCGGGCTCGTGAATGAACTGTTGTCCTTTTCCAAAGCTTCGCTTGGCGCCACCCATGCCAAGCTTCGACCGGTTTCTTTGCGTACACTTGCTGACGCAGCAGTTCGACACGAGGTCAGTGACGGCGCGCAAGTCGAGGTGAAGATCGCATCCGACCTCCGCGCCGAAGCGGAACCGGATTTGCTGGTGCGTGCCTTGTCGAACCTTCTGCGAAATGCTGTTCGGTATGCCGGCGCTGGTGGGCCGATCTTGATTACTGCTGAGCCACACGACGGACAGGTTGCACTGATGGTCTCCGACTGCGGTCCCGGTATTCCCGAAGCAGAGCTGCAGCGCATCTTCGATCCGTTCTACCGGCTCGACACCTCGCGTGATCGACAGACCGGTGGCGTCGGACTGGGTCTGGCCATCGTGAAGACGTGCGTGGAGGCCTGCCGGGGAAACGTCATTGCGACGAATCGCGTTCCGAACGGACTGCAGGTGACGATTACATTACGCGCTGCCTAGCTGCACGCATCGGCACGTCGGTGCGGTTGCCGCTCTCATCGTTGCTCACCTAGCGTAACACGAATGTCTGCACCTGTTGTCTCAAGAATCTGGGTCACACTATAAACAGCCTCTTCATGAACATGGTGCAGAGAAACAAGTTGACGCGCATGGATTTGGCGAGCCAAACGCCTTAGTTCGCTTGGAGACGCATTGACTCCGCGACGAAGTCGCTTTCTGAGTTCCGATCTTGCATGGTCATCCCAGCCGGTGAACCCTACGTAATTCTCCTTCCAGCCAAGTATCTCAATCGTTGCCATAGGCATCTGCCGCTGTTACTGAGCGACGTGGGTGTTAGTACTGCTTTCATTTGAGTCTGCATTTCGTACCAACTCCGTTCGTGAGAAGCATGTTAGCCAAGCCATCTAACTCCAGCAAGCCCGAACTCTTCGACCGTGTTCTAAACGCAGGCTAAAGCCTGCGGCTACGAGGGCTGACCGGCTCCTGGTGGAGCCCACAAGAACGCGCCGTGTTTTTGGAAGTGCACGATCTGTTGGACGGTCTGCTCGGCTTTGCGGTCGACTGCCTCGGAGGTGTTGAAGGCGTTGTGCGGCGTGAGGATCACATTGGGGTGACCGGCCAGCTGGAAAGCGGCTTTCCCCGAGCGCAGAGCGACAGCCAGCGCGCTTTCGTTTTCATACACATCCAGTGCCAGTCCGGCCACATGTCCTTCGTCCAGCAACCGCACTAGATCATTCGTGGGTGATTGCTCCCCGCGCGCGATGTTGACGAACACGACACCGGGCTTCGCACGCTTGAGCGTCTCGTAGCGAAAGTAACCGGTGTTCGCTTCTGTCAGGTTCATGGCACAAACGATGATGTCGGCCCAAACCAAGCCGTCGTCGATGGACATATATGATACGGAATCGTGGCGCTGAACCAAATCGACACCGCGCGCTTCCATCCCGAGCGCCTGGGCGATCTTCATGACTTCCGCGCCAATGTTGCCGACGCCGACGACCAGCAGGCGTTTCCCCGCGCATTCCTGTCCAGTAAGACCGTCGCGGTGAAACTTCGGGAACTGCGCGATTTGTGCCGGAAGTTTTCGTAGCAGGGCCATTACCAGCAGGATTGCCTGCTCCGCCACAGCGCGGCTGCAATAATGCGGCAGGTAGCCGCAGGGTATTTTCTGCCCGACGAGATGATCGTACCCCGTCGTGCGCGATACGATACCACGCAGCTTAACCGCCCAGGCTGGGGGAACCACGGATTGTGTACGAATGCTGATAAGCGGCGCGTCTGGTTCCCAATCGCCCGTCTCCTGGATTGTCTTGTCACTGAAACCGGCTGAAACGCCGGCCGGCAAGTAACGGCGTAGCGCCGTCACTTCTTCTTCAAACGCTTCGTAGAAATAGACGTCCATCTTTCGGGGAAAGACTGTAGCAAAAGCGAGGGTTGCGCCGAAGGAGTTTCGGGTTGTGTCTTAATTTTGGAGGCCGTGCTCCGTGGTTGCCTTTTGGGATCATTAACGGCAGCGGACGCGACGGAGCGCGTCCCTCCATCGCCGAACCGCGCTCCCTTCGGTCCGACTCAGGGCAGGCGCCGAGCGCCGCTACAAAGCAGAATTCGTAGACTGACGCATTACCTCCGCCGCAAGTTTCCGGGCCAGTTGACAGCTTTTCACGCGCCTTGTACTATCGGTGCGGTGGCGAGGGACGATTAGCTCAGTTGGCTAGAGCGCTTCCTTGACATGGAAGAGGTCACAGGTTCAAGTCCTGTATCGTCCACCATCCTTCGCTCGAAGCGCAGCGAAGGCGAAGGATGCGCGCCGAAGCCTGTCGTGTGGCGAAGGCGGCCTTTCCGAACAAGTGTTTCCTGTGCGCTTCGAGCTACGGCTGGCACGCCATCGTCATGTATCACGTATACATTCTTCGCAGCATTTCCAGCCCAACGCAGCTCCGTATTGTAGGGCGGGATGCCCCGTCCGACGGGTGTATCCCGCCGCGCGGCACGGCACAAGATATGACGCAAGGAAACGGCGGGATACCTACACGACAGGCATCCCGCCCTACAACAGCCCAGCGCAGGTGATGGCGGTGTGTAGATGCGCCAGTCTAGTTCGGGTCGCGCCTTTACCTCTAGACATTTCCGGGCCAGCTCTGGCATAGTTCGCAAGAACATTTAATTTAACAGGAGAAATTACCATGGCATTGAAAGTTGGCGACAAGGCACCGGATTTTGAACTGACCACGAAATCGGCGGAGGGCCCGAAGAAGATCAAGCTCAGCAGCAACAGTGGCAAGAAGAACACGGTGCTGTTGTTTTTCCCGATGGCCTTTACCGGCGGTTGCACGAAGGAAATGTGCGAGGTGAGCCAGGGTTTGAATGCCTACACCAGCCTGAACGCCGACGTGCTCGGTATCAGCGGTGACAATCCGTTCGCGCAAGCCGCCTGGGCGGAGAAGGAAAAGATCACCGTCCCGTTACTGGCCGACTACGAACACAAGGTCGCTCACGCCTACGGCGTCGCCTATGACAGTTTCCTGCCGCAGAAAAATCTCGGTATGGGCGGCGTCCCCAAGCGCTCGGCATTCGTCATCGACAAACAGGGTGTCGTTCGCTATGCGGAAAGCAACGATGATCCCGGCCTGATGCCGAATTTTGAGGCGATCAAGTCCAGCCTCGCGCAGTTGAAGTAGCGTAGCCTGAGGAGTTCCCGCCGTTTCTATCGCCCCGACCTCTCCGGTCGGGGCGATGCTTTTTTCGCCCACCAACGCCTGATTTTGGGCCAATCCCGCTGTATCTCCCTCAATTGCAACAACCTTATAAACCAGTAAAAATAAGGCATACAAGGTGGTTACCCCCTTGAATTACTCCTTTTCTTGTGCTACGTATCAGGGTTAAGCATTTCCCGCTTTCATGGGGATGGGGAATGCGAGAAGTGCCGTATAGGGGTTCGTAATTTGGGAAAACAGGGAGACGTATGGGTATTCAAAAAGTTGTACGGGGCGGGGTATTTTGCATCTTTGCGGCAGCGCTCATTTTGCCGGTAGCCGCTTTTGCGGATACAATCAGTGGGACAGCCGGTGCCGCGTTCCAGAATTGGGCTGTCACCAATCTCAATAACAACGGCAAGCCGTATTGGGACAATGTGTCCATCGACGGAAGCAATATGAACGTCGGTTACTTCCTGACCGATGCGCCGACGGCCCCGCTGGCGGGTGCGCCCGGTTCGCTACCGTATTGGGGCAACACTTTCAACTCGGTCGCCGACAGTGGCGGCACGGCGGACCTGAATTTCACTTTTCAAAGGACGGCCGCCTCCAGTATCGCCGACTTGAAGCTGGAAGTTGCGGGGAACGCGGACATCAATGAACTGGGCTGGTACAACACAACCGACCCGTCGGTGTTGCATCCAATCTTCCTCGGCCCGGACTCCGCGCCTGCGAGTGATGCGTTCTCGCCCAGCGCCCAATATGGCCTCTACCTGAAGGGCGCAGGCGGCACTTACTACACGCAGTCGTCGCTCAACCCCAGCGGCGACACTGCGCACCAACACTTCGCTGTCTTCCAGGAATCCTCAACGACGGGTGCGGAAAGCTATTGGATTGGTATTGAAGACCTCAGCTTGTCCGGGCTCAACGGCGCGGAAGGAAACAAGGGCGACTACAACGACATGCTCATCCGCATCTCCGCCGAGGTTGTGCCGGCCGTGCCGGAGCCGTCAACCGCGTTGCTGGTGCTGGGCAGTTTATTGGTCATGCTCGGCTTGCGGAAACCCCGTCGGTAATTTCCTTGAATTGACATCGCCCCGCCCGCGCCTCGCAACGAAAGCCTCGAACGGAAGTTCGGGGCTTTCTGTTTCTTCTCACTAGTCGTCACGTCGATAAGCAGAAGCCGAAATTGATAAAATGAGAATCGCCAGCGTCGGCTTGCCTAAGCGTGAACGGGTCGTATAATGCGGTGGCGATGAGCGAATCACATAATCTTTTCAATTCACGACAAGAATTCGATCTCGGTGGCGGACGCAAGGGACAGTTTTACTCACTGCCCACCCTGGAGGCCGCGGGGGTCGGCAAGATTTCGCGGTTGCCGGTCAGCATCCGCATCGTTCTTGAGTCCGTGCTGCGCAACGTCGATGGCAAGAAAGTGAACGAGCGGGACGTACGGACACTGGCCAACTGGAACGCGAAGGCGCCCGCGCAGGAAGAAATCCCATTCATCGTCGCGCGCATCGTGCTGCAGGATTTCACGGGCGTGCCGCTGCTGGTTGACCTCGCGGCGATGCGGTCGGCGGTTGCCCGCATGCAGAAAGACCCGAAAATGGTCGAGCCGCTCGTGCCGGTCGATCTCGTAGTGGACCACTCGGTGCAGGTGGATTTTTTTGGCACGGCCGACGCGCTGAAGCAGAACCTTGAAATGGAATTCAAGCGGAACCGTGAGCGTTACGAACTGCTCAAGTGGGGGCAACAGGCGTTCAAGACGTTCAAGGTGGTGCCGCCTGGGATCGGGATCGTGCACCAGGTCAATTTGGAATACCTCGCGAAGGGCGTGCTCAGCAGCGGGAACATCTATTATCCCGACACGCTGGTCGGCACNNGGCGTCGGCGGCATCGAGGCCGAGGCGGGGATGCTCGGTCAGCCGGTTTACTTTCTCACGCCCGAGGTGGTGGGAGTGCACATGACGGGCGCGTTGGGTGAAGGCGTGACGGCGACGGACCTCGCGTTGCACGTCACCCAGATGCTTCGCAAGGCGAAGGTGGTTGGCAAATTTGTCGAATTTTTCGGACCCGGCGCGACGTCGCTGCCCGTGGCTGACCGCGCGACCATCGCGAATATGGCTCCTGAATACGGCGCGACGATGGGCTTTTTTCCCGTGGATGACGAGTCGCTCAATTACCTGCGCGCGACGGGGCGCACCAACGAGCAAGTTGTCGCGTTCGGCAACTACTTCAAGGCGCAAGAGATGTTCGGCATACCGGACAAGGGCGACATTGATTACAGCGTCGAGCTCGAACTCAATCTCGCCGACGTGCGGCCGAGTGTCGCCGGGCCAAAGCGTCCGCAAGACCGCATCGAACTGCCGAACTTGAAATCCAAGTTCGACGAGCTGTTCTCGAAGCCACTCACAGAAAACGGTTACAACAAACCCCAGGCTGAGATGGGCAAGCGCGTCCCCGTGCATCTTGGTTCGAGCACGCCCGTCGAGCAACCGCAGCATGTGGGTGCCGGCAAGGATCGCGTCTCCGACAGTGAATCGGAGATGCGCGACCAACATCCCACGCCCGATACCGTTCACAATTCCGTGCCCACCCGCGATGGCGATTGGCAAATCGGTCATGGCTCGGTGGTAATCGCGGCCATCACCAGTTGCACCAACACCTCCAACCCCAGCGTGATGCTAGGGGCAGGCTTGTTGGCGAAGAAGGCGGTCGAACGTGGGTTGAAGGTCCCCGCGTATGTGAAGAGTTCGCTTGCGCCGGGTTCGCGTGTGGTCAGCGATTACCTGACGAAAGCCGGATTGCAACCGTACCTCGATAAGCTCGGTTTCAATCTCGTCGGTTACGGCTGCACGACGTGTATCGGCAATTCGGGGCCGCTGCCCGCGCCGATTGAGGATGCGGTCGTGAAGAACGATCTCATCGCGGCGAGCGTGCTCAGCGGCAACCGGAATTTTGAGGCGCGCGTCCACTCCAGCGTGAAGGCCAACTTTCTCATGTCGCCGCCGCTGGTCGTCGCCTTTGCACTCGCGGGACGCGTGAACATCGACCTGACGACCGAGCCGATTGGTAAGGACAAGAACGGGAGCGACGTTTACCTGCGCGATCTGTGGCCGTCATTGCAGGAAGTCAAAGACGCGATGAAGAGCGCCTTGAAGCCCGAGGTTTTCCGGACGTTGTACAAGGATTTCGCGGCGCAGAACCCGGCGTGGAATGAGATCCCCTCCTCCGTCGGCAATGTGTACCGCTGGGATTCCAAGAGCACATATATTCAGGAGCCGCCGTTCTTCGAGAACTTCGCGATGCAACCCGGCACCATCGGCGAGATCAAGGGCGCCATGGTGCTCGGCATTTTTGGCGATTCCGTGACGACCGATCACATCTCGCCGGCCGGCAGTTTTAAGAAAGATTCGCCTGCGGGCAAATACCTCGTTGAGAACGGCGTGCAGCCCGTTGACTTCAACAGTTACGGCGCGCGACGCGGCAACGACCAGGTGATGACGCGCGGGACGTTCGCCAATGTGCGCATCAAGAACCTCATGCTGCCGGGGATCGAAGGCGGTGTGACCAAGTACAACGGCCAGCCGATTTCAATTTATGATGCCGCGATGAAATACCAGCAGAGGACAGTGCCGCTGGTTGTGTTCGCGGGGCAGGAATACGGCACGGGCAGTTCGCGTGATTGGGCGGCAAAGGGCACGAAGTTACTCGGCGTCCGCGCGGTCATCGCACAAAGCTTCGAGCGTATCCATCGTTCAAATCTGGTGGGGATGGGCGTGTTGCCCTGCCAGTTCAAGGAAGGCACAACCGCCCAGACGCTGAAACTCGAAGGCACGGAGACGTACGACATCCTTGGGCTGGACGAAAGCCTCCAACCGCGGCAGGAATTGACGCTGATAATTCAACGTCCCGACGGAACGGCGCAGAAGGTGCCGATCATCGCGCGCATCGACACACCGATTGAGGTGGAATACTACCGTCACGGCGGCATCCTGCCGTTCGTGCTGCGGCAGTTGGTGGCGCAGGCGTAACGCGGCGTGGAACCAGCCCATCAGTTGACGGCGCTCGTCTCGACCGGCTGCGGGGCAACGCCGGTCGGGGAGCCGGCGACTTCGACCGCCACCAAACAAATATCGTCGATCAGCGGTATTCCACCTGTGAATTGATTGACGGCATCGATCACCGCTTGTGTCAGGTCCGTGATCGTGCAATCGAGGTTCTGCTCCAACACGCGGCTCAAGCGCTCGCGCCCGAACTCTTCACCTTCCGCGTTGGCCGCCTCGATGATGCCGTCCGTGTACAACAGGAACACGTCGTCTTTCGCCGCGAAGCTTGTGAAGCTTGTGTAGTGGGATTCGCGAAACAGGCCGAGCGCGGGATTATTGTGAAGGTTCTGAATCAGCGGCCGCACCGTCCGCCGCCGGCGTTCGGCGACCAGGGGCGACGGATGACCCGCCGAGGCGTAGGTGGTAATGCCCTTCTGCGTGTCCACGATCAAGTAGAAGGCCGAGACAAAGATAAACTGCTTGCTCTCCTGCACGAGATCGAAGAAGTGGCGGTTCATCAACTCCAGAAAGTGTGCCGGATCGTTGGCTTGCGCGGAGAGGTCCTGCAGGAGCGTCCGCAGGATGGCGGTCACCAGGGCGGAGCGCGTGCCGTGGCCCATCACATCCGCGATGAAAATGCCGGCGCGATGATCGTCGAGCTTGAGCACGTCAAAAAAGTCGCCGCCGACCGAGCTGGCGGCCTTGTAGATGTGGTGGAAATGGAGCGCCAGCGGAGCCACGCAGGTCTCGCTTGGCACCTGCGGGTAGCTGTGCGGCATCAGGGCCTCCTGAAACTCGCGGGCGAACTGGAGATCGCGCTGGATCTCCGCGGTCTTGAAGGCGATCTCCTCCTCCAGTTGTTCATGGTAGCGCAACACACGGACGGCCATCGCGACGAAGTCGTGGGCGAGATCCTCGATCTCGTCGCCGGTGTGGAGATTGCGGACGTCGTCCAGCGCATTGGTCGAGGCCCGGGAGGCGCGTGGTTGCGCGTTGGCGACGTTGGCATTTGGGGAGTCCACCAGCTTGGCGGAGGCAGCGACAAGCTGGGCGGCGGAACGCAACCGTTGGACGGGCATGATGATTTTGCTGTTGGCGATGTAGAGCCCAAGGAGGGTAAACGCAAGCACCACGAGCCCTCCCGTCGCGGCCAGCAGCCGCAATTGGCGCCGCACGGGCCCCAGGACAGCGGAGGCATCGTCGTGCACAATCACGTACAGCGGTCGAATGCCGAACGGCACGGAATTGTCCATCAGCGGGCCGGTGAGTTGTAGGCGCGTGAAACCGATGAGCCGTGTCCCGGCCCCGTTCACTTCTTCGATGGCCCAGCCGGGGCGATTGGATGCGATGCGTTTCACCATCTCAGAGCCGACACCGGACGGCAACGATCCCACGCTGGGTGGACCAATCTCGAAGACGATACGACCCTCCGTGTCGACAAGCTGGCGGCGCGCGAGGGTGTCCGACAGGATGGGCTGAAGGGTGGAGAACAGCGGCGAGATTCTAAGCACGCCCTTCAGCACGCCGACCGGCGGGGCGGCGGGTTGCGTCCGGTCGCGGATCGGGATGGCCACATCAATCGAGTACACTTGTGCGCTCTCATCGAAGTTGATGCCTTCGGCGTAGACGCGGCGGTAACCGACTTTGATCCCGCGCTGCCACCAGACTTCGTCGGCCTGCCAGTAATCGCTGGTTTTCCCGGTGGCGGCCACGAGTTGTCCCTTGCCGTCCGTGACGAAGATCTCGGCAAAGAGTGGATGCAACGATCGGAACTCCTCGAGTCGGCGGGCGATATCGTTGGCCAGTACGCGGCGCAGTTCGGGGGCCGTCGCGTCGAAAGCCGGCCAGCGGGCTTCCATCTGCTGGATGTGCGCGGCGAACTCCGCATCGGTCAGTCTGGGCTGCGTTTCGTTTTGGACATGGATTCGCTCGTAAAGGTCTGACAGCAGCAGCCAGTCGTCGAGTTCCTCCAACTGCTTGTCGACCGCCTGATTGAGTCCCTGGGCGAGGTGAATGGCGAGGGACTCGAAAAGAACGCCCTTCTCGCGTCGATAGTGGTAGGAGCCGAGCACCCAGACGGTGATGATGCCGATGCACAACGGGATGCCCGCCGCGACAACCAGGATGCCGATGAACTTCGTTCTGATGCCGAGGTGCATGCGTTACGGAAGCGGTCCGTCGTTCAGCTTGTCCCGAATAGCATAATGGCCGCAACAACACAACCTCGACAAGAGCCGCAGTGTTTATCGATTAATGATATTGACTTATGGGAATGTTGTTGTTAGGATTCGGTCGTGCAAAGGAAGCAGGCTTGGCTGGCGGCGACTGTGAGTCGTTGTTGCGCTGAACTACCACCCCGTAAACAGCCCGAGGGGAGGAGGCGCGAAAAACATGCGTTTCTGCGAAACGAACCCGAATTTTTTGTCTTCGAAAAGTGCATTTATCCAGCGGGGCTACAATGGGTTACACGATTAGAAATGAGTCGAACAATTCGGGTTCGTTTGGCAAAGCCGAATGCATTTTTGACCCAAGAACAGGGTTGCGGCAGCGCTTTTGACCCGGTTTTGCCCACAAATGGAGACCTGCGGTCATGCAAAGTGCGCGGTCGGGAGACCGGCGCACAACGAACGGAGCGGCCACGATCCTTCGGCTGAGCTCAGGACAGGCTCCGCGTGGCCCTCCATGCGGGGGACTACCGCTACCGTTGGGCGCTTGACTCTTTGGCTGGTGGCGATATAGTGAAGTTGGAATCGGACAAAAATTGTCGCATTCAAAAAAGGCGTCCGATGGCATCGAGGAAGACAGACCATGGCTGATACGTTTGAGATTCAAGACTTACACGTCAAAATCGAGGAACGCGAGATTCTCAAGGGTGTGGATCTGGTGGTTCGCAAGGGCGAAGTGCATGCATTGATGGGGCCGAACGGCTCCGGCAAGAGCACGCTCGCCAACGCGATCCTGGGTCATCCGAAGTACACGGTGACCAGTGGCAAGATCCTGATGAAGGGCGAGAACATCCTGGAGATGGAGACCGACGAGCGTGCCCGCAAAGGGCTGTTCCTCGCCTTCCAGTATCCCTGTGAGGTGCCGGGCGTCCGCCAATCCAATTTCCTACGGCTGGCCTGCAACGCGCGCGCGGGCCGCGACATGGATGTCATGGATTTCTACAAGAAGCTCGAAGACAAGATGAAGGTCCTCGACATCGATGAGAAGTTCCTGAAGCGCTACCTCAATGAGGGGTTCTCGGGCGGCGAGAAGAAGCGCAACGAGATTTTGCAGATGATGATGCTCGAACCCGAGTTCGCGGTCATGGACGAGACGGATTCGGGCTTGGATATCGACGCGTTGAAAGTCGTATCGCGCGGCGTGAATGAGTTGCGCGGGCCGGGGCTCGGCATTTTGATCATCACCCATTACGAGCGCATCCTGCGTTACATCAACCCCGATTTCGTGCACATCCTGGTCGACGGCAAGATTGTGAAGTCGGGCGGCCCCGATCTCGCCGCGCACCTCGAAGAGCACGGCTACGATTGGATCATCAAAGACGCGGAAGCCGCTCCCGCGCCGGTGAAAGGTTAAGACATGAGCACTGCTTCACCCGATCAAGTTTTGCCGGGAGCCTACAAGGAAGGTTTCCACGACGTTAACATCAAGGCCCTGCACAAGGTCCCGAAGGGCCCGACGCACGAAGTCATCGATTACATGTGCGATACGAAAGGCGAGCCGGACTGGATGCGGCAATTTCGCCATCGCAGCCTTGATCTGTTCTTGAAGGCGACCATCCCGGAGTGGATGCCCGGTTTGCGCGATATCGACTACGACGCAATCACCTATTACGCCAGCCCGATTGAGAAATCCGCGCGGCGCTGGGAAGATGTACCGATCGAGATTCGCAACACATACGACAAGCTCGGCATTGCCAAGGAAGAGCAGAAGCTTCTCGGCGGTCTCGGCGCGCAGATCGACAGCGAGATGGCGTACCACAACATCCAGGAGTCGCTCTCCAAGCGGGGCGTGATCTTCCTGAGTTGCGACGACGGCATGAAGGAGTATCCCGAGATTTTCAAGGAGCACTTTGCGAAGTCGATCCCGCCCGAGGACAACAAGTTTGCGGCGCTCAACTCCGCATTCTGGAGCGGCGGTTCGTTTGTGTATGTTCCGAAGGGTGTGAAGTGCGACGTCCCGCTGTCCGTGTACTTCCGCATCAACGCCGAGCAGTTCGGGCAATTCGAGCGCACGCTGATCATTTGCGAGGACGACAGCTTCTGCCATTACGTGGAAGGCTGCAGCGCGCCGGTGTACACGACGAATTCGTTGCACTCGGCGGTGGTTGAGATTTTTGTCAAGGATCGCGCGCGGTGCCGTTACACGACGATCCAGAACTGGTCGACCGACGTTTACAACCTCGTTACCAAGCGGGCGTTCCTTTACAAGAACTCGGTGATGGAATGGGTGGACGGCAATCTCGGGTCGAAACGCACGGTGAAATATCCTTCGTGCTACATGCTCGGCGAAGGCGGTCACGGCGAAATTCTGAGCCTGGCCAGTTCCGACAAGGGAATGTGGCAGGATGCGGGCGCCAAGCTGGTGTTTTTTGCGCCGAACTGCACGGGCCGCATCAACTCGAAGTCGATCAGCGGCCATGGCGGGCGCGCCTCGTATCGCGGCCTGGTGCAGGTCAACGAAGCCGCCCAGAACTGCCGGGTACAAGTCAATTGCGACGCGCTGATTCTCGACGAGATCAGCCGTTCCGACACGTATCCCGTAATGGAAATCGACGGCGACCTCGCGACGATTGAGCACGAGGCCAGTGTTTCGAATGTTTCTGAAGAACAACTATTTTACCTCCAGAGCCGCGGCATCAAGAAAGAGGACGCGGTCGCGATGATCGTCAACGGATTCATCGAGCCGATCGTCAAGGAGTTGCCGATGGAATTTGCAGTCGAGATCAACCGGCTCATTAATCTGCAGATGGAAGGTTCCGTCGGGTAACTGTAGCGGCGGTCTATGACCGCCGTTCGGTGACCCGGAATCGGCTTTCGGCGCTCAGAGAGCGCCGCTACAACAACATGACAACTGGACTCACACAACAAACCCTCGAAGCCATCGCCTCGGGCGAGCCCGGCTGGCTCAAGTCGCAGCGGCTGGCCGCGTGGCAAACATTCGAAAAGCTTCCTTTGCCCACCAAGCGCGATTTGCAGTGGCAGCGCTTCGACATTCGTGCTCTCAAACTCGACAAGTTGGCGTTGTCGGTTGAACAACCCGCGATCCGCGAACGGCTGACTCCCCTGCCCCCCGAGTTGAGCAAGAAGGGCGTCATCTTTTGTGATATGGCGACGGCACTCGCCAAGCACGGAGACGTGCTGAAGGATTATCTCGGCAAGAGCATTGCGCCGGACGAGCCGGCGAAGTTTCAGGCCCTGCATGCGGCGCTCTGGAAGAGTGGCGCGTTCCTCTATGTGCCGCGCAACATTCGCTGCGAGCTGCCGCTGGAAGTTGTGTACGAGATGGTCGGCCAGAACGTCGCCGGCTTCCCGCACACGCTGGTTGTTGTCGAGCCCGGCGCCGAGGCCACGCTCGTGCAGAAGTTCATCGGCGGCCCGCCTATTGGCAGCAATGGCGCGCCGAGCATTCACGCAAGCGGCACTGAAGTGTTCGTGAAGGAAGGCGGCCATCTTCATTACATCAGCGAGCAGAATTTCTCGCCGAACGTTTATGATTTTACGGTGAAGCGCGCGCATGTCGCCCGTGACGCGGAGATCGACTGGGTGCTCGGCATGTTCGGCGCGTCGTTCCAGCGCTACGATGTCGAATGCATCATGGAAGGCGAAGGTGGCATGAGTTTCATGTATGCCGTCGGCGTGCTGGACCACAACCAGCAGTTCGGGCAATTCACGAAGCAGCATCACAAGACGGGCAATACGACCAGCGACCTGATGTTCAAGAATGTGTTGCGCGATTCCTCCATCAGCAATTACACGGGCGTGATCAAGGTCGAGAAGAACGCCAACGGCACCAACGCCTACCAGGCCAATCGCAACCTGGTGCTGAGCAAGGATGTTCGCTGCGACACGCGGCCGATTCTCGAGATCGAGTCGAACCAACTGCGCTGCACGCACGGGGCGACGGTCGGCCAATTGGAAGAGGAACAGATTTTTTACCTGCGCAGCCGCGGGCTGACGCCGGAGCTGGCGCGTGATGTCTTGATCGAGGCGTTTCTCGATCCGGTGTTGGCGCGTATCCAGGTGGAGGCGGTGCAAAAAGAGTTTGCCAAGTTGGTTCATGACAAGGTAGTACGCAAGCAATGATTGAACTCCTCGATGAGGTGCAGTTGGAGGAAATTCGCGACGACTTTCCGGTGTTGCAGCAGAAAGTTCACGGCAAGCCGTTGGTTTATTTTGACAACGCCGCCACTTCCCAGAAGCCGCGCATCGTCATTGACGCGATGAACGACTACTACCAGCGCTACAACGCGAACGTCCATCGCGGCATCCACGCGTTGGCGGAACGCGCCACGAGGGAATACGAGCTCGCGCGGGAGAAGATCGCCAGGTTCATCAACGCGCCATCGCAGGAGTCCGTTATTTTCACGCGTGGCACTACCGAGGCTATTAACCTCGTCGCGTATTCCTGGGCGCAGACCAATCTCAAGAACGGCGATGAAATCCTGCTGACGTTCATGGAACACCACAGCAACACGGTGCCGTGGTACCAGGTCTGCGAGCGCACCGGCGCGGTGATCAAGCGCATCGAGTTAAATCCCGACGGCACGTTGCGGCTTGACGATCTCGACAAACTCATCACTGAGCGGACAAAGCTCGTCGCCGTCACGCAACAGTCCAACGTTCTCGGCACGATCAACCCGGTTCGGCTGATTGCCGATGCGGCCCACAAGAAGGGCGCCGTGGTTCTCGTCGATGGCGCGCAGAGCGTCCCGCACATGCCGGTGGATGTCCAGGCGCTCGGTTGCGATTTCTTCGTGTTCAGCGGCCACAAGATGTGCGGGCCGACGGCCAGCGGCATCTTGTACGGCCGGCGGGCGATTCTCGAAGCGATGCCGCCGTTTATGGGCGGCGGCGAGATGATCAAGGAAGTGTGGTTTGACCACGTGAAGTACAATGATCTGCCTTATAAATTCGAGGCGGGCACGCCGAACATCGCTGAAGCCATCGGCCTCGGCGTGGCTGTGGATTACCTCACGCGTATCGGCATGGAAAAGATTCGCCAGCATGAGAAGGAGATCACGCAGTACGCGCTCGATTGCTTGAAGGACTTCCCCGAAATCACGGTGTACGGCCCCTACGATGTCGAGAAACGTGGTGGCCTGGTCACGTTTACTTTGGGCGATGTGCATCCGCACGACATTGCCACTTTCGCCGACCAGGATGGCATCGCCATCCGCGCGGGTCATCACTGCGCGATGCCGCTCCATAAGAAGCTTGGCCTCGCCGCCACCGCGCGGGCCAGTTTTTATCTCTACAACACCCGCGACGAAGTGGATACTTTTATCGCCATGCTTCATAAAGCCAAGAAGTTCTTCGGCGCCTGCCCCACCGGCCGCGCGATGGGTTACTAACTGGTTGTTTGAACCGGGACGTTGCCACTACACATGACATTACCAACTTATCGGTTTCAAATTGACCCACTGCCGCGCCCGCACTAGTCTGCGTATGGAGGCACTATGCAGGCACTATCGGTCGCGCAACTCATTCCGGTACTTCAGACCGCCATCGGTCCCACCATCCTGATTTCCGGCGTGGGGTTGCTCCTGCTCACCATGACCAATCGGCTGGCGCGGACCATCGACCGCACGAGAGCCGCTGCGCGCGAACTGCCTGACACGAGCGCGCCTGATCACGCAATGCATGCCGGGCAACTCCAGGTTCTCTGGAGGCGCGCGCGCCTAATCCGCCTGTCCATCGCACTGGCTTCCCTGAGCGCGCTTTTCGCCGCGCTGCTGATCATTGTGCTGTTTGTGACAGCCTTGTTACAGCTTGAAAACGTTTGGCTAATCTGCACCCTGTTCATCATCTGCCTGATTTGCCTGATCGGATCACTCTTTGTGTTCATTCACGATATTAATCTGGCGTTAGCTGCCCTGAAATTTGAGGTTTCGGGGAAAGACGTCAGGGGTGACTAGAAAGAATTAAGATTATTTGAAACGAAATTGGATCTCGCGCGTCTAAACTTGTAGGAGGTCATATGAAAAACAGTGCCAAGAAGCACATTATGACGTTGCGAGATGTAATCGGTATCGTATCGCGGTTTGCCCGCAACGATTACGAGACGAGCCTGGTCGTGGCAGACCTGCTCAACCGCGGGTTTGTTCGGGTCAACGCTGGTGGTCAATCCCGTCGGATCATTGTCCGCTGATCAACAGGGGTGTCGCACCAAGACGTGCGCGCAATTCCGCGAGGAAAGCCTCGCGGTTTGCCTTCGTGCTTACGTGATTCCGGATGAAGCCTGTCTAGCGCTGATTGTCAGTTTTTTCCTTCCAGCACTCGCGTCTTGTGGTAGCTTTGTTGCGTCATGATGGAAGAGCTTTACCAGGAAATCATCCTCGATCATTATCGTCGCCCGCGCAACAAGGGCAAGGCGGAGCCTTCCGACATTTCCGCGCACGACTCCAACCCGCTTTGTGGCGATGAGATCGATGTGACGGCGAAGCTGGTGGACGACAAGATTGCCGAACTGAAGTTCGACGGCAAAGGTTGCGCAATCTGCACGGCTTCCGCGTCGATCATGACCCAGAAGCTTGTCGGGAAGACCCTGCCGGAAGCCACGCAGTTTATCGACGGTTTCCTGAACATGATGCGCGGCGCGGTGCCATTTGGCGGCAAGGAGATGGGTGACTTGAAGGCGCTGGAAGGCGTCCTGAAGTTTCCCGTGCGGGTGAAGTGCGCAACCCTGGCGTGGAATACCGCCCAGCAAGGCATCCAGGAACGCGCGACAAAGAAATCCTGACACAGCCACTCCATTATCCACATCGACACACGCATGCCCTATCAATTTGAAAAACACTTTACGCTCGAAGAAGCGCGGGCCCTGCTTCCCGAACTGCGCAGCATATTTCGGGACGCACACCGCCGCCGAGATGTCGTGCAGAAGACGGACACGGAACTCGGTCAAGAGTTAAAGCAGTCCGGCGCGGAAGTCGGCGGTGAAAAGGTCTCAGGTCTCTTGATGGACATGCTGCAACTCAACGTGCAGTTGCGACGCATTCAGGAGTTGGGTGTACAGATCAAAGACTTCGATCGCGGGCTCGTTGATTTCCCCCACATCCGCGATGGTCGCGAAGTGCATCTTTGCTGGGAACTCGAAGAAGATGACATCGAGTTCTGGCACGACATCGATACGGGCTACGGCGCCAGAGAGCGCCTGTAGCTGCCCGGAAACACCATTGCGGGCGGGCCCGCTAGATCCTGCCGTTGTCAGCCTGTTTCGTCGAAAACGATTCCGGCTTCCAGTCGCCGTTCACGTCGCGATGGAACACATCGCGCTGCATAATCGTGGTACCGTTGGATTGATGGACTTCGTGTTCGACGATTTTTCGCTGCGGAACGAGAGGCTCGAGGAGTTCGTTGCCGGTTTTCGTAGAAAAGATCGAGCGGCCATTCTCGATCGTTTCCCGGGATACGGAACCATCGGGGGCGGTCGTCTCCGTGGTGGTTGTGCGCCCGCTCAGTTCCCAGCCGGTGCGCCCGGGGGTGCGAACCTCGCTATCGATCTGTTTCTTTCCGCCCTGCGTGGAGATGGAAGTGGTCTCTTCGGCTGTGACCGCGAGCTTCCCGGTCAGATGATCCGCTGCCATGGTCTTGGAAGTGACGACCTTCTCATTCAGCCCGCGTTCAACGACCACCTCTTCCCGCTGGGTCTTGATGACCAGGTTACCGTTGACATCCGGGACCTTCTCCAAGCGAGTGGTGTTGGCTGTGCCATCGGCACCTTTGACGGTGTTCGCGTCTAGCACACGATCCAGCACGAGCTGGCCGCTGGTATTGCGGGTGTACATTTTCGTTTCGGCGGTTTCTCCGGAGGGTGACTTGCTGACCGTCTCGTCGGTGTGCCGCGACATGTGGTCCTGACCCTGTCGATCCTTCTCGACAACGTCCGTGGAACTGAACGACTTGTCGGGCGAGAGCTCTTTCTTGGTAGCCGTGCTTCGCTGCCATTCAAAATAGCTGCCGTCGTTAAGGCGGGCCTTCGTAACCGATTCCGTGTGCTGGGTTGTGGAATCTACTTTCGTTTCCTTACTTTCTTTGATGAGCGGAACAAGATTCCGGTCAGAGGTAGTGATATTGACCTCGGAATGAGTGGCGGAGCCGTCAACTGATTCGGTACCACGGACAATGACCTGCGCGAACGTTGCGGTGGTGACTGTGAAAGCGGCTGAGCCAATGGCAAAAACAAACGCACGTGTGTTCATAATGGTTTCCTATCTACAGGCTAATTAGCTTCATTTTTGGGTATTTCGCAAGTGCCAAAGCTGAATGAATATACCGATAGGCCGCGACTTTGGACAATGAGTTGAAGATCGTACGTGCCGTATGGCTGGCGACCGATAAGATTATACATGCGCGGGCTCTTGGCCTCAACGTAGCTGCGCCCCTGCTCATCGTACTTGATGTCTCCGCCAGCGACTTCCTTCTTGAGCCAGTCGCCGTCCTGTTTTACGAAGACACGCAACCAGTAGGCGCCTTCGGGTTTCATCACCACGTTCACCTCGGTCGCGCGATAGCGCAAGGCGATGAAATCCTGTGGCTCGTCCGTGTCGCGGGTGTGGCGCAGGTACTCGGATTGGTTGGCCCACTCGCCCGAGGCGTAAGCGCGCCCCTCGTCACGCTTGTCGGGAATGGCAAACAGCGCGGTCGCGTTCGAGGGAACATTGCCCAACTGTCCGCGTGTGTGGCCCAAGTATAACTCGGGTGTGATCGGATAACAAACGGCACCGGGTTTGTCGATGCCACGCACGGGTCCCATCGGCGCGGGGAAGTCTTTTGCCGAATCGATTTCGAGGAGCAGTTTTTGAATCGACAACTCCGTCTCCGCATACGCGCCCTCACCAGTATGATCGAAGCGGATGCGCCCGTCTTTGTCGATTAGGAATACTCGAGGCGAATAGCGGTTGTTGTAGGCCTCCGCGATGCGCGAATCGCTGTCCACGGCAATCGGAAATGCCACCCCCAGCCGTTTCACGCCCGCGAAGACGTTTTGCGGGTCCATGGAGAAGCCGTATTGGGGCGTGTGGATGCCGATGACAACGAGTCCGTCGCCCGCATAGCGCTTTTTCCACTCCTGGATGTACGGGAATGTGCGGATGCAGTTGACGCAACTGTACTCGAAGAAATCGAGCAATACGACCTTGCCACGCAGGTCGGCGACCCGCAAGGGCGTGGAGTTCAGCCACGTCAGGCTACCGTTGAGTTCGGGCGCCCGTTTCCCGCTCGCAAGACCTGTGGCGGCACGGCGCTGGCAGCTGAGTACACCCGCTGCAAACAGAAAAACGCATAGTTGTTTTCGAGGAATCCGCATCGCTCAAGCCCCGACCGATCACCGCTGGCACTGCGGGCAACAATATGTACTGCGTTGCGCCTGCACCGTTCGGCGAATCGCGGTGCCGCAACGGCGGCAAGGCTTTCCTGCCCGCTCGTACACGGCAAACTGTTGCACGTCGAAGATGCGCGGGCCATATCTGATCACCTTGCGCAGCGACGTCACAATTCCTCGCTCCAGCGCGCGTACTTCCTCCGGCCGCAGCCGGTCTGCGCGGCGTCGTGGATTGACCCGCGCCCGCCAGAGGGATTCGCTAGCGTAAATATTACCCACACCCGCCACCAGGTGCTGATCGAGCAAGGCGACCTTAACCGGGCGCGAGGTCTGGCGCAGTCGTGAAAGATCACAACCGTCGGCAATCGGGTCCGGGCCCAGTGCGGCCAAAGCGCGCTGGAGCTCGGCAGGCGTCACCACTTGCATCACGCCGAACCGCCGACCATCTTCAAAATATGCCGTCCCCTTCCCCGTTCGAATCGCCACACGGTATCGCTTCGGTTCGGTGAACTCGAACCAACCTGTCATACGCAAATGCACGAGCAAATGCAGGCCGCCTGACAGATCGAATATGATGTTTTTACCACGACGCCAAACACGCAGAATCTTTCGACCGACAATATCATGACGCAACTTGATCTTTGGGTCGCGAATCTCCACTGCCTGAATTCGTGCTCGTTCCAGTCGCGGCCCGAGTTGATTCACCAGGATTTGGACTTCAGGAAGTTCCGGCATTGTCAGTTCGTTCTCTTTGGCTTCGCTGTCCCGACGGGGGTTGCCCGCCGCAGCGCCAAGCGAAGGCGGGTGCCCGGGGAGGGATTCGAACCCACACGGTGATTTAACTCACCTTCGGATTTTAAGTCCGATGCGTCTGCCGTTCCGCCACCCGGGCAAAGCCTGTATTTACTTGGTTTATACGGCGATTTACACCAAGCAAATTTTGTGGTTGCAACCTGAAGTTGTAACCAGTATCTTCTAGTCGTTGATAGGAGACTGAAAACATATGAAGCAAACCTTAGTAAACGTAGCCGAAAACCTTTGGAAGAGTCAAGAAAGCGGGATTTACTACGCCATCCTCAAAGTCGGTGGAAGGCAGATCAAGAAGTCGCTTAAGACCAACGAGGCGAAGGTGGCCAAGCGCAAGCTCCGTGATTTGGAGAAGCAGTATCAGGAGCGGAGCGGGATTATCAGCGATGAACCGACCCCCCGCTCGTTTCGTGAACTGGTCGAGAAGTTTCAACGCATCGCGCTGCCGGTGCGGCCTCTAAAACCGAAGGCCGCGCTGGACTACATAACCCGCCACAACGCCCTGTTGAAGCATAGCGGCTTCTCCGCATTGCCCCTTAGCAAGATCAGCATGATTGATTGCCAGAAGTGGTTTGCCACGCGCCAGAAGATGATTAGCGCACAGCGGATGAACAACGAAACGTGCGCCTTGCGTGACCTCTTCGAGTGGGCGCGTGATAACGGATGGATGATGCACGACCCCGCCGCGAAGCTCCCCCGCCTGCGATTGCCCCGCCCAAACCCTGACCCGCCAACGGAAGATGAATTTCGACGGATTGTTGAAGTCCTGCGCGGTCATCGTGACCGGGATGCGGCAGACCTCACTGAGCTTATGGCCTATTCTGGATTGCGGTTGTCGGAAGCCTGCGGGTTGAAGTGGCAGGATGTAGATTTTGATAAGGGAGTGTTCTACGTAGCTGGCAAGGGCCGGGATGTCAGCGAGCGCGACAAGGTTCCCCTGTTCCCCGCCATGCGCGAGTTACTCCTGAGAATCCGGCAGGCCCGGCAGCAACGGAAGATCACCGGCATCAAACCCGAGGACACAATCATGCGCGTGGACGGATGCAGGGATGGACTCAAGGCTGCGTGTCGCGAGGCCAAATTGCGACGAATATTTTCCCACCATGATATGCGAAAATACTTCGCCTCCCGGTGTATGGAGCAAGGTGTACCCATCCGCACCTTAGCGGGCTGGCTGCGGCATCTTGACGGTGGCGCTTTGCTGCTCCGAACTTATGCAGCCCATCAGGATAAGGCGTCAATGGAAGAGGCTGCGAAGATCAATCTGGCCGTCCCGATGAAGGCAGACAACGTGATTAAAATGAAGCAGGCGGCGAACTCCTAGGAGGCTATTACCGTGAAGAAAACAATCATCAAGACCGCGATGTATGAGAAGTACGAAAGACCTCTCTCCGAGTGCACCCCGCGCTTCACTGACCCGGTGAAGTACGCCGAGGCCCAAGCGGACCACCTGTTGAAGTTTTACTGCAAACAGGGACTATTGAAACCTATCCCGCCGAGCTGGCGACCAAAACGGGGCCGATATGACCACAGGCTATTTTGCGGCCATTCGTACTCCGTCCAGCGGCATCCACTTAAAGATAACGACCAATTCATACTTGAACAATTGCACGACTTGTCTCGTGACCTTCGCAGATTTGCCGAGTGCTACAGGGCAAGCGAACATGAGGAGGCCGCGTTTCGTGCAATTAGAATCGGCAGACTATTGGAGCAGCTTGAGGTTTGTCAGTACGATGCGGATGTAAAATACGGACGCCCCGGACTACAGCAACTCACAAAGAACAGGGAGAAGGCCATCGCAAAGCGACGCGAGGAGTTCGCGCCCGTCCATCAGGAAATCATCAAGAAGCTGAAAGCCAGTAGATCGTGGCAAGGGATTATCAACGACTTCGCTGCCGGCAAGCACAACCTCCCTGCCGACGAGCACAACCGTCCTGCCGACGAGCACGGCAAAGTGAAGATCAAGGTCAGTCGAAGCACTGTCGCTCGCCTAGCCAGACGCTACCGGAAGTCCATCCGTAAAAAGTAGTGCCATCCTGTTAAGCGTGACACCTGCCGCCTGAGTTATCGTCGGCAGCATGAAGCAAGAACAAGTTGTCACAAGCAATCGGCAGCGGCAGGCCGACCCTGCCACCAAAAACTTAGAAGTACTCCAAGCGCAGTTTCCCGGACAGGTCGCGCTGACCCGCGACCAGACCGCGAAGGCGTGCGGGTTTAAGCATCCCGTCACGGTGGATAGACTCCGCCAGCGCGGGCTTCTCCACCCTAACCTCACAACCCGCCGTCCCGTTTACCCACTCACCGAGATTGCGCGATTTATCTCGCAATGATTCGAGATGAAACCCAGACGGCGCACCCGATGAAGTCATCAGATACGAGACAGCTTCCGCAATTTCTATCTGAAATGCTGGACGCTCGCCCCAATGCAGGTGAGGGAGTAAATAACTGGCTCTTTCGAGTATCCCGGCAGCTTCATGCACACTTGCCAGTGGGCGAAATAATTTCCTTGCTGGAAAATCGCGTTGCTAATTGTGGACGCCGTGTTAGCCGGAAAGAGATCGAAAGAGCGGTTCAGAACACCATCCCGTGCGCGTGGCAGCCTCATGGCCGTGCGATAACACACCACACCACATCGAAGTGGCCTACCGTCAATCAGGAGCGCCGCGACGCCATCAGCAAGGAAGGCGGACTAGCTGACCTTTGGGAACTTTCGCCGGTACGCCTGCACGATAATGCGCCACACACGGAGCAGATCGTTGACCGATTTTTCCCGGGCGATTCGTTTTTGTGTTGCGGGAAATCCAGCACCGTCTTTGATACCCGGTTGCGGGGCTCATGGCGGGGCGAACTCTCTGCCCTATCGCTTATCGTGCCATCTCCCATGACTGCCACCACCGGCACGACCAAAGAAGGGAAGGAATCGACCCACACCCTGAGCAACACCGGGCCACGCCGTTTCCTGATTGTGGAGTTTGACCAGGGTGCGACCGACGAGCACGCCGCATTGCTGATTCACTTGGCTGGATTCGCGCCGTTGGTGTGCGCCGTTCACAGCGGAAACAAGAGCCTTCACGGATGGTTTCTCGTGGAAGGACAACCAGAAGATAAGGTGCACCGATTTTTCCGCTATGCCGTTTCTCTCGGTGCAGATCACGCGACATGGACACGCTCACAATTTGTGCGGATGCCCGATGGTGTGCGGGACAACGGCAATCGGCAGACCGTTTTTTATCTGAGTTTCAAACCCTTGGAGGCTTCCGTTGAATTCGCTTCTTGATACCGCCGAAATCCGCGACGTGCCGGACACAACACCAGAAGTGCGGGAGATGAAGCAATCCGCCGACACCCTACCGCCCATTGTCGATGCCGCTGAGTTTTTGGCGGAACATATCGAACCACCTGCCGAATTGGTGGAGGGAATAGTACATCAAGGCTCAAAGTTAGTGCTTGGTGGCGGCTCTAAGACGTTCAAGACATGGACCCTCATTGACCTTGCTGTATCTGTTGCCACTGGTGAGTCGTGGCTTGGATTCGATACCCAAAAGGGCAGGGTTCTATTTGTGAACTTCGAGATTCAACACGCGTTTTTCCAGAAGCGTATTGTTTCAGTTACCCATGAGAAGCTGATAACGCTTCCCACTGGACAACTGGACATCTGGAACCTGAGAGGCCGGGCGACAAGTTACGAGGTGTTAATCCCACACATCACCGAGCGGATAAATCAGGACTACGCGCTTATCATTCTTGACCCTATTTACAAACTCTATGGCAAGGCCAATGAGAACGCTGCCAATGAAGTAGCACAGCTACTCAACGCCATCGAGCAACTGGCGGTAGAGAGTGGCGCGGCAATCGCGTTCGGGGCGCATTACAGCAAGGGGAATCAAGCCAACAAAGAGGCCATTGACCGGATTAGTGGTAGCGGTGTTTTTGCTCGTGACCCTGATTCAATACTGAGCTTCACAAGGCACGAGGAGGAGGATGCGTTCACGGTCGAGGCCACGTTGCGGAACTTCATTCCCATAGAGCCGTTTGTTGTGCGGTGGGGACACCCACTCATGCGCCGGGATGGTTCACTTGACCCGGCCAAGCTGAAACAGACTGGTGGAAGGCCGAAGCAGTACACCGTCGAGAAGATTCTGGACGTGCTTAGGGGCAAAAAACTCACCACCCAAAAGTGGCTTGAGGCCGCTACTCCCGAAACTGGCATTTCCAAGACACGTTTTTACGCCTTGCTTGAAGAAGTAAAGAAGCTGCCGAACGTGCGGAAAAACCAAGCAGGCCAATGGTTTATCGAGGATGCCGCGAATGACTAACACTACTCCCAAAACTAGTTTCGGTACTTTTGGGAGTCCCAAGTCCCATATCTCTTTAGGATATGGGACGGGAGTAAGTACTGCCCGAACTCCCGAAACCCAGACGGCAACCCTATCAGCCTTCGCAGCACAACAGAGAGCAACGGCATGAAAGGAATAAGTCATAAGTGCTTGATAGTCCCCCACTTAGGGTCCTTCCGTAAGTCGTTGTGGCTGAACGGTCTAACGACGAGGGTATACACCCCATCATACTTACGCTGTGACATTTTATGAATGAGATTCTTTTTCAAATCCTCGGTCGCACTGACGCCATTTTCCACCCGCGCTGCGGATTTGCGGGCGACCAAGAAAGCGTGGTCTGGGAGCGCCGGCACTTTTACACCGAGTGCGGCCTTCGCTGGGTATCCCATGGAGATCACGCCGCGTTGCGAAAAGCCTCGGAACGTTGCCTCAAAACCTTGGAAGGCGACGGGCTGATCGAAAGCTACCGAGCGGGCGGCAGGATCACGCATGTCCGATTAACAAATTCTGGCGACCAACGGGCGCGGGCTGAGTGTGGTCTGCCCGGCTTGTCTGGTGCTGTGAAGTTGTTCCAGAAAATTCAGCGGCTTATCGACTCCGGCGACGTTGTTGAAGACCGGTACGTTGCAGAAACTGGTCTTGGAAATTTCGTTTACGACAACGGCGGGGAATTGGGCGGGAACTGGCAAGGCCACCGTTCAAAACTTGCCCGAAGGTTAATGCCGCTCTTGTCGCGAGGACTCGTGGACTCGAATTGCTGCGATGCGAGAATCTTTTACACCCTGACGGAATCCGGTAGGCGTGCTATCGAGAAACCACCCGCACCTCTTTCGAACCTTCCGAAATGCGACCCCACCGCTGCGGACATTTGGGCTGAAGCGTGGGTTGAAGAATTTGAAGACATGCAGACCGCTGCGAAAACTTTGAAAAGCAACATCGGGATTTTCCCTGAAATTTTAGATGTCCGAACCCGAAACGAGATCACCGCCGCACCAGCGGCAGAACACCAAGGAGTAGAAGCGAAATGACTATGCAAATCTGGACGAACCCCGCGACCGCAACGACGTGCGGCGCTTGCAAGACGGCAATGACCGTCAAGTTGAACGAAGTCTATTTGTACCGCGACGGCGCACCTGTCCACGATCACCACGCGACCCCTGAAGATCAAAAACAATTGAAGGCTGAGAGGGCGACACGCCAGGGCAACAGCGCCGAGCATCAAAAAGCGTCGCGCAAACGGGCACTGGCGACGGCAATGACCGCCGCGCAATGGGTTTGCGCGGCAAAAGAAGCCAGCCGGGAGAGACATCATGGTTGAGCCAATTCTCCATGGCACGTTCGCAAAGCAAACCACTCATTCTACTTGCCCGAAGTGTGGCAATGGGTTCACCGTGCCGGACATGGGCGCTTGCATCCTTGACGAGCAGAAACGCCCGGTGTGTCCCAAGTGCACCGGCGAACGTGGGCGCAAATTGATCGCGAAGATGGATTTTGCGCAACAGGACGACGCAACTTGCACAATGCTTTTACATCCTCACCGCCAAAACCAAAACCGCAGATCGACCAGCTAAGGAGACATCATGCAGACACCGAAAGAAATCGTAAGAACACAATTCCCAGATAGCGAACAAGTCCGCGCTGACCAAAAGCAGGCCGAGCACGACCGTCAATGGAATATCACTAGAGAATACAACCGCTACTGCCTTGAATTTGACCGCAAATTTATGACACCCCGGCAGCAACGGCAAAACGAGTTGGGTTCTGAAGAAGGAACCGCCCGGCAAGAATTGGCTAGGGCATCCAGAAGCGTGGAAAACTTCCTGAATAGCCAAAAGTCCACTTTGGAACGGGCCGCAGGCAACGACTACAGCGACCTTATCGAAGAAGGCAAGACCGACTTCGCGGCAGGAAACGCACTTCGCGCACAAGCGGTGGAAGCCTACCAGAAACAATATCCGCGACTGACTGTCGTGTATGAAGACGCCAAGACCGCACACGCACAAGCCATGAAGAAGCGCGACGACTGGCTACGGCAAAACAGGCCGATGTTTCCGCCGCTTTTCAGTTTGTCTATAGACTGGAAAAATATGCACGCATAACTTTTTGGCGCGTCGCGTGTCGGCTTATTCCTTAGCCGACAGCCGGGGAACGGCTCACGGCAGCGCGATGCGACCGGGCGCGGGCGGCTGTGGCAGCGGCTACGGAAAATTGGCCGGGCTGCCACGGCCCGTCGCTTGGCTTTCAGTGAGTACATGACAACAGAAGCAATCAAGATCATCTGCGACACCCGCGAGCCATGGCCGCATCCGTGGGCGCGTTGGTTGCCTTCCCATGTCCAGATTGAACGGGCCACACTCGAAACGGGCGACTTCGCTTTGGCTGGCCTACCAGACGGGGCGGTTGTCGAGCGCAAGACCGTTTCCGACTTTCACGGATGCGTTACCAGCAACCGCGAAAGATTCGAGCGCGAGCTTGCCCGCAGCCGGTATGTCGGGCGATTCGTTGTCGTTGTCGAGGGCAGCTTGTTCGATTGCATAGACGGCAGTGGCGGACCGTCAGAGGCCAGCTTGATCGGCACAGTGGCAGCATGGAGCAGGAGATTTTGCCCTATCATCTTCGCGGGCGACGAAAGACACGCGGCAGTGTTGGCGTGGCGATACCTGGCTGGACAGATCACCGAGGGCCATCGCATCATCCGTGCGGCAGAGCGCGAAACCGCGGGTGTGGCTACGGCTGAGGGCCATCTGGCCATTGCGAGCAAAAAGAACGTGCCTCTACCAGTGCATCGGGCTTGTTTTTGACCAGACGGCAAACCACGTTCGCGGCTGGCTGCAATCCCCAGTGGTACACGTCGAGCAGATCGGCAGGCCCGAACGCATCGCCAGAATCCGAACGCACCAAGACGGGTATGCGATAATGGCTTGAAGGGTGTTCCGTGCTCAACATCAACGATGGGCTGAGTTGTGTTTCCATGGCGGACATCATGCTCCTACCGTGAGGCGTTGGCAACTTCCAACGTGCCAGCTATCGCGGGCCGCTGAGATCGTGCGTTCCTTGCCCTTGTAGCTTGACGATTCTGGCCTTGTGGCGACGTAGGAGGCTCTTTCCGCCAGTATCATCATGCGACCACGGCATCATCGACGCAGTGGCGGGCGTCCTAGAGACATAAAACAGGCAACGTAGCGGGCAATCTTCACACACCGCCCCCCTCTTCCCCTCTAAACATCCTCACTGGTTGTAACCCGAGTTGCAACCCGCCCTCAAAAAAAGAGCGTATTCAAGGAGAGATAAGCAGACCACTTGACCGACCTCTAAACCCTGTCCTGATTGCGTCAGCGGGGTGGAGTGGCGACAAGCGAACATGAGCGCAAAATCGACGTTTTGACTTTTAAGTCCGATGCGTCTGCCGTTCCGCCACCCGGGCAATATGCTCACTGTGCCTGACTTACAGCGATCGGCTGCGCTTACGTAAAGTCCACTGTAGTCACTTTTGCAGTCACTTCAACGTCCAAAAGGCCAATCACCCGCCGCTTATGTTCGGATGCAAGGAGCGCGTATCGCATGGTCATGCCGATGGTTTTGTGGCCAGTCAATTCTTGCACAGTGCGCACGTCCGCGCCAGCCATAATCAGCCGCAAGATGTAGGTGTGCCTCAGCAAGTGAACGATCCCGTCCTTGCCGAGCATGGCCGCGTCTTGAGCCCGCTCAAACGGCTCACCGAAACTCCGCTCGGTGTTGAATCTGTCGCCGCAACTTCGTCTTTGGCAGGTCAGTAGCAGGGGCGAGCAAACCTCAGACGGGAGCAATGCCCAGCCGAGCGACTCATCGGGAGTCCGCAACGGCACCAGACTACGTCATACCCCGGCGTTGATATTGTCGGCGGTACCGCAGCAGCGTTTCCGTGGTCCTCACACCGGTGGTAACCAAGTTGAGTGGTTACCACGAGCACGCGAAGTGTTCAGGTGTACTGGACATCATAATGTTCAACATGTAAGGCCCGGTGGACACTCGGCCCGCAGTATTCTCAACTTGGTCAGCATTCCGGAAGATACCTATTTGTTACGCAACTCCATAACCTGCATATCAGCTGCTACTTACACCGACGCAGCGCCATGGCCATGGAAAGCTTATTTTTACTGGCTTTTTTGGCATAGATGTCGCTATCCTGAGGGCGGCGAGGTGAGGTGTGCCGTTGACCTGTGGGTTGCGCATGGGCCGCGTCCAAACCTATTGCCATAGTACGTGTGTGTCCGTGTCGGCTACATCGTCGGTGAGAACGGTGGAACAGAACGATTACAGGTTGCTTTTTATGAAAAAATCATGCTTCGCATTTCTATCCATGGCAGCGCTTGTTCTGCTCACCGCCAATTCCGCGCTGGCCACTGCCACCGTCACCGTTCAGGCCAATGGGACGATCTCCGCTGACTGCACTGGCGGGGTCTACTCCAATCTGCCCGGCCCAGTACTCACGGAGGGAGCTACTGCGGACATTGGCGTTGGCACGATTATTTTGAATGTGGCTCCGGGGTTCGAGTTCAATCCAGCCGCTACGGTTAACGTCGTCACCTCGCGAACGGGCGCCGGTACCAGCCCCTTGCTCCAGTTGGCCTCGGAAACGGCCACGGTCACGTCCAGCAACATCACCATTACCTCAGTGGCCCCGGACGGAGGTACCGCAAGGACGGTTCTGACTTGGTCGGGCATCCAAGCACGGCCCACCGCCGTGTCGCCGCTAGCGACGAGTAACATTGTGATGTCTACGTCCAGCACGATCGTCATTACCGGCATCGCCAAGGGAACAACGAATTTCGGCACGCTCCGCGAAGTTGCTGGTACAGCGGGCACGAAACTGGGTTTCACGACGGCGCCAGCTGCGACGAACGTTGCCGGAGTCGCGATGGCCAACGTGGTAGTACAGGTCCAGGGTGCGGCTGGGAATAATGTTGCCTCCAACAACGTGGCGATTGCTGTGGCCTTGAATACGGGCTCCTTTGCCAGCGGCAGCACGAACGCCACGACCGGGGCCGGAGGGTCTGCCACGTTCAGCAATTTGGTCATCAATACGCAGGGGAGCTATACCCTGACCGCTTCCGCTCCTGCGACGGGTCTCTCCAACTCGCCCGCCGCTCCATTTGTGGTCGTGGCAGGTCCCCCGAGCACTTTCCAGTTCTTACAGGATGCGCCTTCGACAATCCTCGCCGGAACGACTTTCCCATCCGCGGTCACAGTCCAACTCATCGACGCGTTTGGCAACTTGATCAGCAATAAGACGGTAACGCTGAGCCTGCTTGGCGGCGGCACCCTCAGTGGCACGACATCGCAACCATCCGACGGAACGGGCGTGGCGACGTTTAGCGGTTTGAGTGTTGCCCAGGCCGGAACCAATAAGGCCCTCGTCGCGAGCATTAGCAGCCCATCGATGTCCATCACGGGGGCAACGTTCACCGTGACGGCGGGATCAGCCACCAAACTGGGTTACACCACCGCGCCGGCTGCATCGACCCCTGCTGGCGTAACGATGGCCAGCATCGTGGTGCAGATTCAGGATGCGGCGGGCAACAGTATCGCATCCAACGGCGTGCCGATCACGGTGGCGTTGAACGCGGGCGCCTTTACCAGCGGTACCACCACGATCCTAACCGCGCCGGATGGCTCGGCCACCTTCAGCGATTTGCTCATCAACACGTCCGGTAACTACACCCTCACGGCGTCCTCCGCCGGGAACATTTTCACCGCGACACCCGCGGTTCCATTTACAATTGCCACGGCGACGCCCAGCGTCATCCAGATCACGCAAGATGCGCCCGCCGTGACCAGCGCCGGGGCGGTGTTCTCGCCGGCAGTGACGGTGCACGTAGCCGATTCGCTTGGCAACCCGGCCACCAATACACTGGTATCACTGAACCTTCTTGGCGGCGGGTCCCTCAGTGGAACGGTCGCACATGTGACCGACATCACCGGTGTGGCCACGTTTAACAATTTGAGTATCAGTGTCGCCGGGACCAACTACGCTCTCGTTGCCAACTCCGTCAATTCCTTGTCCGTCACCGGTAACACTTTCACCGTGACCTCGGCCGCCGCCACCAAACTGGTCTACACGAGCGTTCCAGCCATTACCAATACTGCCGGCGGCACCTTGTCCGCCTTCACCGTGCAGACGCAGGATCAGTTCAACAACAATGTTCCGTCCAGCGGCGTGCCGATCACCATGAGCTTGGGTACCGGCACTTTCGCCAGCGGTACCCCCTCAACCAACTCCGATGTAAATGGCTCGGCCACCTTCGGTGACCTGGTCATTACCAACGCCGGCAACAACACGCTGACGGCATCGTCGCCAGGGCTGGCTTCGGCGAACAAGTCGCTGGTCATTCTCCCGGCGCCGTTTACCATGACCTTCCAGCAGGATGCGCCTTCCGTCACCAATGCCGGGTCCGTGTTCACGCCCGCGGTTGCTGTGAGGATTGCCGATGTCTTCAACAACGTGCTCAGCAACCGGACGGTCACGCTGTCCCTCCTGAACGGCGGTACCCTAAACGGCACGCTATCGCGCACGACAACCAACAACGGTGTGGCGACGTTCAACAACCTGAGCATCAATGTTGCCGGGACCAACTACGCTCTCCTCGCCTCTTCCACCAATTCCATGTCCGTCACCGGCAATACGTTTACCGTGACCACGGCCCCCGCTTCCAAACTGATCTACACCGTTCTGCCGCCCGCCTCCGGCGTCGCCGGCGCGACGTTGACCGCGTTCACCGCCCAGGTTGCGGATCAATTCAACAACAGTGTCGCCACCAACGGCGTGCTGATCTCGATGGGTCTGACGAACGGCACCTTTGCCAGTGGGACTACTTCGAGCAACTCCGACGCGAATGGCTCGGCCTCCTTTAGCGACCTGGTCATTACCAACGCTGGCAACAATACCCTCATTGCATCGGCACCCGGCCTGACTTCGACCAACCGGTCCCTTGTTATTTCACCGGCGGACCTTACCCTCACACTCCAGCAGGATGCGCCTGCCGTGACCAACGCCGGGGCTACGTTCACGCCTGCGGTCGCCGTCAGACTCGCCGACCAGTATAACAACGTCGTCAGCAACCGGACCGTCACTCTGTCGCTGCTCAATGGTGGCGGCCCCCTCAACGGCACGCTATCGCGGTCGACCACCAACAACGGCGTGGCGACATTCAATAACCTGTCGATCAATGTCCCAGGGACTAATTACGCCCTCGTTGCCGTCTCCACAAATTCCTTGTCCGTCACCGGTCAAATCTTCACCGTGACCGTTGGCGCACCCTCGAAACTGATGTACACCACCCTGCCGCCTTCGACCGCCACAGCCGGTGGGACGTTGTCGACCTTCGTCGTGCAGGTTGAGGATCAGTTTAGCAACCTTATCTCGACCGGCGGCGTGTCGATTGCGCTCGCCTTGAACACCGGCTCCTTCGCCAGTGGTACGACTAATACCGTCACAGATCCGGATGGCTCATCGACCTTCTTCGATATAGTTATCAACACCGCCGGTACGTACACGATGACGGCGAATTCGCCGGGATTAACGTCTGCGGGTCGGGTGGTCACGGTGGCTCCGGCCACTGCCACCAGCCTTACGTTTGTCCAACAGCCGCCCGCCGCGACCAATGCCGGGGCGGTGTTCACACCCGCCGTGACGGTGAAAGCCACCGATCAATTTAACAACACGATCAGCAACTTGACGGTCACCGTCAGCCTTAATGGCACCGGCACCTTGAGCGGCACACTGTCGCGGACGACGTCCACCAGCGGCATCGCTACGTTCAACAACTTGAGCGTCAATCTGCCCGGCACCGGCGATTTCCTGACGGCCAGCACCACCAGCCCGGCCCTGTCGGTCAACAGCGCCAACTTCAACATCAATGTAGGTCCGCTTGATCACTATTTGGTCTCCGCCACAACGCCGCAATCGCGCGGAACCCCGTTCACCGTTACCGTCACGGCGCAGGACGTGGCCAACAACACCGTCAACAATAGTTCCAACGTCGTCACCATGAGCGGCAGCACCGCCAATGTGCAGTTTGACGGCAACGGGAACAGCATCTTTGGCGAGACCGGCGACAACACACAGGTATTGTCGAACGGGACGTTCACCATCAGCACCGTCGATAATAATCCCGAGACCGTTACCGTCACTGCCACAGACACGAACGCGAAGACAGGCTCGACGAACATTACCGTCAATGTTGCCGTCGGCGATTATCGCAGCGCCGCCACGGGCAATTGGAATACCGCGGCCACCTGGCAAATTTGGAATGGCACGGCGTGGGTCACGGCCAGCACCCCACCCGCAGGCGGAGCCGGCACCAACATCACCATTCAAAGCACCCATACGGTGACAGACAATACGGCCGTGGGCCTGACTGGGACGCTCATTGCCCAGGGATCCCTGAGTTTCTCCGGCGGATCCATCTCGGTCGGATCGGGCGGCCTGGTCCAGAACTTTGGAGCCATCAATGGCACGGCGACAACCCTGATCTTCAACTCGGGCGCCACGTACCAGCACGCCGAAAATGGCGGTACCATTCCGACGGCCGCCTATAATTCCAACTCTCTGTTACGGGTGACGGGCATTACCAGTACGATCACAAACTTGCCCAGCACTGGCCTGAACGGCAACGTGGAATGGAACTGCCCGAATCAGACGGCGGCCGCCGCGATCTTCCTTAGTTCGTCGACTACAATCGGCGGTAATTTCAACCTTGTGTCGACCGGCAGTGGGTCGATCATCGGCGGAGGTACAGCTGCCCGTAACTTGAGTGTTGGCGGCAATATGAATGTTTTGGGCGGCACCTACAATGCAATCGGTGGGAACGGTAGTTCGGTGGGAAATGTGGCCGTAACTGTGGGGCAGAATCTAACAGTAAGCGGCGGCAGTTTTGCAATGGTCTTTGGACAAAGTAGTTTCTCCAGCGCTTCAGGAGCGTTGACCGTAGGCGGCAATCTCTCCGTGGGCGGCGGGACGCTGACGATTCTAACAGGCACCACGTCGAGTTCGAGCGGCATTTCTTCCATGACGGTCAGCGGAAATACCAGTATCGCTGGAGGATTGCTGAACCTCACGAGTGCCACCAGCGGAAACGCCAATGGAGTTACCGCCAATCTCAGGGGCAATTTGGCCATCAGTGGTGGCACGATCAGCCGCGGAGGCACCCTCCCGGCCACCGTTAACTTTGCCGGAACTGCTACACAGACTTACTCCAAGTCTGCAGGGACAATTAGTGGTGCAGTCAACTTTGCGATTCTCCAAGGTGCCACGGTTAATTTCGGCACGTCCTTCCTGGATGGCTCCAGTGGAACCTTCACGTTGAACTCGGGCGGAGCAATCGGCCTCGGCGACCCGGCGGGCATCACGACCAGTGGGGCGACGGGTAATATCCGTGTGTCTGGTACGCGCACCTACAGCACGGGCGGCGTATACATTTATAATGGCTCGGCCTCCCAGGGCACAGGCAACGGCTTGCCCGCGACGGCCAGCAGCCTGATCGTCTCCAACACGGGCGGCAGCGTCACACTGGGCGCCAATGTGAGTATCACCAGCAATCTGACTGTTTCTGCTGGGACATTTGATTTGGGGAGCTTCACTGCGAACCGTGCGACCAGTGGAGGTACGCTCACGGTCGCGAATGGTGCGGCCTTGAATATTGGCGGGACGAATCCATTCCCATCCAATTATGTCACACTGAACCTCGGGGGAAATAGCACGGTCAACTACGAGGGGTTGGCTCAAAACATGTCAGCGCTGGCCTATGGCGATCTCACGACCAGTGGCAGCGGCATCAAGACGCTTCTGGCGGGCCCGACGTCCATTGCCGGGGACCTGAATATTGATGTCGGCACGACCTTCAACGCCGTCACCAACAGCTTCAGCCTGGCCGGCAACTTGACCAACAACGGCACCGCTTACGCCTTTAGCGGACCGCAGACCGTTACCTTCACCGGCTCCGGCACTCAGAATGTTTCCGGCGCGTCTTCGACGGCGTTTAACACGTTTGCGATTGGCAGCAACTCCGTGATCAATCTGGACAACAACAATAACGCCCTCGAGTTTACGATCGCGGGCCTGGATCAAGCCGGCGGCACGTGGGGTTCGACGGCCTCCGGTGCGGCCAACCCCGATGACGCCAATTTCCTGGGGAACGGAACATTGGACGTCACGCCACCGACGTTTGGCATTAGCTTCCTGCAGGATGCTCCCGCCGTGACCAACGCCGGCGCAGTGTTCTCGCCACCCGCGGCGGTTCAGTTGACCAGCTCGGCCACCAACTTGATCATCAACAAGATGGTCACGCTCACGCTCAACGGCGGCGGCACCCTGAATGGGACGCTCTCGCAACTCACAGACACCAACGGCGTGGCGGTCTTCAACAATCTGAGTATCAACGTGGCCGGGGTCAACTATTCACTGACAGCCACCATTACCAATCCTTCCTTGTCCGTGACCGGCAACGTCTTTACCATCACCACAGCCGCCGCCGCCAAACTGTCCTACACCGTGCTGCCGCCCGCGTCCAGCGGCGCTGGCGGAACCCTGTCCGCCTTCACCGTGCAGATTCAGGATCAGTTCAACAACAATATTCCGTCCAGTGGCGCGCCGATCACCATGAGCCTGGGCACCGGCACGTTTGCCAGTGGTACCACCTCAACCAACTCCGATGTAAATGGCTCGGCCACCTTCAGCGACCTGGTCGTTACCAACGCCGGTAACAACATCCTCACCGCGTCGTCGCCCGGGCTGACTTCGGCCAATCGGCCGTTGGCCATTCTCCCGGCGCCGTTTGCCATCACCTTCCAGCAGGATGCACCGTCTGTGACCAATGCCGGGGCCGTGTTCACACCTGCGGTCACCGTGAAGATCGCCGACCAGTTTAATAACGTGCTCAGCAACGCGACGGTCACGCTATCCCTGCTGAACGGCGGTACCCTTAACGGAACGCTGTCGCACACGACAGCCAATACCGGTGTGGCGACATTCAACAACCTGAGTATTAATGTCCCGGGAACCAACTACGCCCTCGTCGCCACCTCCGCCGCCAATTCTTTGGCCGTCACCGGCAACACGTTTACCGTGATCACGGGTGCCGCCAGCAAACTGGTTTACACGACTCTGCCGGTCGCGACGAACACTGCCGGCCAGACGCTGCCCACTTTCGTGGTGCAGGTTGCCGATTCGTTCAATAACCCGATCCCGACAAACGGCGTGCCGATCACGATGTCGCTGAGCACCGGCACCTTCGCCAGTGGTACGACCAATATATTTACAGACGCGGATGGCTCATCGACCTTCTTTGATCTGGTCATTACCAACGCCGGGAACAATATTCTGACGGCGTCGGCCACGGGTCTGACTTCGACCACCAAGACGATTACAATTCTGAACACGGCAATCAGCAGTATTGCCTTTATTCAGGATGCGCCGTCCGTGACCAACGCCGGGGCCGTATTCACGCCTTCCGTCACAGTGAAGGTAACCGATACATTGAACAATGGGATCTCCAACGCCACGGTCACTCTGAGCCTCAATGGCGGCGGAACCCTGAACGGGACCCTCACCCACGCCACCGCTGGTAGTGGTGTGGCCACCTTTAACAACTTGAGCATCAATCAGCCCGGCAACGCGTATTCCCTCACGGCCAGCCTCACCAATTCCCTGTCCGTTACCGGTAATACGTTCGCCATCACTGTGGGACCGATTGCCCGGTACGTAGTGACCGCCGCAACGCCGCAAACACGCGGGGTCCCCTTCGGCGTGACAGTCACAGCCCAGGACGTGGCCAGTAATACGGTGCCCGATAGTTCCACGGTGGTGACGATGAGCGGCAGCTCGGTCAATGTGCAGTTTGACAGCAACGGCGACAGCATCTTTGGTCAGAACGGTGACAACATGCAGGTATTGTCGAACGGGACGTTCACCATCAGCACCGAAGACAATATTGCCGAGACCATTACCGTCACCGCTACGGATGGGACCGGAAAGACCGGCACCAGTCCATCCATTGCCGTCAACGCAGCAGCTGGTGATTATCGCAGCGCCGCCACTGGCAATTGGAATGCCACGGCCACCTGGCAAACCTGGAATGGCTCAAGCTGGGTGGCGGCGAGCACCACGCCTGCGGGCGGCGCCGGCACCAACATCACAATTCAAAGCACCCACACGGTGACGGACAATGTAGCCGTGAGCCTGACAGGCACGTTGATTGCCCAGGGAACGGCAAGCTTCTCCGCCGGCGGATCGATCACCGTCGGGTCCGGCGGCTTGGTGCAGAACTCGGGTGCCATTAATAGTACTGCCACGACATTGATCTTCGCCTCGGGCGGCACCTACCAGCACAACTTCACGACCACTGTCGGCACTATCCCGACAGCCGCTTGGAACGCCGGATCAACCTGCCAAATGATCGGCTACACCACCTTTGACAACAGCGGTGGCAGCCCCGCCATCGGCGGCATCAATCAGACGTTCGCAAACCTCATGTGGAACTGTCCCAACCAGTCAGGCACGGTTTCCGGTTTCGGGAGTCTGAGCACTCTGAGCGGTAATATGACAATGAAGAGTACCGGAACAGGCGTCATGCGGCTCGGCGCCAACGGGATCGGCAACTTGGCCGTTGCCGGGAATTATTCCCAGTCCGGCGGCCATTTCGAAATTACGGCTGCAGCTGCCCGGACGCTGACAGTCAGCGGCAGTTTCGCGTTGAGCGGTGGCACGTTTGATATGACCACTAGCGGCAATGGCACCTTGAATGTGGCCGGCAATTTCAGCCAGAACGGTGGCACGTTTACCGAGAGCAACGGATCTTCCCCGGTAGCGAACGTCGTTTTCGATGGTACCGGGATCCAGACGTTCACCTCGGGCGGGATCGTCTCCGGCCAGATCAATTTCACTGTCAATGGCGGTGCAACGCTCATGATGGGCACGAACCTCCTGGGCAGCGGCAGCACCGGCACGTTCACCCTCTCCTCCGGCGGGACCTTGGGAATCGGCAATGCGCTGGGCATCACGACGTCGGGAGCGAGCGGTAATATTCGTGTGTCCGGTACGCGCACGTACAGCACCGGCGGCAATTACATCTACAACGGCCCGGCCTCGCAGGTCACGAGCAACGGCTTGCCCGCGACTGTCAGCAGCCTGACCGTCAGCAACACGGGAGGAATCGTCACGCTGGGCTCCAATGTGAGCGTCACCAGCAATCTGGCCGTTTTCGCGGGGACATTGGATTTGGGCAGCTTCACGGCGAATCGTGCGACCAGCGGAGGCACGCTGACGGTGGCGAATGCCGCGGCCTTGAAGATCGGTGGCACGAATCCGTTCCCATCCAATTATGCCACCCTCAATCTCGGAGCGAGCAGTACCATCGAGTACGAGGGATCGGCCCAGAACGTGTCAGCTCTGGCCTACGGCAATCTCACGACAAGTGGCAGCGGCACCAAGACCCTCCAGGCGGGCGCAACCACCATCGCTGGAGAATTGACCATTGGTTCCGGCACCACCTTTGACGCCGGCACGAACAACTTCAGCGTTGCCGGTGATTGGAGCAACAACGGCAGCTTCGCATCCAGTGGCTCGCAGACCGTTTCCTTTAACGGCACCAGCCCGCAGAACGTCGATGACGGTACGTCTTTGACGACCTTCGACAACGTCACGATCAACAGTAACTCCGTGCTGAATCTTGCCTTCAACGGTTCAGACAATGTCCAATTCCTGGTTATCGGCGGCGTGACCGAGACTACGGGCACCTGGGGCGCGACCGGCTCCGGTGCAGCCAATATCGACAACGTCCACTTCCAGGGCACCACCGGGACGCTGAACGTCCTCGCCGCGCTTACGGTCCCATCCAGCACGGCGTTGATCACTTCCGCCAATCCGCAGACATACGGCCAGCCAGTTACCTTTACGGCGACCGTTACGGGAACCGGGCCGGTACCGACAGGCACCATTACGTTCATGGATGGTGTGAACACCATGGGCACCGGAGCACTGAATGGCTCGGGCCAAGGGCTCTTCGTTACCAATACGCTGCCAGCGGGTCTGCATTTGATCACCGCGATCTACGGTGGCGACGTTAACTTCAATGGCAGCACCTCCGGCGTCCTGTCGCAGCAGATTAGCCAGGCTGGGTTGACGGTCACCGGAATTACGGCCAATGACAAGACCTACGACGGCGGCACAAACGCCACGCTCAACACGGGTGGCGCGACGCTCGTTGGCGTGATTGGTTCGGACAATGTGACGCTCAACACGGGCGGGGCCACGGGATTCTTTACCGATAAGAACAAGGGCATAGGCAAGACGGTGAATGTGAGCGGGCTGACGATCAGTGGTACGGATTCCGGCAATTATTCCCTGACGCAACCCACAACCACCGCGACCATTTCCACGCTGTCGATCTCGGTAACGGCCGCCACAAACAGCAAGACCTATGACGGCACGAACAACGCGGCGGCTTCGCCGACGATCACCACCGGCAGCTTGCAAGGCACGGATATCGCCGGCTTCTCGGAAACCTACGACAACAAGAACGTGGGCACGGGTAAGACGCTCACGCCAGCCGGCAGCATCATCGACGGCAACGGCGGTAATAACTACAATGTCTCGTTCTTCCCGAACGTCACGGGCTCCATCGGCACGCGTTCGATCACGGTGACAGCAGCGACAAACACCAAGACGTATGACCAGACGACCAGCGCGGCGGCTTCGCCGACGGTCACCACCGGCAGCTTGCAAGGCACGGATACCGCCGGGTTCTCGGAGACCTACAGCGACAAGATCGTGGCCACAGGCAAGACGCTCACGCCAGCCGGCAGCGTCAATGACGGCAATAGCGGCAATAACTACGCGGTCACTTTCACCCCGGTCAGCACGGGTGTCATCAACGCGCTCTCGCTTACGGTGAGCGCCACGGGTGTGGACAAGCCGTACGACGGTACGACGAACGCCACCGTCACGCTCTCCGATAACCGTATCTCGGGTGACAGCTTCAGCGACACCTACACGACGGCCAGCTTTGCCGACGCGAATGTGGGCAGCAACAAGACCGTGAACGTGTTCGGTATCGCGATCTCCGGGATCGATGCGACCAACTACACCGCCAATACCACGGCCAGCACCACGGCCAATATTACGGCAGTATCCCTGACGATCACCGCCGACAACAAGAGCAAGACGGCAGGATTGCCCAATCCGCCACTGACGGCCAGTTACGCCGGCTTCGTCGTTGGCGATGACACCAACAACGCGCTGACAACGCAGGTGACCTTGAGCACGACGGCAACCACCAACAGTCCGGTGGACACGTACCCGATCACCGCCAGCGGCGCCGTGGCACCGAATTACACGATCAGCTACAACAGCGGCACGCTCACCGTGGTCGCGGTACCACAGTTGACGACCCTCAGCATCAGCGCGGGACAATTCATCTTCAGCTTCCCGACGATCTCAAATCAGTTGTACCAGGTGGAATACAAGGATGATATGGCCGCGCCAACCTGGACCCTTTCGGGCGGTCAGCTCCCTGGCACCGGCGGTTCGATCACCGTTACCAATACGATCGTCGGGCCGAAGCGCTTCTTCCAGGTGGACGTCACGCCGGGACAATAATGATTCTGGGAATCACGACATAGCCCGTTCGTTGCGGAAGCGAAGTTCTCGTGGTTGTGCCCGCGAGCGCCTGACAAACTGGAGCCTTGTCCCAAGAGGGTGACGGCACTGACTGCTGCGCGAATATCCAGAGCGATGTCCAACTACTGACCGGCAAACGCGCAGGAGCGCAGTCACGTTTTCTTCGTGGACTGTTCGTGGAGTTTGCCGAGTCTGCGAATCTCGGGCCACATCCACGCAGTCAGTGCCACAACGATGATCGTCCCGATGCCGCCGCTGACCACGGAGGCCACCGGGCCGAAGAAACGCGCCACGGTGCCGGATTCGAACTCCCCCAATTCGTTGGAAGCGCTGATAAACACGCTGTTAACTGCCGAGACGCGACCACGCATCTCATTGGGCGTACGCAACTGCACCAAACTATGCCGCACCACGACGCTGATGTTGTCCGCCGCACCGCAGACTGCCAGCATCAGCAGCGACAACCAGAACAATGAGGAGAGGCCGAACACGATGGTCACAATGCCGAACGTCGTCACCGCCAGCAGTAACGCCCGGCCGGCCCGCCGTAGCGGCGGGAGATGCGACAACGTGACGGCCATGCCGATGGCCCCGACGGCGGGCGCCGCGCGCAGCCAGCCCAAGCCCGTCGGCCCCACGCGCAGGATGTCACGGGCGTAGATGGGTAATAGCGCGGTCGCACCGCCCAGTAAGACGGCGAAGAGATCGAGGGTGATAGCGGCCAGGATCAGCTTGTTATTAAGCACGTACCGAAAACCTGCCAATAACGTTTTGAGCGAAGCGGTTCCAGCCCGCTGCGTCACGGGACGGGCCGTGAGCGCCGCCACGCAACAGCAATTCACCAGAGCCATGGCCGCATCGACGACATACACCCACATGGTGGTCTTTTGGAGGCCGATCATGAACCCGCCCAGCGCCGGACCCGCGACGCAAGCGATTTGATACCCGGTGCTCCTCCAGGTAACGGCGCTGCCGAATCCATCGTTGGAAACCAACTGGGGCAGCAACGCCTGGCTGGCCGGCCAAAAAAAAGCTCGTCCACCCGCACCCAAGAGCAACATTGCATACATCCATCCGACCGATCCGCGTTGGTGAGAAACGATCGCCAATCCCAGTGATGCCATCACCATCACCAGCAGACCAAACAGCACGATTCGACGGCGATCCAGGCGGTCGGCCAATTGTCCCGCGGGCAGGGCCAGGAGCATAATCGGGATGGCCTGCACCAAGCCGGCCCAGGCGAGGGCCATGGCCGAACCAGTGCGCTCATAGAGTTCCCAACCGACTGCGACCGACTGCATGTTGGCGCCCATGTTGACCGCCAGATACCCGAACAGGTAGAAGCGATATTCTCGCAATCGGAAAGGCGCATAGGGGTCGCGAGGCCCCTCCATGCCCGCCGAAGACGCCTCGGGTGGTGGGGTCTCAATCAATTCCTCAGGATCGGGAACCTCATCCATGCAGCGATGTGTTTACCATTTACTTTGCCAAGCGGCAAACAGTTGGGTGAAACCCTATCAGTAGGTGCAACGAAGTGGTGGTCGTTCTGTGCGCGAACAAGGCGGGTGCTTCAGGAATAAAAGACGATGCCGATCTTCCGTCCTCAGTCAGACAAAAAACAACAAGCGTCGCGGGCTGAAAAGCCAGTCGACGCTTGTTGTTCAAACGGTATGACTCACACCCTAAGGCGAGAATCAGTTTTGAGGCAATCTACCGGCGTATTTGCCTTCGTCAACGAAGAAAAGCGGCAAATCCGGTTCCCATTGGGACACGGAGTGAAAATCGCCACGGCAATTGCCGATAACATCAACAGTCAAGCCAGGACCTGTCCACACCGCTGTAGAATATGCGTTTGACTTGAAATCCTTTGGTCTCTTACACTCCGCCCGAATTTATGAATACTCCAATATCGCGCGCGTTCCTTGTGTCTTTCGGAAGAACGGAACTATTCTTGCTGATTGTGTTGGCCCTTCTTGGCGGAGCCACGTGCGGTCTGGCGCAGTCGGACGCGCAGCCCGTCAACCCTCTGCCCATGCCGCCGGTGACAGTCACAGCGACCAACGAGCTTTCTGAGGAAACTTTGATGGGGCCGAACCAGCAGCCCGAGTGGACAGCTCGGCGGCGGTTCGCGCTTACGCGTATTTATGTGCAGCCGCCGTGGCAGGCGGAAACTGAATTCGGCTGGGACGCGGTGTACCCGCGCGGCGGCTCACCCCAGCACACGTTGCAGCAGGAGTTCGAACTCGGCTTGCCGTACCGGTTCCAAGTCGACTATGAGGTCCACGGCGCCAATTTCAATGAGGGTGATACGGGCGGCGGCCGTTGGCACTACGCTGATAGCGAATTTGAATTACGATGGGCCCTCGCTGACTGGGGCAAGATCCCATTGAACCCCACGATAAAAGTCGAATGGAAGCATAACAATGGCGGCACCGACGCGGCCGAGGTCAACCTGCTGCTTGGCGACGAGCTGGCCCCGCGTTGGCACTGGGGCTCGGACCTGTTTTATGAGCAGGCAGTCAATGGCGACCGCCGGACTGAGAAAGCGGTCAGTTTGGCTATTAGTTACTCGGCAATCGACGAGAAACTCGGCGTTGGCATGGAAACGAGATTGGACAGTGAGAATGATATCGGTGACCGCCACGCACACTTGAACTTGGAACTAGGCCCGAGCTTGCAATGGCGTCTGACGTCGCGCCTGCATCTTGACCTCGAACCGCTTTTTGGCGTTACGGGCTTTGCCCCACACGTCGAAACATTCGTGTTTATGGGATATGACTTTGGTCCGGGCTCAGAACCCGGTGAAGGAGTCAGGCCGGTATCGCTCCAGACCAAGTAAAGTAACCCGGCAACATCGCGAGCCGCCAACCAGCCATTCGTACAACCTCGACGGACTGAAGAAGTAGTCCTTCGGTCCCGGCGGGTTCAGTGTTACGGAGCGCTCATTGATTCGGGCTGGGATTCAGCATGTCATCGAGGCGCTCCCTCTTCTGCTCCTCTTCTCGATCATGTGCCCTGCCCATGCGGGCGATCCGGCTGGCAACGAGATCCTTGCCCACTTCCGCATACGTTACGGCCACGGCATCCCCGGTTTTCAACTGCGCCAGCACTGCGCTGGCATTTGTCAGAATGTCGATCTGACAGTCAGGAGTAACCTTGAAGGTTTTGGATAATGGCCAATGTTGAACCGTAATCAACCCAGCCTCGGCATCGATCCTGCCAATCGTGCCTTCAAACTCAGTATTCGAGGGCACAATCTTGCCCTTCTCCGTCACGGTACCTGCAGTCGGCGTCGATTTCAGCACGGACGACTGTTCCGCGCACGAGAATGATAGAATCGCGGCACCCAACCCGATGACAACTGGAATTACGGAGTATTTCATCGCGCAGCCTCCTCCTGTATTCGTTTTCACTTTCACTGCCTCATGTATAGAAGCTTCGCCCCATCTCTTCCGATATTCAAGTTCCGGATTCGCTGCCGGAGCCGTCGGTAGAGAGCGTATCTTGACACTGCCACCACCGTAGCGACGTTACGCGTTTTGTCGTGCTGTAGGTAGGGGCAGACCGCTGGGCTGCCCGTACCCCGAAAAACACGGCGCGCCCGGCGACCGCGTCCCTACCCCGCACAATACCACTATGGTAGGTATGTATGTATGTGTATGTATGTATGTGTATATGTATGTATATGTATGGGGTCAGGTCTCAACATCAAACAATTTGATTGACGCGCGGTGGGGGCACACAGTAGTTATACAGGCCATGGCGCGACCGTTACGCATCGAGATAGCTGGGGGCTGGTATCACGTGACGGCCCGGGGTAACGAGCGCCGCGCGATTTTCCGTGACGACACCGACCGCAAGCACTGGCTAGCCTTGCTGGAGCAATGGGCGGAGCGGTTTGAAATACGGATCCACGCCTATGTATTGATGGACAATCATTATCATTTACTGCTGGAGACCCGTGCGGCCAACCTGACACAGGCCATGCAGTGGTTGCAGGTTAGTTACACGGTCTGGTTCAACCGTCGGCATCGGCGTTCCGGGCATTTATTCCAAGGCCGCTACCGCGCCATTCTTCTGGAGGGAGAAGCACTGGGCTGGGAATTGAGTCGATACGTCCATCTGAATCCCGTGCGCGTGACAGCGTTGGGATTGAACAAGGCCGCGCAACGGCACGCGCGGGCTGGCGTGAACGGAAGACCGAACGCGCAGCAAATACGCAAGCGGCTGGATCGACTGCGACAGTATCGGTGGAGTTCCTACCGCGTTTACACCGGTTTGACCGACCGGCCGAAATGGTTGACCATCCAGGCGGTGTTGGCTTCTGGCGACGGAGCGATCAGGGCTGCGCAGCACCAACGCTATCGGCAATATGTGGAAGAAGCGATTCGCGAGGGCCTGCCCGCAAGCCCGTGGGAGCGTCTGGAAGCGCAGGTATTGCTCGGGGGAGCGGAGTTCATGCGGCGCATGAAGCGACAAGCGCGGGGCAACACGCGGGAACAGCCGCAACTAAAACGGCTACGAGAGCGGCCCCGGTTTGCGCGCATCGTGGCGGCAGTAGAGATTGAGAAGGGCGAGAGTTGGAAGACCTTTCGCGATCGACAGGGTGATTGGGGGCGGGATGTCGCGTTGTATCTGGGACGACGACGCGGGGGCATGCGCTTGCGCGAGTTGGCTGAAGCTGCGGGCGGTATCGACTACGGCTGCGCACAGATCGCTGTGCACCGCTTGGGGCAACGACTCGCGCACGATCAGAAACTGCGGCGTTTGGTCAAGAAACTAGAAAGCGAATTGTTTGATGTTGAGACCTGACCCCATTTCCCTTAATCCGGGGATCTCGACCTGAGGTAAACGGGCGGGACGCCCGTTCTACGATCCGTTAATCCGCTCCGAGGGGGGGGGTCCAAGCCTGCATATCATTAATCGATTGTTTTACTGGACAAGATGTTGGGGGATGGGTATAGTTGGCGCGTGAATGTGAGAGCATTTTGGATTGGGGAGACCCGCGCACGACGGCAAGGCGGACGGCTACTGGCGGGACGCCAGTGCCACTCGAAACAGAAGGTTGCGGGCGGGACGCCCACGCCATTGCGCCGACGGCACATATTCGGCGCGTCTCGTCGGACTCGGCTATCGGAGAACGAGGGTCTTGAAAAACATACGTTTCTGCGAAACGAACCCGATTTGCAAACGCGAAATTGCGCACGGATGTTGCAGGGTGGCAGGAGGTTAGGATGCGCAAAAAATTTATTCGCAATCGGGTTCGTTTGGCGAAGAAATGCGCAGGTGACTCGATGTCGGTCAACTCAATGACTGGACGTTTCCTCTTGAGTAACCGAGCTTCTAATGCCTATTCTCCGACCACACGGCTAAATAGGAGTCCACTACCGTCATGAAAAAATACGTTCGTCAACTCATTCGCCTGGTCGCACTGGGGATACTCGGCATCGTGCTTGTTCCCGGTTGTCGTGCCGACGGCCCGTACCACTTTTTGAAGGAAATAGCTGTCGGCGGCGAAGGCGGCTGGGACTATCTCTCCATCGATGAAGGCGCACGCCGCCTCTACCTCTCCCATGCCACCAAGGTTGTGGTGATTGACATCGACAAGGAGAAAGTTGTTGGCGAAATCGCCGATACACCCGGGGTCCATGGTCTCGCACCCGCGCCGGAGCTTCAACGCGGCTTTACCAGCAACGGTCAGGAATCCAAGGCCAGCATTATCGATCTGAAAACACTCAAGACCCTTTCCAAGGTGGACACCGGCCAAAATCCGGACGCGGTCCTGTATGAGCCGGGCCAGCAAGAGGTCTATACGTTTAACGGGCGCGGGCAATCGGCGACGGTGTTTGAGGGCAAGACCGGCAAGGTGGTCGCCACGATCACGCTTCCCGGCAGACCGGAGTTTCCCGCTGCCGATCCGAAAGCGGGGCGCGTCTACGACAACATCGAAGACAAGAGCACTGTGGTCGCGATCGATACCAAGACGCACCAGGTCACGAATACCTGGTCGATCGCACCGGGCGAAGGGCCTTCGGGTATGGCGATCGACGTCGCGCATCACCGACTCTTCCTTGGCTGCCACAACAAACTAATGGTGATGATGGACAGCGCCACCGGCAAAGTGATCGGCACGGTGCCCATCGGGGACCGGGTTGACGCCAATGCGTTCGATCCAGGCACGCAGTTCGCCTTCAGCTCCAATGGTGACGGCACCGTCACCATCGCCCACGAAGAATCGCCCGACAAACTAATCGTTGTGCAAACGCTGGCGACCGAACGGGGGGCGCGTACCATGGCGCTCGATCCCAAGACCCACAGGATTTACCTGGCTTCCGCCAAATACGAGCCGCAACCAGCGCCAACCCCAGACGCCCCTCGGCAGCGTCCGAAGATTATTCCCGGTAGTTTCAAAGTCCTCGTGTATGGGATGGACAAGACAGCCGGTCACTAGCCGCGGCATTTCGTCGTACCGATAATGGCGGGCTCAGTCACCCACCCTGCCCAAACGGAATGGCCAGCTTGAGGCCGATGAATGCCTGCCCTGTCTGGGGGTCGTGAATGGTAACTTCCGACTTAATCTGGGCATGGCCGAATCTGCCAAACATGGGAAGGGAATACTGCGGCGCGGGGATTCGGCTGCCGGGCTCGTTCGGCGGCGCATCCCCGAGATCATACGTGAACTCGAATCTCTTGGCTGTCTCCTGCGCAGTAAAGGTCATTCGATCGAGCCCATACTTGGCGACTTGAAACATTCTTCCGATGGGCGATAAACTTTCCTCCTGGATACCGTATTCACTTTCAAACTTCATCCACCGGTCCGCAGGGCTCGTGATATTGGGTTTGATGATATCGCCCACGTCCCGTCCCTTCGCGTCGACGACAAAGGCTGCGTTCGTTTGGGTTGTGGAGTGCGGCAGGGCGGGCCGCGAAAGGTGGGAAGGATTACTATAGTCCACCAATCGGGTGGTCTGTAGAGTCTGTGCCTGGGCGCAAGAAACTGGCCCAAAACACACGACGAACCTCGCTACGGCTACCCATAGGACTGCCAGCGATGAACGGTTGATGCTTCTCGGCTTCAACTTCATCCAAGTCACCCGGCCACAACTTACACCCGTTTCAACATTTTGCAAATGGATGCGGCCAGAAAAAGGTGATCAGCCTGTAGCGAGAGGCCGCGAACAACTCATTCGCTCTTTGGTTTGCCAGACTCTTTCTCGATCTCGCGCAGTTTCCTGAGGCGGTCCTTGACCTGACGTTCGGCATTGACCTTCTTCATCTGCTCCAGCACGTCCGCGTAAAGTTCCAGGATCGCAATGAGTTCAGGATTATTGGCGCCGACGAGCTTCTCTTTCACCGCCAAATCGCGTTTGAGGTACGGCTCAGCCGACATGAACTTGCCCTGATTGTAATAGAATTTTGCCAGGAAATCCAAGGACTGGGCGACATCAGCGCCGTCCGGCTTTGCTCTTTCACGGATCGCCAGCGCGCGCTTGTACATGGCCTCGGCCTCCTTGTATTTCCTCAGCTTCTCGTCGAGGTACGCGATGTTGTGGCAGACGTTGCCCAGCTTCGGATCTTCCGGGCCCAACGATTTTTCCCGGGCAGCAAGCACGCGCTCATGCAGGGCCAGAGCGTCCGCGTATTTGTTCTGGCGCTGGTACGCCCAGGCCAGCGTCTCGCACGTGTCGATGGTTTCGCTGTTATCCGCGCCTTTGGCCTTCTCGAGAACCGCGATCGCCTTTCGGAGTGCCTGTTCCGCGTCGGTGTACTTTTCCAATAAGACGTAAAGGGAGCCGAGGCTTTCCCAAGTGCCGGCAACTTCAAGGGACTCGGCGCCGATGTTCTTTTCCTGTATCGAAATGATGCGCTGATAGATCGGGACGGCGTCGGCGTAGCTCTTCTGCGCTTCGTGCATACGGGCGAGATTCAAGAGCATGTTCGTGAGCTTCTCATCATCCGCGCTCAGCTTCTCTTCGGCCATCTTGATCGCCTGCCCTTCGCGCTCGACGGCCTCGGCATACTTGCCCTGCTGAAACAACTCGATGGCTTGGGTGTTAACGTCCGCGTAGGTGAGCGCCTTGGCGGGATCGGCCGTAACGACGGTTGTGAGGAACAGCATCGCGAGAGACAACGTAAGAAATGTCTTCATGCAGTAGCCTCCTACACTTGAAATGTACCAGTCCACCCGCTACGCCGCAACTGTGTTCGGTGGCAGGTCCATGGAATCCCGGCCACCGTCAATCGCACCATAATTCCATATAGATTTCTTGCTAAAACAAGGGCGAATGGCATTGTTAACCGGAACTCGAAAAGGAAGACGACATGAAACGATTTGCACTCCGCTCGCTCGCCTTCACCGTCGGCCTACTGTTCCTGGCCGACCGCCCCACCCTGTCGCAATCCGCCACGAATGTCTTTTTCAGTGGGGCTTTCGAGAACATCGACGCGCGCGGCGTATTGTTGGATTGGAAACCCATCAGCGGCGATACGGTGCGCCTCGCGGAAGAAGGCAGCAACCATTATTGCGTCCTTACGACGACGAATGCGCAGCGGCCAACGGTGATCAGCACGAGACTGCCGCTCGATCAATCGTGGAGAAAATTGAAAGTGTCCGCGCGGCTGAGAGCCCGGAATCTGCAACTTGGCGAGCAAGCCTGGCAGAATGCCAGGGTGATGCTGCGTTTTGAAGATGAGATCGGCAAACCCCTCGGCTTTCCGTCCTGCCCGCAATTGAGCGTTGATTCAGACTGGGTGACACTGAGCACGACGTTCGGAGTGCTCACGGGCGCGACGACGCTCGCCATCGAGCCGGGCGTTTATGGTCCCGCCGGTGAGTTGAGCGTGGACGACATCACGGTGCTCCCGAACCCGCCCATCGAGGCGCTCCCGATTCAAGCGGGCTTTCCGGAGGGCACGTTTGAAAAGCTCGAAGCGGACGGCAGCCCGGTGGGTTGGAAGCTGCCCAAGGAACCGAACGTGAAGGTTCTTGAGGAGAACGGTAATCACTTCCTCCGCCTCGTCAATGAAAGATCCGGCAGTACCACGGCCATCGAGGACAATCGCTTCACACTCGATTCGAAGTGGAAAGTGCTGAAGGTCAGCGCGCGATTGCGGAGCAAGGACCTCAAGATTGGCACCAACACGATGGATGGTGCGCGGATGCAGTTCGTCTTTGAGGATGCCACCGGTAAAATGGTTGGCGGGTGGCCGCCGGCACCGGCGTTACGGCAGGATTCCGATTGGGTCACCAAGACAGTGCGAGCCCCGATTCCGCCGGGCGCGATGTATGTCAAGCTTCTGCCCGCGCTGTACGACGCGACGGGAACGTTCGACATGGACGATGTACAAATCGGCGAGGCACCGGCTCTGGAGGCTTTGCCGCTAACAACAGGCTTTCCAGAAGGCACATTTGAGAAGCTTGACGACGCAAGCCGACCGCAAGGTTGGCGGTTTAGTGATCCGAAATTGTGCGCGGTGGTCGCCGAGGGAAGCAACCACTTCCTGCGGGTCTCGAACGACACTCCGGGTAAGAGCATCCAGGCGCAAGGACGTTTCCAACTCGATCCAAAATGGATTTCACTTAAAGTGACCGTGCGGATGCGAACCGTTAATTTACAGCTTTCCACGGCATCGAATGTTGTCTCCGATGCGCGGCTGCAGTTTGTATTTGAGGATGGTCAGGGCAAGCGCGTCGGCGGCTGGCCGAAAGTCCCGACGCTGAAAACAAACTCCGCCTGGATTGTGAACGACGTCGTCAACGATATTCCCAAAGGGTCGGTTTACATCGTGTTCGCGCCCGCGCTCTACAACGCGACCGGGGACCTGGACGTCGATGACATCACGGTGGAGCCCAAGTTGGCGACGGAGCAAGCTGCGCCGCCGGCAGCGGCGCCTGCCAACGGCAATCTGCCGCAATGAGCCGGGGATTCCGGTGGGACGAAGCGCGCCGACACGTGATTGAGTTACTCGTCCAGGTGGAACTCAATGGGAACTTCGACCTGTGAGCTTACGGGAATGCCCGCCACGGTCGCGGGCTTAAAATGCCACCGTTTGACGGCCCGCATTGCGGCCTGATCGAGCAAGACGTAGCCGGAGCTTTCCTTGACCGCCAAGGTTTCGACAGTACCCTCCGCATTCAGCCGAACGCTCAGGATAACGGTCCCTTGTTGTCCCATCCTTCGTGCTTCGAGCGGATAGATCGGTGGCGGGTTATTGCCGTAGCGCGGATCGCCCCAAGCCGCACCTCCGCTGCCACCTCTTCCGCGTCCGGTACCCGGGCCGGGCACACCACCCCCAACCGTGCCCGTGCGATGAACGGTGCCGCCAGTGCTCGCATACAGATTGGTGTTGATGGGATGTGGCTTCGGGGCTTCGGTCGGCGGCGTGGGCGGCGGTAGCTCTGCGTTGGGATCGGGCATAATCATCTCATCGGTGGGGACTACATCCTGTTGTAACTCGGGAGTCGCCTCGGGAACCGGCTGATCGGGAGGAGGTGGAGGTTCCGGCAGAACGGGAGCGCTGTCGCCGCCGCCGGGCGGGCCTTCCGCAAGTTCGACTTCGACGTTGCCATCACCCGTGCCAGTCACAGCTTCTTGAACCACAAGACCGCGACCGAACAAAACCAGGGCATGCAGGGCAATCGCCACCGTAAAGCTCAGAATGAGCCGCTTGGAAAATGAATCGAGCATGTCAAAAACTAGGGCCACCCCGTGGCGAAGTCAACCGCCTCACTATTTATGGATGACCTGTTCCTTCTTGGTCTGGATGGCGACTTTCACGATACCGACCTGACGCGCCTCGTCGAGCACTGTCACCACCTTGCCGAACACGACTTTCTCGTCGCCATTGATGAAGACTTTCGGTTCCGCATAGGTATCGCGCAGTGACTCCAGGTATGGACGTAACTGGTCCGGTTCGATCTTCTCTTTGTTGTAAAAGATGTCGCCTTGCTCGGTAATGCTAATGATGGCGAAGTCCTTCTGCTCTTGGGGGGCACTGGTCGCCGCCGCCGGCAGATTCACCTGCACACCTTGGTTCTTGATCATGCTGAGGGATACCATCAGAAACGTTGCGAGCAGGAAGAACATGATGTCGATGAGCGGAATGATCTCGATGCGTGCTCGCTTGCGGGAACTGGGTGAAGGAACATTCATTGGCCAGCCCTAGTGAGCCGATGCTCCCGATGAAGCGGAACGTCCCACTTGCATGCTCGAACCACCGGACCCGGTGGCCGCGCCCCCGCCCTGTCCGAGCAATAGTTCGAGTTGGGAGCCGGCGTCCTGGACGACGTTGCGCGCTTCCTCGAGTCGGGCGTTTAAATAGTTGAAGGGGATCAACGCCGTAATGGCGATGGCCAGGCCGAACGCCGTGGCGATAAGCGCCTCCGCGATACCACCGGTGATCGCCATGGGGCTGCCGAGTTCCTGCGCGCCGAGCAAGCCGAACGCGCGAATGAGTCCCGTGACTGTCCCGAGCAAGCCGAGCAACGGTGCGAGGGTGATGATCGTGTCGAGAATCGGCAGGCCGCGGTTGAAGCGTTGCAGCTCCTGATTGGCCGCCTTGAGGTAGGCGTTGCTCAGCGACTTTTCGCGATGTGTCAACCCATAGACGACAATGCGGGCGATGTAATCATTGCTGCCTTCGCCGGCCCGAATCGCGGCGTTAATATTGCCCTTTTCGACCTGGCTGAAAATATTCTCCACGACATCGGGGTCGCGACGGAAATGCTCACGAACGCGAAAGAGAATCCGTTCGATGACTGTTGTCAGGGCAACGATAGACGTGATCAACAGCGGCCACATAACCGGGCCGCCCTTCAAGAATAGCCGTATCATGGTTTCTTCATCCGTAATGGCATTGTTCGGGAACGGTTCGCAGAAGATAAGATCGCTAACTCAAAAGGGCTCTCCTCACCTTTAATGCCTGTCGTACCAGAGGCAAGGCGAAGGTAGGAGCAACCTGAAAAAAAGTCTAGCCCTTTCTTGCGGAGCGTTTTCCTTCAAAAAAAGCTTGTCATCCGAGTTACATTTTCATAACAAGAGCTTGTCTCACCCAACCAAGTGTTCGTGGAGGCTAGGAGATATGAAGAGTACCACCTCTCTGCGTGGTTCAGCCGAAATGGGTGTCGCGCGACTGCTGCCGTTGGTTTTAGTCGCAAATCTTGCCGTCGCAACGGTAGCATTTGCCGATGACCAAACGAGCTCACCGGCGAAACCGGTCACAGCCATTGTGGAAGCCAACACCACCACGAATACACCCAGTTCAGTCAAGAGCGAAGGGCTGAAGGGCAAAGTAATCATTACGGGTTCGAACATCCCACAAGACGTCAAGCGAGTTGGGCGCACGACCGACGCCATTTCCCCGGTCCTCATCATTGACCAGCAGGACATCCAGCGCAGCGGCGCAACGACTGTCGGAGATGTTCTGAAGCGAGTACCATTTGCCACGACGGGGCCGGGACGCTGAGTTTGGCATATCTCGGAATTGCTCGCGTCCATTTCCAACGACGCTGATAAACAATCACCCGCGATAGGTGGCGGAGGAAGTGGGTGTCTCCCACAGTCGCACTTCGACAACGGGTAGTCCCTCGGCGCGGGCGTGGTTGAAGATGAGCTTCGCGATATTCTCGGCGGTCGGGTTTTCGTCCATCACATAAAACAACTCGCCACGTTGTTTCAGCAGCGGCAGAATTGGGTCATCCTTGTGCAGTAACATCCGATGGTCGAGTGTCTCATCAATCCAGTTCTTGACGGCCTCTTTAATATCCGAAAAATCCTGGACCATGCCGCGCACATCCAGTTTCTCCGCCTCGATGTGCACCTCCACCCGCCCGTTGTGGCCGTGCAGATGTCGACACTTCCCCTCGTAGTTGAGCAACCGATGCCCGTAACAAAAGTCGATGTGTTTCGTGACCCGGAACATGCCGCAATGATGCCGCATTTTACCTCGGAAGGCAATGCTGGAGGGTCGCGCACTTCAGAGTCGCTGCCGTCACGATCGCGAGGATTATGATTGCGGCCGGGCCCGTAATCCGCGGCCTTTCCGAAGCGCCGCAATCTGGAGCGCCACCTCCCAAGCTTCACCAGCCCGGGAGAAGCGATCCGCAAAATCCTTGTCCTTTAGCTGCTGCTCCAGATAAACATCGAAATTCGTCTTTTTCATATCACGCTCCCGCAATCAGGCGACCGCCATCGACGACCAGCGTGTGGCCCGTGATGAAATCGCTGCCTTCGATTAGGAACAACACAGAATTTACAATATCCTTGGGTGATCCCAGTCGTTTGACCACCGTCGCGTCGATGACTGCCTGCGTCTCCTCTTCCGTGAAGTCGGGCGGCAGCAAGATGGGACCTGGCGCGATGGCATTGACCTGAACGCGAGGCCCGAGCGCTTTGGCCAGAGATTTTGTCAGGCAAATCACTCCGGCCTTGGAAACGCAATACGGTAGATAATCCGCGTAGGGGCGGATGGCGGACCAATCGGCGAAATTGATGATCTTGCCGTCGATTTTCCGTGCCTGCATATGTCGGCCGACTTCGAGCCCGAACAGAAAAGGCCCTTTCAGGTTGGCGTCGATATGAAAATCCCAATCGCGCTCGGTCAACGTATCGAAGGGCGTCTTCTTATACACGGCGGCACTGGCCACGAGTACGTGAATCTCGCCGAAGTGCTTCACGGCTTTGCTGACTGCCGCGCGGACTTCCGTCATCTTGGCTTGATTCGCCCCGACGGCGATGGCGTCCACCCCCAGCGCTTTGATTTCCGCAACGGTCCGGCGAGCGTCCGCTGCTGACGAATTGTAGTGCACCACGATGTTTGCGCCGCGGCGCGCCAAGCCGAGGGCGATCTCCCGCCCGACCCGTTTCGCCGCGCCCGTCACCAGTGCGGTTTTGCCTTTGAGCTTCATTGTGCCGTTTAGCTTACTGGAGGCCCGCGACTAGACGCAAGGGAAAGTGAGGGGTGTATTCTCCTGGCTCATTGTAAATATCAGAAAGCAGGGATGTGGGCGCGGGATGGTTGCAGCGCAAGCGGCGGCACGTGTAAATTGCCAAGTGTTGACCCCTTCGACTGACCCCTTCCCACAGCGAAGTGGCGCTTCTCTGATAGCCGCTAAAGAAAAATTGACAGCCAAGGAAAAGAAGGAATTAGCACGGCTAACCGAAGAACTTGGCGGTTTGGATGCAACGCTTACTCTTCGTGATCCATTGTACGAGCGCTTTGTCGAAGCGATGACCGTCCTTGGTTACGATCGTGATCTGTTGACTGCAAAACTCACGCGAGAGCAGCGTCGAAAGCAGCAAAAGCTTGCCGTAGAAATCTTGGAGAGCATGAAGAAGGACCGAAATGCGCCACGTTGATCTAAAAAAGATCCAGAAGCGTCTTCCGAAAGGCTGGTCCGAGACTGCAGCAGCAGCAAATAAGGCAATAAAGGATTTAGAGAAGGAAGCGCGAAAAAAGGCGATCAATAAATCTCAAAAATGGCAGGAGCTTCGGAAACCGTTAGGCAATTTTCTAGACGGTAAATGTTGGTATTGTGAATCGAGGTTGAAACGTTCGCTAACTCCGATTGACCACTATCGCCCCAAGAACAATATATCGGAAGTCCCAGACCACGGCGGATATTGGTGGCTTGCGTATAGCTGGAGCAATTATCGGTTCGCATGTTCTCACTGCAACATGTATGGCACCGCCAAGAGTCGAGGTGTAGCGGGCGGAAAGGCTGACCACTTCCCGCTCTGGGATGAAAGCAAGCGCGCCAAAGGACCAAGGCCCTCGCCTGACGTCCCCGATCCCATAGATTCAGAGCAACCGCTGATTTTGGACCCGACGTTGGAGGCTGACCCGGGGTTGTTATGGTTTAATCCGGATGGGACAGTAATTCCGCACCCAGTAATTTGTAGCGACCAGAAGGGTTATTTCCATAAACGAGCAACCGAGTCGATACGAATTCTGGGACTTGCTCAGGATGAATTGAAGGAAAGGCGAGGAAGGCATTGCGAAAAAATCCTAGAGTGCTTAGCAGAAGCGGATGATCTGTTGGTCAAATCGAACGTAGGTGATGCGACGGCGGGTAATGTACTCCACCGCCGAATTCGCGAACTGAAGGAAGCGTTTGAGGTCATGGCTGAGTATTCAGCGGCGACACGTGCAACGTTGATGGCTCAGCGAGGAACGAGCAAGGCAGTTGATCTAGTGTTGGGGGCATAACCACACAGATGGACGCAACTAGTGTCCGAAAAGGGGCCAGTCCTGCATAATCGCCTATTTGTGTTCATCGTCTCTCGCGCAAGCAGTTGGCGAGGGATCTGCCGTCGCTCTTCGAGCTATGGCGGACTCGTCCACTGGCGCCCATCTGAAGGCGGAGGGCAATCCAGTTCAAGGTCACGGTGGTTTCGTGGCGCAGGCGACGGGGGCAAGAACACCTTAACGCTCAACACACAACGTCCAACGCTCAACGCTCAAGTTTGGGCAGTGGGGATTCGGACAAGGGGGAACGAGGCGGCGATATTTTGATGAACGGCGCGGACGGCTGGATACCCCGTCGAACGGGGCATCTAGCCCTACAATTCGGAGGCGAAACGGAGTCAGTCCCGCATCATCGCCTACCCGATGGCAATCGCACCGCGTCAACGCCTTGGGAAGTCTGAATTTGCTGGACTTTCTGGCGCTTCCTTGCTCTGCTGCCTTACTGGAGAAGCGAAGGGGCTGGCGTCTCGTTCGGGCTTTCTCACCGGTGTCGCTCGGAAATACGAGGACGCGCTGACACTGCCGTGTGCGCTCTAATCTTGGAACGAGGTAACTCATGAAGCAGCGGAGCTTGCGGACTTGGCAGATGATCGTGGTGGCTGTCGTTGGGCTGGGCTGGGGCTTGCCGGCCAGTCAGGGCCAGACCACCAATACGTGGATACTCTCGACGATCGATTATTGGTACGTCAATACCAATTGGTCCGCCGGCATCGCGCCGTCCAGCACGTTTGGGCTCGTGAGCATCGTCAACACGCCGAGCAAGTTCGTGGCGATTGACTCAATCACAACAGCAAGCCACCCGGGGACGATGACGATCAGCAATCTCTTGGTATCCGCCCCGGTGGGGTTCTCTAACGGATTATTTCTCATTCCCGGCGCTACGAATGTGCCGTTGCGGATCTTGAACACGTGCACGATTTCCACGAATGGCGCTTTGGAGATTGAAGCCGGCACGGTGGAAGTGGACCTCGTGGGCGGGAGTGGGTTTCTCGTCGACGGCATTGTGGATGTCCATGTGAACATCCCCCCTTCCATAGCCCAACTGAAGACGCTGAACACGGCGAGCGACGTGGGCGCGAGTGGCTCCGGCAGCCTGACGGTCGGATCCGGCGCCCTGTGGCAGGCTCAGAATGTGAATGTGGGCGCAAATGCCGGCTCGCAAGGCACGTTGACCATCGGGGGCGGCACGAACACACTCTCGGGAGACCTCTCTGTGGGCAACCCGGCCAATGCCACGGGCACGGTCTGGTTGACGGGCGGTCTATTGAGCACCACCCCTACCGGTTCATCGATTATTGGTGGTAATGGCACCGGCCGGATGACGGTGAGCAATGGCACGTGGAACACCGTTCAGGTGGAAGTTGACACGCAAGGCACGTTGACCATCGCCGGTGGCACGACCACCATAGCGGCTGGCGAGTTCTTTATTGTGGGTTCGGTCTGGATGACGGGCGGTCAATTGACAGTGACGTCGGATTCAGTCGCTACTCCCGTGTACATCGCCAACAACTTTTTCCCCGGGCGGATGACGGTGAGCAATGGCACGTGGCAGGCCGGGTGGGTGTTCGTGGGCTATGCGGGGACGGGCGGTCCTTTGACCATCGCGGGCGGCACAAGCACAATCAGGGATGGCCTCATTGTCGGCCAACCTGGCTGCGGATCGGGCAGCGTCACGATGAACGCCGGCACGCTGGCCGTGACCAACGCCGCCCACAACGCCGTCCTCGATCTGCAGGGCGGCACGTTCACGCTCAGCGGCGGCACGCTCCTCGTGGACACGCTCGTGATCACGAATGCCTGTGGACGTCTCATCAAGACCGGCGGCACGCTCTCCGCTACCACCACGAACCTTGCCCCGGGTTTGAGCGCGGTCGGCGACAGCATCCCGAATAGCTGGAAACAGCAGTACAAATTCAACCCGTTCGATCCGAACCTGGCCAACGAGGATCCGGATGGTGACGGCCAGAGCGATCTTGCCGAGTATCTGGCCGGCACCAATCCGACCAACAGCGCCTCCTTCTTCGGTGTCACTGCTGTCACGAAGACCAACAACGACATCCGCGTGACGTGGATGACCGGCACCGGCAAGACCAACGCGCTGGAACGCACTGCCGGCGTGGCCGGCAGCTTCGCGACCAACAACTTCGCCGCGATCTTCTCCGTCACCAACACCACCGGCACCACGACGAACTATCTGAATACTGGTGCGGCCACCAACCCGGCCGCGCTGTTCTACCGCGTCCGCCTCGTGCCGTAACCAACTTTGGATTGGCACAGCCGGCAATTCAGTTACGGAAACCTGGCAGCGCATTCTGTTGTTGCGGGGTAAAACAACGTGTGTTCGGTAATTTTGGGCAACAGAATGGCTACAGGCTTGGACTTATCTGGTTCATCTCCCTTTGATAGACGGCGCGGACGGCTGGGCCAGCCGTCCCTACCAACGACCGGCTATGGCGCCCACCGTGCCCTTCAATACCGCGGCTGAGCCTCCGGGACGGAGGCTGCTACACCCGAAAAGGGATCAGTCCCGCATAATCGCATAGCGGTTACTCATTTGCTCGAGTAACTCTTCGCGAAACGCATCCCGGCCCAGATACCAGCCTCGGCGGATGGCTTTTAGGGTTTGCGGTTCGGCCGGAGTGCGGCGGTGACTGAGTGAGTGGGCGTTTCGTTGAATTTCCGGCTATTTCACCCCGTGAAACAGCCAATGTTTACGGGGGTTTGGAAGAAAAGCTTGTGAAAGCTTCCAAACCTTCCATAGTGCGCTCACGTGGTTTTGGAGATGGGGGTACAGTGGGGGCGTGAAGAGGAATTATGAGTAACACGAAGGGCATCCGCCGTCGCAAAAGCTATGGCGGACACGCGATGGAGACAGGAATGGGACGCGAATGGGGAGGCGGGAAACACCTAAACGCTCAACGTTCAACGCACAACACTCAACGCTCAAGTTCTCGGAGGGGGAAGAGGTTCACTACGAAGGGCGGCGGGGGTGTGGTGAACAACCATGAAACACGGTTAACGACAGCCAACGACGTGTTAATTTTTTTGGCGGGAATGGGCACCACAACCGGTTGTGGTTTTTATTTGGCGGGGGAGGAGATTTTGGCTGAGAATTACGTGCAAGGGAAAGAAATTGAAGCGGAGGCACCAACCCGCTATAGTGAGCGCATGAAAGCCAAACTACTCGGTTTGTTGCTGGTCTTTGCACTCCTCCTTCCGTTCCGCGCGGTGGCCGAAACTGACGAAGCCCCCCGGGGCCAGAATGCTTTGCGCAAATTCGGTCGTGGTATTGCCAATGTACTGTTCGGCATCGTGGAAGTTCCCAATCAGATCACCAAGGTGACTTCGGAACACGGTGGCGGCGCGGGCGCGACGTACGGTGTGGGAAAGGGATTCGTGCGCTGGATGGGACGCGAATTCACCGGAGTCTATGATATCGTCACTTTCCCGGTTCCGTTCCCCAAGGGATACAAGCCGATCATGCACCCGGAGTTTCCCGTGGAAGACTATGAGCCGTAGTCTCTGGGTCGCGCTCTGTCTTCTCGGCGCGATTACGGGTGCGCACGCGGACCAGGACGTGGCGGCCGGGGATGCGGCGCTTGCGAAATTCGATCTCGGCGCGGCCCTCAAAGCCTACCGCACAGCACACATGCAGTCGCCCGACAGTTACGAGGCCACTTGGAAACTCGCGCGGGCACTCGCGGATACCAGCACGCTTTCCAAAGATCCAATCGAGCAGAAGCAGTGCTGTGTGGACGCCGAACAATTGGCCCGTGCCGCCGTGAAACTCAATCCGGCCGACTCGAAGGGGCACGCTTACCTTGCCGTGGCCGTCGGCAAGCTGGCGCTTTATGAGGGTGGCAAACGCAAGGTGGAACTGGCCAGTGAAGTGCAGAAGGAATCCGAGCGGGCCATCAAACTCAACGACAAGGAAGATCTCGCCTATCATGTACTGGGCGTCTGGAACCGTGAAATGGTCGAGTTGAACTGGGTCTTACGCAAGTTCGCCGAGTTGATCTATGGCAAGTTTCCATCCGCCTCGCTGGATGACGCGGTGCGCAATCTCACGCGGGCCACCCAGATCGCGCCCCAGACCGTCCCGCATCGTGTGGAACTCGGCATCACCTTCGCCTCGGGACGACGGTGGCAGGAAGCCAACGACAACCTCGAGAAGGCGCTTGCCATGCCGAAGGCCTGGGTCACCGATGACTATTACTGGGATAAAGCACGCCAGACGCTCCCACGGGTGAAGTCGCATCTTGATTAGCGCGTCCATGACAGTCCTCCCGGCAAAAGTTCTCAGCGTCACCGAGTTGACGCACTGCGTCAAAGATCTGCTTGAAGAACTCTTTCCAAGCGTGTGGGTCGAAGGCGAAATCTCCAATGTTCGGTCGCCGTCTTCCGGCCATGTCTATTTCACACTCAAAGATGCCGGTGCGCAATTGGCCGTGGTGCTTTTTCGTGGCGTCGCTGCCAAGGTTGGGTTCAAGCTGAAAGACGGCTTGCAGGTCATCACTTTCGGCGACATCAGCATCTACGAGAAGAGTGGGCAATACCAGCTCGTTGCCCGCCAGCTTCTGCCGAAAGGATTCGGCGCCCTCCAGTTGGCCTTCGAGGAGTTGAAGCAGCGCCTCGCCAAGGAGGGACTATTTGATTCGTTGCGCAAGCGGCCGATCCCCGCCCTGCCCCAGCACATCGGGTTGGTCACATCGCCCACGGGTGCGGCGATCCGCGATTTCCTCAACATCATCGACCGCCGCTTTCCCAATGTGCACATTGTCATCCACCCCGTCCGCGTGCAGGGCGAAGGCGCTGCCGCGGAAATCGCTGCTGCTATCGACGACTTCAATGCGCTACACACCTCCGGTCGCCTGCCTCTTGACGTGATCATTGTGACGCGCGGCGGCGGCTCGCTCGAAGATCTGTGGGCTTTCAATGAAGAAGTGGTCGCCCGAGCCTTCGCCCGTTCCCAAATCCCCACGATTTCCGCCGTCGGGCATGAGATTGATTTCACCATTGCGGATTTCGTCGCGGATCTGCGGGCGCCGACACCCAGCGCCGCCGCAGAATTGGTCGTGAAGGCGAAGGAGGAATTCAAACAGCGGATAGAGCAGTATCAGGTGCGTCTGCAAGGCGGGTTGCAACTCCGACTCGCAGCAGCCCGCCAACGCTTTTCCGGTTTGGCTTCCAACTACGTGTTTCGCAAACCGACGGAAATCATCCGCGAATACCAGCAGCGAGTCGACGACTCTGGCCACCGCCTGGCGCACGCCACTCGCGTGACTCTCGCGAGGCAGCGATCACGGTTGGCGACTGCCTCCGGAAAATTCAAACTGCTTGGTCCACAGGCACTTCTTGCTAACGGACGGCAGCAAGTCGCTTTCAACGAACAGAACCTCCGCACGGCGTGGGCCCGCCGCTGGCAAGAAACGGGACACCGCTTGGCCCAAGCCAGGGCCAAACTGGAGCTCCTCAGCCCCAACGCCACTTTACAGCGCGGTTACAGTATTACGCTCATTCCCGGGACCGGCGAGATCGTCCGCAGCGTAACCCACGTCGCGGCAGGAACTAAGATTTCAACCAAGGTGCTTGATGGTGCGTTCGATTCTGTGGTATCTTCCCCAATTGACATAGAATGAAAGGCAAGAAAAAGGGAGCTGAGCCCGTTCTGAGTAGGAACGGGCTAACGTTTGAGTCGGCCATCCAGCGGCTCGAAAAGATTGTGACCGATATGGAGGAAGCGGAATTGCCGCTGGAGGACGTTCTCAAAAACTACGAGGAAGGCACGCGCTTGGTTCGGTTCTGTAGCCAGAAACTGGACGAAGCTGAAAAGAAGATCGAGATCCTCACCAAGAAGACGGACGGCAGTGTCGCGCTGGAACCGTTCAAAGTTGAACGCGGAGAGGGTAACGAACAAGACTCCGCGGACGAGAGTGGCAAGCTGTTCTGACAAGCAAGGAGCCTGGAATGGGACGTTATCTTGACATGATCAATTCGCCGGCCGACGTCAAGCTGCTCACGATGGAGCAGTTGCAGACGTTGGCGGAGGAAATCCGCCATGAGCTGATCACGGTGCTGAGCAAGACCGGCGGCCATCTAGCGCCGAATCTCGGCGTGGTCGAGTTGACCATTGCGCTGCACCGTGTTTTTGAGTCCCCCAAGGACAAGTTTGTCTGGGACGTCAGCCACCAAGTGTACGTCCACAAGCTTCTGACCGGCCGTCGCGGGGCTTTTTCCAAGATTCGCCAAACCGGCGGCCCCATGGGTTTCGCATTCCGTGCGGAGAGCCCCTACGACTGTTTTGGTGCCGGCCACGCTGGGACGGCGCTTTCTGCCGCACTCGGGATGGCCGCTGCGCGTGACCGGGGCAAGACGGATGAGAACGTCATCTGTATCGCCGGTGACGCGGCCCTCACCAACGGCATCACATATGAGGCGCTGAACAACATCAAGGCCACGACCAAACGCTTCATTGCCATCCTCAATGATAACGAGTGGAGCATTGCCAAGAACGTCGGCGCGATCGCCGAATACCTCAACCGTATTGTGCGTCATCCATCTTACGCAGCCGCGCACAAGCGGATCGATCACTTCCTGGAGCGCTTCCCTCGCGTCGGTCCCGAGCTGGCGCAGATCGGGCACAAGGTGGAAGAAGCCGTCAAAGGCATCATCGTCCCCAGCTTGTTGTTCGAGGAGTTTGGACTCCGCTACATCGGTCCCGTCGACGGCCATAACACGCAATTGCTCATCGACACACTGACCTGGGCCAAGCAGCAGGATGTACCCGTACTAATACACATTCTCACTAAAAAGGGCAAAGGCTATGAAAAAGCCATTGAGGACCCCCAAACGTTCCATGGCTGCGGACCATTTGATGTCGCCACCGGCAAGTCGCCAGCCAAGAAGGAAGGCGTACCACCCAATTATCAAGAAGTCTTCGCAGACGCTCTCGTGCGATTCTGCGACGTGAACAGCAAACTTATCGGCATCACGGCCGCGATGCCCAGCGGCACGAGCCTCATTAAACTACAGAAAGCGAAGCCCGACCGTTATTTCGACGTGGGCATCGCTGAGGAGCATGGGGTCATTTTCGCGGCAGGCATGGCGACCATGGGGTACCGACCTGTCTGTGCAATTTATTCCACGTTCCTTCAACGTGCTTACGACTGCATTATTCACGACGTCGCGTTGCAGAACCTGGATGTGATTTTCGCCATGGATCGCGCCGGCTTGTCGGCTAATGACGGCCCGACACATCATGGCGTGTTTGACATCGCCTATGCGCGATGCATACCGCGGGCCATCCTTATGGCGCCCAAGGATGAGGACGAGTTTGTCGATATGTTGTGGACCGCGTTGCAGAATCATGGCCCCATCTTCGTTCGTTATCCACGCGGTGCCGGTGAAGGTGTGCCCATCAAGGAGCGCCCCGCCATCCTGCCGCTTGGCAAAGCCGAAGTGCTGCAGCACGGAACCGATGTCGCCGTGATCTTCTACGGTGCTATGACCAAGATGGCCCGAGAGACAGTTGCGGCGTTGGAAGCAGACGGTTTGTCTGTCGCCCTCGTCAATGCGCGGTTCTGCAAGCCAATTGACCGTGAAATACTCGAGAAATACGGACGCATCTGCAAGGTGCTATGCACGCTGGAGGATCATGTGCTTATGGGCGGTTTCGGCAGCGCTGTCCTGGAAACACTCGAAGACTTGCGAATCGACACGCCAGTGGCCCGTGTCGGTTGGCCCGATAATTTCATCGAGCATGCCACCAGCAATCAGGATCTCCAGGATAAGTATGGTTTGAACTCCAAAACCGCGATTGCCAAGGTCAAGGAACTGCTCGCGGAATCCGCAGCGCGGCACGAGAAGCCCCAGCAGTTTCGTGTCCTCGGCGCCGCAAGTGTGCGCACAGCTTAATGGGACTCGGACAGCCGCGCATTGAGCCTGTGACTACAAGCATGCGTGATCGCATCGATACCCAGCTCGTCGCTCGCGGTTTGGCGGAAAGTCGCGAGAAGGCGAAGCGTTTTATTCTCGCGGGAGCGGTACGAGTTAACGGGCAGCTTGCCCACAAACCTAGCGACCTTGTCGCGGAAGGTGCCGTGCTCCTCATCGAAGTTGCCGAGAAATACGCCAGCCGCGGTGGCCATAAGCTCGAAGCCGCACTTGACGCCTTCCAGATTTCCTGCAACGGCCTCGTCTGCGCCGATCTCGGCGCGTCCACAGGCGGCTTCACCGATTGCCTGTTGCAACGTCAAGCCGCGCGCGTGCACTCTGTGGATGTTGGCAAGGGCCAACTCGACTGGAAATTGCGCCAGGATGCGCGCGTCGTCGTCCACGACGGGATCAACGCACGCAATCTCACGGTGGCCGCTCTTGGCGAACCAGTTGATCTCGCTACCATCGATGTCTCATTTATCTCATTGACCAAGGTGCTTCCCGCGACTGTTGACATCCTCAAGGCCGGAGCCACACTCGTGGCCCTTATCAAGCCCCAATTCGAAGCGGGAAAAAAGCTCGTGAAAAAAGGTGGCGTCGTGCGAGACTCCCGGGTGCACGATGCCGTAACCAGGATGATCCAGGACTTTGCAACAAAGACACTCGGGCTGACTCTGCTGGGAATCATTGAGTCTCCTCTGCTGGGTCCCGCCGGCAACAAGGAGTTTCTCATCGCGCTGCGCAAACCGTGAAACCACGCATTCCAAAGATTGTGGGCGTTGCCGCGCACGCCGGAAAACCCGAATCGCGTGACCGCCTGTTCGAACTGCTCGCCCTGCTTAAAGAGAGCAAGGTCAACGTCCTACTCGAACACGAAGCGGCAACCCTCGCGACCATGCCGGGCTCAGCGTGCACACTTAAAGACATCGGAAAGCAAGCCGACCTCATTATTGTGCTCGGTGGCGACGGTACGATTCTTCGCGTGGCCCGCGAACTGGAAGGCTCCGCAGCACCACTCCTCGGTGTGAACTTGGGCAATCTCGGATTCCTCACTAGTGTTCGTGGCGAGGAACTGACGAGCGCGCTCCGCAAGGTGTTGCGTGGCGAATATCAGATTAGCGAACGCCAAGCGCTGCAGACCACGCTCCTACGCGGCGGCAAGCGCAAGGACGCGCACCGGGCGCTCAATGACGTTGTGATTTCCCGCGGCGCGTTTTCGCGAATCGTGCGCCTCAGATTGTCGGTCGATGGTGAGTTGTTGACAGAATATGTGTGTGACGGCATGATATTCGCCACGGCGACCGGGTCGACCGCGTATTCATTGAGTGCGGGCGGACCGATTATGGTGCCGACAGCGCGGGCACTGATAATCACACCCATCTGTCCGCATGCGTTGAGTAACCGTTCCGTCATTGCGGGCGAGAACTCGGTGGTTCGCTGCCAGGTGATAGGTGCGGCGGGTGAATTGCTGTTAACGGTAGATGGCCAGGTGCAATTGCGTATGGAAGTTGGTGATGAGGTGGAGGTTCGCCAATCGTCCCGCACCATCCAACTGGTCACCCCGAAGAATCATTCGTATTTCGAAGTCCTAAGAAAGAAATTGAAATGGAGTGGTGCAAATGTCTAATGGACCGAAAACTTCTCCATCGAAAATCGCATCGCTGCTAAGCCCAGCTGCAATCCGACTGGAGTTGCAGGCCAAACAGAAGGTCACGGCCTTGCGCGAAGTGGCGGAATTGCTGGCGCAAAGCAAATGCGTGGGCAATTTTGAAGCGTTCTTCAACGAAATCCTCCAGCGTGAGCGCGTCAGCAACACGGCGCTCGGCCACGATGTCGCGATTCCCCACGCGCGCACCGACCAGTGCTCAGATATCCTGATCGCCGTTGGCCGCAGCCGCGAAGGGATTGATTTTGAAGCCAAGGATGGCCAACCCGTGAAGTTGATCTTTCTGATCGGTACGCCGAAACAGATGGTGACCGATTACCTGCGGGTGGTGGGAACCCTCGCGCGCCTGCTGCGGCAGGACGACCTTCGTCAGCGCTTGCTGGATGCGCCGGACGCCGTTGCGTTTATCAAGATCATCGAGATCGCCGAGTCGTAACGTGGGCGTCGCACCAGCCATGTCATGTGTGCAGTGAGGCCAGGTAGCGCTCTGCATCAATCGCTGCCGCGCAACCAGTCCCTGCCGCTGTGACGGCCTGTCGATACACGCGGTCCACACAGTCGCCTGCCGCGAACACACCGGCCACATTCGTGTACGTACCCTTCTTGCAGAGGATGAATCCCTCCGCGTCCCTGTCAATCTGCCCCTTGAAAAGGTCGGTGGCTGGCACATGCCCAATCGCCACGAACACACCCGCGCATGGCAGTTCGGAGGTTGCGCCCGTCTTGAGATTCTTCAGCTGCACCCCGGTCACCACATCCTTGCTGGCGTCGTAGATGTCCGTGACAACCGAATTCCACACGGCCTGAATCTTGGGATTCGAGAGGACACGATCCGCCATAATCTTCGAAGCCCGGAGGCTATCGCGACGATGAACGAGGCACACCTTCGAGGCAAAGTGAGTCAGATAATTCGCTTCTTCACAAGCCGAGTCTCCGCCGCCGACAACGACCAGTACCTGGTTGCGAAACATTGGCAGGGCTCCGTCGCACGTTGCGCAATACGTCACGCCTTTGCGCTCCAGTAAGTCCTCGCTCTTCAGTCCCAGGTGCCGATGCGATGCACCGGTCGCAATGATGACCGCTTTCGCCTCAATGACCTCTTCTTCCAGCCACAACGTGAGTGCCGACTTGCTGAAATCAACCTTTGTCACCTTTACACCGTAGCGGGTTCGTGTGCCGAAACGTTCCGCTTGTTTCTGCATCCCCATCATCAGCTCGGTACCATCGATACCCTCAGGAAACCCGGGATAGTTCTCAACGATGCTGGTCGTGGTGAGCAATCCACCGGGTTGCTCGCCCGTAAGCAACAGTGGGTGCAGATTTGCGCGCGCAGTGTACAGCGCCGCTGTCCAACCAGCGCAACCAGAGCCAATAATAACTACGTTTTCCATAGACGATTCCAAACTTGTATCAGCTTAGATGCGCGAGACTAATGGCAAGATGCAGAGGTGGTCAAGGCTGGAGCCGGGCAGGGGCTGACATCAGGAATATCCATGACCGCTTGGCGCGGCTGGTTTCGCGCTGTCCCGCCGAAGTTGCTCGGCCAGAATGATTGCGCGAGCCACTTCAACAAGTTTGCGATTCTCATTGCGGGCCGTCTTCTGCAACTTTAGGTACGCGACCTCCTCGTCGATGCCCGTTTGCCGCATCAGAATACCCTTGGCGCGCTCGACGAGTTTACGCGATTCCAAGGCTTCGTTCATCTGCTGGATTCTTGCCTCCAACTCCTTCGATTTCTCGAAGTTTGCAAGCGCCAATTCAATGGCGGGCTTGAGCTGTTCACCGGTGAATGGTTTAACCAAGTAGGCGTTGGCCCCGGCTCCGGCGGCCTCGCTACCGAGACCGGATTCCGTATGAGCGCTGAGAATAATGATCGGAGTCGGACGTTGGCTTTGAACCAGCCGCGCAGCCTCTAACCCATCCATCTTCGGCATGCGAATGTCAAGAATGACCAGATCTGGATTGGTTTCACGAGCGAGCGCCACCGCTTGTTGGCCGTCACCGGCTTCCCCGACGACTGCGTGTCCCATCGTCATGAGTATCTTTCTCACCACCATCAGTGTGAGACCATCGTCATCGGCAATGAGGACTCGAAGAGATTTCATCTAAATCCAAACACCCGCGATCGCTTCTCCGAACGCATCTTAGTGCGGTCCCCTCCAAAGTCAAGCTCGTGCCGCTGCAAGGACAGACCGGTTCCGTTCGGCAGGCCCTGGCCCGTGTAGAACTATCTCAAACCGCAGTTCGGCGCGGACGCCACCATCGCGTGAATGGATCTGCAGATCGCCACGAAGATTCACTTGCGCCAGTTGCGCCACAATGTTCATCCCCTGCCCTTCGAACTCACGCCAGTCTTTACCATCGTCAAACCCACCGCCGTTGTCGGCCACAACCAACTGCATATGATCATCCTGCTGACGACACTGGATTTGGACACGTAACGGCTGTCCCGAGAACGGGCAGCCATGGAGGAACGAATTCGAAACCAATTCGTTAACAATCAACGCGAGCGGTACGGCCTGGTCTGCCCCCAGCCACAAGGGTTCGACCTCGACCGCCACTTCGGGCGCCCCGTTCGTTCCCGACGCGGAACTGACTAGGGTGTGGATGATAGTCGCGATCAATGTTCGTATGTCCACCTTCTCCGGCATTTCTTCGCTCAGCAAGTTGTGCACTTGCGCGATCGCTTGGATACGCGTAATCGCCGTCCTCAGGAAACCCGCTGTCGGTCCGACCTGAGCCGTGTCGGCCTCCAGTTGCAATAGTCCGGAGATCATCTGCAGGTTGTTCTTGATACGGTGATGCGCTTCCTCGATAAGCAACTGCAAGAGATTATTCTTGCGACCGAGATCCTTCAATAACTGCGCGTTATCAATGGCCACCGCGGCCCGGCTGGCAAACGCCTCCATAAGTTCAAGGTTCGCCGGCGTAAACTCCACCGCGTTCGCCCCGTGCCGTGTCAAGCTCAGGGCGCCAATGAGTTCGTTGCGTGAAATCAAGGGCACAACCAGGGCGGACCGAACATCCGCCTCGCGGAGCACCGGACTATAGCCGTGCTCCACGACTTCCTGACGGGTGAAGATCCTCCCCTGATGTTGGGGGCGAATCTGCCCGAAGAGACCCAGCGTCGCCGGATACCGCATGCCGATGAGCCGCGTGAAGTTTATGCTGGCCGCGACGATCTCCACACGTTCCTCCGTCGCGTCGTAGTGGGAAATGTAGGCGGCGCCAGCCTGGAGCAGCGCGGCAGCGCGCTCCAGGATTCGCTGCAACAGTGGTTCCAGTTCCAGTTGTTGTGCACTACCACTGCTGATGTCCACCAGCGCCGTGAGCTTCTCGTTTTCACGGAGTTGCGTCTCGTACAACCGCGCATTGGCAACGGCAATGCCCAGCTGGTTTCCCATGGCCGTGATCATCTCCACAACTTCGGGAGTGAACTCAATCGGTTGGCGATTCACGAGCGCGAGCGTCCCCAGCAACTCACCCTTCGCCTTCACGGGCACCACGATGATCGCCCGGAAGCCGTGTGGCGCCGCCATTGATGGGACGGCTGGCGGGTGCACAGTCATATCGCCTATCACCACCGCCTGGCCCGATGCCGCCACGTAGCCGGGCGTCCCTTCGCCCCATTTCAACACGCCGATTTGTTCGACAAACTCGTCGGGCAGTCCGATTTGCATGTACAGACGCAGTTGTTGATGCTTCAGATCGGCAAGGTAGATGGCACCACCATTCATGCCCGCGCTTTCCAATGCGACAGCAAGGGTGTTGCGGGCAATCTCGTCAATATTCAGGGAAGAATTGGCTACCCCCGCCAATGTGGTGAGTGCCGCGAGTTGCCGATTCCGCCGGAGCAATTGCTGCTGGCGCTGACGTGCCTGGGTAACATCGCGGACGATGAACTGTAATTCAAGCACCCGCTCTCCCTCACGCGAAAACACGCTGCCGCTGCACTGTAAATCGATCCATAACCCGTCCTTGCGATGAAACCGGTATTCGAGATTGTGGATAGATTCACCTCCCAGCAGCACGCTGAGTGCGCGCCGCACGGTCTCAATATCGTCCGGGTGGACATACTCCACCAAACCCGACCGGGCCACCTCATACAAGGCATAGCCAAAGATCCGCGGAAATGCGCTGTTGGCAAACCGCGGTCGTCCCGACGTGTCCGCGATATAGATCGCGTCATCGGAGTTCTCGACAAGGGCGCGGTATTGTTCCTCGCTCGCGCGCAGATCGGCCTGCAACTGGGCGTGCACCATCGCGTTGCCGATCTGATTGCTGACCACCTCGATAAGATCGACGTCAGCTTCGTCGAACTCTCGCAATTTGTACGTGCCCAGCCCCAGCAAACCGACGACGAACCCGTGCGCCCGAATCGGCACCAGCACTGCCGAGTGGAATCCGGCTCGCACGGCGTCGGTGCGAAACAGGTGCGCGTTCAAGGTAAAATCCTCAATAATACGCGCCTCACCATTCAGAACGGCATCAATGACTTCCGTGCCCTTGCGCAGCACAGTCACCTGTCGGACGAACGCGTCGTTGAGCCCGCGCCAGGCAAACAGATGAAGAGCCTTGTCCGTGTCCTGCAAGATGTACACCGCGCCCGCGTCCACCTTCATCACAGCCAGAATGGCATCGAGGGCGTTATCGGCAATTTCCTTGAGGTTGAGGGTGCGGTTGATGGCGTCGGCGACGAAATTGATCGCCGTCAAGCGCGGGTCGCGCAAGGGCTTCGGCGCGGACGTGGTGGGATCCGGAAGTTTCATCGCAGCCGACCGTGGACTACTTATACCAGAAAAGCAGTGTCCTTTCACCAACTTCTCTTGATACTATGGCATACCTTATGAGCAAACCCGACAAACTGGAAGAGATTTTTCGCCTGCAAGAGCAACTCAACAAGCGCATCGGCGTGGACACCGCCAGCATGACTGACGAACAGCGCCAGCAGTGGGTCCTCAACTATTGCCGGGCGCTGACGCAGGAAGTGGCCGAACTGACTGACAGTGTCCCGTGGAAATGGTGGGCCAAATACCAGAAATTCGACAAACAGAATGCCCGTGTCGAAGTCATCGACCTGTTACACTTTCTCATTTCTATCGCCCAGGTCCTCGAGATGACCCCGGCTGATTTCTACGAAGCCTACGCCAAGAAGCACCAGGTCAATCTCGCCCGGCAGGACAGCGGCTACCAAATCAAAGACGAGCACGACAGCAAGCATATTTAAGCGAATCTCGCGCCGTGCCTGAAAACGACAACGGCTCCCTCCTGTGAGGAAGCCGTGCCGGTGATAGTTGTTGCGCGAACCGTCCTAAGACTCCGCTGCGCCTTCTTCCTTCTTCTTCACGGATGTCTTCTTGGTTTTGGGCGCTTTCGCTTCCTGCGGCTTCGGCTCCTCGGTCTTGCCACCCTTTTCCGGCTCAGGTGTGGCCGTGACGGTGCCGGTCCACTCGAGAATGGCTATCTCGGCGGCATCACCCATGCGCTGGCCGATGCGCACGATGCGGGTGTAGCCGCCGTTGCGATCGCCGTGCTGTTTCCCGAGTTCCGCAAAAAGCTTCTCGACTGCGGGTTTGTGTCGCAAGAACGCGATCGCCTGGCGACGATGATGCAGCGTGCCCTTCTTGGCGAGCGTGATCATCTTGTCGGCATAACGGCGCGTGACCTTGGCTTTGGCAATCGTGGTCCGGATGCGGCTGTGTTCGATCAGGCTGCACACGAGATTGGCCAGTGTGGAGCGCCGATGCTGGGATTTCATCCCGAGCTTGGCTGTACGTTTACGATGTCGCATGGCGTTGTGTCCCTTATGTCAATCCGACGCTTACTCCGTCGCTGGTGCGGGGCCGGAAAGTACGGCTTCCACGCCTTTGTTCGGATCCACCGCCTCGAGCAAGGCTGCGTCGAATTTCATTCCCAGTGTCAGGCCAAGTGCGGAGAGCTTCTCCTTGATCTCATTGAGCGACTTCTTGCCGAAGTTGCGGTACTTGAGCATTTCTTGCTCAGTCTTCATGGCCAATTGGCCGACCGTGGTAATGTTGGCGTTGTTCAGGCAGTTGGCGGCACGAACACTGAGCTCGATCTCGTTGACGCTCATGTTCAGGATCTTCTTCAGCTTCGCCTGCTCGACGCTGACCTTCTCGCCCGCCTCTTCGAATTCAATCACGACGTTCTTGTCGTAATCGCAGAAGACGTCGAGGTGGTGGCGCAGAATATTCGTGGATTGAACCATGGCATCTTCGGGCGTGATGCGCCCATCGGTCCAGACTTCGATAATGAGCTTGTCGTAATCCGTGCGCTGCCCGACGCGTGTGTCTTCGATACTGTACCGCACCCGGCGCACCGGCGAGAACAGTGAGTCGATGGCGATCACGCCGATTGTCTGCTCCGCCTTCTTATTCTCTTCCGCCGGGCAAAAACCGCGACCGACTTTGATTTCCAACTCGGCTTCAAAGTGCATCTTCTTGTCGATTGTGCAGATATGCTGCTCGGGATTGAGCACTTCCACTACCTGGTCGCTCTTGATGTCCGCCGCGGTTACGGCGCCTTCCTTGTTGGCAGAAAGATAAACTACGTGTGCCTCGCGACTGTGGGACTTCAACAAGACCCGTTTCAGGTTAAGCACGATATCAGTCACGTCCTCGACGACACCGGGAATGCTCGTAAACTCATGGGGTGCGCCTTCGATCTTGACGGAGCTGACGGCGGCGCCTTCTAGCGAGCTGAGCAGCACGCGGCGCAGCGAGTTGCCGATGGTGTGGCCGTAACCCGCTTCAAGCGGCTCGGCGATGAACTTGGCGTATGTCGGGGTGGCGGTGGCGTCATCGCGAACCAACCGCTTGGGCATTTCAAAACGACCTAGACGAACGGGCATGGTGAACTTCTCCTCTGAGTCGGGTTTCCCGCGTTCTAGAAGCGCGGACCTACGACTCGTTGTCGTGTCCGGGAAGCGGACACCGGTTTTGGTTATCTAGAATAAAATTCGACGATCAACTGTTCATTGACGATGGGCTGAATCTCATCCCGTGAAGGAATGCGAACGACCTGCCCCTTGAACGCTTCCCGCGTGAAATTAATCCAACTTGGCACGGGTCGCACTTGCGCCGACTCCAAACTCTTGGTAGCCAACTGGCGTGTCGCGGGGGTTTCACGGACCTCGATCACATCGCCCGGTTTCACATTGAACGATGGAGACGACACCTTCCGACCGTTTACGCGGATGTGCCCATGAGTCACCATCTGTCGAGCTGCCGGGCGCGTCGTCGCAAAGCCGATGCGAAAGACAACATTGTCGAGACGTGTTTCCAGCAATTGCAGTAGCGTTTCACCTGTGACACCACGTTTCTTCAGGGCCTTTTCAAACATGCGACGGAATTGCGCCTCCATGAGTCCGTACTGGTAACGCAACTTTTGCTTCTCCGCCAAGCCGAGGCCGTAATCGCTCTGCTTGCGTCGGGATTTCTTTGGACCGTGCACACCAGGTGGATATGCGCGGCGCTCCAAATATTTCGATGGGCCGAAAATCGGTTGGCCGAATCGGCGACTAATGCGAACTCGTGGTCCTTTGTATCGTGCCATGATAGCGAAATCTCCTGACTACACGCGACGGCGCTTCGGGGGCCGACAGCCGTTATGCGGGACGGGTGTCACGTCCTTGATTACTGTGATTTCCAAGCCGATAGCCTGCAACGCGCGGATTGCCGACTCGCGGCCTGTGCCGGGACCCTTCACCCACACTTCAATTTCCTTAAGCCCGTGCGCCATGCCCTGCCGCGCGGCATCCTGGGCCACCAACTGCGCCGCGTACGCCGTGCTCTTGCGCGAACCCTTGAAGCCGACACGGCCAGCGCTCGACCAACCAATCACTTTGCCCTTCAGATCGGTAATCGAGACCACGGTGTTGTTAAACGTCGCCATAATGTGGGCAATGCCCTGAAAGACGTTCTTGCTGTGTTTGGCCTTGATGACCTTCTTCGCCACTTCGCCTTCCGCCAGGGCCTCGGCTGCCGTCGTCGGCACCGCGGGCGCTGCCGGCGCCGCAACGGCTCCGGCCGCTTCCGCCTTGGGCGCAGGTGTGCCGGCCTCGGCAGCGGGGGCTGCGAGTTTCGCTTTTGGTTCTTCGGACTTCTTTGGTGCTTCTTTAGCCATCGTGCTCCTTCAAATTGACATGACGATCAGACCTTGGGGGCCTTGGCTTCCTTGCTGCGCGTGACGCCAACCGTCTTGCGTGGCCCTTTACGTGTCCGCGCGTTCGTTGATGTGCGCTGCCCCCGTACCGGCAGGCCCTTCTTATGACGGGAGCCGCGGTAGCAATTGATGCTCATCAAGCGCTTGATGTTCGTCTGCAGTTCGCGGCGCAGGTCGCCTTCGATTCGATACGTCTGCAGCACCGTCGAGAGATGCGAAAGCTGTTCATCATTCAAATCCCTCGCTCGAACGTTTGGATCGACTTTCGCCTTCTCGCATGCCTGAAGCGCTGTCGTCGGTCCGATTCCGTAAATGTAACGGAGCGCGATCCCGATCTTCTTTTGGTCGGGTACTTCTACACCAATCAAACGTGCCATAGCTACACCTCTACCCTTGACGCTGTTTGTGACGCGGATTGGTGCAAATTACCCGCACCACTCCCTTGCGCCGCACGACTTTGCAGCGCTCGCACAACCGTTTCACCGAAGGTTTGACTTTCATGTTTGTCCTGTTTCCTTACTACTCTTTCTGCCGGAACGTAATCCGTCCCTTGCCGAGGTCATACGGTGACATCTCAATCATCACCTTGTCACCCGGTAGCAACCGGATAAAATGCAGTCGCATCTTACCCGAAACATGCGCCAACATTCGATGTTTATTCGGCAACTCCACCCGAAACATCGTGTTCGGCAACAATTCGACTACCGTGCCTTCGACTCGTATGGGCTCTTCCTTAGCCACGTCAAAATCTCTGCATCTCCATCCGTTACGAGTACCGTGTGCTCGAAGTGCGCGCTGGGCGCGCCATCGGCAGACACCACGGTCCAACCGTCACTCAACATCACCACATCGCTCGTGCCGGCATTGATCATTGGCTCGATGGCCAACGTCATTCCCGGCTTCAACTTCGGCCCGTCACCGGACCGACCGTAGTTCGGAATCTGCGGCTCTTCGTGCATCTTCCGCCCCACGCCATGTCCGACAAACTCCCGCACTACCGAAAACCCCTGCGATTCGACAGTCGTTTGCACCGCGTGCGAGATATCCCCCACCCGATTGCCCGCCCGCGCCGCCGCGATGCCAGCCTGGAGCGCCTGCTGCGTCACCTGAAGCAACTGCTGCGTTCGCGCCTCAACAACCCCTACGGCTACCGTCGTCGCATTGTCACCGACAAACCCATCCAAAATGATACCGATATCGAGACTCACAATGTCACCGTATTGCACGCGTCGTTTACTCGGGATGCCGTGCACGACCTCTTCGTTCACGGACACACAAATATGCCCGGGGTACCCCTTGTATCCAAGGAACGGGCTCTTGCCTCCGAGCTTCGCGATCAATTCCGCCGCAACGTCATTTAATTCCGCCGTGGTGCGCCCGGGCTGAACCTCCCGCGCCACCGCAGCCAAAGTCTCCGCCGCCGCTTTGCATGCGGCACGCATCCGCTCAATCTCGTCTGGGGTCTTGATCACGATCACGACTGCAACAATCCCACAATATCCGCAAACACCTTCTCTTTTGATTGACCGCCGTCCACGTGCTTTAGGATTCCCGCGCGTTCGTAGTACTTTACCACATCCAGCGTCAACTCATCGTAGATATCCAACCGCTTCCGCACGGTCTCTGCTGTGTCGTCCGCACGCTGTGCCAGCTTGCCACCACATTTGTCGCAGATCCCCGGCCGCTGCGGCGGCACGAACTTGCTATGATACAGGGCGCCGCATTTTTCGCAACTCAGTCGTCCAAGCACCCGCTGAAGGATGTCATCCTCCCGCGCATCGAGTAGGATGGCGACAGTGACAGGCATCCTTCTCTCGCCCAGTACGCGGTCAAAGGCCTCGGCCTGCGCGCGAGTCCGCGGGAACCCATCGAAGATGAATCCACCGTCTCGGCCATGCTCGTCCAACCAGAGCCGCACGACCTCAATCGTGATTTCGTCGGGCACCAATTGCCCTTTGTCAATGAACTGCTTCGCCGCCTCTCCGACCGGTCCACCCTTTCGGATCGCATCGCGGAACATTTGTCCTGTCGAGACGTGCGGCACATCCAGCGCCGCACTCAGCGCCGCTGCCGCCGTGCCCTTGCCCGACGCAGGCGGTCCCAAAAACACCATGCGGTGCTGACCCACGTCAGTCACCCTTTCGCCGCCGTCAGCGGCGACCTCGCAATTTACCCTTGCGCAAAAAGCCATCGTAATGACGCATTACCAGATGCGACTCGACCTGACGCATCGTATCCAGCATCACACCGACCGTAATCAGCAGACTGGTCCCGCCAAAGAAGCTTGCCGTCAAATACGGCAGGCGGAAGTTGTGTGACAAAATGTAAGGAATCACCGCAATGACCGTCAGGAAAACCGCGCCGGCCAAGGTGATGCGTGTCATCGTATGATCCAGATACTCTGCTGTCGGTCGGCCCGGTCGAATCCCCGGCACGTAACCGCCGTAACGCTTCAAGTCGTCCGCGATCTGCAGCGGGTTGAACTGGGTCGCCACCCAAAAGTAGGAGAAGAACAGAATCATCAAGCCATAAAGAGTGAGATAGAGCGTCTCCCCTTCCGTTAAGGCGCGCGACAACTTTTGAAACGTCGGCATCTGCAACATGGAAAACAGTTTCGCGGGGAAAAGCAGGATCGCTTGGGCAAAGATGATGGGCATCACCCCTGAATAGTTGATCTTCAACGGCATAAACGTCTGACCGCCGCCCAGCATCTTGCGTCCCACCATTCGCTTCGCGTATTGAACGGGAATCTTTCGTTGGGATTCGGTCACCGCGATGACCGCCGCGGTCACCGTAACCGCCATTACGAGAAGCAAGATCGCATGGAGAATGTTAAACTGGCTTTGGGGTCCGACGAACAAGCGCCACGTAAGACCAATCGCCCGCGGCAAACGATCGACAATACCCACAGTGATGATGATCGACATTCCGTTGCCAATCCCACGTTCCGTAATTTGCTCGCCGACCCACATCAACAGAACCGTCCCACTGGTGATCGTGATAACTGTCAAAATCTCAAAGGCCATACCGGGATTGGCCACGAGGACGCCACGAAAGCCTGAGAAAAGCTGTTCCGGATGTTCAAACATCCTCGCGAGGAACCAGCCCTGGACGATACAAAGGCCAACGGTCATATAGCGCGAGTATTGGATGATCTTCGCGCGGCCAGTTTCACCTTCCTGCTTGAGTCGCTCCAACGATGGCATGACGGCCGTCAGCAACATCATGATGATCGAGGCGCTAATGTACGGCATGACGCCGAGGGCGAACACGGCGCACTGTTGCAGCGCGCCGCCCGTCAGCATGTCCGCTAACCCCACGATACTTCCCCCCACTTGCTTCTGCACGTCCTGCATGTAGACGTTCAATTCCGTGGAATTTACGCCCGGACACGGGATATTTGCGCCGAGGCGTGCAATCGCGACCATGCCGAGTGTGAAGAGAATCCGACGTCGCAGTTCGGGGATTTTCCAGCAGTTGAGGAACGCGGAGAACATACGTAATCAACAAGCGCCCGCTACTTGTCTCCCGCAGGTGGCTTCGTTGCGGGCGCTGGCGCCGCCGCTTCCTTATGATGAATGCTGCGCAGCGGCAATTCTTCACACTGGCCACCCGCTTTTGTGATTTTTTCGCGTGCCGATGTGCTGAAGCGTTGGGCTTTCACCGTGAGCTTCTTCTTGAGCTCGCCATTGCCGAGCACTTTCACGCCTTCAAAAAGTTTGCCCGCCAGACCGGCCTCCACGAGCGCCTCGGGAGTGACCGTGGCGCCATTATCAAAAGTATTGAGCTGCTCGATGTTAACGATCGTGTAAATGGTCCGAAAGTTGGCGTTGTTAAAACCGCGCTTCGGGATCCGGCGCAGCAAAGGCATTTGACCGCCTTCAAATCCAAGCCGAATCGAACCGCCGGAACGCGCAGTCTGACCTTTCCCGCCACGCCCGCTCGTCTTGCCGTGCCCCGAACTCTCGCCAATGCCCAAGCGCTTCGTACGGTGCTTGGCACCGGGCCGCGGCTTCAAATTGTGTAATCGCATCGTCATCTTAGCTTACCCCTGCTGGCGCCTGTCTCGTGAAACCGCGCACGCGAAAAATCTCTTCTCGATGACGCAATTGCAGCAGCGCATCGATGGTCGCCTTCACTACGTTCACCGCATTGCTGGAACCCAGCGACTTCGTCAACACGTCGCGTACGCCGGCAGCCTCGATGACCGCACGCACGCCTCCGCCCGCGATGACGCCGGTACCAGGCGACGCGGGACGCAGCAATACGCGACCTCCCCCAAATACACCAATTACTTCGTGCGGAATCGTGGAATTTCTCCGATTGATGGTCACCATGGACTTCTTCGCCTGATCGGTGCCTTTGCGAATGGCATCCGCAACCTCATTGGCCTTGCCGAAGCCCCAGCCCACGTGACCGCGGCGGTCGCCCGCGACGACCAGTGCGCTAAAATGAAAACGGCGTCCGCCTTTGACGACCTTGGCGCTGCGGTTGACATAAACAACCTTCTCGATAATCTCGCCGCCCCCGCGTTCGAGTTCGACCCCCAATTCCTCAACAGCCGCCACGGGTGAAGCTTCCTTGTCCAAGGGAGTCACGGGCTTTGCAATTTTCGGTCTCTTGTCAGGTGCCATATTAGAATTTCAATCCTGCTTCGCGCGCCGCGTCCGCCAACGCTTTGACACGCCCGTGATACCGCAATCCACCGCGGTCGAACACGACCTCGGTGATCTTCTTCGCCTTCGCGTTTTGCGCGGCGAGTTGCCCCACCTTCTTCGCGCCCTCCACCGTTCCTTTTGCGCCCTTCAATTCAGGCGTCACCGTGCTGGCGGCAGCCAGGGTCACGCGTTTCACATCATCGATAAACTGTACATAAATATGTTTGCCCGTAAGGCAAACGCTCATCCGCGGGCGTTGTGCCGTCCCGTAGATCTTCTGCCGCAGACGCAGGTGCCGGCGTTGTCGTGCTTCAACTCTATTCCTTGGAATCATGTCTTACACCCAATCAACCTGCCGTGGTGACGGTCTTGCCCGCCTTGCGGCGTACTTGTTCGCCCACGTAGCGTATACCTTTGCCCTTATAAGGCTCGGGCGGATAGAAACGGCGAATTCGCGCCGCAGCTTCGCCAACCATCTGTTTGTCCGGACCTTCAACGGTGATCTCCGGCTTCTTGTCCGCCGTATCCGCTACCGAAATCTTTACGCCCTTTGGAATCGCGAAAACGATTGGATGCGAATAGCCGAGGGACATCTGCAAATTCGTTCCCTGCACGGCGGCGCGGAACCCCACGCCCTCAACGAGCAGCTTCTTGGTGTAACCTTCGTTGACGCCCTTGACCATGTTCGCAATCAAGCTGCGCGACAATCCCCAGCGGGACTTGCCGACGCGATCAAGCTGCGCCGTGGTCGCGAGGATCTTGCCGTCTTTCACCTCAACCTTGATCGGTGAAGGCACGACCCATTCCAGCTTGCCCTTGGGCCCTTCGACAGAGATCGCCTGACCCTTCACTTCGACCTTGGTCTTGGCCGGAATCTCAACAGGTTTTTTGCCAATTCGTGACATAATGCATCACCAAACGTACGCCAAGAGCTCTCCGCCCACGTTCGCCTTCTTGGCCTCGTGGCCGGTCATAATCCCGCGTGAGGTTGTGAGAATTGAAATCCCCATGCCGCCCAGCACGCGCGGGACGTCCTGTGAACCGACATAACGCCGCAACCCTGGTCGGCTGATGCGCTTGATTCCGACGATCGCGCGCTCTTTGCCGATAATCTTGAGTTGGATCTTCAGTACCTGCCGCCCATTCTCCAACTTCTCGGCGTAGAAATCCGCGATGTAGCCCTGCCGTTTTAGTACCTTTGCGATCTCCGCTTTAAGGCGCGAGTACGGCACGAGCACATCCGGCTTGAGAGCACTATTAGCGTTGCGAATCCGCGTCAACATGTCGCCAATGGAATCGGTTACGTTCATCGAATTACCAACTCGCTTTCACCACGCCGGGAACCTTCCCCTGGCTGGCCAACTCACGGAAGCAGATGCGGCAAATCTTGAAACGCCGAATGTACGCGCGCCGACGACCACAGTTTTGGCACCGGTTGTATGCCCGCGCCTTGAACTTAGCGGGTCGACGCTGCTTCACTTCCCAGGTCAGTTTCGCCATACTTCGATCCTTTAACTGCTAAACGGCATGCCGAGCAGTTTCAAAAGCTCCTTCGCTTCCGCATCCGTGTTTGCCGTGGTTACAATCGTTACATCCATGCCCAGGTTGTGCTTGATCTTGTCCAGCTCGACCTCGGGAAAAATCGTTTGATCCTTCACGCCCATCGTGTAGCTGCCGCGACCGTCGAATCCGCGCGGGTTCATGCCGCGAAAATCACGAATACGTGGCAACGCGGCGTTAAAGAACCGCTCCAGGAACTCGTACATGCGCTGTCCCCGCAAGGTCACCTTCGCACCGACGGGCATGCCCTCGCGCACTTTGAAATTTGAGATGCTCTTCTTCGCCTTGGTGACCAGAGCCTTCTGGCCGGTGATCGTGGCCAATTCCTGTTGGGCCTCGTTGATCACGTCCTTGTCGTGGTTGGCATTGACGCCCATGTTCAGCACGACCTTCTCAACCTTCGGCACCTGCATCCGATTGGTGTAGCGGCCACCTTTAAGTAGCTGCTCAACCACATCCTTCTTATAAAATTCGTAGAGCTGGACCATAAACTTGTTTACGCCTCTGCAGTTGCCGGGGCCGCACCATGCTTCTTGCGGCGCGCCTCATACCGCTCCTGTTTCATCACCTTGGAACTCTGAATCGGCGCTTCCTTGGTAACAATCCCGCCCTTGGGATTGTCCTGGCTCTTTCGCAGCGCCTTCTTGATTACGTTTATCCCCTCGACCAGAACACGGTTCTTCGCCGGATAGGTCGCAAGTACTTTGCCGATCTTGCCCCGGTCCTCACCAGCGATCACTACCACCATGTCGTCTCGTTTCACGTGCAAATTCTTCATGACCTACAGCACCTCGGGAGCGAGAGAAATAATCTTGGTAAAATTCTTGTCGCGCAATTCGCGCGCTACAGGTCCAAAAATACGCGTCCCCTTTGGGTTGTACTGATCGTCAATGATCACCACAGCGTTATTGTCGAATCGCACGTAAGAGCCGTCGGTGCGGCGCAACGGCGAACGCGTACGGACGACCACACACGTTACGACTTCGCCTTTCTTCACCGTTCCGTCTGGCGCCGCTTCCTTCACATGCGCCTTAATGACATCGCCAATCCGCGCATAGCGCTTTTGGTGTCCGAGAACGCCAATCGCCCACGCCACGCGGGCACCGGTGTTGTCCGCAACATCCAGATGGGTGCGAATCTGTATCATACTTCGACCTTCTCGACCCCTGTCGCCTTCTCCACGACCTGCACCAACCGCCAACGCTTCAACTTGCTCAGCGGCCGGGATTCCACGATGCGTACCTTATCACCCACGCCCGCTTCGCTCTTTTCGTCGTGTGCGTAGAATTTCTTATACAACATCATGACCTTCTGATATCGCGGATGGCGGACGCGGCGCGCCACCTCGACGACAATGGTCTTATCCATCTTGTCGCTGATGACTTCGCCCATCAATTCCCGCTTTTTGCTCTCGATTGTCGCTTTGTCCGTCATGTGAATCCGAAATCTTTCCGTCGGTCTGGGTCCTTACTTCACCGCTGCCGTAACAGCCGGGAGTTGCCGTTCCCGCAAAATGGTTTCAATCCGCGCCATGTCGCGCCGCACTTCGCGAATACGACTCGGACGCTCAAGCCTCGCGGTCTGCTGCTGAAGCCGCAGGTTGAACAACTCCTGCCGAAGGTCACGTAGTTTGGCCTGTGCCTCCGCATCTGTCAACTCACGGATTTCTTTTGCTTTCATATCGCTGACTACCGTCTGCTAACAAATCGCGTCGCAATGGGCAACTTGGACGCCGCCAGCCGAAATGACTCGCGTGCAAGTACTTCCGTTACGCCGCCCAATTCAAATAATACATTTCCCGGCCGCACGACGGCTACCCATGTCTCCGGCGGGCCCTTGCCCTTACCCATGCGTGTTTCCGGCGGCCGCTTGGTAATCGGTTTATCCGGGAAGACGCGAATCCACAATTTCCCGCGGCGTTTCATATTGCGCGACAGAGCAACGCGACACGCCTCGAGCTGTGTCGTAGTCACCCAGGCGCGATCCAACGCCTGCAAGCCATATTCGCCAAACGCCACCGTGGCGCCACGCCACGCCGTGCCCGTGCGGCTGCCGCGTTGCGCTTTCCGATACTTCACTCTCTTGGGCATCATTGCCATGGTTTCGAAATTCCTCTGTTACCGGTTAATCCGCATTAGGCCGACGGCGGAGGGCCGACCGGCACCGGTGTGGCCTGGGGCTGCAGCGCCGCCCGTAAGGGACGCTCGCCTTTGCAGATCCAAACCTTCACGCCAATCTTCCCGTAGACCGTCTGGGCCTCCGCAAAGCCGTAATCAATGTCCGCGCGCAACGTATGCAGCGGAATTTTGCCAACGCGGTACTTCTCGTGCCTCGCCAATTCGGCACCCCCAAGCCGACCGCCACAGGCGACCTTGATTCCCTGCGCACCGAAATCCATCGCCGTCTGCACGGACTTTTTCATCGCCCGGCGGAAACTGATGCGGCGCTCCAATTGCAGCGCAATGTTCTCCGCCACCAACTGCGCGTCGGTCTCGGGCGTCTTCACCTCAAGGATATCAACGTAAATTTCTTTTCCTGTGAGCGCGGTCAACTCTTCCTTGAGCTTGTCGATTTCCGCGCCCTTGCGCCCGATNNATTTCCGCGCCCTTGCGCCCAATAACGATACCGGGACGCGCAGTAGAAATCGTGATGCGCGCGCGGTTGGCGTAGCGTTCGATGGCGATCTTCGGGACCGCAGCTGACGCCAGCCGCTTCTTCACGATCTCGCGAATCTTGATGTCTTCGAGCAACAGTGGCGCGTAATCCTTCTTATCTGCGTACCACTTGGACAGCCAGTCCTTTGTGACGGCCACGCGAAAACCAATTGGATTCGTTTTTTGTCCCATAGATTATTGTCCGTCTGTCAATATGATCTGGATGTGCGATGTCCGTTTGATGATCGGACCCGCACTGCCGCGCGCCTTCGGTTGCCAGCGCTTGAGACGCGGTCCTTCGTTCGCGACCGCTTCCTTTACCCGCAGCAACGCCGGGTCAAGCTTATGGCTGTTTGGGTCGGTTGCGTTTGCGATTGCCGATTTCAACGTCTTTTCAATCATCCGCGCCGACTTACGCGGAATGACCCGCAGTACTTCCAGCGCACTCGACGCACTCAAGCCCTGGATCAAACGCGTTACTTGGCCGACTTTCGACGGGCTCATACGCGCATATCTCGTTATCGCTCTCACTTCCATAAAATCACATTCACAAACTCTTCGTCACCCGCGCGACGTCTCCCGTCCTGAGGGTAACCTTCTTTTCCGTCCGTTCGATGAGTGCACCGCAAATCCGCTTGCGCACTTCCACAATTCTCAATTCGGCCACGACGCGATCGCCGCGCAGCACCACCAGCGGCATCCCGACCCGCGCCCCTTGCAGCAACCCGATGTTCAGCACCACGAGCCGCAAATTCGGATTCGCGTCGAGGACCACCGCCGATTCAAGTCTCCCCTCGGCTGCTTCCCGGGTCTGACCAGAAGTCGGCTGCTCCGTCGTCGCCAGGAGCGCCTTCGTCCGCGCCAGCTCACCGGGCACATCCTCCTGCTTCTGGATTGCGTCCAGCAATCGCTGCAATTGCTCGATCAGGCGTTGTCGCTCCGCTTCCGCGAGATACAGCGCACGCACGCTTTCAACGAGTTGCCGTTGTACCTGGGTCGCCGTCTCATCAACAAAATTGACGCCGAGCGTCTGCGCCCGAAGTTGCGCGTCGCTCCACTTCTTCTGAAACAGCTCGCTCTCCGTCCGGGCGATCGCCAGGTTCTCGGTGAGCAGACGAATGATCGTCTCCCGCTGCTCGAGCTCCGTCTTCAGCCGCTGATTGTTGCTGCTCAGCGCTGAAACTACTATGCGTAACTCATCGGCTGCCGCCGCCGGAGGCTGCGCTTCTTCAGCCGCCAACAGCCCTGTTGCTACAAAGAACAAAAAAACCGTACAAACCGTCGTTCGCGTGCCAGGCACGGGCACAGCTGACTCCCGGCCGCGTTACTTCGCGACCGCCTTCTCGGTGTGGGCGCCGTGCGCCTTGAATGTGCGCGTCGGTGAAAATTCACCGAGGCGGTGGCCCACCATGTTTTCCGTGACGAACACCGGAGTGTGCTGCCGACCATTGTGAACCAAAAACGTCTGTCCGACAAACTCGGGAATGATCATCGAGCGGCGCGACCAGGTCTTGATCGGCTTTTTCTCCCCGGCTTTCAGCGCTTCCACCTTCTTCAGAAGATGATCGTCGACAAACGGGCCTTTTTTGAGCGAACGTCCCATTTATTTCTTCCTTCTCTCCAGAATCAACGAGTTCGAATACTTTTTCTTTCGTCGCGACTTCCCGCCCTTGGCCAATTTACCCCACGGTGACACCGGATGGTGCCAACCACCACCACCCTTGCTCTTACCCTGACCGCCACCCATCGGATGATCGACCGGATTGCGCGCCATGCCGCGCGAAATGCCGCGGCGACCCAGCCAGCGATTCCGTCCGGCTTTGCCGAGCATGATATTGATGTGATCGGTGTTGCCGATCTGCCCGATCGTGCAGTAGCACTCACGATTAATCAGGCGAAGCTCGCCGGACGGCATTTTGACGGTCACATAATCGCCTTCGCTGGCCGTGACTTGCGCCGCCATCCCGGCGCTGCGACAAATTTGCCCGCCATGTCCGCGATGCAACTCGATGTTATGGATCGGCATGCCGGGGATAATCTTTTTCAGTGGCAGCGCATTACCCAGGGACAACTCCGCGTCGGGACCACTCATCAGTTTCGCACCGACCTGCAAACCAAGAGGCGCGAGTATGTAACGCTTTTCGCCGTCGGAATACTTCAGCAGCGCGATGCGAGCGGAGCGATTCGGATCGTACTCGATCCCTTCCACAATCGCCACAATCCCGACCTTATCGCGTTTGAAATCGATAATACGGTAGCGTTGCTTATGGCCACCGCCGATGCCACGGGAGGTCATGCGCCCATGATTATTGCGTCCGCCTGTCCGGCGGCGTGCCACCGTAAGCTTTTTCTCGGGCGTGTGCTTCGTGATCTCCGAGAAGTCGGAAAGCACGGTCCCGCGCAGTGACGGCGTTAACGGCCTAAATGTCTTGAGTCCCATAAATCGCTATGCCAATTCAATCTTGTCGCCCTCTTTAAGGGTGACAACCGCCTTTTTCCAACTGGGTGTGCGCCCGAACTGCGCTGTCCGTTCGCGCCGCGCTTTGCCGCGCACGTGCATCGTGTTCACGTGAAGCACCTTGACCTTGAACAATTGCTCGACGGCGCGCTTCACATCGACCTTGTTCGCGTGCTTGTCGACGACAATCTGGTACTGATTCAATTTCTCAATCTGCGCCGTGCCCTTTTCGGTCACACGCACGGTCTTGACTACTGTGTAGGGATCCTTCATTAGTCTTATCCCAAGCGCGCGCCCAACTTCTCGAGCGCGGCTTTCGTCGTCACGATCTTCTCGAACCGCAACAGTTCGTAGACATTCACAGAACCCACCGGTTCGACCTGTACGTTCGGGAGATTTCGTGCCGCCAACTTCAAATTCTTGTCCACCTGTTCAGTGACGACAAGCGTCGGCTTATTCTTGCCACCCAACGCTGCCACGACACTCGCCAGATCCTTGGTCTTGTGGCTCGCCAAATTCAACTCATCGACCACAACCACGTCGCCCGCAAGCAAGCGCTCACTGAGCGCCTTGCGAAACGCGAGCGCCTTCACCTTCTTTGGTACGTTGATTGTGTAATCGCGCGGTTTCGGCCCGAACACCACACCACCGCCACGCCACAGCGGCGAGGCGAATGATCCCGCACGGGCACGGCCTGTGCCCTTCTGCTTCCAGGGTTTCTTGCCGCTGCCGTGCACCTCGCTGATCTGTTTGGTGCTCGCCGTGCCAAGACGTTGATTCGCCATGTAAGCCGTGACCGTGTCGTGCACCGCCTGCGTACCCTTGCCGTTCTTAATGAGCAACTCGTCAGCAAACTCAACCTCACCCTTGGCCTGACCGGATATGGTAATGACGGGTAGCTTCATTTCGCCGCCTTCGCTACCGGTTTGGTTTTCTTCAAGGCATGACGGACAATAACAAACGCACCCGTCGCTCCAGGAACCGCGCCCTCGATGAACAAAAGGTTGTCAGTTTCACGCACCTGCACCACCCGCAAATTTTGTGTCGTGACGCGACGGTCACCCATGTGGCCGGGCATTCGCATGTTCTTGAAGACACGTCCCGGGAACAAACGCTGACCGATCGCGCCACCGCGGCGATGCCAACCTTTCGCACCATGCGTCATGTCGCCACCGGCAAACTTGTGGCGCCGTACGACGCCCTGAAATCCTTTGCCCTTACCAGTGCCAATCACATCCACGTATTGACCAGGTTGAAATTCGTTCACTGTGATCTTGTCGCCGACATTAAACTGTAGCGGCTCTTCCGTGCGATACTCGCGAATAAACCGTGCTGGCGGTGTGTTGGCCTTCTTGCAATGGCCGATGAGCGCCTTGCTGGCGTTCTTTTCTTTGCGAGCACCCAAACCGATCTGGACCGCATGGTAACCGTCGTTCTCCGGTGTTTTCTTCTGCAACACCGTGCAGGGGCCCACTTCGATGACGGTCACACCTATAAAGTTGCCGTTCGCGTCGAACAGTTGTGCCATGCCAAGTTTTTTGCCGAGAAGTTCCATGATTAGATCTTGATTGTAATGTCCACGCCCGCGGGAAGGTTCAGCTTTTTCAATTCGTCAACTGTCTTGGCAGTCGGGTCAATAATGTCCAACAGGCGCTTGTGTGTCCGCATCTCAAACGATTCCATCGACTTCTTGTCGGCGTGCGGTGAACGGTTCACGGTATGGCGCCAGATATCCGTCGGCAGCGGTATCGGCCCGGCAACCTTCGCGCCGGTGCGTTTCGCTGTTTCGACAATGTCATGCGCCGATTGGTCAAGCAATCGGTGGTCGTAGCCTTTAAGGCGGATTCGTATGCGCTGGTTGTTCATTTCTTCTGCTGTCCCGCCCTTGGGTTTCCGCCGCTGTTCTTATCCAAAATTGTTGCCAGAATATTCTCCGGTACCTTCTCAAAGGCCGCCGGCTCCATCGAGTAGCTCGCACGTCCCTTGCTTAGTGAGCGTAATGCCGTGGCATAGCCGAACATTTCCGCCAACGGCACGCTTGCATGCACAATGGTGGAACTCGCGCGCGATTCGATGTGGCTGATCTTGCCCCGGCGGCTATTCAGGTCGCCAACTACGTCACCCATGTGCTCTTCGGGGGTGATGGCTTCGACGTCCATGATTGGCTCCAGCATGATCGCGCCCGCTTTACGCGCCGCTTCCTTGAAGGCGAAACTCCCGGCCATCTTGAAAGCGATTTCTGAGCTGTCCACTTCGTGGTAGGTACCATCGATGATCTGGATCTTAATATCCACCATCGGATAACCGCCCAATACACCGGTCTGCGCCGCTTCGATGATACCGTCTTCGACCGCGCCGATGTATTCCCTCGGGATCGCGCCACCAACGACCTCGTCTTCGACCACGATGCCGCTGCCCTTCTCGCCCGGCTCAACGGTAACCACCGCGTGGCCATACTGACCGCGGCCACCCGACTGACGGATAAACTTGCCCTCAGCCTCGGCGGCCTTGGTAATTGTTTCGCGATAGGCGACCTGCGGTTTACCCGCTGTCGCGCCAACGTTAAACTCGCGGAACATGCGATCTTTGATGATGTCGAGATGCAGCTCGCCCATGCCGGAAATGATGGTCTGACCAGTCTCGTGATTAGTGGTGAGGCGAAAGGTCGGGTCTTCCTCAGCCAGTCGCTGCAATGCGGTGGACATCTTGTCGCGGTCGGCCTTCGTGTTTGGCTCAATGGCCATGGAAATAACGGGCTCGGGGAATGTGATCGATTCGAGCAATATCGGATGGTCGTCGTCCGAAACCGTGTCGCCGGTCGTGACGTTCTTGAGACCGACGAGCGCCCCGATGTCACCGGAGTAACACACTTCAATTTCCTGCCGATGGTTGGCATGCATCTCGAGTAGGCGGCCGATGCGTTCGCGCTTGTTGTTGCGCGGATTATAGACCGTCATGCCTTTGGTGACTTTACCGGAATAGACCCGGAAGAAAATCAGACGGCCGGCATACGGATCCGTCCAAATCTTAAAGGCCAGCGCACAGAACGCGCCGTTATCATTCGCTGAGCGCGTTTCGGGTTGTTTGGTATCTGGGTTTGTTCCAACAATCTCAGGAATATCGAGGGGGGACGGAAGGTAGTCAACGACGGCATCGAGCAACGGCTGTACACCCTTGTTCTTGAATGCCGCGCCACAAATCACAGGCACCAACTCGTTCTTGATCGTGAGTCGACGAATACCCGCCTGTAGTTGCTCCTGGTTGATCTCTTTGCCTTCGAGGTAGAGTTGCATCAACTCCTCATCCTTCTCAGCAACTGCTTCGACGAGCTTCACATGCGCCGCATCGGCGGCCGCTTTTAAATCGGCAGGAATATCGACGGCGTCAAATTCCGCGCCGAGTTCCTCACTCGACCAGAGGACGGCCTTCATCCTGACGAGATCGATGACACCTTTGAAGTCCGCTTCCTTGCCGATCGGAATTTGAATCGGCACGGCATTGGCTGCAAGCCGCTCGCGCATCTGCGACACGGCGGCTTCGAAGTCTGCGCCGGTGCGATCCATCTTATTGACGAAAGCGATACGCGGGACTTTGTACTTGTTGGCCTGTCGCCAAACCGTCTCAGACTGGGGCTCAACGCCACCCACCGCGCAGAAAACAGCACAGGCACCGTCAAGCACACGCAGGCTGCGTTCAACCTCGACGGTGAAGTCTACGTGACCCGGCGTATCAATAATATTGACCCGATGCTCGCGCCAGAAGCAGGTTGTCGCGGCGCTCGTGATCGTGATGCCACGTTCACGCTCCTGTTCCATCCAGTCCATCGTCGTCGTGCCTTCGTGCACTTCGCCGACCTTGTAGACCTTTCCAGTATAGAAAAGTATTCGTTCGGTCGTCGTGGTTTTCCCGGCGTCGATGTGCGCACAAATCCCGATGTTCCGGGTGCGCTCCAACGGCACCAGTCTGTCCGTCGACGATCTCGACTGTTCCTGGCCTGGCTGTTTCGGTTGTTCTAACACGGCCTGCATTTTCTAACTACTACGGTTTGTTGTTTCACCAAATTTTACGAAAGCACAACCATGGCTCGTCCAGACGGGTGAATTCACCTTCGGACTACCAGCGGTAGTGCGCGAACGCACGATTGGCCTGCGCCATCTTGTGCGTGTCCTCACGCTTCTTGACGGATGCGCCCGTATTATTTGACGCATCTAAAATCTCTGCGGCCAGGGCATCCATCATCGCCGTGCCCTTGCGGGCGCTGGCGTACTGGATCATCCACCGCATCGCCAGCGCTTCCTGACGATCAGACGAAACCTCGACTGGCACCTGGTAGTTCGCGCCACCGACGCGGCGTGACTTGACCTCCAGCCTCGGCTTTACATTTTCCAATGCCGTCTGTAGTACGTCGAGTGGACTCTTTTCCTTGGCCTTCTCTGCAATACGGTCGAACGCACCATACACAATGCGCTCCGCCACGGACTTTTTCCCACTCTGCATGATGCAGGTAATCAGCCGCGTAACGGTTTCGCTATTGAAACGTACGTCCTTAATTCTTGGTCGTCGATCTGCTCTTCGTCTGCGCATACTCGAATTATCTCAAATTGGTCAGGCGGCCTTCGCGCCCGCATCCTTCTTCGCACCAGTGTCCTTCGGACGTTTGACGCCATACTTGCTGCGACTGCGGCGGCGCTTCTCCACGCCCATCGCGTCCAGTGTCCCGCGAACAATATGATAACGAACGCCCGGCAGGTCCTTCACGCGTCCACCACGCACGAGCACAATCGAATGCTCCTGCAGATTATGTCCCTCGTCGGGGATATACGCAATTACCTCGATGCCGTTCGTCAGCCGCACCTTGGCAACCTTGCGCAGCGCCGAATTCGGTTTCTTCGGCGTTCGCGTCATCACTTGCAGGCAAACTCCACGACGTTGTGGACATTTACCCAGCGCCGGCGCCTTGGACTTCGCCTTTAACTGGCGACGGCCCTTCCGAACAAGTTGGTTAATCGTTGGCATTCGTTATCCCGTTAAACCGTACTACCCTGATGATCCCAAGGGAGCGCGAAAACTAACACACGCTCCGTTGCAACGCAAGACCTTTTGAGCAGCCTGCTTCTAGATTACGGCCTCCTCCGGTTGAGGCTCAATTTTCTCCTCCCGCGCCGGCTCCACCGGCTCGGCGAGAGGCACCAATTTCACGCTGCGAAGCGCTGCAAATCCGGTCCCGGCGGGGATCAGGTGACCCATAATCACGTTCTCCTTGAAGCCGCGCAAATGATCGACACGCCCGAGTGTCGCCGCTTCCGTCAGCACACGGGTGGTGTCCTGAAACGACGCCGCGCTGATAAACGACTCGGTCTCCAGCGAGGCCTTGGTGATGCCAAGCAGCACGGGCTGCGCCTCGGCGGGCTTGCCGCCCGCTTCCGCGATCCGCTTGTTCTCTTCTTCGAACGTCACCTTGTCGATCTGATCGCCCCAGAGGAATCGCGTGTCGCCAGGATCCACGATCCGCACCTTGCGCAACATCTGGCGGACGATGATCTCGATGTGCTTGTCGTTGATCTCGACGCCCTGCAGACGGTAAACCTCCTGCACATCATTCACCAGGTACTCCTGCAGATCCTGCGGTCCACACACTTCGAGGATTTCGTGCGGCACGACAGGGCCTTCGGTCAATTGCTGACCCTTCTTTACCGTGTCGCCGCGGAAAACAATGATATGTTTTGAGTGCGGAATGAGATGCTCTTCTTCCGCACCCGTCTTGGGATCCTTCACAATGATACGGCGCTTGCCGCGGACGGTACCGGCGAAATCGACAATCCCGTCGATTTTTGCGATTTCGGCAGCGTCCTTCGGTCGGCGCGCTTCGAACAATTCTGCGACACGAGGCAGACCGCCGGTAATGTCCTTCGTTTTGAAAACCTTTCGCGGTGTCTTGGCGACAAGCGCACCTGGCTCCATCCGGCTGCCTTCCTCGACAACGATATGCGCGCCTGCGGGAATCGCGTAGAACGCAATCACCTCGCCGGCGGTATTCACCAGATTCACCTGTGGGTGCAGGTCTTCCTTGTGTTCAATAACAACCGTGCCCATCAGGCCCGTGGCTTCGTCGAGCTCGCGCTTGACAGTGATACCCTCGATCAAATCGTGAAACTTGACCATGCCAGCCACTTCGGAAAGCACTGGCACGTTATATGGATCCCACTGGACAAACACGTCGCCCTTCTTCACGCGACCGCCGTCGGCTGCGGCAATCTCGGCGCCGACAACTACCGAGTATCGCTCCAGCTCGCGGCCTTCGTCATTACTGACCACGACTTGACCGTTCTTATTCAGCACGACCCAGTTGCCTTCCACGCGTTGGACGGCGCGCAAGTCCTGATAGTGAAGGATCCCGTCGTTCTTCGCCTTAATTTGGGGCTGTTTAAAAACCTGGCTCGCGGTGCCACCGATGTGAAAGGTACGCATCGTGAGCTGCGTGCCGGGTTCACCAATCGATTGCGCAGCAATGATACCGATTGCCTGGCCCAATTTCACCATCTTGCTCGTGGCGAGGTTGCGTCCGTAACACATCCCACAGACACCCCGTCGTGATTCGCAGGTGAGCACGGAGCGAATCTTGATCCGTTCAATACCGAGCTTGTTAATCGCTTCGGCCGCCGCTTCGTCGATTTCGGTGTTGGCCTTAACGATCTTCTTTTTGCTGATCGGATCGCTAATGTCTTCTGCCGCAATGCGCCCGATAATGCGCTCGCTCAACCTAACCACTTCGTCTTCGCCTTCGTAGATCGGCTTGACCCAAATGCCATTGACGGTGCCGCAATCCTCCTCGAGAACAATGACATCCTGTGCCACGTCCACGAGTTTGCGGGTGAGATAGCCGGAGTCCGCGGTTTTGAGAGCAGTATCCGCCAGGCCTTTGCGTGCGCCGTGTGTCGAAATAAAGTACTCGAGCACACTGAGTCCTTCGCGGAAGTTCGACAAGATCGGTCGTTCGATGATTTCACCCGACGGCTTGGCCATTAATCCGCGCATGCCCGCGAGCTGACGAATCTGCTGGCGCGAGCCACGAGCCTTGCTGTCCACCATCATGAAGACCGGGTTCAGTTCCGCGCGGCCCTCATTGTGTTCCATCGCGGCGTACATGATGTTGGAAATCTTGTCCGTTGCATGGGTCCAGATATCGATGATCTTATTGTAGCGTTCACCGTCCGTAATGATGCCGCGGCGATACTGCTTCTCAACATCGGCCACGTCCTTGAGCGCTTCTTCGATCACCACCGTTTTCTCCTTCGGCACAATCATGTCTTCAATACCGATGGAGACTCCCGCCAGTGTGGCGTGCTCAAAGCCGAGAGCCTTGAGCTTGTCCAGGACCTCGACCGTCTTTGGGTGTCCGGCGGTGCGGTAGCACTGCCAAATGATGTCGCCAAGGGACGACTTGTTGGTCGATCGATTGATAAAACCAAGCTCCGGTGGCCAGATTTCGTTAAAGAGCACGCGTCCGACTGTGGTCTCGATGACCTTCGACACGGCATCACCGTAGACTGTCTGGCGGCCGTAATCCGGATTTTTCAGGCGAATGTGTTCGTGAATCTTCACGTCACGTTCGTCGTGGCAGAAGAATACCTCTTGTGCATCCGAGAACAATTTCAGGCGCTTGGTCTCGCCACTGCGGTCCTTCTTACCGCCGTGCGTGAGGTAGTACACACCCAGGGCAATGTCCTGCGTCGGTGTCGTGATCGGCTTGCCACTTGAAGGCGAGAAGATGTTGTTCGGCGCGAGCATAAGCAGTCGCGCTTCCATCTGCGCCTCAACAGACAGCGGTACGTGCACGGCCATCTGGTCGCCGTCGAAATCCGCGTTGTAGGCAGTACAAACCAGCGGATGAATACGGATGGCGTCGCCTTCAATGAGTTGCGGCTCGAATGCCTGAATGGACAGGCGATGCAACGTCGGAGCTCGATTGAGCAGGATGGGATGTCCTTTGCTCACCTCTTCGAGAATGTCCCAGACCTCGGGCGACTGACGTTCGATGAGTTTTTTCGCGGAACGAATCGTATGAACCAAACCCATCTCGCGCAGTCGGCGGATGATGAATGGCTCGAATAGTACCAGCGCCATCTTCTTCGGGAGCCCGCATTGGTGCAACTTCAACTCGGGACCGATGACGATTACCGAGCGACCCGAATAATCGACGCGCTTGCCGAGCAAATTCTGGCGGAAACGGCCCTGTTTGCCCTTGAGCATATCCGCAAGCGATTTCAGGGAACGGCTGCCCGCTCCCGTAACCGGACGACCATGGCGACCGTTGTCAAGCAATGCGTCCACTGCTTCCTGCAACATGCGCTTCTCGTTACGAATGATTACATCGGGCGTACGCAACTGGAGCAGGTTCTTGAGGCGGTTATTGCGGTTGATAACGCGGCGATACAAATCGTTGAGATCGCTGGTGGCAAAACGTCCGCCTTCCAGTGGAACCAGCGGGCGGAGGTCCGGCGGGATCACCGGCAACACTTCGAGGATCATCCATTCCGGGCGCATCTTCGAATTGAGAAAACCCTTCGTAAGTTTCAACCGCTTGGCAATCTTCTTGCGGATCTGCTTGCTCTTGGTCGCATCGAGTTGATGTTCCAACTCGTGCGCGAGTTTGCGCAGGTCAACTTTCGCCAGGGATTCCTTCACGGCCTCTGCGCCCATCTTGGCGGCAAACCCATCGGCGTATTGCTCACGGGCCTCGCGGTACTCCATTTCGGTAAGCAACTGCTTGTCTTTCAGCGGCGTCTTGCCCGGATCCACCACCATGTAATCTTCGTAGTACAACACGCGTTCGAGATCACGCGCGGTCATGTCCAGCATCAGGCCCATGCGCGACGGCATGCACTTGAAAAACCAAATATGGCTGACCGGCACTGCCAATTCGATGTGGCCCATGCGTTCACGACGCACACGCGCCAGCGTCACCTCGACGCCGCAACGATCACAGATCACGCCGCGATGCTTGATACGCTTGTACTTGCCGCAATTGCACTCCCAATCGCGTACCGGACCGAAAATGCGTTCACAAAACAGACCGCCCTTTTCCGGCTTGAATGTGCGGTAGTTGATCGTCTCGGGGTTTTTGACTTCCCCGTGCGACCACGAGCGAATCGTGTCCGGCGACGCCACGCCAATGCTGACTTGGTCGAATGTGTCCGCTTTCTCCAAACCGAGTGCGGCGCGTGCGGCAGCCGTAGCGGCCGCGACAGACGGCAATGAAGTTCCAGGTTTTGCTGCGATCATAACTTGTGTTCGCCTCCGTTCTTCCCGACGCGAACGTCGAGGCATAGACTCTGCATTTCCTTCATCAACACGTTGAACGACTCGGGCGTACCCGCTTCGAGCGTGTTGTCACCCTTGACGATGGATTCATAGATGCGGGTGCGGCCCTGCACGTCGTCGCTCTTGACCGTGAGTAACTCCTGCAGCGCATACGCGCAGCCATACGCCTCCATCGCCCACACTTCCATTTCGCCGAANNTGTAGCCGACGACGACTTCCTGATCAAACGGCTCGCCAGTCCGTCCATCATAGAGACGTGATTTGCCGTCTTCCTTCACCCACCCGTAACCGTCGATCTTCCGCGCCTGGTTGATCATCTCGTGGATTTCCTTCTCGGTCACACCATCGAACACGGGCGAAGCGATCTTTATACCCAACGCTCGCGCGGCGACGCCAAGGTGCGTCTCAAGCACCTGCCCGACATTCATACGGCTGGGCACGCCGAGCGGATTCAACACAATGTCGACCGGCGTACCGTCATCCAGAAACGGCATGTTCTCTTCCGGCATGATCTTGGCAATGACACCTTTATTGCCATGGCGACCGGCCATTTTATCGCCTACGCTCAGCTTGCGCTTGCTGGCAATGTACACCTTGACCTGCTTGATGATTCCCGGATCGACGTCCTCACCACTCTCGATGCGGTCAAGTTGACGATCGCGTTCCATGTCGAGTTCGCTAAAACGATGTTCAAACTCGCCGATGATCTCGCGAATCTTGATGCGGNNTGCGCAGGAGCGTCTTGGTGATCTTACGGTTGGCCGGGATGATGATCTCGCCCGTCTCCGCATTGACCACGTCGAGCGGAATTTTCTCGCCGAGAAGAATGTTGCTCAACTTCTCCGTGAGTTCCTCACGCAACTCGGTAGATTTCTTCTTGTGCTCTTCTTCAATCTGCTTCTTCTGGCGGCGAATCTCGGTCGGCGTCAGATTCGGACGGCTCAGTTCCTTGCGAGCTGACACTTTGACATCCATGACAATACCGTAGGTGCCACTGGGCACACGTAGCGAAGTGTCCTTCACGTCCGCCGCCTTCTCCCCGAAGATCGCTCGCAACAAGCGCTCCTCAGGTGCGAGTTCCGTTTCGCCTTTCGGCGTAATCTTGCCGACAAGGATATCGCCGGGTTTCACTTCCGCACCGATACGGATCACGCCATCGTGGCCGAGATCCTTGAGAGCCTCTTCGCCAACGTTCGGAATGTCTCGCGTGATTTCCTCGGGGCCGAGCTTCGTATCGCGCGCGCCCGCCTCGAATTCGTCAATGTGAATCGAGGTGTAGACGTCGTCCTTGACGAGACGCTCGTTGACGAGAATGGCGTCCTCAAAGTTGTAACCACACCAGGGCATGAAGGCCACGAGAACGTTGCGTCCGAGCGCCAATTCCCCATCCTCGCAGCAGGGACCATCGGCCAGGACCTGCCCCTTCTTGATCTTCTCGCCACACTTGACGATGGGCTTCTGATTAAAGCACGTACCGGCATTCGAGCGCATAAACTTGCGCAGTTCGTACACCCATAAGTGGCTTTCGGGGTCGGTGGCAAGCTTGCGTTTGCCCTCGGGCATTTCCCCGTCCTTCGTCACGATGATCCGCCGCGCGTCCACGCTGGCTACAACACCCGACTCATCCGCAACAATACAGACCTTGGAGTCACGTGCGATGCGGCCTTCCAGGCCGGTTCCCACCAACGGTGAATCACTTTGCAGCAGCGGCACGGCTTGGCGTTGCATGTTTGAACCCATCAACGCGCGGTTCGCGTCGTCATGTTCGAGGAACGGGATCAAGCCTGCCGCAACCGAAACGAGCTGTTTCGGCGACACGTCCATATAATGAACGCGATCCGGCTCGACTTCGATGAAGTCGCTCTTGTAGCGGCACGAAACCTTCGGCACTGTGTAATGACCTTTGCTATCAATCGGTGCGTTGGCCTGGGCCACGACGTAATTCTCTTCCTGGTCGGCCGTCAAATAATCCACCTGGTCCGACACGCGCCCGTCTTTGACTTTGCGGTACGGCGTCTCGATGAATCCAAATTCATTGATCCGCGCATAAAGACTCATCGCGCTGATCAGACCGATGTTCGGGCCTTCAGGTGTTTCAATCGGGCAAATCCGCCCGTAATGCGACGGGTGAACGTCACGGACTTCGAAGCCCGCGCGTTCGCGTGACAAGCCTCCCGGCCCGAGGGCGGAGAGACGGCGTTTGTGCGTCAGCTCGCTCAACGGGTTCGTCTGATCCATGAACTGGCTGAGTTGGCTGCGACCAAAGAAATCGCGGATGACCGCCGAAAGCGCCTTCGGATTGATGAGCTGCTGCGGCGTCATCGTGTCGGTATTGACGTCGAACAGCGTCATGCGCTCCTTGACCACGCGTTCGGTACGCGCCAAACCGATGCGGCATTGATTGGCGAGAAGTTCGCCCACGGTGCGCAAGCGGCGGCTGCCAAGATGGTCGATGTCGTCCACCGAGCCTTCACCCTTGCGCAGGCTGAGGAGGTACTTGATCGCCTCGATCAAGTCTTCCTTCTCCATGACGCGACTCTCCATGTCGGCATTGCGATTCAGCTTCTGGTTAATCTTGTACCGACCGACCCGACCCAGGTCGTAGCGGCGGGCGTCGAAGAACAAGCGCTTAATCAGCGCGTTGGCGTTGGCAATCGTCGGCGGATCACCGGGACGCAGGCGGCGGTAAATATCCTTGAGCGCTTCCTCCTGGTCCTTGCAGGTGTCCTTCCGCAGGCACTTGATGATGCAACCGTCGTCCGCGGAAATATCGACAACCTTCACCTTGTCAACTCCGAGATCGATCAACTGGCGAGCAACGCTCTTGCTCAGTGGCTCAAATGCCCGGCCCACGACGAGCTGTTTCTCTGTGTCCATCACATCGGCAATGAGCACCTTGTTCGTCGTCTCTTCGCCGCTGGAGAACTCCTTCAGCTTCACGTCCTCGATCTGGTAGAACAACTTGAGAATCTCCTCGTCGGTGCTGTAGCCGAGGGAGCGCAGGAATGTTGTCGCCAAAAACTTCCGACGACGGTGACGACGGTCAAGATAGATGTTGAGCAGGTCGTTGCTGTCGAACTGGACTTCGAGCCATGAACCACGGTCGGGGATAATGCGAAATCCGAAAAGCACCTTGCCGCTGGTATGAATCGATGATTCAAAGCAGATGCCCGGTGAACGGTGCAGTTGACTGACGATGACGCGCTCCGCTCCGTTGATCACAAAACTGCCCGAGGGTGACATGAGCGGAATTTCGCCCATGTAGACCTTCTCTTCCTTTGTGCCGTTTGTGTCTTTGAGACGGAAGGTAACGTGCAGCGGGCCGCTGTAGCTGATGCCTTCGCGCAGGCAATCCAACCAGTTGGTCTTGGATTCGCCGATGGAGTACTCGACGAAATCAAGCGTGGCCTGGCCGTCGTAACTTTCAATCGGAAACACTTCTTTGAAAACGGCCTGAAGACCAACGTTCTTGCGACGGGTCGTCGTAGCGTCGGACTGCAAAAACTCCGCATACGAATCCGTCTGCGCCTCAATAAACGGAGGAGGCTCAATTACGTCGCCCAACTTGCCGAAATATCTTCGTTCAGCCATTGCTTACTTCCCGGGCATCGCTGCCCTCTGACTGCTGCTGTTTGCCAACCGTTTTTATGAGGACGCGGCGCAGGCCGCGTCCCCGCCCAAATTCCACCGAATGAACAACTACTTGAGCTCGACCTTGGCACCGGCTGCTTCGAGCTTCTTCTTGATCTCTTCGGCTTCTTCCTTCGTGGCGCCTTCCTTGACGGTCTTCGGTGCGCCTTCGACCAGGTCCTTGGCTTCCTTCAAGCCCAGACTCGTCACTGCGCGCACTTCCTTGATCACGCCAATCTTGTTCGCGCCCGTTTCCTTTAAAACGACATCAAAGGTCGTCTTGGCCTCGGCTACCGGAGCCGCAGCCGCGCCACCCGCCGGGCCTGCCGCTGCGACCGGAGCCGCCGCGCTAACGCCCCATTTCTCTTCGAGCTTCTTCGAGAGCTCCGCGGCCTCGATAACCGTCAGAACGCTCAGTTGTTCAACAATTTGATCCAGATTTGCTGCCATGTTCGTATCTTTCCTTTCGGTATCGTCGCGCTCCAGAGCCCTAGAGCCATTACCCCCGAAAGCTTTCGGGGCGACGAGGAACCATTTATTTCAACCACTACGCGGGAGTCGCGTCTGCCGCCACTCCCTGTTTATCGGCATGTGCCTTTAGCACACGCGCAATTTGACTCGCAGGCGCACCCAACACGACCGCAATGCGTGTCGCCGGCGTCTGTAACAGGGCCACCAACTGCGCCCGCAGCGCGTCCAATGGAGGCAGATCAGCGACGGCCGAAATCTCGTCGACGCTCAACGCCTTCTTGCCAAGTGACCCAACTTTAAACTTTGGCTTCTCAAATTCCTTACCGAACTGTTTCAACACCTTCGCTACCGCGCCGATATCGGCCTTCTCATTCCCGACGACGACTGCGGTCATACCGCCGAAGTTGCGGTCGAACTCCGGTAGTTCGGCGGCCTTCATCGCATGGCGCAACATCGTGTTCTTCGCCACGTGATATTCCGCCTTCGCCCCACGCAGCCGTTTCCGCAACTCGGCGAACTGCGCCACCGTCATGCCCTTGTATTCCGTCAGGATCACGAACGGCGAGGAGCCCACCTGCTTCTTCAAATCCTCAACAATCAATTGTTTCTCTGGTCTCATGAAAGTCCTTAACCTCTTAGCTCAAACTCGCCGAAAACTCGTGGTGATCGATGCTAATCCCCGGACTCATCGTGCTCGACAGCGTGCAGGTCTCGATAAAATGGCCCTTCGCGGTCGGTGGTTTCGCGTGCACGACAGCATTGATGACTGCTTTCGCATTCTCTTCAATCGCCTTGCCTTCAAAAGAAAGTTTACCGAACGAGACGTGCAAGTTGGCCGCCTTGTCCATCTTGAACTCCACGCGGCCCGCTTTCACTTCTTTCACGGCTCTGGCTGTGTCCTCCGTAACCGTGCCCGTCTTCGGGTTCGGCATCAGGCCTCTGGGACCAAGAGCCTTGCCAAGCTTACGAACTTCCTGCATTGCTTCCGGAGTCGCGACGGCAACATCAAAATCAATCCACCCCTCCTGGCACTTCTTCACGAGATCTTCCATGCCGACGAAGTCCGCGCCGGCATCCTTGGCCGCCTGAGCTGCCGCGCCCTTCGCGAAGACAACCACGCGGACTTTTTTCCCACTGCCATGCGGAAGCGCCACGGTGCCACGAACCATCTGGTCGCTCTGCTTGGGATCGACACCCAATTTGAACGCCAGTTCAATTGTCTCGTCAAATTTCGGCTTGGGCAATTTCTTGAGAAGTTCGACCGCTTCGCCAATCTTATAGTGGCGCTTCGAATCGACCTGCTTGACTGCCTCATTATAGCGTTTGCCGTGTATTGCCATAGAAACCTCGAAGTTCCCTAATCGACCACGTCGATGCCCATGCTACGCGCGGTACCCGCGATCACGCGACAGGCGGCGTCCTCGCTGCGCGAATTAAGATCCGCCATCTTCGCCTTCGCGATCTCGAGAACCTGCTTGCGGGTGACCTTGCCGACCTTATTGCGGTTTGGCTCGGCACTGGCCGTCGCGATGCCTGCGGCCTTCTTCAGCAGCGCGCTGGCGGGTGGCGACTTGGTTATGAATGTGAAAGTCTTGTCCTTATAGACGGTAATAATGACGGGAACAATCGTCCCCGCGATCTTCTGGGTTGCCGCGTTGAATTGCTTGCAGAACTCCATAATATTCACGCCCTGCTGGCCGAGCGCCGGGCCAACGGGTGGCGCCGGGTTCGCCTGCCCTGCCGGAATCTGCAATTTGATCATGCCTGTGACTGGTTTGCCTGCCATATTCCCTCGCTACGAGCGTTCTACCTGCCAGTATTCCAACTCGACTGGCGTCGAACGTCCGAAAATTGAAACTGAAATCTTCAACTTGCCACGATCGGGATCGATTTCGTCGATCACGCCTGTGAAGTTTTGGAACGGTCCATCGTTGACCTTGACCGTTTCACCCTTCTCGAAGGCGACCTTGGGGGCCACCTTTTCCTGACGCTCCTCGATCTGCGCCAGAATGCTCTCAACCTCATCCTGCTTCAACGGCACGGGGCGCTCTCCACCGATAAAGCCAATGATCCCCGGCGTTTCGCGGACGAAATACCACGGACGGTCGAGCAATTGGTTCTTCTCGTCCAGCAATCTCATGTGGACGAGAATGTAACCTGGATAAAACTTCCGGGTGCTGGTCGTCTTCTTACCCTTCTTGACCTCCGCCACCTTTTCTGTCGGGATCAGCACTTCTTTAATCAATTCGCTCATTTCCTCAACTTTGAGGCGTTTTTCGATGCTGTCCTTCACCTTCTGTTCCTGGCCAGAGAGCGTGTGGAGCACAAACCACTGAAACTCAGATTTTATCGTGGATTCCATCTCGTTTCTTTCGTTAGGCCTTGGTCAGGAAGGCGATGATCCTCAGGAACACCAAATCCGCCAGCGCGACAAATATCCCCAGAATCAACACCGTGATAATCACGACCAATGTCGAGTCGATCAACTCTTTCCGCGTCGGCCATGACGATTTCTTCAATTCGGCCGTGACCTCCGTTAGGAAGTCCCGCACTCTGAGAAATGGGTTTGTCATGTGTTGCTATTCTTTGCCGCCTTCGTGCCACCTGTGACCTCATCAGCCCGCCTCCCGGGACGCGAGCCCCGATTTCATCGAAGCTGGCACGCCAGGAGGGACTTGAACCCCCAACCTACGGTTTTGGAGACCGTCGCTCTGCCAATTGAGCTACTGGCGTATCCGTACTGCGGTCTCGTCCGCCTCGAACCTCCATCCACGCCTACTTGGTTTCGCGATGGGCAATGTGCTTGCCGCACTTGGGACAAAACTTGCGCAGCTCCAACCGCTCGGAACCCTGGGCCTTCTTGTTCCGCGTCGACGTGTAGTTGCGGCTCTTGCACTCGGTGCAAGCCATCGTGATCAACTCTCTCGGCATCTTGCGTCAGCTCCCTAAAGTTTCGTCCTTACTCGATAATTTCGGTCACGCGTCCCGCGCCGACGGTGCGTCCACCCTCGCGAATGGCGAAGCGCATCGTCTTCTCCATCGCAATCGGCGTGATTAATTCGATTTCCACGTTCACGTTGTCCCCGGGCATGACCATCTCAACGCCCTGCGGTAGTTTCGCGATACCCGTGACATCTGTGGTCCGGAAGTAAAATTGCGGGCGATAGCCATTGAAAAACGGCGTGTGACGACCACCCTCTTCCTTGCTCAGCACGTACACTTCGGCCTTAAACTTCTTGTGCGGCTTGATCGACCCGGGCTTGGCCAAGACCTGACCGCGCTCGATGCCTTCCTTCTCAATGCCGCGCAAGAGCAAGCCGACGTTGTCGCCTGCTTCCGCCCGGTCCAGAATCTTGCGGAACATTTCCACGCCGGTCACAACCGTTTTCGCCGTGTCGCGCAAGCCGACGATTTCAACTTCTTCGCCGACCTTGACGGTACCGCGCTCGACACGACCGGTCGCCACTGTGCCGCGGCCCGTGATCGAAAACACGTCCTCGACGGGCATCAGGAATGGCTTATCGATTTCACGCGTCGGCTGCGGGATGAAATCGTCAACTGCCTTGACCAACTCCAAAATCTGTTTCTCCGCCTCGGCTTCGCCCGCCAGCGCCTTCGACGCGCTGACGCGAACCACCGGCACCTTGTCACCGGGAAATTGATACGCGGAGAGCAGTTCACGCACTTCGAGTTCGACGAGCTCCAGCAGTTCCGCATCATCGACAAGATCCACCTTATTCAGGGCCACGACAATCGCGGGCACGCCAACCTGGCGGGCCAGCAGGATGTGTTCGCGGGTCTGAGGCATCGGACCGTCTGCGGCACTGACGACGAGGATTGCGCCATCCATCTGTGCTGCGCCGGTGATCATGTTCTTGACGTAATCCGCGTGGCCGGGACAGTCAACGTGCGCATAGTGGCGTTTCTCGCTCTCGTATTCGACGTGCGCGGCCGCGATCGTAACGGTCTTCGTTTCATCGCGCACTGTACCGCCCTTGGCGATGTCAGCGTAGCTTTTGATTTCGGCCTTGCCCTGCTTGCTCAACACCGCGAGTAACGCTGCTGTCAACGTGGTCTTTCCATGGTCGATGTGACCGATCGTTCCGACATTGGCATGCGGCTTTGTGCGTTCAAATTTACCTTTGGCCATGCTCTCCTCCTGTCTGCTTACCTAATTTTGTGATCTCCGATGACCTCGTCCTGCTCAATTCCCAACCGGCATCAGCACCGTTCATTCTAATACTGGAGCCCACGATCGGGTTTGAACCGATGACCTCGTCCTTACCAAGGACGTGCTCTACCAACTGAGCTACGTGGGCCACGTTTTCTTCAAGACTGTCTCGCCTACCCATTCTTCCAGAAGCAACTTCTGAAATCCCCGGCGAAAACACTCTAGACACAAAAAGACGTAAAAACCCGTCCCCTCCTGTTTCCTTAACCTTCCCTTCTTCAAGGAAACAGTCGGCGGGTTCTACGACGCCGTGTTAACTTGCCTTACTATTTTCTTTCCCCCCTCAACTAGCGGGTGACGCGACTATAGCCGATTCTGAATATGTGTCAACACCTCTCTTTGCGAATTCTGACCCTGACAGACACGATCAGATTCGCGTGCCTGCTGGTATGACGGCGTTCTTGGGAATAATGACGATTCCATCGCGAATGCAGTAGTTTGGTCCATCGAAATCTGGGCACTTGCTCTTATCCGTAATCACAACGCCCTCGCCAATGTGAACGTTCTTATCAATAATCGCCCGCTCGATTTTCGAGCCACGCCCGATGCTCATGTGCGGAATGCCCATCGCGTCTTCTTCGAGCATCTCATGCTGGGTCTCAAAAAAGTCGCAACCCATGATGATCGTATCGCGCAATTCACAGTCGGCCCCAATGAACGAGCGGACACCGACGACCGTGTTCTCGATCCGCGACCGCAGGATGACGCAACCATCCCCGATCAGCGCGGTGCGAATATCGCTTTCCACCACTTTCGATGCCGGCAGAAACCGCGCGTGCGTGTAGACCGGCGCGTCACGATCAAAAAAATTGAAGGACGGCTTCAAGGAGCACAGGGCGAGGTTCGCGTCAAAGAACGAACGAATGGTTCCCACGTCCTGCCAATATCCCTGAAAGATGTAGGCCGAGACACGATGACGGCCGATGGCATCGGGAATGATGTGTTTGCCAAAGTCCGTCGTGTCGTTGTCCAACACCTTGCGGAGAATGTCCCGGTTGAAGACGTAAATGCCCATCGACGCGAGATAGTGGTCATCGCTAGTCGTGATGCGGACGTGCGAAAGGAGCGGATCCTGGATCTTCAAGTCATCCAGCAATTGTTCGTCCTTCGGTTTTTCCACAAAACGCACGATCCGCTTCTCCTCATTCACTTGTAGGATGCCCAGCCAGGCTGCTTCACATCGTGTCACCGGTTTCGCGGCAATCGTGATGTCCGCGTAGCTCTCCAGGTGCTGCTGGAGGACCTTTCGGAAATCCATGCGGTACAATTGGTCACCCGACAGAATCACGATGTACTCGTAATCCTGCTCTAAGAAGTATCGCAGGTTCTGGCGCACGGCGTCGGCCGTTCCCTGGTACCAACTCGACCCACCTGTTGTCTGCTGGGCCGCGAGGATTTCCACAAAACCCCGTGAAAACCGGTCAAACGCATAGCTCTGGTGAATATGGCGATGCAGCGATGCGGAGTTGAACTGCGTGAGAATGTAAATGTGGCGGATGTTCGAGTTGATGCAGTTGCTAATCGGAATATCGACCAACCGATACTTGCCCGCGATCGGCACGGCGGGCTTGGAACGCTCCTTGGTCAACGGAAAAAGTCGGCGACCCTCACCCCCACCCATGATGACGCCAAGAACATTGGTGGGGGTAACCGGCCTGAGTCCAAGGGGAGCCATGTCGCGATACTAGTCAAACGGCCATCATCGCGTCAATTGACAATCTGCTGAACTTGGGTACAGTAATCAGTGTCGGCGGTAAAAAAACAAACGCGATTCGAAGTCCACGCAATTGTGATTCGCCATCGCCGCCGACGCTTGGATGTTTCGGGCGGTTGAATCATCGTCGCGCGACTTCAGACAAGGACCGTACCATGTGTGGCATTATCGGCTACATTGGCAAGAAACCCGCCCAGAATGTCATTCTCGAAGGCCTGCGACGCCTCGAATATCGCGGTTACGACTCAGCGGGCCTGTGCATCATCAATAGCAAGGGAGCTTTCGAGCTCCGCAAGAAGAGCGGTCGCATCAACGATCTCGCCGCTGTACTCGCCAAACAACCCGCCAAGGGCGACACGGGTATTGGCCACACACGCTGGGCGACGCATGGACCGCCAACCGATGCCAATGCCCACCCGCACCTCGACCAGTCCCGAAAAATCGCGCTTGTTCACAACGGCGTGATCGAGAATCATCAACTTCTCAAGGAACGACTTCTCGCCAAGGGCCACCAGTTCACCTCGCAGACCGATACCGAAGTGCTTGCCCATCTGGTCGGCGAGTACTATGAGAAAGTCCACGCCAACAACCCCAATGCCAACGGTACCACGCTCACCGAAGCCGTCCGCCTCGCCCTCAAAGATGTGGTGGGCACGTACGGTATCGCCGTCGTCCATGCAGACCACCCCGGCCAGATCGTCGGGGCACGCCGCGGAAGTCCGCTTCTTCTTGGCGTTGGGCGCGACGAGAATTTTCTGGCAAGCGACGTCAGCGCCATCATTGCCCATACACGCCGCGTGGTATACCTGAACGACTTCGAAATCGTCACGCTTTCACGTGATGATTTTCAGGTCTCCACCATTGAGGCCGCAGCCGTCAGCCCGCAGATTAGCGAAGTGGAATTTGCCGCGGAAGAGGCAGAACGCGGGAAGTTCCCGCACTTCATGCTCAAGGAAATCTTCGAGCAACCCCAGGCGGTGCAGAACGCCATCCGTGGCCGCATCAGCCACGAGGAAGCGACCGCCCGCATCGGTGGATTAAACCTGGCCCCGGGAGAATTGCGCTCGGTTGACCGCGTCATCTACATCGCCTGCGGTTCCGCGCTGCATGCCGGCATGGTCGGCGAATACCTGATGGAAGATCTCGCACGCGTCCCGACCGAGTGCGATTACGCGAGCGAGTTCCGCTACCGTAACGCGCCGGTCGAAAAACACACTCTCGTGTTCGCCATCAGCCAATCGGGCGAGACGATCGATACGCTGGCCGCCGTGCGTGAATCGCGGCGCAAAGGCCACAAGACGCTCGGGATTGTCAACGTGGTCGGCTCGACCATCGCCCGCGAGGTTGATGGCGGCACCTACATGCACGCCGGGCTGGAAATCGGTGTGGCTGCGACCAAGACGTTCACGTCGCAGATCACCACGATGACATTGCTGGCAGTGTTGATGGGCCGCATGCGCCATCTTGCTTCCACGCGCGGCACCGAAATCCTGCGCGGGCTAGAGGAGATTCCCGCGAAGATGGAACGCGTGCTCAAGCAGAGCGACGCGATTGCGGCCATTGCCAAAAAATACTGCGACGCCAACAGCTTCCTGTTCCTAGCGCGCCAAATCAACTTCCCCATCGCGCTTGAAGGCGCATTGAAGCTCAAGGAGATCTCCTACATCCACGCCGAAGGCTATCCTGCCGCGGAGATGAAACATGGCCCCATCGCCCTCGTTGATCCGCGCACACCGTCGGTCTTCCTCTGCCCAAAGAACTCGGTCTACGAGAAAGTCATGGCCAACATTGAGGAAGTGAAGGCACGGAAGGGACCGGTGATCGTTGTGGCGACCGAAGGCGATGAGAACATCCAAAAGCGAGCCGACGATGTGATTTACATTCCCGATACGCTGGAGTGCTTGCAGCCGCTGCTCACCGTTCTGCCGCTGCAACTGCTCGCCTACCACATCGCCGTCCTCCGTGGTTGCGACGTGGATAAGCCGCGTAACTTGGCCAAGAGCGTCACAGTCGAATAGCCGCCGTGGAGTGTGACGCCAGAGATTACGCAGGCTCAATCGCAAAGAACTTCGTATAAACATCCCGCACCAGCCGGGCGTCATGCAGCGCATGGTGTTGCGTGTACTGTTTCGTATCGATACCGAGTTCCGCCGCGTACTCGAACAGCTTCGCAGGATCTTTGCCGACGCCAAATATGATCGACGAGATATCCACGGGCAACCAATAGCATGGCTGATCGCCCCTTGGAAAACCGAACAATTTGTAGAAATACAACGTGTCGTAGGCATTCACATAACTGAGCGCATACGGCTTTCCATCACCAACGAATTCCTTGATCCTTCGCCGGGCTTCTTCACGCCTGACGTATGGGCCTTTCAGTTTCGGGATAATGTGCTCCTTCACCCAGTCACCGACGGGACCAGCGTGTTCCAGTTCAAGATAAAGTTCCTCTCCCGATATCTTCACCATCCCAATCGACAGAATCTCGCCGGTATGCGGATCGAGATTTGAAAACTCGGTATCGTAGAAAATCACGTTGTTGGAGAAAGGCCTTCGCATTTCAAGCTCCTGCATTTCACCCTAAAGCTCCAGTTTGCCGCTGCAACTACTCGCCTATGCACATCGCCGTCCTCCGTGGTTGCGACGTGGATAAACCGCGCAACCTGGCCAAGAGCGTCACGGTCGAATAGCCGCGGCGGTCAAAATGGAAGTGATCGGCTAGACGACGGGTGGCGCGGGTGAGCCCACGGCCCAGTCGGCGATGGGACTGGGTTTGCCGCAGTTCAGGCATTTCGTCGCGGCGAACTGCATTCCACAGTGCGGACAGGTGGCCTGCGAGACAAACGTGTCGAAGGGCTTCCGGCATCCTGCGCAGATCCAGAGTTCACCTGCTGGCGGCGCGGCCTTGCAGAACGGACAGGCAAACTCGTGGTGGTGCGGCGCATTCTCTAATTGTCTCATGGCCTGCGCCATCTTCCAGCCGCGGATGCAGTTCATGAGGATGAAAACGGCGATTAGGCCGGTCCACAGGGACCGCGACATCACAGCCAGCAGGATCACTCCCGCCACTCCCACGAAGCCAATCAGTGTGGCGACCGTTAAGCTGCGCGCGCGGCCCAGCATGAACCACAGCAGCGATCGCAGAATCTGGCCGCCATCGAGTGGATAGATCGGCAGGAGGTTAAAGATCAGGAGAACGAGGTTGATGCTCCAGATGGCGTACAGCAGCTTGTACAAATCTGGCAGCGCTTCCGGCCAGGCCATCGAACGGCTCAGCACCCAAAGTGGAGTCAGCACGAAGAATAGCGCCACGTTGACGAGAGGCCCGGCGGTAATGCTCCACAACATTGCTCCCGGCCGGGGTGGCGGATCCACGTAGGCCACGCCGCCGAGCGGCCACAACACGATCTGGTTGGCCTGTCCGCCCACCTGACGACAGGCCAGCGCGTGGCCAAACTCGTGCATCGTCACGATCGCAAAAAGCGCCAGGTATTCCACTACGTTCCATGTCAGCGAAGTGTAGCTTCCCTTGCGGTCCTGGATTTCATAGGCGGCGACCAAAAACCACATCCAATGCAAGTACACGTCAATCCCGGCGATGCGAAAGAGACGAACGGAGCCTTGTTTGGTAGGCAACATCTGCCTCACTTATCACACGGCTTGGAGTAAACACAAGCGATTTGGCGGGTACCTGCTCCTAACGGATGCGATCTCAGGCATTCAGATTGAATCATCGCGCGGGCTCGGATAGGATGCACACGTATGAGCGATCAACGCCCCCTCACAAAAATCCAGTGGGCTGTGATCGTCGTGGCGGTTATTGCTTTCCTCTTCAGTCTCAGCAAATGTTCTGCTCCCAGTACGTCTCCATCCCATACGGTGTTCACCGTGCCGGCCTTGAAGAGCACGTCCCCGAGACGACAGATCAACCCCGAGCAACGAGAAAGGATGAAGGTGCTCGTCGCACCCTTCGCCGGCTCCAAAATCACCATAATTTCCACTGTCGGGGATGAGGAAAGCCAGGCATTCGGCGCGCAGTTGGATTCCGTCTTCCGTGAAGCGGGATGGCAGACTGAGGTTCAGACTGCCGTGTCCGGCGGGGCCATGCCGAGCGTATTTCTAAGGGTGCCAAAATCGCACATACCGGAATCCAAAGTGAAAGAATTCTCAAATTCTGCGACGGATGTAACGCTCACGGTTTCTGACCTGCCGCCGCTGGACATCGCTCTGCTGAAAGTCTTCCACGTTCTCGATATGGATTGTCCGTTGGAAACGATGGATGTTCCGAAAGACCGTGTAGAACTAAAGATCGGCAGCCGGCCCTAGACAGCCTTGCGTCGTTGCCATTGTTAGTGGGGCCTAAAGAGAATTCGGTTGCGTGACCGTACGTAGGTGGATATTGTTTGCACACACTTCGGGTGCCGACGTGGCGGAACTGGCAGACGCGCTGGACTCAAAATCCAGTTTTGGCACTTTTTCAGGTTCCTACGATTTCCTCAGCAAAGTGCGAATTTTCAACACCCGCTTACGTGATATTCACTTCGCCTGCTTTGCACTGACTGGCACGAAATGGCACCAAATGGGAAAACTTTTGCCAATTATTTGCCAAGTGGCCAAAGGCCGCGTGATGCGTCGGAACTCAGAAATGATAGCCTTGATCTGACGGTGATCGTGTGGCGTGGAACGGCAGAGGCACTGGACACGATATACAGTGAGTGTGAGCTGATCGTGCCTCCCCCCCCTTTCTCGTATCAGCGATCAATCGCGTCAGGAGCGCCAACGTGGAGCGATGGCGGGGCGTTAGGGCGTTGTTCCTGGTGTATGACGGGCAGGTCTAATCTTCCACCGTGCGATGCCCTACCGGGTCGCTTGCGATGCGTTGCATCCGGTGTTTGCGCGTTGACGGCTTACTGCCGGTGGCCGGTACCGGCCCGGTGATCGTGCCGGTCTCGACTGACTGACGGCGCGGGTTCGGCTCGCCGACTGGGGCGATGCGATAGCGGTCAATCGCTGTTTGAATGTCCGCAACGGAGAAAAGTATCGTGCGACCAACACGGCGAAAGCCGATGACGCGGGCGGACTGCCATGCCGACAGGGTGCGCCTCGAAACGCCGATGGCGCGTGCGGCCTCATCGGGCCTGAGATAGAGGCGCGGCAACGGCATTCCCGCCTCCCTTTCTCCGATTGTCGCCAGTCCATTCATGCCATTACGCGTGCTCTTGCCTGTAGGGTCATAGTTCTGTCTGAATCGCGCCCGTGAGATTAGCACGCATGAAATGGAAATCCCGGATGCCAAGAATCTCGGGCTTTGCAGGGAGTGTCTCCAAGATTATATGGTTGGCTATGGTTGCAGAAAAATCCTGATTTTGTGGTTGACGGGTTTTGGGGACTATTCCGGTTGAACCTGAGTGTGAGTTGCTCCAGCGTGAAGTGCTAGAGGCCAGGCCGCAGGCGGAGCAAGAGCAGTCAGGGTGGAGGCGTCATGGTAACAGGGGCGCACGACCTTGACGGCGCGAAGCGAGCCGTACAATCTAAAGGCCACGCACGCACAGTTGATGGCTGATGAAGCGTAATCACGCGACCGCAGACACCGGATAATTTGGCAGAGCTAGCCATTGCGGGTTGTGTCCTCCTGGTGGCGGGTCGCGGTTGAGTGGCGGGTCGTGGCGACTGTATCATCGTTGACGGGATGAGGCGATCCGTGGTCCACCGGTGTTCACGGGTGCCGCGAAAGAGTCTTGTGGTTGAGACGGCGAGTTTCGGAAGGGGGACGGCGCTGCTTCCATCGATGCGACGGACGCAGCACACCCCGGCATAACCGCGCGACAGTCGTGTGCGAGACGCAGGACATCGGCGGCACGCAGATATTCCGTGACGGCCTGGTACGACGCGCCCTTGCGTCAACGCTCGGCAATCCGCGGCTTGAGCGTGAGAAGTTTCTGCCACTTCCGTGGCACAATCGGGGCATAGGTTTGCACGGCCTCGGCAAATCGGCGGTTCGTCTGATTGGACGCAGACGGTTCATTCATTGGCACATGTGATGGTCATCCCGGTGGTACACAAACTTCTAACGCCAGTTAGAGGTCGTGCGTCTTTTGTAAAATGCGCTGATTTGAGCGCTAAATCAGTGCGGGCCGATTGATGGCAAACCCACTCCTCTGACAGCATTACGAGTCGGCAAAGCCAGCAAAATAGTTGTGCTGGGCAGCGTGGTACTGCCAAGTGACAAAGAGCAAGGCACCCCTCACTCAGTCGATCACGCGCAGAGCCCGCAGGGTCCACACATCGGCCACAGTATCGGCAACGCATCCGATTCTCGATTTCCGCGCAGTCGCTACTCAATCAAATGTGCGCAGAAGGAGCACCGGGGAGGCCCATCCTATGTGGCTGGGTTACAGATCGGACGCCTCACCCCTAAGCTCGGCTTAGAACTTTCAGCGCAACAATTGAGGCCGCAATGTCGCATCGTTGACCAATGTTCCGTGCTGGTGGTCAGGAGCGTATTTTTGGAAGAAGGATGGTCAACTCAGTGATCGGAACATGACTACACCGTGGCGCTTTGTTGGCGGACTTGTGACAGCTTCCCTTGCCAACGGCTAAGGAGATGGTGTCATCGTAACTTTCAGCGTGCCTCTGGCGCGCTCTGATGGCGCAGCGGGTAATCTATGCTCAATGAACCGGCGAGTCATCTATTGGGGGTGGGGTGCAATTGAGATGATCTTCGCTGTGAAATCTGACTCCTCCAAGGGTTCTCCGCAGTCAAACATCGGCACTGTGCGTTGAGCGCCGGAAACATCGGTATATTTGTAGCGTCCGGTGTCCATCCCCTCGCACCTTATCAAGTCACCATCCACCGCAGAGTGCTCCCCGCTGTAGTGCTTTAGATATGTCGGATACTTGTCGTTGCCGATGTATCTGCCAACGAGTAAACCATTGTCTAATATCTGAATCACGGTTCCAATCAGCCGATAATCATCAAAGCCAATTTGGGCGTTATATAGCCGTAGTCTCTCTGATTCCACTGGTAAACCAGCGTCAGTTGGCGCGTGTCCGTCCAAGTATTGCTGCCATTGTCTGCGGGCAGTTTCAGCGGGACTAAAGTCATAAATGACACCATCGATTTTTCGGAGATATTGCAGACGCGCTTGTACGGCTGCTCTCCCTGCTGCCTTGCGTTGGGCATCTTGAAATGCCGTCGCTTTCTCTGCGTCGTAGCTGAATTGTTTTTGCAGGTCCGGCGGCAGCTTCCAAAGCGGCATCGTGGCAATGCCCGTCCTGTGGAAAATGGTGACAGTGGAAGGCGTTAGTCTGCCCCAACGGACATCCTGATAAGTTGTGCCGTCGATTGTGATGGTGCTGGGGGCTACATTGCTCGTGACACCACTGGGCACGGCGTTGCTGGTTGCACCGGCAGTTGTGGGTGTGTTGGTTTCTTCCGCACGAGCGGCGATAACAGCGAAGACCAGAATCAGAATACAGACACGCAGGGGATTCATCGCAATCTCTCCTTCCGCTTTCGGCGTGTATCCTAACGCCGGGTGCGAGTCGTTGGCAATGCTCCAGTATCGGACACGGGTGCGCTCAGGATGGCCGCTGGCGCGTTGACTCGGCGGCGGGTGTGGGTGGGTTGTATAAGCCCGGGCGATGAAAACACTCTCACCGCAAATTCGGTTCACCGTTCCGCGATGACTTCAACGCCAAGTGAAGGCGCGGGCGCGGCGCATGCGTCTATTGCCAATTGCCAATGTCGTCATCGTCGCCTTCAATGCCGTTTGGACCGGGTGAGTATAAGTCGTAACCGTTGGGGTTCTTTACGCCCGGGCATTTGTAGATGTACGCGTGGCCCCAGAGATCGACGACTATTACCGGAGGGTCGAGATACGGGCCTTTCCAATTCGGGAGAGCCACACCGCTTGGCTGCGTGATCAGCGCCTGCAGCCCCTGCTCCGTCGAGGGAAACAGGCCGTTGTCGAGTTCGTATATGAGGAGCGCCGAATTGAGGGAGTCGATATGATGCTGCGTCGCAACCACCTCGGCCTTTGCTTCCCAGGCCTTTGCTTCTGCCTTTGCTCGCTGTTGATACAAATAGTAGGCACCAAAACCGCCAGACATTAGGGTAATTATCACCAGCACGGCGAGAATCTTTGACAGCGGATTTGACGCTCGATCGTCCTCAGCAGGTGTCACCTGCACGAAAGCGCTTGGTTGCTGGTTTGAACGGCTGGGGGTACTCAGCGGTGCGCCGCAGTGCGGGCAATCAGCCGCTCGCTTCGAGACTTCTCGCATACAGTCCGGGCAACGTCTGAGGTTTGTCGTTGGAGTTAATTTGTTCGGCACCAACACACGGGCTCTGCATTTCGGACACTCGACGACTGAGCCTGCCCCGGCCTCGTCGATTGCGATGCTTTGTTCGCAGGCGTCACAGTTGAATGTGATATCCATAGCCTCGATCCTTACACGAGTATCGTACCGCCGGGCGTGGTGTGTTGGCAATGCTTCACAAATCGCAACGGGTGCGCTCAGGATGGCTGCTGTATCATACCATCATATCAGCGGGCCACGTCTTCGGTGGTCAAAGCTGAACCTCTGCCGGGGAAGCTCAATGCGCTGGCAAACGATGCCCGTTGAAGCCGATGCCACGAGAGCGCCGAGAACGGCGTCGGCCCGGTCCGGCGATCTGAGTCCGCGATTGCGCATGGCCTGTTTACTTTCTAATTCCAGCCGGCCCTTGGAGTCGGGCCAGCCGCGCCGCGTGGTGAGTTGCGCGAACAGTTCCTTGTCGTGCGGCAGGATAACTTGCTGGCGTTCGATCAGCGTGCGGCCTTCAAACCAGATTTCTGAGCCTTTGTTGCTGTAAGCCTCCGCGTTGTTCGGGTGCGCGCCGTTATTCACGCGATATATGTCGTAGCCGGCTTCTCGCAACGAATCGCAAAAAACTTTCCCCAATCCGCCTTCGTCGCCATGAATGCGGGACGCTGGCAGTTTGTGCTCTCTAAACAACTGAATGAACTTGCCGATGGCCTTCGCGGTATCGACTTCGCGCCACGTGCCCGCGATCTCTACGCGGTTGCCACGGAGTATGGCCAGCACGTTCTCGTCGCCACCAGCAGCGAAGTCACAAAACGCGGCAACCGCTCCGTTGTCTTTGAACGGCGGCGGACCGGCGAGGCACCTCTCCAACAGCGTGACGGGAATCACGGTGCTGTTTTCATCGGAGTCCATAAACTCTGCGTATATCATCGACCGTATGAGCGGGTGCTGTTCGCCGTACTTCTCGATCTGCTCGGCCACCCACGCCGGGGAAATGTGCGGGCAGTCAACCGCAGTGACGGTGTGTTGCTGAAAAAACTTCCGGCGGTCGTGAAACGCTTGGTAAAAGAACCCGCTGCATCCGCCCGGCGAACTCAGCAGCAGCAGGCGCGTCGGCTGGCAGCGCGTGACCGCCTCTGCGATGGAATCAGGAATTGCTTTTGATTCATCCAAAATCACCAGCAGGTTGTCGTTGTGCCAGCCTTCAAACCGGCTCGCATCGTCCGTGGAGAAACCAAGGATGCGTGAGCCTTTGTGTGTGGTGATCTCGGTTTCGTTGAAGGTCCATCCTTGAAAAAGGTGCGCGTATGCGTGTATGGCCGGGAACAATTGTTTTTGCACCTGCCGATAGACGCCCGCCGAGATGATGGTCAACGAGCCAGGGAAGACCACGCTGTGCCACAAGGCAATCGGGGCGGCGAGGCGCTCGGTCTTGCCGGCACCGTTGCACGCCTTCACCGCGACCGCCGCGCCGCGTTTATCCATATCGTGATACACCTGCTGTGCCCATGGGTAGCTTTCGAGCTTCAGGACGCCCCGGATAAATCCGTTGCAGGTGGACAATGCTTCAAGGTCACTCGGGTTCAATGCGTTTCGCCTCCTCTCGTTTCCGAGCTTCCGAGATTTCGTTCAACACCTGCAACGGCACGGTGAACGTATGTTCGATTTTGCCGATGTGTTCCAATTCGATTCTGCTCTTGGCATATTCGGATGGCACGACGTGTTCAAGCCACCATGCCGCAGCCTTCCAATCCCCTTCGTCGCCCGCACGTTTGATCTGTTTAAGTCGCTTCGTGATGCCAGAGGCGACGGCCTGCTGGACTGCCTCGTTGAAGTCCGCGAACTCTGCCCGCCACTTGCAAAAAGTCTCCTCGGAGACGCCCGCCGCCACTGCCGCGAATTTGAACGGCAGCCCCTCCGCGATGCCCCTGCATATTTTTCTGACGGTCGCCGGTGTCCGCTTCGTTGGCCGGCCGATATTCCCGCGTCGAGCTGGTAGTGGGTGCGGCGCATCCGTCTTGGCAGTCGGTGCCGGTGTGATCGTTGGCGGTGTATCACTCATGGATTTCTCGCGGGTGAGCCAGTCTTGATTGCACCGCTTGCAGGGCGACTCGTTCTCATTTCTGGCCTGCTTTTTCTTGGTGTTCTGAGGGTTTTGGCGTATCGGATTGGGCATGAGGTGAACGATGAGCTTGCTGACGATGATTGATGAGATAGACACCCTGATTACCAATGCCGCCCCGATTGCCACGATCAAACCAAAGCTTTGCACGCTGAGAGAGCAAACGCAGGCGCAGGAGCGCGAAATTACGCAGCTTCAGGTAAAATATGACACACTTGAGAAAGTAGTGACGGAGCAGCAGAATGAAATAACGCGCCTGAAGGCTCCGCAGTCTAAACCCAACATCGAATCGTCCGGGAGCAAGCGCTTTTTTGATCGAAAGGGCCAGAACGGCCTCACGTAGGGTCGGAATCGCGCACAGCGCAATAACCAGAGCGACAGCGCAAGGAAGTAGCGTTCTGTCATTCACAGAACCACCCCCGCTTTATGGTAACTTTGTAAATAAATCTCTTCGGTTTGATCTGGATTTTAGGTCGCATGGTGGATTGCCTTAGCTGGCTCGGTCATGGCTTCACCTCATTCAACAGCTTGCACGATTCGCCGGGCTTCAGTAACTTGTCCGGCCAAGAATCGCCACGTCAGTTCTGCCGCGTGCCGTTCCGAACCGGCGAAGATGATAGGCGCGTACCGTCTCGACCATGCTGCTACAGTTCCGAAAAGAGATGCCTCTGACAATCCGCCACGGGACTCGATGCAGTCGGCGAACGTACCCTCGACGATGATGCAGAACGAGCCAACGTGCCGGGATCTCGCAAGTTCACGTTCAAAACGATCTCGATTGGAAGTCATGCAGCCGAGCAGGTCTGTTACTGTCTTGCGCTCCACGACGGCGCCGTCTGTCAAACCAAATAACGCGAAGTCACCAGTTTCTAATGTGCTCCGTTCAAGCTGAACATTGGAAGGCAGATGGCGTCGATACACGTGAGGCCACGCCTCTCTCGTATCGACTAAAATTGTGATCTCGTCGATCATGGCTGCCGATCTCCCTTCAGCCAGTCCCGCCGTCGCAGTTCATCGTCAGACGGGCAATGCTCGGTAGCGTACTGACGCAACCACGCAACCACAGCGGGCTTGTGGGCTATCAGCAAGGCCCGGTGATCTGGTGTCAGTAGGCCGGCGGGATGGACACGGATATTGCCGGCATCGTCAGGCCAGAAGGAAAAGCCTTCTTTGCGGAGATAGACCACAAGCTGAATGGCGTCAGAGGAGTTCAATCTCGACCTCCTTTTCGGGCGCGGTGTGCTGCACACTCGCAAACTCAGCACACTCTTTCGGTCCATCTCCCGCGTGTAGGGAGTTTCCTTTGTCGGCTGGAACAGTTTGCGGAGTGTGCGAGTGTGCATCGCTGGTTGCCTGTTCGACGCGGTATCGTCGAGCGTGTCCCTTGCCTTCAACTTGGAATCGACGTTCCCCTACCAGCCGTCGCTCATACCGCAAGAGCAAGCGCGATAAGGCAATGCGGCATGAATGCTTCAAATCGTCCCCCGTCGCGCCCACCAGTCCCTCAAAGCAACCGTTCGCCTGGCACACCTCCACGATCTCAGAAAACGTATAGCGCCGGTCCCGCTCCAAGGTCGCAACCAGTCGCCGCATGTCGTCGCCGTCCACGTCAGCAACGACAGCAACGTCATTGCATGGGGTTTCGAGCGGACAGCCGAATCCGGCGGCCTCGACAATTCCACCGACGATCTTGGCCCATGATGGAAATGCAGAGTGTGAACGTGTAGGTGATGGCCTGCCCTGTGCATCCCAATGGCGCACCATTGACCAGAGAGCGGAGAGAACCTTTGGGCGCATCGCGAGCAACGTCGGCAAGTCCAGCGGTCGCTTGAAGTGCCGATCTTCGGCGCGTTCCACGTCAAGGTGTAACTCCACGAAAAGGCTTCGCCGTCGCATGTCAGGCGAAACCGTCATTCCGTTGCCCGTGACAAACACCGTTGTGAGATTATCGGCGGTGAATGATTCAGAGACGCCAAGAATCCGGTCGCTCCACACCGGGGCAGACAAGAACGCTTCCAACGGCTCGCTACTCAACCTGCCCTTCACGTTGTCGATGAAAAGAACGGGCCGCGCCTCGCGCACGGCGGTCAAAAGTAGTTTGCGGACTTCGGCGTCCTCGTCGGCTTTACAACCAGTCGGCGCGGCTCCAAGCATTGGCGTGACGATGCACAACACGAGCAACGTCTTGCCCGCGCCCTCGGCATTGGCGACGAAAACGAAACACGGGCGCAATGCTCTCTCTGGCGAAAGCTGGTTGACGTACAAAGACACCATGCCTGCAACAGAAACGGCCTTGCCCCGCGCATCGGTGAACGAAACCTCCCCAAGCAAATCATTGATTGTCTCGACGGCCTCAGCGTGAGGCATGTCGTCGGCGTACTCGACGCCGGGCAGGGTCAAGGTCTGGGACGGAGCATCGTAACCGACTGGCAGCAGTTCAATCTGCCCACCGTTGCGGAGAATCGGCAACCGCGCATGATTCACACGGCGCACGACACGCAATGCACTGGTGAATTGAGGCGATGCCAGGATGCCGCGACTTTCATCATCCCGCAGCGTGACATTGACCTCATAGACCGATTCATTGTGAGTCTTTTGCCGGTACATGATGCAGTGATTCTCAATCCACGTTCTGAAAGTTTGCGGGTCTACCGGGTGCAATTCGGAATCTGTCAGGATGCACACTTCGCCGTTGCGTAGGAAAATGCCTTGCTCACAGAGGGCTTGACCAAGCGCCGTCGCCGTACTCGACATGAGCCAGTTATCGCCGGGCAATCGGACTTTCGTGCGCGGGTCGTTGACCGCCGTTTGCATCGCATCGGCTGGTGGTCGCTGGCTACGGCGCTTCGGATTCGGCTTCTGCGCTTTCGCTGCGTCAGCCCGATAGCCTTCAACCCGCTCTTTGACGGCCTTCCGCAACGTTCGCTTGTCGAGCTTGGTTGTCTCAACCACTCGTAAGAGCCAGGTCTCGCCCTCCACAGCATCAGCCAATGTGATCGTCACGAGGTCGCCAGTCATTTCCAGAATCGCCGCAGGCTGCTCCTTCGCGTCTAAGCCGGTATAACTCGCCAAGCTTTTCGGCAACCGCTCTTTCGCCGCACTGACAGCGGCAAGCTGCATCTCCTCCATGCGCGTATTTGTGGAGATGGCTTTCATCGGCGGCCAACGCAAGGATAGAATCCGCGCCCACCGGCCGCGCCCGTGCCGGCGACCACTGACGAAGCAGTCCGGCCGGTGCGGTTCGGCGAGCGCGTAAATTGAGGGTGATCGTCAGTGGTCGATATCATGGCAGTCAGCGCCGACGCGCGCGGCGAAAGAAGAGCCGGGGTCGAGAAAACCACGCGCCGCTCAGGAGAGATACCAGCGCGTTCAAACTCAACCCCAGCCCGTGGAGTGCGAAAGTCATTTCTTGGTCTTCAGCGCCTCGCCGATATACACGGCACTCGCGAGGAGACCGTTTCTAGCATCCGCCAACCGCTGAACGTGCCGAGAATCCGGGTAAAGTTTCTTGGCAGTTGCGATGGCGGAATCGGTGTGCTCAATCGCCCCCTTCACGTGGTTAAGCAGATCGGCCTCGGGGCTTCCCGCCGCGCAGTAAGTGAACCACTTGGTCATCGGCGTTTGAAGCGCCCCCACTGGTCCGCGTTGTGTTTGAGTTTTAAACTCGGAAGTGTTCGGTTGACTGATATTTCCCAACGTGATGCCCATGGATTATTTTTCCTTTCGTTTAGTCGGTTTTCGTTGTTGCGTTTCTGGCGGACGGCCTGCCGCCAAATCCTCTTCAAATTGGCGGAAATCGGGTAGGTGTCCAACGGTGCCGCAGTTACCCCGACAAATAACAAGCGCTCCTGTCCGCGCGCTGATGCTGACGGTTTTGGTGCCGCACAAAAGACACTTCGAGACCACTTGGCCCCGGGAAGGCGAGGCAAACTCGAAATTTTCACCGACAATAATGTTCACGCGATGCCGCCTTTCATTGAGACGCGCCCGGCTCGGCGTCGGCGCGATATGATCGTCTTGGTTGGCGCTTCACCTACGGCTGCGACGCGGAATTTCTCGACGGCGGCGATGAGGTCGCTAACCTTGAAAACCACGACACGGCCAAGTTTGGAGTAACTTATCGCCCTTCGCTTTTGGAGGTTACTGAGGGTCCGCTTCGATACGTCGAGAAACGTTGCGGCCTCGTCGGGTCGCATGAAAAACTTGTGAACTGTCTCGACGTTGGCCGTCGGTGGGTTGCTCTTGTTTGCCAGTGCGTTCATTTACTGGCACGAGTTTACGCGAGAGGGCGGTCAGCGCGAGAGTTCGGGACAGAGCCCGACAGAAGTTGTCTGGAACTACTCCGCCGGTCGCGGCAGCGGACCGGGTTTCACTTTGTCGGTCGTTGCCAAGCCAAGCCGCTCGGCGCGCTTGGCGATGGTGTCGGGACTGAGTTGGCGTCCTGTCGTGTCGTTGACGGCGGCAGCCAAGTCTCGACGCTTCATGTCGCAATAGCCCTTCTGAATCCAGTTCAACGCGAGTTCATAGTCCACGCGGTCAAAGCGTCGCGGTTTTCGTCTCAGAGCCGCCGCAATGCGCTTCTTGTCCGCTGGTGTGGCAATCCCTCCCAGTAACATGCCATCCCTCACAAACACTTCCGCTTTCACTTCCGCTCTCCACGTTGACAGTGCTTCCTTCTCGGTCTCTTCCTTCTTGGTTGCATCCGTGCATTGGTACGCTTTCAGCATAAGCCTTACTGTTTCCGGGTGCCGGTCTTTGATCGCATTCAACTGTGCTTCGTAGAGGTCGTCTTGCTCGTGCTGCTCTTTGGTGGACAACTTCGCGCGGGCCTCATTCGCACGCTGAATATCCTCCTTCGTCAACGCTGCCAACCCGAAGACATGTTCGTCTGCGACTACGCGCAAGGTGCGATCTTTCCAAGTGTCCTCTTGAACAATTCGGATGCGCGGGTGCCGACGTGTTTTCTTCGTCTTCATCGGTTCACCTTCAAGCGTTGGCGGCTTTCATCGGTACGATCTTCTCGGCGGCGTCGGCAGAGGGACGCAATGCAAAGAAGCGTTCGGCGTCGGCCTTTGAAACCAGCCCCTTGTACGCCGAGTGAATCACCTGCGGACTGTTACCCATTTGCAGCGACAGCTTGCCGATGTCGTTGAACGCGGCCAAGTGGTAGGTTGCAAACGTGTGTCGCATGACATCATTGTGCCAAGCGATGCCGGCATCCTTGCGGCAGTTTTCCCACCGGGTTCTGAACTCTCGATCTCCCATTTCGACCACTGGCCCGCGCCGTTTCGCATACGGTGTCAGGTAGGCAACGAGGGCTTCGTCCATCTCGATCACCCGGCGTTGGCGGGTCTTGGCAAGGCTGGCGTCAATTCGGATGGTGCGCTCTGATAGGGATACCTTCGACCAGTCCAGCGCCCCGAGTTCCTTCTCAGGTCGCAGCCCGGCGAACACGCCCAATGCCACGTAGGGAACAAGCTCGTACTTCTCCGCATGGAGCAGGAGCGAGACTACTTGTTCCAACGTCAGGTATTTGATCTCGCCATTCTCGCGGGATGGCCGGTCAACCAGCTTCGCCGGATTGCGGTCGCAGTAGCCGTGCTTCACTCCATAGGCGAACACGTTGCCGACGGCTACGAGGTAATTGACCTTGCTGACGGGACCAAGCTCACAACCGCGATGCACCAGCTTGTTATTGAGCCACGCACGTATTTCTTCGGGCGTGATCGTCGCCAGTCGGCGCTCTCCAAAGGTCTCGGCAAACCGTTCGGCGCGAATGCGGAAGTTGTCAATCGTGTCCCGTCGCCTGCCGTTCGACTCCTTCACCTTCACGATCTCCGCGATAGTAGCGTTGACCGTGGGCTTGTCCTGATAGGCCAGCACGTGCTCGACGTAGTAATCCACGGCCTCGGTGATCTCCACGTTGAACGGCTTCAACTTCGCTATGCACTTGGACGCCTCGACACGAGCGTCAGGCGGTAGGGCGAAACCGGCAGCCCCTTCGTTGTCCTGTTGCTGACGGATTTGCGCGGCTCTGGTCTCGGCTTCCGCTTTGGTGGGGTACGCTTCGCGGATGCGCTGGCCCTGAATCATGCAGCACACTTGAAACGCGGTCTTGCCACTGGGATATTTGAGAGCTACAATCGGCGGCCATGAGGTCTTGCTCGACTTGGTTTTTGGCTTCTCGGTTTTCATCGGTGGCGGTTCCTTTCGATGCCATAATTTGCCAAGTATTGCCAAGTGAGTCAAGCCAATTTGTGTAAGTGGTTGTGCCGACGTGGCGGAACTGGCAGACGCGCTGGACTCAAAATCCAGTGCCCGCAAGGGCGTGTGGGTTCGATTCCCTCCGTCGGTACCATTTCTTAGGTGCTCCCAAATGCCTTGCCTCGGCGTGAGGGTTCTTTGTAGCTTGGGCCATTGTGACGATGCCGCTAACGAATCCGGAAGCCCCCGCGTTTCACGAGACGGTGGAAACTCCCGAGCAGGTCCGCCTGCACCTGGAACTGGCGGGGCTGGGAACCCGGAGCATCGCGTACATCCTCGACACTCTCCTCCGGTACGGCGTGTTACTCGCAATTTTCGTCGCGGTTGTTCTCGTTTTCGACGTCTTTCAGATTCACTGGGAGACCACCGGCGATCGATTCGGCACGCACCTCATTTTGATTATCCTCACCCTGCTCTATTTCTTCATGGAGTGGGGATACTTCGCCATGTTTGAGTGGCTTTGGACCGGTCAGACGCCGGGTAAACGCGCTGCCCGCATCCGCGTGCTCAAGGATGGCGGCGGACCGATCTCGTTCCTCGACGCGGCCCTGCGCAATCTGGTCCGTATCATAGATAGTTCGGGTCCGATGGCCGCGATCGGCATGATGTTCATTTTCTTTAGCAAGAAGAACAAGCGACCCGGCGACCTGCTGGCGCGCACCATCGTCGTGCGCGAGCATCCCAGGACATTGATGCAACTGCTCGCGGTGTCCGACCTGCCGCCGCGTATCCCGGACGACCCGTTCATCGACCTCATCCGGCGGATCTCGTTGACGAGCGATCAACATGACCTGATCGTACGCTACCTGCTACGGCGGGACCAACTCGATAGCACGACGCGGGCGCGCTTGTGCGGGCAGATTGTCGACGCCATCCTCAATCCAGTCCGTTTGCAGCCAAACTCGGAACATCTCAGCTTGCCTCAGGAGCCCGACTACGAGCGATTCCTGCAAGGGTTGATTGCCGTGCAAGCCGGCCCGCCACCGGCGTCCAGGCCATGACACCCACTCAATTCATCCACACCCACAAGGAGCACTGGCAGCAATTGGAGTCCCTGCTGGTCAAGACGGAGCGGTGCCGCCTGCGTGCTTTGACGCGCACGGAACTCAAGCGTCTCGGCCAACTCTATCGCATCCTGACCACCGACCTCGCCTACGCCCAGACAAACTTTCCACATTCCGATCTCCTCCTGACGCTGAACCAATTGGCCTCGCGCACGCACCCGTACGTTTATCGTGGCCAGTCCTTCACGTTCGCCGGTGTGCTCCAGTTTTTCCGCAACGATCTCCCGCAAACCTTTCGCGCCAATGTGCATTACTTCGTGCTTTCCGCGACAATCTTCCTGGTGGCGGCGGCACTGGGCGCGATCGCCGTCCTCTTCAACGAAGAGGCCGCGGGCATTATTATCTCCCCCAAGTTGATCGACTACATTCACCGCCACGAGATGTGGACGGAACATTTCTTTAGCGTAATCCCGTCCTCCGTCGCCTCGACCAGGATCTTTACGAACAACATCTCGGTCGCCTTCTCCGCGTTTGCGCTTGGCCTCACCTTTGGCGTCGGGACGTTCATCATCATCACTATCAATGGCCTCATGCTTGGCTGCATCCTAATGCTGTGCGCGCGCTACAGCATGCTGGGCCCACTGCTCGAATTCATAACCGCCCATGGCGTGGTCGAAATTTCAACGATTCTCATCGCGGGCGCCGCGGGCTTGATGGTGGGCACAGCCCTGCTCAACCCCGGCAATCATACCCGCCGCGATGCACTGGCCGTACACGGCGCGGATGCCGTGAAGCTCGTGCTCGGCGTTGCGCCCATCCTCGTGGTGATGGGGCTCGTGGAAGGTTTCATTTCTCCACAGCCCGCCATTCCCGCGGAATTGAAAATGGCGCTGGGCCTATTCCTCGGCGCGCTGTTGTATCTCCACCTGTTCTTGTCTGGCCGCAAATCGTCTACAACAAACCGCGTTTCTTGACCTCGAGGTAACGGTTGATTGTGGCTGCGGTCAATGCGTTGGCGGGGACATTGACGGTGAGCGCGCCGTGACGTTCAAGGAGATGGACGGCGTTGCGGTAATCCTCCCACAATTCAACTGCCGCCACGAGGCGGAACGCCTCCGCGGCTTCCGCGGGCATTTGGGACTGCGCCGCCAGCAGATCCGAATCGCTGATCGTCACGCATAACGGCAAATGCCGCGGTCGCAAATATAACATTCCACTCAGCAGCGAGCGCGACGCTTCCGCATCCACCAGGTCGGTGAAACAAACCATCAAGGTGCGCCGCGAATTTTTTCGGGCCAAAAAGGAGAACGCGAGCGAGTAATCCGACTCCAACCGCACGGCCTGCGCGCGGTGCAGAGCCTCAATGATCCGCCCCAGTTGCTCGCGACCTTTGTCGGGCGGCAGATAGGCGACCACGTGATTAGCGAAGAGCAGCAACCCCACGAGGTCACCCTTCAATAGCGCGATCTGCGCCAGCAGTGCTGCGGCATTGGCCGCGTAATCCAGTTTGGTGAAATCGCCCACCTTCGCGCCCATCAACCGCCCAGTATCGATCACCAGGACCACACGCTGGTTGCGTTCCGTTTCGTATTCCCGCGTCGTGAGCCGGTTCCGGCGCGCCGTCGCCTTCCAATCAATTGTGCGATAGTCATCGTCCCGCACGTAATCGCGTAGCGACTCGAATTCAGTCCCTTCACCCAATAGGCGCGACAATTTCAGCCCACCGGGAAGCATTGATGCATGAGCCAAGGCGAGTTCCATCTGCGAAAGTTGTTTGATATTGGGATACACTTTCACTTCCGTTGGTGCAGGCACTCGAAACTGCGCCCGCGTCAGTCCCAGCGCACCGTTCACGCGATAGAACACATCCCCAAACACGAACGCACCTCGGAACGTCGGTCGAACCTGGTAGTGGTGTTCGGCGATGGTCATGGGCAGCAACTTCAACGCAGCCTCGCGCCCAACTTCCTGGAATTGCAATGGCGGAGAATCTTTCACCAGAAGTCGTGTCGCGCGTCGCGAGAGGTTGCGGATGCGCAGCGTAACTTCCTGCCGCACCCCCAGTGAAAGCACGTGAGGACAACTTCGCTCGATCTCGATTCCACGTCGCGGTATTGTCCCGAAATAGTCGTACGCGGCAAGCCCCAGCAGCAAGGCGTCGTATGCGAGCGCCACGCCGAACAAACGCGGCACAAAACCGCCCAGCATCATCGGCACCAGGCCGAGTCCCAGCAGATACAGGAATCGTGTTGTGAAACTCATCGCGGCACGGGCACTTCTCCCAGCACCTGGGTCACCACGCTGTCCGCCGTGTGCCCCTCGATCTCCGCTTCTGGTCGCAGGATCAGCCGGTGCCGCAGCACTGGTGCTGCCAGTTCCTTCACGTCATCGGGAGTCACAAAGTCGCGCCCACGTAACGCCGCGAGCACCTTCGCCGATTGCAACAGTGCCAGCGAAGCGCGCGGACTTGCGCCCAGTGACAACCGCTGCGAAGCGCGTGTCGCGGCCACGACCTGGACGATATACTGGATAATCTCTTCCTTCACGAGGATCGCCTCGGCAATTTTGCGCGTCGCGGCAATGGAATCGACGTTCATGACCGTCTTCACACCGAGTTGCTGCAACGAATGGAGCTGAAAGCCCGAATGATACCGCCGCAGGATTTCGCATTCCTCCTCCGTCTCCGGGTAGTGAATGGCGATCTTCATCAGGAACCGATCCACTTGCGCCTCCGCGAGCGGGAACGTGCCTTCGTATTCGACCGGGTTCTGTGTGGCGACCACGAAGAAGTTTGACGGCAGCGGGTGGAGCACGCCGTCAACCGTCACTTGGCGTTCCTCCATGGCCTCCAGCAGCGCAGCCTGGGTCTTCGGCGGCGTGCGGTTGATTTCATCAACCAGCACGATATTCGCAAAAATCGGCCCTGCGACAAAGGCGAAAGTCCGGGTCTGCAAGTCGAAGACGTTGGTGCCGATGATATCGGAAGGCATGAGGTCGGGCGTGAACTGGATGCGCTTGAAGGTGCTGCTCAGGGTCTGCGCCAGGGCCTTGGCAAAAAGAGTCTTGGCCAGCCCGGGCACGCCTTCGATCAACACATGCCCACCTGCCAGAAAGGCCACAAGTGACTGCTCCATTACCGCCCGTTGGCCGACGATGACCTTCTGCAGTTCCCCAATCAACTGTTCAAAGGTCTCGGGAATCGATCCGTTGGTTCCGTTCATTGCATTTGTCTCCTGAATTCCTGGATACGGCGGGCGAGCTGCGCGAACTGTCGTCGCGCCAGCCGCCGTGCCTCCAACCGCTGTTCGCAATCGTTGGCCAGTTCCTCCCACGCGCGGCGTAATTCGGGGCGCGCCCCGAGCCGCGCGGCGATTTCTGCTGCGGTCGCTCTCGATCCCAGGCCCTGTCGGTCGATCAACTCCTGCCGCACATGTTGATACAGATACGCGAGCGTCTCGAGCTGCGTTTCCGCGCGCTGATACAAATCGCCCAGGGCCACCGCATATTCCATTACCGAACGCCGAGTCTCGTGGACGAGGGGCACGGGCTCCCCAAACCGCCGCGCCTGCGAATACAACACCAACGCCGCCACCAGCGCAAGCTGCAGCGCGGCGAATTTCACAACGGGCAATGTGAGAAAATCGCGCATGGCAAACTCACTGGAATAACCGTGATGATATTCGTCAAAAAAGACCGCGCCACCTTCGGGCATTTCGCTCAACAAATCCAACAGGAGCGCGAGGTTGTCACCTGCCACCAGGAACTCGTTGTCGATAAGGGAAGTGCTGGAGAACAGAAGCACTTGTCCGCGGCCGTGCGGCGCCCACAAAGCGTGCGCGGTCTCGTCGCCGCCCGCCACCAGTGGCACGACCGCGCCGACGACGACGCGGAACCCGGGGCTCTGCTCCAAGGTGACAACGTGCACCCCCTCAGTCAGCCTGACCGGAGTGATTTCATGAAATGTTTCCGCCTTGCGGCGCAAGGTCCAGAAGTCGGCGCTTCCCGCAGTCTCAACCACGTTCGTCTGCAGGTGAATGTCCAGATCATCCAACAATTTGGATCCCGAGTGCCACATGTGACGTTCGGGGTTGGCGTAATACAACAGGGTGTTGCCACGAGACACCCAATGCTCCACTGCGTCAGCCTCCTCGCTCATCGGCGGGGCGGCTCCTTGGCCGCCGAATCTTTCCTCAGATGCGAAATCGGTGTATACCAAAACACCGGTCCGCGACCCCAGTTTCGTCCAGGGATGCTGCCAGCGTTCCACCTGCCACCCAAGTTTCTGCAACGTCACGAAGACGGCCTTCGTGCCCGACGGCGAGGGATTGAAGCTGCTTGGCGCGCGGGAAAGCGCGTAGCGCTGGCGGTTTCCCGCCACGACGAGCGCGACCGTGAATGTAACCAGTAAAATGAAACCAAAGACCAGCCAGTGTCGCACCTGTGAACTCACGGCTGATCCGCTCCCGTGATCTCACCACCACCGAGGTCCTGCAGGAGTTTGTTGGTCAATGACGCGAACTGCTGAATATCCGCAGCGTCGCAGGACTCGGCGCCGAAAACGGTACGGTCGTAGATGAGATTCAACGACTGGAACGACGAGACGAGCGCTGGCCCTGGCGATTTTTGCCGAAATTGCGTGAGATACTCCCAGTTCGTACGCGAGCGGTCGTGAACCACCAGCCCGCGCTTTTCCAGCCCCGCCAGGAGCGCGAGATGAAAATTCTTGAGCGCCTCAATCAACTCCCCGCGTTGCAACAATTCCTGCGCGCGCTGCCAATAGACGTTGGGGGACTCCAGCAACGTGAACGACCGTGTCACGACCGTGCTGACGGTTTCCTCGCGCGATTGTAGCGCTCGCCAGATAAGGTAACCGGCCAGGATGAACAGCGGCAACACGAGTATTCCCATTGCGATGTAGTAGGCCATCACACCGGCACGCTGCCCCAAACGTGTCGAGAAAATGCGCTCCAGCCAGCGAGACAAAGCCTCAAGCACGCGGATCCCATAGCGCTGCCACCAACTGGGCGCGGTCGTGCCGTGGTATTCCGGGGCTGCCAGGACCTCCGTCAGCGCCTTTCGGGTTTCAGCGAGAGTGCGCTTACGGAGCGGTTCGCGCTCAGGTTCATCCCTGGTCTCGTTGAGGAGTTGGCGGCAAACAGCCGTCAATCGTTGCCAATCCGCGTCCGCCGGGCCCTGCTCGTCGTTGCATAGACGCCGCGCTTCATCACTGACCGCGAGCGCAGCCGCATTCCAGCCTGTGCGCCGTGGCTGATCCGGCAGGACCGACGCGACGCGTTGCACCGCATCAGTATCACCGCTTTCGAGAGCGTGCAGCAGCTGCTCCAGCTGGGCGCGAAATTCGACCGGTGATGTGGCTGTCACCTCCGCGCGTGCGGGCGCGCCTACCCCTGAGAGCACAAGGCAAGTGGCGATCAGACCAACGATGCCCGCCTTCCTTGTCATGTGTGCACGGGAGGAACGGGTTCAACGCCCAGCGCTGACGCCAACATCTGCAGGTCAAACCCTTCCTTGCGAATCCGAATGTCGTAGTAAAACAGTATCATGGCGATCGTCCCAATCGGCGCGACGCCCGCTTGGACAATCATGGTCAGCGTGCTCTGTAACAGGTGCATGGGCCCGAGCAAGCTTGGCGGATGGGTGCGATCAGCCGTCAAGATCTGTGCGATGCCGAAGGGGAGACCAACGATCATGCCGGCGGCTGCGGCCAGCACAAAGACAATGATCAGGATCACGCTGGCCTTCATGATGTTGTTGCGGAACAAGCCCTTGTCCGACTTCTTGCGCATCAGTTCACTGCTCCGCCGCATCGCCGCCTGCGGGCCAAGACCCTCGATGACCACAACCTGGCTGACCAGCAAGTACGAAAGCAAAAAGTAGAAACCGGGCACAACGCACGCCACCATGCCCAGAACGATGATGAGCGAGGTCAAGAGCGTGGTACCCAGCAGCCTGCCCAGCGACGGCCGCACGCGGCGCAAGGCTTCGCCGATTCCGATCGGTTCCCCCAAGTAGATCGACGACACGGCCGTGGTCAATGTCCCAATACCAACCTGCGCCGCTAGAAACGTCACTATCGTCGAAAAGAACAGGGCGACGAAAAAGCTCATGCCCGGCAGATGCAGTGCTGTTCCCGGTGACGGTTGCAACGGCGCGAGCGACGCCTGGCAGGTCAGCGACCCGAGAAAACTGATGGCTTGCACCGCCAGCATGATCAGGAAGAACGTCATGAAGTGCGCCCGATAGAGACGGAACGTTCGGTCCAAAATTTCGCCGAGATCCATCGGTCGCAAGTCCAGTCGCACTGCGCTCATTGCTAGCCTCCGTATCCTTGAGGGGTTGACCAACGGCTGCGCCACGTCATCCTGCACTACCGTCGCGATGGGCAGTGTTGTAGCGGGTCACACCCGCGAGCGCAATCCGTATTTCCACAGCGGCTAGGAGGCCGGGCCGAGGTCGAGATGTTGCGGAGGATTCGGCGGAAGTTTCCAGACAATCTCGCCGTGGTCGGTCGCTACATGCATCTGGTTGGCAAGCTCGATCCCTGCGTTGTAGGTCTTCTCGAATTCGGCGAAATTCTTCGCCGCAACGTGTTCATCGAGCGGGTCGAGGATCTTTTTTGTGTAGGTTTCGACGATGCCTTTGTACTTCGGCCGGGTCAGGTTGCCCTTCCTGAATAGACTGCGGACGCCGCGCAATTGATAGGCCGCGAGCTCCCAATTGCCGCCCTTCGCCGCGTAGTAGGCAATCCAGTAGCGGTCGCTCACATCCCGCATCAGTGTGCCGAGTCCCGGCTGCAGTTCCGCAATCTGATCCAGCGTCAACTCACCGTGCTTGGTCCGCCCAACAATTGGTTTCTCATCCGCCATGCGTACTTGTGTAGTCCGCGTCCCCTGACAAATCAATGCAAAACAAAACCCCGACACACACGTGTCGGGGTTCGTCGATTGCGAAATGTGAATCCTAGCTTTGCTTGTCGGTCTTCGCGCCCATGGATTTCATAAACGGGCACTCGCTACTGGCCTTGGCCTTGCCGCAGTGCGTTTCCCACTGTGCCAACTGGTCGGGTGTCAGGATCTTCTCCAGCCCGCTGTTGAACATCGCATGGAACTCCGAGGTCGAAGTCGCCTTGAGGCAACCCTGCTTCAGAGTCTCGATCTTCGCCTTCTGCTCATCCGTCAGGTTCAGCTTGCTGAACATGTCGCCGCAAGACGCGCCCTTCGCGCTGCTCTTCGACATGCCTCCGCAACAACCATCTCCCGCAAACACCGATGCCGCGCTCAGCGAGATGACTGCCGCTACCGTAAATGCCAAAAACTTCTTCATTATGCTCTCCTCCTGTGTTGGTTCGTCAGCTTGGACATCATATTACCACGAATTGTTCGATTCGGGGTGTTATTTCTTCGCAAGAATCGCGTTCAGAACGCGCTCGGGCGTGAACGGCGCCTTCATCATCCGCACGCCACACGCGTCGTAAATCGCGTTCGCCAGCGCTGGCAGTGGACCGTTAATCCCTATCTCGGCGATGCTCTTCGCGCCGAAGGGACCGGTCGGCTCATAGGTCTCGACGAGGATTGTGCGAATCTTCGGTGCGTCCACCGTGGTGAACAGCCGATAATCGAAGAAGCTAGGATTGAGCATACGACCGTGTGCGTCGAAGACCATCTCTTCGCAGAGCGCGTAGCTCAGGCCGTTCAGCGCCGCGCCTTCCATCTGGCCCTCCGCGAGCTTCGGGTTGATCGCGACGCCGCAGTCCACGGCGCAGACGTAATCGAGCACGCGCACCTTGCCCGTCTCCATGTCCACCTCGACTTCCGCGAAATGCGCGGCGAACGGCGGCGGCGACACGTAGGAGATATGCGACGCTTCGCCTTCGATCTGGAATTGGTTCTGACCGTAGAGCGAGCGGTTGATGATGTTGGGGTACGGCACTTCCTTGCCCGATTTGCTGATGACTTTCGCCTTCTCGCAACGCAAGTTCGCGACATCTTCTTTCAACATCTCAGCCGCGACCTTGAGAATCTTGTCGCGGCAGGCTTCCGCCGCTTTCTTGACGGCGCCGCCGGACACGTACGTGGTACTCGACGCGTACGCGCCCTTGTCGAACGGCGTCACGTCGGTGTCGGACGAGTAGGTTTGAATCTTATCGACGGTGACACCCAGGACTTGTCCCGCGATCTGTGCGAGCACGGTGTCGCTGCCGGTGCCGAGGTCGGTCGCGCCCATCAACAGGTTGAACGAGCCGTCCTCGTTCATCTTAATGCGCGCCGACGCCATGTCGATACCCGCAATGCCGGAGCCTTGCATCAGGCAGGCCATGCCGATGCCGCGCTTGATGCGCGCGTTCGGATCACGTTTGGCATATAGGCGATGCTTCTGGTTCCAGCCAATTGCTGCCGCGGCGCGGTCGATGCATTCATCCAGACCGCAACTCTCGATGGGGTTTTCGTGTCCTTCCTTCCCCTCACCCAACGCGGTGAAGACGGGATTGGTCTCGCCCTTCTGGATGTGGTTTTTCTTGCGCAGTTCAATCGGGTCGATGCCCAGCTTGTCGGCGATGATGTCCATCATCTGCTCGATGGCGAACGCGCCCTGTGTCGCGCCGTAACCACGATACGCGCCGGTGATCGGGGTGTTCGTGTATACGGAGTCGCCCCAGAACCGCACGTTCTTGCAGCGGTAAAACGGCAGCGTCTTGCTGCCGACGTTCGTGAGCAGCGTCAGCGAATGCGTTCCGTAACCGCCCGTCCAACTTGTCACGCACTGGTCCATCGCGGTAAACGTGCCGTCCTTCTTCACGCCAATGGTCATCTTGACGATGGACGGATCGCGTGTGCGGCTCGCGATGAATTCCTCACGGCGCGTCATCTCGATCTTCACGGGCCGACGCGTGCGCACCGTTATCAGCGCGCACAAATCCTCAAGGATAATTTCCTGCTTCGCGCCGAACCCGCCGCCGATGCGCGGCTTGATGACACGGATCTGGTTGACGGGAATCTGCAGGCATTGCGCCACGATGCGGCGGCAATGCCACGGCACCTGCGTCGCCGTGCGCAACACAATGCGATGGTTCTCGTCGAGATACCCGATACATACGTGCGGTTCCAACGGACAATGCTGCGCGTATTGCGTCTCGAACTCTTCCTCGACGATGAAGTCCGCTTCCTTCAATCCCTGATCGATCTTGCCGATCTCGACATCATAATGCGCCGCGATGTTGTGCTTACGGTCGTGAATCCCGTCGGCGTCAGGCTCGTCATGAATGACCGGCGCGCCTTCCTTCACCGCCTCGCGAACATCGAACACCGCCGGCAACACTTCGTACTTCACATTGATGAGCTTCAACGCCTGCTCGGCAATCTCGGCAGTCTCAGCGGCCACACAAGCCACGCGGTCGCCCACAAACCGCACCTTCGTATCGAACATGAACGCGTCATACGGCGACGGCTCCGGATACCCCTGCCCCGCCGTCGTATGGGGCACGCGCGGCACGTTCTTGTGGGTCAACACAATCGAAACGCCCGGCAATTTCTCCGCCTCGGTCGCGTCGATATCAAGAATGCGCGCATGCGCATGCGGACTCCCCAGAATCTTCGCATGCAGCATGTTCTTCAAGAAAATGTCATCGGTAAATTTCGCCGACCCCGTGACCAGCCCAATCCCATCCACCCGCCAAGGGCTCGTGCCGACGGAGTTTTTCTCAAAGGGAAGTGAGGTTGTTTCTTTCATCTCCGTGTTCCTTGATTCGGTAATGACAAATTCATCAATCTAACCCAGTGTTCGATTAGCGCCTGAAATACTTCGCGTGCATATTCATCATTCTCATGCTCGCAGGCAGCGTGAGGACTCCAATCATCGAGGCAACCCATATTCCCAACGGGAATAGCCCTGTAATGTTTTACAGCCGACTCGATATCGCTCGACGTGAGCGCGAGCAGGCATTTACGCAAATCCTCCACATAGGTCCCACCGACATCGTGATCTTGACAAAACTTAAGCAATGCTCTCGTTGCTGTCGACTGCATAGACATATAATCTTTGCTGTATTTGATGACCTCGGCCGTTTTATCAGATCTGCTAAAGATGTTCATTCTGCGACATCTTATTCACACTGCTGTGCTTCCCTTGGCGCTACGCATTTCGGCGGCGGCGGTGAGGACGGCGGCGATGGGCTTCACGTAGCCGGTGCAGCGGCAGATGACGCCGGAGAGGGCTTCGCGGACGTCGGCATCGGTCGGGGTCGGGTTGGCGTCGAGCAATTCTTTCGCGGAGAGGATCAGACCGGGGGTGCAGAAACCGCATTGCGCTCCACCCTCATCAAGGAACGCCTTCTGCAGAGGATGGAGCGTACCGTCTTTTGCGGACAGGCCCTCGATGGTCTCGATCGTCTTGTTCTGGCAATGCGCGGCCAGCACGACGCAGGAGTTGACCGTCCGCCCGTTCAGCAACACGGCGCAGATGCCGCAGTCGCCGTTCGAGCAGCCGACCTTCACGCCCGAGTAGCCTTCGCGCCGTAGAATGTCGAGCAGCGTGTCCGTCGGCTGACAGGGAAAATCCTTTGGATCGTTGTTGATGGTAACGTGCAGGTTCACAGCGTCCTCCCTTTGGCAAATTGATACGCTTCCGCCAGCGCGCGCCTTACCAGGACGCTGCTGATTTGTTTGCGATACTGCGCGCTGCCGCGAACGTCGGACATGGGTTGAATCAAATCGGCGGCTTTCGCGCTCACGGATTCCACCAGCGCGGCGTCGAGGGGTTTTTCGGCCAACTCCTGCTCCAGTGCGGTCAGGCGCACGGGTGCGGGCAAGCCGCCGCCAACCGCGATTCGCGCCTCGCTGCATTTCTTCCCGGTCATCTTCAACACAGCGACCACATTCAAAATCGCCACCGCGTCACCGTCGGTCAGGGCGACGCGCTGCAACGATGCGCCCGCGTCGCCGCTCGACAGTTTCGCGGAGAAATCCACGGCGATCTCCGTATTGCCCAAAATCGCCCGGTTCTCTTTGCTGAAGAAGCTGGCCAATGACACGACGCGTTTCTGTTTCCCTTGTACCGTCACCTGCGTGTCCAGTGCCAGCAAGACCGTGAGCAAATCGAAGAAAGTCGCGTAGCCGAACAGCACATCCTGCAAGGTCGTCGTGTTGCGCTGGATCCTTGTGGAATAAGCCTGTGCCGCCTTGGGTAAGAGACCGTTGAGCGCTTCGTTCAGCTCCTTGGAGGCCACGATTTGCTGAAAGGTCGCCGCGCCGCCGATGGAAAGTTTCCGTCCTTCGATCTTCACATAGTTGAGGTCAACCGCCGAAATATCCACCAGGCAGGTGGCCGCCCGCAACTTGCTGGAGATGAGGTGAAAAGCGCCCGTCACGGGAACGGGGATTTGCCCGTCATTCTTCCCCAGCTTCTTGAGAGCGTCGCGAAGCGAGGTGGCGTGGTAGTATTCTTGAACGTTGGCGAACATTTGATTTCCTTACGCTAAAGGCCGAACTGCGCTGTCTTACAGACTACACTTGAGGCCATTTCTTGACCAGAGATTTCTTGGACACGGTCCTGCCAGGGAGAGTTACGGAGACGGCGTGATCGTCACGAAGCCGCTCTCGTTCGTTCCCAGGAAAAGGCCGCCGCCGAAATGATTGGTCTGCACCAGTTCCCCGTTGAAGAAAATGGGCAGCTTGCTGAGGGTGCGGTCGACGAAGCTGCCGCTGAACAAGCCGGACGTCGACACCACGAACAAGGCCAGTTGGTCACTGCCGGGCGTCGAAACCGTGACATTCCCCGAAGCATCCACGACCACGGTCTTGACGATGTTGCTTACGAGATTGCCGCCACCCAATGTGACCACGTTGGTTCCCGCGACCGACAGGCCAGCGGAGTTCGTCGAGGAGTTCGGCTTAAGGTACGCGGCACCCACCAGTGAGACCAATGTAGTGAACCCGCCCGAATAGAAATGATCCGTTGGCACCGGCGGCTTCTGCCAATCGAGCGCCGCGTCAATCACATTGGTGCTGGTAAACGCGATCCGCCCGAGGGAGAACCCTTTCTTTGAATACAGCAAGTTATAGAACGGCCATGTGCCAAGCAATGATACGGGAGCAATGCCGGAGATTTTTGTTTCATCACCGAGCACACCCTTGAGGCTGCCCCGGCCGGTCCTCGACACCGTCAACGTCCCATAGCCATATCCCTGGGGCAAATTCGGATCGGTTGGATCAACTGGCGGCACAACGAAGGTAAACTTGCCCGCGAACGGGCAGTGAAAACTCTTGCCGAACCCGCCCAGATCAGCGAGCAACTGAGATGTGAACACACTGTCCGACACGGTACCGATGACCTGATTGGTCCCGCCGGCCTCACTCAACTGCAGAATGAGCTGAAGTGAATTCAGATTTTTCCGCATGACGGTATTCGTTGCGTTCCCTGTCCCATCAAACTGGCCCTTAAAGGCAGAAAGCACGCTGCCCATGGTCAGCTTCGCCGTGAAGGAACCCGTGGCCGTAAGGGATAGGGTGAGAGAACCCGAGCTGACGAGTGTCGGCGCATTGGTCTGGATCACCAGGCCGTTGTACGTCCCGGCCGGGAAGATGCCAAATCGGAAGACGGTGCCGTGTAGTTTTGCGCCCCCGAAGGCTGTGGTCCCGTAGAAGAAGGCGTCGTCGCCCTGGATCAGCCCGGCGTACGGGAAGGCGCCATCCGTGCCGCCGTTAAAGTTGTACAGCGTCGTGAACACACTGTTGGAGGTGACCTGGTACACGGTTCCATAGTGAAAACCCCCACCCAGGGTCATCCCGTAAAAGAAGCTGTCCCGCCCCTGAACAAGCGCGCCCCGTGAATCCTTTCCCTCGCCGGCGGCAAAGTTATGCAGTGTCGTCAATGTGCCCGCCGAAGTGATCTTGAAGACGGTGCCATCGCCACGCGAGCCGTCCGAGGTTGTCCCGTAGAAGAGGCCGTCACTGCCCTGGATAAGTTGCGATTCTGGGAAATCACCATTCGTGTCCCTGCTAAACTGAAACAAGGTGGTCAACGTACCAGCCGGCGTAATCTGGAACACCGTGCCGTTTTCGTTCGTCCCCCCAAGAAAGGTTGTCCCGTAGAAATTGCTGTCGCTCCCTTGCACCAGACCCGCCTCGGGCCTGCTACCGTTGGTGCCATTAAAGCTGAAGAGCGTCGCGAATGCGCCCACGGAACTGACAGTGAATACGCTGCCGGTCCCGTTCACACCGCCCCCGGTGGTGGTCCCATAGAAAAGGCCGTCGTTGCCCTCCACCAGTTGGATATCGGGAACACCGCCGTCGACGCCGTTGGTAAAAGTGTAGACCGTCGTAAACGCGCCATTGGAGCTGACCTGATAAATGGTGCCAAAGCCGGTCCCGCCGCCGGAGGCCGTCCCGTAAAACAATCCATCACTGCCCTGGATCACGCCCGCGCGCGGGTTGCAGCCGTCAGGACCACCCGTAAAATTGTAGATCGTGGTCAGCGTGCCTGCCGTCGTGATCTTGAAGACGGTGCCGGTGTTATGCGTACCACCTTCGCCCGTCGTCCCGTAGAAAAGGGCATCGCTGCCCTCCACCAGCTCGGATTGCGGCAGGCCGCCGTTAGGCCCGGCAAATTTAAAAAGGGTCTCGGACGCGATCTGGATCGCCATGACAGAACTACTCGCCAGGCCCAGCAGGACAATTGCAGCTAAAATGCGAAAGCTTTTCAACACGACACGTTTTCCTCTCAATTCTGTTTGGCGCGGGTGGTTTCCCTCAACTGGCAGAGCACCACGCACAGTTTCATAGCGGAACGACTCGCCAACGTCAATACAGGGAATCTGTCATCACCCCCGCGCTAACGAAGCTGCGCTCGAAAAAACGAAGCCATGCCTGGCGCGAGAGGGTTGTTACTGGTTGGAGATCGTGGGCTTGTTGAGGGTATCCGCCGAACTGGGGGTCTTCTCGCTGAAAATCTCGTTGTACGCGGGGGTGCGGCGCAGGGAATTCAAATCGGGATCGCGCGCCGCCGCCTGATAATAGGTGCGCCCCGCGTCGTCGTTCTCCAAGCAGATGCGGAGGTTGCGCATGGCGTTGTCGGGTTCATTCATTAACGCGCAAACGCAAACCAGATTGTAGCGCGCTTCGAGGTTATACGGGTCGTTTTCCAGGGCTGTCAGGAGCCGCTCGGCAGCCTGCCACAGCACCTGACGATCACTCGTGAGTTTGCCATATTCCAGCAAGGCCACCCCCCAATGCGTATGGAGCCGCGGGGTGTTGGCCACGGACTCAACCTCGCCGGCAGAGGCAAATTGACGAATCGCTTTCTGGTAGAGCCCGCGTTTGGCCGCGTCGTCGGTGACACTTTGCGCCAGCAACACGAGACAGGTGCCCAGGCCGCATCGCAGTCGCGCGCGTTCACCGGTGAATCCGGCCAACTTTAGCCCTAACTCGCAGACCTTCCGAGTTTCGCCAAGGAGTTGCTGGCGTTGGGCGGCGTTTTCAGGGCTCATTGCACTCCGCCATGAGCATCTCCGCCCACTCTCGGAGGCAAGCCGGTTCGACATCCGGACAATGCGGGGCCCGGTCAAACCGCCCGCGGGCCCTCTGGATCAGGTCACGACGGCGCGAAGGCGCGCGTTCCAGTTGCGCCAACCGGTAATAGCAGTGCGCAGCCATCCCCTGCAGGCGAAAAGAACCGGAATCGATCCGGACTGCGACGTCGCATTGTGCAATCGCGCGGAGCAAGTTCGACGCGGATTCGTCGGGTGATTTCGTGGCATCCGCCTCTTTCAGATAGTTCCGCGGATTGGTAGGATTTGTCGGCCTCCGATGGCGCCTGGGGCTGCTGGGCGCGGGCTGTGACGGCCACAGCCCAGATGAACGCGGGGTTAAGCGGACGAGCATCGCACGAACCCTTTTCACCCGTTCCAGGGATTGGCCAGAATGCAGTCGATGAGTTCGCCCAACGGACACGTGGCAACGCAACAGTACTTGTCGGCGCCACCATAATACACAAACAACTCATCTCCGATGACCACGTTGCCGCAAGGGAACACGACATTGGGTTTAAGCCCCACCCGCTCATAGTCGAGGAATTATGTCATCGCCGCTGTGCGAACGAAGACGCGAGCTGCCAACGCTGCGCCTCTGGTTTCATGTTGGCGGGTTTGGCAGGCGCGTGATCTACTTGCCATGGTACTCAAGGATTGCATAGTATGATATGGTTGTTGTGCAGCGATGGAAATGCTGATGCCATTTTTCGCTGGAACCGCAACTTATTACTCCGCAGCTACTTACGTTGTGGGCCTGTAGCTCAGTTGGTTAGAGCAGGGGACTCATAATCCCTTGGTCGTAGGTTCGAGTCCTACCGGGCCCACCACTTCACTCTTGTGCGAGCCGGCAAGATTCTGTCCCCTGCCCCCTTCTTGGTACGCTCAGGGGTAGATGATATGGACACGGTAGAACATCTGCGTCCCGATGGCACTCAGGTCGGTGACACTCACTTGCTGGCCGTTGGTTTGCGGGCCGCTGAAACTGCCCAGCCCGGCGTAGTTACCTTTGCCGTGATACGCGCTCGACTCGACAATGTACGTACGGCCGTTCGCGAGGGGGCTGAAGATCAATTGCTTCTCGTTGGGCTGACCGGGCACATTCTGAATCTGCAATACAAACACGGAGGCTGGATCCGTCGGATTGAGGCCGGTGACGTACTTGAACAGATTGTTCTGACCGGTCCCGTCGGCATCTTGATTGGCCAGAGACAAATCTCCGGCCTGCCCGGTCGGATGCCCAAAGTATTGCTGTGTCCAGGAATCCGGAATCCCATCACCATCCGCATCGGGGAGAAGGATTGTCAGCGTAATGTTGGCGGTGTGCGTGATGTTGCTACTGGTTGCCGTGATGGTCAGCGGGTAGTTGCCCGGCGTCGCGGCGTCGGAAACTGCCAGGCACAAGGTCGAAGTCCCCGAACCAGTGACAATCGGTGGATCAAAAACCGCGTTGACACTCGCGGGCAGGTTGCTGAGCGAGAGTGCCACATCTCCGCCAAACCCGGTGATCGCCCCGACGGTTACCGCATACGTCCCATTGCTGCCAAGGGTCACGGATTGAGCACTGGGAGCAACAACGAACGAAAAATCGACGGCTTCGACATGGCCAGCAAGCCGGCGGAGGAAGAGCGCATCGCTGTTTGCCGTCGCGGTCAGGTCGTAAAAACCGCTGTTATTGGCGACTGCGGGAAAACTATCGGTGACCGTGCTTCCCGCTGGAACGTCGTACGTCCATGATCCGCCGGTTGGATAGCCGTTGGTGACTGTGAAGACGACAGTCGATGCCGTCAGGTTCTGCAGGAAGAGAGCGACGGTGCCGGCGATTGCGTCGATGCTGGACGTCACTTCGACCTGGTTGCAGTTCGTATTCATGTTGCCGGCGAATCGTCGTTGGAAGCCGTTCGGTCCGTAGCAAGTGAGGTCGTACAGGCCACCGCCAGAGTTGCTGACATCGAAGTTGTCACCCACAGAATTACTTGCCCCGACATCGTACTGCCACGGGCCATCGGTCCGGTACGCATTGGGGTAAATTGCGAGATGGATGGACGCGGCGCCGGCATTTGTCATCGTGATCCAGAATTGGCCTGCGCCGCAGTCGGTCAGGGAAACAGCGTTCGGTTGATACGGTATCGGGCGACCGGGTCGGGTGCCGGGCTCCTGCACGGGCATGGATTGTTGTGCGGGTACGGACGGCACGGTGCCGCCGGAGCAATTGATGGCCGCGACCGTCGGCAAATTCGGATAATCCGTGTTGGGGGCTGTGAAATTGAATGCGGACGTCAGATCGCCGCAGACTTGCCGACGCCAGGCGCTGATGTTCGGCTCCTGCACGCCCGTCCAAGTCTCGAGGAAGCGAAGGATCGACGTGTGGTCAAACACCTGTGAGCAGAGGTAACCGCCACGGGTCCATGGCGACACTAAAATCGTCGGCACGCGTGGGCCGAGGCCGATCGGCACACCGCCGATGAATTCGTCGGCCGTTCCCGGAGGTGGCACCGGCGGCGGGACATGGGCGAAAAAGCCACCGTTCTCGTCGTAGGTGAGGATGAAGACGGTCGAGTTATACACCGTTGGGTTCGAGGCAAGCGCATCGAGGAGTTGCTTCGTTATACGCTCGCCGTTGGCCGGGGAAAAAGGCGGATGCTCCGATAAGGACCAGGGCGGGATGATCCATGAGACGCGGGGCAGTGTTCCATTGGCGACGTCCGATTGGAACGCCGAGACGAGATCGTTCACCAAGGCGACGCCGTTGTCATGGAGAGGATTTCCCGGCGCAGCATTCTGGTACTGGGCGAACCAACCGAGGGCATTGAGGGGAAAGTAATCGCTGCTCTGTTGATAGACTTTCCAACTAACACCCGCCGCCTGGAGCCGCTCGGGATAGGTCGTCCACGTAAAGCCGCCCGGGGGTAGACTGTTATCTATTCTGGGCCCGCCGCCCGTTCCGTTGGGGTCCATCATGCCGGTCATCAAGTACAGGCGATTGGGAAACGTCGGCCCCAGTACCGAGCAATGGTAAGCGTCACAGAGGGTGTAGGCATCGGCCAGGGCGTAGTAATACGGCAAATCATCCCGTGTGAAATAAGTCATGGCGCTTGGGCCGTTGATTTGGTCCCAGCGGTCCCAACGACCGAAGTCCCATCCCGCATGTCCATCACCCCAGTCGTGCTCGACATCGTCCAGGCACTGCTGGGCGTAATGGAACGGCAGGACATAGCCGGAACCTTGCGGTTGGAAAAACACCGGGTTCCCATTTGGCAAAACCAAGGCATTGCGGTCGCCGAAGCCGCGCACGCCTCGGAGTGTGCCAAAGTAGTGGTTGAACGAGCGATTCTCCTGCATGAAGATCACCACGTGCCGGATGTCCCGGATTGTGCCCGTGATGTTGGTGGCGGAGAGGACAACCAGCGCCGCCGGAGCGCTGGTGGCGCTGCCCGATCCGCTGCTGGCGATCACGGTGTAGTTGCCGGCAGCGGTCAATGCCAGATTGGTGAGGAGCACCTGACTATTGGTCGCGCCTGCCAGAGGATTGGCGTCTTGAAACCACTGGTAGGCCAGTGGCGGATTGCCCGTAACAACACACGAGAGTAGAAAGCCGTCCCCGGGATACCGTGTGCCACCCTGAGGTTGTTGAATGAAGGACTGTGCACGTAGTTCCCACAGTGGAGCCGTCAAAGCGACGATTCCCGCTGCGAGTCGAACCGCCTTGACGAATCGACATCGGGAAAACGAACGTGCCAAAAAGCTTCTCATCAGCACTACTAGCTTTCCCATAGCATAGCAGGTGGACCGGGAAAAGACAAATCAACTGGGTCGGAACAGGGCAGCTCCATACGCGGGCGCTGCCTTTCATCTCAGCATCATGACTGCGTAACTTGGGGCCGGCGGGGCTTGGTGCGTGTCCAGCCATGTGGCCGCCTCGGGAATTGTCGAAACTTCCTTCCGCAGGATGGCCAGGACCAGATCTTGCGAGATCACGGTATTGAGAGGCGCGCTGTAGATCATTGGCTGATTTTTTCCCGGCGCTTTCAGGATAAACGGCACGCGATAATCCAGTTGGCCATCATAACCCCGGGCATCGCGCCACCAATGGTCGGAACTGATGATGACCCAGGAGCGGTCCCACTGGCCGGCTTGTTCCATGTCGCGGCGGAGGATCCCCATGGTTTGGTCGGTCAACTGCAAGTTTTGAAAATAACCCCGGATGCGGGAGAAGCTCGTAAGCGTGAACACGCCTTTGGCTGGATCATAGATACCGGGATAGTGCGCTCCCGGTAAATGAAGAAACACCAGCCCGTACCGGCCGTCTCTCACGAGGTCGCGTGAGTTCTCCAGCGACTTCTGGTAGAGATCGATCTGCATCCGGCGCTGCTGCAAGGGTGACACCAATGACCAGATCTGGGTGATCATGCTGCGCAGAACCGTTTCGCTCTGGACGGGCTGGTAAGGTGGATAAGGATACCACTTGGAGTAGTTCAGACTGGACATAAAGAGACGGGTGTAAGGATGGTACCACCCGACCAATGCGGTGTTAAAACCCAGTTCACGTGTGCGGGAGAAAACTGTCGGTTGTGTGCTCCACCCGACGGGAGCGCTGGCGTTCGCGTAGGTGATGTTCAATTCATCTCTGGCAGCTGGTTTCGCCGAGATGACATAGCGCCCCGTGGTCAATGCCGGCAGCGAGATGATTGTGGACGTCCCTGGTGGAAATGCGTTCGTCGCCTGCAGGCTCTCGGCACAGACACGATCGAGCTCGGGAAGTTGGGTGTCTTTCGGCCGGCTGGAGAACGCCAGTCGCTGATCCAATTCGTCGAAGATAATCCAGATGACCCGCGGTTCCACCGATGGCAGGGGTGTGGGAAAGAATGCCGGGAACCGGGCAGAATGTCGGGGCGGGGTGTTTAGAAGATAATACCCAATTTTCCCGAACGTCAAAACAACCATCGGCACGCAGATCATCAGACCCGTAGCCAACACGCGCGCAGAGATTCTGGACCAATGCCAAAACACGAACAACACAACCAAGCCGCCGCCAATGAGGAGAGGACTCCTAGCCACAACAAATACTTCGCTGCCCGGCACGTGGAAAAAATAGGTTCGCAAGAAATCGACTGGCAAGACCAGCAGCGCACACACGACCACGCATGCGGCCCGGTAGAGTTTGCGAGAGTCGGCACGCCTGACCCATCGAATCAACCGCCAGCCAATGAGCCCGAACACAACCAGATTCAGCCCCAATGCCAGGAGCGTCTCTCTCGTCAGGGAGTTGTGTTTGTAATAGCGAAAGTCTGTGTCGAAAAACAACGCCCACCGCGTTCGGATAAAGCACAGGTTCACCAGCGAAAACGCCAGCAAAGCATCCGACACCGATTTCAATCGTTCTTTGATTAACTCTTTCATGAATGGCTTCGGCCCGTCTTTCGCAGCAGGTACAACTGCCGCTGGGCGCCCTCGAGTTTTTTGGAGCGAACAATCTGAAAACGTCTCTGGCAGGCCGCCTCGAAACTGGCCTGGGTAAGGTCGGCATGAAGATGCTCACGTCCTCGGGCGATGGTCTGAAACATCTTATCGTCCGTCGAGACGAATTCGATGATCAACAGGTCGGTGGTCAATTCCGCGGCCAAATCCAATACCTCGTTCAGCGGAATGCGTTCCGTCACCAGCAAGTGGTGCAACACGGCCAACATAAATACCGTGTCAAAGTTGCCTGTGGCCCGCTCCAGAAAGCTGGCGCATTCGCGATTGCGCCAGCCTTCGCCTGCGCTCGGACGACACATGTCCACAACCAGTGGCAGTACATTTCGGTTTTGATCCCGCGCCTGCCGCCAGAGTGCGCCGACACAACCTAGATCGCTGTCAATCGCCACGACCTTCGCGCCGGCACGGGCGGCCAGGCAACTGAAATGACCGGTATTGCACCCGATATCCAAAACCCGGCCGGGCTTGAACTCAGCCAGCGCGGTGCTTACAAATTCCTCCTTGGCGGCGAAATTCGCCTCGGTGTAACTGCAGGAATCCTTGTAGTCCGACCAAACGGTGCGCCGGCCCGGTTTGGGCTCCACTCGTTGGAGTGATCGGCGGAGCCGGTTAAACAACGATTCCAGGATGAATCGGGCTTGCTCGTGGTTTTGGAGAACGCGGTCGCGATAGATGGATCTCCCGCCATCTTTGCGCGAGAGCCAGGTCGGCAGGGAAACCTGCGTGAGAAAAGGTGGCAGAAACTTTCGCACCGGCCCGCAGAACCGGTACAGATCGTTCGTCTCGAGGCCGTCACGATGTTTGGCAAACACATCGGCGGGCCGAATCCCCCAATATTTGTATGCCAGCAGCGGCAGCAAAAAAGTCCTGCAAAACTGCGCGTTCGGCTTCCAAATCGGGTCGCCCGGAGCGCGGCGCTCGAAGGAGAGCATGTCAATGAAGACCGGTTTGCTTCCGCGAAACAGCACATTGTAGGGCGTTGCGTCTTTCAGCGAGTAACGGTCCCCCAGACACGCTTGTGCAAGGTCCAAGGTCAGCATGCCCGCCGCATAGAGCATCTCGGGCGGCCACTCATAGGGATAGCTGGGAAATTCCACACGCTCATGCTCAAACACGGCCCCCATCCCGTCTTCCGGAACGAACTCTTCAAACCCCGTGGTCTGCCGCAACTCAGCCAGATCGCCGGCGCTTAATTGGCGAGTGGAGATGAGTTGTTGCGTGGCCACCAACTGGGCAGCCGTGGGTGTTGCAAGGAAAGGCTCGATTTCGGCCAGCACGGCAGGGTTCACGGTGCGCAATACCCGATGGCCCCAGGTAAAACAACGTCCACCGGGATCTCGGAAAGAGGAAACCGTCAACATTGCCAGGAAATCCGGTAACGGGAGGATTCAGACGGATGGGAGGTCAATGTTTCTTGAACCACTTCTTCGCCAGTCTGCCCAGGAAATCCCGGACTCGTTTAATATAGAACAGGCCGCCAACGCAGGCCGCCGCCACCATCTGCCAAATCAACTGGCCGGATCCGGGATCCACATAGGCCAAAGGATACGTAAAGCGGAGCTTTCTCTGGCCAACGGGGGCGTCAGAGAGTCCCCAGAGGCCGTCGAGAGCCGCTTTACCTTGCACACCGAACTGCCGATTGGCCGCAGAACCCTGCGAAATATCGCGAGCGAAGACCGAGTTTTCCGAGACCATTATCGCCAACAAAACAATGAGCAAACTACACCACAATGTAACAAACACGTAACGCATCTATCCCAACCTACTTTAAAGTCTGGTGAAAACGAGTCAAGCGGAATCACCATCCGCGAGGCGATTGCCTCACTTGCCGGCCCACTATTTCGCCGCTGTCATGCCGGTCACCTCGGCGTTATCCATGATCACGGGAGGTCCCTGCTGGGCGGTGATTTGCACGTTCTTGAATTGAATGCCCTTGGCATTTTGAATCTTCAGGCCGGTAGTGGCGGAGGTGATCTGGACGTTTTCCAGCGTGACGTCGGAGATCACGCTTTCCGGTAAACCGATGATGATCCCCGCTGCTCTTTGGCAGGTTGCGGTCAGGTTGCTGATGTGGATATTCCGATAAATCGGGGTCCCGGCGGCAACGGTCTGGGCCGTATCTTTGGTGGGCTCGGATTTCTGCTTGGCGTCCCCGGCGGAATTAAACATGTAATAGCTGGTCAAAGTGATCGCCGGATCAACATTCTTCATGGTGATATCGCTGTAGCGGATGTTCTCCACCACACCACCCCTCCCCCGTTGTGATTTGATGCGAATCCCGTTCTCGGTATTTTCAAACGTGCAGTTCCGCACGGTCACGTTGCGCACGCCGCCGGCGGTTTCACTGCCGATCGACATGCCGTGTCCGTGCAGGAAAACACAGTCGGTGACGGTAATATTGTCGCAGGCGAAGGGACGTCCGGGCATGGCCTTGCCGGCCTTGATGGCGATGTTGTCGTCACCCACGTCGATGCGGCACTTCGTGATCAGCACGTTCCGGCAGGCACTGGGGTCAATCGCGTCGGTATTCGCCGCATGGGCGGGTGCGAGGACGGTCACGTTCGAGATAATCACGCCATCGCAATCCGTCGGCACCAGATGAAACTTGGGCGAGTTTTGCAGGGTGATATTCTCGACGCGCAAATTCGTGCAGCCCGTCAATACGACCAAATTCGGGCGGGGCAGCGTATAGCCCGGGGTCTTTTGTCGGGCAGCTTCCGCGGGAATCCACCACTTGGCGCCCGAGCCGTCGATGATACCCTGACCGGTGATGGTGACGTCGTGAAGCTTCTTTCCGCTCACAAACGGGATGAAGGAATTCGAAGTGCTCCCGGCAAAATCAGCGGGATCATCCGTCGCCAACAGCGTTGCGCCGGCGTCCAATAGTACGGTGGTGCTGCTACGGAGGACAATCGGTTTGCTCAGGTACGTGCCGGCCGGAAAGCGCACGGTGCCGCCACCGGCCTTCCCGCAGTCATCGAGCGCCTTCTGGATCGCGTCTGTATCCAACGTTTTGCCATCACCCTTCGCACCCGATTCCTTAACATCGAATACCCGCGACGGCGTGTCGCCCGCTCGGCTGGTGTTGACGGACAAGAACGCCAACAAAAGCACGCCGAGTGTTATCGAGAATGTAGATTTACGGTTCAATTTCATATGGCAGCTCCTCATGTATTGTTACTCCCAGTCCCATCATCCCGTCGCGAACTACGTTTTTAGCAGGTCTCAAGACCCGATTGAATCACAATCCCGGTAATCCAGTCACAAAGACGTAGCTGATTCAAGAACCTGCCTAAATTGCTAGTGCTCTGCCAAACATCACGGCAGCGACACATCCGCGACGCGGAGAGAAGCACCGGCCTCTGAGGAGATGATGTTTCCGCCCTGGAGGTCAACTCTTGACACGTCACCGTGATTCCCGGCGGGAACCGCAAAGACCAACGTGTTGCTTCCACTGCCGGTCGCATACTCGGCGAATCCACCGGGTTTCAGGACGAGTCGCGGTTTGCCTTTAACCGTAACGTTCTCGTTGAAAATGGCCTCGAACCGACCATCTTCCTGAATGACCTTTTGAATGGTCGGGCCAACATGTCGTTCGGGATCCCATTTTCCCGCGAATGTCCACGCCGTCGTGATCTGCCCGGGCGTGGGTAAATTCGGCGCCGAGGAGAGGTTGTCCTGATGCCATGGGTAATCACCGCCATCGCGGTGGCAATTGTAGAAGTAGGCGCGTTCCCCCCAAACGTTGCTGGCATCCAAATCGTTATTCCTCTTCTTGTCCGCCTCACTGGGCGTACCGTGGTTGAGTGGATAGATGACGCGCAACGGCGGTCGATTGCTCAGTGTCTTTGAGAAGTGGCAATCCAGCAGGAAAAACTGGGCATCGTGATGGTGGCGAGCCAGAATCCAGCTCGGCACGTCCCCTGCCCCGTCGAACCGACAGTTGCGCAGGACGAACTTCATGTCCGCGTCCCTGCTCCCGTCATGCCAGATGGTCGCGTCGGCCCTGGGGTTGACCTGGTGGAGCACACAATCGGCCATGTAGCACCAGCCGCGCGGACACACGAAGTCCACCGACCCGCGGATATCGAGCCGCGCCTGGTAGGATCGGGTGCTGAGCTCCTTCCCCAGCGCCAGCGTGTCGGCCCCTTGACTCCAGACGTTACAGTCCACGATCACCGTCTTGTCGGCCTGACCAAAAACGGCAAAGGCGTGGGGGCCGATAACGCCGTGCGTGTTCTTGACCGTCAGGTTCTCCAGCACGAAATCGCTGCCGTTGATGTTGACGACCGCGCGCCCGACCTTGTCCGGTCGATTGGTAAAATCATCGGCCCCTTGCGCGAATTCGATGCGGGCGCCCTGACGACTCTGTCCACGAAGAGTAATGAAGTCCGGGTCAATCCGGACTTTCTCGTGGTACAGGCCGTCCTTGATGAAAATGATCGTCCGCTGACGGTTATCACGCGGGGCGGCGTCGATCGCTTCCTGAATGGTCTTGAAATCCCCACTGCCGTCGCCCGCGACGGTCAGGTCAGGCCGGATGGCTGGACCAGTCTTGTCCTCGGCGAGGACAAACACCACGGAGACCAGGACCATCAAAATGGACGCAATAGCGGATTTCATTTGTCCGTCTTCGGATTCCACCCATCCGCGCCGCCAAGGACCTTTGGCATGGTGACGGCCTCCGCTTCCCCCTTGGTCAATTGACGCGCCCACGGCACACGCGCTTGCGGATTCGCGCCGGGGCCGCTGCTGTTGAACTCAGCGTAGCGCGACGTCTTTTCGCGGGTCGGGTCCTTCCAATTATTCCAGCCCACGTTGGTGACTACGCTGGACATTTCCGTATTCAGGTACGTCACGCTGGAAAATGCGCGCCAGGGCCGGCCCAGGTAGGTCCTCACGCCGGGCGATTCGCCGGTAATCTTGCAATTCGAGAAGACAAAGCCAAAAGGATGTTCCTCCGGTGTCGAAGCAGCGCTGACGTAACCGTTCGACAGGCAATGAATGTGGCAGTTCTCGAAGAATGCGGTGGCGCCGCCGAAAATGAAATCAACGTGGCCCGCGACGTAGCAGTTCTCGAAGTACTGACGGCCCCGATTCACCAAAATTGTGTCCTGCCAACCGAGGAACCGGCAGTTGCGAAACACCACGCGGTCGCCATCCACGCGGATTGCCAGCGCCTGCCCGACGGGGCCCGCGGAGTTTTCGAAGGTGATGTTTTCCACCGTGAAATCGTCCGCGTCGATCACCGTCGACGGTGTGCGAAACGTGCCGATCGGCTTGCCGTCCACACCCAAAAGTTTCGCGTTGAGGTCGTACGTCAACACCGTCTTCTCCGCCTCTTCACCAATGAGATGGACGTAACGTTTCTCGTGCTGGACATGAATCAGCTCTTTGTAGACTCCCGGCTTTACGTGGATAACGCAGGGATTGGTGGGACTGGCGTTCTGCGGCGTGGCATTAATCGCTTCCTGAACCGTCTTGAACTGGTTACTGCCGATTGTCGCGGCGACCATATTTGTCTGCGCCACCAGTTGACCACTGGCGCCAATACCGACCAGCAAGAGCAAAACCATGGCAGTCCGTCCCGAAAAGAATTTTTGTCTCACCATCGCCTCTTGTTGTGCCATCAGTTAGCTGAAGTATTCTCTTTAACCTTTTCCACCGCCGTTTTCGCCAGCTTCAGGTTGTTGCCTTCCAGCGTCACCTCGTCGGCCGAGTTCTCGCTCACGCGAAGAAATGTTTCCGTTTCCGGTGCGGCCGTACAGCCACGCACAAACACCCCCGTAACCTTGCTCAGATCAATAACCGGCGTCCCCGGGTGCGGCTTTGTAGTCTTGACTCCATCGATCTCCAGTCCCTCGGTGGTCGTAGCCGTGATGACCGGCCCGCTCTCGGTGTTGACGGTGACATTATGGAATTCGATACCCTTGGTGTCCTTCAGCGTGAAACCCGTTTTCGTTTCGAGTTGGATATCGTCGAATGTAACATTCTCAATGGGCATTTCCCCCAAACCGGTCACCTCGCCGGCGATCTTTGCGTCTCCGGTGATACCGCTGAAATGAATGTTGCGAAAGATAGGCGTGCGCTCTGACACCGGCTCGGGTGTCGTCTTCGTGTAAAACGTTGTCAATAGAAACGCTTCGTCGCGGATATTGCGCATGACGATATTGCTCACGCGAATGTCCTCGATCACACCACCGCGGCCACGGGTGGACTTGATGCGGATGCCGCGATCGGTGCCGTCAAACACACAATTGGCAACCGTGACATTCTTCACGCCGCCGGACATCTCACTGCCGATCGACAGGCCATGGCCGCGCAGCAGGGTGCAATTCACAATCGTGCAATTCTCCAGTGGCCGCCCGGCGCGACGCCCGTTGGCGTCGCGGCCCGATTTGATGGTGATGCAATCGTCTCCGACGCTGATATAGCAGTCGGAGATGCGAATATTGCGGCAGGAATCGGGGTTGATGCCGTCCGTATTAGGCGACGTCGAGGGGCTGATGATCGTGACGCCGCGGACATTGACATTCTCGCAAAAGACCGGCGTGACATTCCAAAATGGCGAGTTCCGTATCGTGACACCTTCGACCAGCACGTTGGTGCATTCATTCGGCTGGATGAACGGCGGTCGCAGGAAACCGATGTCGAGCAGCCGATAATTCATCTCGGCGATCGTGTCCTTGTTCAGGCGGCTGAACTCTTCCTGCCATTTGCTGCGCGGCACCGCATTGGTTCCGCGGGAAATCTTACGGTAGAAGTCCCACCAGGCCTGGCCCTGTCCGTCGAGCGTGCCCCGTCCGACGATGGCGATGTCCTGCGCCTTGTAGGCATAAATCAATGGCGAGAAATTCGTCACGACGATCCCTTCCCACCGTGACAGCACCATCGGCAGGTAATCGTCAAAGTTGGTGCTGAACTTCACCGTCGCCCCCGCATCCACGTATAAAGTGATGTGGCTCTGGAGGTGAATCGGGCCGGTCAGATACGTGCCGGGGGGGAAATACACGGTCCCGCCGCCTTTGGCTGAGGCCGCGTCGATGGCTTTGCCAATCGCGTCGGTGCATTTCACCTGCCCGTCTGGTGACGCGCCAAAACTGAGGACGTTGAAAAAGCCGTCGGGCGGCGGCGTTTGCGCCGGCGCAATGGGTGCGAAGACGAGGCCGACAGTCATCAACAGCATGCTGACGATAGTCGACGGAGTAGGTTGTGTGGTCAGTTTCATAATTGATGTCAAGCTGTCAGCCCTCCTCGAAGGTGATTGTCATGATCTCGTCGGTCGCCAAACCGTTCCCCGCCCAAATCTTTCCTACGGCGCCAGTCGGATGCGGTAGTAGCAGGATGGGACATTCGTCGCGCCGCCGCCATCCACATAATTGGTCGTCACATCTCCACTTCCGGAGATGATGAGCGGCCCGCTCAGGTCCGTGAAGTTGGTGGTGTATTCACCGTTTCCGTCGCCCGCGTTGGTCTGCACGATATTCTTGTGCCCGCCGGCCATCTTCCAGACGATCACCACGTCGGTGGTATTCCGCGCCGTCGAGATGAGCTGGAACAGCGAGGCCAGGTTCGTCGGATTGAGACCGGTCAAGAACTGCTTGGTATTGCTCATTCCCTTGCCGTACGGGGCGAAACCTACATTATAAATAATAGTGGGTCAGGACAAGACCATAATAGCATCGACCGCGAACAGGTTCATTCCGGTGCGTCCAGTTAAGGACCTCGCGGTCGAGATGCGTGAATACGCCATGCCAAACGACTTTTCAAACTGGAAAGATCACGACGCCTTCGAAACCGCCTTCGCCCGCCTCCTCAAAGACCTGAGAGCAGAAGAATCCAGGAAAGCGTAAAGTTCGCTGTCTCCCTGACGATCAAATGCCGTCTTCACGGGCGAAATGAGGAGGTCTACGACGGTAGATTAGCTATTCACCCTTTTTCAATCACGCGGCACGGTATTTCACTCTGGACATCGTACTTCGATAATGGTAAGGTCTGGGCGTGTTCTTTGACAAGCCTACTTGGCGAGAACGCTTTGAAGGGCAACGCGATGGCAGGGGAAGCGGCGAGGAGGGGTTGGTTTTTCAGGGGAGGAGGGGACTTGAAAAACATGTGTTTCTGCGAAACGAACCCGATTTATTTCACGCGGAAAACAGCAGGTAACCATCAGAGGTAGAGTGGTTTATATCGGAAACAGTTGAGTTGGGCAATCGGGTTCGTTTGGCGCGAAAACCGCATCGCGGAGTTTCCCTTTGCTTCGCCATTCTTGTTGTATCGACCTGCAACAATTCGGGGTCCGTGTGCGCGGAACCTCAGCCCGCGGGAGTCATCTCCCGGTTCTCCCGACAACCTGCGTGACGTTGACCCGTGGCTCAACTTAGGGGCTCAGGAATCAAGGCGTTGACTCAAAGACCACAAAACCGCTGGCG
>PLZV01000023.1 GCA_003152315.1 Verrucomicrobiota bacterium
CGCATTCGCCTCGCGCCGCAGAAGGATTGGGAAGTCAACAATCCCGCCGAGTTGGCGAAGGTGCTAAAGACCTTGGAGCGGATCCGGAAGGATTTCAAGAAGCCGGTCTCGCTGGCCGACTTGATTGTGCTGGGCGGCTGCGCGGCCGTTGAGCGAGCCGCGAAGAACGCTGGACACGACGTTCAGGTTCCCTTCGCGCCAGGACGCACGGATACGTCGCAGGAACAGACCGACGTGGAGTCGTTCGCCGTGCTCGAGCCGACGGCGGACGGGTTCCGCAACTATTCCGCACACGGACCGAAGTGCCCAGCGGAGCATCTGCTGATCGACAAGGCGACGCTGCTGACGCTGAGCGCTCCCGAGACGACCGTGCTCGTGGGCGGCCTGCGCGTCCTGAACGCGAACCACAAGCAGTCCGCACTCGGCGTCTTCACCCAGCGGCCCGAGACGTTGACCAACGACTTCTTCGTGAACCTGCTCGACATGGGCACGACGTGGAAGGCGACGTCCGACGCCGGGGAGACCTTCGAGGGCCGCGATCGCAAGACGGGTGCGGTCAAGTGGACCGGCAGCCGCGTCGACCTCGTCTTCGGCTCGAACTCGGAGCTCCGCGCCATCGCGGAGGTCTACGCGTGCAACGACGCACAGCGGAAGTTCGTGCAGGACTTCGTGGCCGCGTGGGCCAAGGTCATGAATCTCGATCGCTTCGACCTTGCCTGATTTTGGCGGAATGGTTTGCCCCCTGCTGCCGAAGAGTTGAACTTTCGTCGTTGGTGATCTACTTCGAAGTCACTTTATGGGCGCGGTGCCGGCAAGGCATCGCGCCTACTCCTTCGGCTTCCCGCCGAAAAGATACATCTGCGGGACTTCTTTCACGTCGCCCTTCGCCTTTCCCGCTTCGCCCTTCTTCTTTCGCCGTGCGAGCTTCGGCTGGCCTTCGGCGGAAAGCTCGGCTTCCTCGAGGTTGCTGAGGACTTCCTTGGCGCGGGCGAGGACTTCTTTCGGCAAGCCGGCGAGGCGGGCGACCTGGATGCCGTAGCTCTTGTCGGTGCCGCCGGGAAGAATCTTGTGCAGGAAAATCACCTGGTCCTGCCATTCGCGAACGGCGACATTGTAGTTCTTCACGCGCGGCATCGTGGCGGCGAGTTCGGTGAGTTCGTGATAATGCGTGGCGAAGAGGGTCTTGGCGCCGACGCTGTTGTGCAAATGCTCGGCGACCGCCCACGCGATGCTCAAGCCGTCGAACGTGCTCGTGCCGCGCCCGATTTCGTCCAGCACAATGAGGCTGCGCGGCGTGGCGTTGTTGAGGATGTTCGCGGTTTCATTCATCTCGACCATGAACGTGCTTTGCCCCCGCGCGAGATCGTCGTTGGCGCCGACCCGCGTGAAAATGCGGTCCACCAGGCCGACCGTCGCTCGCACCGCGGGAATGTACGAGCCAACTTGCGCCATCAGCACCAGCAGCGCCACCTGCCGAATGTACGTGCTCTTGCCCGCCATGTTCGGCCCGGTGATGATGAGAATCTGCTGCTCGCGGTTGTCGAGCAACGTGTCGTTGGGAACGAACCGCTCTTCGATCAGCGTCTGCTCCAGCACCGGATGCCGTCCATCGACGAACTCAATCCGATCTCCATCATTAATAACGGGACGACAGTAGCCCTGATGCCGCGCCAACTCCGCCAGCCCCGCCAGCACGTCGAGCGCGGCGATGGCGGAAGCCGATTCCTGGATCAGCGCCGATTTCTCAACCGCCGCGGCGCGAATTTGCTGGAAGATTTCGTATTCGAGCGCGTTGGCCCGTTCTTCCGCCCCGAGAATCTTGTGCTCCATCTCCTTTAACTCGGGCGTGACGAACCGCTCACCGTTGGCGATGGTCTGCTTGCGAATATAATCGTCCGGCGCCTTGTCCAGATTCGCCTTCGTGATCTCGATGTAGTAACCGAACACGGAATTGAAGCGCACTTTCAACGAAGCGATGCCGGTCCGTTCGATTTCCTTTTGCTGCAGCGCGGCAATCCATGCTTTACCCTCCAATCCCGCGCGCCGGAACTCGTCCAACTCCGCGTTGTAGCCGGGCTTGATGAGTCCGCCGTCCTTCAACGCCAGCGGCGGCGCATCCACAATCGCGTGCGCAATGAGGTCGACCAGTTCCGGAAGCTCGGTGATCTGCGCGGTTAGTTTGGCGAGGAACCCCGTCCCGCCCAGCACCGACTCCAGCGTCTTCTTCAGCTTCGGCACGGCGGCCAGGGATTCCTTCAGGACGATCAGATCGCGCGCGTTGCCACTGCCGACACTGAGCCGCGCCAGGGTCCGTTCCATGTCGCGCACCGCCTGAAGCTGCTCGCGAAAATCCGCCAGCACGTGTGGCGTGTCGCAAAACGTGGCGATCACATCCTGCCGCGCGCGGATCTGTTCCACGTTTTTCAGCGGACGGGTCAGCCACTCGCGGAGCAACCGCGCGCCCATCGGCGTCAGCGTGCGATCCAGGCAACCAATCAACGTGTGCTTGCGGTCGGAACGCGGCGATTCGAGCAACTCCAGGTTCCGCTGCGTCGTCGCGTCGAGGACCATGAATTCATTGATGCTGTAAACCGTGAGCCGATGAATGTGCGCGGTGCTGCGCCGCAACGCTTGTTCGAGGTAATGGAGCGCCGCGCCGGCGGCCCCGATGCCGACGCTCAACTCACTCGCGCCAAAACCGTCGAGTGATTGCGTTTTGAAATGGTCGCGCAACGTGAAGAAAGCCGTCTCGCGCTCAAACGTCCAGCCGTCGTGCGGAGTGAACGCCAGGGTGCCCAGTTGCGCCAGTACCTGCTTCGCCTCGGCAAGCCATTCCGTTGGCACGATGATCTCCGCGGGACGGATCCGCGTGAGTTCGTTCTGCAGTTGTTCCACCGACGAAAGCTCGGTCACCTTGAAGTCGCCCGTGGTCAAATCCACCAGCGCGAGCCCAAACTTGCCATCACTGCAAATCGCCGCCAGGAAATTATTCCGCTCGGCCTGCAGCAGATGCGCGTCGAAGTGCGTGCCGGGGCTAAGGATTTGCGTGACATCGCGTTTGACCAGCTTCCCGGGTTGGGCTTCTTCGAGCTGGTCGCAGATCGCGACCTTGCGTCCGTGCTTGAGAAGCTTGCCGATGTAGGCTTCGGCGGCGTGGTGCGGGATGCCGCACATCGGGGTGCCGTTGCGGCTGGTGAGCGCAAGGTTGAGCAGTTGCGAGGCGGCCTTGGCGTCATCGAAAAACATCTCGTAGAAATCGCCCAGCCGGAACAGCAGCAGCGCATCCGGCGGGATCTGGTGCTTCACGCGCCGATATTGCTGCATCATGGGCGTAAGACCGTCGCCCGACTGCTGGGATTTCGCACTCGCCATCGCGGAGGGGATTATAGCGGCGGGCTTCGGGTGGTCACGTCCTAAAACACGAGGGCCGAATTTCCACAGAAGGGGAAACTCGGCCCCGCGTTTATTGCCTGAACCGCTCTCTGTCTGGCGCGCGTCGATCGTTCAACGCTTGTTGCTCAGCGCGTGTTCTTCCGTGCGTCGGAAGCAGATCGTTCCGCAACCACGTCACGGATGGGTTGACCTCCTACGAACCGCCGGGCATCCCCCATCCCGGCACCGATTCCTATAGCAACACCCCTGCCAACTTCCCAAGTCACGTGAAATCAAGAGGCTCACGACGGGGATGGGGCAGGAATGTTCGCTGCACCGGCCAAAAGGGCGCTGGTGACTGGACAAAAGTGTCAGGCTGCCCTGACGTCTCAGCGCAGGAAGATCTCGCGAATCGCGAGGCGGAGTTGCTGGATGTCAAACGGCTTCTCGATAACTTGATTGCCCGTTCGCAACACGAAGTCACTGAAGCCGGCTTTCCGCGACGCCTGGCCCGTAACAAAGAGAAACCGGTCCGCAAGGTGGGGGTAGTCGCGCACTACGTCATTGTAGAGAGCTTCACCATCGACGCGCGGCATCATCAGGTCGCAAAGGACCGCTTCATAGTCACCCGTGCGCAGGCAATCCATCGCCTCCATGCCGTTGCCGGCGATATCGACCTCGCAGTTCTCATAGGTCAACACCTCGCCCAGCAACACCGCCAGATCGTGGTCATCGTCAACCACAAGGACGCGATGCATTACCTTTTTTTCCCGCTTCTCTTCCACCATGGCCGCTAAACGTAACTCCTCTCCAGCGCCCATTCAACCATGACTTTCCTGCGCCGGGTCTGGATCACTTTGCCACAGCGTCAGGAACTTCCTCGGTAACATCGTCGGTTTGGTAATCCGTCTCCGTGTCGGTTTCCAGGGGACGGAACCGCTCGGCCTTGAAGCCCCGCTCCGGATAGGGGGGCATGTCACTGCACGGATTGATAAGTTCCACGAGATAGACGCACATCTCACCGCCTTCACCACCGATATCAACACCCGGCACCAGGTCGCGAATGGTGTAGGTCACGCCCTTAACCGGGAGTTTCCAGTAGAATTTCTTGATCGCCTCTGGGAAGACATCATCGACGCAGACCACTTTTTGCCGGGGCAGGAACATGGAGGGATTACGATATCAGGCCGATGGCTTTCGATAAACCGAATTGTCCACTCTGACGCTGCGCCGCCCTCGCTAGTTAAATGCGGCGACCTGGTAGTAATAGGTCGTCGAGGAGTCGAGCCCCAGGTCCATGAAGGAAGTGACATTCGCTCCCACATTGCCAAGAACATCCCAGGGTCCCGCAGGTGATGTGGCCCGCTGGATTTGAAATCCGAGTTCGTTGTTCGCGTTGTCCTGCCATTGGAGTGTGATGGATGTGGATGTCGTAGCCGTCACCACCAGATTGGAAGGCGGCGCCGGATCTGTTGGCGACGGCGAAAGTGTCGTCACACAAATCTGTGAACTCGCCGCCGAGGTGTTCCCCGCGTTATCGTAAGCAACGATCGTGTAGCAATACAGCGTATTGGCGGACAGGCCGCTCTCCGAGAAGTTGTTTTCCGTCGTCGTCATGACCAGGACGCCATCGCGGTAGACCTGGTAACCAGCCACGCCGAAACCGCTGAAGTCGGTCGAGGCTGCCCACGTGATGGTGACTTCGGATATCGAAACGGCCGTGGCCATGCCGCCGCTCGGAATCGATGGCGCGATTGTGGTGTTGGCCACGGTCGAGTAGCTGATATCGATGCGGTAGAATCTCTGTGGACCGATGGCGTTTATGTCAGTAATAGTGACCTGATTGCCGTTCGTCACTGGTCCCGTATACCCGGGAAGCGGCAGCCAGACCCCTTCCACCAGGTCGGTGGTGAACTGGGGCGAATAGGTGCGTCGCCCGTCCCACGGGCTGAATGTCAGGTTGTATTGCGCCGGCTGGTTGGTAACAGCCGTTACCTGCAAAAGGAAGACCGACGCGGGATTGGTCGGATCCAGGCCCACCACGTACTTGTAAAGGTTGTTCTGTCCCGTACCATCCGCATCATCATTGGCCAACGAGTCGTCGTTGGTCAATCCTGTCGTGTGACCGAAATAGCGCAACATCCACCAGTCCGGAATCCCATCCCGGTCGGAATCAGCCTTGGAGACTTCGTAGCAGCCCATGTCGGGCGGATTACCGCGCGGCTGGCCTTCGATGTCAAGCGCGGGGGAATTGCTGAAAATCCCCGCGGCCAGGCACGGGGAGCTCACCGTCAGGTGTGAATCCATTCCCGAGACAAACTGCGGGTCGGCATCAATACAGCCCGTGCCAAACCAAGTCTGCCCGGTACCGAATTGGATGTCGGAGTACGAAGCGCCAAGAAAACTATTGCCCAGCGTTCCCACCGGGTTGGCGCCGTTTCCCCAGGAGATTGAATTGTATAACGTGGCACTGTTACCGCTGCCGAGGCTGGCCAGACCGGGGTTATTCACTGCGGTACAATTGTTGAGGATGGCCGAACCACCGGAACAATTCAGAGCCACAGCCGGGCCAAGATTATTCTCGACCAGGCAATTCACATAGTTTCCACCGCAGCCCATGATGCCGCCCGTACTATTAAAGCTGCTCACGCAGGAATCGAACGTGCATTGGCTGTTTCCACCCATGCCACCCCCCCCGTTGCCGGTAACCAGGCAATAGGTGAACGTGCCGGATTGCGGCAGCTCGCCATTCGGGCCAAATCCGGTGCGTGGCGCCGCCTGCAGACCGATGCCACCGTTGGAGGAAAACGTGCAGTTCGCGACGGACGCGTCACCCGCGGCGTTCAGCCCGAACCCGTTGTTGTGCTGGATCAGGACATTCGACATTGATACAATGCCGGAGTTGCCGTGGCCGCTACTCACCTCATCGTAACCGTCACCCTGGTTGTCTTCGATGGTTGAGTCGCTGACCGTGCCATTCTGAAGGGAGCACGCGGTGCCCGCGTTGGTCTGGATTAGGGAATCAGCGATGCTGATCGACACTCGGCCGTAAAACTCCCCATCGTGGATCACCGTCCCTTGATTCAACCGAAACACACAATTCCTGATTGTCGCATACGAGTCGTTAACTACCGCGTTCACACAGGTGTTCTGGTTCGAGACGAACAAGCTGTTTTGGAGATCTACCTCGCCGCTGCCAACGTCCACAACTACGCCGACGTTCTGCGCGAATAGACAACCATTGACCGCGGTCGGGGTGGCTGAAAACGACACCGGGTTGCCCCTCAATACTTCGCCGCCGTTCCCTTGAAAGATGCAATTGTTAATTGTCGGCGAACCGGACTCCAGGTAGATGGCCGCAATATTGGAGGCCGCCCGTTTGATCGTAAAGCCATCGATCACGGATGAATTCCCCTCGCCATCGTGCAGCCAGAACCCCCCGCCCGTGAACTGGCAGTCAATGACCGCATTGGACGGGCCGTTGACAGACCGGACCGCAATGGATCTGCCGAAGAAATCCAGGTTCGTATTGCCCGTGCCTGAATACACGCCATTGAGCACCAACACAGTGTCAAGGTTCGTGGCGGCATTCAGGCCGTCCTGGATGTGGCTGAACGGATGCGCGATATTGCCGTTGGCCAACGGGTCGTTGGTGTTCGTCGCGCTGACGTACAACGCGAGGACGAGTTGAAATACGTTCCCGTTATCGGCCGTCCCACCCGCCGAACACGTCCCATAGAAATACCCGTTAGTGTCCTGCACCAGGCCCGCCAAGGGGACGGCACCGTCAGTCAGACCGGTGAACGTGTAAAGATTTGTGAACGTACCCTTTGAGTCGGTTCTAAATATCGTCCCGTTGTTGCCAACACTCCCGCCCCCCGAGGCCGTCCCGTAGTACTGGCCGTCGTTGGCCAGCATCAACCCCGCCACCGGGTTCGCGCCGTCCGCGCCGCCGGTAAAGGTGTGCAAAATGGTTACAGTGTTGGACGCCGTTCCCGTTATGTTGAGCCGGAAGGCAACCCCGTTGTCGTACGTCCCGCCGAAGTAGGTTGTTCCCATGAAATTGGTGGAGTTGACTTGAATCAGCCCCGCCTCCGGCCCGCTTCCATCACCGGCGCCCCCGAGAAAGCGATACAAGGTCGTCAACGTTCCCAGCGAAGTGATCTTGAATATCGTGCCGTTGCCGCCCGTCCCGCCTGCGGATGTTGTCCCGTAGAAACTGCCATCTAGGCCCAGAATCAGCCCTGCCGCAGGAATCCCACCGTCAGCGCCTCCGGTAAAACTATACAGGTTCGTGAATACCGCTGGCAGGTTCGTGAATACAACCGGGGGTGTGATCCGGAACACCGTGCCGGCATTGCCCGCCCCCCCTTGGGAAGCTGTCCCGTAGAAATTGCCGTCGTTGCCCTGGACCAACGCCGCAATTGGCTCGCTGCCGTCAGCCCCGCCGGTAAACTGCCACAGCGTGGTCAGTGTCCCCGCCGGCGTAATCTTGAACACCACTCCCGCGTCGTGCGCCCCACCAAAGAAAGTTGTCCCGTAGAGATTGCCGTCAATGCCCTGGATCAGCGGCGCTCCTGGGCTGGCGCCATCAGAGTTACCGGTGAAGAGATGCAAATTGGTGAGCACCCCCGTTGAGCTAATTCGGAAGACCGTGCCGTTGCCCCCCGTCCCGCCTGCTGTGGCCGTTCCATAGAAAAAGCCGTCGCCGGCTTGGATTAGTCCCGCCACTGGCGAGTGGCCGTCCGTACTGCCGGTAAATAGACTCAACGGGGTGAGAGTGACCGCGCTAGCATCGTCAGGGGAACCCCCCAATGCCAACAGGAGCAAGGGCACGATAACTACACACAGCCTTTTCATGTAACACTTCTCGCAACCCTTCATTTATATAACAGATCCTGGCCGCTATGTCGCGCTTTTTCTGCTTTGGCGGTGGGTCCGCGAAATTGATTCTATTGGGAAATGTAACGGTAGGAGAGCGTGCGGAACCCCGCCTGCGCCGGGGTCACCATATTTTCGCCAGTGTGCGAAATATGGTATCTGGGCCTCTTGGCAGAAAGAGGCTCCTTTTCCGCACTCGGTGATCCTGCTTGAGAATGGAGCCGGCGATCAGACTTGAACTGATAACCTGCTGATTACAAATCAGCTGCTCTGCCAATTGAGCTACGCCGGCAACCGTAACGACTTGAAATATGCCATTTCGGAAGCGCTTAGTCCAGCGCCACGAAGGGAGTAGTCACCGGGAGCAGACGCCGCTTGCTAGACAGTACCATCCCGATCGTTCGCGGGCAAAAGCCACGCCGACACAACCAAAAACATAATTACAGCCACCGACCCAATCCATTCCCAGAATCCCAAATGCCATGCGACCGATTGTTTGAGGCTCCGGGTGATCGGTTCCAGGAACTGGAAATGAACGCCGATGATTAGTCGGAGTATGAGCAGGACAATCGCCGGCCAGGTGATCAAGCTCCACCAAAAGACCAGGCGGCGACTCACCAACTCACTTCCCGCCCGATGTCGCTGCTTCAGGGCATAAAACGCGAACATCAGTATTCCCACGCCAAGGCCGATGCCAGCGGCGCGGCCCAGTACTTCGTGCAACTTGGGGATGGTCGCGTGCCCGCGCACTGGATGTGAGGTAATCATGCTGGCGAGGATCAAGCACATCGCCCCTCCGGTAAAAAAGGTGGCCCCGACCCGGACCACCGGGGAATCAACGCCGAGTCGGCGGTTGACGTAGCCGGCAAAAGGCAATAATAGCAGACCGCTCAGGGCCAATCCCACCGCAGGAATGAAATGAAATTGCGGATTCACTCGCGGGTACAGCAATTGAGAAATGCTCATCACCCTCCAATCGTAAGCCCGTGGCAGCAGCGCCACGGCGAGTGCCAGGCTCCCAAAAAAGAAAATGGCAATGAGCGGAATCACCACGAACAGCATTGTCCGCTGGCTGAGATCGCCAGCAAAGAAGCTGACGATGCTCAAACCGGTGCCGTGAGCGTTCGCTGGTCCTCGTCGCCGATCCACAGTTGGCTGACTTCCTGGAAACCCTGCTGGATTCTCCGTGCGGCCTAATCCTTCTTCTCTCCCCGATCGGAATTGAGAACAGCAATGGTCAGCGCCGTCACTGCGATAACCAGCGTCAGCAGCAAGAGCGGACCTCCGTGTCTGCCGAAATGTCCGAACGCCATCAAGATTGGTGTTATTGCAATGTGATTCACTGTTTGTACCATAGCTTACTTCTTGAGCGTGTAAAGTAGTCGAAAAACAAGCGGCGTGTTTTCCATTCAGACCTTGAGGATCGGATCAGGATGCGCCCATTGATAGAACAGCCGCACCCTCAACTTTCCCGTCACGCAAGTCGCACAATGCGTCGTTGGCTCGATCCAGCGAATAAACCTGTACTTGGGTCTTGACCGGCACTTGGGGAGCGATCTCCAGGAATTCCTCACCGTCGCGGCGCGTCAGATTGGCTACCGACCGAACGGACCGTTCTTCCCAAAGCAGTTGGTACGGAAAGGAAGGGATATCGCTCATGTGAATTCCACCACAAACAACTGTGCCGCCCTTGCCGACCGCGCGAAGGGCGGCAGGAACCAGCGAACCGACGGGCGCAAAGATGATGGCCGCGTCCAGTTGCTCCGGCGGTTGTTCATCAGAACCGCCGGCCCACACCGCTCCGAGGCGCCGGGCGAATCCCTGGTCTTTGACGTCCCCTGGCTTCGTAAAGGCATAGACTCGTCGCTTCTGGTAAACCGCCACTTGAGTGAGAATGTGGGCCGCCGCGCCAAATCCATAAAGCCCCAGGTTCCGTGCGTCCTTCCCGGCGATTCGATACGAGCGGTAGCCGATCAGACCGGCGCACAGCCACGGCGCAGTCTCCGCGTCCCCGGGGCCTGCTGCCAGATGAAAGCTGAACGCCGCGTCAGCCACGGTGTATTCTGCGAAGCCGCCATTGACCGTATAACCAGTGAACTGCGCATTCTCACAAAGGTTCTCCTGGCCCCTCTTGCAGTAACGACAATCGCCACAGGCGAACGCCAGCCAGGGCACGCCCACCCGGTCGCCGTTGCGAAAGTTTTCAACCTTCTCACCGATCTGGGCGACATTGCCCACGATTTCATGACCGGGTATCAGGGGTAGTTTTGGGTCTGTAAGTTCCCCATCAACGATGTGCAAATCCGTGCGACACACACCACAAGCATGAACGCGAATCAGAATCTGGTTTGGCTTTGGCCGGGGAATGGGTACTTTCCTGAGACGCAGTGGCTGCTTCGGTTTTTCCAGCAGCATCGCGCCCATGGTCTCCGGTACTTGCATCGCTTAACCTGTGTACCACTCTAGCCTTGATAATTCGAGGTTTCTCGGGCAAAATGCATGCCTGTGAAACGAGCCACGACGCTCTTTTTGACCTTTCTTCTCGGCTTGCCCGCCATCAGTCTCGCTGATCCCGGTAACGTAGTTTCCTGGTTTAGCAATTCGCTGAATGAACTCACGTTCACTTGTGCAACCGCTGTTGTGAAGCTGAACCTGGTGGATGCGAATGTCGCCCGGGTGCGCCTGGAGCCAAGCGGAGTGGCTTTCAACACGAATGTTTCCTTCACCGTCATCAAGAACTGGGTTCTCCCTCCGATCACCGTGGTTGACGGGAGCACGCTGACCGTCACCACTTCGGGCCTGCGGGTGGACGTGTCCAAAACACCGTTCCACCTCACGTTCCGCAAGCCGGACGGCACACTGTGGCTGACCGACACCAACGCCACCGGCTTCACCATCACCCCCAGCGGTTCCATCACCAACCTGAGCGAGACGTTTGGCATGCCGGGTGGCGAGCAGTTTTACGGACTCGGGCTCGTGCTCGGCAAGCCCCTGAGCTATCGCGGACAGACGCGCACACTTTATAACGCGCGCAGCGGATTCTCGTCGGGGGCCATGACGGACATGGCGGTGCCTCTGATGGTGTCATCGAAGGGCTACGGTGTGTTCGTGGACAATACGTTCTCACAGACCTGGGATTTTACCCTCTCCAGCACCACGCAATGGCGCGCGTTGGTTACTTCCGGTGAGTTGAATTACTACTTCATCGGTGGAAACACCCCGGCGGATGCGTTGAATCGGTATGGGCAAATCGTCGGCACCGCGCCTGTCGCGCCCCGTTGGGCAATGGGATACATGCAGTCGAAGTATGGGTATCGCAACTGGTCGCAGATGTACACGGCGGTGAGCACATTCCGGACGAACGACCTGCCGGTCGATACACTGATTCTGGATTTGTATTGGTTTGGGTCGCCGAGCGTGATGGGCGGACTCACGTGGGACAACACGAATTTTCCAAATCAGTCCAGCAACCTGACGGCGCTGGCGAATTTAGGTGTCAAAACCATCAATATCCACGAGGAATACATCAACAACGCCAATCAGCCCGCGCTTGGCAATTTCAACACGGCGGCGGCGGCGCATTATCTACTGACCACCGACGCGGCGATGACGACACCGAGCATCCAGGTGAACAACGGGTTTTACAACACGGCCGGCTATGTCGATTTTTCCAACCCGTCGGCGCGCGGCTGGTGGTTTTCGAAGATCAAGCCCTTGTATGACGCGGGCATTGCCGGCTTCTGGACGGACCTTGGCGAGCCGGAACAGGACAACGCGAATGATTTTCTTTTTGGCGGACATCGCGAGTCGGAGATGCACAACGTGTACAACCTTCTGTGGCATCAGGGACTGGCGGAAGGATTTGCCACCAACTACCCCAATGCGCGGCTCTACATCCTGAGTCGGTCGGGGTTTGCGGGCGATCACCGGTTTGGCGTCGGACATTGGACGAATGACACCGGCGCGGATTGGACAACTTTCGCGGCGCATTTGAATGCGATCTGCAATTATGGTTTGTCGGGCTTGAACTATTTCGGCAGCGACATCGGCGGGTTCACGGGAACGCCGACCGATGAACTGTACGTTCGATGGTTTCAGTTTGGAGCATTTTGTCCGGTGTTTCGCGCACACGGCATGGACAGCAAGCCGGTGGCGCCGTACGAGTTCGATCTGTTCGTGCAAGATCATTGCCGCAACATGATGAAGTTGCATTATCGCCTGTTGCCGTACGAGTACACGATGGCGCGCGAGACGTTTGACACAGGAATCCCGATGGATCGCGCGCTACCGCTGGCGTTCCCAAGCGACACCAATGGTTTCATCAATGGCTCCCAGTTCATGTTCGGGTCGAATATCATGGTCGCGCCCGTCAGCACACAGGGAGCGGGTTCACGGTCGGTGTACCTGCCGGCGGGAAACTGGATCGATTTGTGGGGTGGACAGGCTCTCACCGGGCCAGTGACGACGAATTGGGCCGCACCGATCTCCCAGATCCCGGCGTTCTATCGCGACAACTCAATTACGCCTCTCGGGCCGTACGTCCAATCGAGCCAGTTTGACGATGGAACGGTGCGCGGGTTACGCGTGTATTGCAGTACGAATGCCAGCGGCACCGTTTACGATGACGATGGCGTGTCGACCGGATTTCGCTCCAATCAGTTTGCCACGACGTCGATCAGCGCGGCGGCGTTGAGCAACAGTGTGGCCCTGAACATCGGCAGCGCGGTGGGCTCCTATACCGGTCAGCCAGCGCAACGAATGTGGCAGGTGGAAGTGTATTGCACGAATGCTGTTTCCGACGTGGTCGCGGACGGCGTGTCGTTGGCCAGCTTCACCAGCGCGGAATCGCTGACCTCGGCTCCGTCAGGTTACTACGTGGACGGCGCGGAGCATCTGGTACGGATGGTGATACCGTCGGCCCCGATCACGCAATCGCATCTGGTAACAACCTATCTCAACCAGACATCGCCACCCCCGTATGAAGCTCGGATTAACGGTGGCGGCCGTCCCTATCTCGACCGCGGCGGAGCGATGTGGGTGGAAGATCGCGCCTATCATGCGGGCTCGTTTGGTATCAATGGTGGTGCCAGTAATATGGTCGCTAACGCGATTGCCGGCACGGATGACGATGTCCTCTACCAGTCGGAACACCTCGGTGCGACCTTCACGGCGCTCTTCGATTGTCCGAATGGCACCTACGAAACAACCTTGTACGATGCCGAGACTCGCTGGAACGCCCCCGGTCAGCGGATTTTTAATGTATCCATCCTGGGCCAGCAAGTCCTGAGCAACTTCGACATCTTCGCCGCCGCAGGTGGGTCCAACAAGGCGGTCGTCGTCACGTTCACCAACATCGTCTCCAGCGGACAACTCGAAATCGACTTCAACGCTGTCGCCACCCCATCAGAAACAAACGCCCGCGTCTCCGCCATTCGTGTCAGAAAAATCGCCGATCCCATCTTCGAATCGATCCCCCCAACTGTCTTCATTAGCTCGCCCGTCAATGGCACCACGGTCGCGGGCACCCTGGCGGTCATGGGCACAGCCAGTGACAATGTCGCCGTGGCGAAGGTCGAGGTCAGTATCGATAACGGCGGCTGGAGCATCGCGACGGGCACGACGAACTGGTTGTTCTCGCTCAACACGGCAACCCTACTGAACGGTCTGCACACCATCTCCGCGCGCGCCACCGACGGATCGGGCAACGTGTCGAGCATCCCGTCCGTCACGGTGCGTGTGATCAATGTGCCGGGCGCCTACCTCGCGCGCATCAGCCCCGGCAACCCGAGCAACGCCACCGATTGCGCCGCGAATGTGTGGATGGCGGATCAGGGGTACACACCCGGTTCGTTTGGGTATTCGGGGAACGGCAGCGGCGGTTACGTCAACAATGCGATTTCCGGTGTCTGCGCGAACGTCTGGCCGCTCTACCAGCGCGAACGCTACAGCACCGCATCCGGCGGGTACAGTTACCTCTTCGACTGCCCCCCGGGTATTTACGAAACGACGCTGCTCGAGGCGGAAACCTACTGGAGCAGCACGAACGCGCGTGTGTTCAACGTGTTCCTTCAAGGGCAGCAGGTCCTGACGAATTTCGACATTTTTAAGACGGCTGGCGGCCAGAACATCCCAATCAGCCGCGTTTTCACGAGCGCCGTGGCCGCCGCGCAACTCGAGATGGACTTCATTCCCATCACCGACAACGCCCGCGCTTCTGGAATTCAGGTCCGCAAGATCGCCGACCTTGATAGCGACGCCGATGGCATTCCTGATTGGTGGATGCTCGCGTACTTCAACCACCCAACGGGCCAGGGCGCCGATTATTCGCTGGCCAACGACGATGCCGATGGCACCGGCCAGAACAACTTGTTCAAGTACGTCACCGGATTGAATCCCCTAGACCCGACTGCGGTATTTGTTCTCAACATCGCCAGCGTACCGAACCAGCCGTTACAGAACAATCTGCTGTTTGATCCTGTGGCCCTGGGCCGGACCTATGCCCCCCAATTCAGTGTCGATTTGGTCAGCGGCCTTTGGTCGCAGCTTACCGGTTTTGCCGGTCCCGTAACCAACGGGAACCAGGTCACGATCACCGATTTGAATGCGACCCAGTCCAATAAGTTCTATCGCATCCACATCACCTATCCCTGAGCGCCGCCGCCGCGACCACGCGTTTGGAAATTCCTTGCGGTACTCTCAGTTCAGGACTAGCATTCAGTCGGCGGTGAGAAAGGAGACGCGTGGGTCATGGACATTTCCTTCGGCTGCCCCGAGTGCCGACAGCACATGGTGATCGACGAAGCCGGAGCCGGTCTTCTCGTGGCGTGCCCCAAGTGTGGCCGAGAGATCCGCGTTCCCAGTCCCCTCGACCCGAAATCGAATCCCGGCGCCACGCCGGTAAATGTTTCCCGGCCGGACAAGGAGAGGACAGTTGCCATGAAGTGGACCCCTCCTTCCTCAACGACGCGCCAAAAACCGAAACTTTGACCGCCTAGTCCCGACGACACCTTGAGCATGTGTGCCAAGCGGTGATAGGATGTCGTGCTATGAAGTCACCAATGACAGGCAAGACCGGTCTCGCTCGGCTTCTCGAAGTGTTCTCGGAAACTTTTGGACTTGGTCGTGCCGCCGCGATCAGTGCCATTCTCCTGATCGGTTCCGGTACCGTCTTTGCTGTCTTCTGGTTCTTTCACTCGGCCCCGCCCCACACCATTACCATCACCAGCGGTCCCGAGGGCAGCGCCTTCCAAAAGTCCGCCGAGAAATACCGCAAAATCCTGGCTCGCAGTGGCGTAAAGTTGAACGTTCTTCCGTCCGCGGGATCGATGGAGAATCTCAAACGGCTCGGTGACCCGGCGTTTCGCGTCGACATCGGTTTTGTCCAGGGCGGTGTTACCAACGGGGTCAACACCGACCAACTGGTCTCGCTCGGGAGCGTCGCCTATGAACCGCTGCTGGTTTTCTATCGGGGCGCCAACCCGGCGGAACTGCTCTCCGAACTTAATGGCAAGCGCCTGGCCATTGGTCCTGTGGGCAGTGGCACGCGGGCCCTCGCTTCCGCCCTGCTGCAGGCCAACGGGATTGAAACCGGCGGCCCAACGGTGCTGTTGGATCTGGATGCCGAAGCCGCCACCAAGGCGCTGCTGGCGGGCTCTGTCGATGCCGTATTCTTGATGGGTGACTCCGCCTCAACCGAGAACATGCGCCAGCTTCTACGGACACCGGACATCCAGCTGTTCGATTTCACACAAGCCGACGCTTATGCGCGCCGCATCCACTACTTGAACAAGCTCCAGCTTCCGCGGGGAGTCGTCGATTTCGGGAAGAATATTCCATCGCATGATGTCTCTCTGGTCGCGCCGACGGTCGAACTGGTTGCGCGGGCCAAACTGCATCCGGCATTGATCGATTTGTTGCTGGAGGCCGCGCGCGAAGTGCATGGCGGCGCCGCCCTGTTCCAGCGCCGCGGCGAGTTCCCGGCTCCGCTGGAAATTGACATTCGCCTGAGTGACGAAGCCCGGCGCTACTACGGATCGGGTAAGAGCTTTCTCTATCGTTCACTCCCTTTTTGGCTGGCCAGCCGGTTGAACCGTATCCTCGTGGCCTTTGTCCCGATGTTGTTCGTGTTGATCCCAGGACTGCGCCTCATCCCAACGGTCTATCAGTGGCAAATCCGCTTGCGGATCTATCGTTCCTACCGCGCGCTGCTGTCGGTCGAACGAGGAGCCTTTGCCAGCCCGACGCCCCAGAATCGAGATGAATTGCTCACGCGCTTGGGACACATCGAGAAAACCGTCAACAAAATGAAAGTCCCCGCCTCCTTCGCCGACCAATTCTACGTCCTCCGCCAGAACATCATCTTTGTCCGCAATAAGCTTGTGGCCATCCCTGCACCGCACTGAGGCAGACATTCGTTCCGGTCTCGCTTACTCCAGTGTCGCGAAAGCCGGGCCGAGATGTTCGATCAAATCCGTCGTTAGCATTGCGCGGGCCCCAAGCTTCTCGTTCGCGAGATCGCCGGCGAGTCCGTGGAGGAACACGCCCGCGCGCGCGGCGTCGAAGGCCGCCATCCCTTGTGCGAGGAACGCGCCAATGATGCCCGTAAGCGCGTCGCCCATGCCACCCTTGGCCATGCCGGGATTGCCGGTCGAATTGATCCAGAGCCCGCCTGACTTTTCGGTGACCACCGTCCCCGCGCCTTTCAAGACCATGACCACTCCATACTCCTGCGCAAAACTCCGCGCCAGGCCCCAGCGGTCGGCCTGCACTTCCTTCACCGTCTTCCCGGTGAGCCGCGCCATTTCGCCGGGATGCGGCGTGAGCACGAGCGGTTTCTGCAGTTTCTTCAACGCCGCCACACCTTGCGCCATCGCGTTCAACGCATCGGCGTCCACCACCATCGGCAACGGACAACTGCTCACCACTTTCCAGACCATCTTTTGCGTCTCGGCCTGCTGACCGAGTCCGGGACCGATGGCGACGGCATCAAACCGTGCGAAATAACTCGGACTGAGTTGCTCAAACTCCACGGGCTGCGGCATCACTTCCGGCGGGCATTGCGCCGCGACGATGGGATAGATGTTTCGCGGCACCGCCAACGTGACCAACCCCGCGCCCGCGCGCGCGGCGGCGTGTGCCACCATCGCGGGCGCGCCCGTGTACCCCTCGGAGCCGGCGATGACCAGCAGATGACCGAAGTCGCCCTTATTGGCGGAACGACGGCGCGGTGGCAACAGCGGCTTGACGTCCTGCGCCGTGAGTAGTTCTACGTCGGTCGAAATCTCCTCCACAAACTCCCGCGGAATTCCGATGTTGGCAACTTCGATGCGGCCCACGAAATCTGCCGCGGCCGGTTTCAACAGACCGATCTTCGGCAGGGCCATGGTGACCGTCGTATCCGCGCGAACGCCGAAGCCATGCACGTCACCGGTGTCGCTGCCAAGCCCCGACGGGATGTCGATGGCCACGACGGGCAAATGCAGGCCGTTGACGACCTTGATTGCCGTCGCGTACGGCTCGCGTACCTGGCCCTTCAGTCCGGTACCGAGCAAACCGTCGACGATCACCGCCGGTTCCGTTTCGGCCACGATCGTGGAAAGTTCGTCGAGCGTCGGCAATTCGAAGACGCGAATCGCGCTGACGAGTTTCTGGAAATGCAGCAGCGAATCGCCCTGCAACTCGTTGCGGCGGCAGAGCAATACCAACGTCGGATAGCAACCGGCGCCGGCCAGATGCCGCGCCGCCACGATCGCATCTCCGCCGTTGTTCCCCTTCCCCGCGAACAGGAGGACCGACCGCGAGTCTTGTCGCTTCAGAAACTGGATCGTGGCCCGCGCAACGGCATAACCCGCGCGTTCCATGAGTTCTTCCCCGGCTGTGCCCGCGGCGATGCTGCGTTGGTCGAGTTCGCGGATTTGCGCCGTCGTGACCGCTTTCATCGCCGCCAGTGTAGTGGACGGTTTTCCCAAAAGCAACGCCCCGACATATGACAGAAGGCCACAATTTCAAATGCGTTTGACAACCTCTCGACTGCACCCCTAGTTTACATGTCGATGGTGATCACTGCCCCAACACCGATCTCGCCCGCCGCCACCCCTCTGGGCTGGATCGGCACCGGGGTCATGGGCCTGTCGATGTGCGGTCATCTTCTCAGCAAAGGCTATGCCATTACGGTCCACAACCGCACGAAGTCCAAGGCTCAACCCTTGCTAGACAAGGGCGCGCAGTGGGGCGATTCGCCTCGGGCCGTTGCGACTCAATCGGACGTCCTCTTCACCATGGTTGGTTATCCGCGCGATGTGCGGGAAATTTATTTCGGCGAGAGTGGCGTGCTCGCGGGCGTGAAACCCGGCGGCCTTGTCATTGACATGACCACGACCGAGCCCAGTTTATCGAAAGAGATTTACGCAGCCGCCAAAGCGAAAGGCGTTGACGCCATCGACGCGCCGGTTTCTGGTGGCGATGTCGGCGCGCGCAATGCCACGCTCTCCATCATGGTCGGCGGCGATGCGGGAGCCGTCGAGCGCGCGCGGCCGCTGTTGGAAGTCCTCGGCAAGACCATCATTCACCAGGGCGGCGCGGGCGCCGGCCAACATGCCAAGATGTGCAACCAGATTGTCATCGCGGGGACGATGATCGGCGTTTGCGAAAGCCTGCTCTACGGACACAAGGCCGGACTCAATCTCGAGACCATGCTGCAATCCATTCGCGGCGGCGCTGCGGGCTGCTGGAGTCTCGACAACCTTGCCCCGCGCATCCTGCAACGCAATTTCGTACCGGGCTTTCTCGTGGACCACTTCGTCAAGGACATGGAGATCGCCCTCGCGGAAGCCGAGCGCGCAGGCCTTGTGTTACCAGGATTGAAACTGGTAGACGAACTCTACCGCACGCTCCAAGCGCAGGGACACGGTCGTAGCGGCACGCACGCGTTGTACCTGGCGCTGGAAGCAATGTCACAAAAGCCGGCCTGAGCGCAGTAATTCCTCCAACCGCTGCTGTCGCTGGCGTGCCACTATATATTGACGTGAGAATTGCAATCGCGGATGGATCACGCGGCCCGCAGGCGGCGGGGGCACCGCGACACCCAATTCCTCCAGCGCGAACACGGCCGCCCCTCGTAGCGACGCCTCGGGTTCACTGCAAACCATCAGGCGGCGACCAAGCACGTCGGCCAGCCGTTGCATGTCCGCCGGCGACTTCTGGATGCCGCCCGAAATCGCGAACTTTCGGATGGGCAACAATTCGGCAATCTGCGCCAACCGCTGAAAGACCGCCTCCCTCGTGGCCTGCAGAATATCCAGCGCCGAACTGGAATTCTTCAGTCCGACAATTACACCGTGCAAATCCTCCGGCCACGTGGGGGCGCGCTCGCTTACCCAAAACGGCAGCACGGTCAGTCCATGCAAAGGCGCAGGCCGCGCCGCTAGCGCGCGCTCCAGTTCCTGCGAATCACTTGGCAGATTCAATTGGCGCAGGCACCACGCGCGCAGATTGCCCGCGTTGCTCACCGCGCCGCCGATGAGCAGGCGCTCGGCATCGACGCGATAACAGAACAATCCAAACGGCGCGCGCGCCCGCTGGACGCGTCTCACCAGTCGAATCGCCGCGCTCGTCCCGCAGTTCAGCGCGGCCACACCCGTCTTCGTGGCGCCCGAGCCCAGATTGCTTGCCGCGCCGTCGCCGATGGCCGGAAACCACAGGGCCTCGCGCAACTCCGGAAACTTGCGCCCCCAGCGAGTCGACATTCGCAGAGGTTCTTCGCTGAGCAAGTTGAGTTTTTTCGGGGAAATACGGCAGCGCTTGAGAAGTCGTGTGTCCCATCGGAGTGCAGCGGGATTGAACAACCCCGTCCCGCTGGCCATGGCGTAACTGCACCGCGCGTCACCGCAAAGTTCACGCTGCAGCCATTCGGCGGGTGATACCCAGCGCGCCACGCGCGCGAAAAGTTTCGGCTGCGTGCGCCGCAGCCAAACTAATTTCGCGGGCCAGAATGATGAACGCAACATGCAACCCGTCCGCGCGTGTACCGCGCGCTCGGAGAATTCCGCGCGCAATCGCGCCGCGTCTTCGCGGCAGCGCGAATCCGCCCACGTGTAAATCGGCGTCAACGCTCGTCCACTTTCGTCCGCGCCGAGCAAACTGTGCCAGAAACAGGACGTGCCAACGGCAATGATCGGGCGCAGGCGAAGTGTCCGGTCGGCGTGATACGAGCGCAGCGTCAGCACCAGGCAGCGGAACAAGGTTTGTCGCAGTGTTTGCGGTGACAGCTCCGCGCCGCCGTCCGCCGTGACCCGCAACGCATACGCTTCCTGTGCCGTCGTGCGAACGAGCCGCCGCGCGCGCGCATCGAACAACGCGGTGCGCAGCGACGAGGTGCCGATGTCGATGGCCAGGATCACTGCCTGCGATTGCTCACGCGAAAGGCTGCGCTGCATGCTGAACCGATAGCCAATTCCCGCTGAAAAGTCGATTTCTTCGAGACACAGATTTATGGACGCATCACCAACCAACCTTCGATAGCCATTGCACCACATCCTTTCCGCTCCACGAATCCGTCAACGGCGACCTGTTGCCTATAGCAAGCAATTCCTGAGAGCGCTCCCATTCATCCAACTTGATATTCGTGTCATGGGAAAACACCGGGGCAATGCGGCGGTAGGTATCATTCAGGAGATTGCGACATTGAAAATCCGCGATGCCCATGCTCGCATCGAACAACAGGCTGATCATGGGCTTGGCCCACTGGGCCAGACCCCAATCCAGGTTATCGCCCTTCAAGTAGCTGAGATTTGTTCCCGTGCCGAGGGACAGCAGATAAATCTCATTGAGTTTGGGTGCGCGATCGGTGTTGCGGCTGTCCTGGGTTTGAGCCAACGCTGCCAGGCTGGGATTGTTGGCGACCACGCCTCCGTCAATATAGCTGCCGTGCGAGGGAAAGTAGGTCGGCGCGGCGCTTGTGCTTAGCGCCACATCCACCACCGATTCGTCTCCGTCGGAATCCTCGCCGGGAAAGTTGTGAAAGAACTTCGGTTGCCACGTTCGCTTCGTGTTATCCGGGTCGGCATCGTCCAGATTGAAGGACGGAATCAACACTCGCTTTCCCAGATCCTTCAGTTTCGTGCCCTTGAAAATGCCCGTCAAAATCGTGTCCAAGCCTTTCTGGTCGTAATCCGCGCCGACGAGGCCACCCACGTCGCGAATGTCCTTCAGCCATGAATCATCAAAGATCGCTTTCCCGTTGTTCTGGTAGAGCGCAATCATTTCATCCACTGATTTCCCAGCGGCCAGACCCAGCGCGATGATGCCGCCCGTGGAAGTGCCCGCGAGCAAATCGGCGTCCTTGATGAGATTGGGGATTTTTGCTTCCAGGCGTTTCAGGATGGCCAGCGTGACCAGACCGCGAATGCCGCCTCCGTCGAATGAGAGTATGCGATACATGGTGTTCCTTTCATCGTTCGGTCCGTTTTACCAAAAACTGAGATTGCGTAATGTGTCCCATCAACACGCTGGCCGGTTCGTCGTTCGGGTCTTGGGGGACGAGCTGGCCGCGGAAGGTTTTGGCGAGGAGCGAGGGCGCGAGCGCAGACACTTGTGCAAGCGCTTTCTCAAACTGTGCAGATTCTCGAAGCATATTCAGATCAATGCCGCCGACGGATAAAATGATAGAAACGGCCAAGATCAATACTGATCCCGCCAAGAAACGGAATGCTTACCGATACCCATCGAGGGCCTCAGCCAAACTGCGTACTTGCCCTGCAATCGGCAAGAGATCACGAACTAGGCGGATGGATTCGTCCAAGAGATGCTGGTCGAGATTCTTGGTGTGCCTCCCGGTCTTGGAATTACGCGGCACGTCCCGTTCGCTATAGAGTTCCGCGACAGAATTGTTCACATAATCCGGTGATGGTTCACTGAGATCCTGTGCGAGTTCGAAGTCCACCAATCTTGCAGTCAACTCTCCCGCATCGTTCAAGCTGAGGATGATATTGGGCGGCATCGGATCGTTGTGGAGTAGACCGAGACCATTGGCCTGATCCAGCTCCCGGTGCAATTGCTGGAGCGCGGCCAATACCTCCGCCAGCAACTCCCTGTCAAACCCTACGATCTCCAGATCATAGTTGACGTACTGACCCGTCTGTATTGCGAGGGGCACGCCGCTAATGAAATCCATAATCAACACATCATTGCGTGTCACTCGCAGTTCCGCCTGACGGGCGGGAACGCCCCCCTGATCCACCAGCAATCGAATTGAATCCTCGGTGGACAAAGCCTTGGGTCCAAACACAAAGCCACGGGATCGAAAGCGTTCCAGCAACCGTCGTTCGTGTTCCAGGTAATAGCCGCGTTCACAGAAGTAGAGAGGGTTCTCGCCCACCCCCATCCCCAGAATCTTGATACAATGCTGGCAGCCTGCCTTCCCATACAGCCCCGCCTTGAATCCGGGGGCGAACCGAATCCACCCGGAGTTCTTCAACGCCGACAACATCTCATCATAAACCCAATAGCCCGAGGCCAGATGATACACACGGCGATCACCGTCAATGGAAACAAGAGCAGGTTCTCGCGCCATTTCCTGAAAACGCCGCTTGCTGAGAGGTTGAGGAAGGGTGGGTTTCATATAACGCAGCTCATTTCCGGGATTGTTCGATGCGCTCCAGCAATATGCTGGGAGGTTCGTCGTTCGGGTCTTGGGGAACCAGCTGGCCGCGGAAGGCGCGGGCGAGGAGCGAGGGGATGAGGGCCGACGATTGTTCACGCGAAGGGCTGCGCTTCATGCTGAACCGATAGCCAATTCCCGCCGAAAAGTCGATTTCTTCGAGATGCAGATTTTTCGTTGCCGAGTGTGCGGGACGCGAATATAGTCTCCTACGCATTTTCAGGCGTGCGCCCATAGCTCAATTGGATAGAGCGTTGGTCTACGGATTCAAACCGACAGTTTTAGCTGATGTTTGCTCACCCCCTCTGGAGTAAACAAAACCAATCGACACAGGGGTTTCCTGCATGTTGGACGTTTGCTCGTGTTTGCCTGAAGCCACTGAAATTCGGCCGATAGATTACAACAAAAGATTGCAACACATCGTGTGTGACTCTCGACTTTCTCATCTACTGGAGTGCGTTAGAGTCAGGCTTGCCGACTTTGCCGATCTTTTGGACAGCGACACGGGAAACAACTCGATGACCGCGTGTGATCAAAAAACTCGTTCTTGCTGAATTTCTTCGGGGAGCATCGGGGCGAGGTACATCCCTGCCTTGGAATCGAAGGCTTACATCACCGGCAGAGTCCACGGTGAACTGTTACAGAGAATCGTATCCGGCTGACGGAGCACGTATGTTGAGATCGGTTCCTGAGCAGACGGCTAAGACGAGGATGGCAGTGACCCATCCGCCCGCTACTACTGCGTGTGGCTGGTACCGTAGAGGCGAATCCTATCATCGCCTCTGGACTCATGAAGCGGTCGGCTCACATTCTGTAGCCCCAGACTAGAAACTCAAGGGGCTTGAAAAGGCGAAGTCACGTCAAGTTTAGGCATTCGCTTGGCTACGTACGGTGAAAATGTTCTGCTTTCATTCCTTGGTCAATCGGACGATGGCCGCCGCCGCCGCCGACACGTTCATTGAAAAATGCCCATTGTTCAAAGGGGCGGCCAAAGATGTCCAGGCGCCAGACCAACTGCCGTTATCTTTAATTGGAGCATCGCCTAATGTTACGCCTGCAGGGGCGGTGATATCACTGTGTGGTGCGGTCAGGAACATGACCTGTCCACGAGTATAGGAACTACCGAGCGCGATGGTGACATTCGCATCACGCGCGCCGGCGGTTTCTTTATTGATGAGCGTGACGTACAGGTTGCCATTGCTGGATAAAACGCCATACGCCGTCAAATTGACTTGGTCGGGATTGGACGCGAAATGCACTGGCACCAATTGACCGTGACAGCCCAGATCAAATGCCTTGATTGCATAAGCCAGCGGTCGCGCGGCGAAACCTTCCGGGGAATTCCAAAAAACGACATATTTCTGTGGTTCCGGAGGCCGCACACCGTCCGCGTAGCCGCCTGTATGAAAATTAATCCCCGCTGCACCCCGATTGGCCCACCAATACATGTAATCCAAACCCCACAAAGCGGAGGCGAATGCGTCACTGGCGCCGGACGCGCCGCCGTTGGAGAAGCTGTTTGCTTCCTCCAACCGATATTGAAACCCGGAAGACAAAGCGGTAGGAACAAAGTCATTGTATAGTTTTTCATATAAGTTCAGAAGATCTGCAGAGAGCAACTTTTTGCAGGCCGCCACGGCGTTGGTTGCGACGCGGCCGCTTCCCGCAGGATATTCGTGTTGGGTGACCATAATGACGTGTTTGTTGTGCGCAAATTCCTTGGCAAAATCGTTCGCCCACTGGACGTTCTTGTGCATCGTACTCGGACCACAAAACACCGCTTCCGGGGCATTGGTGGCGGCGGTAATCACCGCCAGATAATTTCTCATCGCTTCGCCATAGGCTTGCGAGTCTTTCACGAGCTTGTCGGGTTCGTTCCCGAGCTCAAAGCAGGCAAGTTCTGGCCGATAGTTGTCCATTATGTATTTGGCCGTTTGGGCAGCATCAGCCGGCTCGGTTCCGCTCAGCCGGAGGGTGTAAATCACTTTGACGCCCGCCGCCCGCGCGAAAGCAAACAGACTGTCAATGTCAGCCTTATTCGGAATCTTCACGGTGGCTCGTTCCGCCGTATTGCCGCCAACCCGCAGGCTTTGAATCCCCAGTGTCTGGAACGTTTTGATCAATGGCTTGTTCGCTGGGTTAAAAAAGTGCCCTCCATTTGTGGCCGGACCGACTAAGGCCATCTCATAACTCAGCCCGATGAAGTTGGATGAGATCGTTGCGCCGGGAGACTTTGGATCAAGAGTAATGTCCACAGACGACGCGGCGAGAATTACATCCTGATACAGGCAGAAAGCGATCAATGAAGGGAGGATTCTTTTCACAAAAACGGCCGGTATATTCATGCTGCGACTCTATGCAGTCAGCAATAGTCGGGCAAGAGGAAACGCAGAACACAGTGTGGGACAATCCCCGGACTGCAAGGCTGCGGAGCTTAGCCGGCGGCCTTCGCGGAAGTTTCTCTGACTGTTAAACTCGACGCAAGAAGCACATCCATGAGGCTTTCATCCTCTGAGTCAATGCGCCTCAGCAGCAGTTCTGCGGCCGTCACTCCAATCTTCTCGGGGTCGGCATGCGCACCCGTGATTTTGGGATGTTCCTCCTCGCAAACGCGGGTGGCATCCACGGCGACCACGCTAATCTCCTCCGGCACGCGCCATCCGTTTTGCATTAGGCAATTGATCACCCCGCGAGCCATCAAACCGTTGGCACAAATCCACGCGGTGGGAAAACTCTTTCGTGAGATTTGGCCGAGCATGATCTCGCCCGCTTCCCATCCGCTGAGGCGATCGCCCAGTTCCACATTCACCGTGAAGTTGTCGGCCAGTTTCAAATTGTGCTGATTCAGCGCCTCAACGAATCCGTCGTGTCGACGGATATTGTAATGCAGCCCCTTGTCGCCGGCGATCCAGGCAAAACGACGGTGCCCCAACCCCGTCAGATGGTCCACCAGGAGACTCAACGCCTGCTCTTCGTTCGCCATCACCGAATGGCAGATTCCGGGATAACTCACGGAAATGGTCACCAGATTCGGTTGCGCCGCTTTGATGGCTTTGAGGAATTTCACGTCCACCTGTCCAAGCACAGCGAGGCCGAAGACTTGGTTGTGGCGAAGCTTTTGTTGTACGGTGCGGACGCCAAGATCGTCTTCGGATCCGAGAAAAACCGAGTGGTAACCACGTGTCAGCAAGCCCTCGTGCAACCCGTGCTGCACGTGGCTGAAAAAATTACTTTGGGTGTGCAACCGCAGCCCGCTGCGTAAGATGAAGCCCACGTTCGTGATCAGGGTGCCGCTGCCATTGAGCTGCATACCCTTGGGCCGGTAGCCGATTTTGAGGGCGTGATCCCAAATCCGCCGGTAGGACTTCGCGCTAATGTTCTGCCGCATTCCATTCAGAACCATGGAAACTAACGCCTGCGAAACGCCCAGGTCATGGGCGATGCTTTGCTGGGAAACACGCTCTTTCTTCTTCACAGTCAGAAAGTTAACTCAATGACACTGTGTTTGAAAGCAGAAAGCGGCACACCGTGTTTCGAACTTTTCACTTGCAAACGAGGCGAATACATTATAATTATTAAGCAATGTTTCAGCACAGCGCCATTATTGCCTTGAGTGACCTTGAGATCGCCGATTTCCTCCCGGGCCCGCTCTGGGGAGAATTGGAGAACCTCCTGCCCGGATACCATCGTGTCCGTCTCCCACTGACCGGCACGGACGATTGGGAGCGGCTGTGGCGTGGCTCGCCGTCGGACATTCTCATCTCCGGATGGCAAACACCGTCACTCAACTCCACCTTGCAGCCAGTGGATTTGAAGCAGTTGCGTTACGTGTGCCATATGGCGGGCAGCGTCCGTAAGCTCGTCCCCCGCGAGCTGATCGACCAGGGCTTGCTGGTCACCAATTGGGGCGGCTCGATCAGCGCAACCGTTGCTGAATGCACGCTGATGCTCATCCTGATGGCTCTGCGGCGCGCCTCGCATTGGGCTGTGGCCATGCATCGGGATGGCGCATGGAAAGTTGGGAATACGTACACCCAAAGTTTGCTGGGCCGGCGCGTGGGAATTCACGGCTTCGGCTCGATCAGCCAATGTCTGGTCCCGATGCTGAGACCGTTCACCTCTCAGATTCAAGCCTTTTCACCGAACATGCCGGAGACGGTTTTTTATAATCTCGGCGTGAAGCGTCTGACGTCGCTGGAGGAACTCTTCGCCGAATCCGACGTGGTCGTGGAGTTGGCTGCAGCAACGCCGGAGAACCATCATGTCGTGACGGAGAATCATCTGCGCATGATTCCCAAGGGCGGGGTGTTTGTGAACATTGGGCGCGGCTGTGTGGTGGACCAGGACGGACTGCTCCGCGTCGCGCGGGAAGGTCAGCTGCAAATCGCGCTCGATGTCTTCGAGCAAGAGCCGCTGCCGGCCGGTTCGCCCTTGCGTGGATTGCCAAACGTCACGCTCCTGCCCCATCTCGGCGGTCCCACGCGCGAGCGGCGGCGCGATGCCGGCGCGCTCGCGTTGAAGAATCTCCGCGCCTTTTTGCGCGGTGATCTACTGGACGCCGTTGTGACATTGGAGGTCTATGACCGCTCCAGTTAACGCGCGCGGCTTGTCGTGGGGCGTTTCAACCCTCGGCTGTGCGGAGTTGCGGCTTCCGCATATCTGTAAACTTCTCAGCGAGTTTCGACTCCGTGAACTTGAGATGCGTGCCGTGGACGGGCGCATTGATTTGCCGCAATGGGCCTGGGATGCGGGCTGGCCGCCCTACCGGGCAGCCGCTTTGCTGGCGAAGCATGACATCCGATTGCGCGTCGCGGATTCTTCCTTCAAACTTGTCGGCAACGATGTCAAGTCCCGCGCCGAGTTATTGACGTTTTGCAACTGGGCCGATTCCTGGGGCGCGCGGTACGTCCGCGCTTTTGGCGGCGGTACCTGGGGACAAGCATTGACCGAAGCGGACTACGAGCAAGCGGCCCAGACGGTCACGTGGTGGCAACAGGAAAGAAGGCAGCGCGGCTGGCGCGTTGAGTTGTTGCTCGAAACGCACGACGGATTCTCCGCGTCCGGCCCTTGCCGCAATCTGCTCGCCCGGTTGCATGAACCGATCGGCATCATCTGGGACGCGCATCATACTTGGCGGCTCGGCGGCGAGTCCCCGCGCGAATCGTGGTCGCAACTCTCCCAGTGGATTCGTCACGTTCACGTCAAAGACAGTATCGCCAAACCTTCAGCGCGACATCCGTACACGTACGTTCTGCCCGGCGACGGCGAGATGCCGCTGGGACAAATCGTCGAGCTGCTGACCGAGCATCAATTCGCGGGAGCAATTTCGCTGGAATGGGAACGTCTCTGGCATCCGTATCTGCCGCCGTTGCGCGAGGCGTTGACACAATTGGAAGCGCAGCCGTGGTTTGTGACTTCTGTGAAGGCTGTCAATGAACACCAATCTCCTGCCATCGCCCGTTAATTCTCCCGCGATAACTCCGTACGCACCCGTAAACACGGCGCCGGACGGTGGGTATGCGTGGTGGCGTTCCGCGGCCGAAAACCTTCTCGTTCCGCTCGCCGCCCTGATGAAGCCAGACAAGGCGGATCTGCCGTTGCGCGGGCAAGCCAGCAACCACGGCGTGCAAGCGGACCGTCTCGAATCCTTCGCCCGCCCGTGTCTGCTGGCGGCTCATTGGCTGGTGAGCGAACCGGCCGCGGCCGAGAAGCTTTCCCGCGATGAAATTGCGGCATGGTTCCGCCGCGGATTGGTGGTTGGCACCGACCCTTCCAGTCCGGAATCCTGGGGGCCGACCGCCAATCACCACCAACACACCGTCGAAATGGCGGCGCTGACTCTGGCCCTGCAAATCGCCCGCTCGTCCCTGTGGGAGCCGCTGTCGAAACCGGAGCGCGAGCAGGTGGCGCGCTGGTTCGCCAGCATTCGCGGCGCGGGATTACATCGCAACAACCACATGTTCTTCAGCGTGATGACGCTCGCCTTCTTGAATCAGGAGGGTTTTGCCCGCAGCAGCGATGGGCCGGTGATGCGCCATTTGCTGGACGTGCTCGAAAGCATGGCGCTGGGCGGCGGATGGTTCATTGACGGGATGAACGAAACGGTAGACTACTATCAAGCCTACGCCTTTCATTATTATGGACAGTGGTGGGCCAGACTCTACGGTTACACCGACCCCAAACGCGCCCGCCGCTGGAAGGATTGGACCCGACAGTTTCTCAAGGATTACGTTCACTTCTTTGCCGCCAGCGGCGAAACTCCTCCGTTCGGACGGTCGCTCTGTTACCGGTTCGCCGCGTCGGCGCCGTTCGGTCTTGCGGAACTTTGCGGCGTGGCGGCCGTCCCGCCGGGCCAGGCCCGGCGAGTCTGCACGCGCAACCTGGATTTTTTTCTTCGTCAGCACGTATTACAGGAACAAGGAGCGTTGTCCTTGGGCTGGACCGACGAATTTCCGGGGATCACCGAGGCTTACAGTTGCGCCGGCTCCGCGTATTGGGCTGCCAAAGGGTTTTCCCCGTTGCTGCTGCCGTCACAACACCGGTTTTGGCGGGCGAAAGAAGAACGTCTGCCGTCCGAAAAATCGGATTTCCAAATTGCCGTGCCCCAAGCCGGATTGGTCGTGCGCAGTCATGATGGCGAAGTTGAGGTCTTGAACAACGCCAACGGGATCAGCGTGGGCAACATCCCGTTCGGTACCTGGAAATGGGGCAAGCTGAGTTTCCGGTCCGGCATTGGCGGCGAGATTGCGCCATCCGCCGGGCGTTATCCACTCGACGCGGCGCTTACGGCGGAGTTCGTGACCGGCTCGATTTATGGCCGCCACCAATGCCAGCCCGTTGCGGTGGCGGCGGATCATTGCGCGTCGGTGTATGGCCTGGGCGACCGGTTCAGTCAGAACCACGCCAGTGTGGAAACACACCTCTGGTGGAAAGGCGGCTGGCAGTTCCAGTGGCACCGCGTGACCGCCTATCAACCAGCTGTTTTTCGGTTGGGCACTTACAGTCTCCCGTTGCCGGAAGGTCGCTGGACGGAATTGACAGTGAATGATGATTTTGCCCACGCCAGCAATGGCCAGCATGGTGTGGCCATTCAACCGTTGCTTGGTTTCCATGGGGTGAAAGCCAATGAATCCGAACCGCATAAACGCACACACTTGCTCGCATGGCATTCGCTGACATTGACGGCGGAAACAGAAAAAGTTGTGGGAGAACAGCACTTGTTGGCATTGGTCTGGGTTGGACTGAACCAGAAAGAACGTGAATCGTGGAAAGTTATTTCGAGTTCCGAAGGCAAATTGAAATTGCGTCATCCAGCATTAGGCGGATGGCAGATCACACAGGCAGAATTGCCCAAGTTGTCTATTGCGACTGCATAACTGACTCTCCCAGCCGCAACCAATCACCGTTAAAACGGAACTCGTTGCGCTGCTGAGACATTGTGTGGCGGTGTCGCTCGAAGAATGGGCGAAAAGACAGAAAAAAACGCTTGCATTACCGGTCGGTCGCTGTTAAATTTAATAATTATGAATCGACGGGAAGGCTCTCTCGGTCCCGGCGGGAACTGTAACGCGTTGCTTGGCAGATGGGAACCAGGAGCACGCTAGTGCTCCACAAACGGCAAGGGATGCATCAAATGACTCAGTCGCAACCTCTCACCCGGATATTTCGTTGTTCAACTCCAGCCCTGATTGCCGCCGTTATGGCGTTTGGATTGCTGGCCACTGCCCCGCGCGGCCTGGCGGTCACCATGACTTGGACAAATGGCAACGACGTCTGGAACAGCACGACGGCTTGGACAACGAACCAGTCCAGTGGTCAAGACCCAACGGATCCTGGGTTATCCAACGTTACTTGTATAGCGGGCGCCGTTACCAACGTCACCGCCACCTGCGTCGGCGGAACGGGCGGCTTCCCCTCAACTGCTGACACGGCGCGCTTCACAAACGACACGAGTTATACTGTCAACGTCAGCGCCCCGACAACCGTCGGCTTCATTACATTCTCGAACACAGCGGGGGCGGTCACGCTGAATGCCGGTTCGTCTTCGCTGTCCATCACGGGCCGGTTCCGGATTGCCGATGGCGGCGCCACGTCGACGGTTGTTTGGGCGGGCGGGACTCTCAGCGCTGCGAACAGCAGCCTGACGACACAAATTGGTAGTGCTAACAGCAATTCTGTGGGTGTTTTGATCGTAACCAATGGGACTGTGATCACTACGGGGAATGTGTCGCTGGGCACACCCCTTACATCGGTCGGGAAGCTCATCATCAGCGGTCCCGGCGTCGTCACGAATGCCATCGGGCAACAACTGGCGTCGCCTTACGTCTTCAGGGCGCGCACCCCCGGCAGCGAGATAATCATCACCAACGGCGGCAAGCTGTTTTGGGCCGGCGAAGTCAGGGTTGAGTCGAACAGTCTGATGCTCGTTTCGGACACAAATAGCCTTTTGTATTGCACGAACAACCCGGTCGTCAGCAGCGCCCTCGCTTGCGGTGATCTAGAGGGCCCCGGCTGCAAGATGATCATCAGCAACGGTGCGACAGTCTTTGCCGATGGCACCATCTCCATTGGCAGAAATAGCGGTTCCTCCAATACCGGGATTGTCGTCGGCGCCGGGTCCAAATTGATCTCGTCGGCGATTGGGAATTTCGTCATTGGTGTTGGCAGTGCGACTGCCAGAGACAATTCCCTGACCGTTTATGACGGCGGTTATGTCGAATGCGGCGGCCCCTTCTTCTCCGTCCCTGGCGGTACCGTTACCAATGCCTCATTTTATATGGGGGGGGCGGGAGCCATTAGCACCGGTTTGGCGGTCGCAGTTCGCGGAAATTCACAGGGACTGAACAGCTTGATCGTCGTGACAAACGCGGTGTTCACCTGCACTAAGATGTCAGTCCAGGGCAGCGGAAGCAACGCTCTGGCTGTCTTGTCCAAGGGAACGCTCAACGTCACCGCCTTCAGCACCTTCGAGACAAACGGTCTGAGTGTCGCCGCCGTGTCCGGTGCTCTCACGATCAACGCGGGCACCATCAATGCCGTCAGCGGCACCAACGCCCTCGGTGTCACTATCGGCGGCAACGGCACGCTTACGGGCAACTCATTGACCATTACCAACGGGGGTAAGCTGCTATCGGAGTTGGGCACCATCGGCCCAAACAGCTCTCTTAATACCGGAGTTGTCACCGGGGTTGGATCGATTTGGTCGAACTACACAGCCGGAGCCAGCTTTGTCAACTCGAATAGCCTTATTGTCGGCGGTGGCACCACGGCGAGCGGCAGCCGCAACTACTTGGCTGTTCAGAATGGCGCGACCCTTGTCAACAACGGCTCGCTGCAAATTGGTAACAGCGGCAGCTCCACGCTCAACTCGGTCCTCTTCGGCGGTCCCGGGGCGCCCGCGGTGATCATTAACAGTGGAATGGTAAATGTTGGTGGTGGCTCCGGGACATCTGGAAACTCACTGACAATTTCGAATGCCAGTTTGAATTGCGACACGCTCAACGTCGGCGGCGCTGGCACCAACAGAGTCAACAACACGCTTGTTTTTAACGGCGGTACGATCTCAGCCAACTATGTTCGGGTTCGGCTGTCGAATACAGTTGTCTTCACCGCCGGCACACTCAGCGCCGGGGGTTTGGACATCGATCCCGGCGCCAACAACAGCAATGTCTTCGTCGTCGGCGATGGCACCAGCGCCGCCTACTACGACATGGCAGCGGGCGGCACCGGCTATCACGGCTTTAGTAATGGCGGTCTCGTTGTCACGAACGGCGCCTCCCTCCGTGGCAGCGGCACGCTGACCGGTACCATGACCGTGCTCGGCACGTTCGTGCCCGGGTTCGCCAATGCGGTCGGCTCGATTTTTACCAGCAACAGCCTTACCTTTGGAAGTTCGGCTGTGCTAAACTACGACTTGGGCACTGTGAGCGACACGGCGACAATCAACGGCAATCTGGCCTTGGGCAACAGCATAGTGAACGTGACGGATTCGGGTGGGTTTGGCGCGGGGACGTATGTGTTGCTCACCCACACGAACACGGTGACGGCTCCGTCGGGAACATTGACGGTGGGCACGTTGCCCGCGGGATTCACCGCCACGGTTTCCAATGATGTGCCCACTGCCCGGGTCCTGCTGGTAGTGAGCGCCATCGGCGGTGGCGATCCGTACGCCACGTGGCTGACTCACTACGGTCTCACTGGCGGGAATGCATTGGGCACGGCCGATCCGGATGCCGATGGCATGAGCAATACCAATGAGTTCCTGGCTGGTTTCAATCCGACCAGCAACGCAGCCTACCTACATGTCATTAGCGTTGTGAAATCTGGCAACAACATGAACATCACGTACCTGGGCGCCAATGGGGACAGCACCTACTCGGGTGGGCCTGCCTCACGCACCAACGTGCTGGAGTTCACGACTGGCACGGTCAACGGTAGTTACTCGACAAACAACTTCGCGAGCACCGGCCAAACCAACATTCTCAGCGGTGGCACAGGTGCGGGCGTGGTGACCAATATGGTGGACAGTGGTGGGGCGACGAACGCCCCGTCGCGGTACTATCGGGTACGCGTGCTAGTACCGTAACATGCCCATTGACTGGTAGCCACGTCGCTATCGGTAAGCCAATTATGCATCGCAATCGGGTCAGTACATTCACCCTGGTTCACTCGGTGTTGCTCTGCCTCGCCGGCGCAACGGCTTGGGCACTCGACCCTGGCCAGCCGCCGGGAAGCAACTTTGATTTGAGTCATTGGAAAGAGCAACTCCCCACCTTAAACGGCGTCCTCACCTGTTCGGGGACCGGAGGCGTGGATGAGGTGAAACCACCCCAACTGCAGGCAGGCTTTACCAACGCGTATTTCTACACCGGATCGGACGGAGCGATGGTGTTCTGGGCGCCGATTAACGGCGCGACGACGAGCGGTAATACAACGTCTCCGCGCTCCGAATTGCGTGAGGAGATGTCTCCTGGTTCCGACAGCCTGAACTGGATACTGTTCGGCACGCATATTCTGGATGCGCAGTGCAAAGTATTACAGGTGCCGACCAGCACCAAAGAAACCATTATCGGCCAAATCCACGCTCAAAGCGGTGCCGCCCTGCCAACAGTCAAGGTCGTCTACAATAACGGCAAGGTTCATTCGACCATCAAGACCAACTCAACCGACGACAACAGCGACTTGGACTCCCCAACTGTGACCGTCGGGTTGAGCAACAGCATCACGTACGAAATCAAAGTCGTGAACGGCCTGGTTTCGGTTGTGATCAACGGTAAGACCAACTCGCTAAATGTTTTCCAGACCGACCCGAATTACACGAATGAAACGCAGTATTTCAAAGCCGGGGACTATTGCCAGGCCAATGCCTGCACAAACCCTTCAAACGACGGCGCCAAGGTTGCGTTTTACGCCGTGACATTGTTCCACGCTCCCAGCATCACCAACCAGCCCGCCAGCCAAGCGGTTTCCGTGGGGAGCAACGTTACGTTCAATGTCGGCGCGCTTGGCAATCCACCATTGTACTATGCCTGGCGGCTGAACGGCACGAACATCAATAACGCGACCAATGCCACCCTCGCGATCCCCAACGTGCAACTCACCAACGCGGGCACTTACTCTGTGGTCGTTACCGACTCTGTCGGCACCGTCATCAGTGCCGTCACCAGCAGCAACGCCACATTGACCGTGGTTACACCTGCGCCTGTGGCCAGTTTCACCGCGAGTCCGACCAATGGTGCAGCGCCGCTGGCCGTGGCCTTTACGGATACCTCGTCGAACTCGCCCACGAACTGGTCTTGGACGTTTGGCGATACCGGCACGTCAACGTCGCAGAGCCCAAGCCACACGTACACCACGGCTGGCAGTTACACGGTGAGGTTGATCGCCAGCAACACGGGAGGTTCGGGTACCAATACCCAGACGGCCTTGATCAGCGTTTACGACCCGTTTGCGTGGTGGCAGCTCCAGTACTTCGGCAGCACCAACAATAATCCGAACGCGGCACCGGGCGGGGACTACACCGGTACCGGTATGAGCAACACCAATAAATTCCTGGTAGGCTTGAATCCCATCAGCCCTGCGGCGTACCTGCACATCATCAGCATCGCCAATACGAACACGGCAGACATCAACGTGATTTATCTGGGGGCCAATGGCGACAGCACCTGGTCGCCGGGCATCGCGTCGCGCACCAATGTGCTGGAGTTCACGGCGGGCGCGGCTAGTGGCGACTACTCGAATAACTTCGTGAGTGCCAACGTGACCAACATTCTCAGTGGCGGGACCGGAACCGGCTTCGTCACCAACATGGTCGATGCTGGCGGCGCGATCAATACGCCGTCGCGGTACTACCGGGTCCGCGTGCTGGTGCCTTGAATATTACCTGGAGGAGTGCAGCCGCGAGGACTGAACGGCAACCAAACAGCAACACCAAAGCCGCGTTCACGACTCGGTGAACAATCCCCGGCGGCGCTCTTCCTCATCGTTTCACAAGTTTTTCCTGAACTGCTTCCCGTAGCCCAATAATAACTTCTGGGCATTCCTCTCCCCTACTTTGAGGGTGTGAGTCAAGGCGAGGATTCTGCTGCTGTTATGCAGCAGCGTGGCCACGTCTCGATGAAGACCATGCCAAGGGGAACCGGCCGCAAAGATGACTGCTAACGTCCTTCCCAGAGAGACTGGCCAGCCGATGGCGGCGGGAAAGCCGCTTTCGCCTGGGTGAAAGTCACGTTGCGCACGCTGCCGTCAACATACAGGATGTTCATGGAGTCGGCGAGGTGGCGAAAGTCCAGCCAACTGCAGGCGGCGGGACCCCCTGAAGCCAGATCGTCCTTTGTGGCAGTTCCGCTCGAAGACTTCCACGGAGTGTTGGATTGGCAACTCGCGCTGCCGGGGGCGCCGGGATCCTGTTTACCCTCGATGACGAGCGGTGTCTCCGAGGGATTGGTCGTGTCAGCGGCCTCCAACCGCGGTTGCTGGGAGGTCAAGGTAGTAGTGGTTCCCGGTTTGATCCCCAGCATGGCCCCGGTACACGAGTAGGTTAAACTGAGATCCGAGTTGTTCGCGATTCCTGGAAACTTGGCGCTGGGGCAGTCAAAAACCCGATTGGGCGATGCGGTGCTGCCAGCGCCCTTCTGCGGCATGTACCGACCCAATAGTTTTGGCCAAGTCGGGACGCCGGTTCCACCGGATGGCGTCGGCATATATCCGTCGTCCTCGTCCGTGTAAAGATGGATGGCTATAGAGATCTGGCGCAAGTTGGACACACAGACTGCCATTCGTCCCTTCTCACGAGCCTTATTGAGAGCAGGCAGGAGCATTGCCGCCAGGATCCCGATGATGGCGATGACCACCAGCAATTCGATGAGCGTGAAGGCCCGCGTGTGTCGGCCGGCGGAACGGCGCTGTGGCTGGGTGTAACTTTGCTTCATGGTTCTGTCTTTCCTTGAATCTGTCACGGTGTCATCCTTCACCGCATCGAAGCCGTTGCATGCTACTATCCACGTATTTTACGGATTTTCGCCTTGCGGTCAACACTATTTTTGATAATTATTAATCCATATGCCGAGCTTCGAACTCTTACCAGCCCTGCCACTTGACCTAAATCCCGTATGGAGAAGTTATCGCGGTGGCAGTGTCCTGCGGGCTTTTCGAGGCCAACCCGGCACCGGAGACGACCATTTTCCCGAGGACTGGCTCGCCTCTACCGTCCTCGCCCGTAACGGCGAGCATTCCCAGGGAGTGATGGAAGGATTGAGCCGAATTTCCGACGCCAACAGCAATCTGCTCATCGAATCGCTGAAACAGAGACCGGGGTTCTGGTTCGGACCGGGTCAAAGGGCCCACCAAGATTCACTCACTCTGGGCGTGCTGTGGAAACTACTTGATTCCGCGGTCCGCCTTCAATTCCAGGCGCACCCTGATGCTAGGTTCGCCCGCCGACATCTCAATTCCCCTGCTGGCAAGACGGAGTGTTGGTATATCCTCGGCACGCGCGGAGAAGCGTATGTTTATCTCGGCTTCCAACATTCACCCTCTCGCGAAGCGTGGGCGCGCATGATTCGAGAACAGCGCGTGGAGGAAATGCTCGCATGTTTTGAAAAAATCCGCGTTCAGCCGGGCGATTGTTACGTTGTTCCCGCTGGAACGCCGCACGCCATCGGCGCGGGCATTTTCATGATGGAGCTGATGGAGCCGACCGATTGGGTGGTTCGCTGCGAGACGACCAACGCTGGCGTCACGCTCCCGCCGGAAGCGTGTTTTATGGGACTCGACTTGGAAACCTGTATGGAGGTGTTTGATTATCGGGCTTACTCGGTCGCGAAAGTCAGACGCACTTTTCAACAATCGCCACGAGAACTGGTTTGCACCAACGATTATTGCGAAGAGGAATTGATTGGGCCGACCTACCATGAATACTTTCGCTTGCATCGGTTGCGCGGCCATGGCGACGCGAGTTGGCCAGGCGGTGAACTGATGCTGCTCATTGTCATAACCGGCGAAGCGAATTTACTGTGCGGTGGCCAGGGACAGCCGGTGCGGGCCGGTCAAACGCTGCTGCTGCTGCCGGGCGCGGCGCAATCGTGGAACTGGACACAACCGTCGGGCGACTGGGAAATTCTCCTCGCCAAATTGCCGGTGTTTCAGTCATCCTCCCATCACTCCTGAAATTCATGCTCTCGAAATACGACTATCTGGTCATCGGGTTTTATTTTGCGTTCATGGCGATGATCGGTTGGGTTTGCCGCAAGTTCATCGGCAATACGAGCGACTATTTTCGGGGGGGCGGCAAGATGCTGTGGTGGATGACCGGTTGCTCGGCGTTCGTCGGGCAGTTCAGCGCGTGGACCTTCACCGGCGCGGCGGGCAAGGCTTATCAGGACGGGCCGGTCATCATGGTGCTGTATTTTGCCAACGCCCTCGGTTTTTTCTGCAACTTTGCTTTCTTTGCGCCGCGGTTCCGTCAGATGCGCGTGATCACATCCATCCAGGCCGTGAAAGCGCGATTTGGCAACGGCAGCGAGCAGTTCTTTACGTGGGTGCAACTGCCCGTCGGTGTGCTCTACGCCGCCATCTGGCTGAGCGGTTTGGCTGTTTTCATTTCAGCGGCGTTCAACATGGACCTTTACCTGACGGTCATTGTCACGGGTTCGGTGGTGTTGATCATGGCGGTCATCGGCGGATCCTGGGCGGTTGCCGCGGGCGATTTTATCCAGACGCTCGTGCTGATGCCCATCACTCTGGTCACGGCGTTTCTGGCCATCGCGCAAGTCGGCGGGTGGGGTAGTTTTCTGGACAAACTGCCGCACCACCATCTGCATTGGACCGAGGGCGCGCGACCGGAAATCCTCTACCTGTGGATCATCGCCATCATCATCAAACAATTCACCTCCACCAACAATATGCTGGAGGCTTCGCGCTATCTGAACGCCAAGGACGGCCGGGAGGCCCGGAAAGGCGCGCTCCTGGGCTCGATCCTGTTCGTCGTGGGGCCCATCTTCTGGTTCATTCCGCCGATGGCGGCGAGGATTGTGCATCCTGATCTCCACACGGTTTTTCCGCACCTGAAGAATCCCGCGGAAGGCGCATTCGTCGTGGCTGGGTTGGACAACATGCCGGCCGGCATGCTCGGCTTGCTGATCAGCGGCATCTTCGGCGCCACCATGTCCAACATGGACATCGGCTTGAACAAGAACGCCGGCTTCTTTGTGAAGAATTTCTACCAGGTCCTCATCCGCCCGCGCGCGCCCGAGAAAGAGATGTTGATCGTCAGCAAGCTCGTGACCTTCCTGCTGGGTATCCTGGTGATCTCTGCGGCGCTGACCTTCAGCTCCGGGAAGAAACCGCTGTTTGATCTGATGCTGCAATTTGGCGGCTTGATCGCCTTACCCTACTGCATCCCGCTGATCTGGGGCACGCTCATCAAACGCGCGCCAGCCTGGGCCGGTTGGACGACGGTGCTGGTCGGTTTCGCAATTTCCTGGGCGGGAAATGAATATCTCACCGCCGACTGGCTCCAGAAGTTCATGGGCTGGAATGTGCCGTTGAGCGCGCGCGAATCTTCCGACTGGGTGCTGCTGCTGGGCGTTCTGCTCAACACCATCGTTTGTTCGGCCTGGTTCCTTGGCTCCTGCCTTTTCGCGAACACCCGCTCCGCACCGGAAAAGGAACGCGTGGACAGATTCTTCACGCAGATGCAGACACCCATTGACTTCCATAAAGAGGAAGGCGTGGGCAACGATGCGCAGCAATATCGTACTCTCGGGTTGATGTGCCTGATCTATGGCGTATTCATTTCATTGCTGCTACTCATCCCGAACTCGCCGCTCGGCCGGCTCGGGATGTTCACCTGCGCCGGCACGATGCTCGGCGTCGGCGGCTTGCTCTACTGGAATTACACACTCCTTCGGGTAAAAACCTTGCCCGACGTCACACGGAAACAACCAACTCAATAACTATTATGGGAAACCTCAACGGAAAACGCGCACTCGTCACGGGTGGCGGCCAGGGACTTGGATACAGCATCGTGGAACAGTTGCTCACCGCCGGCGCGGACGTGGCCGTCCACTATTTCTCCAGCGAGACCGGCGCTCGCGAACTGGAGGCGCTGGCGCAAAAACGTGGTCGCCGGGCCGAAGTGTTTCGCGCCGATTTGACGAAAGAAACCGAAGCCGCCGCGCTGGTGGTTAGCGCCACGAAGTTTCTCGGCGGCCTCGACGTGTTGGTGAACAATGCGGGCGATCTCGTCGAGCGGCGCACAATCCAGGAAGTGGACGCCGCGTTTTGGGAACGGGTCATCAATGTGAACGTCACCTCGATGCTGTGGGTCACGCGCGCCGCCGTGCCGTGGCTGGAAAAGGCCGGGCAAGCCAGCATTGTAAATCTTTCCTCGCTGGCCGGTCGCAAAGGCGGTCATCCTGGCTCCCTTGTTTACTCCACGGCCAAGGGCGCGGTGCTCACGTGGACGCGGGCGCTTGCCACCGAGCTCGCTCCCCGGGGAATTCGCGTGAACTGCGTCGCGCCGGGTTTCATTCTCGGCACGAGGTTTCACGAGACGCATACTTCCGAGGACAGCGCGAAGCAGACCATTAAGGGTATCCCGCTAGGCCGCGCGGGCTCACCGGAGGACATCGCGCGTGCCGTGGTTTATCTGGCCTCGGAATTTGACGGGTTCATTACCGGTGCGACCCTCGACATCAACGGTGGCGTTTATGCGGCGTAATCGACCCATGCGCATTAGATCCCTGGTTGTCTTTTTCCTTGCCGCCGCGGTTTTACCCGTCGCACTGGCAGCGGAACCGATTTCAAAAACTCCTTCCGAAGATGCCATCATCAAAAACTTTCACTCGTTGGGGCTGATCAACGGCCAGACAAACATCTTCCGGTGCGCGTGCCCGGTGATGGATGTGGCCGAAGAGATGAAGGGCGCGAAGCCTACGGAGAAGGATTTGGAATTGGCCCGCGAGCGGATGCAGCATCTCCGGGATCTCGGCGTCCGTACGGTAATTTCGTTCGAACATCAAGACCCGCCGAAAGAAAACGAGACGGACGTGGAACACAGGGCCGTCGCCTTGGAGCAGATTGCCGCCAAAGAGGTGGGGCTGGCCTATGTCGCCTATCCGATGTCGAACAAGGGCAAGGATTCCTTTGAAGACATGTCGGACGATGCGGTGATGAAGCTGCTCGATCCCATCAGCGAAGACATTTTCAAATTCACCAGAACCGGCGGCGTGGTGTTTCACTGCAAATCAGGCAAAGACCGTACTGGAATCATGGCGGGCTATCTGCGGCTAAAGTACCAGCATTGGACGGCTGATGAAGCCATCGCCGAGATGCGACGTTACGGCCATGTTTGGAACAAACTGGCGGACGACGGCGCCGCGAACTCGTGGCATGAAAATCATCTGCGCACCATAGCAAAAATCCTGAACCCGCTTGGGCAATCATACCAAAGGCTGGATAACGGCTGGGAATTTTATCAGGGCGCACTCGGTAGCCCCTGGGAAATCTGGCGCGGCGACAAGGCCGCCGACAATATCACATGGCAGCCCGTCACGCTGCCGCATTGTTTCAATGCCCGCGACTCGGTTGATCCCGATGTGCACTATTACCAGGGGCCCGGCTGGTATCGCACGCGGCTCAAGGTGGAGAACCTATTTCCAAACGGACGGACCTTGCTGCACTTCGACGGCGCGGGACAAAAATCCCGGGTCTTTGTTGGAATGGAAAAGGTCGGCGAACATGTCGGCGGCTACGACGAATGGACCGTGGACATTACGGACGCGGACGCTCGCGCCGCTACGAATTCATTTTCCGGCGTCAGCACGCCCGTGGCGGTGCTTTGCGATAATTCCCGCGATGCGGAGATGATTCCTTCTGATCAAAGCGATTTTAATCGCTATGGCGGCCTTTACCGGCACGTTTATCTCGAATATGTCCCGGCGATTTCGCTGGAGCGGGTCCACGTCGAGCCAAAACTCGTAGCGGATGACAAAGCTTCCATCAAAGTCCGGGCACGACTTCACAATCCAACGGCAGCCAACGACGAAGTCAAACTCGCGATCGAAGTCCGCGACCCGCAGGGCAACCGTCTCCAGATTACGACGAACAAACTGTCCCCGTGGTCGGGGGAGAAGGAAATCGCCGCATTGGAAATCGCCAAACCGCAACTGTGGTCGCCAAATTCACCGGCTCTTTACAGTTGTGCCGTCACGCTACAATCGCCGCAAGGCGAACAGCAAATAACCGAAAAGTTCGGCGTACGTTCCTTTGAATGGGTCGAGCATGGACCCTTCAAGTTGAATGGCGAACGTTTGCTATTGCGCGGCACGCAATATCACCAGGATCACGCCGGTGTAGCTGCGGCAGTGCCGGATGACGTCGTCCGCAAGACGTTCCAACAGATTAAAGACATGGGCGCGAATTTCGTCCGACTCGGCCATTACCAGCAATCACCGCTCGTGCTGGAGATGTGTGATCAACTCGGGTTGCTCGTGTGGGAGGAAATCCCATGGTGCCGCGGTGGTCTTGGCGGCGAGCGCTACCAACAACAAGGCCGCGACATGCTGCGGAACATGATTGACCAGCATTACAATCATCCGGCGGTGATTCTCTGGGGCCTGGGCAATGAGAACGATTGGCCCGGTGATTTCGAAACCTTTAACACCAATGCCATTCGCGCTTACATGACGGAGTTGAACACGCTCGCGCATCAGATCGACCCGTCGCGCAAGACATGCATCCGCCGTTGCGATTTCTGCAAGGACATCCCGGACGTGTATTCTCCGAGCATCTGGGCCGGGTGGTATTCCGGACGTTACACCGAGTATCGCGGGTCAGTGGAAAAATGGATCGGCAACGTGCCGAGATTCTTCCATGCCGAGTGGGGCGGGGACAGTCACGCCCGCCGTCATTCGGAAGACCCCGAGAAATTCCTGCAAGAAGTTGCCACCGGCCAGGGCACAGCGGAAACCGCCAAAGCGTACAAGTCGACGGGCGGCAAGGCACGCGCGTCTCTGGACGGCGATTGGTCGGAGAGTTACATCGTCAATCTCTTCGACTGGCATCTCAAGGAGCAGGAGCAGATGACGAACCTGACCGGCAGTGCGCAATGGATTTTCAAGGACTTTGCCACACCGTTGCGCCCGGAGAATCCCATTCCACGCGTGAATCAAAAGGGCCTGGTCGAACGCGACGGCACGCCGAAGGAAGGCTACTACGTTTTCCAGAGTTATTGGGCCGACAAGGCGATGGTCCATGTTTACGGGCACACCTGGCCGGTCCGTTGGGGCAAACCCGGCGAGGAGAAGCTCGTGAAAGTGTATTCGAACTGCCGTGAGGTGGAGCTGTTCGTTAATGGCATCTCGGTTGGTGTGAAGCAGCGCAACAGCACCAACTTCCCTGCCGCCGGTCTACGCTGGGCCGTGAAACTGAATGACGGCCCGAACACGCTGCGCGCCGTGGGCCATCGTGACGGGGTGGAAGTGAGCGATGACATTTCCGTCAGCTATCAGACTGCGGCTTGGGACAAGCCGGCCAGGCTCGCGCTCAGGGAAATCTCGCGGAGCAACGACGTCGTCACCGTCCAGGCGCTCGTATTCGACAAGGACGGCGTGTCTTGCCTTGACGCGACGAACGTCGTCCGCTTCGGTTTGGCTGGTGACGGTCTTTTGCTCGATAATCTCGGCACATCCATTGGTTCGCGCGTGGTGCAACTTTACAACGGTCGCGCGCAGATCAGCCTCCGGCTTGCCAGCGGCGAAGCCGTGGTCAGCGTGGCGAGCGTTGGTTTGGAAACGCAATTCCTGAGCGTAACCAATGCACCAACTGCCTCTGTGAAACTGACGCTCGACGTGGGCGCGATTGACCGCGAGCGGATCTTGAAGGCCGCCAGCGCCGCGCTCGGGAGCGAACCGCTGACCATTACCAAGTTCCGCGCAAAGTTGAGCGGGGGTGGGCTGAATGATTTTTATTCCAACGGTGATTACTGGTGGCCCGACCCAACCAAGCCCGACGGGTTGCCGTACATCCAGCGCGACGGCGAATCGAATCCCAGCAACTTCTCAGAGCACCGGCTTGCCATCCGCAATCTGCGCGATGCGGTGGCCGCGCTCGCCGCTGCCTACAAGGCCACTGGCGACGATCGTTACGTGACCAAGGCGGTCGAGTTGCTACGGGTGTTCTTTCTGGATCCACAGACGCGGATGAATCCGCACTTGAAATACGCGCAAGCGATTCCGGGTAAGTCCCCCGGTCGCGGTACCGGCATCATTGACGGCCTGCACCTGATCGAATTGCCGCTCGCGATTCAGGCGATGCAGAAGTCACCTGCCTTTCCGCCCGAAGTGTTGGCCGGACTGAAACAGTGGTTTGGCGACCTGGCGGAATGGATGGTAACGAGCAAGAACGGACTGGAGGAGGCTGCGTCCAAAAACAACCACGCCGTTGCGTTCTACCTGCAACTCGCGGTCTACGCCGGTCTCTCGGGGGACGAAGCGAAACTTGCGGAGTGCCGTCGGCAATTCAAAGAAGTGTTCGTCCCGAACCAAATGGCGGCGGACGGAAGTTTCCCGGCTGAACTCAAGCGGACCAAGCCTTACGGTTACTCCATCTTTCAACTCGATAACATGGCCACACTTTGTCAGGTGCTTTCAAACGACCGCGACGACTTGTGGCGGTTTGAGCTTGCCGATGGTCGGGGCATTCAGAAGGCGATGGCGTATCTCTATCCGTTTCTGGCGGATAAATCGAAGTGGCCGCTCAAACCCGACGTGCAGGCGTGGGCCGACTGGCCTTCGCGCCAATCGTGCCTGCTGTTTGCCGGGCTGGCGCTGAATGAACAGCCGTATCTCGACCTCTGGCGCAATCTCCCGCCTGATCCAACCAACGCCGAAATCCGTCGCAATATTGCCATCACCCAGCCAGTCCTTTGGATAAAGTGAGGAGTGTTATTTGACAGAGCTCGGCAGGAGATCTTGTTCCTCCAGGAATTTCTTGATCAGGTCCCGCGACTTGTTCTTCCACTCCAGCGGGATGCCGTGGCCACCACCGGGGATGGTGATGAACTCGCAAGTGTTGCTTGTCGCCACCAATTTGTCGTGCAACGTGACGGCAAGGTGATACGGCACAGTCGGGTCGGCGTCGCCGTGGAACATAATCATCGGCGGCATTTTCGTGTCCAGGTTTTGCAACGGCGAAACATCGCCGATGTGCGGGCCGAAGCGCTTGATCTGCCGGAGGTTGTTGTCCCAAGCGGCGGGGGTGGTATCCCCGGGTGCGCTGATGAGCACTAGCGCGGCGGGCTTGATCGCCGGCGATTCTTCAGGCTTTGAACCGACTGGGGCCTTGGCAATCGCCGTCCACAAGGCAAGATGCCCGCCGGCGGAGGAACCACCGACCACAATCCTGTTTTCGTCCACACCAAGTTCCACTGCGTGGTCTTCCACCCACCGCGTCGCCGCGCGGGCGTCGGCCACGGCTTCCATCGGCGTCGTGCCGAACCGTTCGCTGGTGCGGTAATCAGGCGCGATACCGATCATACCCCACTTGGCGACCATCCGTGCCCAGCCGATGGACTTGCTCGGATCCCCGCGTGTCCAACCGCCGCCGAAAAAATAAATCATCGCTGGACGGCGATCGGTCGTCCGCCAACCATCCGGCTTGACAACGAACATGCGCAACGGTTCGGGTTTCAGATCGCGGTAGACAAGAGTCTGTGCGTCGGGAAAACTCGTCCGGGTGGAACTGGTGGCATCGAACAGCGATTCGAGTTCCTGGTACGCGCTCTTGGAGGGTTTTCCGTCTGGAGCGTTGGTTGGTTGTTGCGCGAAAGCTGAAGCGGCCAATAATGCGGCCAAACTTCCACCGAAAAACAACAAGGCTGGCTGCATAAATTATCTGGCGACCACAGGTAGTACGCCCTGCTCGGTCAAGAACTCCGTCATGGCATTGCGGGATTTATCCTTCCACTCAGGCAATTGGCTTTGAAAGCCATGATTTCCGCCGGGCACCGTAACGAGTTCGCAAACATTGCTACTCGCGACGAGCCTGGCACGCAGGGCGATGGATTGGGCGTTGGTCACAGTAGTGTCAGCATCGCCATGAAACACCAGCACAGGAGGCATCTTCGCGTCCAGTTGATGCACGGGTGAGAGTGCCTCGGCCTTGTCGCCGAAGCGTTTGGGCGTGTAACCGGTATTCGACGAAGTGTCGGAAACAGGGCTAACCAGGATCAGCGCGATCGGTTTGACACGGGGCGCTTCGTTGGTGATCGAGCCGGGCGGTGTGTGCTCAATCGCCGTCCACAACGCGACATGACCGCCGGCGGAAGAGCCGCCGACCACGATCCTCTTGGAATCGATTCCCAATTTGTCCGCGTGGTCTTCAATCCAGCGCACCGCCGCGCGCCCATCCGCTACTGATTCCAGCGGCGTCGTGTTGAACCGCTCCTTGGTGCGGTAGTCAGGCGCGATGCCAACCATCCCGAGCGTGGTCGCCCATTTCGCATAACCGGCGGAGCGTTCCGGCGTCCCTCTTGTCCAGCCGCCGCCGAAAAAGAAGACCAAGGCCGGCCGATGGTCTTCCGTCTTCCAGTTTTTTGGTTTGAAGACATGGAGTCGCATCGGCTCCGGCTGGCCGTCCCGATAAACGTAGGTCTCGGCGCCGGGTAGCGTCACGGGCGTTGTCGCCGGTGCATTGGTAGAAGCCTCCGGTGACGATTCGGGGGGCCAGATCCGTGCAGCCTGGTCGAGGAGCGGTTGTAAGAAGCCGGGTTTAAGTTGTTTCAACTGGCTGTGCGGCCAGGTTTCCGGAGCAGCGTTGTAGGGACGGAGGAATTCGATTCCCCGGCGCAGGCTGGGGCCGTTGGTTCCCTCATAATGCCAAAGATCCACACCGAGCGGTGCCGCAAGTTTGGCGGCGCAAAACTGGGCTTCGAGATTGAAGGCGCAGTAGCCGAGGCTATCACTGCGGACAAGCTCAAACGGTTGGCTGCCGTCGGGCGCGAACTGGCTCCTAATACGCGCAAAATCCTCGCGGGCGAACTGGCGGGCGTCCTCTTCGCGATCCAGATAACGGGCAATGGCAATGATTTGGCCGAGATACCAGGAGCCGTGGTTGTTGGGAGCGTTGTGCTCGCGTTTGCCGTTTTTGCTGGTGGTGAGCCAGAGCAGGTAATCGGAAAACCATTGGTGAACCGTTGCCTCATCGTTGCCCATGAATGCGGGCGAGCCGTGCAGCAACCGCAGCGCATCAATCAGGCGAATGAAGCGGTGCATGTCAATCAGCCCGGAATTGGAGCCGTGGTTGCCGTCGCGTCCAAGGCGGATTTGGGCATACTCGAAAGACGGGTTGACGCGTGTGGCCGGCGTGACGAACCATGCGCGTATCCACTCCCCCGCGCGGCGGGCGCAGTCTTCACGGTGCTCGAGATGCCACACGTGGGCCAGCGTTTCAACCGTGTCGACCATGCGACTCAATCGCTCCTCGTCGCCGAAGGCCATTTGTTCGCGATTGGGATGACCGTCGCGTTGGATAAATGGGAGACCGTTCGTACTCGCAGGGTTGGGCCACCAGTAGCGGCCATAACTGACGTAATCGTGCGCGTCACCAGTGGGAGAAGGACGCACCTTGTCGACCACCGTGGCGATGGGAAGATGGAGGGCTTTGCGGGCGTTGCCGCTAATCGTCGACGTGTCCAATGCTTTAACGTCGAGCAGGAATGGCGACAAAGGCTCGGAGGCGCGGGCGCGCCCGATGGGCGCAGATAGCAGGCTGGTGAACAACAACACTTGGCGCAGAAATCTGGACGGATTCGGGATCATCACTTCAGATCCAGCGAAGTGTCCGTCACCGCGATGAGGTCGGTTTTTCCGTCCGGACGGGTAACCCGGAGCACGCCGTCATTGAGCGTCACCCTGAGCGCGGCTGGCGTGGACAACGTGCGCTCAGGCCAGAGCACCGCATCAACCGTGAACTCCTTGGCGGCCTCAGCGCTCTCAAGGGTGAGGTGGCTTTGGTCTGACCATTTGCCCGTCACATAACTGCTGCCCGCCTCGCCGCTTACGTATTTGCGATCAACTGGAACGGGAAACTTGTCAGTGACGCTTCCGTGCCACGTGACTCCCGGCGCAACAAGTTGGGTGGTCAGCGCGGCCCTGTCGCCCCGGATGAACGCGGTGTTGTTCGTGCCGTTCCAGGAGAGATTTTTTTCGGCGTGCAGCAACCAGGAGAGTGTCCCCGACGTGGCGAGCAGCACGCGGTCGCGCAACACGACATAGCGGTGGTCAATAAAGATAAGATCGCGGGTCACGCGTTGAATTTTGCCGGGTTCGTTTTGGCCGGTTTGATAGGCGACGGTGGCGTCGCCGGTCGTCCAAACATAGCGCGGCGACGTTTCAAATCGCGTGATTCTTCCCGTCGATTGTTTGTCCTGCGGCTTCTGCCCAAGCCCGTCAATGAGCAGGTCGTTCTTGGACTTCGTCTGCCACGTCCATTGCTGGTGGTGCGGCGAGCGATGAAATTCCCGATACGCCGAATTAATGGCCAGCCCCTCGCCGTAGGCGTTCAAGATGAAAGCATTTTGATCCGCATGACTGTGGCTGAACGATCCGTACGGCGACGACTTGAATGTGACTTGAATATCGTCCGCCGGGCGACCGAGCGCGCTGTGCAGTGACACCCACCCAACATCCCGAAAGAAACGGTCCGAGGGCAATTTGCTCAACGGTTTTGCGGGCGGAAGCGGCCTGGCGCTCGCGATGAAATTGCGTGTCAGGAATTCACAGGCTGTCGGGTACGTGCGGTCCAAGCCGGCGAGGCCCTTGTCAATGGGACGTGGGCGCTTGTCGGTGCAAAGTTCGGCGTAGGCGCGGAAATAACCGTTTTGCTGGACGCGAGCGACGTGCTCCATGTAATCGGCGACAACGGGATCGAGATTGAAATGGCCCGCGTTGGACGTGTCGCCGAATATCGTGTGCCGGTAAGGTTGCACGTTGTAGAGCGCGAAATAAGGCGAGTTTTTCCAGAACAGCGAAGAATACGCGAGCGGGTCGCCGATGGCCAGCAACGCGTCCTGAAATGCTGCGTGCTCGAACGTGCCCCGCCAATAGGCGTTGCCCTCGGCCCAACCGCCGTCGTCGCCGCCCCACGGACTAAACTGGTCACGGTAAAACACGTAGGCGAACTGCCACCACTCATGCGCTTCCGGGAGGTCGTCCCATAACGCGAGCGCACCAAGCCCAACCATGGACATGAATCGCACCGGATGACTCTCGGCATTCACGTCGAGCGAATTGCGCTGGATCTTTTCGACTTTCGCCGCCTTAATCCACGCCACGGTGCGGTCACCGCGTTGCTTGAAATGCGCGAGGACAATCTTCTTCTCCTCCGTCGTAAGTTTTGCGCGAAGCTGATCATAGACCAGTGGCAGTTTGCGCCAGAGGCGGAAATTCGCTTCGTCGTTATATTCGATGTCGGTGGCGCCCGCAACCGGACCCTTCTTCCAGTCCGGCGCAAAACGCCAGGCGCAGGACTTGAGCAGGAACTCTTTGGCTTTTGTGAGATACTTCTCATCGCCGGTGACGATCCAGATTAACGTCGCCGCTTCGGCAACGCCGGAGACGCGACCGCAGATATCCTGAACGTCCCGCCACTTGTCCGCCTTGTCGGAATCGCGATTTTTGGGATCGGGATCACCGTAGGTCACCGGTTCGTCGGGAAATGGGAATGCGAGATAATCCTTGTCGAAGTCAGCCTTGGTTTTCGCGAACGCCTTCGCGCCCTCGCCCGTAGTGCAATAGGCGCGGAAGTCTTTCTGGCGCCCTTCAATTACCATGGTGCGCGGCGGGTGCGGGGGGACGTGGGCGGCGACATCTGCTGACTGCTGGGCCATTAGTGAAACACAGACGGCCAAGCTTCCGCTCATTACCAGGCCCCACCATCGCCAGCGTCGAATGCAGACAAATGCCATCATAAGAAATACGTTCGTCTCCACATTCTCTTGATAAGTATTAGCATGTCAATTATTTTCGGAAAAGCAAATACCCTCGCCGTCGGAAGACGGCGAGGGCAAGTAAGAATATCGGGCCAAACGGACTATTTCTTCAAGGAGCGACGGCGACGCGTTACCGCACAAAGCCCGGTAAGAGCGAAACCGCAAAGAGCCAGCGTTGACGGCTCTGGAACAAGGATCAGCGCGTTGAGTTGGCTGTCAATTTGAGCGGTGGCTAAAACAGTATTCCAGGTGGCCAACTCATCGACCAGCCCGGGAACTCCAGCAACATTAAAACCGCCACTGGCATCGCTCTGTATGGCGCTAATGGTGAACGTGCCTCCATTGCCCAGAATTGCGGTGGAAGATATGTTGCCCGTCCCGCCTCTCTGAGTAAATGACGACAGAATAGTATTGCTCGCTTGCCCTGCCACCGCCAGATAATTAGTGATTCCATACGCGCTGGAATTCGCTCCGCTAAAGTCCCAAGTGGCCGCATAGTAATACCACGTGCCGGGGGTAACCGTCCACGGAGTGGTGATCGTCTTGTTCCCCGCCTTGATGGTAACCACCTGACCGACGAGTTCCAGGGTATACTGATTCCCATTCGCGCCTGCGACGTCGCCGTTTGAAAAGACGTACCGTGTGCTGGCGTTGACGGCGTTTGGCGTATAGAAGAGCAGGGACAACGAACCGATGGAATTGGCGGCCCCGCTGTTGTTAATGATATTCCCACCAGCAGCCACAGCGAGTTGGGCGGTGGTGTTCGTAAAGAAAGCGGCGTCACTCACGTTGCCAAAGTAATCGTTCGTGAAGCCGGTACCAACGGCGGTTGGGACGAACGTCCCGGTGCCGATCGTAGGCACATAGGAGTTGTCCAAACTGTTGTAGTACATCGGGCTTTGGCCGGTCACAGTGCTTTGGTAGGCGGCCAAGTTCTGCCCGCGAACTGCGGCGGTCGCGAAAGCCAGACTGATTGCAATAGCCAGACATGTTTTCATTCTAAGATCTCTCCCTTTTCTCTCGGTCGTATTCATCGCGATGCCGTGTCCGAAACGAAGGGAATAACTCCACGGAATGTCTCGCCGTTGCTCGGCGACACCCTCGCTCTGGGTTTGAGTTGTAGAAAGTTCCTCGCCCTTCATTTATCCCTCATCGTCGAATGTCCCTGAGCCAACTCGCTTTGGCTCTGGAACCGTGCTAATAATTATTAAATTTCACGGAAAAAAGCAAGAACTATCTTGAGAAACTCCCCAAATGGTTGGCATTCGAGGTCTTGCGTAAAGGCAAACGGATGGTGTCTGTCGACCTGGTTTACCCAAAACCGAGAAGGCACATGATTGTTAACAAGGAGAACACTTCCGGAAACGAGCAAGGAGCGGTTGCTTATGATGCCGTGCGTTAAGGCGACCGCTATTTCCGCGTACTGAGATCGAACGATTTCTGAAAGAAACGATGGCTGAGTAGAGTGAGTAATGCGAACCGTGCTTTACGCCTTCGCCGCCATTGGCACCACGTTGGCGGGTTCGGCTGTGGATGCGCCCCAGTTCATGCGCTTCGCCATTGCGGCGCTGTGTTCGTCGCGCAAGTGGCCGTAGGTCTTGGCCACGAGCAACCCGCCGCCTTTGTGACCGAGCCAGCCTGCAATCGTCTTGAAGTCAATCCCAGCTTCGATCGCGTTTGAGCAAAAGAAGTGACGCAGAGTGTGATGGTGAAAGTGCGGAAGCTTTGCTGTTTCACAGGCAGACGTGATGGCTTTCTTTGCGTTGTCAATCTGCACAATACGGTCGGTCGGTTCGGGTGGCTTGGCCAGTGAGGCCTGTAAGCGCAGAAGAAACTCTTCCAACGCGGGGAAAAGAGGAATCGTGCGCGCCTCGTGGTTCTTTGTGCCGTACTCGCCACCGGTGATCGTGAAGTTCTTCAATTCAAGATTCACTTCGCCCCAAGTCATGGCCGTGGCCTCCCCAAGACGGCAGCCAGAATAGGCCAGCAGTTCGCACAGGTCAGCGGCCTCGTGATACCGAACGTCGGACTGGCGTAGCGTGTCCAACAGAGTTTTGAATTGTGCTTTCGTTGGGATGACGATCTTCGCTTGGTGTTGCTTCCGACGCTCGGCCACCCTGGCAGGATTCTCCAGAATCAAACCCTCTCGCAGGGCGTAATCTAGAATCTGAATCAGTGTCTCCCTCTCGATGTTGAACGTGCGGGCCGACGCCGTCTTGTTCCGCGATGCGGCCCATGTATCGACCTGGCTCTTGTCGATAGCACGAACCGTGTTGGTGAAGTAGGGTCTTACTGCATTGATCGCTGCCTCGCGCCGCACACGGCTCGACCGCTTCATGCCGCCCCCGACCGTGTCCAACCAACGCTTGGCAAAGTCAACAAAGAGGATGGCCTTCCCTACTTTGGTGTTGAGTCGGGCAACTTTTTGGCGTAATGCTTCAAGGCGGCGACGTGCTAGTTCTTTGTCAGTGGTTTTGAGTGATTTCTTAACCTGATCGCCCTTGCGGGTGAAGATGCCGTAGAAGATGCCCGAATCCGCGGAGCGGTATAGGCAGGGGATGTTGGTTTTCTTCAAGACTTGGCTCTTGAGGGCGGCTTCCATGGTGGAAACATCTTAAAGATTGCAAATTTAGATTGCAAGCACAATATTTAGGCATAGGGAAATGCTCATAAAAACACTATAAACATTGCGTGTGCGCCCATAGCTCAATTGGATAGAGCGTTGGTCTACGGAACCAAAGGTTGCAGGTTCAACTCCTGCTGGGCGCGCCACTTCCCTCCTTCCCCTGCCGCCGGTCATTCATATATGTACGGCTCCTGCACGAACCGACCATACGTCCTATCTCGACTACACCAGATGCCCTCACGGACTCCATTTCGGGCTAAAACGAACCCAAATCCCGCAATTTGCACCCCTAAAGCCCCTCTATTTTGGGTTCGTTTTCCAAAACGAACCCACCGGATTATTCGCACGTCTTCCGTCGCAACTCGCGTGTTCGTTGGCGGTTACATCAAAAACACCGTCGCAAAACGGTGGGTTCGTTTCGCAGAAACATATATGGGCCCCCGCGTGTCGCGCCGCAGCGCTTGCGGAGGCGGAAGCTGCGCACAGCAGCGAGTCGCGCCGTAGCCTTGGCGAAGGCGGACCCAAGCTTGTCCTAGGTCTTGTCCGCCGTAGCCTTGGCGAAGGCGGATTCCCAATGTCAAAGAACTGCGCCGATCATACCCCTTTCGGATTATCGTGTCCAGAAAAATAATCTATTTACGATAAATTGACAGGGCACGGGAGTTGCCGCGTTTCTGCTCGGTTGTAGCTGCGCGTCGGCTCTTACGACATTCGGGACCCCTGCGCCGAAGTCTCATGCCGAGAGCGATGTGCTCCATGACGGGCCGCATCCGCCCCTTGCGCTTCCCGAACGACTCTCTTTTAGGGTGGCACTGGCTGGCACAGAGTGTCACTATTACGGCAAAGCAGCTGGTACAGCCAGGTGAATTAGCATGGACATCACTCTCTCGTGTTCCAATTGCGGTCAACAGCTTGCGGTAGATGAATACGGCGCTGGTTTGACTCTGCCATGTCCAAAGTGTGGGCAGAATCTTCCGATTCCCGCCATCCCAACTGGTAAAAAAACAGGCTCTTCAGAACGATCGGCAGCGTCCGCTGGCAAGAGTTCAAGCGGAGCGGTTTCATCCTCACAGGCATTCCAACATGCTACTGGTAAAGACGTGTTCCACATCTCCTTTGACGGCAAAATCAAAGGCCCGTACACGCTCCAAGAGCTAGCAGAGTTGTATTACAGGGGGCTTGTCCAGTCCGATACCATATACAGCGAGAACAACTCTGAGCACTGGCATCCGATTTCCGATATTCCGATGCTGAGATACGCTCGACCTGCGCCCTCACACGCTCCTACTGCCTCACCTCTTGCGGGAACGGCTTTGATAAAATCATCCGCCACGTCACCAGGTACAAAAGCAGTTTACGGGAACAACCGCGGTTTCCTCAAGAACCTTGCATTGAACCTGCGAGGACCGGGGTTTGTTATAGTGTTGGTTTCGTGGCTACTTGCCGTAGTTGCTGTTTCTATCTGGGCCAACGAGAGTGGTCGCAAAGTCGCCTACGGTTTACTTTCGGCCTTTATCGCAGTGTACTTTATGGCGCTGGCTTCGGTCGGCCACAAATCTGATCACCTCTGAGTTCGTTACCTTTTGATCACCGTGAAGTTTTCGTTGTAGTAACTCTCGTACCCCGCACGCCATGCCTTCGCCAATCCGTTGACCCATTGAAAGCGCGTCGTGCTGACCTTGTTACTGGCTCGGCCACTTGTGAGACGCACTCGCCTTGGAACGTGGTCGCTATCCGCCAAACGGATGCGTTTCGACTTCGTTCCCTCTTTGAGCACCGGCGACGACCCCTTCAACGGCAAATCTTTGAGCAAGGCAGGTAGGGTTTCACCCCATGGCCTTCGACCAACCGCTGGCCTAAAATCCAAGTATGAAAAAAATAATCGCCTCTTGCCTTACCGTTGTTGCCCTTGCGTTGATATCCGGCTGCGCCTCTGATGGCACTCACAGCAGGACCACCACGACGGAACAAACCACGACGCCTAGTCCCGTCACCACGACTACCACGGATACACAAACCAAGTAGCGTTCGGTTTTTCCCTTGGTGCACGTGGGCGTTTGCCGTGTGAATCTCAACACGGTGAGCGCCGCCTCGCGCTCCGCTCGTAACAACCCGGCAAACTGAAAAGGAAAAACAGAGTATGAACGCAATAATACCAGTTGCTCTCCTGGCGTGGAGCATACACGGAGGCCGCGATTGGGGTTACGCGCCCGTTGGCGGTGCTGGATTGCTGGTGGTGATTGTCGTAGTGGTGTTAGTGATGAGGCGATGAACAGAAGCTCTAACGCCTCTCGGTCGCGATTGGTCATAATTAGAATCGCGTCGCTGGCGCGAGTCGCGTCCGTGCTCGCTGGTTGAACCGGACGGCGGGCTGAGTGTTTTCAATCCGAGCCTTCACGGCACGAGAAGGACGCGGTAGAATCGTTGCGTTGCTGACCCGAAGACATTGGAGGCGGACAGGGTGCTGCCGGCGGCAGTCAAGGTGCCGCCCACATTGCTCCAATTCGTGGGGTTCATGCTGGCCGACGACTGCACTCGATACACCAACCCGGACACCGTGCTCCACGTCAGTCCGATCGTGCTGTTGGTGCGCGTTACCGACAGGAACTGCGGCTTGGGAAGCGGCGTCACGCTAATGTCGTCGAGGCCGAAAAAAGACGAGCCGTTTTGAAATCCAAACTGGAGGACTGTGCTATTCGTGGTGGCGACCACCACAAACTGGAAATACGTCCAATCATACGCGGGCTGGTTGAATTGGCTGGAGATGGTGGTCCCGTTCCACAATACCAGAAATTCATTCGGAATCGTGCCAAAACCGAGGTCAGCATTTTCCCGCCAGAACGAAAGCAAATAAGGCTGTCCCGGCAACGTCGCCAGGGTTTGGGAAAGGTCCGCGACCGAGCCGGCCTCGCTCAGGAACGCGGAATAGGTCCCGTCGTACGGCGTGACGCCGAAGAATCCGAGGAGCGACCCGTCGTCAACCAGACTCGAGCTACCAGAGGGGTTGCCCGTGAGGGTCCAGAAGGAGAAATCGCCGGTTTCAAAATCGCCATTCTGCACAATTGGCTGCCCCACCTGCAGTGTGAACTGGCGGTTCAAGGCGTGGCCGCTGTTCAGATCACCAAACACCACGTTCCCTGAGTAGATGCCCGGCGCAAGGGACTTGGCTGCGGGATTCAAACTCACGGCAACGGTCTGTGTCGGTCCGCCGGATGTCAGGGTGCCGCTGCTCGGCGACGCGCTGAGCCACACGGGCGCACTGAGTACCGACCAACTCAGTGTGGTTGTTCCCGCGTTGCTCAGGGCATAGCTTTGGGAGGTCACGTTGAACGGGCCGCCGGCCGGGCCGATGGCCGTGAAGCCCGTTACCGGGCGAATCCTCAGCGCGTCAGGTGGCCGGGAGAGGACGTTGACCAGGTTGCTCCCCGCGGGCGAACCCCAGCCCGTGCAGAGGTCGTAGCCGGGGACGGCGGTAAATTGGTTTGGGCTGGCGATCCATTCGTTATTGCCGGTCGTGGTGTCATTGAACGCGGAAGTGTAATCCCCGTCCGTTCCGATGGCGTACACGGCGGGATTGATGAAGCCGACCGGGCCGTTGGTGCCGGCCTGCTCGTTGACCAGCGCGATAAACGCCGCCCACAACGGCGAGGCACAACTGGTGCCACCAATGCCACCTTGATCTCCGTAATCTGTGCCATTACCGGCAATGACGTCCACGTTGTCCGCAGTCAGGGCAACATCGGGAATGTTGCGCATGGTCGTCGACCCGCCGTTGGCGGAAGTGGCAACGCCCTGCTGCCAGATTGGAATCGGGTAGGAAGTGCTAATCCCGCCACTGCTGCCAATACCGTCTGCCGCAGGGCCGATTTCCACACCCCAATTCCACACGGTCTCAGACACGTACGGTCCCGACGGACCCGTCGTCGTCAAGGTCGTCCCGCCGACGCTCGTGAGGTACGGGTCATCGGCGGGAAAGTTGCTGGACGTCAACGTGTAGAATGCATCGCTGTCGCCTGAGGCGGCGAAGAAGGATTGTCCCTGCAACGCCATTTGCTGGAAGATCTGGTCGGCGTTTGTATCGGGACCATCGCCCCAACCCCAGGAACAACTGAGTTGCTTGGCCTGGTTGTCCGTGACCATCTTGTTCAGGACGTCGTTCGGGATGCCGTTGCTTGACGCTTCATAAAGAATCACTTTGGATAATCCCGGTGCCATCGAAATCACCATCTCGATGTCCAACGAGACTTCGATATTGTTGGTGGTATCGACCGGAATCCCGTCAAACCCATCGATGTAGACATTCGTCAGGGTAACATTGGGCAGTCCGGCCATGCTCTCGTAGGAGGCGATGTCGGCGGGGTAATAGCCGTCGAATTGCACCAGCCCAATCGACTGCCCCGTACCGGTGAGTGCGACACCGGGCGCGTAGGCGGCGCGGAAGTCGTACCCCATGTAGGTGCCGCTCGATCCCGAACCATCGGACGGGCGGGCGCGTGCCGTCTTCTGACGCGGCGCAATTTTCAGATTGGCGGGATGCGGTCGGGTAAAATTGTTGAGGCCGTTGATCGCTAGGACCGGGACATTCATTTCTACGGACGGTTCGACATCGGGCGCATAGAACCTGCGAGCTTCCTTCGGGTGCTGATAGACCCGCATCGTCACGTGGAAAGCTTTCTCGATGTCGGCCACAGTCGCGTTCACGTCCAACAGTACGCGATTAGGGTGTGCCGCCGTGATCCGGAATCCGTTCCGATTGGCGAAATCCATCACGGCTTGGTAATCCTGCTCGGTCGGACCGAACTTCTCGGTGAACTGCTCCGGCGTCAGGTAATGACGATACTGGGGACTGGTGGGATCGTAAATCTGCTGGAGCAGCTTCGTGAGTCCCTCCTGGTTCCGCAACGGCAGCCCGATCGCCAGGTCCAGCCGCGTCGATCCCGGCAGGCGGTCTACCGGTTGCAACTGCGTCGCCGCCGCCGGCACGTGGCCTGACAGAGTCCGCCGTTGCTGCGCCTGGGCCGGCTGTGCGAACAACCCGAGGGCCATGCAGGTTGCGGCAACGTACCCGATGACGTGGCGGAGCGCCGTGGGAGGGCGTGTGACATGCTCGTCGAAGGGCGGCGTGCGAAGCCACAAAACGAAATGCCGATTTCCCAGCCCGAGTCCCATGCCAAGAGCAATGTGCTCCATGATGTCCCAGTCAGCAACCGAAATCACATTCGTCGTGCTCCGCTTGCCGGATGACGACCAACTGCCTTCAACCCATTTTCACTATGGGCATCGTGAGCTTTCGGTTTGCCGAATACACGAATTTCGTCGATCACTATCTTGAGAATCTTATTGGAGCCGTTGAGTTGCAGAGCCCAATTGACAACTAACCACACTCTGACCTTTTCGCGCCGCGATCAACCTTCTGATTCGCACTGACCACCTCATCCGAAGTGGGCGCGACCAAACAAACCCGTCGCGCTACGGCGTCACGCTGAGGTTCTTGGTACCCAACTCGAAGAAGACCTGCTCCAAGAGCACGTCGGTCTGGTTCGCTCGGCGCTGCATCGGGGCGCGGTCCGTGTACTCCATGCGCGCCTGGCTGAGCATCTGACGCGTGAACGCTGCGGAGGCGGTCCCGATGTCCGGGATTCTCGTGCTGCCACTGGCGTCGGCATAGTTATAGTTCATCGTCTGGACCGGGAGGTTTCCCGTCGCGTTGATGATGGGCCATGTGCTGACAGGGTTACGGAACGTGTTGGCTCCTTGGATCCAAACACTGCCCGTGGTTGACCCGCTGATGTTAAACCAATCAATAACCTGGATGCCCAGGATCGACAGTTGCCCCGTGAAATTCGCGACGTCGAAGCCGTCGGATGTGGCGCGGCTGAAATCCTCCGCGCCGCCGATGTTCTCGACCATCTTCGAGCCGAGGAAGGTAATGGTGCCATTACCGGACACCCGCAGCAGTTTATTCCCAGACGAGTTGCTGGCCTCATTGTACGAATTCTCCACGTACAGCTGGCCGCCATTGGTGCACACAAAACTGATGGCATTTCCCCCGCCATCGGTATTGATGTAACGCACCTTGCCCGCACCGCTGAGCACCACATTGGCGCCACTCGTGGCGGGTGTGCCCGGCGTGTTTCCTCCACCATAAGACAAACCCGTCACGTCAATGACTGTGTTCGGGCAATTGCCGAGAAACAGGTTCGCGCCCACCGGCTCGGTCCCGCTGGAATCCCGCAGGTACACCCGCGCCGGCGTGCTGCCGACGCCTGACACGTTGATGAGATTGGCCGCGCCGCCGTAATTCCCAATCAGGCCGATATGCGAAAAGGTGGCGCGCGAGGGAGATGGGCACGAGAAGAGCGTGCCGCCGCTGGACCCGCTCCAGAACAGGATTGTGTTCGGGCCGTCGCCGACAATCCGCACGTCCTTATTAGCAGGAATCGTGACCGTGCTGGTGGGGTAAATTTGGTGGTTCAGCTCCAACACCGGCGATGGGATATGGAACACACTGCCGTCGCCCGCGCTGTTGATGCTACTCTGCAGCGACGCGGAGGTCATGCTCGTGGTCATCTCAAACACCGTGCGGTTCAAGTTGGTCGCGGCAACGGGTAGTCCGGGAAGGGTGAAGGTCTGCGACGTGCGGCTGACGACGACGTTGTCCACCAGGTTGCTGCGCACAGAAATCGCACCCGAGAACTTCGCCCAGTTCGAGATGCCGTTCGTGTTGCCGACCGCCAGCAAGTCTGCAATCGAACCAGTGGCAAAAGAAATCGTCGCGTTGGTCGTCAGCGTGGAGTTGTCCAGCATCACCACCGGGCCGAACTGGTTCATCTGGTAGGGGATGCCGGCCGGGTCGATCACCGTGTTGCCCTTGAACAGGAGCGGCGTGGTGTTGGCTCCCTGATTGACGGTCACGAAGAACGCGCCGGACTGGTAGCTGGTGTTGCTGACCATCGAGCAGAAGACCGCGCCGGGCAAGTGGTAGAAATCGATGCCGTTGTGCTGGAAAAACGAGTGATAGGCGTGCGCGTCGCCCTTGCTGACGTAGATTCCATAGGTCGTGTTGTTCTCGATCAGGCAATCGGTGAACCAGATGTCCAGTGCGTTGAAGTTCTCCAATTCCACACCGATGGAGTTGGTCTGGATCAGGCACCTCACGAAATCCTCGTTCGAGAAGCCTTCCCACGGTTCAAAATGTCCGCCATCGATCCCGATCCCGCCGGGCGCGGAGTTTTTGATGATGCAATCCTCGTAGAGATTGTTGTTATCGAAGATGGCGAACGACTGCTGGCTGGAGGCCAGCACCGTTCGGGCTTTGAAGTTGCCGTCGAACTTCAGCCGCGCGAAGTAGCTGTTCACCACCCCGTCGACATGGAAGCAGGTTGCCGCGCCGGAGTTGTTGGCATCGCTCGCGGACACGGTTGGTCCGTCGTAGAGAAAACCGCATGTATCCCGGTTCAGGCCCACCACCGCAATGCCATGTCGTTGGGCGAGCCATGGCTTCTTGGTGACGCGACACATGCCGGGAATCAAGAGCACCGGCGAGCACGTGCCATTACCCACGGCCGCCAAGGCGTTGGATACGGCGACACTGTCGTCGGTTACGCCATCGCAACGCGCGCCCCACGCCATCACGTTCGTCCATGACACAAACGGCCCGTACCATTCATTGAACACCTGGTTGGTCACGACCAGCGGCGCCGCAGACCCGAGTGTTGTCGTGCACACCAGCGTGCTGGCGGAGGTGTTGCCCGCGTTATCGTAAGCCATGATCCTGTAACAATGCAGGCTGCCCGCAGTCAATCCGCTGTCCGTATAGGTGGTCCCGGTCGTCGTCCCGAGGATCACTGCTCCGCGATGTACCTCGTATCCCGCCAGCCCGGAACCGCCGAAGTCAGTGGTTGGATTCCAAGACAGTGTGATCTGTGAGGAGGAGTTGACCAACGCAGTCAGGCCGCTCGGTGTCGTGGGAGCCGTGGTATCGATTATCGCCATAACCGTTGCGTTAATTGAACCGCCTACTGCCGGCACACTGGCAACATTGGCGGTTGTGTCGCTGGTTGCGGAGAGAGACTCGGGAACCGGAATCGGAGAGGCAACTGTTATGCCGCCGGAACCGCCTTGCGTAAAATTGTCAGGGAACTGAGCGACGAGAGCGGCATACGAATAGGTGCCCGGCTCCAACTGAGTGCCGTTGATCGTGACGGCGCTGAACTGGCAATCCTGATGTAACACCATCACACCGTTACTGCCGAGAAGCGTCAGGGTGCCGGATGTTTGAATGTCATAGCTGATTTCCAAAGTGCCATTGCCGATCGTGAGATTGCCGGCGCCAAGCGAATTCACCCCTGTGCCCTTGAGATAACCTCTTACGACCAGCCAGTCGCCGCTGTACGGGTTATTCGTACTTTGAATGTCCATTGAGTTTGCTGGGTTCCAACTGAAAAGAGTGAGATTCCCCTCGCCCGAGAGCTGCGCAGTAATCACCAGACTGCGGGAGCCCAAACCAAGATCAATAAGCGAATTGGCTGCCACAGCGATTTGGCCGTCAATCGTAAACGTATTGTCATCTCCGGCCTGCAGTCTGCCGCCGTTAAGAATCAACCCCGCATTCCCGTCCACGCCAGGGAAACTCAGCGTCACCGGCGAAGTCCCCTTGAGCTGGAGCCGGGCGCCACGATCCAACGTAAGCGCGTCACCCGGAAATACCGGCGCATCGCCAGGAGGATTCTGGACGCGACCGCCCCAAAGGATTTCATACGTGTTGCCGGCAGTTGGAGTGGTGGCACCCGGCTGCCAGTCGACGTCGGTCCAGGATTGTACTGCGTATGGCGTGCTAACGCCGGTTGTGTAGAGCGCTGCTTCGCTTGCCGTGGCAAGAACGAACGTCGCCAAGAACCCTGCGATCCGCCGCAACTCCAAGACGTGAGAGTTGAGATACTTCATGTATCACTGCTCATTCCAGCTTCGTGGCTGTAAGTGCATTCTTCCGGGGCACCGTCTACGCGCCATCAACCGCAGCATGATTACTTCCACAGGCGACAACAGTGTTAGTTAAGAACCAAACAACAACCAGTTTGGCCTTCGGGAAATCCCCCCTAATTGGATTCTCCGGCTATACCCTTTAGCCTTGAGTGTGCCAACGAACACATCAAAGTTCTCACAGAATCGCTACCATCTGCAAGAGAGGCACTACCGTCGCAGATTCACTTCATAAACAAGAATGGCCTGTGGGCCAAATGGCGACCATTTGTCGCTACTGTCAATCCATCAGACAATTTGTCACTAGCCGGCTGTCACACCTTCTGCATTCCCACAGTCCTGATCGGCTACCGCCCCTTCTCAGCTTCCTGGTCCGCACCGACCGCATCATTGGTGGCGCTCGCGACCGCGGAGGCGGGAGGTTCGCGCAGGTGGCGGCCGGGGCCGTTCAAGATATAGAGGCCGGCGGTGAGATACGATGCCGCGGAGATCAAGAGCGCGTTGCGCATACCAAGGAGATCGGACACGTTGGTGATGCCGAGCGCGGCAAATGGCATGAGGCCGAAGAAGCTCATGGCGACAATCGACGAGACGCGACCACGCATCGGTCCGGGCGCGCGTTCCTGCACGATGGTGTTCGTCAGCCCGGCGAGCGTGGAAACGCCGAGGGACAACACGACCAGCGAACCCGCGGCGACGATAAACCGATGGGCAGTCGCCAGGCTGGTCAACGCCAGCGTAATGCAGCCGACGGCGGCGAACAGCAGCCTGCGGCGGTATTCCCGGCGCACGCCGAGCAGGCTGACCGACCCGGTAAGCGCGCCGATTCCGGAGACTCCCATCAGCATCCCCATTTTGCCCGGACCGAGCAGCAGCACGTATTTGGCGTACAGTGGCACCATGACCATCATGACGGGGAACACAAAAATAACCGTCGCCACCAGCAGCGTGATCATCGCCATGGTTGGTTTGTCGGAACGGACGTAAGTGAAGCCATCCTTGATGGAGCCACGGCGTTGCGCCTCTTCGTGCGCCGTCCCTTTGACGCGTGGGTGAATGGTCAACAAGGCGACGATGAGCGCCCCAAACGAAAGCGCGTTGGCGTAGAACGCCGCCGCGGGTCCGGCGATGCCGATGACATAACCAGCCAGCGCCGGGCCGATCAAGCGCGTGCCGTGAAACACGGAGCGGTCGACCGCAATCGCCGTGGCGATATGGTCCTTGCCGACCAATTCCGGGACGAGCGCGGCTGCGGAAGGCATTTCAAAGGCGGTCGAGATCCCCAGGAAAAATGCCACGAGGATGATGTGCCAGATGTGGATTTGTCCGGTGGCCACGAGCCAGCCCACCAGCAAGGCGAAACAAATCTGCACTACCTGCGTCACCAGCAGGATCGCGCGCTTGTCGTGACGATCAGCAAAGGCTCCCCCCACCAACGAGAGCGCCACGATGGGAATGCTTCCCACAAACGTGACCATGCCGAGCATGACGGCTTTGTCGGTCAGTGTGGTCATAATCCAGCTTTGCGCCATCACCTGCATCCAGGTGCCCGTCATGGAGATGGCTTCCCCCGTGATGTACCGGGTAAACGGTCCATTGCGGAACAAAGTGCGGACACTCTGTCTTCTGGATGTCGGTTCCTGGTTCACGGATATCCCGTTGATCGGGTCGTTGACTGTATCGCGGAAACTGTCCCCTGTCCAAGGAGGAAGGGAGGCAGGTCAATGTGATGAAAAACGGACTTTTCCTGGCTCGTCGGCAGAAGTGTTGTCGCGCAACTATTCGCGGGTCGGATCACTCGCCGCTTGATTTTGTCCCGGGATTATGAAAAAAGGTTGACACTTCGATGGGGAAAAACCTTAAGATTGCCCTTGGTTCGGATCACGGCGGCCTGGAACTCAAGAATCAGCTTCTCGGTTATTTGCAGAGCCGGGGCTTTTTCGTGCAGGACTGCGGCACGCATAGCAAAGACGCCGTCGACTACCCGCGCATCGCGTACACGGTCGCGCGGCTGGTGGCGAGCGGGACGTGCGACCGCGGGATCATGGTGGATGGCGCCGGCATCGGGTCGGCAATGTCAGCCAACAAAGTCCGTGGTGTAAGGGCCGCTGCGTGTTACAGTGTCGCTTTGGCGAAGAACTCGCGCGAGCACAACGACGCCAATGTGCTGACGCTCGGCTCGGGCCAGACCAATTTTGAAACGGCCACGCAGATCGTCGAGACTTTTCTGGCGGGTGCATGTGTTGAAGAACGGCATCGAAAACGGGTACAACTGATCAATGCAATCGAGAACGGACCCATTGAAACCGGAGCGCACCAGGCAACCTTGTTGGCCACGGTGGGAGAACCACGCGTGAGCGCCTCCCAGTCCGACCGCGAACGGATCGCCAAGCGCGTGCAGGAGCTTCTCGCGTCCCAGGGCAATCCGCCCATCGCGGCCACGGTGTCCCGACCGGGATTCTCGCCCGCGCAAATCGCCCAACTGATCGACCACACTATTTTACGTCCAGACACCACGCGCGCGGACATCGAGCAGCTTTGCCGCGAGGCGCGCCAGGCAAAATTCTACTCCGTCTGCGTCAATCCCACGTGGGTCTCACTTGCGCGGCAGTTGCTCGAAGGCTCGAACGTCAAGGTCTGCTGCGTCGTCGGATTCCCCTTGGGCGCGCAGCCGCCTGAAACGAAGGCGATGGAAGCGCGTGCGGCCATCCGCCAGGGCGCTAAGGAAATTGACATGGTGATCAACGTCGGCGCGCTCAAGAGCGGCGATGACGAGATGGTATTGCGGGACATTCGCGGGGTGGTCGAGGCCTGCCGTGACGGCAGCGCGAAATGCAAAGTGATTCACGAGACGTCGCTCCTGACCAATGAGGAGAAGGCGCGCGCGTGCGAGCTTTCCGTCAAGGCGCACGCGGACTTCGTCAAAACCTCCACGGGGTTCAGCTCGGGCGGCGCGACGGTGGAAGACGTGTCGCTGATGAGCCGCATTGTTCGCGACAAAGGGCTCGGCGTGAAGGCGTCGGGGGGAGTGCGTTCGCTGGCGGAATTGCTGAAAATGGTGGCGGCGGGCGCAACGCGCATCGGCACGTCCAGCGGCCTGAAGATTTTGAAGGAAGCCTCCGGGGAAGTTGTTTCGTCGGCAGGCGCGAAGTATTAGATGGACACGAAAGGAATGAAACATGGCCGATCTACGCTCTTACATTTTTCTCGATAGCTTGCAGCCGCAGGTGGCGTCATTCTTCGCCACGGTCTCGCAGGGTTTCCTGCCGATCGCGGGACAGGCTTCACTCTTCGTCGAGATTTCGCCCGGCATGGAGATCAATCGGGTCACCGACGTGGCGCTCAAGTCCACGAAAGTGACGCCCGGCATGCAGATTATTGAGCGCCTGTATGGAATGCTCGAGATTCATTCCGAGTCCCAGGCCGACGTGCGCCAGGCGGGCGCGGCCATCCTCGAAGCGCTAAATCTCAAGGAGGAGGGCCGTTACAAGCCCCAGATTTTCAGCAGCAGCATCATCCGTCGCATTGACGACTATCATACGATGCTCATCAACCGCACGCGCCACGGCAATATGATCCTGCCCGGTCATACACTCTTCACGATGGAATGCGCGCCGGCCGCGTACGCCGCGTACGCCGCGAACGAGGCCGAAAAGGCCGCGGAGATCAACATCCTGGAGATTCGCGCGTTCGGCAGTTTCGGCCGCATTTATCTTGGGGGCGACGAGAAGGACATCGACGTTGCCGCCAAGGCCGCCGAGCAGGCGATCAACAGCGTCACCGGCCGCGAGATGAAGGGCAGTGGCGGCGGCTAGACTGCAGCAGACAATTTGAACCGATCACAAAAAACGTAAGGAGATCCGCACATGGCAGATGCATTAGGGTTGCTCGAAGCACGTTCCTTCGCCGCGATGGTGGAAGGGGCCGATGCGATGGTCAAAGCCGCGAAGGTCGAACTCGTGAGCTATGAGAAGACCGGTGGCGGTTACGTCACGGCGGTCATTCGCGGCGATGTCGCCGCGGTGAAGGCCGCGACCGATGCCGGTCGCACGGCAGCCAGCCGCGTGGGCGAAGTGGTGGCGGTCCACGTCATCGCGCGTCCGCACGAGAATGTCGACGCCGTCGTCCCGCTGGGACGTGGCAACAAAGCTGCCAAGAAATAACAATTCACTCGGTGGACTGCTGATCGTTTGCGCCAACGCGGCGGCCAGCAGTCTTACCGGGAGTTTTTGCTTATGAATCTTGGCAAAGTTGTCGGCACCGTCGTCGCCACGCGCAAGGAATCCAGCCTGGATGGCTTGAAGTTCATGCTCGTCAAGCACGTCGATCCCGAAGGCAAGGAAACCGGCGGCCAGGTGGTGGCCGTCGATGCGGTCGGCGCCGGCCCTGGCGAATTGGTGTTGATTGCCACGGGTAGCTCGGCGCGCCAGACCCTCGCCACGAAAGACCGGCCCTGCGACGCGGTCATCATGGCCATCGTGGACAGTTGGGAAATCGGCGGCACCGAGAAGTATCGAAAGGATTAGCGCGCCATGGCTGGACTTAGCGAGCAAGAAATCGATCTTATCGCGCAACGCATTGTCGCCGACCTCACGGGACGCGGCGGAGCTTCAACTGCGAGCGCGGCGTCAGCATCGGCTTCGTCCCCTGCCCCGTTGCGCGACATCGGCATCTTCGACACCATCGACGAAGCGGTCAAGGCGGCCAGCATCGCTTTCTGTCAATTCGACCAGCAGGGCCTGAAGAAACGCAACGAGATCATCGCCTCGATTCGTCAATCGATGCGGGAACACGGCAGCACGCTGGCGCGCATGGCGCACGAAGAAACGGGGCTCGGTCGTTACGAGGACAAGATTCTCAAGAACCAACTGGTCACCGAGAAGACGCCCGGCACGGAAGATCTGCTCTCACACACCGTCACCGGTGACGACGGGCTGACGCTCACCGAGCCTGCGCCTTTCGGCGTCATTGGGGCCATCACGCCGACAACCAATCCGACCTCGACGATCATCAATAACACGATTGCGATGCTTTCGGCGGGGAATGCGGTGGTGTTCAATGTTCACCCAAATGCCAAGCGCGTCTCCTGCCACAATGTCGCGCTCATCAACAAGGCCATTGTCGCCGCCGGCGGCCCGCGCAACCTCATTACGTGCGTGGCGAATCCGACGGTTGAAAGCGCACAGGCCTTGATGAAGTTTTCGGGCGTGCGTCTCGTTGTTGTTACGGGCGGCGGGGGCGTTGTGCACGCTGCGATGGCGAGCGGGAAGCGCGCCATTTGCGCCGGGCCCGGCAATCCCCCGGTGGTGGTGGATGAGACGGCGGACATTGATAAGGCCGCACGCGACATCGTGTTCGGCGCGTCCTTCGACAACAACATTATCTGCGCCGATGAAAAGGAATGTCTCGTCGTTTCCAGCGTGGCTGACAAACTCATCAAGGCGATGACCTACAATGGCGCGTACTTGATCACGAAGGAACAATTGGCCGCCGTCGAGAAGGTGGTCTTCAAGAAAACTTCCGGCCCGCGCCAGGAAGCCGAGATCGACCGCTCGCTGATTGGCAAGAATGCCAGCGTCATTTTGCAGAAGGCAGGCATTCGGTGTGATGACAGTATTCGGCTCGGCATTTGCGAAGTGGACCACGATCATCCCCTGCTCTGGACCGAGCAGATGATGCCGATTTTCCCGGTTACGCGCGTAAGGGATGCCGATGAAGGGATCGATTTCGCGATGCAACTGGAACATCCGCGACGGCACACGTTCGTCATGCATTCGGACAATCTCTCGAACCTCAGCCGCATGGCGCGCGAGTGCAACGCCAGCGTTTTCGTCAAGAACGGCCCATCACTGGCGGGCCTCGGCTTCAAGGGCGAAGGTCCCACGTCGTTCACTATCGCCAGCCCCACGGGCGAAGGCATGACGACCCCGAGGAGTTTTTCACGTTGGCGCCGTTGCACGCTGGTCGGCGCATTTAGAATCGTATAACACAGATGACCGTATCCCGAATTCCTGTAGTCGCAGGCTTTAGCCTGCGCTGGGTACAAAAGGCGCGCACCCTAAAGGGTGCGGCTACAGAACGCTTGAAATTGTTGTGAAGAAATATCCCGCCATCGCGGTTATCGAATTCAGCAGCATCGCCGACGGCATTTTTACCGTCGACGCGATCCTGAAGAAGGCGCCCATTGCCATGATCAAGGGTGGAACGGTCAGCGGCGGGCGCTATCTCACCATTTTTGGCGGCACGACCGGCAGCGTCAGTGAATCGCTTAGCGAAGCGCTCGTCATTGGCGCGGGCAGCGTGCTGGATCACGCGTTCCTGCCGGATGTGCACGAGAAGATTCATGATGCCATGTTGGGCAAACGGATTGATTCCGGGCAAAACTCTGTGGCCATTCTGGAAACCGACACGATTGCCGCCAACATCCGCGCCGCGGAAGTCGCCATCAAGGGGACGGAAGTGAATTTGGTCGAGTTGCGGCTCGCGGAGTACGAGATGTCGGGCAAAGCCATCAGCCTGTATAGCGGTGTGTTGGAAGAGATCCAGTCGGCGATGAATATCGCCAGCGATTTCCTGCGCGGGCGTCAGGCGTTCACGCATTACCGCATCATCGCGCACCCTCACGAAGCGCTCGCCCGTCAACTCGATGACACGACGCGGTACAACGACGCGAAGTTGCACGAACTGGAAGGCGAGGAGGCAAGCTGATGAAGCGAGTGTATCGCGAGCTTTCGACGCGTCCTTCGGCGGTCATAGACCGCCGCTACAGCGGAGGGGCCTTGTAATGCTGCTGGGTAAGGTCATTGGCACGCTCACGCCCTGCGTCGTGTACACGGGACTCGAAGGCGTCCCGATGCTTTGGATTCAACCGCTCGATAAACAGGGTCAACCGAAGGGCGAGCCGTTGGTCGCCTGCGATGGCACGCGCATGGCTGGGCCCGAAGAGCTGGTGTATTACGAAGGCGGGCGCGAGGCGGCGATGCTGCTGGAGCCATGGTTTGTGCCCGTCGATCACGCGATTGTTGGGATTGTTGATGAATTGCATGCGGAATAGGGGTGAGGTGAGCTTGAAGACGGAGACAAGCGGCCACGACGGAGCGTGGCCCTCCAACGGCGCGCCCGGCGGTCGCGCCCTACCAAAGGCCCGGCTTTGACATGATCATCGGCACTGTCAGGGGTAACATCGTTTCGACCATCAACCACCCGTTCTACGACGGCAAGAAGCTGATGATCGTCGAGAAAGAGGATTTTTCGGGGAAAGCCGGCGGCTACCTGATTGCCATCGATGGCGGCATGGGCGTCGGCGTCGGCGAGCGCGTGTTGGTCATTGATGAAGGCAACTCCGCCCGCCAGGTTGTGAAAGACAGCAAGGCCCCGCTGCGCTCGATTATTGTGGCGATAGTTGACCATGTCGATGCCGGGGCGTAGGTTTGGTGCGGCGTGAAATTTGATGTGACAGTGGAAGCGGGTGGTGACGGTTTCGTGGCGCAGTGCGAAAGCATGGCTTGCAGCGCCCAGGGCCTCAGTCCTACCAATGCGCTCGACTCCCTTCGCGATGAGATTCGTTATCGGCTTGAACTGTGTCCCTGCACTACCGTTAATGACGATTACGTTGAGTTGAATGTGGTGTCAGCGCTGTAAAATGGCCCCTGGAAGGTGAGGCGAGATTATCCCCAGACGTCCGAGAAGCTTCATAGCGGCGGTTGTGATGAAGTGACGCGCGCGTGTGGCCACAGCGCTTCGGCGCGATCTACTGGGGGATGAATGTCGATCAAGTGGACAGATTTGAGGTTGGGAGTAGAATCGCGGAGAAGATCGAGAACGGCTTGATCATAAGGATTGAATGCGAAGCCAAAGACGACAAGCTCAATGGCGGGTCTAAGAATTCGCTCTGCCACTTCCCACGTGTGGCGCAGAGACTCCGAACAAACCTTCTCTGGGGTTGGGGCAACGATAAGAGCGCGACCGGTCAAACCACGGCGTCCGTCGGTGTAGCACCCAGCGGTATCCCAAGAAATGCTGCCGTGGATCTTCGCCAGAGCGACTGATCCGGTAACCCTGACAGGGTTCTTCCAATGTGACATCGGATATGCACCTCTCCCGATCAACTGCTGATTTCGAAGCCCGTAATTAAACCCATTCGTGCCGAGTGAATACTCGGGGAGCATGTCATAGTTCGGCGTAACTATGCCGCTCAGCGATGGATTGCAGAAGCTCTGCAGAAACTTTTGTGCGCGCACAACTCCAGCAATTTCGTATCGACGGTTTTCGTCGATCATCAAAACGTGCCTGCGCCAGCGTTGAGCGTGGAACTCCTTCCAGATGAAAGGATCGGAGAGCCTTCGCGTTATGTACCACAGGACTAATTCTCTCTTCCTCGTCTCGAACGTAAGGGCGGCGGCGATGAATTGTTCTGAGCTGCCGCCGGGATGCTCGTCATCCCATTGTTGTTTCAGTGCCCGCACCAGCATGAGCTTTTGCGCCTCACGCTCGCCCCAAGGTTCTATAGTGAAATCGAACAGTGCATTCGCCACCGGTAAGTCTGCCGCCCACTTCGAAAAGCCTGCCCCCAAAAACAGTACTACACTCAGTTTTCGTGTCTTCTACGTGTTACGGTGCGATGTGCGAAAAACTTCTCCGACCTTTAGAATCCCGTCGCGTTCTTGCTACAATGCGTAGCGTGAACGCAAATTTAGCCCATCAGCAGTTCATGCCGTTGCCAAGCAACGAGGGCATTCGCGTCACCTGGCCAACGCCGAAGCATTTTCTTTTGGATGCGCCGGAGAAGTTTTACGCACGCACGCGGGTGAATGCGGATTACGGGAAGCCGGGGTGGACGCGGGATTGTGAGAAACGCTGTATGCGGCTGAGCGGCTACGTCTAGTTTTCGGCACCGTGTTATGAAATCATGGCGGCATGAAATCTACAAAAGCTGGATCAGGTCGTCGGCGTTGGACAGTTAAACAACGCCAACGGTTGCTGGCGCGTTTCCACGCAATATCAATTGACCCAACGGGATTTTGCTGATCGCCATGGCGTCGGGTTGTCAACATTGAGCAAATGGCTGCGAGTTGAAAGCGAATCAGCCTCGCCGTCCGTGAAGTTCCAGGAAGTGACGCTGCCCAATATGCCGCCGCGCTACCAGGTGGAGGTCGTCAGTCCGCAAGGTTGGACTGTCCGGTTACAAAACGGTTCCGATGTGCAGCAGTTGCCTGCACTGTTGCAGGCGTTGCCGTGTTAAGTGTTACCAGCGCAACCCGCGTGCTGGTGGCCACCACACCAGTGGATTTGCGCGGCAGTTTCAATCGGCTCTACGGTCTGGTCGTTGAACAACTCAAGGGCGATCCACTGTCCGGGCATCTGTTTGTTTTCACTAACGGTCGTCGCAATCGTATCAAGGTTCTTTACTGGGACGGCGATGGCTTATGGGTTTGTGCGAAAAGATTGGAGAGCGGTCGGTTTACCTGGCCGGTGAACGAAAATGGGCAGGTCAGTTTGCGAGGCGAAGAGTTTAGCGCCCTGATTCATGGTCTGGAAGTGCGGTCGAAAAAGAACTGGTATCGGCGGTGAAAAGATTGTTGTAAAATACTGTTCTGTTGATTGAACAAAATAGTTTGACCCACGTCAGATAAGTGTGACCGACGCCACGCTGCTCAAAAAGTTCGAGGAACTGAGCGCACGCGTGTCCGCATTGGAAACAGAGAACGCCCGCCTGCGGGAAGAGAACACCCAGGTGCGAACTGAGAACCGAATGCTTCGCCAAAAACTCGACCTGTATATCCGCCATTACTTCGGCGGCCAACGCAATGAGGGTTTGGATAAACACCAATTGGAACTACTGTTGCAAGGCTTGCCCAACGTCATCGCCTTGCCGACGCCGGAACCCAAGTCCGCTGCCGCTTCGCGTTCAGGCACGGCTCATCCTGTGCGCCGGATGCTGGCTGAAGATAAGCTGGAGACGCATGAGATCGTGATCGAACCGGAAGAAGTCAAAGCTCAGCCTGACGGTTGGAAAAAGGTTAGCGAAGAACGCACCAACCAACTGGACTGGGTCGCGCCCAAAATCATCAAACGAGTTTTTATTCGCCCGCGCTATGTGAAGGCCGAACGCTTTGCCCTGGCACCGCTGCCGCCACAACCGATTGAGCAGGGCATGGTGGGACCGGGCTTGTTGGCTCAGGTCATACTCAATAAATTTGAATATCATCTGCCACTCTTCCGGCAGGAAAAGATGTTCCGTCAGCAATTCGGGGTGGAGTTGAGTCGCAAAACGATGGATTGCTGGGTGGAACAAGGCGCAGAGATGTTGAAACCGGTGGATCGGTCGATCCGCGAGGATTTGCTGGCGGGCAATTACCTGCAAGCCGACGAGACGCCCATCCGGTATTTGGACCCGGATGTAAAAGGCAAAAGCCAGCAGGGTTATCTTTGGGTTTACAGTCGGCCCAAAGGCGATGTGTTGTTTGAATGGCAGGTGAGCCGGTCGCGGGAAGGACCGGAAAAATTTCTCAAAACGTTTCGCGGCAAGCTGCAAACCGACGGCTACTACGCGCATGAGTCGCTGGCCAAGGAACGCAAAGGCGAACTGACGCTGGCCGCTTGCTGGGCGCATTGCAGGAGGGGCTTCCATGAAGCGTTGGCGGAGAGCAAACTGGCCGCATGGCTTGTTCGGCAGATTGGGCACCTTTACGCAGTGAAAAAAGAGTTGCGCCAGAAAAAGGCCGGGCCGCAGCTACGCGCCGCAATGCGCGTCTGGCAAAGCCGCCCCGTCCTCGCCCGCTTGCGCCGGGGAATGGAACTGGTGCGGCAACGGACTTTGCCGCAAGGATTACTCGGTCAGGCCATTGACTACGCCTTGAAACGGTGGGAAGCCCTGACCCGGTTCGTGGAGGACGGCGTTCTGGAAATTGACACAAATCTCATCGAGAACTCCATTCGGCCGAGTGCTCTTGGAAAGAAGAACTGGTTGTTCATTGGGCATCCTGAAGCCGGCGAACGCAGCGCGGTGATTTACACACTGCCGGGCAGTTGTCGGCGGCAGGGGATCAATCCATTCGAGTATCTGAAGGATTTGTTCACCCGCTTGCCCGCGGCCAAGATCACCCAGATCAAGGACTTCACGCCAGCGGCGTGGGTCAGGGCAAAAGCAAGGGAGAAACTGCTTGCTCAGGCAGCTTGAGCAGCTTGGCAGCCGCTCAAACTTAATGTCTTATTTGCAACTTCTGGGCCGGACCGGTATCCGTGTTCCTCCCAGCCGGATACGAAAGTAATTGAGTAGCGCTTAAGTTCCGCCGGATTTCAGACGATAAGAGACAAGGACGATTAGGTCGAGCGCCCGAGCACCATCACCCGCTGCCTCAACCTCATGGTCATCTCCAAAAGCCTTGAACGCGTCGCCGATCACGCCGCCAACGTGGCCGAGGAAGTCGTCTATCTTTACGAAGCCCGTGACATTCGCCACAGCGGCCAGTCTGCTCCCAACGCCGTCGCCTGACCCAGCCCGGCGAATTCCCTACCGTCCGCAGCCCTGATAAGACTGTCCAATTTCCGGCAGGAGGATTCTCCATCCTTCCTTGCGGTGCCGCCATCTGTAGGACAAAGGATGACATTACCATTGCAGTTTCATTCCCTTGGGCCTCCTGACCCCGCCTGGAATGGGACAATACCGTCAATAACCCCGGCAGTCTCGCAAGGGCATGGATTTTGCTCATTCCCGTGGAATGACACACTATGAGGCATAACAGGTTGTGGCGGCTCAAGCTGCTCGCCGGTTGCGGAATCCTTCTGCTGCCGTCCAGTCTGCTGGCCCTCGATCCCGCAAAGTCCGTGTTCCAGTTCAACTGTCAGAGCTGGATTCCGCACGCGCCTCATGTTCGCAGTTGGAAATGGAATTCTTGTTTCTGAACGTGTCGGGAATCTGGTAGCGAAAGCAACTACCCGGGATAATTTTATGCAAGTTGAGCAACAATTAAGAGACTCAATCAAGGAAATTGACGACCAGAAGGCCGCCCTGGACGAGTACGCCATCGTGGCCATCACCGAATTGGAGTTGCGAGTTCAGCAACGGACTGCGGAATTGACCAAAGCCAACGATAACTTGCGCATGGAAATCGCCGAGCGAAACAAAGCGGAGGCGGCCGTTGGCCAGTCGGAAACGCGGTATCGCACCCTGTTTGACACGCTGATTGAAGGGTTTTGCACAATTGAAATGATTTTTGACGCCGCTGGCAAACCGGTGGATTACCGCTTTCTGGAAATCAATCCGGCATTTGAAAAGCAAACCGGTTTGCACAACGCGCAAGGAAAATTAATGCGCGACCTTGTTCCGAACCATGAGGCGCACTGGTTCGAAATTTACGGAAAAATTGCACTGACAGGCGAATCGGCGCACTTTGAGAACGAAGCAAACTTGCTGGGTCGTCACTACGATGTGTGTGCCTACCGGGTCGGCGGGTCGGAAAGCCGAAAAGTCGGCATCCTGTTCAACGACATCACCGAGCGCAAACGGGCGGATCGCCGGTTGCTCACGCAAAGCGTCATTAGTCGGGTGCTGGCGGAATCAAACACCTTGAATGAAGCAACACCCAAAATCATACAGGCTATCTGCGAATCTGAAGGATGGGATTTTGGGACAATCTGGGAAGTGGATAAAAAATCCAATGTGCTGCGCTTTCTGAAAACATGGCACCGACCGGAACTTCCCGCAGAAGAATTGGCGGCCAAGACCCGCGAGATGACTTTTGCATTGAATATGGGCTTGCCAGGGCGCGTATGGGCGTCCGGTAAACCGTTGTTAATCTCGGATATCGCCGGTGATAACAATTATCCGCGCGCACCATTTGCCACGAAGATCGGGTTGCACAGTGCGCTGGCATTTCCAATTATTCTGGAAGGCGATGTCATTGGCGTGATAGATTTTTTTGGACGGGAAATACGTGCGACGGATGAAAAAATGCTGGAAATGTTTTTCGGCCTTGGACGGCAAATCGGGTCGTTCTTCCAACGCAAAAAACTAGAAGAACAACTTCGCCAATCCCAAAAAATGGAGGGAATTGGCCAATTGGCTGGCGGCGTAGCGCACGATTTCAATAACATACTGACTGTCATTCAAATGCAATCTGATTTGCTGAAAAACAGCAGTGGTCTTTCTGCCGATCAGTCGGAGTTTGCGGATGAAATTGGCGTCACTGTTCAACGGGCCGCCGCCCTGACCCGCCAATTGCTTTTGTTCAGCCGCCGCGAAGTGTTCCAGCCGCGCGATCTGGACTTGAGTGAATCCATCACTAACACGGTAAAAATGCTAAATCGCATCCTTGGCGACACTGTCCAGATGCAACTCAAATTGGCGCCGCAACCGATGTTCATTCACGCCGATGCGGGCATGATGGATCAAGTCTTGTTGAATCTCACGGTGAACGCCCGCGACGCCATGCCCAATGGTGGCCAGCTTGTCATCGAAACTTCCGACGTGGAATTCGACGAATTTGCTGCCGCCCAATCAGCCCAAACGCGTCCCGGTTTGTTTGTATGCTTAAGTGTGAGCGACAGTGGCTGCGGCATTCCAGCGGAAATACTTCCGAAGATTTTTGAGCCGTTTTTCACCACCAAAGAAGTCGGCAAAGGCACCGGCCTTGGACTGGCGACAGTCTTTGGCATCGCGCAACAACATCAAGGTTGGGTTAGCGTCTATAGTGAAGTCGGTCACGGGACAACGTTCAGAATTTATTTCCCACGACTGGCTAAAAGCCCAGTACTAAAAGCCTCACAACCGGCTCTGACGGTCACGGGCCGCGGCGATGAGACGATTTTGCTGGTGGAAGACGATCCCTCACTGCGCATGTCCGTGCGGAGAATCCTCTCACAACTGGGCTACCGCATTCTCGAAGCGACCACCGGGGTCAAAGCATTGGAAGTCTGGAGACAAAACCGCGATGACGTTCGTTTGTTGCTGACCGATTTGGTGATGCCGGACGGAATGACCGGAAAAGATTTGGCCCAACGTGTTCTTCAGGAAGATCCCAAATTGAAAGTGATCTACATGAGTGGTTACAGCGCCGAGGTTGTCGGGAAGGATTTTCCGTTGAAAGAAGGCGACAACTTTGTTACCAAACCATTCCAATCCTCCAAACTGGTGCAAACCGTCCGAGAAATGTTGGATGCTAAAAACTAGTCATCGATTTTCCCGTCAGCCTTGCCAGAACCAAGGATTTCGCACTTCTTGATGCGAGCGTCGAAACAATGTGTCCAACTGGCAAAGCAAGTCCACCTCAATGTGCTCCATCAGACGGATACGAAACGCTTTCACCCGGGGGTGTGACATTGCGCCGGTTAAGGTCACCGTCACAAAATTCGTTATCGGCTTGAACTCTGTCCCTGCACCACCATTAATGACGATTACGTTGAACTCAATGTCGTCTCAGCGCTCTGACGCTGCCTGCGGCCAGACCGCGTCGCGGCCCCACCACATCCAAAACGATGTGTTCTCTCCCGGCTGTGAAGCGTCACCGCCGTCGTCCACACAATCTTTGCCCACAGAATACAGCACAAACGAATCTTTCCCGTTTAATTTGTACCGCAGCGGCTTTCCATCCATATAATCTGTTGGCGGCTCCGGCAAGAGCTCGGGAATTACCGCTGCAAGGTCGGACGGAAGAGTTCCGTGTTTCAATTGGTATCGCTTGAGTGCAACTACCGCCCGATTCATTTCGCGCTGGGTTTCAACCTGAGCTGCCTTTGATACCATGCCAATCTGATCTTCGGATCCGAAGAATGAAGAAAGGAACGGCAAGCGATTTCGCCCCGCAAACCAAGGCTTCAAACCACGATCCTTCAGACGCGCTTGAGAACGCCCTTCCGTAAATGAGCGTGCCTGCGCGGCAACCCTCGCACAATTGATGACGGCCTGGGTAGTTCGAAGAGAATTTAACTTGTCTTGCTCAAACCAGGCAGCACGCCACATCCAATATTCTACGTAATCACGCAAATCTGGCGGCTCAAAGAGATGAGGGCCATAGACAGAGCGGCGCGACGCATCAAAGGTGAGTTGTATTGTCGCCCGTTCCGTCTCGGCGGCTCTAACCAGATCCAGCAGAATGCCGTCCGAATTCAATAGTCCATCCAGCCGCTGCAACTGGGTTTCGTTCAAGTCGGGTGCCTGGAGAATCGCCCAGGCTGTTTCGAATCCGATACCATCGACGGCGTATCGCACCAACTCTGATATGATAAGAGAATCGCCGCGAAAGCAGCGGCCCAGAGAGTTCAATGCTTCCAGGTCATCGATGGCGGCATCCAGCTTCCCTTGATGAAGATTGAGCACTGCGGACGAGTAGAACCAGCGCGCCAGATTACGCAATGGTTCATAATGTGGCGGAGTCCGTAATTGCAGTACTTCATGGCTGACTTCAAAAATAACGGTTTGCCTCAGGGCGGTGCGCGCGCGTTGAAGAATTGGTCCAGCCTCTGCCATTTCTTTCTCCAGGTCCGCCCATTCAAGCTCCGGTGGCGCGTTTGTGGTCCAAGGCTTTGTCGGATCAATCATCCGCTCGCGCCGAAACAGCACCAGTGCTTCGCCGGGGCCAACCATTTTCCTGGCAGACACACCCAAACGGGCGAGCGGCCACTCCTGTTTATGAGCAATTAGTTCGCTTGCCGCCTTCAACAGACTGTCCGCTCCGTTGCCTTCTTTTGGCGGCTTCGGCAGATTCAGCTCTTCCAGCGTCAGTTTTTCGCCTTTGACGCGGAACTCGGTCTTGTAGCGGGCGAGCGAGATACGGCCACGGATGTTTTCTTCGAGAATGAAGGCAACGAGAATCACGAGGACAACGAGAATCGATCTCCACACCCAACGCAGGATGACTCGGAGCTTTTTCACAGTTGCTTCTTTGGCGAAACTCGCTGCCGTTCTTGCTGGCCGCTCATGGCCGTTGCTATACTCCTCGATTGTGAAGCCAGCGCCAGACTACCAGCGGGCGGAGGAGCTGCCAAGTAATGAAGCAGCAAGTGCCGGTGGGCGTATTCCACGTCATGTCCTGACGGCGGCGTTTATTCTCGGATTGCTTACGGTGGCGCTTTTTGCGCGGACGTGGAACTTCCAGATGCTCTACTGGGATGACGACGAGAATGTGTTGCGGAACCCGCTCGTCGTGATGCCTGTCGCGGCGGGGCTGAAGCAGATCTTCACCGCGCCATTCTCCACGGATTACTACCCGCTCACCTACATCAGTCTTGCGCTCGATCATTGGGTGTGGCGCGGGCACTTTTTTGGTTATCACGTGACGCAAACCTTGTTGCACGGTTTGAATGCGTTTCTGGTCGTTTTGTTGGTGTGGCGTTGGACGAAAACGTCGATTGTCGCCCTGCTGGCGGGCGCGTGGTTCGCGTGGCATCCAGTGCAGGTGGAGACTGTGGCGTGGATCGCCGAACGGAAGAACGTCTTGGGCGCTTGTTTGTTTTTGTTGGCGTGGCTGGCGTATTTGCGGATTGAGGACGGGAAATCGTCGACCGTCCGCTGGCGTTTCACTGCGCTAGGACTGTTTATTCTGGCAATACTGGCGCATGCGCTCGTGATTGTTTTGCCGGCGTTGCTCCTGACTTATGAGATTTGCGCGAGACGGCAGAAAATCTCCGAAGGTTTGCGGCGCACCTGGCTGTTTTTTATTCCCGCCGCTTTTGCGGCGCTGATGCGCGTACTCGGCCACGCGCAGTCGGGTCAACTGTCGAGTCCGTTTCGGAATGCAACCGAGTGGTTTTTGACGATGACCACGGTCCTTGGCCAATACGTCACCACGCTCTTCTGGCCCACGGAGTTGAGCAACCACTACCAGGTGACGGCGAACGATTCGTTGGGTAGTCCCGGGGTCATTGTCACGCTGGGTTGGCTGGCGGTGTGGGTGGTGGTGGCCTGGCGCGTGAAACCCTTGCGCCGCTGGTCGATTTTTGCGCTCGTGTGGTTCCTGATTTGCCTCGCGCCCGTGTTGGAGATTGTGCCGCATCCGACGTTGCGCGCGGACCGGTACCTGTACCTCGCGGCGCTCGGGATTTTTCTGTTGGTCGCGCAATGGTTGGAGGAGAAACGCGTGATCCTCATCATCGCCGGTCCGCTGACGGGTGTTTGCCTGATCGGGTTGACCCTCGCGCGCATCCCGGACTGGCATGACCCGAAAACTTTATGGAGCGATTGTGTCAGGAAGAATCCGCGGTCGGCTGTTGGCTATTACAGCCTCGCGGGATGTTCCATCAACGAGAGCGAGTGGCCAACGGCGGCGCGTTACCTGGAAAAGACCATCGCGCTGAAGCCGGACTTTGCCGAGGCGCACGAGCGTCTCGGCGCGGTGTATCTGATGCAGAACAAGGAGGCCGAGGGGCGGCAAGAACTACAGCGAGCCCTCGCTTTGAAACCCCAACTCACCGAAGCCAGCCACAATCTGATGCTGCTTGAACAACGCCACCCATAACCAGTTTCTCCCTCTACCGAGCGACGCAGCCCTGCAAATCGGGTGGCCGACGCTGAATCATTTTCTCCTGGATGCGCCGGAGAAGTTTTTTGCGAGGACGCGCGTGAATGCTGATTACGGCAAGCCGGGTTGGACACGTGATTGCGGAAAACGCTTCCACCGCGGCTGTGATATCGCACCGGTCAAGGTCACGGCGACAGGCCGGACGACCCGCGTCATTTTCACGAACTGCGCCACGAATAACGACTTTGAAAGCGAAGAACCCACGTTCGTGCCGCACGATGACGTATTTTGCGTGTTCGATGGACGGGTCGTGGAAGTTGTGGACAACGAGAACGCTTCGGACTTCGGCAGGCACGTCGTCATCGAACACTCATGGCCTCGTGGCGGAGGGAAGTTTTTTACGCTCTATGCCCACCTCTCGGAGATCAGCGTTACCGGTTCATCAGTGATGAGCGGGCAACGAATTGGAAAGATGGGTCAAACTTCGCGGAGTGCGGATGCTCGTAACTGGATGGCGATTGCGCCGCATTTGCATTTTGAGGTGCGGGATGCGGAGGGGCGGGCGTATGAGCCGGTGGAGTTTTTGCGGAGGTATGTTTCGCTTCGGTAACGGCTTGGGGTGGGTCAAGAGTAATACCACCAGACCAACACAGCCGGACGCATCTTGCGGTCACCACCGTTCGGCCCAGGCGTCGCGCTTTCGCGGATCATTGTTATCTACAACATCCATGACCTAGCTATTGATCCTGCCGCTAGCTGATGGAGAGTCGAAATGTTTTAGTCTGAATGTTTGGAACAGCCGCCACTGCATACGATAGAAGCGGATCTTTCTTGGCTACAACAATAATCCCTCGCACCGAGTCAGTCCTGTAATTCTCCATCACCCATCCCATGTAGCGTAGAATCTGCCCGACGACTTGATCAGTCCCAAGGTGGCGCTTAAGTTCTACCACTACGTAGTTGCCCTCTTTGTCTTGGCACAAAAGATCCAACCGACCAGCAGGAGTGCTCAGTTGTCTGCTGACGAGTTTCAAGTTGGGTTCTATTTCCTCCAATTGATGAACCATGAAGTCCTCAAGGTTTTGCTCAGCCAGTTGACGGCGTTCCGTCACGTCTGCGCTTATGAACTCAGGGCGGGAAGTTGCCTCTGCGTCTACAGACGAAACGACCGCGTTGCTTGATTCATAAGCCATAACTTGAATGTAGCCCTGCGGTGGCAATTTGACGAAACTGCCATCGACTTTGCGTAACGAGCGTGTATCACAGAAGAATGCTTCAATATGGGCGATCACCAACGCATTCTTCCAAGGGTGCGCTCTGCAGTAGCCGATATTCTCCATCCACTCCGTGATCCAAACCTGAGGCTTGGTGCGTTCAGCAAATCCTTTGTCCTCATAATGCCGGGGCTGGAAGGGCACGATGTTGTTGATCGTTACCTTGTACTCGACCTGCCTGCCCTTAATGTGCCTGTAGTCGATAATGGGAAAGGCAAACTTCTCACGGTCAATGTTAAAACCGACCTCCCAGTAGAGCTCCTCATGATGTTCCAAATGACGAGTTGCGTCATCGACCCGTACCATTGTGGGGTCGGCACTGAAAAGTATGGCATCCATAGTGTTTAGTGGTTCTTAATATAACTGCACCCTACCGATTTACCTAACCGATTTCAAAGTCAATTAAAACGAGGGCATCGATTCCGACCAAGCGATCAGCTAGTGGCTCAGGCAAAGCGACCACATTTTTTGGTGGGAGGGGATTTGGATTCGGACGTGCGGGTTTCGCCGATGGTGAACGGCGGGAAACGACAGAGATCCTTCGACAAGCTCAGGATGACAAAGACCTACAACGGAGAACGACGGCAAGCGGAGCGCTCGCCCTACAAGAGTTCGCCGAAGAGATTATCGCAGATTTGGCGGGCGGCGGTGGGGAGGGCTTTTTTGCCGTGGGGGGCCACGCCGAGCAGTGGGACTTTGCAGAGTTCTGGCAGAAACTGAATGTTTGTTCTTTCGGCCAAACCATGACGACCGCCAGCGGTGTCGTTGAGCACGAGGCCGGCGATCTTCAATCTGTATGAGTTGGACTGGTGGACTGTCAGCAGGGTGTGATTGATTGTCCCGAGACCGAGGCGGGCGACGATTACGAGTGGGAGTTTCAACTCTTTCGCCAGGTCGGCGACGAAGTAGTTTTCACGGATGGGGACGAGAAGGCCCCCTGCCCCTTCGACAAGAACCACGGAATAGTTGGCGGCCAATTGCTGGTACGCGCGAAGAATCTTGCGGAGGTCGATGGACTTGCGCTCGAGTTTTGCCGCGACGCTCGGCGCGAGCGGGTGGCGCAGATAGATGGGATTGATCATGTCGAGCGGCTGCTCGTGATCCATGATTGACGCGTAGATCTCGGCGTCGTGTCGTCCGCCCTTACCGCAGGCGATGGGTTTGAAGGCAGCGGCGGACACGCCGCGCCGCCGCAATTCGGTCAGCAGCGCGGCGGTGACATGCGTTTTGCCGACGGCGGTATCAGTTCCCGTTATGAAGAGGTTCTGTTGCATCGGTTCCAGGTTCGATTGTTCTCGTGCACGCCGCTACGGCCAGGACGGACAACAGCGGGATGATGGGATAACGATACCGGCTATTTCCCTCGGAACAGATGCTGAGCGCAAGGAAGTACAACACCAGCATCGTCAGGAAGGCAAGCCCGCGCGGGTGACGGAGTGATCCACAAATCGCCAATACCACCAGCGCCAGCATGGCCGCTGTGTCAACGATCAGCCGCCATCGTGCTGCCGGCTGGGGATTGAGCAAGAAGGCTTCCAGGGTCCGCTTGCCCGGCCCCAACAGCGTTTCACCCGTGCCTTTCACTATTTCCGGCAGCCGCCGCCATGGTTTTGTGCCGAGCGTCTCATAGATGACCTTCGCCTGCTCTCGCTCGGTTTTCTCGAATGCTTCACGTCCGTCAAAGAACTCAAGTGATCCGGTGCGTTCGAGCAATCGCGCGCGCGCCACGTCCGTGGACACGCCCGTCCGTTGCGCTTCGAGGCGGGCCGCCCAGCCGGTTACGGTGGAGTTTTGCGCCGACAAACTGTAGAACCAGTGACCGGTCAACGAAGCGTTCCTTGCCATCCATAATCCAATCAACGGCAAAAAGCCGATGAGGAAGAAGACGACCGGTCGCCAGCGCATTCGCCACAAAAGCGCCGCGGCCAACACCACCAACGGCAGCCACATGGCGATGGCGCGGCACAATGTTGCCAGCGCCCAGAGCACGCCGCAGAGCCACCACGCATAAGTCTGGTCTCGACGCCACACCAGCAGACAGATGCCCGCCAACAAAAACAACGTGAACAACGTTTCCGTCATAACAAGGCAGACACGCACTACGGAATTTGGGTCCAAGGCGGTCAACAGTCCGGCGATCATTGCGCCTCCCGAACTCAACCATCGAGATGCGAGAATCACCGTCAACGCGCAGCCGATGGCAGCCAGCACACAGTTGGCGACCAACAGCACACCGAGATGGTCACCGAAGATCCTCATCAGAGCCGCGAGAAACACCGGATAGGCTGGCGGCCGATTGATGTCCGGCAACTCGCGTCCGTCGGCTGCTGTAGCCACAAAACCTTTTCCCAGGGCCACATTACGCCCGAGTTCACGGTAAAAATCCGGATTCTGGTCCGGCCGCAACTGTGGCAGCAACAGCGCCACAACGCTCAGCCGCACGAGCAGCGCCACCACGAATACAAAGATTGCTGGTCGCAGGTTCATAGCAATGACAGCGCATCCACATCCACACTGGCGCTCACGTCATTCGGCATCTTGGTCGCGGTCATGACCTTGCCGACGGCTTCGACCAGCAACTGAATCTGCGCGCTGCGCATGACGATTTGATAGCGGTACTGGTTCTGTACTTTCGCGAGCGGCGCGGGGGTCGCCCCGCCCATCAAGACCTTGAGGTTGACCGTCTGTTTCTCAAATCCCTTGGCCAACGCTTCCGCGACGAACCGGGCCTTTTCCTCGCTACGGCTGCGGACGGTAACACAAACCATGCGCGTGGCAGGCGGGTATTGGAGTTCCTGGCGAATCTCTATTTCCTGCTCGTAGAACCCGATGAAATCATGTTGCCGCGCGTATTGGATCGCGGAATGAAACGGGGTGAAGCTTTGCACGATGACTTCGCCCTCGACATCGCCGCGGCCGGCGCGACCGGCGACCTGCACGAGGAGTTGGAAGGTCCGTTCCGCGGCGCGAAAGTCGGGCATGTGCAGGGCCATGTCGGCGTAAATGATGCCGACGAGCGTTACGTTTGGAAAGTGCAATCCTTTCGCGATCATTTGCGTGCCGACGAGGATGTCGATTTTACCCACGCGGAAATCGCCGAGGATTTCGCGGTAGAGGGATTTGCGGGTCATCATGTCGGAATCCATCCGTTGCACGCGAGCCTTGGGGAATGACTTCTGGATCGCTGACTCCACCTTCTCCGTGCCCATGCCGCCGTATTTAATTGCGGGATCGCGGCACTCGGGACATTTGTCCGGCACGCGGCCGACGAAGCCGCAGAGGTGGCAGAGCAACTGCGCGGCCTTGCGATGGTACGTGAGCGACACGCTGCAGTTCGGGCATTTTGCCACGTAACCGCATTTCGGGCAGAACATGTGGGTCGCGTAGCCGCGACGATTGAGAAAGAGAATGACTTGTTCGCTTTTGTCAAGGCGGGCCTGGATTGCGTCCCGTAATTTACGGGAGAGGACAAATAATCCTTTTTGGCGGATGACTTCCTGGCGCATGTCGATAATGCGCATGAGCGGCATCTTCTGATTGTCGACGCGCGAGGGCAGAGAGGTCAACGTGTAGCGACCGCGTTGCGCGTTGTAGAAGGATTCGAGCGCCGGGGTGGCGGAGCCGAGCACGACGGCGGCGTGTTCGATTTTGCCGCGCATGACGGCGACGTCGCGGGCGTTGTAGCGCGGGGCTTCTTCCTGCTTGTAGCTGGTCTCGTGTTCCTCGTCGACAACGATGAGGCCGAGGGCCTGCACGGGCGCGAAGACGGCAGAGCGCGGGCCGATGACGATATGCGATTGGCCGTCGCGAATCTTGTGCCACTGGTCATGCCGTTCGCCGGCGCTGAGGTTGCTGTGCAAGACCGTGACTTCCTGTTTTTGAAAGCGCGCGCGGAAACGTTCGACGGTCTGCGGGGTGAGCGCGATTTCTGGGACAAGCACGATGGAGTCCTTGCCCTGATGCAGCGCGTGTTCGATGGCTTGCAGATAGATCTCCGTCTTGCCGCTGCCCGTCACGCCGTGGATGAGGACGGGTTTCTGGGGTTTGTCGATGGCGGCATTGCAGAGTTCGAGGGCCTTCTGTTGGTCAGCGGTGAGAACCAACGCTTCGGAGGGCAGAAACACCTCGCCGCCGAATGGGTCGCGGTCGTCAATCTGTTCGCTGAGTTGAACGTAACCTTTTTCGGCGAGCTTCTTGATCGCAGCCCCATCCGTGTCCGCGAGCTTCAGGAGCTTCGAGAGGAACATGCCCGGTGATTTCTGCAAAATCTCCAGGGCACGGGCTTGTTTCGGGGCGCGTTTCTTGAGCTTTAACAAGTCTTCCGGCGAAATCTTGCCGGGCTTGACGTATTGGCGTTCTTTCCAACTGATCTTGCCCTTGCGCACCACTTCCGGCAGCGCACATTTCACGCACAACTCGACCGGACAACAGTAGTACTTGCCCATCCAGCGGGTGAGTTCGAGAACTTTGTCGCCCAGCAGCGGCTTCTTGCCGATGACGTCCCCTATCTCTTTCAGCTGCGGGTACTGCGAGTCGTCCGCCAGCCCGACCACATAGCCTTGTGCGGTTCTTTTGCCGAACGGGACGGCGACGCGGGAGCCAATCTGCACCGCGCCCGCCAGTCGTGGCGGAATGCGGTAATCGAACTCGCGGTCGAGCGCGAGGTCGACGACGATCTTGGCGATGGATTGGCTCACGGCGGGAGCATACTACAGGAATCGAAGGACTGTCAGCCATCTGTCTTCATCATCGCAGACGATCAGCTTTCCAATTGACCGGTACCGGGATGATGGTTAATCTTAGACCCGCAGACCAAGCAAATGGCCGACACACGAGTTTGTGTGAATACTACTGTTAGGCGCCTCTCGCGACATTGCCCGTGCAATTGATCCTTGTGAATAGAGGACGTGAGTTTTGCGATGTTCTTCGCGTGCAGTTCCGTGCTCATCCAGAGGTTGAGATTGTCTGTGGGCGATTTGAAGATCTGCCAGTATTTGATTGCGTCATCACCACCGGCAATTCGTTCGGTTTAATGGATGCGGGTATGGATTTGGCTGTGGTGCGTTACTTTGGAAGCCACGTCATGGAACGCATTCAAAAACGGATTCTTGACGATTACCTTGGAGAGCAACCTGTTGGCATGCGTCATTGTGCCCACTGACCATGTGTCGCATCCGTTCGTAGCACACGCCCCGACCATGCGCGTGCCAATGAATATCCAGGGCACGGACCATGTTTACCTCGCCATGTGGGCGGCTCTTACTGCCGTCCACCGCCATAATCGTTCCGAATCCAGGCAGATACAATCGGTCGCGTGTCCAGGGCTCGGTACGGGCACCGGGGGGATGGATTCTCTTGAGGCCGCACTACAGTTATGCCTGGCCTACGAACATCACCGGCGTGTACCGCAGTTCATCAACCCATCGTTCGCACAGTAGGCGCCATGAGCGGGTATATTATGGCGGCAATTGGGGATTCAAGCACCCGCGAACAACCAACGTCTGAGGCAAGGACAGAAAGGGTCATGGGTTGCGGGGGACGGGACGGTCGGCGGGATACCTACACGACAGGCATCCCGCCCTACAACAGCACGCCGCATCCACGCATGCGCAGCCATCCAAGGGACAAAGAAAAAAAGAGCTTGCCATTGTATCGATTCGCGATATACTACGGGCGATGAGACGGTTGAGGAAATCTACGGGGCGGATCATGAAGTTGCCGCCGGAGGTGCGGGAGGAGATCAATCGAAAGCTGGACTCTGCCTGGGAGTATCGGTCGATTCGGAAATGGCTTTTTGAGCAGGTGGCGGAGTGTGACGTGCCGGCGTTGGAGCTGGTGAAGGGGGATTCGTATTCGTTGGCGTGGTTGCGGGCGGCGAAGAGCACGGAGCATGCGTGGCATCATTGTGAGTTGGCGTTGGGGAATTGGTTTCGAACGCATCACGAGGTGTGGCTTAAATTGCAGGTGCAGGGGAGTGAGTCGATGCGGTTGGTGAAGCGGGCGGGTCTGCTGACGCGGGAGGCGGTGGCGTGTACACAGGAAAGCGGCGGGATACCTACACAACAGGCATCCCGCCCTACAACAGCGGGGGGCGCGTCGACTACAATCGAGGGCGGGAACGTGATGATGCGGTCGGTATTGATCGATGCGATCAGCACGATTCAGGGCGGCAGCAAAGATCCGAAGGACATCGCGCAGTTGGCGAATGCCTGGGCGCGGTTGAACCAGACGAACACGGAGGCGGAGAAGTTGCAGTTGAAGACGGAGAGTGCGGAGGAAATCGCGTTTGAGGCGCTGGGGAAAGAGATTCGCGGTATGCCGGAGACGAGGGAGCTGTTTAAGAAGCTACATGAGGTATTCAAGCGGGAGAAGGCGGCCCTTCCGCAGTCAAAGTGAATGTGGTCGGAGTCCCGCAATTCTGCGGGATGCCGCCAGTGCGGCAGATGCGCGTCAAGCGGCGTTCGATGAATTAGGGAAGGACGTTCGCGGCAATCCTGAGGCGTTGGAGTTGTTCTACAAGTTGCGTGAGGTGATGTCCCGTAATTCTACGGGATGCCGTCCCGTAATTCTACGAGGATGCTGCCAATGCAGCACGAGGGCGGCAGAGCGGGAGAAGAAGGTCTCTACAAAGTCGGGGTAGATTTGTGCTTTCCTAGCGGTTCCATAAGAGGTGTAATCAATATTCAAACCATGTTTCTACTAGTCTCAGGGTCAGGGGGCGCCGGCAAATCTCACTCGATGCAATACCTACGACAATGGTACCCGGCGGTCAGCATTCGTGATTTAGATGAATATGGCGTCCCAGCGGGTAAAGCCGAAAGGCAAGAAAGGCTGGAGAAGTGGGTTCAGGAAGCGCTACGGCTCCAGAAACTTGGTGAGTCCCTCATTCTTGTCGGTCAATCACCGTTTGGCGAGCTTTTGGCCTGTCCGTCCACGCCGGAACTGAACAGCGCGGGAGGTTGCCTGCTGGATTGTCACGATCACGTGAGAATCAGGCGCTTGAACCAGCGCGGTGACAACTGGGGGAGTATGGAGATGCTCAGTTGGGCCTGTTGGCATCGGATGCATGCGATTGACCCGCAGTGGCGACAGGATGTGATTCGCGATGGGTGCTGGGAAAAACTCTGTTGGGACCGATGGATCGGGTGGACGGCTGACGATCCTCGATGGAAGGTAAGAATCATTGATACATCCACTCTTTCCGGTGAAGAGGTGGCGAAACAGATTCACTCCATCGCCGCAGAAACCGTCACCAATCCTTTGCAATAGAAAATGCCGAAGAATGCGCTGAGAGGTGTGGTATGAAGAAATCAAAAGTGATCAGTTTTGTTGCGACGCGGAAACCGGCGGAGGCGCGGAAGTTTTATGAGGAGACGTTGGGGTTGAAGTTTGTGAGCGATGATCCGTTTGCGATTGTGTTTGATGTCCCGCAATTCTGCGGGATGCCGCCGCGGCATGCCATGGATATAATGTTAAGGGTGCAGAAGGTGAAGGAATTGGAACCAGCGAGGCATACGGTGTTGGGGTGGGAGGTGGCGGATATTTCTGCGGAGGTGAAGAGGTTGAGTGGAAGTCCCGCAATGCTGCGGGATGCCGCCAGCGCGGCAAAGGGGGTTCGGTTTGAGCGTTTCGAGGGTATGGGCCAGGATGAGTTGGGGATTTGGAGTGCGCCGTCGGGGGCGAAGATTGCGTGGTTTAAGGACCCGGACGGAAACACACTCTCCCTAACGCAGTTCCCATCCTGACGTAGTTCCCGTGATGATGAGCAATCCGAGAGTCCGGGCGGCTTTTCACAAATTCAGTATTTCATCTTTTCTGAATTCATGAATTGATAGATGGACACTGGAGGATTGCTTTAGTCGATCTATCGGACAGGCTGAGGACAAGGGAGAAGTAAAAAAGGTTGAAGGCGGAATTACGGACTGAGGATGGTGCGACTCGGCTTCGTGCGGTATAGTTTGATGATGAAGGTATCCTCCTTCGCTAAGGCTACGGCGGACGAGATTTCTGCTATTATTCACTATGAAATTGGAGGCAATCTCGTGATTGTGGTTGAAACAGATGTGGGACGTCCGCCGTCGCTAAAGCTATGGCGCGACGAGATGGCGCGATTGTTAACATGATTAAAATAGAAGCTGAGCCATCTCGGAACCTTTTGACGATGACGTATTGTGGGCACGTTGTGCCTAGTGATTTTGATCGGGCGATGGGAGATCTTCAGGCGGCGCTCGCGCATTTGCCACCTGGGTTCCGGTTGTTGACGGATCTGGGAGGGTTGGAGTCGATGGATTATGCCTGTGCGCCGTTGATTGATACGGTGATGGATCTGACCAACGCGCGAGGAGTGTCGGAGGTCATTAGAATAGTTCCTGATCCCCGTAAAGACATCGGGTTCCAAGTCATGTCATATTTCCACTATGGCCCTGGTGTCAACATTGTCACTGTTGAGACGGTGGCGGAGGCAGAACGGGCATTGGGGTAGTCTCGTCCCGCAATTCTGCGGGATGCCGTCCCGTAATTTTACGAGGATGCTGCCAGTGCAGCACGAGGGCGGCAGTGCGGATCGTGCCTGATCCGAAGAAGGATATTGGGTTTAGGGTGATGTCGTATTTCCATTATGCCGCGGATGTGGGGATTGTAACGGTTGAGACGATGGAAGAAGCGGAGCGGGCGCTGGCGGGGTGATTTCTCCTGAATGTATGGACCTGACCCGAGGCAGGCTCTTTTCATGAATTCAGTATTGCCGCGACAACTACATCGCGGCGTGTCGCGCAACTAGTGTTGCACTCCGCTTCAGAAATTCAGTATTTCAGAAATACTGAATTTCAGCTTTTCTGAATTTGCAGAAAGATCGAGGGAGTAGTGGTGTGGGCGATTGGTGGAGAGGCGGATTAGGAGCGGGGCGGTTGATGGAGTGTGGGATCAGTAGCGGGGTGTATCAGTATCAGTTCGTAATGCTCACGCCCATTCGCATTACCCTGCGGGTTGCGACCTGGGCACTACATGGTCGCGTCTCGTCAGACTCGGCTTCGAAACAACGCGAGGCGGTCGCGCAACTTCCCAAGTTGCTTGGCTCGCGGTGAAAACAGCGGCGGGGGCGTTGGCGGGGTGATTTTTCTCCTAAATGCATAATGAATAGACCTGACCTCAAGTCGTTACGGCCAATCCTTGTCGACTGTTTTGCTCACCAGTTGCGCCCGTTTACGTTGTGCATCTTTCCATAAATTGTTTGCTGTTGTAGATGTCATGATTGCTAACTCGCGCCAATTTTGTTGCTGTCGTCGTTGGTTTGGATGCGCAGTACTGTTCCTCACAGTTCGCAGCAAATCCAAAAGGCTCTTTGTATCTTGATCGATGATACGCGATTTATCACTTTTCCAACGTAACCTGTAACAAATCTCTATCAGGTCCCTGAAATCTGCTTCGCTGGCTGGGCGAGTCTTTCCCTGATGCCGGAGAAACACCCCTTTGTGGCCGGCAAAGGCACGAAGCACTCCTTCCAAACCGCGTCCGGCAGCGAATATTCCGACTTCGTCAAATCCGACAGAAAATAGGTCACGCGCAAGCTTAAACTCTCGTAAAAGAAATTCGGGAAGAACCGAACCCTCAAGAAAAAGCTCGCTGTCTTCGCGAACATTATCGGAAAAGCCTTCTAATAGGTTATCGACAGCCAAGAGGAAGGCTTGAATCTCCTTCATCAGCGTACCGGCGTCTGCGTGATGCTGCCAGTCCTCGTGCAGCTTCTTCACGGCGATGAAATCGTCGGCGGACCGATCTCTAACCAGTCTTTCGTCAAGGAAAATTAATTCTTCTCCAGAATTGGCAATTTCGAGCACGAGCGAGCGCGCTGGTGCGTATGTATTCATATCAGCAGACAGCGGCTGGTTGAGGCACTCCAATTTCCTTAGGTTCGCCAAGCCCAAAGTCATAGATTGTACCGCTGTTGCTATCCTTTGCACTTGTTCGAGACGTGTTTCTGATTGAACGATGTTTAGAAGAAGTTCGGGATCTCCCAACGGACTTACGCACTTCTTAAACTCATCATCCGATTTCCAAAGCCAGGTCATACGGAAGCCTTCTCTAAGATTGCAATTTCTTCTACGCTTAACCCATAGATTTCGTAAACAAGCTGATCAATTTCTCGGCTTAGGTTCGTAAATCTATTCTCATAATACGTTTTGTCCTTCTCCAGTTTCGCACTAACGGCGTTCTTTTTCGCGGCAAGAATTTGTTCAACTTTTCCAATGATAGAATCGCGTTTGAGTCTTTCGGTTGCGTCTGAGAGATTGGGGACACGAATAGGAACTTGCGCCAAACTGAAGATAGTGACTTGAGGGAAGGAAGTTTTGAAATCAGCGAACATCGTACGCCAGAAGAAACCTGTTAGGCGCGAGTTAATAATCCCAAGAAGATAGAGTTCTTCTTCAATAGTACCTGCCCGGACAGTAAACAGATTGCCGGTAACGGCCATTGGTTTTCGCACAATACTTGCCGTTGGCTCCTCGCAAATCTGCCGCACAACAAGTTTATGCTGTGCAAAATGCATGTCTTCGTCCCAGGATCCTCCCGCTCCCTCGGGCTTCTTGAAAAGAACAAACTCCGATGGACGAGCAATTTGGTAGCGATGAACATCACTGCCAGCAATAATCGGTACGTGATCGAGAGTTTGTTTGGTTTTGGCAAAATACTTATCCCTGTCGCCGGTGATTAGGCCACGGTTGAGCACCGCGACTTTTTCTAGTGGTGTAAATTCCGAACTGAGCCGTGAGATTAGCGCGCAGTTACTGTCATTCACGAGAATATTCCAGACCCGCCCCGGCAATGATGCGAATGCAGACTGCCGCGTTCCGGATTTGAAAACTGGAAGCGCAGCGAACTGGGGATCAAGTTCGCTAGTTGTTTTAATTTCTTGAGCGTCTCTATTTCGCTGGGAGACCTCTCTTCGAAACACAAGAACAGCGGTATGGACGTCCGCACCCGCAAAGACTCGGTCCCGGGCTACAGCGATCTGTTCGATAGAACAACGGTCCATCAGCCAACCGCGAAGCGTTTCGGCGTAAACGTTATTTAGAATTGTTGTCGGAATTATGTAGCTCAGGTAACCACCGTCTTTGAGAAGAGAAACAGCACGCTGCAAGAAGAGATGAAATAGATCGATTTTGAACTCTGCCGCAACATAGTGACTGCGCAGATAGGACAGTATGCTTTCGGATGTGTTGTGTGGCTGCAACATCCGGTATGGCGGGTTACCTACGATTGCGTCGAAACCGCCGCGTTTGAGAATTTCAGGGAACGCATCCTCGAAGTTCATTGGACTGAGTCTTTGTTCTTCCTGACTCGGGAAAAGTTGGCCTTGCAGGACGTCCGCCCCGACAAGCGAATTGCCGCAAACTATATTTTTGTTAAGCGGTGGAAGAAGTGCCTGTTGTTCGAAATCTAGTAAGTACTGGTGCGCGCTGACGGTTGTCTCATCCTTTAGGAGCTTGAGGTACAGCGAGAGTTGGCAGACTTCGACAGCCTGAGCGTCAATATCGACGCCGTAAATGTTATTGAGCAGAATGCTGCGCTTTTTGCGGAGCGAGAGGTAAAGTTTGCCGTCGCGTTCGAGGCAATCACCCTTCTTCGCCTTACTGGGGTTCTGGTTGTAGTAGTTGCCATGATAGGTCAGCAGGAGGTCGTATACGCCAAGCAAGAACGAACCGCTGCCACAAGCGATGTCGGCGAAGCGCATACCAGCAATCTGGTCAGGAGTTTTGCCGTCAATAAGCTTGCCAACCGTGTTCTCCACGATGTAGCGGACGATGTACTCCGGCGTGTAATAGACGCCTCCGGCTTTGCGGACTTCGGGTTTCTCCTCTACGCGAACGCGCTTGTCGGTGGCGACGATGACTTTGCCGAGGAAGCGTTCGTAGATTGAGCCCAGGATGTGAATCGGAATGGCATTGAAGTCGTATGGTGAGTTTACATGTGCAAGTTTCTCGCAAATATTTGCGAAAGCTATGTCGTCGACGCGAAAGCCGGGCTTGTCAAGAACGGCATGGTCCTTGAAGACAATACCGTTGTAAATGCCATCAAGCCGGCGACTGGTGGCGATAAAGTCCTCCCACGCCGTGCCCTTGTCACCGAACTTGTCCACGAGCCGTTGCGCCTCGATTCCTTTATCTTCCAGGAAGCGTATGAATACTAGGCGGTCGAGGACACGCTGGGTGGCTTCCGTAAGCTGCTCACTGTCGAGCTTCGGATTCTTGCTCTTGAATGCCTTAGCAAGATCAGTGCGGTATTCGTCCAGTTCCTTGAGGAAGGATTCGTCAATACTCTGCCAACCCCCGGCAAACAACCCGCGTTGCACAGCCTTGCCGCGCGGTTTCGGTAGTTCCTTGGCTCGCTTCTCCAATGAACCGTCTGCTACAGCTTCTCGGGAGAACAACCAGTATATTTCCTCGAACTTCTTGCGGTTGGTGTACTCGCTGTAGTGATACTTGGCGGCGTGGCGATTGAGGGCGGTATCTACGTCAGGTTTGTATCGGCAATCAAGTACGTGGAATTGCTCGAAGTCTGTAAGCACGGCCAGCGGTGTTTCGCTGTTCCAGCCGTAACGGATCGTTTGAAAGTAGTTGTCCTTCGTGGCGATGTCGCCATGTGGTTTCTTCGCCTCGACGAAAAATCGAACGTCGCGGAAGTTTGGCTTAAGGTGGAAGGCATAATCCGCACGGCGCTGTCCAGAGGCGGAAACGGACGGCTCGACTTTGACTTCCTGCTCGTACGGATTCGTTTGCTCGTCATGGTTCACATCCCAGCCGAGCGCGATAAAGAATTTGTCGATGAAGTCCTTGCGGACCTCGGCTTCCTGGTAGTTTGCCGAGAGATAGCGCTCTTCGTTAGCCTTGAACGTGGCGACGAGCTTCGCGACTTTTTGAAAGGCCAGATCGGATGCGCTGTCGGGCATGGGGCGTCAGTGTAGCAGGGCTGGTGCGACGGGGCAAGGCGCGGCTGTTAGCGGTGGTACGTCAGTTTGACTTGTCGCAGCGGTTTCTCCGTGGTAAGCCTACCTTCTGTGAGACACTAGCCTTTCGGATAAGAGGCGCGTTCACGGAACCTACATGCCACTGTTAGATCAAAAGTTGTCTGAAATCCACGATCCATCGGTGCTGGAACTCATCCAGGAGCTCTCTGCTATTAGACATGTTCCAAGGAATCCGTTGATTATTTTCCGTCAATTTTTGTTACAGATTTTTCACCCTACCTCAGTAACAAAGAGGGTACGAATCAAGAAACATGAATTGCAACCAGCAGGGTTGTTGATACAAAAACTCAAAGCCTTTCCTGAAACCGAAATCTTTGCGCTATGTAAGGAGTTGATCGGCGATCAAGCGGGCTCTCTTGAAGCGTATTATGGGAAATCAATTTATACGATCCTGAATGATTTCGGACCTGATCTCACGGGAAAACGCCAACAAGCAAACCGGATAACTCTCCAAAATATACTCGATTCACTTCCTGAAGACTGAATTCAGCCCCGCACAATCCCTTGTTTGCAAACTAGCTTGTCCCGCGCAACCCGCATCGTTTGGAGCTTGAACCTCCTCAAAACTCCACATCCCGGCATTTCTGGTCGAGCTGGTGGACGATCTGTTTGATGCTCTGGGCGGTCAGGCGTGCGGGGCGGCTGAGCACGTAGGGGGGAATTTCACCGGGATTGAATACCTGGACGTTGGTGACCTTGGCGCGGCGTTCGATCCACCAGCCGGGGAACGTGAGGATTGGTTCGACCCAGACTTTCTCCCCTGTCGCGCTGCTGAGGTAACCGCTGAGCCATTTCGCATTGGCGATGACCTGGTCGAGGCCGTATCGGTTCTGTTCGGCATGGGGGAAACTGAGGATGTCGCCGTCGTAGATAATGACGTGGTCGGGCTTGCCTTTCTGCGCCCGGCGTTTGCGACGGGCCTTGGTTTCGACGGCGTACACGCCCGAGGGAGCGACTACGATGTGGTCGATATTCCATTTCGGGTCGGCTGGGAAATCGTGGAAGACGTGACAACCTTCGCGGAGGAGTTGGTTCAACCCCTCGCCCACGATGCGTTCACCAAAGTAACCAAGGGAGTAGTTGGCGGCTTTCGTGAAATATCGGTTAATCCACCATGCGCCTGCGATTGCGATAAGAATGCCGATGCTTAAGATGGTGAAGAAGACGGACCAGCTGTTGGGCGCAAGAATTTTCTGCAACTGGAACATCCCGAGCAAGCAGAGGCACCAGATAAGCGTTACAACTGCGAATTGCATGGGCGCGAATTCGTCGAGTTGTTCCAGCTTTTTGCGGAGACTTTCACCCGGGGGGCGAAGGAGTTTCTGTGAGATGGGCCAGCGGGTGGTGCGTCGTAGGCGGATCGTACTCCAAATAATAAAGCCGAAGGCGAGCAGAACTGGCAACGCCATATAGAAGTTGAAGAACGTCTTCCACCACATCGCGCCCTGATAGTATCACTGAAGCGTGCGCCGGCAAGCCTGTGATTTCTAGTTTGTGGCTCCGTGACGGGTGAGCCGGTTTGTGTGCTTGTGAGTTAGAATTGTGGGCATCTTTGCGGGGTCGCGGTTCTCGGTTCGAGGTTCGCGGTTGGGAATGACAGGGAGGAAAACGGGCGGGACGCCCGTTCTACGGTGGAAGACGGCGGGCTGAGCCAGCCCGCCCTACCAACGACGTGGCGCGGTGGGGCCACCGCGCCCTACCATGCGGAGACGGTTGAGAGAGCATTCCCCTGCCCTGCTTTTGAATGGAAAGACGGCGGGATACCTACACGATAGGCATCGCGCCCTACAATTCGGCGGGAAGCGGTGGTTGAGTTGGAATTGGTAGCGCGGTCGGGAGACCGGCGCGGAAGAATTGAGGGGCGACCAATTGAGGGA